>CAVRNI010000036.1:0-12207 GCA_963722415.1 Ilumatobacteraceae bacterium
CGTGATCCCGACGCACGTGCTGGCCTTGACCTCGGGGACGAAGATCAGCGTCCGGCCATCGCCGCGGCCCCGGGCGACGAGCACCGTGCGCTCGTCCGCGACGCGTCGCTTGGTGCCGACCAGTTGCGCGTTGCGCTCGACCCGGCTCGGTACGTCGCGGGAGATCCCACCCCGGTCGACGATGGTGATCGCCGAGCCGTCGATGCCGTACCGCGTGAATCCGACGACCTCTTCGACCGCGGCGTCGATGTCGGCGAGCACCTTGAGTGCGCGGTAGCTGAGCACGTCGCGTCCCGCCCCCGCTTCCAACACGGCCTGCACCAGGGCGCGGTGCAAGATGCCCTCGTCGCTGCGGGAGATCCCGACGGTGACGGTCTTCGCCTGGTGCTTGATCGCGTCGATCGGCCTGGTCAGCTCCTCGATGGCGCGGGTCAGAGCGGCCACGACCTCTTCGATGAGCGCGGCGGGCGTGCCGACCTTGCCCGACCGGCGCTGGTAGGCCTCGACCGGGCCCTCCGACGTCAGATCGTGGAGCAGGCCCGACAGTCGAACCGCGGTGCTGGCCTCGAGGTGTCCGTCGTAGTACCCGTCGCGCAGCGCATCGAGGTAACGGTCGACCATCGGCGGCAGGCTGTCGGCGATCGTGACGAGCATCTCGTCGCTGTCCGAGCCGGTGGCCACCGCCCGCTCGATCGCTTCGCGCGCTTCACGAAGGGGCCGCGCCGACGCGTCGATCGCCAGCGCCGCCTCGTACCCGAAGATGTGACCGACCATTGCCGACAGGATGAAGCCGAGGGCAGGGTCGACGTGCGGGACGTAGATCGTCGCCGCCGACGCGTACCGCGTGTCGCCCTCGTCGGCCACCACGATCGGGGTCGCCTTGTGGGCACGGAAGATCGCCGTCTCCTTGGCGACATCGTCGGCCGTGCTGCCGCGCAGACCCGCGGCGCAGACCAGGATGAGTGGCTCCGATGACAGATCGATGTGCTTCTTGTCCTCGGTTGCGTCGCAGGCGATCGACTTGTAGCAGAGCTCGCTGAGCTTGATCCGGATCTCCTCGGCCGCGACCCGATTGGGTCCGTTGCCGACGACGGCCCAGTACCGCTTCGACGGCGCAAACCGTCGTGCCGCGTCAGAGATGGTGTCCCGCCTGGCGATCACCTCGAGCATCGCATCGGGGATCCTGCGGAGGGCGTTGAGCAACGCGTTCCGACGCTTGACGCTGCCGAGTCCGGCGGCTTCGGAGATCGCGCAGGCCAGCAGCGCGCCGGCCGCGACCTGGGAGTAGAACGCCTTCGTCGAAGCCACACTCATCTCGACGTCGCGTCCGTCCGACGTGTACAGGATGCCGTCGGCCTTGTCGACGAGGTCGCTCCCCCGACGGTTGACGATGCCGATCACGGCGGCGCCTCGACCACGCAAGAGGTCGACCGTCCGGTTGGTGTCGGTGGTGGTTCCGCTCTGACTGACGGCGATCGCGAGGGTGTCGCTCATGTCGAGGCGCATGCTGAACCCCGAGAGCTCGGTCGCGGTGATCGCATCGATGTCGAGACTGCCGTCGCACAGCTCGTCGAGGATCGACGCCGTGCTCTGGCCGGCGACGGCTGCCGTCCCCTGCCCGATGACACGGATGCGCGTGATGGTGCCGGCTGCCAGCCGGGCCGCGATCGACTCGGGGAACGCACGGGTTCCGATGTCGGCGTGCAGGACGCCGTCGCGCTCGACGATCTTGCCGCGCAGCGTCTTGCGGAAGCTCTCGGGCGCCTCGCCGATCTCCTTCCAGAGGAAGTGCGGCGAGTCACCACGGTCGATGTCGCGTGTGGTGACCTCGGCCGTGACGACCTCGTGCGGTCCGACCGGCATCTCCGAACCGTCGTAGCCGAACCGGCGGACACCGGCGAGATCTCCGCCGTCGGTGCCGTCGAGCACGACGATCTCGCCGCCTTGCTCACCGTCGAGTCGGAGATAGTGACTCGTCTCCTCCACCAAGCCGTACGCCTCGCTGGCGACGATGTAGCAGTCGTCGGCGAGCCCGACGAACAGGCCCTGGCCGCTGCCACGCAGGGCGAGCAGCAACGTGTTGGGTGCGGCGGCACTCGCCGCCCCGATGGCGACCGAGCCGTCGAACGCCGCGACCGTGCGTCTGAACGATTCGACGAGCGAGTTACCCGCGAGCGCGTGCCGAGCGACCAACGCCGGGATCACTTTGGCGTCGGTGGTGATCTGCCCATGGATCCGCAATCCGTGCTCGACTCGCAGGTCGGCGTGGTTGTCGACGTCACCGTTGAGCGCGGCGACGACGTACGGGCCGGGGTCCTCACCGCCCTGTCGCTCGACCTCCTCGCTGTTGAGCGGATGGGCGTTGGGCTCGGAGATGATGCCGACGCTCGCCCACCGCGTGTGTCCGAGGACGGCGACCTGGGCATCGGGCGCGGCGAGGGCGCGCCGCAGCACGGCGTCGCTCGCGACAGCTGCGCGCAGCACCCTGGTGTTGTCGCCGAGCTCTCCGATCTCGGCGGCCGCCTTGTAGACGAACGACAGGCAGCCGTCGATCCAACGGACGGACTCGGATTGGAACAACGGATCGGCGCCACGTTCGACCACCAGACCGGCGACGGTCGGATCGGATTCATCGAGCCCGTGGTTCCAGACGAAGAGGTGGAGCCCGGCCGAGTCGCGGCCCCGAACCTCGAGACGGTCGATCGCCGACAAGGCCCGCTGCACGGCGAGGTAACCGGCCATCGCACCGACGGACGCGTCGCGCCCAGCGAGCAACGCAACCTCCCGCGCGGTGCGCAGCCGGTCGTGGCGGATCGCCCATGACGCGTCACGCAGGTCGACGAGCGTGGCGCTCGCACCTTCGATGTCGTCGGCGCCGACGATTCCGGACTCGATCTGGTGGTCGATCTCATCGGCGAACGCCTCGAGCTCATCGAGCCGGCTCTCGACGTGCGAGACGAGCTCGTGATGGTCGGCGAGCGCGAGCAGACCGGGCAGCCCGCGCAACCGAATGTCGGTGGCCGCAACCGCCGCCGCGACCGCCGCCACGTCGGGCCGCGCCGCGAGCGCGGCATCGAGCCCACCGATGATCTCGGCCGCGGTCGGGACAGGAAGCGTTGGGGGACGGCTGACAACGCCGACGATGCCGCACATGGGATGACAGGCTACTGACCGCCCCGGGCAGGTCATCGGCGGCACGCCAGCCGCCACCCGAGTCCTGGTCAGGCGCTTGAAGTGAGACTGCACGGGTTCGCTCATGGCGGACCTGCTGCACGTGCGGTGGGTCGTCGGTGGTCTCGGGTGTCGCGGTCGCCGTTGACCGGTTGGCGATCGCCGGCGTTGGCGGTCGACCGCTGCCGCGGCTCGGCCGGCTCGGCTGGTGCGGTTGATGGTGGTGCCGTGGAAGTGTCGGGTGCCGTCGGGTCGGTGGATCGTGATTACCCGGTGTTTGTCGAGTGTGAGTCCGCCAGCGTCCTTCGTGCACCAGATGGTGATGGCGGCCACAAAGTGGCAGCAGATTGTCCAAATCGGTGCTGCCGTGGCGGAGCCATTCGATGACGTGGTGGATGTCGCAACGGTCGAACACCACCTCACAGCCGGGGTAGCCGCAGGTGCGGTACATCGCCCGTAACGCCCGCCGCTGCGCCCGGTTCGCAACCCGGGCTTCGCGGCCACAGTTCAAGGCTTCGCCGGCGCCGTTGAGCACGATCGGCACGATCGCCGCCTCGCACGCCAACCGGCGCACCGTCTCAGGTGGCAGCGGGATCCCATCGGCGGTCTCACACACCGAAGCCTCATGGAGGCCGTTGAGCATCGTGTCGTAGTCGATGTGGACACAGATCTCCGGCACCCGCCGCTCCCCCGACCGCTCCCCAGAAACCGCCGACACCACCGAATCTGCCAACAAGACATCGATCGGGGTGCCGGCGTTCCCGTCGGCCTGTTTGAGGGTGGCGAGTTGGGCGTCGATCGCCGACCACAACTTGGCGTCACGTTCCGGATCGAAGGTGAGGTGGGTGTGGTGCATCCCGGACGCCTTGTCGACCCACCGTCGCACCGACACCGCCGCCTTCTGACTTGTCCAGTTCGGACTCACCCTCATCACCGGCGAGGCGTTTGGCGAGCAGCCGGCAGCGACGCTCGAACACCCCGACCGGCTCGATGCGGGCGAACCCCAACAACGCGTCCTGCAACTCGCCGAGACGTTCCCGACCCGCATCATCCAACCCCTTCGACGCGTTCGCAACGGCGTCGACATGGCTGGCCGACACATCACCGGCAGCCAGCGCGGTCTCGAAGCCGGGCATCGCCTCGCACACCTCAGAACGATCCGACGCCGCTTTCGTCTCCCGCGTCGAACGACGCCCATACCCCGTCAACACCTCAGCCGCTGATTCGGAGCGACCCTCGGCGGCCAACTCCCGGGAGCGGCGGGCGATCGCCACATCGACCGCATCAACCCAACCCCGCACCCGCTGCGCCAACGTCACCGCCGCACCCAAACCAGCCCGGTCACACCCGGCCACATCGACCGCCAACAACCCGGCGATCGCCTCACCGACACCACGATCATCCATCACCCAACCCCTCTCGACCCACACGATCAACCAGGGGGAAGCCGGACACCAACCACCCTAAACAAGGGGTGTCACAACGACTCTGACCAGGCGCTTCGACGCAGGGCCGTTGCAACGGTGCGATCGGCACCCCTGAGCGGACCGACCCCACGACACGGGAATTCGCGGCCATCACCGGGCGAATCGCATGAGGCGCGAACCGATGGGCGGGTGCCGACGTACCGCACGCCTGGATGTCCATCTTCACGACGTCCATCCGCCGATCACAACGAAGGAGAACGACGATGATCACCGACGCATCCGCCGACCCGAACGAGACGGCACCGGACGCAGAGGTCGACCCTGCCGAGGAGCCGATGTCCAGCCGCCGCCGCATGCTGCGGTCGCTCGCACTTGGCGCGGCCGGTGCCGCAGCCGCCGGGGCTGTCGTGGCCGGCAGGCCCAACACCGCCGCCGCGGCCGACAACGATCCCCTGCTGGTCGGTGCGACGAACACCCACACGCTGCCGACGAACGTCAACTACAGCGGCGCCACGACGGCCGCCAGCTTCAACATCCAGTCCGGTGACCAGACGGCCGCCAACGACGGGATCCTGAACGGTCTGTTCGCCAACGCGGGCACCGCCCTGCTCGGCGTCGCAAGCGGCAACGGGAACCAGAACATCGGCATCACCGGCTGGAGCAAGAAGCCGCTCGGCACCGGTGTGGTCGGGTTCACCGGTGGTACCGGCGCCTACGGCGGCGAGTTCTTCGGTGGCCTCGCCGAGGTCCGCCTGCGGCCGGGTGGTGAGGCTCCGATCACGCTCACCAACGCCCACGCGGTGGGCGAGCTGTACGAGGACGCCACGGGCGAGCTGTGGTTGTGCATCGCCGCCGGGTCGCCCGGCACGTGGCGCCAGATCGCCGGGCCGACCACGGCCGGCGCGTTCCACGCCATCAGCCCACGGCGTGTGTACGACAGCCGCGCTGATGCGCTCGGCAAGCTCGCTCCGGACGAGGAGCGGGTGCTCTCGATGGCGACGTCGACGGATGGGACACCCAACGTCGTCGCTCCGTTCGCGACCGCCGTGACCATGACGTTCACCGTCACCGGCACCGAAGGCACGTTCGGCTACGCGTCGGTTCGCCCTGCGGGGACGCCGTACCAGAACACGTCGAGCATCAACTGGTTCGGCCCCGACCAGAACCTGGCGACCACGGTCGTGTCGGCACTCGGCGGCGACCGTCAGATCAGCGTGCTGGGCGCGGTGGCACGGACCCACTTCGTCATCGACGTCGTCGGCTTCTACCGCTGATGCGGTAGCGGTGCGTCGGCGGACGGGTAGCCAGCGCTGCCTACCCGTAGCGAGATTCGACGAGGCCGGCGAGGCTGTCCGCGGTCGAGCGGGCAAGCTCCTCGGTCGGCGCCTCGACCATCACGCGAACGAGCGGCTCGGTGCCGCTCGGTCGTACGAGGATCCGGCCCGTGCTGCCGAAGGCACGGCCGGCCTCGTCGATCTCCCTCGCCAGCAACTCGGCGACGTCGGGCACGGGGTGCGACACCCGCACGTTCACCAGCACCTGCGGCAGCTGCGTCATCGAGTCGGTCGCGAGCACGCTCAACGGGCGACCCGCCCGGGCGACGATGTCGAGGAGGGCGAGGCCGGTGGCGAGCCCATCGCCGGTGGAGGCACGGTCGTGGAAGATCACGTGCCCGCTCTGCTCGCCACCGAGCGAATAGCCGCCGCGCTGCAGCTCTTCGAGCACGTATCTGTCGCCGACCGCGGTCTCGACGACGTCGATCCCGACTTCGGCCATCGCCAGCCGAAAGCCGAGGTTGGTCATCACCGTCACGACGACCGTGTCGTCGCGCAACATGCCCCGCGTGCGCATGTCGACCGCGCAGATCGCGATCACGTGGTCGCCGTCGATGACACGACCGTTCTCGTCGACGGCGATCAACCGGTCGCCGTCGCCGTCGACGGCGAGTCCGGCGAAGGCACCGTTCTCGACGACCGCGCGAGCGAGTCCGGCCGGCTTGGTGGCGCCGCAGTCGCGGTTGATGTTGGTGCCGTCCGGCGTCGCGTTGATCAGCAAGACCTCGGCGCCGGCGCGCGTGAGGACCTCGCCGGCGACTTCGAAGGCGGCCCCGTTGGCTGCGTCGACGACGATCTTCATCCCACCGAGCGAACGTCCTTCGATCGCGGACACGACGTGCTGGACGTAGGCCGCGCGATCGTGGATCGCCCACGAGTCGACGATCACGCCGGGCTCGGCGGTGGGCGGGCCCAACCTCGACAGCTCGGCTTCGATCAGCTCCTCGACCTCGTCGGGGAGCTTGGTCCCGCTCGGCGAGAAGAGCTTGATGCCGTTGTCCTCGTACGGGTTGTGCGAGGCCGACACCACCGCCCCGATGCCGCCGAGGCGCGCCGCGTGGTAGGCGATCGCCGGCGTCGGCGCCACGCCGAGACGATGCACCTCCAACCCTTCCGACGCCAGACCGGCGACGAGTGCAGCCTCGAGCATCGGGGTCGACCGGCGCGTGTCGCCACCGACGACCGCGCACGTCGCGCCGAGCACCCGCGCCGCGGCGCGGCCGAGATCGAGCGCGAACGACGGGGTGAGCTCGGTGTTCGCAACACCGCGGACGCCGTCGGTGCCGAAGCGCATGCGTCCTCGACCCCCTTCGGGCAGATCCGGCCCAGGGCCGATCAGCGCTTGGTGAACTGCGGGGCCTTGCGGGCCTTCTTGAGGCCGTACTTCTTGCTCTCCTTGCGACGCGAGTCGCGGGTGAGCAGTCCGGCCTTCTTCAGCGCGGGACGGACGTCGGGATCGGTCTCGATGAGCGAGCGGGCGATCGCCATGCGCAGCGCACCTGCCTGACCGCTCACTCCGCCACCGTGGATCGACGCGTCGATGTCGAACGACTCGAGACGGTCGGCAACCCGCAACGGCTCGGACACGGCCATCCGCTGGGAGGCGGTCGGGAAGTACACCTCGAAGGCGCGGCCGTTGATCGTGAGCTGACCCGTGCCGGGACGCAGCCGGGCGCGAGCGACCGCTTCCTTGCGACGACCGGTGGTCTGGGTGAGCGGGGTTGCCATGATCAATACCTCAACGTTCGAACGGCTCAGCGAGCAGCTGCGCCCGGAATCGACAACGGCGTCGGCGACTGGGCGGAATGTGGATGGTCGGGTCCGGCGTACACCTTGAGCTTGGTCAGCATCTGGCGGCCGAGCGGACCCTTCGGCAGCATCCCCCTGACGCTGCGGCGCACGGCGTCCTCCGGCTTGCGGGCGAGCAGCTGGGCGAACGACTCGGACTTGATCCCGCCCGGGTAGCCGCTGTGGTGGTACAGCATGTGGTGGGCGGCCTTGTCGCGGCTCATCACGACCTTGCTGGCGTTGACGATGATCACGTGGTCGCCCGTGTCGATGTGCGGGGCGAAGATCGGCTTGTGCTTGCCGCGCAGGAGGCGCGCGACCTCGGTGCAGAGACGCCCGAGAATGAGACCGTCGGCATCGACGACGTGCCAGTCGTGCTGGATCTCGCTTGCTTTCGGTGTGTACGTGGGCATCGGGTTACTTCTGATCCTGTCTGGGCGACGTGGCAGCATCCGCCAATTCGGCGCGGGCGGCTGGCACGGGAACCGGGTAAGGATACGGCCCGATCCCGCCTGACAGCAACACGTCAGGTGTCCGCTGCGTATCCCACCGTCCACAGGACGAGGCCCGTGGGTGGAGCGACCTGGCCGGCGACGTTGCGGTCGCCGGCACGCAGGATCGCCACCATCTCGCCCGCCGAACGATGACCGAGCCCGACGTCGACCATCGTGCCGACGATGCTGCGCACCATCTGGTGGCAGAACGACGTCGCCCGGATGTCGAACCGCAGCATCGGTGTGTCGTCGAGCTGCGTCCACTCGAGGTCGAGCACTCGACGCACGAGACTCGGCACCGGTTCACCTTCGGCCACCTTCGGCCGCCGGCAGAACGAGGCGAAGTCGTGCTCACCGATCAGCGCGTCGCCGGCAGCCCGCATCGCCCACAGGGCGAGCGGCTGGGGGACGTGCCACGACGTGCGCGCCTCGAGCGGGTTGGGTGCCGGGTCGTTCCACACGTGGTACCGGTAGTGCCGGTAGTTGCGCCGAGAACCGGGCGTCGAAGTCGGGGCCCGCCCACGCTGCATCCCGGACGGCGATCTCGGGCCCGTGCATCTTGTTGATACGTCGGGCCAGGCCGGCGAGATCGGTGTCGTCCGGCAGGTCACCACTCACGACCTGGCCCCACGCGTGCACGCCCGCATCGGTGCGGCCGGCGCCGGTCAGCTCGACGGGTGTGCGAACCACGAGCGACACCGCCGCCGAGAGCTCGCCGAGCACCGTGCGTACGCCGACATTCGGAGCAAACCCGTGGAAGTCGGTCCCGTCATACGCAACCAAGAACCGAGCCCGCCGCAAAGTCATGCCGACGCAGTATTCACGACCGCTCGAACGAGTGGTCACGGTTCCCGGACCTCCCGGGGTAGGGGTGAACTCCCGGTTCGGCACGCCGGCGCCGTCAGGCGCTTCGGCGGCCGCATCAAACAACGGCGGCCACTCACACCAATTCGATGCGCGCCATCTTGGCGTTGTCGCCGGCGCGCGTGCCGACCTTCAGGATCCGGGTGTAGCCGCCGTTGCGCTCGAGGTAGCGGGGCGCGACGTCGTTGACCAGCTTGTGGGTCATCTCGCGATCGCCCAGGTAACCCTGGATCTGGCGGATCCGGTGGACACGCATCGGTCCGTCCTGGGCCTTCTTGGCCTTGGTGATGAGCTTCTCGGCGAGCGGGCGCAACGCCTTGGCCTTGGCCTCGGTGGTGGTGATGGCCTCGGCGGCGAACAGCGACGCGGCGAGGTTCGCCATCATCAGCCGCTCGTGGGCGGAACTGCCGCCAAAGCTGCGGCCGCGGCGTGGGGTGGGCATGGCTGGGTTCTCCGCGTTCTGAGTTGGGCGTTCGGGGTTCGACGGGCTGACCGTCAGCCGCGCAGCGACAGGCCGCGCTCGTCGAGCTTCTCTTTCACCTCGTCCAGGCTCTTCTGCCCGAAGTTGGTGATGTTCAACAGGTCGTCCTCGGTCTTGGTGAGCAGCTCGCCCACCGTGTTGATCTGCGCCCGCTTCAAGCAGTTGCGGGGCCGCTCCGACAGGTCGAGGTCCTCGATCGGCAGGTCGAGGTCGGGCGAGCTGGCGGCAGCGTCGACGACCTCACCGAGCTCGAGGCCGTGCGGCTCGTCACTCAGGCTGGCGACGAGGTCGACGAGGGAGCGCAACGTTGCGCCGGCCGACGCCAGCGCGTCGCTCGGCGTGACGGCACCGTCGGTCTCGATCTCGATCACGAGCTTGTCGTAGTTGGTCGACTGCTCGACGCGGGTCGGCTCGACGTCGAACGAGACGCGCCGGACCGGCGAGAAGATGGCGTCGATCGGGATCACGCCGATCGTGCGCGACTCGACCTCGCGCTGGCTCGAGGAGTAGCCGCGGCCCTGCTGGACGGTGAGGTCGATGGCAAGGCGGGCCTTGCCGTTGAGCGTCGCGATGTGGAGGTCCTTGTTGAGGATCTCGACGTCGGCCGGGCACTCGATGTCGCCGGCGGTCACCGTGGCGGGACCACGCACGTCGAGGCGCAACGTGACGGCCTCCTCGGCCTCGGAGGTGAGCACGATGTCCTTGAAGTTGAGGATGATGTCGGTGATGTCCTCGGCGACACCGTTGATGGTGTCGAACTCGTGCAATGCGTCGTCGAAGCGCACGTCGGTGATCGCGGCCCCCGGGATCGACGAGAGCAGGGCGCGGCGCAACGAGTTGCCGAGGGTGTGGCCGAACCCGGGCTCGAGCGGGCCGACGGCGAATCGCTGACGGTTGTTGATCTCCTCACCGAGGGCTTCGACGGTGGGGCGCTGCATGACGAGCATGGGCGGCCGGGTCCTTTCTGACGCTGACGATCGCTATTACTTGGAGTACAGCTCGACGATGAGCTGCTCGCGGACTGGTACGTCGATGTGCTCGCGCTGGGGGAGGTCGCGCACGGTGACCTGTTTGCCACCGTCACCGGCCTCGAGCCAGCCGACGACATTGCGGTCGAGCACATCGATGTTGTGTTGGATGACGATCATGCCCTTGGCCTTCGGCGACAGCGACACGATGTCGCCCTTGTGGCCGCGGTAGCTCGGGATGTCGACGCGCTTGCCGTTGACGTTGATCAGGCCATGGTTGACGAACTGGCGGGCCTGCGGCCGCGTGCTCGCCCAGCCGGCGCGGTACACGATGTTGTCGAGGCGCAGCTCGAGCAGACGCAGCAGGTTCTCGCCGCTCGGGCCGACGAGGCGGGTGGCCTCGTTGTACGTCTTGCGGAACTGCCGTTCGAGCAGGCCGTAGATGTACTTCGCCTTCTGCTTCTCCTGAAGCTGGGCGAGGTACTCACTGCCGGCGTTGCGGCGCCGCGTGCGGCCGTGCGCGCCCGGTGGGAACGGACGGCGCTCGAGTGCCTTGCGGCCCTTCTCGTTCTCGAAGATGTTGACGCCGAGGCGACGCGTCACGCGCACCTTCGGACCTGTGTAGCGAGCCATGGATCAGCCCCTCCGTCGCTTCGGCTGGCGGCAGCCGTTGTGCGGCACCGGGGTGACGTCCTTGATCGACGTGACCTCGATTCCGGTGTTCTGGATCGAACGGACGGCGGTGTCGCGTCCGGAGCCGGGTCCCTTCACCTGGACCTCGGCGCGGCGCAGGCCGTGCTCCATCGCGGCTCGCGCGGCGCGCTCGGCGGCGAGCTGAGCGGCGAACGGCGTGCTCTTGCGTGACCCCTTGAAGCCGACCGCGCCTGACGACGCCCATGCGAGCACGTTGCCCTCGGTGTCGGTGATCGACACGATCGTGTTGTTGAACGAGCTCTTGATGTGCACCACCCCGGTGGACACGTTCTTGCGGTCGCGCTTGCGGGGACGGCGCCCAGCGGGCTTCGGTTTCGCCATCTTCTACTTCCTCACAGCCTTCTTCTTGTTGGCAACCGTGCGCTTGGGACCCTTGCGCGTACGGGCGTTGGTGTGTGTGCGCTGACCGCGTACGGGGAGGCCCTTGCGGTGCCGCACGCCCTGGTGGCAGCCGATCTCGATCTTGCGCTTGATGTCGGTCTGGACGTCGCGCCGGAGGTCGCCCTCGATCGTCAGGTTCTCGTCGACGTAGGCGCGGATCTTGGTCACCTCGTCGTCGGTCAGCGACGAGACCTTGGTGTCGCGGTCGAGTCCGACCTCGGAGATGATCTTCTGGGCGGTCGGCTTGCCGATGCCGAAGATGTACGTCAGGGCGATCTCCAACCGCTTCTCACGCGGAATGTCGACGCCTGCGATACGTGCCATTGATGCTCCTGCCTCTCTCGCTCTCTCTCTTAACCCTGCCGCTGCTTGTGGCGCGGGTTCTCACAGATGACCCGGACCACCCCGTGGCGGCGGATCACCTTGCACTTCTCGCACATCTTCTTGACGCTCGGTCGAACCTTCACGACTGCTCTCTCACTTGTACCGGTACGTGATGCGACCCCGGGTGAGGTCGTAGGGGGTGAGCTCCACCTGCACCTTGTCGCCGGGGAGGATGCGGATGTAGTGCATCCGCATCTTGCC
>CAVRNI010000037.1:0-155921 GCA_963722415.1 Ilumatobacteraceae bacterium
CGAGAAGTCGAAGCTGCTTGAGCCAGCTCGAGCAGGCGAAGATGCAAGAAGAGATGAACAAGGCGATGTCGCAACTCACCGAGACGGTCGGCGACGACGTGCCGACGCTGAACGAGGTCCGCGAGAAGATCGAGCTCCGCTACGCGAAGGCCTCGGCGGCGACCGAGCTCAACGAGGCGTCGGTCGAGTCACCGCGTGCTGGAGGTCGAACAGGCCACGGCCAACGTCGCCGCCCAGAGCCGCCTGTCGGAACTGCGGGCACGGGCTTCGGCCTCGAAGGTGGAGCATCGGCAACGCCGCAGGTCGAAGGCGGCGTCCCGCCAGTCTGATCTCCGCGTCCGCCGGGCGTCAGGCCGGCAGCAACACAAGGTCGTCGCGATGGATGACCTCGTGCACCATGCCGTCGGGTAGGTCGGGGGTGCGTATGCCGGCCGCGCGCCGTTGATTCCCGGCGTCGCCGAGCACCATGCCCCACGCGAACAGCGCGCCGTCGGTGCCGCGCACGTCGACGATGTCGCCCTCGTCGAACTGGCCGACCACTCGGGGACTCCGGCCGGCAACAGGCTCGTCGCCGTCGGTGAGGGCCCGCGTGCACCGTCGTCGACGACGACCGCGCCGGCGACCTGTGCAGCGAACGCGATCCACAGCTTGCGTGCCGGCAGGCGGCGTCGTTGGGCCTCGAACGTGGTGCCGACGGCGCCCGCCGACGGCGTCGACGAGCGCACGTTCGCCGGCGGCACTGGCGATGACCGTGCGAACGCCCGACCACGACGCGATCCGAGCCGCGGCGAGCTTCCAGGCCATGCCTCCACTCCCCCGCCCGCTGCCCCGACACCGGCCGTGATCGCGAGCAGTGGATCGTCGGCCCGGACGAGGCTGACGAGCTGGGCGTCGGCATGCGCGCGGGTCAGACGTGTAAAGGCCGTCGAGGTCGGTCAGCAGCACGAGCACGTCGGCGACATGTGTGCGCCAA
The DNA here is from genome assembly GCA_963722415.1 of Ilumatobacteraceae bacterium. Taxonomy (GTDB): domain Bacteria; phylum Actinomycetota; class Acidimicrobiia; order Acidimicrobiales; family Ilumatobacteraceae; genus JALOLG01. The sequence goes on from CAVRNI010000037.1 coordinate 974, forward strand.
CGAGCGCCGCCATCCGGTCGTTGTCGCCGTAGCGGATCTCGTCGTCGCGATGGCGTCGTTCTCGTTGATGATCGGAGCAGCCGAGCTCGAGCAGCCGCACGAGTGTTGACGAGCGTGCAGGTACTGGCGGCGGTCGACGAAGTCGTGCGGATCGAGCAGCACCTGCGCGGCGACGAAGCCGTGGCGGTCGAGTCGCGTTCTACACCTCCATGAACCGGCTCTGGCCGGCGGCCGACAGCGCCTGCAGCGTGGGCATGTCGGTCGGGCGGGTCGAAAGCCCAACGCAGCGACTCCGGCAGAGACAGCCCCCGACGAGACCACGAGCACCTCGTGGCCCGCGTCGCGCAGGCGGGCGACCTCGTCGCACAGCTTGGCGATCGCGCTCGTCGATGCTCCGGTCGCCCGTAAGCGACGACGTGCCGATCTTGGCGACGATACGCATCAGAGGTCGGGCTGGTACTCGAAGCTGAACTCGCCGATCCACACGACGTCGCCTTCACGCGCCGGCCGTGCGAGCATCTTCGACACGCCGAGCCGTTCGAGACGATGGTCGATGTACGACGAGTGCCTCGGGCGTGGTGACATCGTTCAGGGCGACGATGCGCTCGACCTCGCGGCCGACGAGGCGGAACTCGCCGTCGCCCACTCGCTCGACGAGGGCCCCGTCGCCTCGGGGCGGATCACGATGACACCGTCGCGCCGGGCTCGGCCTGCGTGCCTCGTGGACCAACGCCGCCATCCGTCCGACGAGCTCGCGCACGCCCTGCCGGGTGACCGCCGAGATCACCGGACCGTCCCAGACCGACGCACTCAGCTCGTCGGGCTGCACGGCGTCGGCCTTGGTGCCGACGACGACGCGCGGCCGTTCGAGCAGCTCGGGTTCGTGATCACCGAGCTCACTCAGCAGGACCCGCTCCTGCTCGTCGGGTGAGACCCGTCGATCGGGTCGAGGTCGATCATCAGGCACAGCACGCGAGCCCGCTCGACGTGGCGAAGGAACTGGTGCCCGAGCCCTTGCCCTCGCTCGCGCCCTCGATGAGCCCGGGGATGTCGGCGACGACGAACTCGGTGGCCTCGTCGACGCGACGACTCCGAGATTCGGCTCGAGCGTCGTGAACGGATAGTCGGCGATCTTCGGGCTTGCCGCGGAGACGACGCTGATCAGCGTGCTCTTGCCGACGTTCGGGAACCCGACGAGCGCGACGTCGGCCATGAGCCGCAGCTCGAGCTTGAGCCACCGGTCCTCGCCGTGCTCGCCCTGCTCGGCGAAGCGTCGGCGCGCGACGCTTGTTCGACAGGAACTGGCGTTGCCGCGCCCACCCCGCCCGCCTGCGGCAGCCAGCCAGCGATCGCCGTGACGAAGAGCTCCGCGAGCATTTCGCCGCGTGTAGAGGTCGGAGACGACGGTGCCCTCGGGCACCGTGATCTCGATCGACTTCGCCGCGCTCGCCGTGCAGATCCTTGCCCTTGCCGTGAACTCCGTTGTCGGCACGGCGATGCGGGTGGTCGCGAAACGCCAGCAGGGACGCCACGTTGTGATCGGCGACCAGCCAGACGTCGCCGCCCTTGCCGCCGTCGCCGCCGTTCGGGCCGCCCTTCACGACCGGGCCCTCACGTCGGAACGCCACGCAGCCCGCGCCGCCATCGCCGCCGCGCACGTTGAGCTGGCATTCGTCGACGAACTGAGACACCAGCGCAACGCTACCGGCCACCCCCAACCCCGTTCTGTCTGCTTCAAACCGCGCGTGGCGTCATCTGACGCAGACAGAACGAGGGTCGGGAGTCGCGCACCCGCTCCGTAGGGTGGAGTTGTGAGTGACGTGACCACTGACCGCGCAGGAGCGAGCCGAACGGTGGGCGTCGACCATCCGCGGTCATGCCGTGGGCGACGTGCGGCTCGCCCACGCAGGATTCGTGGGCCGGGCCCGGCTCGACGTCCCCGCTCGGCCGGACGGCGCGGGAGGAGCATGACGAAGATCACCTGGCGCCGCTCGCCACACGGACGGCGGGCGGCGGCGATCGCGTCGTCGAAGAGGAACCAGATCCGTACCGGACGTGCTTCGAGCGCGACCGCGACCGGATCCTGCACTCCGACGCGTTCCGCCGCCTCGCCGGCAAGACGCAGGTGTTCGTGTTCCCCGACGACCACCAGCGCACACGCCTCACCCACGCGCTCGAGGTCGCCCAGGTCGCTCGTTCCGTCAGCCAGACGCTCGGTCTCAACGTGGCGCTCACCGAGGCCATCGCGCTCGGGCACGACTGTGGCCACGGCCCCGGCGGGCACGCCAGCGAGGACGCCCTGACGCCCTACGTCGCCGAGGGGTACGACCACGCCGTGTGGGGCGCCGATGTCACGCTGGTCCCGCTGAACCTGTGCGCCGAGACGCTCGACGGCATCCGCAACCACTCGTGGAGCCGTCCCGCCCCCGGCACGCCGGAGGGCGAAGTGGTGTCGTGGGCCGACCGCATCGCCTACGTGTGCCACGACTTCGAGGACGCCGTCGCGGCCGGGATCGTCTCGCCCGACATGCTGCCCGCAATGGTGGTCGACCGTTGCGGGGCCGACCGGTCGGCGCAGCTCGGCACGTTCGTGCGGGCGATGATCGACGCCGCGGCCGAGTCCGGACGCATCGGAATGACACCGTCAGGTGCCGAGGCGCTCGCCGAGTTCCGCCTGTTCAACTACGAGCACGTCTACCTGCGCCCGGCCAGCCGCGCCCAGGGCGAGCAGGTGATCGCGCTGCTGCGGGCCCTCACCGAGCACTACGCCGACCGCCCGAACCTGCTGCCCGACGCCATCGGCATCGATGCCGGCAGCCCGGAGGCGCTGCGGGCCGCCGTCAGCTACGTGGCCGGCATGACCGATCGCTACGCCTGCCGCCAGGCACTGGCGTTGCTCGGCTGGGACCGCCAACGGTTGCCGGCGGGCATCGACGTCTGACGCGAATCGGAACGGGGCATCGACGCGCTGGCTCGACCGCACAGTCGGTGACGACGTTCAGCGACGAGACGTGGAATGAGCACAGCCGCAACGTTGGTCCGTTATCCGTGGAGTTCACGGATGCTCCGACCGGGGCCGGATGCGTTTGATCGTCGGATGGATGCTGCACCTGAAGGCCGAGCGGGCGACGAGAACACCGCCGGCGGTCCCGGGCGAACGCTGAGAACCTAGATGGCACATGGACGCGACCGCGTGCACACATATCGGTACGCACGACTCGCTGTGATCGCGGGGTTGAGCCTTAGTGCATGCGGTGACTCCGACGACAGCACCGAGGCGAACGCCGCGTCCACGAGCCCAGCGACGAGCGGATCGCAGACGACGCGAACGACGATCGACGAGAGCCCGATGACGGTCGGTCCGGCGAGCACGGTCAGGCCTCAGGAACCACTCCCGATCGAGGAGATCCGACTCGTCGTGGTGCACAACAGCCATCAGAACAACGACCAGATGGACACGTTCGCGAACGAGGTTGATGTCCGCTCGGGCGGCACATTGACGATCGCATTCCATCCCGAATGGCGGATGGACGATCTCGATTTCGAGGCGGCGACCGTCGCCGACGTTCAAGCCGGCGAGTTCGATGTCGGATGGTTGGGGGCGCGAGTGTTCGACCAGGTCGGCGTGGACAGCTTCCAGGCCTTGCTCGCTCCACTCCTCGTCGACAGCCATGACCTCCAGGCCGCGGTGTTCGAGGCGGGCATCCCGAAGCAGATGCTGCGAGGCCTCGACGATGTCGGACTGGCCGGCATCGGCGTCGTACCCGGGCCCCTGCGGAAAGTGCTCGGTGTCTCCAGGCCGTTCACCAATCCATCCGACTTCATTGGTACGACGATCGGGCATCAGGATTCGGCGCTCGTCCGCCGGACGCTCGCCGCGCTCGGCGCTGCTGCCGATATCCGCAAGACCGGGGCCGCACTCGATGGGCTCGACGGTTCCGAGCAGCACCTCGGTGCGATCGTCGGCAATCACTACGAAGAGTCCGCCGACCATGTGACCGCCAACCTCAACTTCTGGCCGCGTCCATCCGTGATCTTCATGAATGCCGATGCCTTCGCCACCCTCTCGTCGGAACACCAGGCGGTGCTACGCGACGCCGCGGCGGCGATCGTCGACGACGCACTCGATGCGGCCCGGGCGGAAGACCGCGAATCGGTGCCGGCGCTCTGCGAGGGCATGACGTTCACGACGGCGACCGACGCCGACATCGCCGCGCTCCGGAGTGCGCTCCGACCGGTCTATGAGGAGCTGGCGGCGGAGCCTGTCACCAAGACACACCTCGACGCCATCTCAGCCCTCAAGAGCCGGCTCGGTGTGCCACCCGACTCCGCGCAGTGCTCGCCCACGGCGACCGACGGGGACGTCTGGGTCACGCCCGGGCGGTACGAGTCGGCGAACGAGTTCGCGATGGTCATCTCGAACTCCTCGATCACGCTGCTCGATCCGAATGGCGACATCGGGTTCAAGGGCCCGTACGCCGTCACCGGTGAGCTGATCGACGTGAGCGACGGCATCGACACGGTCACCGCAGCCTGGTCGTTCGACGGGCACCAACTCGTCTTCACCGATGTGAGGCCGGAGAGCTCGCCGTTCGAGACGCTGTGGGAGGCGCATCCCTGGGTGCTGACCGACTCGGAGTGACCCTGGTGCGCCGCTGCGACTCGCAACGCGGTGTTCGTCCTCGCCAAGATGTCCCTCGGCGCGGTATGGGCGCGAGAGTCGCGGCTTCGCACGAGGGGGGATGACGGACCAGATCGTCGGGCGGAACACGGAGCTCGCGACAGTCGCAGAGTTCCTCACGAGCGCGCGCACGGGTCCCGGTGCCCTGATCCTGGAGGGTGAGGCCGGGGCCGGTAAGACGACGATCTGGACTGCGGCCACCGCCGAGGCCGCCGAACAGGGATTTCGCGTGCTCGCCAGCCGCCCCGGTCGTAGCGAGACGAAGCTGTCGTTCTCCGCCCTCGACGATCTGCTGCGCCCCGTGGTCGACGAGGTCGGGCACGCGTTGCCAGGGCCTCAGCGGCGGGCACTCGACACGGTGTTGCTACGGGGACCCGACAGTGATTCTGGCGCCGATGCCAGGACGGTGGCGCGGGCGGCCTTGGAAACGGTCCGACTGCTCACCGCGGCGGGTCCGGTCGCTGTCGCGGTGGACGATGTGCAATGGCTCGATCATCCGAGTGCCCTGGTCCTGGAGTACGTGGCTCGTCGGCTCACCGACGAGCCGGTCGCTCTGGTTCTGACGTCGCGGACGGAGTCGGTCGCGGCGGCGGCCCTCGGACTGGACCGGTCGCCGTGGCCTGAACGGGTGCGTCGGCTACCAGTCGGCGCCCTCGACGCGGGCGCGCTTCATGTCGTCATCGAGCGCCACGTCGGGATCTCGCTCACGCGGCCGGTGCTGACGCGTGTTCATCAGGTGTCGGGCGGCAACCCGTTGTACGCCGTGGAAATCGCACGGGCGTTGTCCGCCGCATCGATGACGCCGGCGGCGAACGAACCGCTTCCGATTCCCACGACGCTGACCCGCTCGTCCACAGACGGCTCGGACGGCTGACCGCCGCCACCCGTGAGATGTTGCTCGTCGTCGCTTCACTCGCCCGGCCGACGATGCGCCTCGTCGAGGCAGCCGTCGGGAATTCGACGGCCGCCGCTGTCGAACGCGCCGTGCGGGCGGGAGTGCTCGTGGTCGATCGGGACAACGTGGAGTTCACTCACCCGCTCCTTGCATCCGGTGTGTACGCCGACGCCTCCCGGACACGTCGCATGGAAGTGCACCGCCGGCTGGCGGAGATCGTCGCCGACGAGGAGGAGCGAGCGCGCCACCTCGGGCTGGCGATCGACGAACCCGACGCCGCTGTGGCATCGGCGCTGGACCGGGCAGCCGGGCTCGCTCTCAGCCGCGGTGCGCCGTCGACCGCAGCCGAGCTCCACGAGCAGGCGGAGCGACTCACGCCTCGGGCCGACCACGATGGCGTCCGCCGTCGCTGCCTCGACGCGGCCCGCTGTCACGCGATGTCGGGAAACACCGCGCGGGCGGGAACTGGCAAAGCGTGTCGCGTCGACCGCCCCGCCCGGCGGCGCGCGGGCCGAGGCGCTCCTCCTGCTCGGTGGGGTCGACCTGCGAGACGACCTCCCGACGGCACTCGAAGTGCTCGGGCAGGCGTTGCACGACGCAAGCGAGCATCCGGTGCTAGCGGCCCAGGCTTTGCGGGACCTGTCGACCGTTCATCTCGGACGATGGGACGTCGAGGCCGCCGCGAGTTGCGCACGCGAGTCCTTGTTGACAGCGGCACGCGGTGACGACGTGGCGACGCTGACGAGCGCGCTCGTCATGAGGGGTCGGTTGGAGGTGATTCAAGGTCATCCACGCGGGATCGACTTCGTGGAACGGGCGGTGGCCATGCAGGGCCAGATCGAGCGTCCGCGGATCGCCTCGCTGCCGAGCGGGTGGATCGGCACGCTGTCGCGCTGGGCCGATGACTTCGACGGAGCGCGCCAACGGCTGGAGCCACTGCTTCGGCAGGCCGACGACCTCGGCGACGAATCATCTGCCGGCGAGCTGCTGTACGAGTTGAGCGAGTTGGAGCGTTGGGCCGGAAATTGGGTGCTGGCTCGGCATTACGCGCAGCAGAGCGTCGAGATCCAAAGCTTGGCCGACCGCCAGTGGGACCTGTCGGCGGCGCTGGCGGCGCTCGCCGCGGTGGAGGTCCACCAGGGCCACATCGACGATGGGCGCGCGCACGCGAAGGCGGGGTTGGCCATCGGGCGCGCGATGGGAGGCGCCGACGAGATGGTCAAGAACCTGCACGTCCTCGGATTCTTGGAGCTCTCCCTGTCTCGCCCGGGCCCGGCGCTCGAGCATCTGGCTGAAGTCGTCGAGATCTCAGCTGGCGTCGAGGATCCGGGTGTGCTGCGATGCGCCGGCGACCACATCGAGGCGCTGATCGGTACCGGTGACCTCGACGCAGCAGACGCCGCCGTCGAGCGTTTGGAACGCGCGGTCGGGACCGCCGCCGGGCGCTGGCCGATCGCAGTTGCGACTCGTTGCCGGGGGCTGCTGATCAGCGCCCGCGGCGATCCCGGTGGTGCGTTGAAGGTGTTGGATGAGAGTCTCGAGCACCACGCCGGTGTGCCGATGCCATTCGAGCTGGCCCGCACCGAGCTCGTCGCCGGGACAGTCGGGCGGCGCGCCCGCCGTGGGTCCGAGGCACGCCGGAGGCTCAATGACGCCCGCTCCGGCTTCGAGCGGGTGGGCGCCCCGTTGTGGATCGCCAAGGTGAACAGTGAGTTGGCTCGGATCGGTGGGCGTGCTCCGGCACCGCGCGAACTGACGGTCAGCGAGCGCCGAATCGTGGAGCTGGTGGCAGCCGGTCGCTCGAATCCGGAGGTGGCGGCGGAGCTGTTCATGAGCCGGCGAACGGTGGAGGACCACCTGTCCAAGATCTACCGCAAGCTTGGCGTCCGCTCGCGCACGGAACTGGCCCACCGGGTCGCGTCCGAGCTCAACACTCCGCAGCCGGGTACGTGATCAGGAGTTGGTGTCGCCCCAGGCGACTTCGTTGTCCCATTCGCCAGGGGCGTCCACGAGGATCCTGACGTCGGTGCCATCGGCGTTCATGATGCAGATCGCCTCGTCGTAATCAGGACTTCCGGCGTTGTGCCCGCAGCCGAAGGCGATGCGACCCCCATCCGGCGAGTACACCGGCTTGAACCCGCCGCTCTCATCACCACCGGGGTAGAGCTCGGTGGATTCGGTTTCGGCCCCGCCCACGGTGATGCGCACTATCGGACCCCAGATCCAACCCGCGGTGGACGGATCGGTGATCGACGGATCGGTCTGGACGACGATCGCTTCGCCGTCGGGGGACCAACTGGCGTTGTGACCGCCAGCGCTCAGCACGGTGCGCTCCTGTCCGGTGACGAGATCGCGGATCATGACCGGTTCCTCGGTTCCGGTCCAGCGCTGGAACAACACGCTTCGCCCGTCCGGTGAGATCTTCGGTTCGTAGTCGTCGGCGTCGGGGTCGCCGAGCGGTCCCTGGTTCGACCCGTCTGCGTCCATCCGGTAGAGAACGGTGTGGAAGCCCGGACCGTGCGGTGGTATCGGTGAGTAGCCGTACGCGATCCATGAGCCGTCCGGTGACCAACTCGGCGCTTCGTGCACGCCGGCTCCGGACGTCAACAGTTGGAGGTCGCTGCCGTCGGCGGCGATCGTGGCGATCTGCCGGGCCTGATCGGAGTCGACAAGGGTGAACGCCAACCGCGAGCCATCGGGCGACCAGGCAGGGAAGCCGGAGTCGCCATCCGTCAACTGAACAAGGTCGGTACCGTCCGGGTCGACCGCGTACAGCGCCATGAGCTGATCGTTCCGCTCATGTCCGGCCATGATCCGACCGAACGCGATCCGACCGGTCGTGTCGGGAACACCTTCACCAGGGTGTTTCGCCGGGTCGGACGGCGCCGCAGTGGTCGCAGGCACCGTCTCCGTGACCCCGCCGAGTGTGGTCGCCGAATCGGGCGTCGTCACCGAGGTGGGTTCGTCGGCTGCGAACTCCATGCGCGCTGTCGTGTCGCCGGTAACCGTTGCTCTTGATGGCTGCAGAACGTCGTCACCGTCCGACCCGCCGCAGGCGGCCATCAACAAGGACGCCATCACGAAGATCGGGCCGACCGCCTGGCGCGTCATGTCAGCGCCCGGACGTGAGCAGGTCGTGGCGAGAGCCGGGTGTCTTGAGCGTCCGGGAGTGGTGCTTCGACCTCGGGCGCTGGTCGCCGGAACCTCAGGAGTCGGTGCCGACCTGCCTTCGGGTCACGACGACGAGCATTATGCGCTTCGGCGAGATGGGGCCCGACTCTCTCGGCCAAGTTCAGCAGCTCGTCGAGTGATTGTCTCTCGTTACGCACCCAGATTTCCGTGAACAGATCCATGCCGGCAAGCCAACACGCGTCGCCAGACTCGAGAATCCGTGAACTCCACGAGTTACCGACGTCTACGGCTGCAGGTGCTGCGCCGTGGCGGCGACTGAATCAGACAGGGTTGACGTCGACGACCTTGCGGCCTTTGCGCTCGCCGAACTTCACGGAGCCGTCGACGAGCGAGAACAGCGTGTCGTCGCCGCCGATGCCGACGTTCTTGCCGGGATGCAGCTTGGTGCCGCGCTGGCGCACGATGATCGTGCCGGCGGTGATCTTCGTCCCGTCGAACACCTTCACGCCGAGACGCTGAGAGTTCGAGTCGCGGCCGTTGCGGGTCGAACCGCCACCCTTGGTCTTCGACATTGCGGTCTCCTCAGCTCGTCGTGATCGAGGTGATCTCGACCACCGTGTAGTGCTGGCGGTGACCGTAGCGCCGGCGCTGGTTGGACTTCTTCTTGTACGTGAAGCCGTTGATCTTGGGACCCTTGGCGGTGCCGACGATCTTGCCCTTGACCGACGCCTTCCCGAGCTCGTCGGCGGTGGCGAAGACGTTGTCGCCGTCGACCACCAGGACCGGGGCGAGAGCGATCTCGCTCCCCTCCTCACCGTCGAGCAGCTCGACACGCACGAGCTGGCCCTCGGCCACCTTCTCCTGCTTGCCACCGGATGCGATCACTGCGTACATAGCTCGTGGAAGGCTACCGCCGGGTCGCGAGCCCGCCAACCGCCGTCTCTCGACGCAGGACCGACCCGAACGCCCCCGACGCCCCTGACCGGGCGAGCGTCAACAGGGTCGCGGCCACGAACATCGCGAGCACCACGACGAGGTGATCGGTGCCGTTGCCGAGCCCGAGCCACGGCTCCTGGATCGCCCGCACGACATGGGTCAGCGGGAGCACGGTGCCGATGTCGTTCATCACCGGCGACATCACCTCGGGCGGCGGTCCGCCACCTGCGAGCAGGAACATCGGCAGGAACAGCAGCAGTCCGACGCCCTGCGCCGCCCGTGCGTTGGGCAGCAGCGTGCCGAGCAGCACCCCGATGCTGATGAACGCCAGTGAGCCGGCGACGATCCCGATCGCCGTCCGCACCGGATCCTCGAGGCCGGGCAGCCCGTACGCCACCGCCGCCGTGGCGAGCAGGATGACGGCGCCGATCGCGACGAACACGGCGCCGATCACGAACTGGCTGAGCGGAAACGACCACCGGGGAAAGCCAGCGGCGTCGAAGCGGCGCAGGACGCCCGCCTCGCGGTACGAGGCGATGTGGACGGGCAGCATGATCAGACCCGACGGCGGCGATCACGACACCGAAGTAGGCGGCGATGTAGTAGTCGCTGGGGAGCGCGCCTTCGAACGCCGGATCGTCGTCGTCGAACACGCCGCCCAGCACGAGGACGGTGATCACGGGGAAGGCGAAGACGAACGCCAGCACGAGCGGCTCGCGCAGCAGGAGCCGCAACTCGGAGGTCAGGAGTCGGCGGGTGACGTTCACGCGGCTGTCCTTCTCGGGATACCAGGGCCGATCAGTTCGAGCAGGGCGTCTTCGAGCGACGGCTCGTCGACATGAAGGTCGGTCGGCACAGGTCGGCCACGCGCGCGGCTGGCGTCGACGAGGTGGGCGCCGACGTGCGCCAGCATCCGGCGGTCGCCACGCAGCTCGACACGCTCGCCGGAGAGCCCGACGGAACGCACGCCGCAGATCGAACGGAGCTCGGCTGCCTCGGCGTGCGGTTCGGTGAACGAGACACCGACGCCCGGCCCGTACTGCTCGACCAACTCCGCCGGCGAGCCGTGGGCGACGAGCCCTCCGTCACGCATCACGACCACCCGGTCGCAGAGGATCTCGGCTTCGTCGGTGAAGTGCGTGACGAGCACCACGGTCGTTCCGCGGTCGCGGATCCGCCTGACGAGGTCCCACACGACCCGTCGCGCGGACGGGTCGAGGCCCTGCGTGAGCTCGTCGAGGAACACGATCTCCGGCTCGTTCACGAGCGCCAGGGCAATGAACAACCGTTGGCGCTGACCGCCCGAGAGCGAGCCGAACGACTTCCCCCACAGTCCGTCGAGTCCCCACTCGCCCACCGCATCCCTCGACACGCGCCGGTCGGCGAACAGCTTGACGGCCTCGCTGACGCGCATCCGCTCGGGCAGGTTCGAGTCCTGCAGTTGGCTCCCGACCCGGGAGGCGAGCGCGCTGCGATCGCGTCGGGGATCGCGGCCGAGGAGCCGGACCGAGCCGCCATCCGGACGACGGAGCCCTTGCGCGCACTCGACCATCGTCGTCTTGCCGGCGCCGTTGAGTCCGAGGATGCCGAAGATCTCGCCTTCGTTGACGGTCAGGTCGACGCCGTCGACGGCGACGACGTCGCCGTACCGCTTGCTGAGTTGCTGCACCTCGAGGATGGGGTTCATGCCGACGACGGTACGGAAGACCCCGCCCGCCGTCATCGGACGGGGGTCTAGTGGTCAGCTCGGACCAGGGGGTGACGCGATGCCGTGCTGGTAGGCGTACACGATCGCCCCGGCGCGGTCGCGAACGCCGAGTTTCGAGAAGATCGATCCGACGTGGCTCTTCACCGTGCCGGCGCTGACATGCAGCGCGCCGGCGATCTCGGCGTTCGTCGCACCGTCGGCGATCAGCCGCAGCACGTCGTGCTCGCGGTCGGTGAGTTGCCCGGCCCGCTCCTGTTCGCGGGCCTGTGGGAGCACGGTGGTGCGGTAGATCGCGAGGACGCGCTGGGTGACCTGCGGATCGAGCCAGGCGGCTCCGCTGGCCACCGTGCGCACCGCCCTGATCAGGTCGGCCGCGGACGAATCCTTGAGCACGAAGCCGGCCGCGCCGGCGTCGATCGCGCCCCACAGCGTCTCATCGTCGTCGAACGTGGTCAGGATCAAGACCGGCGGTCCGTCGACGTCGCGGATCCGCCGCGTTGCCTCGATGCCGTTCATGACCCGCATCCGGATGTCCATCAGGACCACGTCGGGTTGCGTTGCCTCGACCGCTTCGAGCGCCTGCGCACCGTCGGAACATTGGGCGACGATCGTCAGGTCGTCCTCCGAGCCCAGGATGCGCTCGAGACCGGCGCGCACGAGCTCCTGGTCGTCGACGAGAACGATGCGGATCACTCGGAGCCGGCGATCTCGTTGAGTGGTGGCAGTTCGGCCGACACCCGCCAACCGTCGCCGACCGGACCGGCGTCGACGGTGCCACCGACCGATCGAGCTCTCTCACGCATCCCCACCAGCCCGAAGCCACCGGATGTCGCGTGCGCGTGCTGGCCGCCGCCATGGTTGTCGACGCGGATCCGGCACGCGCCGTGGGCTTCGTCGACGTTGATCGTCACCACCGTGTCGGCCGACGGTGAGTGCTTCGAGACATTGGCCATCGCCTCCTGGACGATTCGGTAGCCGGCCATCGAACGTGACGCGTCGATCGATCCGATCGGCCCACCGACCTCGGCGCGAACGGAGATGCCGGCCGAGCGGTAGTCGGCGAGCAGCTGATCGAGATCCTCGAGCGTGGGCGACGGGACGCCGGGGTCGTCCGTCGAACCGAGGCGATCCTCCGTGCCGACGCGGAGCATGCCCACCGTGCGTCGCACCTGGTTGAGGCTGTCGCGGGCGACCCGCTCGGCGTCGGCGAGCGCGGCGTCGGCCTCGTCCGGGTCTCTTCGCAGGAGATGACGGGCGGCCGTGAGCTGCAGCATCACGATCGTCAGCGAGTGCCCGAGCACGTCGTGCACGTCACGCGCGATGCGTTGCCGCTCGTCGAGCGCGGCCTGATCGGCGATCACGGCACGGGCGCTCGCCAGCTCGTCGCGAGCGAGGCGGAACCGGTAGCCGAGCTCGCCGAACCCCCACCCGAACGCGAATCCCATCATCCAGTACTGCCAGCCCCAGTCGGTGCCACGGAAGGCGGCGACGATGGCAGGCAGGGCGACGGCTGTCACTCCGCATACGAACACGATCCGCCGGCGCGGCTCGGTCAGCGCCAGGTGTGACAAGGCCAGTACCACGAAGAACATCGCGCCTTCGGTTCGAAGCTCCGGCAGGTTCATCGTGGTCGTGGCGACGCAGGCCACTCCGAACGGCGCCCACGCCGGGAACCGCGGCACGGCGCCGTAGACGAGGTACACGCCGACGGCCGCGATGACGGTGACGACGTCGCGCAGGAAGACCTCGTCGAGGTCGATCAGGCTCATCGCGGCAACGACGCTTGCCGCGACGGCGCTGACGATGCCCCAGCTCCGCCGCTCGTCGAGCCACGCGTCCGAGCCGCTCGCCATCACCCGACCGTACTCAGGGCAAGAGACCGCGCATCAGCCCAGGGGTGACGCCGGATCAGCCCGCGGACGTACGACCGATCACAAGCCACAACTACCCCGCTGCTGAGTCGGCGACCAGACTTGCCGGTCTCCGACCTGCTCCGAGCCGACTCAATCAAGCAGGGTATGGTCCACCCTCACGCCGCGGCCTTCGCAGTCGGGGCATGTCTCGGAGAACTCGGTCAGCAGGCCCTCGCCGATGCGCTTGCGGGTCATCTCGACGAGACCGAGGTCGGAGATGTCGAACACCTGGGTCCGGGTCTTGTCGCGCGCCAACGCCGAGCGGAAGGCGGCGACGACCTTGGCGCGGTTGTCGCGGATCTCCATGTCGATGAAGTCGATCACGATGATGCCGCCGATGTCGCGGAGACGCAGCTGCTTGGCGATCTCGTCGGCGGCCTCCATGTTGTTGTGGAACACGGTCGCCTCGAGGTTCGACTTGCCGACGTTCTTGCCCGTGTTGACGTCGATCACCGTGAGTGCCTCGGTGTGCTCGATGATCAGCGAGCCGCCCGACGGCAGCCAGACCTTGCGATCCAGCGCCCGATGCACCTGCTCGTGGACGTGGAAGCGCTCGAACAGCGGGAGCCCCTCCGCCTCGGCGTCGTAGAACTCGATGCGGTCGGCGAGCTCGGGGTTGAACGCCGTGACGTAGGTGCGCACGTCCTCGAAGAGCCGCCGATCGTCGATGGCGACACCGCGGTACTCGGAGTTGAACTCCTCGCGGATCACACGGACCGCGAGCTCCGGCTCGCGGTACAGCAACGCCGGCCGCTGCGTCTTGGCTGCCTTGGCGGCGATGCCCTCCCACTGGTCGAGCAGGAGCTTCATGTCGGCACGCAGCTCGTCCTCGGTGGCGTGCTCGGCCGCGGTGCGCACGATCAGGCCGTGCTCGGCGGGCTTGACGCGGTCGAGGATGGCCCGGAGCCGCTTGCGCACGTCGTCGGGCAGTCGCTTGGAGATGCCGTACGTCTTGGAGTTGGGGATCAACACCACGAACCGTCCCGGCAGCGACACCTCTTGCGTGAGGCGGGCGCCCTTGGCGCCGATCGGGTTCTTGGTGACCTGGCAGATGATGAGCTGGCGGGCGCGGAGGATGTCCTCGATGCGGCGGTCGTCGGCCCGCTCCTCGATGTCCTCGGCGTCGTACTGGACGTCGCCGCGGTACAGCACCGCGTTCTTGGGCGTGGCGATGTCGACGAACGCGGCTTCCATGCCGGGCAGCACGTTCTGGACGCGCCCGACGTAGATGTTGCCGTGGATGAGGCTGACGTCGTCGGCCGGACGACTCACGTAGTGCTCGATCAGGTTGCGGCCCTCGAGCACGCCGACCTGAGTCATGCCCGGTCGTACCTGCACGCACATGAAGAAGCGGCCGATCGGCTTGCCGTTGCGCTCGCGCCCACGCCGCTGCTCGATCAGGTCCGGATCGGGGTCGAACGTGTCGTGCTTGGTTCTCGCGCCGCGGCGCTTCTTCTTCTGCTGCTCAGGTGGGCGACGCTCGGGCTGGTCGGCGACGTCTTTGGTCGGGCGCTTCCGACGGCGCGAGGCGGTCCGGCTCGCGGTACCGGTGCCGGGTGCCGCGGCCCGGCGTCGCGGCGATCCGGTGACGGCGGTGCGGGGCGGGTGTCTCCGATCTGGGGTTTGCGCACCAACGCCTTGTCGGCGGCCTCGACCGACATCACTCGGCCCTCGCGCATCGGCTCGGGCAGTTCGTCGGGATGCACGCTGGCAGGAGCCTCGGTCTCGTCGTTCCGGGACACGTCGCCGTCCGGATCCTGCGATCGCACGATCGCCGGCGTCGACCCGTCGTTGTCGGTGCGACCGTCGACGTCGTCCGTGAGGTCGTCGTCGCCGTCGTCCCCGTCGTCATCGCTCCCACCAGACACACCCGGCCCGGTGCCCTTGCGGCGACGCTGACCGCCGCGCGAACCGCGTCGGCGGCGGCGTTGCGCCTCGCCACCGTCGGCCGTCAGCGTCGCAGGGCCGTCGTCAGCGCCTGCGTGGTCCTCGGTGGAGACCTCCTGGAGTGCGGTGTCCGGCCGCTCCGCGGCGGCGCCACCGGTCTCGGTGTTCGTGTCGTCCATGAGTGCATTCCCTTCTCATGCGCCCACCCCGAGGGTGTGCGCCGCCATCGCGGTGGGCAGCGAGAGCACCTCGCGCCGATCGCCGTCGTGGCTGATCCATTGGTGTGTTCGTAGCGCTCGCACGTCGAGGGGGTCGACGTCGGCGAACGCGAGAGACGCCAGCTCGGAGGGGCGCAGGGCCCGTCCGACGGTGGCGAGTTCGGCCACCAGGCGATGCCCGGTGGCGTCGGGGTGCAGATCGAGAACGAGCGGGCGGATGTCGTCGGTTCGACGTTGGCCCTTCCGTTCGCGCTCGATCATCAGTTGATCGGCGTCGAGCAACGCGACCGCTGCTCTGATCTCCGCCGGCGTGAGCTCATCGCTCCAGAGCTCCCATGTGCAGGACGTGACGGCCTCCTGCAGCGACTCGTCGGAGTCCGGGCGCTCGACGACCACGGTGACGTCGATGCCGTCGGGCAGCGCGTCGGTGAGTCGGGCACGGAGGTCGTCGGAGAGTTGGGCACGGAGCACATCGACTTCTGGCGCCGCACCTTCGCGGAGCTCGACGTCGACGTATTCGGCGATCGACTCGGCGCCGGTCGGGAGCGCCAAGCCGAAGCTGATCTTGGGACGGGGTGTGTATCCGGCGCTGTGCGCGGTGGGCAACCCGACCTTGCGGAGCGCCCTCTCCCAGATGCGGGCGCCGTCGCGGTGGCTGACGAAGCGGACCTTGCCGAGCTTGGTGGAGCGGATCCGCAACTTCATGACGCAGTTCCCGCCATGGTGAGATCCTGCACCGGACGTGCGACCAGCGCGACGGGGACCTCGCCGCCGCGGGAGAGATCCTGACCGGTGCCCTGGCTGCCGCCAGCGGGCGGCACCGTGGAGGCCACGACGTGTTCGATGCCGTACCCGGTGCACACCCCACAGTCATAGCAGGGGGTCCACCGGCAATCTTCGACCCCACTCCCGGCGAGCGCCGATTGCCAGTCGTCCCACAAGAAGTCGGCGTGCAGTCCTGCCGTCAAGTGCTGCCACGGGAGGACTTCGTCGAACGTGCGATGGCGGTGGACGTACCAGTCGAGCGACAGGCCTTCGGCTGCCATCGCATCCGTCCAACGGTCGAGGTCGAACGACTCGCCCCACTCCTGGAACGTGCCGCCCGATCGCCAGACGCGCTCGATCACACGCCCGATGCGTCGGTCGCCCCGGCTGGCGATGCCCTCGGCGACGGCAGCTCGCGGGTCGTGCCACTTGAGCGTGACACCTCGCGCCTTGTGCAGCGCGGTGCGAACCAGGTTGACCTTGCGACGCAGCTCGGCTTCGGTGTTCTGCCCGAACCACTGGAACGGTGTGTGCGGCTTGGGCACGAACCCACCGAGGCTCACGGTGACCGACGTCCGGCCGGTGTGACGGCGGCCGATCGCGGCGCAGTTCTTCGCCAGCTCGGCGATGCCGAGCGTGTCGTCGTCGGTCTCGGTTGGCAGCCCGGTGAGGAAGTACAGCTTCATCCGGTTCCAGCCCGACGAGAAGGCGGACTCGGCGGCGCCGTAGAGGTCCTCCTCGGTGATCAGCTTGTTGATCACCTGCCGCAGTCGCCACGAGCCGGCCTCCGGCGCGAACGTGAGTCCGCTGCGCCGGCCACTGCTGACCTCTCCGGCCAATCCCACGGTGAATGCATCGACACGCAGCGACGGCAGGTTGATCGTCGTCGTGCCGCACGAACCAGGGAGCGCCGCGGCGTCACTGAGTGCGCCATTGACCACCGGCTCGATGTCGGAGTAGTCAGCCGTCGACAGCGAGGTGAGGCTCACTTCGTCGTACCCGGTGCGCCGCAGCCCCTCGCGGATCATGGTGCGGACCTGCTCCGCCGGCCGCTCGCGGACCGGCCGGGTGATCATCCCCGCCTGGCAGAAGCGGCACCCGCGTGTGCAGCCGCGGAAGACCTCGACGCTCAGCCGGTCGTGGACGACCTCGGTGAGCGGCACGAGGGACCGCTTCGGGTACGGCCAATCGGCGAGATCGGCGACCGTGCGCTTGTCGACGGTGGCGGGCACGTCGGGGTAGCGGGGTTCGACCGACACGAGGCGGGCGCCGTCGTATTCGACGTGGTACATCGAAGGCACGTAGACGCCGGGCAGTCGGGCGAGCTCGCGCAGCAACGGCTCGCGAGCCGTCCGGCCGGAGGCCTTCCAGTCGCGGACGACCTCGGTGATCTCACCGACGACCTCTTCCCCGTCACCGAGCA
Organism: Ilumatobacteraceae bacterium; assembly: GCA_963722415.1. Classification (GTDB taxonomy): domain Bacteria; phylum Actinomycetota; class Acidimicrobiia; order Acidimicrobiales; family Ilumatobacteraceae; genus JALOLG01. The sequence goes on from CAVRNI010000037.1 coordinate 18,532, forward strand.
CGGCCACATCGACGAAGTCGGCGAGCGGCTCCGGGTTGAACGCGCAGTGCCCACCGACCATGACCAGCGGATGCTCCGGGCGACGGTCGGCTGTCCGCACCGGGATGCCGGCAAGGTCGATCATGTTCAGCACGTTCGTGTACACCAGCTCGGCCGCCAGGTTGAACGCGAACACGTCGAACTCGCCGGCGGCACGGTGGGTGTCGACCGAGAACAGGGGCACCCCGTGTTCGCGCAGCAGCGCCTCGAGATCGCGCCACGGCGCGTACGTGCGTTCGGCGACGGCGTCGTCGCGTTCGTTGAGGATCTCGTAGAGGATCTGCAGCCCCTGGTTGGGCAAGCCGATCTCGTAGGTGTCGGGGTAGGCGAGCAGCCACGCCACCCGGTGTTTCTCGTGTCGGGGGGTTGCGGCACCGTCTTCGCACCCGATGTAACGAGCAGGCTTTTGCACCCGCGCCAGGAGCGGTTCGAGCCGCGCCCAGAGTGAAGACATGTTCCGAACAGTCTACTGGTGCGGGACCCCGCCGTCGTCGGAGCCGGGCGCCCAGGCCCGACACCACAGCAGGGTGCGCTACCGCATCCGCCGCATGTGGACGCTCTGCACGATCCCGAACAACGCGAAGTACGTGATCAGGCTCGAACCCCCGTACGACACGAACGGCATCGGCAAGCCGGTGACCGGCATGATGCCGAGCGTCATCCCGACGTTCTGGAACAGCTGCCAGAGCAGCATCGTGAACACGCCGGCGCACAGGTAGGTGCCGAGCAGGTCGCGTGACAGCGACGCGATTCGCCAGATCCGGGCGAGGGCGATCACGAACAGCATCAGCAACGCCGAACACCCGACCAGACCGAACTGCTCGCCCACCGCGGCGAAGGGGAAGTCGGCCCACATCACCGGGATGTCGCGACCGTTCGTGAGCGGGCCCTCGAGCCATCCCTTCCCCCACAGACCGCCCGTGCCGACCGCCCTGACCGCGTTGCGCACCTGGTAGACGGAGTCCTGGAGCTGCGGGTCACTGGTCGAGGGGTCGACGAACACCCGCAGCCGTTCGATCTGGTACTGGTTGACGAGACGGCTGATGAACGCCGAGGCGACCGTCGACAGCGCGAGCAGGCTGATCAAGCGCGATGTACTTCGGTTTGGCCCCGGCGACGAGCAGCACGCCCATCGCGATCGAGATCAACACCGACGCCGACCCGAGGTCGGGTTGGAGGATGACGAGCACGGCGGGCGCGCCGACCAACAGCAGCCCGCCGAGGAACCGTGCGTAGCTGACCTCGTCGCTGCGTTCGTCGGCGAGGTAGGCCGCCAGCACGAGCAACGTCGTGAACTTCGCCATCTCGGCGGGTTGGAAGTTGAACGGACCGAAGTCGAACGAGATTCGGTCGCGGCCGTTGATCTGGCCGACGATGAACAGCAGCGACAGGATCACCAGCGTGAGGCCGTAGAAGAACGTCGCCCGCTCCTTCAGCCACTCGTAGTCGACCGACATGACCGCGAACATCACGACCGCGGCGATGATCCCGAACACGACCTGGCGGGTGACGAACGCGTACGGGTCCTCGACGATTCGGGTGCGCGAGGCCGAGAACACGATGAAGCAGCCCGTCACCGTCAACACGGCCTGCGTCAGCAGGAGCACCCAGTCGATGTTGCGGCTCGGGTCGCCGGGGCTCGAGCGGACGTTGCCCAGACCGCTGTCGGGGCGGCGCTGGAGGAACGTCACACCCATGCGCGTGGCCCTTCAACCATTTGGCCAACCATGTGGGCAATCATTCGATGGTGCCGATCCCGCCGAACCGGGCGTTGTAGCACGACCTGTCGGCGAGCTCCAACGAAGGCGCGGCGCGCCTGCTGTTGAGGTCGAGCGGATCCGACTGGACGACGGGCTCCATGGGCGTCTTCCCCGAGAGCGCGAGGAACGTGCACTTGACCACGGGCGCGGCCGCCTGCGATCCGTAGCCCGACTTCTCGAGGTAGGCGGTCACGACGTACGGGTTGGCCTCGTCGATGCTGAACCCGGTGAACACCGACGAGTCGTTCCACGGGAAGTTGCCGGCGCCCTGCGCGGTGCCCGTCTTGCCGGCGATCTGGATCGCGTCGTCCGGGTAGTCATGGAACAGGTTCTCGCCGGTCGTGAAGTGGTAGAAGTCCGACTCGACCCCCGCGCCCGGCGTGACCACGCGCCGGAGGCCCTCCACGATCGGCAGCCGCACCTCCCCCGGCATCGGGACTTGGCGGATCAGCTCCGCGTCGTCGAAGGACTCCCGGATGGTTCCACGGGTGAGATCGACCGAGCCTGGTTCGCCGTCCGGCACGCCCGGGTTCCAGATCGCCCTGACGATCTGCGGCCGGAACACGAAGCCCTGGTTGGCGATCGTCGCGTAGCCGACCGCAAGCTGCAGCGGCGTCGCCGAGAGGAGGCCCTGTCCGATCGCGAGTTGGACGTTGTCACCGGCGAAGTAGCCGCGGCCTTCGTCCTCGCTGATGATGCCGAGCTCGGCGTACCGCTTCTTGAGCTCCTTGTCGGGAACCGTGCCGTCGAACTCGAACGGGAGATCGATGCCGGTGTCGGAGCCGAACCCGAACAGCTTCACCTCGTCCTGCAGCACCGGACCGAAGTTGTTCTCGGCCATGATGTCCTCGCCGATGCGGTAGAAGAACGAGTCGCTCGAGATGGCGAGGGCATCGACGACGTTGACCGGCCCGTACCTGCACGGACGTTGGGTGCCACTGCAGATGGCGTTCTTGTACACGCACCGCACCAGCCCGGCGTCGCATCGACCCTGGTCGACAGTGTGCATGCGGTACTCGCCCACGTCGTTGAACAACTCCCCCGCCGAGATCAAACCGGTGTTGAGGGCGGCGTAGGCGGTGAACGGCTTGAACGTCGAACCCATGTTGTACCGGCCCTGGACGGCGCGATCGACGAGGATCGACAGATCGGGATCCTCGGTGTCGGGGAAGATCTGCTTGAACTTCTCGCTCGACAGCCCGGCCTCGAACCAGCGGTTGTCGAACGTCGGATAGCTCGCCAGCGCCTTGACCTGACCGGTGGCGTAGTCCATCACGACCACCGACCCGGCCGGCGCCTTGTACGGGACGAGGTCGGGCAGCTTCGGATCCATCTTCTCGCGTTCACCGTCGGGCTTGAGCACCTCAGGGTTCGGGGCGAGCTCATCGCGACGCACCTCGAGCGTCGTCTCGAGTGCCTGCTCGGCGTACTGCTGAAGCGTGAGATCGATCGTGAGTTGGACGTCGAAGCCGTCGACCGGTGGCACTTCCTCGATCAGACGCACCGGGCGCTCGGCGGCGTCGACCTCGTACACGCGCCTGCCCCACACTCCGTGCAGCACCGACTCCATGCTCAGCTCGACACCGAACTGACCCACCCGCTCGCTCAGCACGTAGTCCTTGGCGAGGTACTCGTCCTTCTGTTCCTTGGTGATCGCGCCCATGTAGCCGACGACGTGCGCGGCATGCGGCGCGTACGGGTACACGCGCGCCCACTCCTTGAGCACCGACACGCCCGGGAAGTCCTCGATGCGCTCGAGCAGCGACAGCGCGACCTCCTCACTGACGTCGCGAGCGACGGGCATCGGGAGGAAGGGGCTGTCGATCTTGGCGTCGTAGCGCGCCTGCATCTCCTCGATCGGCACGCCGACCCAGCCCGACAAGCGCCGGAAGATCTCCTCCCGGTCGGCGCGCTTGCGAAGCAGTTGCCAGTCGACGCCGACGGTGAGGATGCGCTTGTTGCCGGCCAGGATCCGGCCCTGGGCGTCGAAGATCCGGCCGCGCTCGGGGAGCAGCGGCACGGTACGTGTCTTCGCTTCGGTGGTCCTGGCCTGCAGCTCCTCGGCACGGACGGTCTGCAGGAACCACAGTCGCACGCCGATCAGGCTGAACAACATGACGCCGACGATGGCCAGGATGCCGAGACGCGCGGCGCGTTTGTCAACAGCCATGGGCCCAGTCTGGCAAGCCGGCGCCGAAAGAAGCGCGCGCCCCGGTCTCGCGGCGCCTGTTCATTCGGCCGGCGCCTTCCACTCGGTCGTCCCCATGCGCAGGCACCAGCGGCTGACGGGAACGAGGACCGGGCTGGCGACCGCGGCCGCGAAGGCGACGAGCGGCACGATCACGTAGAGACGGCTGCTGTACACGTTGGCGTCACCGATGAAGCTCCGCACGATCGGTACGCACAGCTCACCGACGGCGGCGCCAACGGCGACGAAGGCCGCCGCCAGCCACCATTGACGCTCGACGTTGATGAGCGACACGTACCCGGCCACGTAGCCGGCGAGGCCCATCGTGATCGACGATGACCCGAGCGGCCCGCCCGTGCCGAGGTCGTACAGCAGCCCGAGGATGAAACCAGCCGTCGCGCCTCGTTCCGAGCCACCCGCCGCGCCCGCCGCGGCGGCGAAGGCGAGCATCACCTGCAGGGAGACACCAGCCGGGCGCATGTCGGCGAACAGCGTGTTCTGCAGCGCGAGCAACATCATCCCGACGGCGATGACCCGGACCACCGAGCTGCGGAGGAGGGCGACGATCATTCGCCGCGCTCCGCGATCGGCTTGTAGAGGACCACCCGAACGAACTGGAGCCGGTCGAGTTGGGCGAGCAGCTCGACCTCGAGCTCGACGCCACCCGTGCTCGACCCGGGGATCTCGTTGACGACGATGCCGACCGGGATGTCGGGCGGCGCCAAGCTTGCGCGGCCGCCAGTGGTGTAGACCGCGTCGCCGGGTTCGATCTCACCGAAGAAGGCGCTCTCGTCGATGAACTCGACCCGTGGCAACCGATCGGGACCGCGGCCGCGCAGCCCACCGGTGTCGCGCTTGGGAGGGACGAGTGTCGTCGACGTGGTGGTGGTGCCGAACACGAACTCGTCATCGAGGCTGTTCGTCGGTCCGGACGTGTCCGGCTCGCTCGTGTCGGTCGCGCCGGTCGTGGTCGTCTGGTCGTCCGGCAGCGTCGTGGAGGTCGTCGACGTCGTGCTCGTCGTCGACGAGGTGGTCGTCACGTCGTCGACGGGGATCCCGCTGGGCACCGTGTCCTCCACGGTGGTGGACGGCGCGGGGTTCTCCTCCGAGAGCACCTTCACCGGCACGGTGTACCGCGGGTCGGTCACCAGCATGACGAGGCTGGTGGTCTGAAAGACCTGATGCACCTTGCCGACGAGACCGGCCTCGTTCACGACGGCCATGCCGACCGCGACCTGCTGGTCGCTGCCGACATCGATCTCGATCAGCTGGTCGAGGTTGCTCGGCGCTTGGCCGATCACCTGGGCGGTCGCGGTCGGGAGGTTGGCGATCGACTCCAGATCGTTGAGCGCCAGGAGCTGCTGGTTCTCGACGATCACGTTGCGGGCCGCGATCTCGGCGCCCACCTGCTGGTCGACGCGCTGTTGGAGCCGCTGGTTCTCCTCGATCAGGTCGTCGTACTCGGTGACGCCGCGCCACGCGTCACGCACCGGGTTCGTGACCACGCGGGCGGCCGATTCCATCGGCGAGAGCGCGCCGTCGAACAGGATGCGCGCGCGGTCGAACATGGCGTTTCCGCGGAGATCGATCGTGAGCAGCAGGATCGACGTCAGCAGCAGGAGCAGGATGACACGACGACGTCCGACCGAGTAAACAGCCAAGGCGTGCGCCCGGGGTTAGTCGTCGCCACCGAGCGACATCAGCCCCCGCATCGCGTCGATGTTCTCCAGCGCCCGTCCCGAGCCGACCACGACGCTGTACAGCGGCTCGTGAGCGATGCGGATCGGCATCCCCGTCTCGTGGGCGAGGCGTTCGTCGAGGCCCCCGAGCAGCGCGCCACCACCGGTGACGGTGATCCCGTCCTCCATGATGTCGGCAGCCAACTCGGGTGGGGTCTTGTCGAGTGTGGTCTTCACCGCGTCGACGATCGCGGCAACCGGCTCGGCGAGCGCCTCACGGACGTGCTCGGTGGTGAGCTGGATCGTGCGCGGCAGGCCGCTCACGAGGTCGCGGCCGCGGATGTCGGCGGTGAGCTCCTCCTCCATGGGCCATGCGGACCCCATCTGGATCTTGATCTCCTCGGCCGTCCGATCACCGATCGCGAGCGAGAACTCCTTCTTGACGTACTGCAGGATCGCGTCGTCGAGCTCGTCGCCGGCGACGCGGACCGACTGCGACGTGACGATGCCACCGAGCGAGATCACGGCGACCTCGGTGGTGCCGCCGCCGATGTCGACGACCATGTTGCCGCTCGGTTCGTGCACGGGGAGGTCGGCGCCGATCGCCGCTGCCATCGGCTCTTCGATGATGTGAACGGGCTTGCGGGCGCCGGCGTACTCGGCCGCATCCTGCACCGCGCGCTGCTCGACACCGGTGATGCCGGACGGCACGCAGATGACCATGCGCGGCTTCGACCACTTGCTGGCGTGCACCTTCTGGATGAAGTAGCGCAGCATCTTCTCGCAGACCTCGAAGTCGGCGATGACGCCATCCTTCAGGGGACGGATGGCTTTGATGTGGTTCGGCGTGCGGCCCATCATCCGCTTGGCCTCGAGTCCGACCGCGACCGGCCGGCCGTCGTTGACGTTGATGGCCACCACTGAAGGCTCGTCGAGCACGATCCCCAGGCCCCGCGCGTAGATCAGGGTGTTGGCCGTACCCAGATCAATGGCGAGGTCGCGCCCGAGGCTCAGTGGATTGTTACGTGCCATCGCGCGAATGCTACAGATCGGGGAAGAAGATGCTGGTCTCGCGCGTCGCGCTCGCGAGCGAGTCACTGGCGTGCACGAGGTTCTCGGTGAACAGGATGCCGAGATCGCCACGGATGGTTCCGGGGTCCGCCTTGCGGGGATTCGTCGCGCCGACCAACGTGCGCACGACCTCCCAGGTGTCCTCCGGGCCTTCGAGCACCATGGCCACGACCGGTCCGCGGCCCATGAACGCCACGAGATCGTCGTAGAAACCCTTCCCGACGTGCTCTTCGTAGTGGCGCGCGAGGGTGTCGGTGTCGAGGGTGCGCAGGTCCATGGCGACGATCCGCAGGCCCTTGAGCTCGAACCGCTGGACGATCTGGCCGACGAGGCCACGCTCGACGGCGTCGGGCTTCAGCAGGACGAGGGTGCGATCAGACATGCCCGGCGACACTACCGGCGGCCGTCGCCATTCGGGGGGCGGTGAACGGGGGTTTGCGGGGTGCTCGTTGTCACTGCCCGGGTCGCCGCCCGGCCACCCAGCCCGTCATCCAGCGAGTCGCCGGAGCGCCGATCGTGCGTCGCCGACCAGGTAGAGCGAGCCGGTCGCAAGGATCGCGTCGTCGATGTCGGCAGTCCGCAGTGCCAGCGAGCACGCCCGTTCGACGGTGTCGGCGGTGAGGACCGAGTCGCATCCCAACTCCCTCGCGGCGCGGGCGACATCGCCCACATCGACACCGCGCGGCGAAGGGGCGGTGCACGCGATCACCACGTCGAACTCGTCGGCACGCAGCGCGGCGAGCATCGCAGCCGGATCGCGAAGCGTGCCGATGACGAGGATCCGCCGACCCTCGGGTTGGAAGTCGTCGAAGAACACCTGCGCGCAGCTGTCGGCGCCCGCTGGATTGTGGGCTCCGTCGACGATGACGAGCGGTTGCGCGCCGATCACCTCGAAGCGACCTGGAACGGAGACGTTGGCGAACGCCTCTTCGACCACGTCGGTCGCGAGTGGGTTGGCGAAGAACGTCTCGACCGCGGTGAGCGCCACGGCCGCGTTGTCGCCCTGGTGCCTGCCGTGCAACGGGAGGTAGAGATCGGGGTAGATGGTCGTCGGGGTGCGCAGCTCGAGGAGGCGTCCACCGACGGCGAGCGAGTTGTCGAGCGTCTCGAAGTGGTCGCCGCGTGCGAACAACGACGCCGCGCCCGCCCGCTCGAAGATGTCGACCAACTCGGGCCGGGTCTCGCCGATCACGGCCGCGCTGGTGGGCTTGATGATGCCCGCCTTCTCCGTCGCGATGTCGGCGAGGGTCGGGCCGGCGAACTCGGTGTGGTCCATGCCGATGTTGGTGACGACCGCGACCTGCGCCTCGACCACGTTCGTCGCGTCCCACCGGCCGAGCAGACCGACCTCGACGACGGCGACGTCGACGGCGATGTCGGCGAACCATCGGAACGCGGCGGCCGTCACCGTCTCGAAGTAGGTCGGGCGGACGCCGGTCAACGCTTCGAGATCTGCGATCGCCGCCACCTGTTCGGCGAAGTCGTCGTCACCGATCGGCTCACCGTTGCGCGAGAGACGCTCGTTCACACGTTCGAGATGGGGGCTGGTGTACGTGCCGACCGTCAGCCCGTGTGCCATCAGGAGGCGCGTGATGATCTGCGCCGTCGACCCTTTGCCGTTGGTGCCGGTGACGTGGATCACGGGACAGGCGTGCTGCGGATCGCCCATCGCCGCGGTGAGCCGCGTGATCGGCTCGAGGCTCGGCGACGTGATCCGGCCGGTCTTCTCGTACGACGCGTGGTCGTCGAGGTACGCGAGCGCGTCGGCGTAGAGCATCGTCGTGGACCCGCGGCCCCGATCGTTCAGGAGGCGGCCCGACGAGGCCGCGTCGCCCGGCCCGTCTCGCGCGGTACGAGCGTGGGGTTCACCTTCTCCCGTACGGCCTTCTCGTCGATGAGCACGCGGCCGACGTCGGTGCGGCCGGGAAGCTCGTACATCGTGTTGAGCAGCACCTCTTCGAGGATCGCGCGCAGCCCACGTGCGCCGGTACCGCGCAAGAGCGCCTGTTCGGCGACGGCCACCAGCCCGTCAGGGCTGAACTCGAGCTCGACGTCTTCGAACTCGAACACCTTCTGGTACTGCTTGACGAGCGCGTTCTTCGGCTCGGTGAGGATCCGCACGAGCGAGTCGAGGTCGAGGCTGCGGACCGCACCGACCATCGGCAGACGGCCGATGAACTCGGGGATCATCCCGAACTTGACGAGGTCCTCCGGCAACACCTGTGCGAACAACTCGCCCGGGTCGCGCTCGCTCTTCGACCGCACCACACCGTGGAACCCGACGCCCTTGTGGCCGATGCGGCTCTCGATGATCGGTTCGAGGCCGGCGAACGCGCCCCCGAGGATGAACAGCACGTTGGTGGTGTCGATCTGGATGAACTCCTGGTGCGGGTGCTTGCGCCCGCCCTGGGGCGGCACCGACGCCTGGGTGCCCTCGAGGATCTTGAGCAACGCCTGTTGAACGCCCTCGCCGGACACGTCGCGCGTGATCGACGGGTTCTCGCTCTTGCGGGCGATCTTGTCGATCTCGTCGATGTAGACGATGCCGGTCTCGGCCCGCTTGACGTCGAAGTCGGCGGCCTGGATCAGCTTCAGCAGGATGTTCTCGACGTCCTCACCGACGTAGCCGGCCTCGGTGAGCGCGGTCGCGTCGGCGACCGCGAACGGAACGTTCAGCATCCGGGCGAGCGTCTGCGCGAGGTGGGTCTTGCCGCAGCCCGTCGGTCCGAGCAGCAGGATGTTCGACTTGGTCAGCTCGATGTCGTCGCGCCGTCCGAGGCCGGACGTCTGCTGATACTGGATCCGCTTGTAGTGGTTGTAGACCGCGACCGACAGGATCTTCTTCGCCTGCTCCTGACCGACGACGTAGTCGTCGAGGAACGAGCAGATGTCGCGGGGGTTGGGGAGGTTGTCGAACGTCAGCTCACTCGTCTCGGTGAGCTCCTCTTCGATGATCTCGTTGCAGAGGTCGATGCACTCGTCGCAGATGTACACGCCGGGACCGGCGATGAGCTTCTTGACCTGCTTCTGGGACTTGCCGCAGAAGGAGCACTTCAGCAGCTCGCCAGTGTCACCGAACTTGGCCACGGGTGCTCTCCTCCTCTCTCAAGTCCAGGTGTCAGAAGTGATGTTCGAACGTGTCGTCGACCCTCAGCGGATCGCCCCGGTGCGGTCGATGGCCTGGCGGGACGAGATGACGGTGTCGATGATGCCATACGTGAGGGCCTCTTCTGCTTCCATCACGAAATCCCTATCGGTATCGGTATGCACGCGCTCAATCGTTTGTCCGGTGTGCTCGGACAAAATTTCCTCGAGCAGGTCGCGCATCCGCATGATCTCCTTGGCCGCCAACTCGAGGTCGGTGACCTGGCTGTAGCCGACACGGCCGTACGGCTGGTGGAGCAGGACACGGCTGTGCGGGAGGGCGAGACGCTTGCCCTTGGTGCCCGCCGCGAGCAGTACCGCCGCCGCCGAAGCGGCCTGGCCGAGGCAGATCGTGGCGATGTCGTTGCGGACGAACTGCATCGTGTCGTAGATCGCGAACAGCGCCGTGATGTCGCCGCCGGGGCTGTTGATGTAGATGTTGATGTCCTTGTCGGGGTTCTCCGATTCCAGGTGGATCAACTGGGCGCACAGGAGGCTGGCGATCTGGTCGTCGATCGGCGTCTGCAGGAAGATGATGTTGTCCTTCAGCAGCCGGCTGTAGAGGTCGTACGCCCGCTCACCCCGCGCCGTCTGCTCGACGACGTTGGGGACCAGATAGTTCACTGCGTCGAGGTTCATGTTCGGGCGGCCTCCGTGTCGGGGTCTTCGGGGTCGGGTTCTTCGTGATCTTCGTGATCATGTGCCTCGGCGTCGTGGGCCGCGTGATCGTGACCGTCGTCGTCATGAGTGTCTTCGTCGTGAGTATGGCCGAGCACGAGTTCACGATCGATCTGCTTTCCGTCCGGGTCGACGATCTCGACGTGATGCAGCAGCCAGTCGAGTGCCTTCGACTTGCGCATCTGCGCGACCAGCTCGGGCACGGCGTCGTTGCGCTCGTATGCCTTGCGGACGTCCTTGGCCTTCTGGCCGACCTGCATCGCGATCTGTGCGAACTCGGACTCGATGTCGGCGTCGTCGATCTCGATCGCTTCGGCGGCGGCGACGGCGCGTAGTGCAAGGTCGGCCTTGACCGCCTGTTGCGACTGTTCGCGCAGCCCCTCGATGAAGGAGTTCGAATCCTGCCCGGTGGCCGCCAGCCATCCCTCGAGGTCGATGCCCTGGGCGGAGAACTGGCGCACGGTGTTCTGCACTCGCGATTGCAGATCGGACTCGACCATCGGCGCCGGCGCCTCGATGTCGGTGAGCCCGGTCAACGCCTCGGTCACCTTCGGCACCAGTTGCTGGCGGATCCGATTGAGCTTGCCGGTGCTGATGCGCTCGGCGATGGACGCTCGCCATTCGTCGACGGTCTCGAACTCGCCGAGGTTCTCGGCCACGAACTCGTCGGAGAGCTCGGGCACGATGAGCTCCTGCACGCGTTGCACGGTGATCGAGAAGTCGGCCGGTTGCTCGGTGCCCTTTGGCGTCGCCGTGAACGACAGCTCGTCGCCAGCCGATGCTCCGATCAGCTCGTCGTCGAAACCTTCGGCGACCCACCCCTGGCCGATCTCGTACGACCAGTCCTCGGTGTTGAGGCCGGGGACGTCCTCGCCGTCATGCGAGGCCGACAGATCGAGGGTGACGAAGTCGCCCGTCGCGGCCGCCCGCTCGACATCACCGAGTGAACCGGCGCGGCGCAACTCGCCCTCGATCACCGACTCGATCTCCTCGTCGGTTGCGTCCGGTGAGGGCAGCTCGACGCGGAGGCCGCCGTAACCGGGGACGGTGATCTCGGGTCGGACCTCGATCGTCGCGTCGAACTCGACGGGTCCTTCCTCCTGACCTCCGGTGATCTCGATCTGCGGCGTCGCGATGATGTCGACGTCGTGCTCGCGAACCGCCTTGGCGAGATACTGAGGGATCGAATCGCGCAACGCCTGCTCGCGCGCCGGACCGATCCCGATGCGTGCCTCGAGCACCCGGCGCGGCGCCTTGCCGTTGCGGAAGCCTGGCAGCCGCACCTCGCGAGCGATGGTCTTGAAGGCCCGATCGATGTCGCGATCGAACTCGTCCTCCTCGACCTCGACGTACAGCTTGACCTTGTTTCCCTCGAGGGGTTCGACCGAACTCTTCACAGAGCGGCGAGTCTACCTGTGGGGGTAGCGACCCGACCGCTGACCATCGGGTCGGTCGGGTCGGGCAGCCGGACGAACCTTCGCGCCGAAAAGCGCTCGAACGTGCGGCCATCGGACAGAATGGGCGGTAATGCCGTTCTGGAAGCCACACGCCCTCGCCAACCCGCACACCGATCAGATCGATCTGCGGATGGGCGACAGGGTCCGAACCGTCGACGACCTGCAAGGTGTCCCGACGGGCACGGAGGGCAAGGTCATCCTGGCCAACGGGTTCCAGTGGCAGCGGTACCGGGTGCAGTTCGACAACGGGGCCGAGCTCGGCGACCTCGACGGCCGCCAGATCGAACCGATCGGGCGGGCCGCCAAACGTGTCGCCAAAGCCGCCGCCAAGGCCGCCCGCTGACCATCGCCGCGGCGGCACTCGACGCCGACCGCGGGAGTGACCGGATCTACGGCTCGATCACGATCCAACCGCGACGCTGCAGTTCGGCCGCGAGCAACTCGTCGGGCATGCGACGCACCGCCTGCTCGCCGGCGGACAGCCGTGCCGGCGGTGCGCCGACGTCGGTCGCGCTTTCGTCGACGGCGGTGTCCTGGAGCTGGTCGATGAAAGCTTCTGCCTCGTCGCGAGTGAACTTGCCGGCGGCCTGACGCTGTGTGAATCCCATCGGGCCGCGCGCGTCGCGGAAATCAGCGTGGCCGGCATCGTGGAGGAGCGTCAGCAGTTCCTGCACCTGCTTCCCCGACGCCGACGGACCCGACTGTTGACCGAAAGACATCGCCAGCAGTCTCACAGACGCCGACGTCGGATTCGGCGCTTTCGTCCTCGACCCGCGGCGGCGGGCGAGTCAGGTGGCCTGGCCGGCGAACTGCGCGTTGTAGAGGCGCGAGTACGGGCCGTCGTGGGCGAGCAGTTCGTCGTGGTTGCCCTGCTCGACGATGCGGCCGCCGTCCATGACCAGGATCACGTCGGCGCCACGGATGGTCGAGAGCCGGTGGGCGATCACGAAGCTGGTGCGCTGCGACCGAAGCGCTTTCATCGCCTCTTGGATGAGCACTTCGGTGCGGGTGTCGACGGAGCTGGTGGCCTCGTCGAGGATGAGGATCGACGGATCGGCCAGGAACGCGCGGGCGATCGTGATGAGCTGCTTCTCGCCGGCGGAGACGTTGTCGCCCTCGTCGTTGATCACGGTGTCGTAGCCGTCGGGGAGCGAGTGCACGAACCGGTCGACGTAGGTGACGCGGGCGGCTTCGCGGATCTGCTCGTCGGTCGCGTCCGGGTTGCCGTAGGCGAGGTTGTCGCGGATCGTGCCGCCGAAGAGCCAGGTGTCCTGCAGCACCATGCCGATCCTCGAGCGCAGTTCGTCGCGGGGATAGCTGGCGATGTCGCGCCCGTCGAGGCTGATCGTGCCCGAGTCGAGGTCGTAGAACCGCATGAGGAGGTTGACGAGGGTCGTCTTGCCGGCGCCTGTCGGGCCGACGATGGCGATCATCTGGCCGGGCTCGGCCACGACGTCGAGCCCTTCGATCAGGGGCGTCTGCTTGTCGTACGAGAAATGGACGTCGTCGAACACGACGCGCCCGCGCACCGGTCGCCGGATCGACGGTGGCGGGCTGCTCGGGTGACTGCTCGTCGGCGTCGAGCAGTTCGAGCACCCGTTCGAGCGAGGCGATGCCGGACTGGAACGTCGCCGTCATCGAGGCGAGGTGCGTGAGGGGTTGCGAGAACTGGCGGGCGTACTGGATCATCGCCTGCACGTCGCCGACCGTGATCGCGCCGCTGGAGATGCGCAGCCCGCCGACGACTGCGATCAGGATGAACTGGATGTTGCCCATGAACACCATCGCCGGCTGGATCAGGCTGGCCATGAACTGGGCGGCGTAGCTGGCTTCGTAGAGATCGTCGTTCTCGTCGCGGAAGCGGGTCTCGACGTCGCCCTGGCGGCCGAAGCTCTTCACGATCGCGTGGCCGGTGATCACTTCCTCGGCCTGGGCGTTGAGGCTGCCGGTGTGGCGCCATTGCGAGATGAAGCGGGGCCGGGCGCGCCCACCGATGTACTTCATCAGCCAGATCGACAGCGGCACGGTGGTGAGCGCGATCGCCGCCAACAGGGGCGAGATCGTGAACATCATGATCGTCACGCCGAGCAGCGTGAGCAGCGACGTGAGGATCTGGCTCGTCGTCTGCTGCAGGCTCTGGGAGAGGTTGTCGATGTCGTTGGTCACCCGGCTCAGCAGGTCGCCGCGGGCCTGGCGGTCGATGTAGCTGAGGGGCAGCCGGTTGATCTTGTGCTCGACCGATTCGCGCACCGCGAACATCGAGCGCTGGAGCACCCCGGCGAGGATGTAGGCCTGCGAGTACGCGAGGGCCCAGGACGCCAGGTAGATCGCGGCGACGAGGAACAGCTTGCGGTGGAGGGCGTCGAAGTCGATCCCGTCGCCCTCCACACCGCTCACGATGATGTCGGTGGCCTGGCCGAGCAGGCGCGGCCCGACGACGACGAGCGAAACGCTCGCAACGGTCAGCACTCCGACGCCGACGAGTCGCGGGGTCTCGGTCCCGAGGATGGTGCCGAGTCGACGCACCGAGACGCCGAAGTCCTTGCTTCGTTCGGTGGGGATGCCGGCGGCGCCACCGGGCCCGAACGCTGCCGCGTCGAGCGGCCCGGCCGGTCGTGGTGAGGACTTCGTCGTCGTCGGTCCTGTCGCCGGGAGCCTGTTCGCCGTTGCGATCGCTCATGCGACCGCTCCCTCACCCAGTTGGGACGCGACGATCTCGGCGTACGTGGGGCAGTCGGCGATGAGCTCGCCGTGGGTGCCGATCCCGACGAGCTCGCCGTCTTCGATCACGAGGATCTGGTCGGCGTCGGCGATCGTCGACACCCGCTGGGCGACGAGCAGCACGGCGGCCTGTTCGGTGTGGGGTGCCAGCGCGGCGCGCAGTCGCGGCGTCGGTGGCGAGGTCGAGTGCCGAGAACGAGTCGTCGAACACGTAGATCTCGGGTTCGGCGACGAGCGCGCGGGCGATGGACAGCCGTTGGCGTTGGCCGCCCGACACGTTCGACCCACCCTGCGCGATCTCGCTGTGGAGACCGTCGGGCATGGCGCGCACGAACCCCGACGCCTGGGCGATGTCGAGCGCCTCCCAGAGCTCGTCGTCGGTGGCGTCGGGCCGGCCGAACCGCAGGTTGGAGGCCACGGTGCCAGAGAAGAGGTACGCCTTCTGGGGGACGTAGCCGACCTTGCCCCAGAGCAGCTCGGGGTCGAGCGCGCGCACGTCGACGCCGTCGACGAGCACCGCGCCATCGGTGGCGTCGAACAGTCGCGCCACGAGGTTCACCAGCGTGGTCTTGCCGGCGCCGGTGCTGCCGATGATCGCCGTGGTCGTGCCGGCTTCGACTCGGAACGAGATGTTGCTCAGCACCGGGTGTTGGGCACCGGCGTAGCGGAAGCCGACGTCGCGGAACTCGAGGGTGCCGTGTTCGGTGAGCTCGGTGACGGGGTGTTCCGGTGGACGGACGGAGGACTCGGTGTCGAGCACCTCGACGATCCGTTCGGCGGCCACCGCGGCACGCGGGATCATCGAGACCATGAATGTCACCATCACGACGGCGATCAGGATCTGGATGAGATAGCTGAGGTAGGCGATCAGCGAGCCGACCTGCATGCTGCCGGCGCCGATCCGATCGGCGCCGATCCACAACACGGCGACGCTGGAGATGTTGACGATCAGGCCGACGGTGGGGAACATCGATGCCATCAGCCGTCCGGCGCGGAGCGACGTGTCGGTCAACTCGGCGTTGGCGACCGCGAAGCGTTCCGATTCCTCGGGCTCGCGAACGAACGCCCGCACCACCCGGATGCCGGTGATCTGTTCGCGCAGCACCGAGTTGACGCGGTCGATGCGGATCTGCATCTGCTGGAACGCGGGCACCATGCGGTACACCACCTGTCCGAGGAGCAGCACGGCAGCTGGGATCGCGACGACCAGCACGACCGACAGGCCGATGTCCTCCCGCACGGCGAGGATGATTCCGATCACCATCGTCAGCGGAGCGGCGACCATCAGCGTGGCGGCCAGCACCACGAGCATCTGGACCTGTTGCACGTCATTCGTGATGCGGGTGATGAGCGACGGTGCCCCGAACGCGCCGACCTCGCGACTCGAGTAACCGGTGACCTGATGGAACAGGTCGCGACGGACGTCGCGACCGAAGCCCATCGCGGCGCGCGCACCGAACCACACGGCGACGACGGCGAACACGATCTGAACGACGCTGAAGCCCATCATCACCGCGCCGATGCGCCAGATGTAGCCGGTGTCGCCCACGAGCACGCCGTTGTTGATCAGGTCGGCGCTGAGGGATGGCAGGGCGAGCGTGGCCGCGGTCTGGATCGCCTGGAACACCACCACGATCCACAGCGTCTTGCGGTATGGCCGCAGGTGGGTGCGCAAGGAGACGCCGCAGACTCACGGGTCGACCTCCACACCGTGGAGGAACACGTCGACGATGTCGGCCACCGGTCTCGGTTCAGCGCTGAGCATCGGGTGGGAGAACGAGAGCGTGAGGGCCCGCAGCAGCCGCGCCGCATCGGTCGGTTCGAGACGGAGTCGAGCGGCCTCCGCACCGAGCAGCGCGGCGAGGGCCGGGCTGTCGGGCAGCGGCTTGGGCTTGGCGGGATGGTGATGCGGGCCGAGCTGTGTCACGAGCCGCCAGATGTCGACGATGCGTCGCTGGATCAGGTCGGTCGCGAGGAGGAGTCGCTGCTCGAACGGTGCGGTCGGATCGATCTCGGAGATCGCCCGCTCGAACGGCGCCTGGTCGATCGCGGTCTCGTAGGCGGCGGCGAAGAGCTCGTCCTTGTCGGCGAAGACATTGAAGATCGTGCCTTCCGACACTCCAGCGGCGGCCGCCAACTCGCGGCTGGTAGCCGTGGCCCCGCGCTCGATCAGCAATGGCAGGACGGCATCGATGATGTCGGCCCGTCGCGCCGCCGGAGGCAGTGGAGCAGCTCGACGCCGAATCGCCGGGGCGGGCAGAGTGGGCACCGCGTCAGGCTAACTGAGTGAGTGCGCACTCAGAACGTCGTCGCCGGATTCGTGGCCAAGTCAGCAGGCGGACGACGGGAGTAGGATCTCCCGGCTGGAGAACAGTTCGGGAAGTGGCGCAGCCTGGTAGCGCACCTGCTTTGGGAGCAGGGGGTCGGGGGTTCGAATCCCCCCTTCCCGACCATTGTGAGCTGGACGGCCGCGGCGATGAGTTGACGGGTCGGGCCGAGTTCATGGTGCGCTTGCGTGGTCGCGGGTCGCTTGATCGGCCATGGTGGATGCGTCTCGGCGACGCTCAGTTCGGAATCCGAGACGGGACGGCAACGGGAAGCGCTGACTCGCCGATTCCCTGCTGTCGCAGTCAACGTCGCCACGACGTCACTGCATCCCGCGCGGCCGAAAGCGCCCAGTGGGACTGTCTCCTTCCGAAGGGGAGGCTCGCGTCGCGTGGGGCTGATCTCGCCGACCATCGCGCGGTACAGTTTCGGGGACGGTGGCGTGAGGGAGGGTTCGCATGAATGTTCGTCGTCAGGTCGTTGCTGGGTTGGCTGCTGTGGCAGTGGCGATGGGTTTGGTCGTCGTGCCCGGCGGCGCAGCGGCGGGACCTGGCAAGCCGGGTGAACCGCGTTTCACCGCCGGCGCTCCTGGCGCTGGGGACGCCTACTTCCCGTTCGCCGGGAACGGCGGATACGACGTGCTGCACTACGACTTGGACCTCACGTACACGCCGCCGTCTCCCGCTCCGGCGCCGCTGAACGGCGAGCTCAACGGTGTCGCGACGATCGACCTCGTGGCGACCCAAGATCTCGACCGGCTGAACCTCGACCTGCGCGGGATGGACGTGGAGGCCGTCACGATCAACGGCCGTCGTGCTCGTGAGATGTCGCCGCCGGCTGCTGGCGTCGAGGTCGACGGCGCGGCCTACTGGCACGTCCAGGACGACGCCGCACGTGTCTGGGAGCTCACCATTCAGCCAAGACCCAAGATCAAGACCGGTCAGCGGGCGCAGATCGTGGTGACCTACGGGGGTCAGACGATCCGGCCCACCGACATCGAGGGCGCGCTGTACGGCTGGGTCACCACGCGCGACGGGGCGATGGTCGTCGGCGAACCGGAAGGGTCGATGACGTGGTACCCGGTCAGTGACCATCCGACGGACAAGGCCACCTACAGCTTCGAGATCACGGTGCCGGAGGGCAAGGTGGCAATCGCCAATGGGGTCCCCGCCCAGGCCCCGGTCACGGCGAACGGGTGGACCACCTGGTTCTGGGACGCCCCGGATCCACAGGCCAGCTATCTCACCACGGCGTCCGTGGGCGACTACACGCTCACTACGTCGACCACATCGTCGGGCCTGCCGATCATCGACGCGGTCGACGACGCCCTGACGCCCGGCAATCGAGCGACCACCGAGGCGAGCCTCGCACTGCAAGAGGAGATGATCTCCGTCTTCGAGGACGCGTTCGGCCCGTACCCGTTCAACTCCTTCGGGTCGATCGTCGACGACGACTCCGTCGGCTACGCCCTCGAGACGCAGACCCGGCCCGTGTACTCGCGAGTCGCGCGAGAGTCGACGGTCGCCCACGAGCTCGCTCACCAGTGGTTCGGCAACGCAGTCAGCCCGGAGCGGTGGCAGGACATCTGGCTCAACGAGGGCTGGGCCACCTACGCCGAGTGGGTCTGGACCGAGGCCGCCGGTGGCGACAGTGCGCAGACGCGGTTCGAGGAAGTCATGGAGATCCCTGACGACGACCCGTTCTGGGAGCTCGTCGTCGCGGATCCGGGGCCGCTCGGACTCTTCCTCGGCGCGATCTACGACCGGGGTGCGGCGACGCTGCACGCGCTGCGGGGCAAGGTCGGCGATGAGAACTTCTTCGCCGGCGCCCGACGTTGGCTGGAGCACTACGGCGATGGCACGGCCACGACGGAAGACTTCGAGGCAGTGTACGAGACGGTCTCCGGCCAGGACCTCGACGCGTTCTTCGACGTCTGGTTGCGCACCCCATCCAAACCCACCAGCTGGTGACCATCCCCGCGGTCCACACGGGCCATGCGTGCTCAGGTGGTGGGCGGCGTCGCCGACGAACCGCACACTCCATCCTGTAGGGACTCGAGCAACGTCTCAGCCCCAGTCAACAGGTTCGCCACGGCTGTGGCGGTCTCGGCTGCGCCGCCGGAGCCGAGGTCGGCGGCGGCCGTTTCCAGCTCGTCGAGGGCGTCCTGGACGGCTTGAACCTGTGGCCGAAGTTCTGCGCTGACAGACTCCCCCAACGCCGCGAGGTCGTCCTGCACAGCGTCGACTGCTGCAGTCACACCGTTGGTGCCCTCTGCGACCAGATCGACGTCGCCGAGGGCGGACACCGAGGAGCTCAATGCTTCGCGTTCTGGGCACATCTCCCCGGATGCGGTGCTGGCGGCCGGAGTCGACGAGGAGGCTGCGGGTGATACCGAAGCCACCGTGGGCGCCGCGCCGGTCGCTTCACCGACCGTTGTAGCGGCCGCCGTCGATGACGACTCGTCGTCGTCGCCGCACGATGTGCAAACGACCACTCCGATCGCAACACAGACGACGACACGCCGAGTGGTGCGTGACAAACTCTTCATCGATCAACCTCCAGCCTTTCGTCGTTCGCTCGCGCGAGCGGTTGCCGTGTTCGACTTCGTCTGCACGGTGCGGGCCACGGAGTGCATGTCAGGCGATGATGCCAAGGTCGCGTGCTTTGGCGACAGCGGCTGCTCGGGAGTTCACGTCCAATTTGCGATACAGGGCTGTGACGTGGCTCTTCAGCGTGTTCGGGGTGACTCCCAGCTCACGGGCGATCTCCGCCACGGTGAGCCGACTCGCGAGATATCGGGCGACGGCGCGCTCGCGTTCCGTGGGCTGTTCGTACAGCGTCGGGACGCGCCCCGTGATCGCGCCCGTGTGACCCTTGGCCAAGCGGCGGCGGATCTCGTACATCCAGTCGTCGGGCGCCGCCCAGCTCGCTGACTCGACCAGGTCGGCGACACCGTGTCCGACGCCAACGACGGTCTGGAGCATGCCTTCGGTCGACGCCGATCTTCAAGGCCGCAGCTGCCTTGTCGAGGCTGGATGTCTGGTCGTGATCCGCCAAGGCGGCGGCGTGCATCAGACCGACGATGACCTGCTGCCGAGGCGATGTCGGCGAGAGCGCCTCGAGGAGGCTGGCGGCCTGCTCCGGCTCGCCGTCTGCCAAGTGCACTTTCGCAAGCGTGGCGTCGCGCCAGAAACCGGCCCGCATTCGCTGGGCGCTCTGGCGGGCCTTGGCGAGTCACCGGTCGCGAGGTGCAGATCTGTCCATGCCCGGTCGACGGCGTCGTGGACGCGAGGCCCGAGGGAGATCTCTGACTGCACCACGACGTTCTCGAGCGTTCGCGCGGCATCGGCGCGTTGGTCCTCGCTGATCAAGACCGCGGCCAACTCCACCTCCGCCATCGCGCGGAGGCTGTCGGTCGGCATTGCTCGCAGAGCACGCAATTCTTCGATCGATCTGCGCGCTGAATCATTCTCGAAGCGCTCACGATCGATCACAGCGCGGGCGAGCAGCAGGTCCTGATACGCGGTGAGTGAGTTTCCGAATTGATGATCTGTGGCCGCCGCCTTCGAGCACCAGCGGTCGGCTTCACGGATGCGCCCACAGATCGCTGCCGCCAACGCCCAGCTGCATGGCGCAACGAAGTCTCGGACCGCGGGCGCGCTGCTCTGATGGTGAATGTAAGTGCGGAAGACCTGTTCGGCGTGATCGGGTTCGTCCAGCCACCCCTTGGCGCGAACAGTTGGAGACCGGCGCGTCGGATGTCTTCGGAGTCGCCTTCGCCCACACCCGCGGGTCGATGCCGGCGGCGGCATGCACGCGGCGTCTTCCCATTCGCCGGCGTGGAGATCACAGTTCGCACGAACGGCCTGGTGGCGCCTCATCAGTTCATCGTCCGGGACCACGAGCGCAGCGATCGTCGTCTCGGCCTTGTCCACCCACCACCGCATCACCGCGGCGTCGAACACGAGATGGATCAACGCGTAGTCGAGCTGACGAGACGCGTCGTTGCCGACCACGGAAGCCGGAATGAGGCTGGCGATCCGTTCGATGGCTCTTCAGTTGACCCCTGTCCATCAACCAGATGGTGGCGGCACGCGATGCGCAGCGCTTCGTCAGGGCGATCCGCCGCGAACCAGTGATCGAGCGCCATCACCAGGTCCTCGTGGCCCTCGAACCACTTCGCCGCGGCCTCGTGGGCGAAGTTCACCAGCTGCGGTGCTCGCGATCGCGCCTCGACCTGGATCGCCTCGGCGAACAACGCGTGATAGCGGTACCACTCGCCATGCTCGTCGAGAGCGACGATGAACAAACCACGCTGCTGTGCGTCGCGCAGCATCTGCCCGGCATCGACAAGGCCGGACACCGCGTTCGCCAGCGATGGACTGACACGATCGAGCACGGATGTCGTGAACAGGAACCTGCGCATGTCGTCGGAGGCGACGTCGACGACTTCGGAGCTGATGTAGTCGGCGAAGGTCCGGTTGCTACCGGCGATCTGTGACAGCCGATCAGGTCCCGGGTTGTCGCCGAGGACGATCGCAGTCAGCTGGAGACCGGCCGCCCAACCTTCGCTGCGGTCCAGCAACCATTGCACCTGATCGTCGGCGAGGTTGTCGATCCCCTCCGCCCGGAACAGCGTCGCGGCCTCACTCGAATCGAATCGAAGGTCCTTCTGACGGATCTCGGCGAGGCGCCCATCGGCGCGCAGGCGCGGCCACGGAAGCGGCGGATCAGCGCGAGTCACGATGATCAGCCGAAGCCACGGCGGCATGCTCGCCGCGAACGACGTGATGGAGGCGCGAATCACGGGGTCAGTGATCACGTGCAGGTCGTCGACGACCAGATACGAGGTTGGTTGATCAACCGCGACCAACTCGTTGAGCAACAAGCCCAGCCACTGTTCGACGGGTCCTTGTCCTCCGCTGCGAATCAATTCTTGGAGGGCGTCTTCGCCCACCCCATCGCTCAGGCTGCGGAGGGCTCCGATGAGATACGACCAGAAGCGCACGAGGTAGTTGTCACGCGCGTCGAGCGACAACCACGCCCACCGTTCCTCGGGCAGATCGGTCAACCAGGCCGCAACGAGGGCGGTCTTGCCGCATCCGGCCGGCGCGCTGACCAACGTCACCTGCGTCGACGATGCGCGTGAGAGGGAATCGTGCAATCGCTGGCGGTGCACGTATCCCTTCCTGATCAGCGGAGGTCGGAACTTCGGCGCCAGCAGCAACGGATGCGCGCGCACCCTGTCGCTGCGCCCATTGCCCATCGAAACCGAATGCTATCGCCAAGCTTCGGAGGATCCCGACCGCGTGCACTCACGTCGGGGCCTCGACCGTTCATCCCGAGGGCGAGGACGGGCCGGGAACTGCCGGTGGGTGGTCGGGCCAGTGCGACAACTGCCGGACGTCGACGATCTCGAGACCGATGTCGCGGATGCGTGCCAGCAGCCCGTGCAGCGCCGACTGATCTTCGATCTCGCCGTGCAGCACGGTGTCGGCGTGAATCTCGAGGTCGACGCACAGCGACTCGATCAGCGAGGCAGACGCCACGCCTCGCAGACGGACCTCATATGTATGTTCGCCGGTCATACGCGACACCTCACAGAGTCCAGTTGTAGCGAGGCCCAGGGTGAGCGCGCCTCCCCCTCCCGCGTATGAGCGTGACCAACACGTCGGTGCCGCGCTCCTCCGCGTGGTCGAAGCTTCGTGACTGTCTTCCGCGGCGACTCGCACGGACGACGTTCAGAGGGTCGTCGTCTTGAGGCGGCGGAGCTGGATGGCCTTGTCGATCGCGGTGAATGCCGGGGCGACGAGCGACAGTGCGAGGACGAGGACCCATTGGGCGCCCGTGAGCGGCACGGTGTCGAGGAGGCGCTGCAGCATGTTCAACTCGACCGCGGCCCAAGTGAGGATCCACCCCAAGCAGATCCATCCGAGGTACGGGAACATCGGTGCCGACCACCACGGTTCGCGCTCGCGGCGCATCACGAGGCCGTTGTTGACGGCGCTGAGCGCCACGACCGCGAAGGCCATCGTCATCGACGGTCGACGGATTCTCCGTGCTCGGCTCGTCGGGTCCCCACGCCAGCACCATCAAAGCCAGAGCGGAAATGATGAAACCGGTGATCGCCCAGCGAACCGTCTGGGCGCGGGTGGCGATCCGCGATCCCGGCGTGCGCGGGGGCCGATGCATGACGCCGGGGTCGGGCACGTCGACGATGAACCCGACGACCACGGTGACAACGACGAAGAACTTGGCGAACAGCAGCTGCATCGGGAACAGGGCCACGCCCTCGTTGATGTTGAGAATCGTGGCGAACAGCATCAGCTGCAGCACCGACGACAGGATCGTCAGCTGCAGCTTCACGTACGACGAGATCCGGCGGTAGATGTCGCGCCCGTACTCGACAGCCTTGACCAGGGTCGCGAAGTTGTCGTCGGTGAGGATCAGCTTGCCGGCCTGCTTGGTGACTTCCGAGCCGCTGCCCATCGCGACGCCGACGTCGGCCTGCTTCAACGCGGCGGCGTCGTTGACGGCGTCGCCGGTCATCGCCACGACCTCGCCGGACTCTTGCATCAGCCGGGCGAGGCGAACCTTGTCCTCGGGGGCGACGCGACCGAAGACGTGCAGCTGCGGGAGCTGAGCGATCACTTCCTCGTCACTGAGGTGGGAGAGATCGGTGCCGGTGATCACGCCCGGCCCGAGGCCGAGCTCGTCGGCGATCGCCCGGGCGGTCACGGTGTGGTCGCCGGTGATCATCCGGACGTCGATGCCGGCCTGATGGGCGATGCGGACGGCCTCGACGGCCTCGGCGCGCAACGGGTCGATGATGCCCACGAGCGAGATCATGATCAGGTCGTGCATCTCGCCCATCGGATCGTCGAGGGCGGCGGTCATGGCGTCGGACGGGAGGTCGCGGACGGCGAACCCCAGCACGCGCAGGCCGCGCTCGGAGAGTTTGCGGTTGGCGTCGAGCAGCTCGTCGCGGACCTGCTCGATCGGGACCTCTTCGCCGTGCCACAGCGCCGTCGCGCAACGCTCGATGATGACGTCCGGCGCACCCTTCACGCTGGCGAGGTGGGGTTCTTTGAGGACGCCCCCGGCGACCCAATCGGGGCGGTCGTGGAACGTCGCCATGAACTTGTATTCGGAGTCGAACGGTACCTCCGTCCGCCGGGGCAGGTTCCGACGGGACTCCTCGGCGTCGACCCCGACCTTGGCGGCGAGCACCACGAGCGCTGCTTCGGTCGGGTCGCCGATGATCGACTCGTCGTCGGCGACGGTGGCGTCACTGCACAGCACGAGCCCGAGCGCCAGGCGGGTGAAGTCGGGTGTTGCGGCGCCCGCCGTGCCGAGGATGGCGCCCGACTTCTTGTAGCCGCCACCTTCGATCTTGTACCAGTCGCCGCCGGCCAACATCGTCGTCGCCGTCATGGCGTTCATCGTCAGGGTGCCGGTCTTGTCGCTGTTGATCACCGTCGTGCCGCCGAGCGTCTCGACGTCGGTGAGCGACTTGACGACCGCTTTGGCCTCGGCGAGGCGTTGCGCTCCTGACGACAACATCAGCTGCACGAACGTCGGCAGGCCCGTCGGGATGGCCGAGATCGCCGTCGATATGCACAACAGCATGAGCGTCTCGCCGTCCTGGCCGCGGGCGATCCCGAAGATGGCGATGATCGCCACCGCCGCCCAGGCGAGAACGCCGAACAGCTTCGTCAGGCCGTCGAGTTCCTTCTGCAGCGGTGACTTCACGCGCTTCGTCGCCGTGACCATGTCGGCGATATGACCCATCTGGGTCTCCGCACCGGTGGCGAACACGACCACAACCGCCGAGCCCCTGGTCACCTGGGTGTTCTGGAAGACGAGGTTCGTCCTGTCGCCCAGCGCCGTCTGTCCTTCGGGCAGGGTCGTGGCGTTCTTGGCGATCGGCGCGCTCTCACCGGTCAGCGACGCCTCCTGGACCTCCAACGAGGCCGCCGTGACGATGCGCGCATCCGCCGGGACCAGCTCACCAGCTTCGATCAGCACCACGTCGCCCGGCACGAGACCGGACGAGTCGACCTGCTCGACACTGCCCGACCGGCGAACCCGGGCCATGGGGACCTGGAGCCCGGCGAGCGCCTCGACGCTGGCCAGCGCCTTGCGCTCCTGGCTCGTCCCCATGATCACGTTGAACGACACCAACGCCGCCACGATCACGCCCGTCGCGATCTGCCCGATGGCGAGGCTGGCGACACTGACGATCAGCAACATGATGTTCATCGGGTTCATCAGCTGACCCTTGGCCACCTCCCACAACGTCGGTGGCGGCTCGGAGGCGATCTCGTTGCGCCCGAACTCCGCCAGCCGCCGCTGCACCTCGTCGGGATCGAGTCCACGCTCGGCGTCGACCCCAACCCGGGCGACGACATCGTCGACCGACAACGCGAACCAGTCCGCCGCCGCCGTGTCCGCCTTGGTCATCGCCATGTCAGTGCCCTCGCTTCGTCGAATCTGACCCTCATGCCGTCCCCCTGCTCAATGGTCCTCCGCTGGCGCGACGCGCAACCATAGGTGACTCTGGGAGGCCCGCCTTCAACTGCCTTTCCGGCACCCGTAGGTTGCGCCGCTCGGGCGGCCCGTTCGATACGGATCTCGACCACGTACTCGACACTCGCGTGCATTCGGGTGGGCGCGCCTCACCCGGTGTGGGGTGATGCGCGTCCACCCGTTCGATCCCTACGTTGAGGTTCCACCCGTCGCCGGCCAGCTCCAAGCCGCAGCACCGAAAGGCTCGTGAATCGCATGAGTAGCCCGACTCTGACCGACATCGACTCCCTCGAGTCGCGCAAGCTCGACTACCTGGAGGCGCAGCTGATCGCCAGATTCAGTCCTCCGCTGCGTCCGGAGGAGGTGCAGCGCTGTCTGATCGACTGCATCGCGAGCTACGAGTCGGCGCGTGTGCGGTCGTACCTCCCAGTGCTCATCGAGCGGGAGGCGACGGGGCGCCTGCTGGAAATGAGCCGGAGCCGAGTCACATGACCGTCATCGTCATCCACCGGGGCTTCGATAGTGTTCGTCAACTGGTCGATACATGTGAAGAGGGGCTGAGATGAGCAAGAAGCAAGAGGCTGCGCCGCCGAAGATGAAGCGGAAGGAGTACGACGCCGAGCTGAAGAAGCTGCAGGCAGAGCTGGTCGCCATGCAGGAATGGATCAAGGCGACGGGAGCCAAGGTCTGCCTCGTGTTCGAGGGTCGCGACAGCGCCGGCAAGGGCGGCACGATCAAGGCGATCACCGGACGCGTCAGCCCACGCGTGTTCCGTGTGATCGCGTTGCCCAGTCCGACCGACCGGGAGAAATCGCAGATGTACTTCCAGCGCTACATGCCGCACCTGCCGGCGGCCGGTGAAGTCGTGATCTTCGACCGGAGCTGGTACAACCGGGCCGGCGTCGAGCGGGTGATGGGCTTCTGCACCGACGACCAGGTCAAGCGGTTCCTCCAGATGGCGCCCGCGGTCGAGCAGGCGATCGTCGACTCGGGGATCGTGCTCCTCAAGTACTGGCTCGAAGTGGGCGAAGCCGAGCAGACCAAGCGGCTCCGCAGCCGCGTCGATGACCCGCGCAAGATCTGGAAGCTGTCCGACATGGACCTCCTGTCCTACAGCCGGTGGTACGACTACGCCCGGGCCCGCGACGACATGCTCGCCGCCACCAGCAGCGGGTGGGCGCCGTGGAACGTCGTGCGCACCGACGACAAGCGGCGCGGACGTCTGAACCTGATCACCCACCTCCTCAGCCAGGTTCCCTACGAACCGATCGCGCCCAAGAAGGTCACGTTCCCGGAACGCGACGAGCCCGGCGACTACGTCGAACCGGATCTCTCCCGCTACTACCTCCCCACACCGTTCTGAGCGGTGTCGCGGGCCGGCCTCGAACCGCGGTCCGTCGCTCGACATCGGATCGTGAGTCGGTAGCCAACGCCTACGCCGGCGACCGCCACGCCGGCCCCGGAGCCTCAAGGACCAGCGCATGAGCAACCTCATCTGGAGCTGGCGCAACGCGGCCTTCGGTGCGGTCATGTCGTCGGTCGCCGTCGTCGTCATTCTTTTCGGCGACGTCGGGAACGGCTTGAACCTGCTCCTCGGTTTCATCCCAGCTGCCATCCTCGGTCTTCCGCCGCATCGCGAGGACCGACCGAGAGTGATGGTCATCGGAGTGCTCTTCTCAGATCTCCGTGCTGATCGGTTCCATCCTGGCGCAATGGGCGGCGGTCGCGGTCGTCGGGATGTTCCTGATGGGGCTCGGTGCGGCCCTCCTCGCAACACGAAGACTCTTTGGGTACGCGGTCCTCACGATCTGCCTGCCACTCGCGGGAACCGGCCTGACGTACGACGGACTGGACGAGTCGTTTGGCGTGAGCGTGCTCTTCCTGACGGGATCGGCAATCGCGTTCGTCGGCGCCCTGTGCTTCCCGGAGTACGACGCGCCGGCACCGGTGAGCCGGCCACTGTCTGAGCATCGCCGCGGCCCGCGACTACGGAGTACGTCTCGGCCTCGCCGCGGCCGTAGGAACCGCCATCGGCTTCTACTACGGGGCTGAGCACACCGGTTGGATCGTCATCTCCACTCTGCTCGTCATGCGACCCGCGGAAGAGATGCTGAAGATTCGCAGCGCAGGACGTGCGATCTCGGTGTTCATCGGCGCGCTCGTC
The DNA here is from genome assembly GCA_963722415.1 of Ilumatobacteraceae bacterium. Taxonomy (GTDB): domain Bacteria; phylum Actinomycetota; class Acidimicrobiia; order Acidimicrobiales; family Ilumatobacteraceae; genus JALOLG01. The sequence goes on from CAVRNI010000037.1 coordinate 46,287, forward strand.
GCCGCGTGGATGCTCACCCTGGATCTTCCGGCACCAGCAATCGCCCTCGCTCGGAGGTGGAGCAATCGTCGCCGCCTGTGCGACCAACGCCAGTCGGTGGTACATCACTCCCGCATTCACGACGTTCCTGATCTTGTGGTCGATTCTCTACGGCGATCCGACGATCGAGAACATCGGGTACCGCTCGTGGGAACGAGTTCTCAACACGCTGCTCGGTGTCGGCATCGCATATTTCTTCGGGCTCCTCGTTCCGACACTCATGCGACGTCACGCCGCTGCCGACTCGGCTCCTCCATCGGCGCCCGCATGACGGGCGGCGCGGCGACCCTCGATCTCAGGGTCCGGCCGGACGCGCGTCGGGCTCAGGATTCGGCGGCGTCGCAGCCTCGGCCTCGATGGCGGCAAGGGCCTCATCGATCGAGTTGTAGAAGTGGTCGCGGTCGAGTGTCTCGAACAGTCCGTACCGGTAGACGAGGTCCTGGAGCCGCTCTCGAAGCTGGACGAATGCGACGTGGATGCCCTGCGCGTTCAGCTCGATGTCGAGCTGCTCGAGCATGTCCGCCGCCGTGACGTCGATGTCGGTGATGGCCTCGCACTGGAGCACGATCCAGGTGGTCCGGCCGTCGCGCACGAGGCGACGGATCTGCTCGCGGAGCATGTTCGCGTTGGCGAAGAAGAGCGGCGCCTCCCACCGGTACACGACAACGCCGGGCCGCTGCTCAGCCATCGGCGCCGAGCTCACGCTGTGCCAGCCCTCCCGATCCTCGAACTGGCCGAGCACCGTGCCGTGGGGCCACCATCCCCGCTGGAAGAACATCAGGATCGACAGCACGACGGCGATGAGGATGCCTTCCAGCACGCCGACGAAGACGACGCCCGCGGTGGCCACCAGTGAGAGCACCATCGACGACGGTCGTACCGCCAGGTACCGACGGAGGGTGCCGATGTCGGCGAGGGAGAAGGCGGCCGCGATCACCACCGCCGCGAGCGCAGTCTGCGGCAGGTCGGACAGCAGGGTGCTGAAGAAGAGCAGGAGCAGTGCGACGAGGGAGGCGCCGACCAGCCCCGTGAGCTGGCTCTTGGCGCCGGACTGCTCGGCAACGGCCGTCCGCGAACCGCTCGTGGAGACAGCGAAGCCCTGGAAGAACCCGGCTGCCAGGTTGGCGGTCCCGATGCCGATCATCTCCTGGTTCGGGTCGACCTCTTCGCCACGGCGCGCCGCGAAGCTCGTCGATGTCGCGATCGTGTCGGTCAGCGAGACCAACGCGATGCCGACGGCCGCCGCCAACAACGGGCCCACGTCGCCCATCTCGGTCCACGGCAACGCTGGCCGAGGCAGACCCTGAGGCAGGGACCCAACCGTGTCGATCGCCAGGTCGAAGACGGCGGTCGCCACGGTCGCACCGACCACGGCGACGAGAACGGCCGGGATCGTTCGCGTGAAGCGGGGCAGCACGAGCAGGACGGCCAACGTGATCGAACCGAGCACCAACGCCGTCGAGTTGCTCTCGTCCAACCCGCGGAAGAACGCAAACACCTCATCGACGAAGCCGTCAGCGTCGGTCGAGAACCCGCACAGCTTTGGCAGCTGACCGACGACGATGGTGATCGCGAGCCCGTTCATGTACCCGACCTGGACCTCCTTCGAGAGCAGATCGGCGACGAAGCCGAGTTTCGCGACCCCGAGCCCGATCAGGATCAGCGCGACCATGATCGCCATCATCCCGGCGAGCGCGATGGCGGTCTCCGGATCGCCTGCGACCGCGAGTGGCGCGATGGCGGCAAAGATCAGCGGCGACACTGCTGAGTCCGGCCCGAGCACGAGCACGCGCGACGGACCCATGAGCGCATACCCGACGAGACAGGCGATGGTCGTGTAGAGCCCGGTCACCGGCGGCAGGCCGGCCAGTTCGGCGTAGGCCATGCCTTGCGGTACCAGGATCGCCGCCAGCACCACCCCGGCCACGAGATCGGAGCGCAACCACACGCGCTTGTAGCTGCTGAGCAGCCCGATGCCCGGCGCGCGGCGAAGCACACCGGCCACGCGATGGGAGGAATCAGTCGCTCGATCCATCAGAGCTCCTCCCAGGTCAGCCTCCGTGCCAGGTCGCCTCGCTCGACCGCACGTGAGGTCAGGTGTTGACGCGGGGGGCGCGTCCGCCGTACACGGCGAGACCGTAGACGACGAGTGCGCCGATCAGGACGTACGCGAGCGACCACACGGGGTAGTACGGCATCCACCAGAACGCTGTGATGGCGAGCACCGCGCCACCGATGATCCCGATCCAACGCGCGAACTGGGAGCGCTTCAACACGGCGAACGATGCCAGGATCAAGCCCACCCCCACGATGAGCCAGACCCACGCGTAGGTCGTCAGGCTGTTACCGAGGATCGCTCCCTCGAGCTCATCCGGCACTACACCGTCGTAGCGGAATGCCCAAATGGCGTCGAAGACCCGCATGAGCCCGGCGATGCCCAGGATCGAGCCGGCGAAGAACAACCAGCCGTAACCCAGGTCGTGGTAATACTCGTCCTCCGCGAATTGCGAGCTCATGCGATACCTCCGTGTCGAATCCGGCGTCCGTGAGATGGTGTGCGACCGACAGTACTGATGCGCAGGGTGACGTCGCCTCACCCTGATCGGTATGACACTGCCGACTACATTCGGCGGTGGACCGGTTCCCTGAGAGCGACATCGTCGAGCGCGCCTGTCGTCGAAGCGAGGTGTTCATGCAGGCAGTGACGGTGAAGCCTGGAACCGCAGGATCGGCGATGCTCGATCAGGTCCCGGAGCCGGGCGCCGAGCTGGGCTCGGTCGTCGTGGAGGCCCTCGCCGCCGGCGTCTGCGGCACCGATGCGGAGATCGCCGACGGAGCCTATGGATGGGCACCGCCGGGCGAGGAACGGCTGATCCTCGGTCACGAATCGCTCGGACGGGTGATCGACCCGGGCCCGACCGGTTTGGCGATCGGCGACCACGTGGTGGGGATCGTGCGACGACCGGACCCGATGCCGTGCCCGAACTGTGCCGTGGGCGAGTGGGACATGTGCTCCAACGGTCTCTACACCGAGCGCGGCATCAAGCAAGTGCACGGCTTCATGTCGGAGCGCTGGCGGATCGAACCGGAGTATGTGGTCCGAGTCGACAAGAACCTCGGGTTGATGGGGGTCCTGCTCGAACCCACCACCGTCGTCGCCAAGGCGTGGGAACAGATCCTGACCATCGGCCGGCGGACATTCTGGGAGCCGCACACAGTGCTGGTGGTCGGTGCCGGACCGATCGGGCTCTTGGCGGCGCTGATCGGCGTGCAGCGCGGGCTCGAAGTCCACGTGCTCGACCGGGTCACGACCGGTCCGAAGCCGGCGCTCGTGGCGGCGCTGGGCGCCGTCTACCACACCGGCGCGATCGCCGACATCGGGCTCAGTCCGAACATCGTCGTCGAGTGCACCGGCGTCGTCACGCTCGTCCAGGAGGCGGCCGCGGCCGCATCGCCAGGAGGCATCGTCTGCCTCACCGGCATCGGTCCATCCGGTCCGTCATCCGGCTCGGCTTCGACGCTCCCGACCGAGGCCGTACTCAAGAACTTGGTGATGTTCGGATCGGTGAACGCCAATCGCCGCAACTACTACCGGGCCGCGGAGGTGCTCGCCAAGGCGGACCGCTCATGGCTCGAACAACTCATCACGCGGCGCCTTCGACCGGACGACGTCGATCAGGCCCTGGCCAGAAGCGTCGACGACATCAAGGTCGTCATGGAGTTCGGGTAGCGATGGCCGAGACACCGGATCGACGCCCTTGACATCCGCGGCCTGACGCCAACCGCCTGTGACGTTCGCCTCTAGTTCCTGCCATCGTCCGACGCCAACAATGGATCATGGCCGCACTACAGAGTCCCGTCGAAGAGCTATCGCAGTCCGAATGTTGGGACCTGCTGCGCCGCGAGGTGGTCGGCCGCCTCGCCGTCGCTGTCGCCAACATCCCCGACATCTTCCCGATCAACTACATCGTCGATCATGGCTCGATCGTGTTTCGCAGTGCGCCCGGCACGAAACTCGCCGCCGCGGTGTTGGGTCGCGGCGTCGCGTTCGAGATCGACGGGTACGACACGATCGACACGACGGCCTGGAGTGTCGTCGTCAAGGGACTCGCCCGACGCATCGAAAACGTGATGGATTACATCGAGGCCGACGACCTTCCCCTCTTCCCGTGGCACACGGCGCCCAAACCCGACATCGTTCGTATCGAACCGGAGATCGTTACCGGCCGACGATTCCACGCCGTCACCCGCCGCGCCTCGCGCTGAAACGTTGGCCGCCCGTCCTGTGAACAGGACGGGCGGCAACGACACCCCAGGGTCTGGTGGGTCACCGCTGTCATTCCCTGTCCCCGTAGGACTCAAACAGTCTCTCGACCCGCGGTTGCATGACTACGGTCCGCGCTGACGCACGGCGTGAGAGCAACGCCCGGATCGATCGTCACCGACTGGCGCCGATCCTGTCAGTCCTGCGCCAACTCGGTGAGGTGGTCGATGGTCCGGAAGATGTCGTCGATCGGGACGGCGTGGTAGCGACGCTCCGTCGGCACGTCGAGGCCGGGGAGCACGATCAACCGGTCGACCCCGAGCTCGCGGTATCCGTCGACCAGCTGACGATCGAGCCGGTTCTTGGGCGAGATGACAGTGAAGTCGAACGCCCCGAGCGCAGCCGGTCGTTCGAGCTCGTTCAGGTCCCGGTCGAGCGCCCGGCGCGCCTCGCGGGTGGCGTCGAGATCGAAGTCGGCGGGGATCCAACCCCGAGCACTGGTGATTGCCCGGCGCCGGGCGAGCGCACTGTTGCCGCCGATCATGATCGGCGGGCCGCCGGCTTGCACGGGGCGTGGGTGTGCGTCGACACCGGCGAAGTCGACGTGCCGGCCGTGGAACTCGGGCGTCGCCATCGTCCAGAGCGCACGCATCGCGGCGATGTGTTCGTCGGCGCGTGTGGCGCGCTCGTCGAGCGGAACACCCAACGCGGCGAACTCCGCGGCGAGGTAGCCCACACCGATGCCGACCACCAACCGCCCGCGCGCGATCTGATCGACGCTCGCCAGTTGCTTGGCCAGCAGCACGGGCTGGTGCAGCGGCAGTTCCAGAATGCCGGTCGCGACGGTGATCGACGTCGTGTTCGCCGCCGCCAGCGCGAGCGCGACGACCGCGTCGAGGAACGGGATCTCAGGAGCAATCGGATAGTCGGGCGGCTGCGGGCTGGGGAGCACGATGTGCTCGCCGGCCCACAACGAATCGAGCCCGCCGGCCTCGGCGTATTGCGCGACTCGCACCAGCGAGTCGGGATCGGCGCAGGTCCCGTAGTTGATCGCGTAGAGCCCAAACTTCATCGACGCACCGTACGTCGCCGCTGCGGGCGCGGTGGACGTCGGGCGTGTCAGCGGTGGTCAGCGCGGATCGGTGCGGTCGAGGTTCCAGTGTCGCGAGACCACCGCGATCCACCCGCCGTCGTCGCGCGGCAGCATGGCGAAGCGGGTGATCGTCCGTTGCCCGCCCTCGTGATCGCCGTAGAGGAGGTCGATGGTCATCGAGTGCCGCTCGACGATGGCGTTGGTGGCCGCCGCGAACAGCGGATCGTCCTTGTCGCGGATCGCGCCCTGCCAGAAGCCGAGATCCCCGGCCGGGACATAGAGGTCACGGGTGAGACGGTGGAACGCCTCTGGCGGGCGGTGCGGGACGTCACTCATGGCCCGGTCGGCGAAGAAGTCCCACCGATCGAGCACGGCCAGTCCATTGCCGACGTTGCGCAGCGCGATCGCCATGTAGACGGCGTCGTCGGTCGCTTCGGCCACGCCCCGGCCGCCTTCGACCTTCAACCAGTGATCGTCGGCGAACGGGACCTTTTCGGGTGGGTCCTGAAGGCGGGACGGCACCAGCACCGGCCGGATCCCAGCCAGCAGCGCCCGCTCCGTCGCCCGCGCTGAACGGTTCGCAGAGCGCACCGACGCGAACGTGGCGGCGGCGAGGACGAGTGTGCCGCCCGCGGTGGCCAACGCCGAGATCGTCACCCAGTCGGCCACGCGCGCCGATCCTATGTGTCGTGTCAGTCAGGTACATCCGATCGAATCCGACCGCGCCGGATTCGCCGGATGCTCGACGGGCCGTCGACGGACCAACATGCTGTACCACGATGACCGAGTACGCGGACGTCCAGCCCGAGATCATCACCCGCCTCCGAACGATGTGCCTGCGGCTCCCCGAGGCGTACGAGGAACCGGCGTGGGTTGGGACGCGATGGCGGATCCGTAACCGGACGTTCGCGCATGTGCTCTTCGTGGACTCGGGGTGGCCACCCGCGTACGCCCGGGCGGCCGCGGACGACGGTCCGATCACCGTCGTCATGTTCCGGTCGTCGGGCGCGGAGCTCGAGGTCCTTCGCAACACGGGCCGTCCGTTCTTCGCGCCCGTGTGGCGCTCCGACGAGGTCGGCATGGTGCTCGACGAGCCCGTCGACTGGGAGGAGGTCGCCGAGCTCGTCACGGACAGTTATCGCATCCTGGCGCCGCCGAGCCTGGCCAAGCTCGTCGACCAACCGATGGAGTGATGGCGACGAACCGAACGGCGGTTCAAGTAGAGGCTGCTCGCGCCCGATAGAGAGGGACCGCATCGAGAGCGAACGCCTGGTTTGGACACACGGCACCTGAACGTGCCGCGCCCGCCGAGGCTCGACGCGACCTCTCCGAACTGGAAGAGGAAACCCGTGCTCGTGTGTGAAACCGTGACACCCACCGCCGTCCTGGCGACAGGTGCCCGGCGTTCAGAAGCGCCGCGATGAACGAATCCCTCGACCGCCGACGCGGGCAGCGGATCTCCGGACCCCTGCTCTTGTTGGGTGTCGCCGCCGGATACCTCGGTCTCGCCGAGTTCGTCATCTGGCTCGACGACGCAATGAACCTGGGAACAGGGTTCTGGCCTGCCGCGGGACTCAGCCTCGGGCTGCTGTTGCTCGTCAGTCCGAGCCGATGGGGCTGGGTGATCGCCGGCATCGCCGTCGCCGAGCTCGGCGGGGACCTCGCCCACGGCCATCCTCTCGATGCCGCGCTCTGGTTCACCGCTGGCAACTGCATCGAACCGCTGATCGCCGCGTTGTTGCTGCGCCGATGGGGCAACCCGTCCGGTTCGCTCGTCCCCCTCCGCCAGTTCCGGCGGTTCTTCGTCGCGGGCGTCGTGGTCGGGCCACTGGTCGGTGGCTCGATCGGCTGGATCGGCACGGTTGTCGCCCTGGGACACATGGGAGCGTGGGAAGCCTGGCCGAGGTACGTCCTCGCCGACGCTGTCGGTGTCCTTGTCGTGGCTCCGATGCTCCTCTGTTGGAAGGAGCAGCGGATCGTGCGCCACCTCGGCGAGACCGCGACGCTCGCCGCCGTCCTGCTTGCGGTGACCTTCGTGGAGTTCGGCACCTGGGGTGACGTCTGGGACACGGCCCTGCCGTATCCCATCATCCCACTGCTGATGTGGGCGGCGTTGCGTCACGGGTGCCGCGGCGCGGTGCTTGCCGTCTTCACGGTCGCCCAGATCGCCATCTGGTCGACAGCGGCCGGTCACGGGCCGTTCGCGGTCGCAGGTGCGGCAACCGGCACCACCATCACCCTGCTCCAGATGTTCCTCGCCATCAGCGCCGTGTCGACGTTCGTCATGGCTGCCCTCGTCGAGGATCTGGTGGACCGCACCGAGGTCGAGGTGCGCCTCGAGAAACTGGCATCGACCGACGAGCTGACCGGGTTGCCCAACCGAGCGTCATTGACGTCGTTTCTGAGCGGTCGCCTCACATCGCCGTCCAGTCCCACTGGAGTGGGTGTGTGCGTGTGTGACCTCGACCATTTCAAAGTCGTCAACGACGGACTCGGGCACCACGCCGGGGACGAGGTGCTCGTCGAAGTGGCCCGGCGCATGAGTGGCTGCGTCCGACCGAGCGACCTGGTCGCGCGGTTGGGGGGCGACGAGTTCGTGATCGTGAAGGACAGTGCGGGCGACGAGCTCGAAGACCTCGCCCGGCGGCTCCTCGTTGCCGTGGCCAAGCCGATGACGCTGACGGACGGGACGAAGCTGACGCCCTCGATCTCCGTCGGGATCGCGCATTGTGGCCCTGGTGCCGATCACTCGTCGTTGCTGCGCGACGCCGACGCCGCCCTCTTCCGCGCCAAGGAGCTCGGCCGGGGCCGGTTCCACCGGTTCGATGAACAGCTCCGACTGCAGGTGGTGGACCGGCTGTTCATCCAGACCGAGGTGCGCGATGCCCTGGCCAACGACGACCTCTACTGCGTCTACCAGCCGGAGATCGTGATCGCGTCGGGCGCGCTGTTCAGCTTCGAGGCGCTGTCGCGTTGGGACCACCCGACTCAGGGCTCGATCTCACCCGCCCGCTTCATCCCCGTGATCGAGGACATCGGGGTAGCCGGCGATCTCTTCGACCATGTGCTCGAGGAAACGCTCGATGCCCAGGCGCAGTGGGCCAAGCGGCTCGGTTTCCATCCCGCCGTGGCGATCAACCTGTCGGCCCGCCAGCTCGGCGACACCGATCTCCCCGGGGCCGTGGCCAAGGCGCTCACACGTCGCGGTGCGCCCGCTGACAGCCTGTGGATCGAGGTGACGGAGAGCACGCTCGCGGAGGACACCGCATCGGGCATCCTCCTGGCGCTGCACGACCTCGGCGTTCGCCTCGCGATCGATGACTTCGGCACCGGGTGGTCGTCGATGGCTCGATTGGCCGCCTTCCCGTGGGACCTGCTCAAGATCGACCAGTCGTTCGTGCAGGCGCTCGGAGGGCCGAACCAGTACGCCGAGCAGGTCGTGAGCTCGACGATCGCGTTGGCGCACGCCCTGGGGATCCCTACCACCGCCGAAGGCGTCGAGACCGCCGAACAGCTCGACCGGCTCGCTGAGATGGGTTGCGACGTCGCGCAGGGCTACCTGTTCGCCCGACCCGTGCCAGCTCGCGATGCGATCGCTGACGTCGCGAGCGACGGCCAGTGGACCGGCCCCGGCATGCTCAGCACACGATCCTGACGATCGGACGGGTTCTCGACGTCGACCCACGGCTCCGGGCCTGGGTCACCGCCGCATCAGAGCGGAATCGGCCCGAGCGCGACAGCGACGCCGACGAGCGGCGGCTGTGGCCAGCGGCGGGTTCCGAGCGACAGACCTGCTCCGGCGTACGCCGCGGCCAGCCACCGCCCCCGCTCGGAGCCGAACGCGAAGCTCGCCAGGTCGACGTGCGCGCGGCGGAACAGCTCGCCGTGTCCGGCGGCGACCCCGGCCAGCACGTGCGCCAACTCGTGGATCACGGTGGCGGGAGTCATCTGGGGAGCAGCAAGGTGGATCACGGCGCGCGCGGTGTGCCGCGTCGCCGACGAGCGCGCGTCGGACCGGGCGCGCCTGACCGGCACGCGGCCGGCGGGCCACCAGGCCTCGGACATCACCCGGTCGGCGAGCGCCACCAACTCGTCGAACGCGGCGACCTCTTCGAGGTCGGTGCCCTCGTACGCGGCCAGTTCGGCGGCGTACACCTCGGCGCGGCCGCGGTCGACCGCTGTCACGATCCAGCCCCGATCGCCCGCAACGCGCCGATCCCCCGCCGTCCGACGTCGGCGCGCGCCGCCGCCGTCTGCCCGGCCTGCCAACCGGTGACCGTCGCCGCGCTCGCCGGCCGGGCGCTGACGACCCGCCCGAACGCGGTGCGTGCGTAGTCGGCGACCTGACGTTCGCGGGCACGCAGCGCCGGGAGCGCGGCATTCGCCGAGTGGGTGCCCTGCGCGGCCGCCGCCGCTTCGTGCGTGCGAGTCAGCATCTTGCCCACCTGGTTGGCGTAGCCGAGGAGGAACGAGCGACGCCATCGCTGCGTGGCGGCGCCCGTGCTGCGACGCTCGGCCGACATCCGGCTCGAGGCCTGCGCGTGCAGCGACGTATAGAGCATCTCCGTCGTGTCGAGGTCGCTCGCGAAGCCGGCGACGAGGGCCACGGCACCCTCGGGGCCGGCCTGCCAGACGAGCCGGCAGGAGTTCGCCTCGGCGACGATCTGCAGAAGTGCGAGGCGCGCCCTGACGTAGGCACCCCGACCGATCGGGAACGACCGAACGGTCAGCCGATCGTCGGCCACCGTCGCCAGCCGCGCCGGATCGATGCGGTAGACGGCGATCAGCTCGGCGGCCTTGCGTGAGAACGCATCGGCCTCGTTGACGTTCGATGCGCCCTCGGCCATCGCCAGCAGCTTGCGCACCTTGTCGATGACGCCCTTGCTCGCCTCGCCCGTGTCCGGATCCATGGAGTTCATCATGGCCGCCGATCTTGGCGAGGGGGTGTATCACCGATCGGCGCGCGCCCAGCCGGGGTATCGTTCGGACCGCTCACGCGGGTGTAGCTCAATGGTTAGAGTTCCAGCCTTCCAAGCTGGCTATGCGGGTTCGATTCCCGTCACCCGCTCTCCGGAAGTGGCCTGCGGCGCCGCCGCCTCGGCGACATCCAGAAGCGAGGCGAGGTCGTCGGCGGCGAGCACTCGCACGATCGGCAGGTCGACCGCCGAACGGTAGGGCGTCAGTGCTTCGACCACGTCGTCATGCGTCGATCCGGAGACACCGACGGCGCCAGGCGGCGCGTTCATCGCGGCGAAGTGCGCCGCCGCCAGCCGGCGGTACCGTCCCTCTTCTTCGCGCAGCCGTTGTGCCGCGCCGCCGCCCACCGCGACGCGGATGTACAAGGCGGTGATCGGCGCGACCCGCCCGGCTGCGACGGCTCCCTCGTGGACCCAGCCGCGTGCTTGCGCGGCGTGTGCCGGCAACATCCAGTTGAGCAGCACACCGTCTGCGAGCAGCCCGCCAAGGCGGCACAGCTCGGGGCGCATCGCGCCGATCATGATGCGCGCCGCGGGCAGCAGCTCGCGCAGCTCCGCCACAGCGTCGCGCATCGGTGCCAGTTGCGGTCGCAGCCGCCCCGAGCCGATCCCGATCCACAGCTTCGCCGGGTCGAGCCGGAGCCGGTCGATCTCGGTCGCGATCCGGGCCGGCGGATGCTGGTCGATTGGCAAGACGCCCACTCCGAGATCGACCTGCGGAGCGCCGGCGGCGAAATGAGCGAGAGTCTCGAGGCCCGACGCCCCCGGCTCGTCGTTGGACCACAACGAGCCGTAACCCAGGTCGGCGCACCGCACCGCCAGCTCGCGAGCGACTACCGGGGCAAGCCCCGCATCGACTCCCAGACCCAGCGAACCAACCATCGCGGAACTCGTCATCGCCCCATTCTTCACCGCCGGGCAAGCTCGACATCCGCTACACCGAAACAGCCGTGGGCGATGCGTCAGGCCGTTCCGATGCGGCGGACGGCCCGCTCGAACAGGGAAAGTGTCGAGGCGTGCAGTCGATCCCCGGTCTCTCGGGGGGCCAACCCAGCGCTCGCCCGTGCGTGCGTGCCCTCGAGAATGATCCCGAGCTTGTAGCAGGCGAGCACCTCGTACCAGACGACGGCGGAGAGATCGCGGTCGCTACGTTCGCCGTAGCGCTTCACCAGGTCGTCGTGTCCGGGGAAGCCCTGCCACGGCTGGACCGGAGTGACGGCCCCTGTGGTCGAGTCGCTCGGCGTCGGGCCATGTGGCGAGCAGCCATCCGAGATCGATCAGTGGATCCCCGATGGTCGTCAGCTCCCAGTCGATGATCGCCGCGAGCGCGGGCCGGTCGTGAGCACACATCACGTTGGCCAGGTGGTAGTCGCCGTGAATGAGCCCGGGCCGCGAGGCGCCCGGTCGATTGGCGTCGAGCCAGTCGGCGACTCGTTCAACGTTGGGAATCTCGGGTCCGGGGTAGCCGTCGAGCGTCGAGTACGAGTCGAGCTGGCGGCGCCATCGTTCGACCTGCCGGTCGAGGAATCCTTCCGGTCGGCCGAGGTCGGACAGGCCCACCGCGACATGGTCGACTGCACCGATCGAGGCCGCGCCGTCGGCCATTGCCAAACCGAACTCGAAACGCTTCGTTTCGTCACGCTGCAGCAAGTCGGGCAGCTCGACGGTGGGGTTGATTCCGTCGATCGACTCCATCAGATAGAAGGCCGCGCCGAGCACGTCGACGTCGGCGCACGCGGCGATCAACCGGGGGTGCGGCACATCCGACGTCGCCAGCGCGGCGAGGACGCGAGCTTCCCGACGCATCGTCTCGTCGCTGTTGTCCCGCTTGTGAATGGGCGGGCGCCGGAGCACGAACTGCTCGCCACCACGCGTGAATCGAATCAGGATGTTCTGGGTCCCACCGGTGAGCACATCGATGTCGGAGATCGGTCCGGCAGCGATGGCTTGATCGTCCATCCAGTCGACGAGCCGACCGAGATCGACACCCTCGACAGCGGCGCCGGTCATGCTGCCGAGAACGCGGCTCCGCCGTCGATCTTGATGACGGAACCGGTGGTGTAACTCGACGCATCGCTCGCCAGGTACAACGCGGCGCCAACGATCTCATCGGGCTGGCCGCCCCGGCCAAGCGGAATCGAACGACGCGCGACCTCCTCGAAGGCGTCCAGGTCCCACGCCTTGGAGATGTCGGTCATGAAGGCTCCGGGCATGATCACGTTGCAGCGGACACTGGGCCCGTACGCCCTGGCGAGACCGATCGTCATCGCGTTGAGCGCCGCCTTCGCACCGGCATACACGAGTTCGGTTGGCGTGGGCTGCACGGCGGCGATCGAGCTGACGTTGATGATCGAGCCACCGGCGCCAGCGGCCATCCGTTCGCCGAGGATGGCCGACAGGCGGAACGGGCCCTTGAAGTTGACGCCGACAACCTTGTCGAACAGCTCCTCCGAGACCGCGGTCAGCGAGGGGTAGAGCGGCGACATGCCCGCGTTGTTGACCAAGACGTCGCAGCGACCGAAGCGTTCGTGGACTGTGTCGGCCAGACGCTCGGCGTCGTCCCATCTCCCCGCGTGGAACGGCACGCCGAGAGCATCCCGGCCCGTGGACGCGGTGATCTCGGCCGCCAACGCGACGCAGGCGTCACCCTTGCGGCTGGCGATCACCACGTCGGCCCCATGTTCGGCGAACGCCGTGACGATGGCGCGGCCGAGGCCACGACTGCCGCCGGTGACGACGGCGACTTTGCCCTCCAAGTTGAACCGATCGGTCATGCGTCCCCCACGATGTGCTCGAGCGCTGCTCCGAGCGCGTTGAAGTCCGATGTCATTCGACCAACGTACGAGGTGAGCTCGCGCTCGTTGGCTGTCCATAGAATCAGCGACGTGAACGGGGGCGACGGCGACGCAGCCGTGTTGGCGGTCAACCAGCGATGGTGGGACGAGATCTGGCGCGACGGCAACCTCGATGCGATCGACGAGCTGTTCACCGATCCGTTCACCCGCCACATGGGAAGCGGGACCGAGAGCGAGAGCCGCGCCGCCTACAAGGCCCGCTTGGGCGAGTTCCAACGCGTGTTGTCGCGTGCCGAGACCGTCATCGAAGACCGCGTCGTCGATGGCGACAAGGTCTGGACGAGGGCGACGAGCAAGGGGATCAACCGCGAGACCGGCGAACGTTCGGTTGTCACGTGGTTGATGATCCAGCGCGTCGAGGACGGCCGCATCGCCGAGCAGTGGGTCGCCAGCTTCCTCGGCGTCGACTGGACGACCTGACGCAGATCGTTCCCGCCGACCCGGTGTTCAGACGTACTCGACGGCGACGACCATTCGACGGTGCTGGATCCGCTTGCCGGCGAACGCCGCGGTCACGACGAGCACCGCGACGCCCATGGCGACGATCGTGAGCTCGAGGGTGACGGCGTCGGCGAGCAACCCCAGCGGGAGCGCGGCGAGGCCGAACCCGCTGAAGCCGAGCACGACCATGCTCTGCATGCGGCCGTGGTAGTCGGGATCCGACAACGACAGCATCAACGACTGCGTCGTCGTCTGGAACACGAGGCCGGCCGCGCCGACGCCGAGCAGGGCCACGAGGGCCAGCCAGAACTCGCCGGCGAGTCCGAGCGCGATCAGCGACGCCCCGAGCGCTCCGCCCGACGAGCGCGACCGTCGGCCAGGGTCGCTGCATCACCCACCGCCGGCGGGGCGCCAGGATGCCGGCGACGACCGCGCCGAACCCGGCCACGCCGGACATCAGCCCGTAGCCGCCGGCGCCGACGTCGAAGCGCTCGTCGGCCAACGTCGGGAGGAACGTGAGGTACGGGAAGCCGATGACCACGACACCGATCGTGGTGAGGGCGACGAGTCCGAGGCCAGGCCGGGCGCGGACGTATCGGAGCGCATCGACCATCTCGGCGATCGGTGACCGCGTCGAGACCGATTGTGGCAACCCGGGTGGCAGCCGAAGCAGCATGCCGCAGGCCAACGCGCTCGTGGCCGCCGACAGGAGGAACACCCCGCCGACGCCGAACCACGACAGGCCGATCAGTGCGCCCGCCAGGGCAGGGGCGATCACGCGCATCGCTTCCTGCGTGGTCTGGTTGAGCATCACCGCCGGACCGATGGCCTCGGGTTCGACCACGTCAGCGATGAACGCGATGCGCGCCGGGAGGAACAACGCGAATGCCGTGGCCTGGATCGCGCTGGCGACGAGCAGCATCCAGTACTCGATCACGTCTGCCACCACGGCAAGACCGATCAGCAACGACGTCACGACCAGCAACGAGACCGATACCAACAGCACCCTGCGTTTCGAGAACCTGTCGGCGGCGACACCGCCCCACGGGGTGGCGATGAGCATCGCGATCCCGAACGCCAGCATCACCCCGCCCAACCCGGTGTTGTTCCCGGTCAGGTCGCGAGCCAGCCATCCGCGAGCGACCGCTTGGCCCATGACCCCGAAGATCACCGCCGCCGAGGCGTACAGCAGCTTGCGATAGGGCCCGGAGTCCATCGCCGACGACACGAACGCCCAGGGTAAGTCGCGTCACCCACCGCCACCTCGGTCCCGTCCGCGTGCCGGCGGGTCGGGCCGGTATCAGGCGCGGTATCAGGCGGAGGTTTTCTTGAGCACCTTGTCCGCCTTGCGGTTGATGCGGTCGAACTCCTCCTGGGTGAGATTGCCGTCCTTGCGGTTCTTCCTCGACAGGCGCTTGGCACTGATCGCGTGGCCACGATCCGGCATCGGATAGTTGCCGGGCTCCTTCTTCGCCTTGCTCGTTCTGGCCTTCTCGGGAAGCCCGAACGCCTTCGAGGGCAGCGCGGCACGCTTCTTCGGGGTCAGCTCGGCCATTGCGGATCCTTTCCGTTCGTGGACCCCTCAGGCATACCCGGGCTCCCGTCGGCAAACACCCGAGCGTCGGTTCCCGTCGCCGAACACGTCGCGGTAGGTTGGCTTGGCCGATCGACCCGGTTCACTGATCGGCGAAGAAGCCCATGACCACACCATTTCGCGTTGACGAACGGGACGCGCTGTTCGTCGGTCGCCAACCGATCTTGGATCGGGCGTTGGACACGATCGGCTACGAGTTGCTGTTCCGTGGCGGCGCCGCGGTCGCATCGGCGGAGTTCGTCGACGGTGACGTCGCGACGGCCCGCGTGCTGATGAACGCGATCACCGAGATCGGGCTGGACACCCTTGTCGGTCGGACACGGGCATTCGTCAACCTCACCGCCAACTACGTCGCGCAGCCCGAGCTCCTCGCATCAGTTCCCGCCGACCGTGTCGTGCTCGAAGTCCTCGAAGACGTCGAACCGACTCAGGCGGTGCGCGATGGGCTCGCCCGTCTGATCGAACAGGGCTTTTGGATCGCGCTCGACGATTTCGCGTACAGCCCCAAGCTCGAACCGTTGCTCGACCTCGCCCGCATCGTCAAGTACGACCTGGAGCTCACGCACGGCGATGCTCTGCGTGAACGGATCGACATCGACCATGCCGCCGGGCGGCTCGTCGTCGTCGAACGCATCGAGGACCTGGACGACCACCACGCAGCGGAGCTCGCGGGAGCGGACTATTTCCAGGGCTACTTCTTCGCCAGGCCATCGGTCGTGGCGGCGCGAGCCGTGCCCTCCAACAGGTTGACCCTGCTCCAACTCCTCGCTCGCGTCAACGACCCCGACTCGACCCTCGACGACATCGTCGACGTCTTGGCGACCGACGTCGCGATGTCAGTGAAGGCGCTCCGCTTCGTGAACTCGGCTGCCACTGGACTCACGACCAAGGTCGATTCGATCCAGCACGCCTCCGTCCTGCTCGGTCGCGACACGCTCCGCAGCTGGACCACCCTCACGCTCATGAGCGCGCTCGACGACAAACCAGCCGAACTCGTCACCCTGGCGCTCAGCCGTGCCAAGTTCTGCGAGCTCGTCGCCCGCCACGAGCGCGCTCCCGACCCCGCCGCCTATTACGCGGCCGGCATGCTCTCACTGCTCGACGTGATGTTCGACACCACGATGCACGACATCGTCGCCCAGCTCCCGCTCAACGACGCCATTCGAGCCGCCCTGCTCGGCGAGGACAATCCGATCACCAAGGTGCTCAGACTCGCGATCGACGTCGAACGCGCCGATCCGTCCACCTCCAAACCAGAACCCCACGTCGCCAGCGCCCACTACCAGGCCGTGATCTGGACGACCCAACTGCTCAACACCGTCGTGGGTGCGTGAACGGATGTGAAGCGGGGTTCAGCCCGGCCGCGATCCCTTGCTGAGCCAGAACTCGTTGAGCGACCGCTGCACCCTGACGTACCAGACGATGTTGCCGATCAACGGGAGCAGGAACCACAGCCCCCATACCGCCGAGACCGGGCTCTGGCGACCGTCACGCTGGTACATCTTGTCGATCTCGTTGGGGATCGTGAACATCAGAACGACGCTCAGCAGCAGGTAGAGCACCACTCCGAGCACTCCGCCCAGTCCGTCGCCGTTGTAGCGCTTGAGGTCCTCGCTCGTGCGGTACGTCCACAATGCTCCCCAGATCCCGAGCGTGACGATCGTCAGCAGGATGACGAGTCCGGTGCTGTAGTGCGCCCCGCCGAGCTTCTCGGGTGGACGGCCGATCGGCGTGACGTAGTACCCACCACCCGGCGGCGGTGTTTGGGGAGGAGGCGGTGTTTGGGGAGGAGGTGGGAAGTCGGCCACGAGGTTGCGACCGTAACGCGGCCAGCGCTGCGCCACGTGCGCGACCTGCGTTCGAGTGGATTCGAGACCGCTGGGCCGGAAACGTCACCGGACGAGCCTGATCGCGCACAGAATTGGTCGATGACCGAGGATCACCGCCGCAAGCGCATCGTCGTCGTGCGCCACGCCAAGTCGAGCTGGGACGACCCAGCCGTCGCCGATCACGACCGCCCCCTTGCCCCTCGCGGGCGCAAGGCCGTGCAGCGTCTACGCGATCACCTCGTGCAACTCGCACTGCGTCCCGATCTCGTGCTCTGCTCGTCGTCGCGTCGCACGCGCGAAACGCTCGAGGGCATACGTCCCGCGCTCGGCCGCCACGCCGACGTCCAGATCGAACGCGACCTCTACGCGGCCGACGTCCAACACCTGCTCGATCGGTTGCGAGGCCTCGACGATCAGGTCACGTGCGTCGTGCTCATCGGTCACAACCCGGGCGTCGGCGATCTCACCGAGTTGCTCATCGGCCACGGCGACCCCACCGCACGCCAACAGGCCACCGGCAAGTTTCCTACCGCCGCGGTCGCCGTGCTGTCGTTCACCGGCGAGTGGAGCGAGCTCCAGCCGGCCAGCGCCACCATCGACAGCTACTGGCAACCACGCCCCGCTGCTTGAGCGATCTCCTACTCGACAGCTTGCTTCCAACGGTTGAGGAACGTCACCTCCCGCGCCGGACGTCGCGGGGCGGCGGTGAACGTCTCGCCCGTGTAGTAGCCGACGGCGAGAAGACACACCTGGGTGACGGTCGGTGGGATGCCGAGCAGTTCGGCGATCTCGGACTCGTGCTCCAGATGGAACGTCGTCCATGCCGAGCCGATGCCCCGCGCGCGTGCTGCGAGCTGGAAGCTCCACACGCCGGGAAGGACCGAGCCGTAGTACGCCGCCGCGCCACCCTGCGTCGTTGGGTCGAGCGGAGGTCGATCGAGGCGCAACGCGATGACGAGCGCCGGAACCTCGGCGAGATGCTCGACGAGGAACTCCGCCGAATCGATCACCTTCTGACTCCGGTCATCGGTGCGGAGCTCGGCGTTCGCCGCGAGATAGGGCCGACCGACGGCCGCGAACCGCTCGGCGATCTGCGCCTTGAGGTCCCCATCGGTGACGATCATCCAACGGTTGCGTTCGAGGTTGCCGCCCATCGGGGCGTGATTGGCGATCTCGATGATCTCCAGCAAGTCGTGGGCCGCGACCGGGCGTGCAAGATCGAGTCGCTTGCGAACCTGCTTGGTGGTGGTCAACAGCCGATCGATCTCGTCGAGGTCGAATCCAGTGGTGGGATGCGTGCTCAATGCCAGTCCTCCGTCGTGATCCTCACAGTCTGACCGACCCGACAATCGACGGACCTACGATCGGTCGATGAGCGATCCGTCCACTCCTCTCACACCTGCGCCACGTTGGCGCAACCCGCCGGGTGTGCCCGACGATCTCCTGCCCTACTCCCTGTCCGTCAGCTACGGCGGGCTCGTGCGCACGGCCGGGCTGGTCGGGATGGAATACACGACAGGCGCGCCCGCGTCGCATACCGACTTCGTGGTCCAGGTACGAGCGTCGATGGAGAACCTGCGGATGGTGCTCGACGACGCCGGCACGTCGCTGGACAAGGTGTTGGAGACGTCCTGCTACCTCGACGACATGGGTCGGTGGGACGAGATGAACGCGATCTACCTGGAGTACTTCGCGCAGCCACGGCCAGTGCGCACCACGATCGAGACGCGCCTCGTTCCTCCGTACCTGTTCGAGATCTCGGCCGTCGCAGTGGCCTGACTCGACCGCGATTGCCAGTTCACGATCCGCCGGCCGTGAGCGTGTGCCACGCTTGCGGCGTGACGAACCCAGCCCGACCGAAGGTCGGCTGGATCGCCAATGGGGCGGCGTGGCTGGCTCGGATCGGCGCCGACCCCGGAGACGACGAGGAACTGCGCCAGAAGAAGGCGCTCCTCGTCCTGCTCGCCGTCTTGATCCTGCCCGTTTCCGTCGTGTGGGGCAGTCTCTATCTCGGTTTCGGCTCACCGGTCGGCGTCGTTCCGTACGTCTACTTCGCCGTCTCGCTCGGCTCATTGGTGGTGTTCGCGCGAACCCGACGCTTCCATCTTCTCCTGGTCACGCAACTCCTCGCGATCCTGTTGACGACGACAACCGGGCAGATGCTGATCGGCGGGTTCCTTCCGTCCGGAGGCGTCGGGTTGTGGGGCATCCTTGCTCCGCTCGGCGCACTCGTCTTCCTCGAGGTGCGTCAGGCGGTCCGCTGGTTCGCTGCCTTCATCGTGGTCTTCCTGCTGACCGGCCTCGCGGGTGAGGTGTTCGTCTCGGAAGCGGATCTCCCGGTGTCGTTCACGAGCACGATGCTGGCGTTGAACGTCATCGGTACCGCCTCGGTCGCCTTCACACTCCTCGCGTCGTTCGCCCACCAGCGCAACGTGGCGCTGACGGCACTCCGAGCCGAGCAGGAGAGGTCTGAGGCGCTCCTCCTGAACATCCTGCCGCGCCCGATCGCCGAGCGACTGAAGGCCGCCGCCCAGATGATCGCCGACCACTTCGCCGCGGCCTCGATCCTCTTCGCCGACGTCGTGGACTTCACCACGCTCGCGCAGCGCCTCCCGCCGGCCGAGATGGTCGGCATCCTCGATCAGCTCTTCTCCGATTTCGACGTGCTCGTGGAGCGGCACGGGCTCGAGAAGATCAAGACGATCGGCGATTGCTACATGGCGGCCGCTGGTGTGCCGAACCCGCACCCGGACCATGCGCGCCGGGCTGCGCTCCTGGCGCTGGACATGCGAGACGTGCTCGCGACCTCGGCGGTGGCCGGCGAGGCCGGTCTCGCGCTGAGGATCGGCATCAACTCCGGTCCGGTCGTCGCCGGGGTGATCGGGACGAAACGCTTCCTCTACGATCTCTGGGGCGACGCTGTGAACACGGCGAGTCGGATGGAATCCCATGGCACGCCCGGCGAGATCCAGATCACGCGCGCGACGTACGAGCTGTTGAAGGACGAGTTCGACTGCACGCCACGAGGAACGATTCTCGTCAAGGGCAAGGGCCCGATGGAGACCTGGTACCTCGTTGGCCCGCGGTCGGACGACCCGCGAACCGAGCACCAACCCGGTGCGGTCGAGCGGCCGATCGAAATCCGATGACGCGGACCGTTCCAGGGCACCGCGCTAGGTCGGGGCAAAGGTCGCGGTGTACGACGACGCGGTTGTCGGTGCGATCACGCTGTGCGTCCGCGCACCGCCGTCGGACCACGCCGAGAACGCATAGGTCGTACCGCTCAGGGTCTGGGGCGACGTCGCGCTCACCGAGAGGCTCGAACCCACGATCACGGTCCGCGTGAACGGAGCCGCCTGTTCCGTCGCCCCGACCACGAGCCGCAGGCCCGGCGGCGCCGACTGGAACGTCAGGTCGACGGTCTGGGGCTGCAGGAGCACGCTCTTCGTGTCGATCAGTCCGTTCGCGTCGGTCGCCGTCAACCGCAACTCGAGGTGCGACGGATACTCGTGGTCGGGCGCGATGAACGAGCCGCTGCTCACGCCGGAGAACGTCTGCAGCACATGGGAGTGGCAGTTCGACGGGCAATGACGCATGATCAACGACCACGCAAGACGGGAGGCCGCGAGGCCGCCCTCTTGCTCGTCGGTCGCCGAGCCGGAGAACGCGACGACATCGCCGACCTTCCACGTCAGCGACGCCGCGGGTGCGCCGATCGTTGCAACCGGAGGCGTGTTGCCGGCGCTGATCACGACCGAGTCCGTGTGGGACAAGCCCTTGCTGTCGGTGACGCGCAGCCCGACCGTCACGTTGCCCGACGGGTAGGTCCGGGATGGGCTCGCCGACGTCGAGTCGTCGTACGCGCCATCACCGTCGAGATCCCAGGCGTAGCTCAGGGTGTCACCCGCGTCCGGGTCGCTGGAGCCGGTGGCGTCGAAGTCGACCGTCAGTGGGGCGGGCCCGTACGTCGCGCTCGCGCCGGCAACCGCCGTCGGCGGCTGGTTGCCGTCGAAGTACCGAATGCGCCGGATCGTGCCGAAGTCGAAGTCGACGTAGAACAGCTCGCCAGCGGGTGAGATCTGGATGTCGACCGGGTTGATCGCGGGCGTGACGAAGCCGGCGACGGTGGCCGGGTCGGGAAGGCCGTTGCCGCCCGGGAACACGACCCAGATGCAGTCGCGCGAGTAGTCGGCGAAGAACATCGCGCCGTCGTACGCGGCGGGATACTCGCCGCCGGTGTAGAAGTCGATGCCGGCGAACGAAGAGCTGCCGAGCGGGCAGGTCTCCCCCGGAACGACCTGGGAGACGTGGGGGTAGCTGTAGTACGGCAATGTGAGCGCGCCGGCCTGGCTGTACAGCCCTTCGCAGATGTTCAGGTCGGCCGCGTCGTACCCCGGCTGGCGAATGCCACCCTCGTAGCACGGCCAGCCGAAGTTCTCGACGACCGCGTCGGTGGGATTGACGACACGATTGACCTCTTCGTGAATGTCCCACCCGACGTCGCCGACCCACACTTCGTTGGTCCCCGGTCGGATCGTGAACCGGAACGGGTTGCGCAGGCCGTGGGCGATGATCCGCCGAACGTTGGGATCAGCGCTGCCGGCGAGGGGGTTGTCCGGCAGTCCGGCACCGGTGACCGGATTGACCCGCAGCACTGCGCCGTTGAGCGAAGCCGGGTCGCCGGACGTGCGCAGATCCTGGCTGCGCAGCGCACCACCCTGGGCCGTGGGCGGGGTGAGAATCGCACCCGGGGCACCCGGCGGATCGCCACACGGGTTGACCGGATTCCCGTCCTGCCCGTAGTCGACGAAGTTGAAGCTCGCCCCATCACCGCCGGTCACGTACAGGGCGCCGTCAGCACCGAACTCGAGCGTTCCCATCGAATGGCTCGGGTACTGCTGGCACCAGTCCTCGATCAGCACCTGCTCGGAACCCGTCATCACGTTGCCGTTGGCTTGGAGACGCGAGAGCCGCCCGCTCACGACGCAGCCATCGTCGGTCGAACCCGGTGGTGTCGGGCACCCGTCCGATGTCACGCCGGCCGTGCCCCAACGCGGAGCTGTGCCGCCGATCGCGGCGTCGTGCGTGTACAGGACGTACACGTACGGCTGGGCCGGGAACTGCGGATGGAGCTCCATGCCGAGCAGACCGCGATCCCAGAAGTTGTGGACGTTGGTCCGCAGATCGGCGAACACCGTCGGGGTGGTGTCGGCGAGGTTGTCGAACACCTTGATCAGGCCGCTCTTCTCGGCCACGAAGACGCGGCCGTCCGACGCGAAGCTGAGCTGCGTCGGGTTCGTCAGGCCGGTGAACGCGACCTCCTCCCGGAACCCGATGGGCGGCGGCGGGCCGGCGGCTGTCACCGTGAACGCGGCGGCGCTCGCGTTCCAATGCAGCAGCGTCCCCCAACCGGGGCTGAACACGCCGACCCGGACGGTGTGGGCGCCCAGGGGTTCGGTCGGCGGAACCGTCCAATCGACCGCGTACGCGCGCCGCTCCCCCGCGGCGAAGGTCTGGGTGTCGAAGGACTGCTCGTACACCAACGCGCCGGCGGGGTTGTAGACCTCGAGCGCCACCAACACCGTCGCCGCCGCACTGCTCGTGACCCAGGTGGTGGCCGTCGCGACGCCGCCGCGAGAGACGCTGCTCGGGGCGACGGCGGCGTCGGTCGTGAAGTACGGCGGGCTCGGTGGGGACACCGGGGCGGTGGTCGTCGGCGCGGTGCGGTCGTCGGGGTGGTCGGGGTGGTCGGCGGCGACGATTCGGCCTCGCACCCGCTGCCGCTCGCCGGCGGCGGCGGACCGGTCAACCAGCCCGCGACGTCGACGATCAGATGGGTCGCGCCGAACGTGTAGAGGCAGATCTGACCGCCCGCACCGACGCGCGCGATCGCCGCGTTGGCGATCGTCTGGCCGCGTCGGTAGTTCAGGTTCGACGCGTTCGGGCGTTCGGTCCCGGCCGCGTGGATGGTGACGAACCCGTCGCCGACGGCCGCATCGGCGGTGACGTTGAGAATCACGGCCGACGCGTCTTCCGGTACGCCCGCCCGGCCGACGACGGGAAGTTGCAACGTGCCCTCAGCCGGCCGCACGCCGCCACCTGCGAACAAGCCATCGGACGTCGACAGGCCGGGCCGGGTGTCGAGCAGTCGTTGCGGCGCGCTCAACGTGTTCAAGGTCGCAGCGGGGAACACACCGGCGACGTCGACGATCAGGTCGGTGGCACCGTCGGTGTAGAAGCACACAGCACCATTGGCGCCGACGCGGGTGACGACCGCGTTGGCGATCGTCTGTCCGCTCACGTAGTTGACGTTCGACGCCGTCGGTAACTCGACGCCGCAGGCGAACACGGTGACGAACCCGCCGCCCCTGGCTGCGTCGACAGTGACGTTCAGCGCGACGGCACCGGCCGTGACGGGCACGTCGGCCCGCCCTGCGACCGGGAGCTCCAGGGTGCTGCCCGCTTCGCGCACCCCGATGCCGGCGAACTGACCGTCGATCGTCGCCGTGCCCGGCCGGGTGTCGAGGAGCCGTGCCGGCTGGCTGAGGGGCTCGAACGCGTCGGTCGGGAAGTACCCGGTGACGTCGGCGATCAAGTTGGTGGCGCCGAAGTTGTAGAGGCACACCGTGCCGTCGGTCCCGATCCTGGTGATCACGGCGTTGGCGATCGTCTGTCCGACCGCGTAGTTGAGGTTCGACGCGTTCGGCACGGCGGAACCGCATGCGAACACCGTGACGAACCCACCCTCCAGCGCCGCGTCCGCCGTCACGTTCAATGCCACCGACTCCGCGTCGTCGGGGACGCCGACGCGGCCGGCCACCTGCAGCTCCACCACGCTGCCCGACGGACGTACCCCGATGCCGGCGAACAGGCCGTCGGCGGTCGTCGTCCCCGGGCGCGAGTCGAGCAGGCGCTGCGGCGCCGGCAACGGCACGAAGTCCCCCACCGCCGCCGACGCACGGCGCGGATCGTCCGGCGGCGACACCGCGATGACCGCCACCATCACACCCGCCATGGCCATCGACGTTGCAAGGCAACGCCGAATCGTCGAAGTCATTTCCCGTCTCCCCGGTCTGACCTCCAGCACGGTAGTCCCCGGGGGCGATGCCAGCCCTGTTGCATTCCGGCCCTGGCGCATTCCCGCTGATTGACGCGTGGCGACAACGGGTAGGTGATCCTCGACCACCCAACGAAGGAGGGCGAGATGGCCGACCTGACTGCGAAGAAGCGCGAGAAGCTTCCCGCCAAGGACTTCGGACTGCCGGAGAAGGCGCGGACGAAGGATGCCAAGAAGGAGTCGGGCAACTACCCGATGCCCGACAAGGCCCACGCGCGAAACGCCAAGTCCCGGGCTGCGCAGCAGCAAGAGGCGGGCAACCTCACGAAGAAGGAACGGGAGCGCATCGACCGTAAGGCCGACAAGATCCTCGACGGCTGAGGATTGTCAGGCGGGCGCGTCCTGGCGGTTGGCGAGCGCCACCGCCAGGACCGATGTGGCGGCCGTGACGACGAGCGCCCCGCTCGAGCCGAACACGGTGTACTGCGACTCGACATCGATGCCGAACGATGTGGTGACGGTCCAACCGAGCGCCCACGACGCCCCGACGACCGCCGGCCACGCCCAGACGACCCGCCCGAGCATGCGACGCAGGACAATGGCTTGCGCGATGCCGATGGCGACACCACACACCGCGCCTTGCACGGCGAGTGCGCCGATGCTGGTGCGATAGTCGACCGCACTGGCGCCCGCCGCGAGTCCGACCGCGAGGCCGGCGGCGGTGGCGATGATCCACCGGACCGGCGGTGGACCGTAACGGCGCATGCCGAGCCACTGCGCGAACCCGAGGATCGTCCCCGTGATCGCCCCACCGACGACGGCGGGTGCGACGGCGTCGATCGGTCCGACGATCTCGGCGGCCCAACCGCCGATCGGGAACCCGAGGAAGGTCGGCATCCAGCGCAACACGGCCTGCGGCCAGGTGCGGGAGTGGGTGATGGTGGGTTGATAGACGTGCATGTCAGCCTCCATTGTCAGATCGGGCATGGTCGAGACCGGGACGAGCTCGTGCTCGGGTGCGGCGGGTTCGAGAGCTTCGGTGCCACCTTCGATGTCACCTTCGATGTCACCTTCGATGTCGAGGTGGGGGACGATCCGGTCGAGCCACGCGGGCATCCACCAGTTCTTGTCGCCGAGCAGTTCCATCGACGCCGGGACGAGGACGAGGCGGATGATGGTGGCGTCGATGACCACCGCGGCGGCCATGCCGATCCCGATGATCTTGAGGAAGATCTGGGGATCGAGGATGAACGCTCCGAACACGGCGGTCATGATCAGCGCGGCCGCCGTGATCACCTTGGCGGTGGCCGCCAGCCCGTCGGCGACGGCGGTGGTGTTGTCGCCGGTGCGGAGGTACTCCTCGCGGACTCGTGAGAGCAGGAACACCTCGTAGTCCATCGACAGGCCGAACAGGATCGCGAACATCATCATCGGGATGAACGCCGGGATCGGGGTGGGTGTGGTGATGCCGAACAGCTGGCCGAACCATCCGCCTTCGGCGGCGTAGGCGACCACGCCGTAGGCGGCGATGATCGACAACAGGTTCAGCACGGCGGCTTTGGCCGCGACGAGCACCGAGCGGAACACGGCGAGCAGCAGCAGGAACGACAGCACGATCACCGCCGCGATGAAGTACGGCAGCCGGGCGGAGATGCTGTCGGTCTGGTCGACGTAGGAGGCGGTGATGCCACCGACGACGACCGTGACGTCGGTTCCGGCGAGCGCGTCGGGGACGACGTCGTCGCGAAGCGCGTGTCAGAAGCTCGGTGGTGGCTGAGTCTTGAGGGCTGGCCTGCGGGGTGAGCGTGATGACCGCGGCGTCGGCGTCGGGGCTGGCGATCGGCGGCGACACAGCGGCGACACCCGGCGTGGCGGCCAGCGTCGTTTGCAGCTCCGTGAGCGTTGCCATCGCGTCGTCGTCACCGCTGTCGGCGACGAGCACGAACGTGCCGTTGAAGCCGGCGCCGAAACCGTTGGTCATCAGGTCGTAGGCGCGGCGGGTGGTGAGGCTGGTCGGGTCGTTGCCGGCGTCCGGGAACCCGAGGCGCAGTCCGGTGACGGGGGCGATCAGCACGCCGAGGGCGAGCGCTCCGGCGAGCCCGGTGACGATGGGGCGCCGTTGGATGAATCGGCTCCACCGGTACCAGAAGCCGCGTCCAGCATGGTCGGCGGACGGGTGCCTGAACGGCAGCCGCAGGCGGTCGATGTTGCGTCCGGCGAACCCGAGCAGCGCCGGGAGCAGGGTGAGTGCGGCCAACATCACGGCGAGCACGGTGACCACTGCCGAGAAGGCGACGCCGGGGACGTACGGCTGGTTCATCGTCAGCATGCCGAGCAAGGAGATGACGACGGTCATCCCGGCGAACACGACCGACCGTCCCGCGGTGGCCATCGCGACCGACACCGCACCGCTCGGGGTGGCACCGCCGGGCGAGCTCACTGCGGTAGCGGGTGACGATCAACAGGGCGTAGTCGATGCCGACGCCGAGGCCGATCATCGTCGCGACCGAGCTCGCCCAATCGGGCACGTCGATGAAGTTGGCGAGCAGCGCGCCGCCGGCCAGCCCGACACCGACACCGAACAGTGCGGTGGCGAGCGGAAGGCCCATCGCGACGAGCGACCCGAACGCGATCAGCAGAATGATCGCGGCGACGAGCAGGCCTGGTCCTTCGGCACCGATGCTGGTGGATTGGGCATTGTCGATCGCCTGACCGGCGAGCTCGACCTGCACTCCTGAAGCTCGTGCGTCGGCGGCGAGTTCGATCATCTCGGTCGCGGTCTCGACCGGGAAGCGGGCACTCGTGCTGTCCAGTTGGACGATCGCGTAACCGGTCGTCCCGTCTCCGGAGACCTGCGCCTCGCCGCCCGCCTCCCACGGCGCGCTGACGGCAAGGATGTGCGGCAGCGCGCGCACACGGTCGACGAGCGGTTCGGCCACGGCGAGCACGCCGGGTGATGTCACGCCGGCGTCGTCGTGAATGACGATCGACACGGTGTCACCGGCCTGGGCCGGGAATCGTTCGTCGAGCAGATCGATGGCCGCCTTCGAATCCGTTCCCGGCGAGAGGAACTCCTGCTTGTTCTCGCCGCCGAACGTCATCGCCGCCACGTTGATGGCGACGAGGATTCCGATCCAGGCGGCGACGACGAGGCGTCGGTGCTGGAAGGACCAGGAGGTGATGCGCTTCAGCATGTGGACCTGCTTTCGGGTGTCGAGGTGAGCGGTTCTGCTCGCTGGCCCCGATGCGTGAGCGTTCGCCGTGATGCGTCGCTGACACTCGGTGCAGCTGCTCGCCCGGCGGTGTCATCGAAGTGTCAGCGTTGGCCGTGCATCCTCGACCCATGACCGACGACCGCGTTGACACCGTGATCCGACAGG
This sequence comes from Ilumatobacteraceae bacterium, assembly GCA_963722415.1. Lineage (GTDB taxonomy): Bacteria > Actinomycetota > Acidimicrobiia > Acidimicrobiales > Ilumatobacteraceae > JALOLG01. The sequence goes on from CAVRNI010000037.1 coordinate 73,815, forward strand.
CGATCGGCGGCGATGTCGACGCGATCTCGTGGATCGCCGCCCACGCAGACACCGATCGACGACGCGGTCCTGCTCGCGATGGCCGCCGTCCTGGAACGGCATCCCGGTCGCCTCGACCGCGCCCGCGCCGTCGCCGCGTCAAGTCGGGATCGGCAGGTGGTCGCGATCGCCCGTGCCCACCTCGATGGCGAGCGCGAGCTCGTCGACGCCTTGGCTCGCGATCACCTGGTCGACTACCCCGACAGCCTCATCGTCAGCTGGATCGCCTCCGACGCGATCGCCGACGCGCGTCACGAAGGCCGGATCTGACCCGGCCGTACACTCGCGACGTGCTCTCGATCTCGGTGCTCGGCCCGGTCGAGGTCAGACGGACAGGCGAGCTCGTGCCGGTTCCGGCCGGGAAGACGTCGGAGTTGTTGGTACGGCTCGCGCTCGACGCAGGTGTCCTGGTGCGAACCGACCGGCTCGTCGACGACCTGTGGGCGGCCGATGCTGTCCGCACGAGTCGGAACACGCTCCAGTCGAAGGTCGCCAAGCTCCGCCGTGCGCTCGGCGATCCATCCCTGCTCGTCAGCAGCGACGGCGGCTACACGCTCGTCGTCGATCCGGCCGCTGTCGACGCGCTCACCGTGTTGCGGAACACGAGTTCGGCGGTCGGCCTGCTCGAGGCCGGCGACCAACGTGGCGCGGCCGATCTGTGCGCGTCGTCGTTGACGATGTTCCGCGGTGACGTCCTCGCGGGCGCCGGCGACGGTGATTGGCTCACGCCGCACCGGACGCGGCTCGAAGAGGCCCGGATGAAGCTCATCGAGACCGGGTTCTCGGCCCGGTCGCAGTTGGGCGAGGCAGGTGATGTGATCGGCGAGTTGGAAGCTGCGGTCGCCGCTCACCCCTTCCAGGAGAGCCTGTGGGTGCTGCTGATCACCGCGCTGTACCGGGAAGGCCGCCAGGCCGATGCATTGGCCGCCTACCAGCGAGTTCGCGACCGCCTGGCCGACGAGCTCGGCCTCGACCCCGGTCCGCAGCTGCAGCAGCTCGAGCGGCAGATCCTCACCCACGACGCGTCGCTCGACGCGGCCGGCCGGACGACGATCCCGATCGCCGACCACGGCTCCGCCGGCAACCTGCCGTCGCTGTCCGTCGAGCTCGTCGGCCGCGAGGCCGAGCTCGTTGCCCTGACCGACCTGCTCTCGGCGCAGCGGCTCGTCGTCGTCGTCGGACCCGGCGGCGTCGGCAAGACGGCCCTCGCAATCGCCACGGCTCGCACTTCGCCGGCGGCGGGAGGCACCTGGTTGGCCAGACTCGAAACGGCAGCGACTGCGAACGAGGTCACCGACACCGTGATCGCCGCGTTGGACGTCGTCGGCGGCGAGGCAGCCCTCTACGAGCGCGTCAAGCGGATCGACGCCCTGGTCATCCTCGACAACTGCGAGCACGTCGTCGACGCCGCCGCTGACCTCGCGGTCCGGCTCCTCGATGCCGCTCCCGGGCTACGGGTTCTGTGCACCAGCCAGGTTCCGCTCGACGTCGACGGCGAGGTGGTGTTCGAGCTCGCACCACTCGCGCTCGACGACTCGGTCGAGTTGTTCACCCGCCGTGCCAGCGCCCAACGCACGAACCTCGACATCGGCGACGCGGGCGCCGCAGTCCACGAGCTGTGCCGTTCACTCGACGGCCTGCCGCTGGCGATCGAACTGGCTGCGGCACGATCCAAGACGTTGTCGATCGAGGAGATCGCGCGTCGCCTCGACGACCGCTTCGGTGTGCTGAGCGACCCCACCAGTCGCAAACCGGAACGCCGCCGCGCACTCAAGGCGACGATCCGATGGAGCTACGACCTGCTGTTCCCCGACGACCAGCGCGGTCTCTGGGCACTCGCGACGTTCGCCGGAGGGGCGCCGCTTCCCGCGGTCGAATCCGTGCTCGCCGCGCTCGACGTGCCGGCGGCTGCCGCGATCGACGTCGTGGGTCGCCTCGCGGCCCGCTCATTGGTGATCGTCGACGACGAGGAGTCCCCGGTCGGGCGTCGATACCGGCTGCTCGACAGCATCCGCGCGTTCGCGCTCGACGCGATGGCCGATGCCGGCCTCACCGAGGCCGCGCTCGCGGCGCATGCACGGTGGTTCGCCGACGCGGCGGACTCGTCCACCGACGGCGTCCGCAGCCGTGACCAGGCCCACCACCTCTCGTTTGCGAGGGCGGAGCGCGCCAACATCGACGCCGCTCTGGCCTGGTGCGTGAGCACACGACCCGCTGCTCGGCCTCACGATCGTCAACGGGTTCGGTTGGGCCTGGGTGGTTCTCGGTGACAGCAGGGGCGTGCAACGGATCATGGCCGCCCTCGACACCGCCGGCGACGCGGCCCCGTCCCGCCAGCGCGCGGAAGCCATGCTCCTCGCGGCGTGGCTGGAAGCCTCGACCGGTGATCTCGACCACGCGCGCAACCACATCGCGACGGCCATCGAGCTCGCCGAGGCGATCGACGATCGTCGACCTGCAGGCACGCTGCTGCTACTACCTCGCCTACGTCGTGTCGCACCACGGTGAGTTCCGGCAGGCTCTGGCGCTCACCGATCGCAGTCGTGACCTCTACGCCGGGCTCGATCGGCCCTGGGATCAAGCCGCGAGCTGGCTGTTCACCGCCCGAGCCGCGATCTCCGCCGGCGATGCGGAGCGCAGCGTCGAAGCCAGCGATCAGGTCGAGCGATCACTCCGGAACGTCGACGACCCGTGGCTGCACGTTCGCCGCGACGCGATGCTCGGCGAACTGGCGCGCATGCAGCACCGGTTCGACGACGCAGTCGCCCACATCGCACGTGCCGCAGAGACGTCGGGACGTCTCGGCTTCCTGCAAACCGAGGCCTACCAGCTGTTCAGCCTCGGCAGAGCCCAGTGCCAGGCGGGCGACTACGCCGCCGGTCGTACAACCCTGCAGGTCGCGATCGACAAGGCCGAAGCCACTGGTGACGTCCGAATGGCGGCGCTCGCCAGGATCCATCTCGGGCGTGTGCTCCGTGCCGTCGGCGACTGGAACAGAGGCGCGGACGGTGCTCGAGACGACGACCGCATGGCACCGCGCGGCCGGGGGTGGAGAGCAAGCGTTGCTCGGTGAGTGTCTGCTCGCCGCGATGGACGCGGTGGACGAGGTTCCCGGCGCGCACGAACGTCTCGTCCGGATCCTCGATGCCGCCCGGCTGAACGGAGAGGCGCATGTCGAGGTCTTCGCCCTCGATGCCCTCGCCCGCATCGCCGCCGAGGCGGGTGACATGGAGACCGCCCACGACCTGTGTGAGTCAGCCGATCGGCGGATGGAAGCGGCCTCCCATTTCATCACCGAGCTCGACCGCACCGACGCCCACCAGCTCAGGCAAGCCCGGTGACATCGATGAACGGTGAGTGCATCGCCGATCTCGACGCCACACTCGAGCGGATCGATCGGTACGACGCGACGATCGGTGCATTCGTCGAGGTGCTGCGTGAGCGCGCGATCGACGATGCGCGAGCCGCCGACGCGGCAACCGCGGCAGGAGGCGCCCGCGGATCACTGCACGGTGTCCCGGTCGCGGTCAAGGAGCTGTTCGACGTCGAGGGCGCCGACGGAAGCTACGGCTCGTTGGTGCTCGCGGGGAGGCGGGCGGAACGCGATGCCGCGGTCGTCACAGCGTTGCGAAACGCCGGCGCCGTGGTGGTCGGTACGACGCGATCGCACGAGTTCGGGTGGGGCATCACGACGCAGCACGCGACGCGCGGTTCGACGCGCAACCCATGGGACCTCGGACGCGTGCCAGGTGGCTCCTCGGGAGGATCCGCGGCCGCCGTCGCGGCGGGCCTGGTGTCACTCGCCGTGGGCAGCGACACCGGCGGCTCGATCCGGCTCCCCGCGGCGTTCTGCGGCGTGCTCGGTCTGAAGACGACGTTCGGGCGCATCTCCCGCGCCGGCGGGGCGGCACTCGCGCCGTCGTTCGACTCCCCAGGGTTCCTCGCCCGCAGCGTCTCGCTGCTGGCGGCGGCGTTCAGCGCCTGCGCCGGACTCGATCCCGAAGACCCGGCGACCGCGCCATCGCCGCCGGCAGACGCAGTGGTGCTCGATCAGAGCGTGACGTCGCTCCGCTTCGCACTCCCCGGCGGCCTCTCCCCCGAGCCGCTCGAACCCGCGCGCGAGATCGCGCTCGCCGCGATGTCCGCCGGTCTGCGCGCCCTCGGTTTGGACGAGGTCGAGGTCTCACTTCCAGACGCTCGATCGATGTTGGACGTGTTCGGCCCATTGCAGATGGCGGAGGCGCTCGACGTCCACACCAACGTGTTCCGCACGTATCCGTCACAGGCCGACGTGTACGGCGCCGACGTTCGGGCGCGACTCGAGCTCGCCCGGGCCGTGACGGTTGCCCAGTACCTCGAGGCGCGGCGCGGGCAGGATACGACGAAGACGGCCTTTGCTCGGGCGTTCCAGTTCGCCGACGTGCTCGTCAGTCCCGTCGGCGCCACCGGCCCGAGCGGCACGGACACGCCGGACGTCGTGTCGATGTCGGGGAGCGACGTCCCGCTGCGCCTGGCGATGATGCCGTACACCGTTCCGCAGAACCTGGCCGGCCTTCCGTCGATCACGTGCCCGGTCGGCGTCGACGACGCCGGCCTGCCGATCGGCATCCAACTCACCGGCGCACCCTGGAGCGAACCGATGCTGCTCTCGCTGGCCTTCGCACTCGAGCGCGAGGGCGTCGTCCGCGTCACGACCGCTCCGACATTCTCGGACGATGACCACTCCCTGGAGGGGTCCACATAACTCGCGTTGCGATCGCCTGGTTCAACGCGGTCACGCTGGAATGGATGCGGACCGTGGTGGCGTCTGCGCACACATCGGCGCGTCGGCGCTTCGGAAGGATTCGGTACGCCACCACTCGCGGTAGGTCGCGCGGCCGAGCAGCTCGATGAGGGGCCGGGTCTGCGAGGCATGAGCCTCGAGCGCAGCGATCTTCAGGTCGAGCAGGTCGTCGGCCAGCCGGGTGCTGTGCGCCAGGTCGTCCGCGTCGGTGCAGGGCGGTTCGGGCTGGTCGGCCCACAGGCCGATCTGGTCGTTGATCGGGCCCCACTCGCGGTGGAACTCGGGCGTGACGGTGGCGTACCACAGCGTCGCGGCCGGCCGGGTGGTGGCCCACGCCTCGGTGGTCCAGCGGCTGATCGCCCGATGATCGGGGTGTCCGGTCATGCCGTCGGGCCCGAACGTGACGATGAGGTCGGGCTGGATGTCGGCGATGACGCCGGCGATGGCTGCGGTGCCGTCGTGGCGATCGCAGCCACCGTCCTCGTACCCGAGGACGTGCAGCTCGTCGACGTCGAGCGTGGCGAGGCTGTTGCGGAGCTCGGTGTGGCGGAGTGCGGCGAGCCGGGCCGGCGGCCATGTCGTCGGGTCGTTCGTGCCACGCTCGCCGAGGGTCGCCGTGACGACCACGACGCGATCGCCACGTCGGCGGAACTCGGCCATCAGCCCGGCCGACGTGTAGGCCTCGTCGTCGGGGTGCGCCCACACGCCGAGCAGAGTGCGGCGGCTCACGTGATTGGTTTCCATTGACGGACCGTACGAACGCGGCCTTCCCCTCCCCTTCCTGCCCTCCCGACGGCGAGGGAAGGTCGGAGGAAGGTCTCGCGAACGACCATCGCCGTCATGACACCCACCGTGACGTGCCACCGACGTCGGGTCGGTCGACGTCGCCGCGCCGTCGGCCGCGCGCAGCGGCGCGATGGCGATGATCCCGTTGCTCGCCGCGTTCGTGCCGTTCGCGCTCGTCATCGGCTCCGCCGCGGCCGACCACGGCTCGCCGCTGGCGGGGTGGGCGGGGAGTTGGTTGATCTACGGCGGCAGCGCGCACCTCGCCACGATCCGGACGCTCGACGCGGCCGGCCCGACCGCGGCGATCCTCACCGGACTGCTGGTCAACGCCCGTCTCCTCGTCTACAGCGCATCGCTCGCGCAGCACTGGCGCGAACAGCCCCGATGGTTTCGCATCGTCGGGGCCGGTCTCATCATCGATCCCACGTGGGCGGCAGCCGATCGGCATGCCGGGCAGTGCGCCGACCTGCGACAGCAGCGTCGCTTCTTCATCGCGGCCGGCCTCACGCTCGGCATCGGATGGTCGGGCGCGATGGCCGTCGGGGCACTGATGGGCGCCCGCCTCGACTGGCTCGACCTCGAGATCGTCATCCCGCTGTGCCTGCTCGGACTGGTCGGCACCGGACTTCGGACCGCCGGTGCACGATCGGTGATCGTCGTCGCCGCATCAACGGCACTGCTCACGGCCGGCTGGCCCGCTGGCACCGGCCTTCTGGCCGCGGTCGTCGCGGGATGCGCGGCAGGACTGGCGAGCGACAGGAGGTCCGGATCATGACCTGGCTCGTGATCCTCGCCGTTGGTGCCGGCAGCTTCGTGTTCCGGCTCGGCCCGCTGCTCGCGTTCCAACGGATCGTGCTCACCGAGCGCGGAGAACGTGTGATCCGCCACGCCGGAACGGCCGCGATCACCGCCCTCATCATGGTGTCGACCAAGCAGAGCGCGACCGGAGACGCGGTGGTGCCGACCGTGCTGGCGGTGGCGGCGGCCGCCGTCCTCGCGGCACGCGGGGCCTCGATGCTGCGCCTCCTCGTGTGCGGTGGCGGGATCTACGCTTGCTCGGTCATCGCCGTCGTTCTGCTCGCGGGATGACTGACACGCGATGACTGACACGCGATGACTGATACAGGGGCAGGAGGCGCTCCCGCGATGCCGACGATCCAGATCACACTGCTCGGCCGGTTCGCGGTCACGGTCGACGGCGTGCCTGTCGCCGAGAGCAACTGGAGGCGCCGCCATGCGGCGGCGCTCGTGAAGGTGCTCGCCATGGCGCCCGGCCGACGACTTCACCGCGAGCAGATCATCGATCTCGTCTGGCCCGACGACACGATCGACGAGGCCGCGCCGAAGCTGCACAAGGCGGCGCACTTCGCCCGGCGGGCCATCGACGTGCCGCAATCACTGGTGCTGCGCGGTGACAACGTCGTCCTCCTCCCCGACGCCGACACGACCGTCGACGTCGTGCAGTTCGAGGATCTCGCCCGCCGCGCCCTCGTCGACGAGGACGTGGACGCGGCCCGCCAGGCGCTCGCGATGTACGGCGGCGAGCTGCTGCCGCAGGACCGCTACGAGCCGTGGGCCGAGGAGCGCCGCGAGCAGCTGCGGCTCCGCCATCTCGACCTGCTGCGCCTCGACGGTCAGTGGGAGACGGTGGTCGAGCTCGACGCGAGCGACGAGCTGGCCCATCTCGCACTCATGCGTCGCCACGCGGCGAACGGCGACCGCCACGCCGCGTTGCGCCAGTTCGAACGCATGGACCGCACGTTGCGACGCGAGCTGGGTGTGGCTCCCGGCCGCGAAGCGCTGGCGCTCCGTGACCAGCTGCTCGCCGAGCACGACGTCGTGCCGCGACGCGACGAGGCGATGGTCGGCCGCGACCGCGAACTGGCGATCGCCGAGCGTGCGCTGCTCGACTCCGCGGCGGGGCGAAGCCGCACCCTGTTCGTCGGCGGTCCCGCCGGAGTCGGGAAGTCGACGCTGCTCGCCGCGATCGCGGCGCGCGCGAAGGAGTTGAGCTTCCGCGTCGGTCACGGCACGTCGGCACCGGTCGAGGGGGCGTGGCCGTACGCGCCGGTCGTGGAGGCGCTCGCCGATGTGTGCCGGCGTCATCCGACGTTGCTCGACGGCCTCGCCGACCACCACCGCGACGAGATCGACCGGGCGCTCGCCGGGGCGGAGATCTCGTGGACCGGCGAGAGCTCGCACCAGCAGCTGTTCGTCGCCGCGGCCGAACTGGTCCGCCTGGCGTCGGCCACGAATGGTCTCCTGCTCACCGTCGACGACGTCCACGACGCCGACGACGCCAGCCTCCGCCTCCTGCACTACATCGCCCGGTCGACGCGCGACCACCGGGTGTGCATCGTGCTCAGCCATCGGCCGGCTCCGCTGACCGACACGCTGGCGGAGACGCGTCAGAGCCTGATCGACCGGCACGGCGCGACCGAGCTCGAGCTCGGACCACTCGGCGACTCCGACATCGCGACGCTCGTCGGCCGCCACATCGCTGAACCCGCACCCGAACTGGTCGAACAGATCGCGGCACTCGGCCGGGGCATTCCGTTCGCGGTCAACGAGCTCGCCCGTCGAGCGGCCAACGAGCCGCGGTGGGTGCAGGCACTCGACGCCAACATGATCGGCGGCATCGCGCCGGCGACGCGCGAGGTGCTCCAGCGGGTGGCGATCGTCGGTTCGTCGTTCGACACCGACGAGTTCGTCGCCCTGTCCGGGCTCCCGGAGGAGGAAGCGTTCGACCACCTCGACGATGCGCTCGCGGCGCTGATCGTCGAACCGGCGAGCACGGGCTATCGATTCCGCCACGGCCTCGTGCGCGACGCACTGCTCGACGACGTGCCGCCCCACCGGCGCCGCCGGATCCATCGCGACGCGGCCAGCCGCCTGATCGAACTGCAGGCCTCGGCCGCACGCATCGGTCATCATCTGCTCCAGTCCGGTGCACCTGCGGACGCCGTGCCGTACCTGCTCCGCGCCGCCGAGACCGAGGCCGCCGTCGGTGCCTATCGAGACGCGCTGGCACTGGTCGACTGCGGTTCGGCCGCACGCCACGGGAGCCCACCGCGCCACGGCGCTGTCGTTGCGCGGCGACCTGCTCAACGCGATCGGCGACCCGATGGCCGACATCGGCCTACCGCGAGGCGCTCGACGGTGCCGATCCGAGCGGATGTCCGGCGGCTGCGCGTCAGGCTCGCCCGCAGCGCGTTGATGGCGGGCGACCTCGAGACCGCGGCGGCCGCGCTCGACGGCCTCGACACCGACGGTGGCGACGACGATGCCGACATCCTCCTCGCGCGAGGCAAGTACGCGTTCTTCACCTCCGACTTCGACGGTGGCCCAGAGCGCCTCCGACGAGGCGCAGCGCCTGGTGCTCGCCGGCGGACGCAACTGGAAGGTGCTCGATCTCGTTCGCCCTGCAGGGACTGCTCGCGCACCACTCGGGCGACTGGTTCGATCGGATGCGCGCTCGAGCTGCGTCGGACGCGTGAGAACCCGGAGATCGCCAACGCCATCTTCGACGGCTACCTCTGCCCGGCCGAGTTCATGTTGTACGGATCGACGCCGTACGCCGAGGTCATCGCCGTCGCCCGCGACCTGCAGACGACCGCCAGGCGCAGCGGAGCGCTGCGAGCCGCCGCGTTCGCCTCGGCGTTGATCGGCGAAGCAGCACTGCTCTCCGGCGACCTGGAGCTCGCCACGGCCGAGCTGACGGAGGCCAACGACCTGCACCGTGACCTCGGCTCCGCCGCCGGTGAGGCGCACTCGTTGCAGCGCCTCGCCGAGGTCCGCGTCGCCGAAGGAGACAGCGTCGGCGGCGATGCGACTGCTGCAGGAAGCACTTCCGCTGGCGCGCGCGTCGATGGTCGCCAAGCACCTCCTGCAACGCATCTTCGGCACGATGATCCTCGCCGCGTCCGACCCGCTCGAAGCTCGGGCCATCGTCGATCGCGCCGAGTCGACGCTCGGCTGGGAGGACGCCTGCCACGTTCTGTTCGATCATGCTGTCGGTCCCGGCGTCGATCGCCTGCGCACGAGTCGGTGATCTGCGAGCACGCACGACGTCACCTGGCGATCGCCGAAGCGTCCGCGATGTTGTGGCAGGGCACGTCGTGGGAAGCAGGGATGGCGGAGGCGCAAGCGGTGGTCGCGGCGGCCAGCGGTGACCCTGCTGCGGCCGTGGAGCGGATGCAGTCGGCGACAGCACAGTTCGAACAGGCCGGCCAGCCACTCGACGCCGACCGGTGCCGCCGCGCGATGGCGGGGTACCAAGCCGCTTGACTGGTGCAGCGTGACGGGTGCTGGGCAGCGGACGTGTGCCGCTGCCCAGCAACGATCACGTCGCCCAGAACGATCAGCCAGGAGGCGCGAACAGTTCGAGGGCGATGTTGTCGGGATCGCGGAACGAAAGGCCGGAGCCGTAGCCGGCATCGACGATCTCGCCGTGGGCGACGCCGAGCTCGTCGAGGCGGGCGGCCCAATCGACGAGCTCGCTGCGACTCGCGCAGCCGAACGCGATGTGATCGAGACCCGGCTTGCGCTCGTCGAATGGCTCCTTGTCGGTGAGGTCGGGAAAGTCGTGCAGGCCGAACAACGTGTTGCCGACCTGGTAGACGATGTGCCGGAACGGGCCCGTGTCCTCGTCGAGGACCGGTGCGACGCCGAGCACCTTCGTGTACCAGGCCTCGCTGCGAGCGATGTCGCTCACCGTCACGGCGACGTGGGTGATGGAGGGAATGGTTGGTGAGATGGCCACGGGGGTTCTCCTTTGTTCGTGGCGGTGGGGGTGACGCCGTGACCATACGAAGCGCGCCTTCCCGGGTCCTTCCCTCCCGGCGCCGCGACGAAGAAGGTCGTTCGGTCAGTCGAGGGCAGCGGACTTGACCATGTTCCGACCGGCGTGCTTGGCCTCCAGCAGCGCTTCGTCGGCGCGATGGATGAGGACCGACGGGATCAAGGGCTGGATGCCAGAGGCGACGCCGACGCTCGCTCCGATCCCCACGGTGAGGTCGCTCACATCGATCGGGCGACGCAACACATCGACGAGACGGTGAGCGAGGTCGAGGCCGACCGCGATGTCACCGGAACCTGGAATGGCGACCGCGAACTCGTCACCGCCGAGGCGTCCGGCGAGGCTCTCCGGGCCGATCGTGTCACGTATCCGTGTCGCCACCTCGACCAACACGGCATCGCCGACCGCATGGCCGTACACGTCGTTGACCGGCTTGAAATCGTCGAGATCGATGTAGAGCAGCGTCACCGAGTCGTCCATCGCGTCGAGTCGACGCGTGAACTCGGCGCGGTTGACGAGCAACGTCAACGGGTCGTGCGAAGCCGCCCATCGAAGATCGCTCTTCGTTCGGCCGTCCATGATCGCCAGCGCGGCGATGCGCAGGCCGACGTGAAGCGGACGTGGGTACACCGTCAGCTCGATCGCGTGATGGCCCCAGGCGAGCAGGCAGCCGATCACCTCGACGCCGTCGGGTGCGACGATGGGGGTCAGGTACGCCGCACTGAATCCGAGGTCGCGCGCCGGCGTGCCAGCACCCATCAGCACCGGATCGGAGAGATCGATGATGATCGTCGCGTCGCGGATCCCGAGTCGGACGGCGTTGCACGCCGCGGCAGCCATCAGGGGGTGCGGCACGGGCGGTTCAGGCGACCACACGACGCGGATCTCGTCGCCGTGCCACCACGCAACGGTGCACCGCGAGTCTCCTCCGAGCCCGCGGTCGGCGAGTCGGGCGATGACGGAGAGCACCTCCTCGACCGGCGCGCCCGTACCGAGGAGCTCGATCGACAGCGCGATGTCGCTGCGATCGACGACGACCCTGCAGTTGACGAGAAGCCCCCGGATCGCGGGGTCGTTGGTGTGATCGAACACGATCGAGTTGTGCGGGATCCACTCCCCCGACTCGGCGAGAACACGCACGTCGGAAGGATCTGGCCGGAAGGCCGGCGCGGTGGACTCGTTGTCGGTGTCGGTGACGGCGAACCTCGCGATCAGATCGACGACGAGCTGCAGATCGTCGGGATGAATGAACTCCATGCCGTTCCGGCCGACAATCGACTCGTAGCCGAGAACTGCCGTGAGCGACGAAGTGTGCCAGAGGATCTCGAACTGCTCGTCGAGCAGCAACGAGAACTCGCCTTCGGCGCGACACATCGACGCGAGGGCGCGCGCCGCCGGGTCGTCCATGTCTGACATGCCCATCCATCGGCAGGGCGACCACGGACCTGTAGACGGCTCCCGGCCGGGCGCTCGGCAGACAAACCCTCGAAATCCGGGTCCAAAGCCCCTGAGGCGGCGGCGTTGGTGTGGCGACACTGATGACATGACCCTTTCGACCATGCCCAGCGCCCGCATCGTTCGCGGAGTCGCCGCTTTCGCGGCCGCCCTCGCCGGCACGGCCGCCCTGTCGTCGTGTGGAGGTGGCGCCGACGCCGCGGACGGCGCGGACGCCACCGTCGTCGAGGTCGAGCTCGGGCGCTACACCATCACACCCTCGCTGCTCACCGCGCCGGCCGGAGCGCTCGAGCTGGTCGTCACGAACGTCGACGAAGCGTTGGTGCACAACCTGGTCGTCGCCGGCAAGGGCACCAAGTCGCTCGCTCCCGGCCAGAGTCAGACGTTGTCGGTCGCGGCCATCGCCGCCGGTGACTATCAGATGTGGTGTGACATCGAGGGGCACAGGCAGGCCGGACAGACCGGCACACTGCGCGTCGATCCGGCACCCACCCCGTCGACACCCTGAATCGGACCCGCGGCGGTTCGTCCCGAACGGTCACGCCTGGTCGTCGAGGAGGCTCCTGAGCTCGGCCGCGATCCCGTCGGCGTCGAGGTGGTAGTGCGCGTACAACGCGGCCGGAGGGCCGATCGGCACGTGCTCGTCGGGAACGTCGAGGCGGCGGAATCGCACGCCTGCGAAGCCGCCCTCCAGGAGAGCCTCGGCCGTGGCCGTGCCGAGCCCGTTGGTCCGGTTGTGCTCCTCGACCGTGAGCACGCGGCCCGTGGCGGCCGCGGCGGCCACCGCATCGACGTCGAGGGGCTTCACGGTGTGCATGTCGAACACCGCGACCTCGATGCCGTCGCCGGCGAGACGGTTCGCCGCCTGCAACGACGGATACACCTCGGAGCCGGTGGTGATGATCGCCGCGTCGCCGCCGTCGCGCAGGCGCACGGCCCGCCCGAACTGCACGTCGGGCACCTCGGAGTACACCTCCGGATCACGACCGCGGCCGAGGCGGATGTACATCGCGCCGGGATGGTCGACCGACGCGCGGAGGATGCCCCGCAGGTGATTCGCATCCGCCGCGCACACGACGGTCAGCTCGGCGATCGTGCGCATGATGCCGAGGTCCTCGAGGCTGTGGTGGCTGGTGCCGTAGAACCCCATCGACATCCCGGCGTGGTGACCGATCACCCGCACCGGCAGGCGCGGGTACGCGCAGTCGGTACGGATCTGCTCGCAGCCGAGCAGCGCGGAGAACGAGGCGAACGTCGCGGCGTAGGTGACGAAGCCCGACGCCGCCATCCCGGCGGCGACGCTGATCATGTTCTTCTCGGCGATCCCGAGGTTGAAGAAGCGGTCCGGATGCCGGGCCGCGAAGTCGTTGGTGCGGTTCGCCTTGGCGAGGTCGGCGGTCAACACCGCGATGCGGTCGTCGTGGTCGGCGAGATCGGCGAGCTCCTCGCCGAGCACGAACGCAGGGATGGCCCGTTGCTGGTCGCTGCCGTCGGTCGACCGCTGGTCGCGCAGGCTGGTGCTGCCGGTGGCCGTGCCACGGAAGACCTCGCTGGTGTCCTGGACGTCGGACGAGCTGCTGCTCATCGTGCCACCTCCCGTCCGAGGCCGGGTTCGAGCTCACGCATCACGTCGTCGTAGTCGTCGCCGACGAGGTTGCCCACGTGCCAGTCGAGCGACAGCTCCATGCGGGCCACGCCGCGGCCCTTGATCGTGTCGGCGATGATCACCTGCGGCTGGCCCCGGTCGGCCCGGGGCAGATCCGAGAACGTGTTCAGGATCGCATCGAGGTCGTGACCGTCGATGCGCTGGGCGTGCCATCCGAAGTCGGTGAAGCGGGCGTCGAGCGGCTCGACGCTCATCACGTCGTCGGTGAACCCGTCGATGCACATCTGGTTGCGGTCGACGATCGCCACGAGGTTGCCGAGCTGATAGTGCCCGGCGGCCATCGCCGCTTCCCAGATCTGGCCCTCGGCGAGCTCGCCGTCGCCGAGCATGCACCACGTGCGATGGTCGCTGCCGCTCACCCGACCGGCGAGGGCGATGCCGACACCGATCGACAAGCCGTGGCCGAGCGATCCCGAGCTGAAGTCGATGCCTGCGATCTTGCGCATGTCGGGATGGTCGCCGAACCGGCTGCCGAGCCGTGTGTAGTCGTCGAGGTCGGCGGGCTCGAAGAACCCGAGGTCGGCGAGGATCGGGTAGAGCCCGATCGCGGCGTGACCCTTGGAGAGCACGAACCGGTCGCGGTCCGGCCAGTCCGGCTCGTCGGGACGGAGCCGCAGCTCGGCGTAGTACAGCGCGGCGAGGAGCTCGGCGGCCGAGAACGACGACGCGTAGTGGCCGGCTCCCGCGATGCGCGAGAGCCGGACCGTCTCGGTCCGCACGAAGCGGGCTCGATCGCGAAGCTGTTCGAGCAATGCGCTGCGGCCGGTTGGTGGCGGTGGTCGGTGGTCATGTCGGCTCCTGTCTCCAGTCGAATCAGCAGGTCGACGTCGACGATGGCTCGACCTCGGGGATCTCGACGCGGGTGAGATTGATCCGCGTCGGCGCCGAGGGCGACCAGTTGGGCGTCGAGCAGCAGATCGATGCGCTCCTTGGTCAGCAGCTCGGGATAGACGAGACCCTGCAGCCCGAGCCCGTCGACGAACGCCACGAGCACGTCGGTGATGTCGATCGCCGAGCGCGTTCGGTGTCGATCGCGCCGTCGCGCTGCGCCGTCTCGACCCGATCGAGCACCAGCTGGCGCCAGACGTCGTGGTCGCGGTGCTGCAGCGCGCGCAGCGACGGTTGGTTGAGGGCGCGGGCCCAGAAGTTGACGTCGAGCGTGAGCTCGAAGGCACGACGTTCGTCGAGCGGGAGCGCTTCCTGCAGCACATGACGGAGCGCCGCGGCCGGGTGCACGTCGTCGGGGATCCGGTCGAGCCGCTGCCTGATCTCGTTGTCGGCCCGCTCCAACGCCGACCGCAAGATGTCGTCCTTGGTCGTGAAGTAGTGGGCGAGCGTGCCGGTCGAGTAGCCGGACTCGATGGCGATCTCGCGGATCGTGACGTTGTCGATGCCGACGCGCGTGATCACCCGCCAGGCCGCCTCGACCAGCTCCTGCCGTCGGCACTCGTGATCAACGATCTTTGGCAACTGGCGCCCCCGCTTCGCTTGACACCACATCGTAGGTCGCGTCACTGTTATAACACGGACATCCGAAATAGATCGTCGCAAGAGATCGACGAGTGTTGATCGAGCGCTGGGGAGGACGTCATGGGTGTAGTGACATCGCATCGATCCGGGGGTCGTCGCCGATGGCTGGCGGCCGCGACCGCGGCGGCGTTGTTCGTCGCCGCGTGCGGTGACGACGACTCGAGCGATGCCGACGATGTGGCGACGGACGAGACCGACGCCGCCGGTGGCGACACCACACCCGATGCGGGGACGACCGCTGACGACGCCACTGACGACACCGACGACGCCGAGCGACGACCGCGGCCACCGAGGCCCCGGACGACACCGGCGACGCCGGCCGGCGACGCCCGCGAGCTCATCATCGCCCGCGACATGGACCTCACGACGCTCGACCCGCAGCGCGCCTATTGCGACACCTGCCAGATCTTCCTGACCGCCGTCTACCAGACACTGATCGGCGTCGATCCCACCGACCTCACGGTCCTCGTCCCGCGCCTCGCCGACTCGTGGGAGGCCAACGCGGAGAGCACCGAGTTCACGTTCACGCTGAACCCCGACGCAACGTTCTCCGACGGCTCACCCGTCACCGCGGCCGACGTGAAGTTCTCGTGGGAGCGCCTCGCCGGTCTCGAAGGCTCGGCGTCGTACCTCATGAGCGGCGTCACGTCGGTCGAAGCGCCCGACGACCAGACCGTCGTCGTGACGATGGAGGCACCCAACTCGGCGTTCATCAACATCGTCAGCGCTCCGTACATGGGCATCGTCAGCCAGGAGGCCGCCGAGGCCAACGGGGCGACCGCCGACGAGACCGACAGCGCCGAGCAGTGGTTCCTCAGCAACTCCGCCGGGAGCGGACCGTTCATGTTGGACTCCTACACCGAGGGCGACCAGCTGGTGCTCGCCCGCAACGACGCCTTCTGGGGCGAGCCGAGCCCGTTCCCCGGCGTCACCCTCAAGCAGGTGAAGGACGCCACGGCGCAGCTGCAGCAGCTCCAGCAGGGCGACGTCGACATCGCGATGCAGATCAACTTCGACTCCGTCGGTCAGTTGGAAGGCGTCGAGGGAATCACCACCGAGCTCGTCGACTCGTACAACTTCGTGTACGTCGCGGCGAGCGCCGGCGCCGTCGGCGGAGAAGAGCTCGCCGACCCGCGGGTGCGGGAAGCGATCAAGTTGGCCCTCGACTACGAAGGGATCCTCGACACGACCGTCGGCGGGAACGGCAAGCTGCAGGCGTCGCCGATCCCGAACGGATTCGAAGGCAGCGAGGGACTGCCGCTTCCCGAGCAGGACGTCGCCGGCGCCGAGGCGCTCCTCGCCGAGGCGGGGATCGACGGGCTCACACTCAGGGCCGCGTACCCGACCGTCAACGTGTACGGCGTCGACTTCGACACGATGATGGCGAAGGTCCAACAGGACCTGTCCGCCGTCGGCATCGAGCTCGAGCTCGAACCGGTCGAGTTCCCGCAGTGGGTCGAGCAGATCACCGGCGACGGGATCCCCTTCACGGCCGTGTACTTCGCACCTGACCACATCGACTCCAGCCAGTACGTGCAGTACTTCGGCATGATCGAGGGCACGTCGTGGCAGGGTCGGTCGGGCGCCGAGCCCAACGCCGCCCAGGAACAGCTGTTCTCCGACGCACTCGCCGCATCCGGTGCCGAGAAGACGGACCTGTACAACCAACTCGGCCAGTCGATGATCGACGACCTGGTCATCTTCCCGCTCGTGAATCCCGGCCTCGTCCTGGCCTACGCCAGCGACATCACCGGCGTCCGTTACAGCGCCTGCTGCAACTTGGAGTTGGGTGGGCTCGGCATCGACTGAGCGCACCCCGATCGATCGGCCGTCCAGGACGTGACCAACTACGTCCTGCGACGGCTGGCGATCACCCCGCTGCTGTTGCTCGGCATCGTCACGATCGCGTTCATCGTGTCGCGGATCATCCCGGCCGACCCGGTGGCGTCGATCGTCGGCGAGCGGAACATGAACAACGAGGCCGTCGTCGCCGCCGCCAAAGAACGGTGGGGGCTCGAGGGCGGCATCATCGAGCAGTACGTCACGTACGTGAAGAACCTGTTGACCGGAGACCTCGGGACGTCGTTCCGGACCAAGCAGTCCGTCACGTCGGATCTGTGGGAACGGCTGCCGGCGACCGCTGAGTTGGCGTTCGGTGCGCTGCTCGTCGGCGGCATCGGGGGCATCGCGCTCGGCATCACGTCGGCCCGCCATCAGAACAAGGTGGTCGACCACATCGCCCGCCTGGTGGGCCTCGTCGGCTCGTCGTTGCCCGTGTTCTGGCTGGGCCTGATCGCGTTGTACACGCTCTATGTCCAGCTCGGATGGTTCCCCGGTCCGGGTCGCCTGCCGGCTCGTGTCGATCCGCCTCCCCATACGACGGGGCTCTACACGATCGACTCGGTTCTCGCCGGCGACTTCAGCCTGGCGTGGCAATGCCTGCGCCAACTGATGCTGCCGGCGTTCGTGCTCGGTTGGAGCCTGATGGGCATCGTCTCGCGGCTCGTCCGGGCGGCGATGCTCGACGAGCTCCACGCCGACTACGTCCGCACCGCCCGCGCCAAGGGTCTCGCGGAGGGCGACGTGATGCGCCACCACGTGCTGCGCAACGCCCTCACGCCGGTGATCACGATCATGGGCGTCACGCTCGGCGTGCTGCTGACGAGCGCGGTGCTCACCGAGACGGTGTTCTCGTGGAACGGGATCGGCACGTACGCCGTCGAGGCGACGAAACGCCTCGACTATCCGGCGATCAACGGCGTGTGCATCCTGGGTGGTGTCATCTTCCTGGTGAGCAGTCTCGTCGCCGACGTGCTCTACGCCGCGGCTGATCCGAAGATCAGGTACTCGTGAGCACTGTCCAGAACGCCCTCGACGTCGAACATTTCGTCGCTCCGGCCGACGCCGGCACGTGGGCCGCGATTCGCGGGGCGCTGCGTTCGTGGCCCATCACCGTCGGGGGTGGCGTGCTGCTGCTCTGGGTCGTGGTGGCGGTCACGATTCCGCTGTGGGCGTGGGCCGGGCCCCGCGAAACCGTCGGGGAACGGCTCGCGCCGCCGAACGCATCGCAGCTGCTGGGCACCGACGCGCTCGGCCGTGACGTCTTGATCCGGACGCTCTACGGCGCCCGCGATTCGATGCCGGCCGCCGCCGCCGTGATCGTGCTGACGGTCATCATCGGGACGGTCCTCGGCGCTCTCGCCGGCTACACCGGCGGTGCCGTCGAGAGCGTGATCATGCGCTTCACCGACGTCGTGCTCGCCTTCCCCCCGATCTTCCTGGCGATGGCCGTCGCCGCCGCCCTCGGACCCGGTCTCCGCAACACCGTGATCGCCCTCGTGCTCGTGTGGTGGCCGATCTACGCCCGGTTGCTCCGGGGTCAGGTGATGACGATCAAGAACCGCGAACACGTCGAGGGCGCCACCGCCGTCGGTGTGCCACGTCGAAGGATCCTGCGCCGCCATGTGCTGCCGTTGGCGATCACACCGGTGATGATCAACGCCACGATGGACTTCGGCCAGGTGTTGATCTTCACCGCCTCGCTGAGCTTCCTCGGTCTGGGCGCCACTCCCCCGTCGCCCGAGTGGGGCCTGGCGATCGACGACGGGACGCGGAACTTCTACCAGTGGTGGATCTCGCTCGGTCCCGGCCTCGCCATCCTCAGCGTCGTCCTCGCAGCCAACTTCCTCGGTGACGGGTTGCGCGACCACTTCGACGTCAAGGCGCGGGGCTGAGCAGGCATGACCGACACGCTCCTCGAGATCCGCGACCTGCACGTCAGCTTCCGCGCCAACACCGACCACCCGCTCGAAGCCGTCCGCGGCGTCGACCTCGACGTCGCCAAGGGCGAGCGGGTGGCGATCGTCGGCGAGTCGGGCTCGGGCAAGAGCGTCACGATGCTGTCGCTGCTCGGGCTCCTCGGCCCGGGCGCCGAGTCGACCGGATCGGTGCGCTTCGCCGGCGAGGAGTTGCTCGGCGCCCCGGCCGGGCGTCTGCGCCGGCTGCGCGGCAACCGGATCGGCATGATCTTCCAGGACCCGCTGACGTCGCTGAACCCTGTCCACACCGTCGGTCACCAACTGGCGGAGGCCGTGCTCGCCCACCACCCGCGAGCAACACGGAGCGCCAAGATGCGCGCCGCCGAGTTGCTCGAGTTGGTGTCGATCACCGACATCAACCGACGATTGAAGTCGTATCCGCACGAGCTGTCCGGCGGGATGCGGCAGCGGGTGATGATCGCGATGGCGCTCGCCAATGATCCGGATCTGCTGATCGCCGACGAGCCGACGACCGCCCTCGACGTCACGATCCAGGCCCAGATCCTCGACGTGCTCGCCGATGTCCAACGCGAGCGCGACCTCGCCATCGTGCTCGTGACCCACGACCTCGGTGTGGTCGCCGGGCTCGCCCAACGGGTGAACGTGATGTACGCCGGTCGGATCGTCGAGCACGGCGACGCCGTCGGCGTGTTCTACCGCCAGAACCATCCCTACACCCGCGGCCTGCTCGCGTGCCTGCCGCGCCTCGACCAGCGCATCGACCTCATCCCCATCGGCGGTTCGCCACCGTCGCTCGATCGAATGCCGGGCGGTTGCGCGTTCCACACCCGATGTCCGCTCGCCATCGAACGCTGCCTCACCGAGATGCCCGAGTTGCGCGCGTTCCCGTCGACCGCCGCGGCCTGCCACGTCGCACCACTGGAGCCGGCTGACCTGTTCGAGCCGGCCGAGGCACGGTCGTGACCGGATCGCTGCTCTCCGTCGAGCATCTCGTCAAGACGTTCGCACTGCGCGGTCAGCTGTTCCAGCGCTCCACCGGCACGGTGCAGGCCGTCTCGGATGTGTCGTTCGCGGTCGACCGCGGTGAGACGCTGAGCCTGGTCGGTGAGTCCGGCTGTGGAAAGACCACGACGGCCCGCTGCGTGTTGCGCATCGTCGAGCCGGACTCCGGCTCGATCGTGTTCGACGGCGTCGACCTGTTGGGGCTGGCGGGCGAGGACATGCGACGGATGCGGCGCCGGTTCCAGATGGTCTTCCAGGACCCGCAGGCGTCGTTGAACCCGCGCATGACCGTGCGTGAGCTGTTGTCCGAACCGCTCGAGGTGCACGGCATCGGCGCCACCGAGCGCGAGCAGTCGGCACGCGTCGCCGAGCTGCTCGAGATCGTCCAGTTGCCCCAGGGTGCCGCCGGTCGCTATCCGCACCAGTTCTCGGGCGGGCAGCGGCAACGCATCGGCGTTGCTCGAGCACTCGCCGTCAGCCCCGACCTGCTCGTGCTCGACGAACCGGTGTCGGCGCTCGACGTCAGCATCCAGGCCGAGATCATCAAGCTCCTCGAACGGCTCCGCACCGAGCTCGATCTCGGGTTCCTGTTCATCGCCCACGACCTGTCGGTCGTCCGCCACATCAGCGATCGGGTCGCGGTCATGTACCTCGGCCGCATCGTCGAGACGGGGACGGCGAGCGATGTGTACGAGCGATCGGCCCACCCGTACACGCAGGCGCTGCTGTCGGCGGCTCCCATTCCCGACCCACTCGTCGAACGGTCTCGCCGCCGCATCGTCCTCACCGGCGAGGTCCCCACCCAGACGGCGCCTCCATCGGGCTGTCGGTTCAGGACCCGATGCTGGAAGGCAACCGACCGATGCACGCAGGAAGAACCGGCGCTCGTCGACCCTGGCATCGGCCACGCCGTGGCCTGCCACTACCCGGAGCCGACGAACGTCATCGTGCAGCAATCCCGAATGACCACATCGCCCTGAAGGAGACCCCATGACCGACACCGATCCTCGCCCCCGCGACGTCGACACCGACCTGCGCCATCGAGCCAAGGCCGTGATCCCCGGCGGCATGTACGGCCACCAGAACGCGACCAGGCTCCCGCCCGCGCTGCCGCAGTTCATGGCCGAAGGCGACGGCTGTCGCGTCCGCGACGTGGACGGCAACGAGTTCATCGACTTCATGTGCAGCTACGGACCGATCGTGCTCGGCCACCGCCACCCCGCGGTCGACGCCGCCGCACGCGATCAGCAGGCGCGCGGCGATTGCCAGAACGGCCCCGGCGCGGTGATCGTCGAGCTCGCCGAGCTGATGGTCGACGTCGTCGACCACGCCGACTGGGCGGTGTTCTCGAAGAACGGCACGGACGCGACCACGATGTGCGTGACCGTGGCGAGAGCGGCCACCGAACGTCGCAAGGTGCTCGTCGCCGAAGGCGCCTACCACGGCGCCGCACCGTGGTGCACACCGATCATCGCCGGCATCGTGCCCGAGGACCGCGCCCACCTGTTGCACTACACCTACAACGATCTCGAGTCGGTCGAGAAGGCGGCGTCGGTCGCCGGCGACGACATGGCCGCGATCGTCGCGTCCCCGTTCAAGCACGACGCCCGTCATGACCAAGAGCTCGTCGACCCGGCGTTCGCGCGTGGTCTGCGGTCGATCTGCGACGAGACCGGCGCGGCGCTCATCCTCGACGACGTACGCGCCGGATTCCGCCTGGCGCACGGCGGGAGCTGGGAGCCGATCGGGGTCGCCCCCGATCTGTCGGCGTGGAGCAAGGCGATCGCCAACGGATACGGCCTGGCCGCCGTGACCGGGAACGACCGGTTCCGCGACGGCGCCCAGAAGATCTTCGTCACCGGGTCGTTCTGGTTCTCCGCAGTCGCGATGGCGGCCTCGATCGCCACGATCCGGGCGCTCGGCGACGAGGATGCCGTGGCGCAGATGGAACGGGCCGGGCAACGGCTGCGCGACGGGCTCGACGCGCAGGCGTCGGCACACGGCGTGGTCGTGCGCCAGACCGGTCCCGTACAGATGCCGTTCATGACGTTCCAGGGCGACGAGGAATTCCGGCTCGCCTCGTTGTGGACCGATGTCGCGGCACGGCGTGGCGCCTATTTCCACCCGTGGCACAACTGGTTCCTGAGCG
The DNA here is from genome assembly GCA_963722415.1 of Ilumatobacteraceae bacterium. Taxonomy (GTDB): domain Bacteria; phylum Actinomycetota; class Acidimicrobiia; order Acidimicrobiales; family Ilumatobacteraceae; genus JALOLG01. The sequence goes on from CAVRNI010000037.1 coordinate 95,802, forward strand.
CTGCTCACACCGACGCCGACATCGACGAGGCGTTGGTCGCGACCGACGAGGCGTTCGCCGCCGTCGCCGGCGCGATCTCCGGGACCTGACACCTGGCGCTGGTACGTTCGCGGCGCAGCGCGAGCAGGGGGAGGTCGCTGGCATGGACGACGTGACCAAGCCGAGTCGTTTCTACGACGTCGAGACGGGTGGTCCGATCCAGCTGCAACTGCAGCAGGAGGGCGCAGACTTCCGGGTCTTGCGCAGGTTCGGCTACCGCGATCCGAAGCACGCCGAGGCGTTCGTGGTGCCCGACGACGTCCAGACGTTCCGGACCGACCTGGCATCGATTCCACCGCTGTTCAGCTGGCTGGTGCCCGGGCTCGGCACGCATCTGCCCGCGGTCCTGCTGCACGATGGCCTCATCACCAACGTCGGGCAATCGCCGACTCACACCGGACCGGAGGTGAGCCGCGAGGAAGCCGACCGGATCCTGCGCGACGCCATGGCGAGCCTCGGCACGCCGCAGATCCGCCGGTGGCTGATGTGGGCCGGGGTCGTCCTCGCCACCTGCTGGAGCACGTTGACGCCTCGTTGGCGGTGGAAGGCAGTGGTCGCCGGGACGGTCGGGATCGTCGTTGCTCTCGGGGTTCTGGCCACGCTCGATCTCATCGACGTGTGGGACGTGCTGCCGTGGATGGGAGCCCGCCCGTGGTGGTTCGAGGTGGTCAGCGGAGTCGTGTTCGCCGTGGTCGTGCCGCTCGCCGTGTCGGTCGCGTGGTGGCGGTTGTGGCCGGCCGGTGCCATCACCGGCGTGGCACTTGCCTTCCTCCTGCACGTGACGGCGATCCTGTTCACGCTCTACGCCGTGTACTGGCTGGCCGAGACCTCGATCTCCCGTCGCGAAGGCACCGGCCCGAACATCAGCAAGACGCTCGAGGCCGCCGCTCCCGATTCCCGAACGTGATGTGACGACGTGGATCGACGATCCTGGATCGAGGCGCGACGGGCGGCGGTGGTCGCCGACTACGACGCCGGCGCGGCGAACTACGACCTCGACCCCTACCCGAGCGACATGCAGGAGGAGTGGGTCCAACGGCTGTTGGCGACATGCCCGGCCGGCGGCACCGTGCTGGACGCCCCATGTGGGACCGGTCGGTACTTCTCGATGGTCGCCGACGCCGGCCTGCACGTCGTCGGTATCGATCAGTCGGCCGGCATGCTCGACCAGGCCCGCGGTCGCGGCATCGCGATCGAGCTCGAACACGTCGGCCTGCAGGAGTTGGCGTACGTCGCGCAATTCGACGCCGCGATGACGGTCGACGCGATGGAGAACGTGCCCCCGGAGGACTGGCCGCTCGTGCTGACCAACCTGCACCGTGCCGTCCGGCCGGGCGGCCACCTCTACATGACCGTCGAGGAAGAGGACGAGGCGGATGTCGACGCGGCGTACGCCGCGCTCTCGGCCACTGGCGCCCCGGCCGTGCGTGGCGAGGTCGTCGAAGGCGACGTCGCCGGCTACCACTTCTATCCCGGCCGCGAACGGGTGATCGGATGGATCGACGCGGCGGGCCTCGAGATCGTCGACGAGGGTTTCAAACAGGAGGACGGTTGGGGATACCGGCACTTCCTGCTGCGATCCCGAACGTTGCCAGTCGCTCGAGACTCAGGCCACTGATCATCAGCCGCTCGTTCCCAGGATGCACGTCACCATCCATGCCCTCGACCCGACGACCCGAAGCAGTCCACGCGAGCCGCGTGCCGACTACCATCGCGCCGGTTTACGAATCACATGGAGCGTGACATGGCCGAGCCGGGCATCCCGTTGTCCGACCTCATCGATGCGGTCCGATCCGAGCTCGAGATCGCCGCATCGAAGGCGCAAGGTGAGCAGCTGCAGTTCGAGGTCCAGGACGTCAAGCTCGAGGTCGATGTCACGACGACCGGCACCCGTGAGGCGGAGGGCGGCGTCAAGGTCTGGGTGCTCACGATCGGCGCCAAGGGCAGCACGGCCAACACGGCGACGCAGCGCGTGACGTTGAGCCTCACCGCCGTCTCACCGGACGGCACCAGGTATCGCGTGAGCGACAAGGATTCGCAAATCAGCGAAACGTGAGATGGCTGGCCTCGACCACGACCGCATCGCTCTGGTCGTCGCCCGACCAGCGACGGGTGGCGTCGCGGACCAGTCGAGTGTCGAGCTGGCCACCGGCTACTTCCTGACCGGAGACCTCGTGCTCACCGCGCGGCACGTCGCCGACACCGCCGATTCGGTGTTCAGAGTGCGCTCGGAGGTCGGCGTCGACGACGCGGACCACTGGTCGGACGCCGTGCCGGTGTGGTTCGGGGTCGGCGACGTCGACGCAATGCTGTTTCGCACGAGCAAGTGGTTCGGGGATTGGGAGACGCCACCGTTCGGGCCCGACGTCGAGCGGGGGACCTGGGAATCGACGGGCTACGCGAAGGTCGCCGCCGACAGCGAGGGGGGCAACAGGAAGACCCAGCCGCTCAACGGCTCCTTCGCCTCGAGTCGGGGCCAGGGAGCCGCTGAGCTCGCGCTGACCGCCGAGCAGACCATCGCCGCCAAGTGGGACGACCACTGGAAGGGGATCTCCGGCGCACCCGTCTTCTCGACGGTCACGGGTGACGAGCGGCTGGTCGGACTCATCACCGACGCGAACAAGGCACTCTCGAACGGGTTGATCGGACTACCCATCGCACGGTTGCTCGATGACCTCCGGTTCCGGTTGCTCGTCACCCCCTCGTTCTTGGACCCGCTGCCGACGGAACCCTGGTGCCTGGTGCTGACCGCCGAGGGCACGCGGTCGGACCTCGTCCAGCAGGTCGCCGGAGTGCTGACCGGATTCCGCGACGAGGACGCACGATTCGCCGAGCTCCACCCACGCCCGATCGAGCTCCGGGTGGTCGACGCCATCGAGTCGGTCGAGAACTGGGCGGTGTCGGTCGACGCGCTGGCCAGAGCCGACTTCATGGTCGCCGACGTGACATCGTTCGAGCCGGCGGTGATGCTGCTGCTCGGCGTTCGTTCGGTGTTGCGGCGCGGCGTGACGGTCAGCGTGACGGCCGGCGACCCGAGTACCGACGATCGATCCGAAGCGAAGTCACACGGCGCTACCGACGGCCCGGGTCTGCCTTTCAACGTCCAGGAGACGAGGGTGCTCTCGTACGACGATGAGCACTTCTACGTGGATCTCCACCGCGCGATGTCGGAGGGCGCGGCGAACCTGGCGAGGGATGCGAACTACCTCGACCTGCCGGCGTTTCACGCGGTTCGGGCGCCGCGCCCGGAGACGTGGGCGGACGACAACGCCAAGAACGTGCTCGTCCTGTGTCCGTTCGCGAAGTCGTACTCCGACTTCTACCGCAGGAAGCTCCGACAGATCATCCAGGGCCGCACACACAACATGACGCCGCTGCGGATGCTGGACCTCCGATCACCTCGGCTCGTCGGTCAGGCGTTGTACGAGCAGATCCGTTGGGCCTCCCACTGCCTCGTCGACTGGTCGGAGTGGCGCGCCAACGTCATGTTCGAGCTCGGCGTCCGGCTCGCTTGTTCCGAGCACGATCCGTGCAGCATCATCGACGAGGGCGATGTGCACCGCGAGTCGGACAGCGAGCAGCCGCAACGTCGTCTCGGACAGCATGACCTGCTGCGCGAGTTGTTCAGACCGGTCGCCTACGACAGAGCTGACCCCTTCCCCGCCCTCGAGGCACCGCTCGAAACCTGGTGGGCGCAGCAACGAGGCACCGGTCCCAGAGAGTCGCAGGGTGCCATCCCGCCGGGAGGTACGTTCGGCATCGCGCAGGCGAGTTTCCTGTGGCGACAGGACCCGATGCTCACCCGACCGCACGTCGAGTTGCGTGACGGGGCTGAGAGGATCCTGGGCAAGGACCAGGAGCGGCGACCGGAGCGCCTCATCCTCTTCGCCGAAAACGAGCCGTTCGACTCGGAGCTGCGCGCCTCCGTCAGGGAGAAGTGGATCGCCGCCTGGCTCTACCTCCGACACCTCGCCAGCGCTGACGATGGCGACGGGCACGACTTGCGGACCGACCTGCTCGTCCTCAGCCGTTTCGTGGCGCACGCGCTCAACGCGTCCAGCGACCCCCGCCACATCGCGCTGCGCAAAGAGATCAGCGATCTGCTGGGACCGACAGTGGCCGAGGACCGCGACGAAGAGGTGCGCGCGCTCAAGGCGAGCGCCAAGAGCGCGCGCGCCAACGAGCACTGGCAGTTCGCCATCGAGGAGCTCGATCGGGCCGTCGAGCTGCTCGTCGGTCGGCTGCCCGACGCGACGGGCCGCACCCGCGCCGAGCTCGCCTCGGAGCTCGCCGACTCGTTCGGCATGATCGGCGGGATCGAACGGCGATGGGGCCTGTCGCTGGCCGGCGCCGACCGACACCGTCATCTCCAAGCGTCCGTTGACGCCTACGACCGCGGATTCAGCCACGAACAGGACCTGGAGACGAACGTCGCGAGCACGTACAACCGGATCAACCGCCTGGTCGGTCGCGTTCTGCTCAACCCGCACGTCCTCGACACCGACGACACGGCGCCCGACGTCGTGGAGGAGCTCGGCTCGGCGGAAGAGATCCTCGTCGAGCAGCTCAGTTCAGTGCGCGTCGGCGATCCGTGGGGGTACTGCGACCTCGGGTTGATCCGCGTCCTCCGTGGAACGACCGACGCGTTGTCGACCTACCACGAGCTCGATCGGCTACGCCCGCCGAAGTTCGTCTACGAGAGTGCGCTCGCGACGCTCGAGCCATTGGCAGAGGTGGCATCAGATCTGCGGCCGGATCTTCCAACCGCCGTGGCCCAGATGCAGCGAGCCGCCCGCTACGCGGCGGAGTGAACGCGTGACCTTTTTCGTCGGCAATACTTCTGGCCGCGGGCCCGCGTTGGCGGGCGGCCGAGGAGGTACAGGTCATGAGTGTGTACAAGGTCGTCGAGATCATCGGCACGAGCAGCGAATCGTGGGAGGACGCCAGCCTCACGGCGGTCAAGAAAGCCGGTGAGACGATCCGTAACCTGCGCGTCGCCGAGGTCGTCCAACAGGACCTCGATCTCGACGACGCCGGCGGGGCGACCTTCCGCACGAAACTGCGGATCTCGTTCAAGTACGAGGACGGGTGACCGCCGGCCGTTGTTCGTGAGTCGGCGCGCCCGTCCGGGCGCGTCCGCGAGGACGGAGCCGGGGCACTCAATAGGGTGTGCGGCTGTGCTCCTTGCCCACGCCGGAAACCGAATCGACGCCGAGGACCGGGCGGAGCCACGCTTCCCCGCGTCTCAGGTCGGCGTGGTGACGTCGATCATCGCGCGGGCGCTCGCTGATCTCCGACCGTCGGCGGTCGTGTCCGCGGCCGCCAACGGCGCCGACCTGATCATCCTCACCGAGGCGCAACGACTCGGCATCGCGACCCACGTCGTGCTGCCCATGCACGCCGACGACTTTCTCGAGGCATCCGTCGCGACGTCCGACACAGCCTGGGCCGACCAGTATCGCGAGGTGCTCGACACGGCGCGCAGGTCCCCCGGGTCGACCGTCGACACCTTGGATCTCGCCGCCGATCCGAGGTGGTATCTCAAAGCCAACGTCGTGATCCTCGAACGAGCTCGATCCCTTGCCTCCGGCGACGAATCGATCATCGCCATGACCGTGCGCCCCACTGAGGGCGAGACTCCACCGAGCGCCGCCGATGAGTTCGCGCATCTGGCGTCACAAGCGGGGCTCACGGTGCTCACCGTCGATCCCCGTCCCGACCGCACTGTCGCCCTACGCGTCGACTGAACGGACGACCGCGCGACTGCGATCTCGCCCGTCAGGCGGCATTCACGACTCGGCGTCGGAGCTCGTCCAGCTTTCGAGGACACCGTGCATGTCCATCAGGATCTTGGACGCGTCCGCCTTGCCTGGCACGACATCGACGAGGTCGCGGAGGTGATTCGTCACGGAGTCGCGTTCGCGAGCGCTCGACCGGAGCCGGAAAGCGGCGACATACGCCGCCGTGATGCCCTGCGCGGCCTCGGTGAGGGCCCCGGCCTCTGACGGCTCGGACGCCGCCGTGATCAGGAGCTCACTCAGTCTGAGGTCGCCCACCCCGGCGCGGCTCCAGAAGTCCGGCGCGGCGTCGATATCGACCGACGATTGCCCGCCGCCCACCTGCCCGAGGCGCTCCTCGAACGCGCTGGCGGCCGCCTCGAAGATGGCCAGCGAATCACCGGGCTCGATGTCGTTGAGCTTCGCCACCTGGACGAGCTGGATCCAGTTGAGCTCGTAGTAGGCCTTGGCCCGGAGTCGATGTGCTTCCGCGAAGAAGTGGATGGCTTCGAGGAGGTGGTGCGCGCGTTCCTCCCCAGTTGTCATCGTCGCCAGACGCTTGTGGAACCCACCCATCAGGGCCAGGCGCTCGTCGGTCGTGCCCAGGTCGAGTGCTCGCTTGAGCCACGTCTGCGCCCGCTGCACGTAGACGTCGACCCACGACTTGGCAACACCTCGGCGATGCAGTTGCTGTGCTCGACGGCTGAGCAGGTTGCCGAGCTGCTCGATCGAGCCGATCGTGACGTTCGATCCACCGCGTTTGAGGGCGAGCCCGTACAGCCGGATCGCCGACCTGAACTCCATCAGTTCCGCCCATGTCTCGGCGACCTCGGCGAGTGCCTCGGGCGACTTCAGCTTGATCGCGCAGGTCTGCAGATCCCGCAGATCGGACCGGACCTGTTGCGCCGACCCCTCGGCGTCGACCGTGGCCGACCGGCCCTGGTCGCTGGCGACCGAGAACAGTCGCTGGATCCTGCGGCGCAGCTCCCCCACCGTGTGGACCTCTGACAGATCACGCCGGTACGCCCTGGTGGTCAAGCAGAACCCGGGATCGCCATAGCACTGGTAGGCGCCCCAGGTGAGCGACCGCCGCTCGGTTTCCCACGCCGCATGTCGCGCGCCGGACACCGCGCTGCCGAAGTCCGACCCCGTGAGCAGCTCGGTGTAGAGATGCTCGGAGAACGACCGTGCCGCCGTGTCGTCGACAGCCCATCCGGCGACGACGACAGCCCGCACCCCGGCCTTCAACAACTCGCGACCGACGCTGGCGGCCACCCGGTTGGCACCGGTGAGAATCCGGCCGAGATGACACGCGTTGAGGACGACCAGATCCGGAATGACGGACATCTTCGAGAACACGTTGGGTGTCAGACGAAGGTTCCCGAGGACGACCCCGGTGGTGGTCGGGTCGTCCGTGAAGTCCCCGTGCGCCGCGATGTGGACCACGCGCCAATCGCCGTTCAGGAGCCGGTGCAGCGCCTTCACGGACGTCACCTGCTGGTAGACGTGCGGCGTCGCCGCCGCATCGTCGGTCGCGCTCGTCGACGCCGGCTCGACGAGCGTCGACGTCGTGTCCCAGATCAGCGACTCCACGTTCCATCCGGACGTCGCCATCAGTTCGGCGACCGCCAAACTCTCGTTGTACGCACCCGGGAGTTGCTCGAACTGGGGAGCGGGCGGATTGCCGATGATGAGGGCGTTGTTGCCCGATGCGCGTGGAACCTCGAACCGGACGCTCTCGGTCTCCCTGAACTGGCGGAGCATCCCGACGCGCAGCGCGAGCGGAGCGTCAGCTTCGGGCGACTCGGGGCGCGGACGCATGAGCTCCCACGGATAGTCGGCCGTGCTCTCGTCGACGAGCAGGTGCAGGTGCTCGCCGGAACCCAGATCACCCTTCAGCTCGTTCGGGATCAGGAGCTCGTAGAGCGTGCCACCGATGTCGGGGTCGGCGTCGTTGCCGATCGCGTTGGCGACGAGTGGATCGAGGATGGCGCGCTCGGCGAGCCCGACCAGCCGTTCCGCGCGGGCCAACCTCCCGATCGATGTGAACTCGAGCTCGACGCTCGACGCCTCCGGATCGAACGAGCGGGCCCGAATGTCGATCCGGCGCCAGACTTCGTCGGCCGCGTCGATCGGTGAGCCGGCGCTCGAGCGCCCCTCGCCGGCCGTCGGCTCGAGCCGGTAGGTGACCTGCTGGCGGATGGCGGGATCAGCCCCTTCGTTGCGGCCCTCCATCGACCGCAACCGAGCGAGCACGCCGACGATGAGGTCGACGCGATCCTCGTAGCGCTCGATGATCTCGAGCGCCTCCAGCGGCACGACGTCGGTCGCGAAACGTTCCTCGCCGGCGACGAGCACCTTCATCCTCGTCAGCCGGCCATTGGCGGCGATCGTCCCGTCGATCAACGCTCGTACCGATGCCTCGACGCGAAGACCGCCTCCGGACGAGGCCCCGATGAGCACGCTCGAAACACCGATCGCCGGCCACTTGCCGTCGGCGGGCAGTGCGCCCGCGAGTCGGCGCTCGAGCTCGTTCAACGCGACGCGAAGCAGGGATCGGGTGACGACATCGCGGAGTTGGGCCGGCGCGAGCTCGCCGCTCGGACCGAGGCCGATGATGACCGCACCTCGCGGCGGCGCCTCGTCGACCGCCTCCAGCAGGAGGATCTCACCGAGCCGTTGCGGATATTGTTGCATCAGCAACATCCGCTCCAGACGACCCTCCGACCGCTTGTTGAGCTGGGCCTCAGCACCCGTGAGAGGCAGGCCTTGGAAGTGCCCGACGAGGAGCCGGTACGTGGCGTGCTCGAGACTCCCGTGGAGCACCCTGACCTGGAGCGGATTGAGGGCGGGCGGGGGCGCCACGGTGGATCCGGCCGCCACTTGCTCGACCAGCGCGGGGTCAGCACCGGCAACCGCGTCGCGTGTGGTTGCGTCACCCATCGTCTGACGCGGCACTGGCACCCTCCCCCGTTCGCTGAATGTCCGGACGCATGATCGTCCAAATTCGTGACCTTGTCGATGCGATTGACGTGCGACTGTGCCGCTTGGCATAATTGGCCGGTGCGAATCGACCCGGTGGTCGACTGCGAGATCGTCGCCGAGCCCACGCATCCCTGGTTCCGTTGGAAGGGTGGACGCGGCACGACGGGTGACGACTGGATGCGTCATTCCGAGCTCCTCGTCGATGGGAAACTGCGGTTCGGCTTCGGTGGTTTCCTGCTACGCGGTGGACCGCTGGGCGAGCGAATCGTGCTCGTCGACTGCGGCAACGGGCCCGAAGGCGACGACTTCATCCCGCCCGGCAGGCTCCTCGAGTCGCTGGCCGCGCTTGGTGTCGGTCCGGACGACGTGACCGACGTGCTGCTCACCCATCTGCACTACGACCACACGGGCTGGCTGGCCATCGAAGGACGACCGACGTTCGCCAACGCGAGCGTGCGCTGCGCGGCCGCCGACCTCGCCTGGTTCGGCGATCCATCGACCATCGGCCTGTCATCGCAGGTGCTGCCGGGCCGAGTCGGGCCGCTCGGCGATCGGTTGTCGACGTTCTCCGTCGACGGCCCGATCCTGCCGGGCGTCGACGCCCTCCTGGCGCCGGGACACACGCCCGGAAGCACCGTGTTCGTCATCAGCGAAGGCGAGCAACGGGTGCTGCTGATCGGCGATGTCGTCCACTGCCCCGTCGAACTGGTCGAGGAGGAATGGGCGGCATTCGGAGACGTCGACCCGGTGCTCGCGGCGCGGACACGTGAGCGGGTGACCCGCGAGCTCGACGGTGCCGAGGTGGGCGGCGCGCACTTCCCCGGCCTCGCGCTGGGGCGTCTGATCCAAACGTCAGTGCCGCGGCGGTGGACGGTGCCATGACGGGTTCCCCGACGCTGCTCGGGCGCATCTCCGACGCAACGCGACTCCGCGCCGAGCGCGCCAGCCTCGTTCTCGACGACGACGTGCTCACCCATCGCGACGTCGAGCGGATGTCAGCGCTCGTCGCTCGTGGGCTTACCGGCGTTGGACTCGGCCGCGCGAATCGCGTCGCGGTGCTCGGGCCGAACCACCTGCTGACGATGGTGGCGACGCTCGGCATCATCCGGTCCGGCGCGACATGGATCCCGCTCAATCCACGCGACTCGATCGATGCCATCGGCGCACTGTCCCGGCGCTTTCGAACCGACATGTTGATCTACCACTCCGACTTCGCCGGGGCGCTCGACCAGATCCGACACGAGGCCACGACGATCACCGAGGTCGTCGCCCTCGACGACCAACCAGGCGAGGCCAACCCATCACTCGTCGAGTGGGCCGCCGCCCACGATTCGGGGGCCGCGCTCACCGAACCGGACGGCGAGGATCTGAGCGCCGTGTTCGCAACCGGAGGCACCACCGGCGTCGCCAAGGGGGTGTGCTACAGCTATCGCACGTTGTCGGCGATCGCCGGCAACTACGTCGAACTGCTCGACCACTCCGATCCGGTCTTCCTCGCCGCCGCCCCACTGACCCACGTCTCGGGCCGCGTGTGCCTCGGCGTGATGGCCGCGGGTGGGACCACGGTCGTGCTGCCCCAGTTCGAGCCGGGTGCCGTTCTCACCGCGATCGAGCGACACCGCGTCACCACGATGGTGCTCCCGACGACGATGCTCAACCGCGTCCTCGCCCACCCGGCAGCGGGATCGACCGACACGTCGAGCCTGCGGCGCGTGGCGGTCGGCGCCTCGCCCGTGCCGGTCGACCTGCTGAAGCGGGCGATCAGCACGTTCGGACCGGTCATCGCCCAGAACTACGGCCAGACCGAGGCCCCCATGCACATCACCGCGATGCGACCCGACGAGTACCTCGTCGACGGAGCATTCGTCCCCGACGTGCGGATGGTCAGCTGCGGCCGCCCCACTCGCTTCTGCGACGTCCGAACGGTGACTGACGACGGTGTCGACGTCGCGCCGGGCGAGGTCGGTGAGATCGTCGTCCGTGCCAACTTCGTGATGGATCGCTATCTCGACGACGAGGCGGCCACGTCGGCCACGCGGATCGACGGCTGGCACCGCACCGGCGACCTCGGCACGCTCGATCCGGAGGGATACCTCACGATCGTCGGCCGGCTCACGGACATGATCATCACCGGCGGCTTCAACGTGTATCCCGCCGAGATCGAAGGGGTGATCGCCGAACGGACCGACGTCCACGAATCGGCGGTCATCGGGCTGCCCGACCCCGACTGGGGCGAACGGGTCGTGGCCGTGGTCGAGCCGGCACCGGGCGCCGTCGTCGACATCGACGACCTGTTGCGCCACGTCCGCGGCCGGCTCGGAGCGGTGAAGACACCGAAAGACGTGGTGATCGTCGACGCCATCCCCCGCAACGCCAACGGCAAGATCCTGAAGTCCGTGCTCGTCGAGCGCCTCACTCAGACGGATCGGCCGGGTCGCGGGAGGTAGCGGTCGGACACGATGCGCAACTGGATCTCCGAGGTGCCCTCGAAGATCTTGGTGAGACGTGCGTCGCGCCAGTGGCGCTCGAGCGCGAAGTCGGTGGTGTACCCGGCGCCGCCGTGGATCTGCAGTCCCTCGCTCGTCACGCGTTCGGCCATCTCGCTGGCCAGCAGCTTGAGCATCGACGCCTGGTGGTCGACCGTGACGCCTGCGTCGGCATCGGCTGCGACCTGGTACATGAACGCGCGGCACGCCTCGATCTCGGCTGCCATCTGGGCGACCTTGAACCGCAGCGCTTGGAAGTCGCCGATCGGGCGATCGAACTGCCGGCGCTGCTGGCAGTACGCGACCGAGTCCTCGAGCGCGGCGCGCGCCAAACCGATGGCGCGGGCGCCGGTGTGCACCCGCGCCTCGGTCAGCGTGCGCGATACCCCACGAAATCCCTCCGTGTCGTCCGGTTGAGCGTCCTCGCGCTCCAAGAGGTTGTCGGCGGAACGCGCAGGCCGTCGATCGACAGCTCCCACGTCTGCCAGCCGAAGTATCCGATCTTGCGGATCGGCGTGCCGGAGACACCTGGTGGGAACGTGCCGCGCTCCTTGGGAACGTAGAAGCGCCGGATGCCGGCATGCCGGTGGACCGGGTCATACGGCGTCGTGCGGGCGACGATGATCAGGTAGTCGGCCTGATCGGCGTACGTGCACCACATCTTCTGCCCGGTGATGACCCACTCGTCGCCGTCGCGCTCGGCGCGGGTTCGTATCGACGCGATGTCGGATCCGGCGTCCGGTTCGCTAGCGCGAACGCGCCGAGGTACTCGCCGCGAGCGACACGCGGCAGGATCGCCTCGCGTTGTTCGGCGCTGAAGCCGGCGCTCAACCCATTGCCACGGGCGATGATGCTCGCCACGCTCATCCACGCCCGGGCGAGCTCCTCGGTCACCATGCAGTACTCGACGAGCCCGAGACCGAGGCCGCCGTACTGCTCGGGCACGAGAATGCCGAACAGGCCCATCTCGGCCATCGTGCTCACGACGTGTTCGGGGATGAGGCCGTGCTGCGGATCGAGCTCGTTGGCGACGGGCAACACCACGTTCATCGCGAAGCTGCGCACGGCATCGCGCATCGCCAGCCGCTCGTCGGTCAGGTAGGCCGTCGGCAGGGACGCCGGCGCAGGTGGAAGAAGTGCCATCGAGCACATTGTCCTGGGTCGGCTATTTGCTTGTCAACCAACAACTAACTGTTCTACTCTGATGCGGTGACCGATCCGTTCGATCGAGCGTCCTTCGAGTCGGTGCATCACGGCAGGGCGTTCGAGGACTTCGAGGTCGGCCAGGAGTTCGTGCACCACTGGGGTCGGACCATCACCGCTGCCGACAACGTGCTGTTCTCGACCTCGATGTGCTGCTGGCTGCCGATGTACCTCAACGTGCCGTACGCCCAGTCGCACGGTCATCGCGACACGGTCGTGCACCCGATGCTCGTGCTGTGCACCGTCGTCGGGATGTCGGTGGAGGATCTCAGCGAGTACGGCGGGGCGTTCCTCGGTCTCGAGGACTGCACGTTCCATCGCCCCGTGTACCCCGGCGACACCTTGACCGCCAGATCCACCGTCGTGGCGACGCGCCCGTCGAAGAGTCGCCCGGGCGGGATCGTGACCTGGCACACCGAGGGGTCCGACCAAGCGGGCGCCCTCGTCGTCGACTTCGTGCGCACCAATCTCATCGCGGCGCGGTCGGAACGATGAGCACGTCCCCCTCTGACAACTCGACCCTGGTCGGTCGCGACGGGTTCTTCGAGGACTTCACCGTCGGCCAGCGACTGCGCCACTCGCGCGGCGCCACGATCAGCGACGTCGAGAACAACATGGTCACCAAGCTGGTGATGAACACGGCCGAGGGACACTGGAACGACTTCGCGATGCGGGCGAGCGTGCTCGGGGAAGGACGCGTCGTGTTCGGGCTGGTCACCGCGTCGGTCGTGTTCGGCCTGGCGAGTCAGGACACCGCCGAGCAGGCACTCGCCGAGCTGGCGTGCGGTGGGCTGCGGTTCAGCGCACCGGTGCACGTCGGTGACACGCTGTACGCGTACACCGAGGTGCTCGAGTGCCGGCCCTCCGAGGAACGCGACGACGCCGGGATCGTCCGCTTCCACCATTGGGGCCTGCTCGACGACGAGCGAGTGGTGTTCGAGGGCAGCCGGACGGTGCTGCTCAAGCGGCGCTCCCACTGGGTCACGTCGTCGTGAATCGCCAGAAGGAACGCTCGAGCCTGTCCACCCGGCGGCTGCTCGACGCGGCGGGCGAGTTGATCAGCGAGGGCGGGTACGCGGCGATGACGCTCGCCGCGGTCGGCGAACGCGCCGGCTACAGCCGCGGCCTCGTCACGGCCCGGTTCGGGTCGAAGCGGGAGCTCGTCGAAGCCCTCGTCGAACGCATCACCACGGTGTGGAACGCACGCTACGTCCAGCCGGGCACGGTGGGCAGGAGCGGCCTCGACGGCCTGCTGCTCACCCTCGATGCGATCCGGGCGCAGTCCGAGCGTGACCCGCGCGACCTGCGCACCCTCTACGCCCTCCAGTTCGAAGCGCTCGGTCAGGTGCCCGAGCTGCGCTCGCACTTCGTCGAGTTCCACCGCACGATGCGGGCCGACATGGCCGGCTTCGTCCGCCGCGGCTTGCGCGACGGGTCGGTCGTCGCCGGCACCAGCCCGAAAGCGGAGGGGGCGGCAGTCGTGGGAGCGCTCCGAGGAATCGGCTACCAGTGGCTGCTCGATCCCGACGAGATCGATCCGACGACCCTGCTGTCGCACCTGATCGTGTGCCTCGACCGGCGCCTACGGGCCCCGCAGGAGGCAACCGTCGTGATCCATCCGAACCGGTTCGACGGCCGGGTCGCCGTCGTCACCGGCGGCGCCGGGGCATTCGGGACCGCGATCGCCAGCCAGCTCGCGGCCGAGGCTGCCAAGGTCGTCGTCGCCGATCTCGATCTCGACGCTGCCAGGCGCGTCGCCACCACGCTCGGAGGCGACGCGATCGCCTGCCGGCTCGACGTCACCCAGCCGGACTCGGTGGTCGAGGCGATCGCCGTCGCCGAGCAGCAGTTCGGCGGGCTCGACCTGCTCGTCAACAACGCCGGCCTCACCCATCGCATCACGCCGCTCGAAGAGCTGCCCGACGAAGCGTTCGACCTCGTGTTCGACGTCAACGTGAAGGGCACGTTCCTCTGCTCGAAGCACGCGATCGGTGCGTTGCGACGACGCGGCGGTGGGGCGATCGTCAACATCTCGTCCGTCGCAGCCATCGCGCACCGGTCCGGCAACGTCGTGTACAGCGCCTCCAAGGCCGCCGTCGCGGCGTTCACTCGCAACCTCGCCGTCGAGCTGGCACCGACCATCCGCGTCAACGCGGTGATGCCGGTGGCCGCCGACACTCCGTTCATGGTCGCCGCCTTCGGCGAGCGCCTGCCGGCCGAGGCGGCCGAAGCGATGCGGGACGGACTGCCTTTGGGGCGGCTGTGCACGCCGACCGACGTCGCCGACGCCGTGGCGTACCTCGCATCCGGTGACGCCGCGTTCGTCACCGGTGTGTGCCTCCCGGTCGACGGGGGTCGCAGTCTTGGCTGATCAACACGCCGCGCGTTGCAACCAGAGGAGATCGACATGACCCGACCGATGCGCCTGCGCCGCTCCGAGCTCTCGACCCCGGGCTCCAGCGACAAGATGATGGCGAAGGCCGCGGCCAGCGAGGCCGACCTGGTCTTCCTCGATCTGGAGGACGCCGTCGCACCCAGCGCCAAGGTCGCGGCTCGCGGCGCGGTCGTGAACGCCCTGCTCCAGCTCGACTGGGGATCGAAGACCCGCGCGGTCCGGATCAACGGCCTCGACACCGTGTGGTGCCATGACGATCTGATCGAGGTCGTCACCGGCGCGGGCGCGGCGATCGAGGTCATCATCGTCCCCAAGGTCAAGGCCCCGCGCGACGTGTGGTTCGTCGACACGCTGCTCGGCCAACTCGAGACCAAGCTCGGGCTCGAACCGGGCCGCATCGGTCTCGAGGTCCTCATCGAGGAGACAGAGGCCCTGGCGCGCGTCGAGGAGATCGCCGGCTGCTCGGCCCGCCTCGAGGCTCTCATCCTCGGCTTCGGCGACCTCTCTGCCAGCCAGGGCATCAGAGCCGGTCACGTCGGCGTCTCGAAGCAGCACTATCCGGGGGACATGTGGCACTACGCCCGCAACCGGACGATCGTGGCCGCCCGCGCCAACGGCCTCGACGCGATCGACGGACCGATCGCCGACTACAGGGACCTCGACAACTACCGCACCGAAGCGACCTGGGCGTCGACGCTCGGTGCCGTCGGCAAATGGGCGATCCACCCCAGTCAGATCGCGATCGCCAACGAGGTCTTCTCCCCCACCGCCGACGAGATCGCGCACGCCGAGCGTGTCATCGCGGCCGTGCGGGACGCCGAGGCGTCAGGCGCTGGGGCCGCCAGCGTCGACGGGCAGATGATCGACGCCGCGACCGCCCGCATCTTCGAGACGGTCCTCGATCGCGCGGCCCGCGCCGGTTGGCAGCGATCCGAGCCCTTCAACCCCTGAGCTGACCGCGAACCGAGCAGCTCCCCGGCGTCTGATCGAGCAATCCAGCGGTCGCTACGATCCGATCGGTGGGGGCAGGCGGGTACATCGCGATCGGTCTCATCGCGGTGGGGATCACCGTGTTCCACCGATCCCGTTCGAACTATCGCCGCCTCGGCGTGACGGTGCTCGGCGCGGCAATCGCGTTCATCGGGACCTTGATCCTTCCGTTCGCGACCGTCCCGGCGATGATCGTCGCCGCCTTCTTCACGGGTCTCCTGTTGTTGATGTCGACGAGCCAGTTGGTTCTCGCGCGCCGGCTGAGGAGGGCACGCCGATCGCTCCCGACGCCGGAACCGAAGCCTCCCAGGACCGTCGACCCCCTGGCACCGCCGCCCCGCCGTTCCGGTCCGAGCTCATCGATCTGCGAGATGTCCCCTCGACCGATCACGTGCCGTTCGCCACGGTCACCACGGCCACGCCCGTCCTGTTCCTCTGGGTCTTCGCACCCAACCCGAACGGTGAGCTGATCGACGAGGTCCGTCGACGCTTCGGCCCGGTGGAGATGCTCCAAGGCGGTGGCCAGCTCGTCACCGACCTGGCGGAGATGCCATCGGTGCTGTTCGGTCGCGCTGACCAGCACATCGAGGAGAGCGAAGCGGAAGTGCTCGCCAGGATCGCCGGCTTCAAACGCCGGCGGGTCGGGTTGCCGATCCCCGACGGCTACGGCGGCCGCATGGAGTGGTGGTCGAGCAACACGATGTTGTGCTCCGACGGTGTCTGGCAGTTCGCGCTCGATCGGCTCGTCGAGCGCAACGAGGTCTTCGTGATGGACCTCACCGACTTCTCCGCCGAGCACGCCGGCTGCGAGTACGAGATCGGTGTGCTCCTCGACCGGGTTCCTGCTCGACGATGCCTGTTCGTGATCGGTCTCGAGACCGATCCGGCTCGCGTGATCGATGAGCTCCGGCAGGCGTGGGAGACGATGGCCGCCACGTCACCGAACCGCGATCCGGCGAACGGCCCGCTGCGCGTGATCCGCGGCGAGCACCTGCCGCGATCAGCGCCGGCGGGGCGCCAAGAAGGTGCCCGCCGTCGATGTCGAGCGGGCGCACTTCCTCGAACTGCTCCGCCTCGCTCGGGGCGCAGCGTTGCCCCCGCCCACGATCGGGAGGGCGCGGTTCAGGCGTTCACAGCCTCGATGAAGACCCGCAGCTCGCGGCGGAGATCGTCGCCCGCCGGTTGGAACGCGACCTCCGTCGCCCCGGCCTCGGCCGCGGCCGCCAAGCGGTCGCGCCAATGGGCCGCCGTGCCGCTGCGGCTCACTTCCACCGCGATCGAACCCGTCATGACCGTGCGGTCGTGACGGTTGAGCTCGGTGAGGTGTCCGCGATGGTTCTCGAGATGCCGGATCGACGGGTCGACCGCCTCGATCGACGCCCGCCACGCCGCTGCATCCGGGAGCGTGTCGAAGCTCGGTCGCCGACGCTGGTAGGACGCGTGGTAGGCGATCGCCGCGCCAGGCCCTGCCGATCGCAACACCCGCTCGCCCTCGGGATCTTCCCCGTCGTCGAGCACCGTGCCGAACGCCAACCAGACCGACCAGTCGAACCCGGCGATCGGGGTCGAACCGATCACGCCGCCCCCCAGCTCATGGGCGACCGCTTCGCCCTTCGGGCCACTCGCACCGATGAGGAACGGTGGCTCGATCGGGCGCTCCGGCGCCTGCGCTGACCCGTGCAGCATCGCCACCATGGCGCCGTCGATCTCGACCGTCTCACCGCGCAGGAGCGAGCGGACCGTCCTGACGTGCTCGGCGACGTCGGTCCACCTGAGCGGGCGTTGCCCGAGGGCGTGCCGGGCGGTGAAACCGGTGCCGAACGCGTACGCGGTGCGTCCGGCTGCGAGCGATTCGAGATGGGCGATCGCCGAGGCCGTCGTGAGCGCGTGGCGGTTGCTCGGCACGAGCACGCCCGGGCCGATCCCGATCCGGTCCGTGCGGTCGGCCGCCAGCGCCAACGTCATCCACACGTCGAGCTGGAGCGGAGGCGTGTCGTAGATCCACGCCCTCCGGTAGCCGAGCTCCTCCGCATACCGAACCAGATCGGGGGTGTCGGGCGTCGGCGGCAGCGCACAGGAGATGTCGAGCATGTCTCCGTTCTACTTGGCCCGTTGGATCGGAGCCTCGGTCGCGATCACGCGTCGCGACATGTGCTCGATCAGACGACGGCGCCACTCGACCGAGCACTTGTCGGCCTGCACACTGACGAGCGTCGTCTGGTCGAGTGGGAGCACACCGTCGAGCAACTCGAGCATCCGCTTGTCCTCGGCACCGATCGCGAGGTCGAAGCGGATGACCTCCTCGGCGGACACCGAGAAGTCGTCGTTGCGCCAGACGACGAACGTGAAGTACGAGGTCACGTCGTCGATCGGTGTCGACAGCAGGAGGAGGATGTGATCGAGGCCGGTGTCGTAGTGAATGGTGCTGCGCACGTCGAACGGCAAGTGGAACCCCGAGCTCATCGCCCGCTCGACGACGGCATCGGCCTGGCCGCTGGCGAGGGTGCCGAGGTCGGAGTTGCCCGCCCGCACCTCGTAGCGGTAGCCGAACCACCCGTCGTCGAGGGCTTCCAGCTCGAATCTCGGCACTCGCGTGTCCTGCGCCAGCCCGAACGTGCCGACGTGCACGAACGGGAAATGCGTGATGTCGAGGAAGTTGTCGGTCATGCGCGTCGCCGACGTGTGCCACACGTCGACAGGCGTGTTGATGCGGCGGAACGCCGGGTCGTGCTCGTGGGCCACGACCGGGATGCCGTCGGGTCCGTCGACGGGCGAGCTACCGAGGCACACCCACACGAGGCCGTAGCGCTCGGCACAACCGAACGTGGAGAGGTGCGCCCGCGGCGGCGGAGGCACGTGCTCGGCGGCCGACGGCACGCGGACGCATCGGCCCTCGTCGCCGAACGTCCAGCCGTGGTACGAACAGACGAGGCACCCGTCCTGGATCGTGCCGATCGACAGCGGTGCCTCGCGATGCGGGCACCGGTCGGGTGCCGCGACCACCGCGCCGTCGCCGGCGCGGTACAGCACGACCTGCGTGTTCAACAAGGTGACCGCCACCGGGCGACCGCCGACGTCGATGCTGCGCGCCACCGCATACCACGCAGCGCGGAGTGCCGCGTTCGAGCAGAGGACGTCGGTGCCGGATGCGACGTCGGGCCAGAGTCAGACCCGAGTTAGAGGCCCAGAGTTAGACATGGTGTGGCAACCTCTCGGAATGGTCCACGGCGCAGGAGGCGAGCGCGAGTTCGCGCGTGGATGCGCTGGTGCGCGGCGGCGACGTGGTGACGATGGACGACGCCCGCACGGTTGTGGGCGATGGGGCGGTCGCCGTTGGCGGCGACGTCATCGTCGACGTGGGACGGTGGGACGAGCTGCGGGCCTCGTACCCCGAGGCGCGGGTGATCGGCGACGCCGAGTCGCTGGTGACACCCGGCTACGTGAACGCCCATCAGCACCTGACGGGCGACCGGCTGGTGCACTCGTGCATCCCTGACGCGATCGACTCGCGGGAGGCGATCTTCGGCTGGGCAGTGCCGGTGCACGCGGCCCACACCGGCGACGACGACGAGTTGTCTGCCACCCTCGGGGCGATCGAAGCGGTCACCAACGGCATCACGTGCACCGTCGAAGCGGGCACCGTGGCGCATCCCGACCGCGTGGCGGCCGCGGTCGAGTCGGTCGGCATGCGGGCGACGATCGGCCAGTGGGGATGGGATGTCGACGGTGTGCCGTTCGGCGCGCCGGCGAACGAGGTGCTGGCGCGGCAGACCGACCTGCTCGACCGGCTGTCGCCAGGAGGCCTGGTCGAAGGATGGGTGACGCTCGTCGGCCACGATCTGATGAGCGACGCGCTCGTCGTGGGGGCGAGCGAACTGGCCCGCAATCGCGGCGTGGGGCTGACGTTCCACATGTCGCCGCACGACGGCGACCCCGCCAGCTACCTCGAGCGAACGGGTCGGCGTCCCTTCGTCCATCTCGACGAACTGGGCGCGCTCGGCGCGCACGTGCTCGTGGCCCATGCCGTGCATCTCGACGACGACGAGATCGACGTCGTGGTCCGAACCGACACCGCGGTGGCGTCGTGCCCGTGGGCCTACCTGCGCCTGGCCCAGGGGTTCACCGCCGCCGGACGGCATGGTGAGCTGCTGGCCCGCGGTGCGCGACTCGGCGCTGGGGTGCGACGCCGAGAACGCCGGCGACGCGGTCGACGTCCTGCGCGCCGCAACCCTGTTCGTCGGTCTCGTCCGCGACCGCGCCTGCGACCCGTTCGGATCGACTGCGCACGACGGGCTGGCGCTGGCGACCATCGGCGGCGCGCGGGCGATCGGCAAGGGCGCCACGATCGGCTCGATCGAAGTCGGCAAACAAGCCGATCTCGTCGTCCACGATCGCCGCGGTCCACAGTTCGTTCCGCGCAGCACCGACCCGGTGCTGCAGCTGATGTGGGCGAGCGACGGACGCTCCGTGCGCGACGTGATGATCGCCGGCCGCGACGTGGTGCGCGACGGACGTTGCGTGACCGTCGATCTCGACTCGCTCCGCGAGGAGGCGGCACGCCGACGTGATCACTTCCTGGCCGCGCGCCGCTGAAGACCGCACCGCCTGAGCCTACTGCACACCCCCGGCGGCTTGGTCAGACCATCAGTCCATCTTTGCTATGGTGACGAGGTGGAACCGAACACCCTGATCTTCGTCGATTTCCCGTCCGATGACGTCGAAGCGTGTGCCGCCTTCTACCACGACGTGTTCGGGTGGGAGGTCGAGGGCCGGCCGACCGGTGTCTTCCATCGCGGCGTGCCAGGTGGCCATTTCCCACTCGAGGACGGCACGCCGTCACCCATCGGCAACCTCCACGTCGGCTTCTCCGACGTCGCCAACAGCCGCCCGCATCCCGACCCGGCCGGGGTCGAGCCACGCCACCTGGCGCGCGACGGTCGGGGCGTCCGGGTGTGGATCCTGGTCGGCGACGACACCGAGGACGCGATCCTCGATCGTGCCGAGCAGCACGGCGCCAAGGTGCTCTGGCGGCACCACTACTGGGCCGAGTTCAACGGCTTCAACGGCGCCTTCGAGGATCCGTGGGGTACCACCGTCGTGCTCTGGACGAAGGGTGGCGCCGAGCCCGTCATCCCGGAGGGACACACCCGTGAGTGAGGAGCGCCTGCGCCCCGGCTCGGTGCGCTGGACCCACATCGCGCTCCCGTGCACCGACATGGATCGCACGATCGAGTGGTACGAGACGTTCACGCCGCTCGAACTGCTCGACCGTCGCGAGGACGCCGACGGGCAGGGCGCGTGGCTCGGCCATCCCGATCAGGGCGACAAGCCGTTCATCCTCGTGCTCGTCAGCTTCTTCCGGGACCAGGACAAAGGACCGCAACCGATCATGGCCCCGTTCGCGCACATCGGGATCGAGATGCCGAGCAAGGAGATGGTCGACGACGTCGCCGCGCGCGGCGAGCAAGCCGGGTGCCTGTCGTGGCCGCCGACGCAGATGCCCGACCCGATCGGCTACATCTGCGCCCTGTCCGACCCCGACGGCAACGTGATCGAGTTCTCCTACGACCAGGGCGTCTACGAAAAAGCGCAGGAGGTCTGGGGCTCGGTGGCCGGGTGACCCCTGCCGAGCGCTGCACCTCGTACCTCGCGGCGTTCGCCACCGGTGATGCCGCTGCCGTCGTGTCTCACGTCAGCGAGGACTTCGTCAACGAGCACACCGCGGCACTGGGCAGCGGCTGCATCGGTCGCGACGAGTACGCCAACCGCGTCCCCGCCTTCCTCGCCTCGATGCCTGGCCTGCGCTACGAGATCGAAGACGTCCTCGCCGATGGCCAACGGGTTGCCGTCGCGTACACGCTGCACACCCATGTCAACGACCGCGACGTCGCGGTGCGCGGCGTGATGCGTTTCCGTGTCGAGGACGACCTCATCGTCCACCGGATCGACTACTGGGACAGCCTCGTGTTCCAGCAGCAGGCGGGACTGGTGTGAGCCTGCCGACGCGTCGCCTCGGGCACAGCGGCGTCGAGGTCACGACGATCGCGTTCGGCGCGATGATGTTCGGCCGGTGGGGCAACACCGATGTCGACGAGTGTCATCGCATGGTCGACCGGGCGATCGAAGCCGGCATCACGTTGTTCGACACGGCCGACATGTACGACGACGGCGCCTCCGAGACGATCCTCGGCGAAGCCCTGCGCGGCCGCCGCGACCGGGTCGTGCTGGCGACCAAGGTGGGCAACCCGATGGGTGACGATCCGCAGCGCAGCGGTCTGTCACGGCGCTGGATCAAGCAGGCGTGCGACGAGAGCCTGCACCGGCTGCAGGTCGATCACATCGACCTGTACCAGATGCACCGACCCGATCCCGCGACACCGATCGACGAGACGCTCACCGCGTTCGACGAGCTCATCGCGGCCGGCAAGGTCGGCGCGATCGGCACGTCGACGTTCTCGGCCGCACAGATCGACGACGTCAACCAACGTGCCGACGCGCTCGGCGTGGCACGACCGACGAGCGAGCAGCCGCCCTACTCAGCACTGGCGCGCGGGATCGAGCACGAGGTGTTGCCGGCGTGCCGCCGCCACGACCTCGGCGTCATCGTGTGGGCACCGTTGAACGGCGGCTGGTTGACCGGCAAGTACCAGGGCGTCGTCGACGACACCGCCTCGCGGGCGTTGCGGCAACCCGACCATTTCGACCACGGCAACGAGGCCATCCGCGCCGACAAGCACGCACTGGTCGACCAGTTGAGCGAGGTCGCCGCCGAGGCGGGTGTCACGCTGAAGCAACTGGCCCTCGCCTTCGTCCTCGACGACCCGACGATCACCGCCGCGATCATCGGTCCGCGCACACTCGACCAACTCGACGACCTGATCTTCACCGCTCACCTACCAGGCGGGCTCGTCCTCCCCGACGGAGTACGCGACGCGATCGACCGGATCGTCGCCCCCGGCCGCAACGTGAACCCCGCCGACGCCGGCTGACCGAGCGCGCCGACGGTCAGGTCAGGCCGCGGACGAAGGGTTGCGCCAGCGAGCGCGGCTGGCGGCTGCGTGCTGCGAACACGGCCGTGATCGCCAGCGCCACGACGTACGGAAGGCTGGCGGCCAACTGGGCGTTCATGCGGTGGCCGAGCACGGGGAGCGTCTGCTGCAAGGCGAAGAAGTAGCCGAACAGCAGGCACCCGATGATGGTGCCGCGCAGCGTCCATCCGCCGAAGATGACAGCGGCGATGGCGATGATGCCCTTCAATCCCACATGACCGGTCTCGTAGCCCGAGATCGAGATCTGTCCGAGTACCAGCACGCCGCCGCCGAGCCCCGACGCGAGGCCGGCGCACATGATCGCCTGGCGGCGCCGACGGTTCACGGCGATGCCCGACACATCGGCGGCCTGCGGGTTGTCGCCGACCGAGCGCACCTCGAGCCCCCAGCGGGTGTGGAACACCAGCCACCATGCGAACGGCACGACCGGCACGATGAGGTACATCGGCCACGGCTGGCCGAAGAGGGCGTCGCCGACGAGAGGAATGTCGCTGAGCAACGGCACCCGGGTCGGTCGGGCGACACTCGTGACGGCCTCCCATCGGCTGTCGAGGAACAACGCCAAGCCGAGCACGAAGAGGTTCAGCGTGAGCCCCACGACGAACTGGTCGATCGACAGCCGGTGGCTGAGGTTGGCCTGCACGAGCGACACCGCGACGCCCGCGGTGGTGGCCGCGACGAGACCCACCGCCATCGCCATCGACGGGCTGGTCGACGGCGAATGTGACGTGATCTGGGCGAACGTGACGCCGGCCGTGAACGCCCCACCGATCATCATCGCTTCGATCGAGATGTTGAGCGTTCCGGCGCGCTCCGCAACCCACTCGCCCGTGGCCGCGAATGCCAGCACGATGGCGAAGCGGATCGCCGAGTTGTACATCGCCTCGGATCCGAAGACATCGCCGAGCACGGTGAAGACGCTGGCGATATGGCGATCACACCGGCGCGCCCTCGAGAGCCGGTGCCACCGGAGCATCTGACGGCACCGTTGGCGATGATGCCTCGACCACGGCGCGACGCCGGCGGATGGCGGCGACGGCCGGTGGCACGAGCAGCGCCAACACCAACAGCGCGCGAACCACGTCGACGATCGACCGCTCGACCCCGGTCGCCGCCAGGAAGCCGGATCCCGTGCGAAGCGCGGCGAACACCAACGCCACCGGAATGCACACGAGCGGCCGGTTGCGGGCGACCAGCGCCACGAGCAGACCCTCCCAACCGACGTTGTTGGCGAAGCCCGGTGTGTAGCGGTAGTTGGCGGTGCCGCCGGCCAGCATCACGGCGCCCGCCAGGCCCGCCATCGCGCCTCCGATCATGAGCGCGGTCGCGCCGGCGCGAACGACGGACACGCCCGTGCGCTGGGCGGTCCGGGCGTTCCGCCCGAGCACGTTGAGCCGGAACCCCCAGACCGAGCGTTGCAGCGCGACCCCGACCATGACGGCAATGCACAGCACCGCCGGCACCGACCAGGGGAACTCGTTGCCGAAGATGCGGATCTGACCGATGCGCGTCGACGGATCGACCTGCGCGCTCGTCTGGACACGGTTGGGCTTGTTGGGATCGGGGTCGAGCAGCAGGAACGTCCGGGTGAGCAGATATCCGGTGAGCTGCGAGGCGACGAACACGAGCAGGAGGGTGCTGATCACCTCGGGCACCTTGCGCCAGTACTGCAGCAGGGCGGCGATGCCCGCCCACAGCGCGCCGCCCACGAACCCGCCGATCAACACCGCCACCAGCGCCAACGGCCCGCTGTTGCGGGTGGCCACGAACGTGGCGAGGGCGGCGCCGATCGCAACCTGGCCTTCCTGCCCGATGTTGACGAGGCCGGCGCGGGTCGAGACGATCGCGCCGAGCGCCACCAACAACAGGGGCACCGCCTCGGCGAGCGTGCCGCCCCACCGGCCCGGGTTGCGGAAGCTGCCGTCGAGGATCGCGCTGAGCACCTTCTGCCACGGACCGCCGGTGACGGCGATGAGCACCGCCGATGCGACGAGCGCCAACGAGATCGACACCGCGTACAGCCCGAGGAGCACGACTCCGCGCCGGGCTCGCGCCGCGTCGGCCGGGCGCATCTTCATCGTGCGGATGCTCCGTCCGCGGCGACGCCACCGAGCAGCAGGCCGAGGCGCTCCGACGTGGCCGCATCGCGATCGAGCTCACCGATGATCCGACCACGAGACATCACGACGATGCGGTCGGACAGATCGAGGATCTCGTCCAACTCGGTCGAGATCAGCAGCACCGCGATGCCGGAGGCGGCCGCCGCGCGAAGTCGTGCGGTCGTGTACTCGATCGCGCCGACGTCGAGGCCCCGCGTCGGTTGGGAGGCGACGAGCACCTTCGGCCGGTGGCTCAGCTCACGAGCCAGCACGACTCGTTGTTGGTTGCCGCCCGACAGGCTCCGCATCGGGGCATCGGGGGCGGCGCCCTGGATCTCGAACTCGGCCATCAGCTCCTCGGCACGCCGGCGCAGGCGAGCCTTGCTGACGAATCCGAAGCGGGCGACGGAGCCGGGCCGATCGATGAGCAGGTTCTCGGCGATCGTCATGTCGAGCACGCATCCCGAGTCATGGCGATCCTCGGGGATCACGGCCACACCATGGCGCGCCATGCAGCCCGGCGCGGCGGGTGTCGACGGTGGCACCGTCGATCGTGACGGTGCCGCCGTCGAGGTGGATCAGGCTCGACATCAGATCGCCGAGCGGGCGTTGACCGTTGCCCTCCACCCCCGCGACCCCGACGATCTCGCCCGCGTGCACCTCGACGCTCAGTTGATCGAGCACCGCCACGCCGTCGCGCACGACGCGTGCATCGCGCACGACCAGCATCGCCTCGGGTGTCCGGTACCTCGACATCCGTCGCGTCGACAACAGGCGTGTCGACCGCGGGTGGCTCGGTTTCCTGGGCGTCGAGCTCGCCGGTCTCGGTCAAGGTGATCGCTCCGAGCGCAGCCGCGCTGGTGCGCAGCGACACCTCGCGACCCACCATCGCCCGAGCCAACGCGGCGGCCGAGGCGTCCGCCGTCGAGAGCCGGTCGACCACGCGGCCGTGGCGCATGATCGTGATCTCGTCGGTGGCGTGAAGGACCTCGGCGAGCTTGTGGCTCACGAGCGCGACCGCCCGGCGCTCGCGGGCGATCACCTCCCGCAACGTCGTGAACAGCTGCTCGCTCTCGGCCGGTGTGAGCACCGATGTGGGCTCGTCGAGGATGAGGATGGCCGGGTCGCGACGAAGGCATTTGATGAGCTCGACGCGTTGTCGCAATCCGGCCGAGAGATCGCCGACGCGCCGATCAGGATCGATACCGAGGCCGTAGTGCTCAGCGGTCTCGGCCACCTGCTCGCGGGCGCGGCGGCGGTCGAAGCGGGCGTGGTCGCCGAGCAGCACGTTCTCCCACACGGTGAGGGAGTCGACGAGGCTCAGGTGCTGGTGGACCATGCCGATTCCCAGATCGGCGGCGGTCTGTGGATCGTGGATCACCGTCTCGCGGCCGGCGAGGGTGATCGTGCCGTGGTCGGGCTGGACGAGCCCGATCAGGATCTTCATCAGCGTCGTCTTGCCGGCGCCGTTCTCGCCGAGGATCCCGTGGATCCGGCCGGCGTGCAGTTGCAGGTCGACGTCGTCGCAGGCGACGACGCGGCCGTAGTGCTTGGTGATGGATGCGAGGTCGACAGCAGGGGTGGGCGCCGAGGCACCCACCCCCTCCAACGCTGTCGTCGTGACGGACAAGCTCAGCCGCCCGCGTACGCCTGACCCTTGATCGCACCGAAGGCGTCGACGAAGTCGCCGGCGGCGATCTGCCCGTAGAGATCCTCCATCGCCGTCGCCTGCTCCGGCGTCGGATCGCAGATCTCGGCACCCGGCTGCGGGTCGACACCGACGCGGAACACGCGCACGTCACCCTCGTGGAACGTGCCGGCGGTGATCTCCGCCAGGATCGATTCGATGTAGTCGCCACCGTCGAACTTCACCTGGATCTGGTAGTCGAGGTCGGTGCGCTCGCACGCCTTCGACGACCCTGCCGACATCGTGATCAGACCCTGCTCGTTGGCGATCTTCACGAGCGGCTCGTGGGCGCCGCCGAGGTACGGGTAGACGGCGTCGGCGCCGTTCGTGATCGCGCCGTTCAGTGCTTCGGTCGCGCCGGCGGTGTTGTCGAAGTCGAACGGGAACGCCCCGGTCGGGATGTACGTCATCGTGTAGCTGTCGTCGACCGCCTTCAGACCGAGCTCGTAGGCCAGGTAGGCCTCCTTCTCGAAGTTCAGGTCGCAGCATCCGATGAACGCGACGTTGTCGCCACCCGATTCCTGCAGCAGCAGACCGGTCGCATAGCCGGCCGTGTAGCTGATCTCGGACGAGTCGTCCTGGCTCTGGGCCAAGCCGGGGTTCTCCGGATAGCCGGCGCCGCAGTTGCAGTACCAGAAGATGTCCGGGTACTGCGCGATCAGATCGGTCAGCGGGTCGGCGATCTCGCTGGCACCCACGAAGATCGTGTCGACGCCCTGCTCGGCGAGGTTGGCGAGCTCGGTTGCGGCGTCCTCGGTCGTGATGTTGTCGACGACGATCGGGTCGCCGTAGCCGTTCTCCTCCGACACCGCGATCGCCTCGTCGACCAGCGCCTGGTAGTAGCCGCCGTCGTCGCGTGGTCCGGCGGCGGCGATGCCGAACACGACCGTGCCGTCACCGTTGGTGTCGAGATCGAGCGGTGCGGCGGCTTCGGTCGACGGCGGTTCCGTCGACGGCGCTTCGGTCGACGGCGCCTCCGTCGACGGCGCTTCGGTCGACGGCCGGTTCGGTCGACGGCCGGTTCGGTCGACGCCGGTTCGGTCGGATGGTCGATTCCTCGTCGTCGTCGCCGCATGCGGCAGCGACAGGCTGAGCGCAGCGAGTGCTGCGATGACCTTCTTCGATGTTCTCATGGTGCTCCCCCGGATATCCGGCTTTCCTGATTTCGGTCTGATGGTCGGTCTGATGTCAGTTGGTGGTGATCTTCGGCCAGTGACGGCGGTAGCGGTCGACCAGCCAGCGGTTGAACTGCACGTGGCTCGCCTCCTGCCACGAGTAGCGACCCCGTGCGGCGTATCGGCTGTGCATGCCGCGCTGGACCTTGGTGGTGGCGTCCTGGTCCTGTCGCACGAACACCTGCACGCCGGCGTCGCTCATCTGGAACAGGTGCTCGAACATCGGGTGCTCGAGCGCACTCGGGTGGAACAGGTAGCCGATCTCGAGATCGATCGTGTCGGCCGACTTCGGGCGAACGATGAAGAAGAAGGCCTGATCGGGCGCGGTGCCGAAGCACAGGGTCGGCGGCATCAGTGCGAACGTCGAACGCCAGCGCTCCTCCTCGGTCAGCTGCGGGAACACCGGCAGCAGCGCCTTGGTGGTGGCGTTGAAACCGCCGTCGATGTGGGTGTAGCCGTTGGTGCGGAAGATGACGTTCGACTCCGGTGTCCACTCCACCGGGAACGCCGCCAGCTCGCTCGGACAGAAGTCCTGGATCGTGTGGTGCAGCTTGTTGGCGTGGTAGCCGTCGTTGAAGTTCTCGAACATGACCTTCCAGTTCCACGGCAGGTCCGGCAGCGTGAACGTGCCCGGGCACACCGCGTGCTCGAGGTCGTAGTTGGCGACGTACGGCTCGTAGGCGGCCAGCGTGGGCGCCAGTGGCTTGGCATCGCGGCCGAGGTTCACGAACACGAAGCCCTGCCACAGCTCGACCGACAGCGCCGGCAGGGGGTGGTCCTTCTTGTCGAACGCCTCGGTGCGCTCCATCGCCGGCGCTCCGAGCAGGCGGCCGGTGAGGTCGTAGCTCCACTGGTGGTACGGGCAGGTGAACTTCGTGCAGTTCCCGGCGTCGTCGGCCACCTGCATGCCGCGGTGCTGACAGATCGCCGAGAACGCGCGGACGCTGCCGTCCTTCGCCCTGGCGACGATGATCGGCTCGCTGCTGACGGTGGTGGTGAAGTAGTCGCCGACGTTCGGAATGCGGCTGGCGCGGCCGACGCACTGCCACTCGGCGGCGAACACCGCGTCGCGCTCGAACGCCAGGAACTCCTCCGACGTGTAGATCTCGGGCGGCATCGTGACCGCCTTCGCCACGTCGGTGACGCTCGCGTCGAAGGAGGCGAGCAACTCCTCGGTCAGGACGGTCATGCCGGCACGTGCTTTCTCTCTGTTGACCCTTCTGTTGGCACATCGCCGTATCCCCCACCACCGGGGAGGTCGAGGCGCACATGATCGCCGGGCTGCAGCGTGAAGCGGGACTGGGTGCGGACCGGCTCGCCGTTCACCGTGAACGACCCCGCGGCGCCGGCCTCGCCACCGAAGATGCCCTGCGGCGCTTCGCTCAGCCGCGACGTGACGGCGTTCAACTGCCACGGTCGCTCGGTGTCGACGGTGAACTCGATGGTCTGACCGAGGCCGCCGATCTGGGCGCCCGCGCCGCCGCTGCCGGTGCGCAGCTCCTTGCGCAGGAAGCGGATCGGCGCCGACGCCTCGACGACCTCGATCGGCACGGCCGCCACGCCGGTCGGGTACGAGCACGCCGACAGGCCCGGCTTGGTGGCCCGCGCCCCGACGCCGCCGGCGTAGGTGAACATCGCCGTGATGAACGGGCGACCGTCGTCGAGGTTGCCGTTGACCTGCATCGTCCACACCGCGCCCGACCCCTCGGCCATCGCCTGCTCGGGCTTGATCTGGGCGAGCGCCTTCAGCAGCGCGTTCGGCAGGAACATGCCGACGACGTGGCGGGCTGTGCACGGCTGCGGCGACACCGCGTTGACGATCGATCCCTCCGGCGCTTCGACCTTGATCGGCGCCAGGCTGCCGTGGTTGTTCGGCAGCTCGGGGTTGAGCACCGATCGCACGGTGAACGTGGTGTAGGCGTGGGTGTAGTTCTTGACGACGTTGATGCCGTACGGGCTGGCATCCGACGAGCCGGCGTAGTCGACGGTGATCTCGCCGGCGTCGCTGTCGACGGTGACCGCGCAGACGATGTCGATGCGGCT
The DNA here is from genome assembly GCA_963722415.1 of Ilumatobacteraceae bacterium. Lineage (GTDB taxonomy): Bacteria > Actinomycetota > Acidimicrobiia > Acidimicrobiales > Ilumatobacteraceae > JALOLG01. The sequence continues at coordinate 125,730 of CAVRNI010000037.1, forward strand.
GCCGTCGGCCAGATCGAGCACGGCACTGCCCGTTGTAGGTGCCGGCCGGCAACTCGCGGATGGTCGCACGCGTGGCGGCCTCGGAACGGGCGATGATCTCGTCGGCGAGGTCCTCGATGTCGTCGAGACCGTGCCGGTCGCACAGCGACCGCAGGCGCTGGGCGCCCACCTCGCCGCTCGCCATCTGCGCGTGCAGGTCGCCGGCCATGTGGTCGGGCTGACGCACGTTCGACATGATGAACTTCCACACGTCGGTGTTGCGCTCGCCGGCGATCATCAGCCGGCAGATCGGGATCCAGATGCCTTCCTCGAACACGTCGCGGGCGCCGGCGCCGATGCCGTATCCGCCGACGTCGGTGTGGTGGATCGTCGAGCCGAAGAAGGCGATCAGCCGACCGTTGCGGAACACCGGGTACAGCACCGTCACGTCGAGCAGTTGACCGGCGGTCTTGTACGGGTCGTTCGTGATCAGCACGTCGCCCTCGACCAGCGAGTCGGTGGGGTACTCGTCGAGCATCGCCGACGCGGCGCGGGCGAGCGAGTTGATGTGCCCCGGCGTGCCGGTGACGGCCTGGGCGACCATCCGGCCGCGGCGGTCGAACACGGCGTTGGCCAGGTCGCCGGCCTCGCGGACGATCGGCGAGAACGCGGCGCGCTGCAGGGCACGGGCCTGCTCGTTCACCGTGGCGATGAGGCTCTGCCACAGCACTTCGAGCTCGATCGCATCGAACGTTCCGCTCGCCGTGCCCGTCGCGGTCGTGTCCGTCATCGTGGCGATCCGATCTCGTGCGACCGCGTCGCGTTCGGCGACGAGTGATCCGTCGGCGGCAACGGTGGCCACCCAGCCGGGGAGGATGACGGCCGTGGTCTCGCGTTCCTCGACGATCGCCGGACCGACGATCCGCTGGCCGAGTCCGAGGTGGTTCCGCCGGTACACGTGCGTGTCGACGGGCTCGACGCCGCGCGAGAAGCGGACGGGGCGCGTGATGAGCACGTCGCCGTTGCCCGTCGCCACCGTCGAGAGCGGCTCGACGGGTGGCGCCTCGGCCTACGCCGACAGCCGCCACGTGACCGCCTCGACGCCCACGTCGGGGATCGTGAGGCCGTAGATGCGCCGGTAGTCGGCCTCGAACATCTCGACGACGTTCGCGTACGTCGCCGGCCACTCGTCTCCCTCACCGACCCAGATCGGTGATCTCGTTGCCCTGGCCGAGGTACCGGGCGTCGACCCCGTACCGGAAGCGGATCGCGTCGGGATCGACACCGGCGGCCACCAGCACGCGGCGACCTTCGGTCGCGCAGCTCGTTCAACAACCCGTCGCGCTCGTCGGCGTCGACCGACTGCAGCGGCCGCACCATGCTGCGCGCGAGATCGATGCGCACCGGCGTCACGAGCGTGCCGAACGCCGACAGCACGCTGGCGTTGACGGGGAACACGACCCGCGGCGACTCGAGCAGCTCGGCCACGCCGCACGCGTGCACGGGGCCGGCGCCGCCGAACGCCAGCAACGTGACGCCGCGCAGGTCGGCACCCTGCTCGACGGCGTGCATTCGCGACGCGGCAGCCATGTTCTGGTTGACGAGCTCGTGGATGCCCACCGCGGTGTCGTTGCGCCGACAGGCCCAACGGGTCGGCCACCGAGCGCAGCGCGGTCGCGCAGGCGTCGATGTCGAGCGCCATGTCGCCGCCGAGGAAGAACGACGCGATCGAGCAGACCGAGCGCGAGGTCGGCGTCGGTGACGGCGGGCTCGGTGCCGCCGCGGCCGTAGCACGCAGGTCCGGGGTCGGCACCCGCCGACTCGGGCCCGACCTTCAGCAGTCCGAGCTCGTCGACGTGGGCCTGACTGCCGCCACCGGCACCGATCTCGACCAGATCGACCGACGGCGCCGACAACGGGAACCCGGATCCCTTCTTGAACCGGTAGATGCGAGCGACCTCGAACGTGTTGCGTGAGCTGCGGCTCGCCGTCGACGATCAGGCAGGCCTTGGCGGTGGTGCCGCCCATGTCGAAGCACAGCAGGCGATCCTCGCCGAGGCGGCGGGCGAACCAGCTGCCGGCGAGGGCACCGGCAGCCGGGCCCGACTCGACGAGGCGGATCGGAGCCCGGGCGGCGTCGTCGGCGGACACGACACCGCCGTTCGACAGCATCATCAGCACCGAGCCGCCGAAGCCTTCGCTGGCGAGCCACTTCTGCAGCTCGTCGAGGTACGGACCGATCACCGGCATCGTCGCCGCGTTGCACGCGGTGGTGATCATGCGCGGGTACTCGCGGATCTGCGGCGAGATCTCCGCCGAGATGCACACCGGCACACCGAGCTCGCGGCGCAGGTGCTCGGCGACCACGCGCTCGTTGGCCGGGTTGGCGTACGAGTTGATCAGGCACACGCCGACGGCCTCGACGTCGGCGGCGCGCAACGCGTCGGTGACGGCCGTGGAGATCCTCGGCGCCGGGGACGCGCGCGACCACGGCCGTGCGGGTCGGTGCGCTCGGCGATCTCGACCACTCGCTCGCGCGGCACCGGCGGCGCCGGGAACTCGATCTGCAGGTCGTACATGTCGTAGCGGTGCTCGTTGCGGATGAGCAGCGTGTCGCCGAACCCGGCGGTGGTGACGACGCCGGCCCGCCCGATCTTGCCCTCGATGAGCGCGTTCGTGATGAGCGTCGTGGCGTGCACGATCGGCGCCGTGATGTCGGCCGGACGCACGCCGGCCTTGGCGAGCAGCTGTCGCACGCCGGTGCGCACGCCGTCGAGCGGCGCCGACGGCGTGGTGAGCGTCTTGTCGACGACGACGCGACCGGAGACCGCGTCGAACAGCACGACGTCGGTGAACGTGCCGCCGATGTCGACGGCCAGGCGCCAGTCGGCCGTCACGGTGTCGTGCTCCGCTCGGTTCGGGGTTCGCGGCGGCGCGAACACGTCGAGGATCCACACCTCGCCGTACTCGTCGTCGCCGATGAAGATGCTGTCGCCGTGCCACACCGACTGGCGGCGCCAGGTACAGGTCGCCGGCGTGGAGCACCTTGCGGGTCTGGTCGTCGGCGTCGCCGATGCGGAAGTCGAGCGTGCCGCGCATGATGATGCCGAGCTGCTCGTTGGCGTCGTGGTTGTGCAGGAACGAGCCCTCGGCGCCACCCTTGATGCGCCAGAACCACAGCTCCAGGTGATCGCCGACGATCACACGCCGGCGGAAGCCGGGACGATCGGTCTCCTCGAACAGGTCGTCGTCGAAGAAGTAGCAGTACTGCGACGCAGGGTTCATCTCGGTGTGGTTCGCCTCGGCAGCGCTCACAGCAGACGCTCCACCATCCGGCGCTCGACATCGTCGAGGTGGGCGACCACGGCGGCCACCGCCTTGCGGGAGTGTCCCTTCACGACCGCGTCGGCGATCGCCCGGTGCGCCTCGGTCGAGCTGTCGATGATCTCGTTGACCTCGGCGCGGTTCACCTCGGCGTACAGCAGCGACGCGAACTCGCCCGATCCGAACAGCGCGGCGAGCGCCTTGGCGTGCACCTCGTTGAGCAGCGGGTTGCCGCACGCCCTGGCGAGGGCCGAGTGGAACCGACGGTCGATGTCGCGGAACTCGGCAAGGTCGTGCGTGCTGCGCGCCGCGAGGCGGCCGATCTCGGCGCGCTCGGCGTCGGTGGCTCGGCGGGTGGCCATCTCGACGATGGCCGGCTCGATCACCTGACGCACCTCGAACAGCTGGGTCACCAACGCCTTGCGGTCGTCGCCGGCGAAGTTCATCTCCGGCAGGTGCTCGGCCACGACGGAGCGGTTGCCGCGACGTTCGAGATAGCCGGCGATCACCAGACCCTGGATCGCCTCGCGCACCGACGTGCGGGCCACGCCGAACTCCTGGCACAGCACCCGCTCGGCCGGCAACGGCGTGCCGGGCGCGAGTTGCCCGGTGTGGATCGCGTCGGCGAGACGAAGGCGGATCTCGGCCGACACCGTGCGGCGCGCGACCGGGTCGAAGCTGGTCACCTCGCTCATGCGAGACCGACCGTCGCGTAGTGCGCGATCTCGGCGTCGATGTCGAGCGGCTCGATGATCGCCTCGTGCTCGGACTCACCCCAATGCTCGGGCGGCACGAGCCACATCACCTCGAACTCCAGCCCGTCGGGATCGCGGGCGTAGAGGCTCTTGTTGGCGCCGTGGTCGCTGGCGCCCACCAGCGCGCCCGCCTGCTGCAGGCGATCGCGCATCATCCGCAGGTCGTGCAGCGTCGGCACCTCCCACGCGATGTGGTAGAGGCCGACCGTGCGGCGCCCGGCTTCGCTGGCCCCGACGTTGCCGACGCTGAAGAAGGCGATGTCGTGATGGTTGTCGGACCCCGGCGCACGCATGAACGCGAACGCGCCCTCGGGATCGGCCACGACGGTGCTGAAGCCGAGCACGTCGCGGTAGAACCGCTCGGTGGTGGGTGCGTCACGCACGTACAGCACGGCGTGGTTCATCCTCGTGATCGGCATGACGTGACCCCCATCTCCGATGCGACCGGGCACGGTTTTGGACTGATGGTCTGACCATAACACGTCGGAATTGTGCGGGTCAGCGGTCACGCAATGATCGCGCGGGCGATCGCCGCGTGGCAGCCGAGCCTGCCGTCGACCACCTGCGTGACACCGAGGTCGATGGCGACCGACGCCAACGAGTACGCGTCGTCGGCACTGAGGCCGAGGTGCTCCTGCATCAGCCACAGCATCTGTTCGGCGGCGCCGCGCATCGCCTCGTCGAGATCGGCGCCGAAGCCGTGCGTGAACCAGTGGGTGTCGGTCTCGAGCACGCGGGGCGGTGGCGCCCATCCCCTTCACCACGAACACCTGGATCGTGGCGTCGAGCGACGCCTCGATCGCGGTGCCGCAGATCTCGCCGTCGCCCTGGGCGAAGTGGGGGTCACCCACGTAGAGGTTCGCGCCGTCCACGAACACCGGGTAGCACATCGTCGCGCCGGGGCCGAGGCGCCAGTTGTCGACGTTGCCGCCGAAGGCGCCGGGCGGGATCGACGAGTGGCGTCCCGACTCCGCCGGCGCCACACCCATCACGCCGAAGTGCGGGCGCACGGGCACATGCACCGGCCGGCTGAACGGTTGGCGCGACTCGAGATCGGGCTCGGTGATCACGCCGGGGAGGTCGTAGAGCGGACGGGCCGTGAAGTCGAACCCGAACAACGGGCTCGCCGTCGAGTCGAAGCCGCGCTGCATCCCGTCGTCGAGCCCGTAGATGGTGATGCGCTCCTTGCCGAACGTCGAGTAGAGGAGCCCCCAGTTGGCGGCGCAGTTCGAGCCGTACGGCAGGCGCGGCGTCATGTCGAGGATCCGCACGGCCAGCGTGTCGCCGGGTGCGGCGCCGCGCACGTGGATCGGCCCCGTCATGATGTGCACGCCCGGCCCGCGCGTGTCTTCGGCGATCGCCGACCAGATCGCCCGGATGCCGTCGTCCATCAACAGGTCGGGCGCGTCGCCGGCGTGGTGCGTGATCGCCTCGACGTGCACGATGTCGCCGCTGTCGATCTCCAGACACGGCGGCTGGTCGCGGTCGATGTACCCCCAGTAGCACGTGGCCGGCGTGGCGGGCAGGTGGTGCCGCGTGGCCTCGCCGGACGGCGGCACCGGCGGAGTGAGGTCGAACGCCATGCGGGCGAAGGTACGGATGGACCGTTTCTCGATTGTTTCGCCGATGTGTTCGCTCGATCACGTCACGTCAGGCCGTCTCGCGCACGTCGGCCGCGAAACGCCCTGGTCACGGTGCTACTGTCACACCCCCTGTTTAGGGTGGCAGCGTACCGACTTCCCCCGATCGATGGTCCGTTGTGATCGGAGGGTTCAGATGAGTGAGACGATGCTCGGGATCGACGAGTTGGTCGATCCTGGGCTTGATGTCGAGTCCTTGGAGGGGCTCGACGGGCGAGAGCTCGCCGAGTTGTTCAAACGGCTCGAACAGGTTGCGACGACGCACCGAGGGTGCGTTGGCGGCGGTGATCGGTGCGGTCAACGAACGCGGTGTGCACGCGCCGCGATGGCCACAGCAACGTCAATGGCTGGTGTCGGGCGTTGGGACGCTGGTCCGACACCGAGTGTCGGGACCGGATCCGCACCGCCAACCTGATCGCCAGCTGCGACCGGTTCCGCGATGCGGTGTCGGAGTGGTGAGATCGGTGTCGCCCAGGCGCATGAGTTGGGGCGGGCGTTCGCCAACCCGCGCTGCGGATCACAGTTGGTGGATGTGGCCGAGGTGATGGTCGACAACGCGACGAAGTTGTCGCATCACGAGTTCCGCATCACCGTCAGACGTTGGGAGATGCTCGCCGACATGGACGGCGCCCACCGCACCGCCGAGGCGGCCCATGAGGGTCGCCGGGCGGGGATCGCCGAAGTCGGCGAGGAGATCCATCTCCACGCCCGCGGTGGGTTGGCGCAGGGTGCGGTGATGACGGAGATCTTCGAACGGTTCTGCGACGCCGAGTTCAGCGCCGACTGGGACCAGACACTGGCCCGCTACGGCGACGCGGCGTGCTACGCGTTGATGCCGCGTACGGATGCGCAGCGCCGGTTCGACGCGATGTATGCGATCTTCGAACGCGCCGCCACCACCGACCCGGACGCCAAGGCTGCGGTCCCGCTGGTCAACTTCGTCATCGACGTCCCCACCCTCGAGCGGCTACCTCGCCGGAACCGGCGACACCGCGGTACCGGCCGATCCGCGCCAACGGCGCTGCGAAACAGTCGCCGGCATCCCGATCCCACCCGCCGATGTGGTGGCGGCGATGATCTGGGGGCAGGTGCGCCGGGTGGTGGTCGACTCGGCCGGGGTGGTGATCAACATGGGACGCCGCCAACGACTCTTCAGAGGCAACGCCCGCCAAGCGATCCTGTTGCAATCGAGTCGTTGTGTGGTGGCCGGGTGTGCGACACCGATCCGACGCTGCGAAGCCGACCACCTCATCGAATGGGGTCGCCACGGACACACCGACGGCGCCAACGGTGCACCCGGTGTGTGGCCGCCACAACCGGTTGAAGAACTCCGGCTACCGCGTCCACCGCGACGAACACGGCTTCTGGCACACCTACCGACCCGACGGCACCGAAATCAGCTGACGGTTCACCGCCGAAATCACGTCTCGGGCGCGCCTCGACAGTCCAGCGCGCCCGGGCTGCGCAGGCGTTTGGGTTGATCCGTATCATCGGCCGCGTTCACCGGAGGTGCTCATGCTCGCAATCCTCACCGCCCTCGAAGAGCAGCACTCGGAGTTGGCCGCGCTGCTCGACGGCCTCGACGACGCGGGCTGGCAGCGGCCGACGCGGTGCGAGGGATGGACCGTCGCCGACGTCGTGCTCCATCTCGCGCAGACCGACGAGCTCGCGCTGCGCGAGCGCACAGGGCGAGTTCGCCGAGGGGCTCGACGTGCTCGCCGGCGGCGTCGAGCGGCAAGGCAACGTCGACGACGGAGCGGCCGCGATCGTGGCGCACGAACGTGGGTTACCGAACGCCGCGCTGCTCGAACGCTGGCGAACCGCCGCGGCCGCGCTGCGCGAGGCGCTCGCGGCGAGCGACCCACATCGACGCGTCGGGTGGGTCACCGGTCAGCTGTCAACGCAGACGTTGGCGACGACACGGCTCGCCGAGTGCTGGATCCACACCGGCGACGTCGCCGAGGCGTTGGACGTGGTGCAGGAACCGACCGATCGCCTGGAGCACATCGCACGTCTCGCGTGGCGCACGTTGCCGTACGCGTTCGCGCGACGACGGCCGGGAGCTCGCGGGTCCGGTCGCCTTCGACCTGCGGGGGCCGAGCGGACAGCGGTGGCACTTCGGCGCTGACACGGAGCCAGCGACAACCATCGAGGGCGCCGGCGCCGACCTGTGTCTCGTGGCTGCGCGGCGTGTCGCTGCGGAGGACACATCGCTCCGTGGCGATCGGGCCAGACGCTCGCGCCGTACTCGAGCTCGTGCGAACGTACGCGTAGACGGTACGCTCGGCGTACGGAGCACGAACTCGCCGGACGACGTCCAGGGCTATTTGGCGAAGGCGGTGTGGAGCGGGAAGTACTGGCGGTTCGGAACGATGTCGGGCGGGAGGTTGGGCTTCACGTTCGCGTCGAACCATGCCTGGGCTTCCTCTTCGGAATCCCACGTCTCGACGACCCGCCAGCCGCCGGACGGACTGGGGCCGCCGGAATGGGAGATGAAGCCCTTGGAGGCGCGCATCAGCGGCTCCATCTGGCCGACCATTCCGGCGTAGATCTCCTCGGTCAGGTTCGGCACTTCCCCGATCATCAGAACTGGCATCGATGGCTCCCTTCGTCGTGTTGCGCGCCGGATAGTACAAGGCCGCGGCGTCGGGCTCTGCGCCCCGGTCCGACGCGAAATCTCGGAAGATCTCGAGCCGTTCGGTATCACCGCACCTCCTTGCGCGCTCCCCATAGCCCGTCACGTCCTGACGGTCGAAGGAGAGCTGCGTGCCCCGAACCCATTCCCCACGTCACTTGGTCACGCGCCGGCTGGTGCCGGCGATCGTCGTGATCGCCACCCTGCTCGGCGCCGCGAGTCGCCCGGCCGGCGCCGAACCTGGCGCGCCGGCGGCCGCTGAAGGCAACCCGGCGGCGGTCCAGATCGTCGCCGAGCGGCTCGGTGTGGATCCAGCGAGCCTGACCGTCGTCGCCGAGGTCGCAACGGAGTTCGCCGAGCTCGACCTCAGGGTCACGTCGGCCAAGGTCGTTGACGCCGCAGGTGACGTGCACGGCGTGGCGTTCGACAGCAAGGGCAACGAGGTCGATGTCGATCGACTCGCCGCCGAAGCGCTCGCCGTCCGGCGGGCGCAGTACGGCGCGGTCGACCCGGCGCTCGACGCGCTCCTCGCCAGTGCTCCCGACGAGCCTCGCAACGTGCTCATCTGGCTGCGCGAGCCGGCGGCGGCGAAGCTGCCCGAACGGCCCGAGGCAGCCGGCAAGCCGCTCGAGTCGGCCGAGATCGACCGCATCTACGCGGATCTCGACGCGCGTCGCGTCGAGATCGTCGGCCCGCTGGTCGATGCAGTGCTCGGCGACGTGATGCGCTTCGACGAAAGGGCCGTCGGCCTCACGCCGACACCGGCGATCGCGGCCACGCTCGATGCCAAGCAGATCGGCGAGTTGGCGCGGCGACGAGCGCATCGACGTCGATCTACGACGCCCCTGTCGCCACGGCCGATCTCGGCGTGGCCAAGCAGACCACCGGTGTCACCCAGGTGCACGGCACCGGCCTCGACGGCACGGGCGTACGCGTCGGCATCGTCGAAGTGGGCGGCCGGACCGAGAGCGCTTCCTGGCTCATGCGGCCGGTGCAACAGAACACGACGAACGTGTGCGCCAACCCCACCCAGTCCACACCACGAACGTGACGTCGGTGATCGCCGGGCAACGGGTCAACGTGTTCGGTCAGATCGTCGGCGAGGACGGTGTCTCGAAGGGCGCCACGGTGCTCGTCGGCGGGAGCTGCACCGGCGTCACCGCCGAGCTCCAAGCCGCTGCCACCCGTGCTGCCGACTGGGGCGCACGCACGATCAACCTCAGCTGGGGAAGTGACTCGAACCTCGTCACCGGCGGTGGCGATCGGTTCTTCGACGAGATGGTCCACAACCGCTGGCGCACCATCGTGAAGTCGGCGGGCAACAGGAACTGCGGCAACGCCGGCGGACCGGGCGGGACGCCCGACGCCGACGTCACCAACCCCGGTCTGGCCTTCAACGTCATCACGGTCGGCGGTCTCGACGATCAGGGCACCGCGCAGTGGAGCGACGACACGATGTACGCCTGCTCCAGCTTCGGCGATCCGACGTCGCAGAACGGCGATCGGGAGAAGCCAGAGCTCGTCGCCCCCGCCGCCAACATCGAGATGGTCGATCCGGGCCCGGCGAACCTCGCCGTCGACTCGGGGACGAGCTTCGCGGCACCACACGTCACCGGTGTGACAGCGCTGCTGATGCAGCAGAACAGCCGGCTCACGTTCTGGCCAGAGATCACCCGCGCCGTGCTGATGGCCAGCGCCACGCACAACATCGAGGGCTCGACGAGGCTGTCCGACCAGGACGGTGCGGGTGGCCTGGCGGCCAATCGCGCATCCGGCATCGTCGGCAACACGCCGGCATGGAACGGCGTCGGCTTCAACTGCTCGACACCACGCACCACCGACCTCACCACGCGAGCGATGGGTCGCCGCACGCACCACCGGATCGCGATCTCGTGGACCACCGATCCGGCGTTCGCCGACTACACCCAGCGCCCGAGCGCCGACATCGACCTGCAGGTGGTCGACAGCCTCGGCCGCACCGTTGCCACGTCAATGAGCTTCGACAACACCACCGAGATCGTCGAGTTCGATTCGTGGACGGCCGGCACGTACACGGTGCGGGCGATCAACTTCCGGTGCGATCGCAACACGTTCCTCGGCTGGGCGTGGGACACGTCGTCGATGCTGCAGCTGAAGGGCCAGTGACGACCGCTGTCATCGGTCGCCGAGGACGATCCTGATGCGGTGCTTCACGCCGTCGTCGGCGAGCGGGATCGCCGCACCGCGTCCGGTCAGGTCCGCTCCGTCGAGCTCCACCGATGCCACCCCGCGACTGACCCCATGGGGGTTCTCGACGACGATCTCGTAGCTGGCGGAGTGATAGCGGAAGTCGATCTCGAAGCCCGGCCAGGCACGCGGGATGCAGGGGTCGAGCACGAGGGTCGTCCCGCGCAGGCGGAAACCCAGGATCCACTCGACACCCGCCTGGTACATCCAACCCGCCGATCCCGTGTACCACGTCCAGCCGCCGCGACCGACGTGCGGCGGCTCGGTGTAGACGTCGGCCGGCCATGACGTACGGCTCGACCTTGTAGCGATGGACGCCCGCTCGCGTGCTGGCGTGGTTGATCGGGTTCAGGATCGAGAACAGCTCGCCGGCCTTGTCGCCGTCGCCCAGCGCGGCGAACGCGAGGACCGACCAGATCGCGCCGTGGGTGTACTGGCCACCGTTCTCGCGGATGCCCGGCAGATATCCCTTGATGTACCCGGGATCGACGTCGGAATGGTCGAACGGCGGGCGTGAACAGCAGCACGAGACCGTCACCGCGGCGCACGAGGTACTCCTCGACCGCGGCCATCGCCCGCTCGCGTGCGCAGGGTCGGCGGCGCCCGACAGGACGCTCCACGACTGGGCGATCGAGTCGATCCGGCACTCGGCGTTCATGGCCGATCCGAGCGGGGTGCCATCGTCGAAGAACGCACGGCGGTACCAGTCGCCGTCCCAGCCGTGCGCGCTCCAGCGCCCGTCGGAGGTCGTCCATGTGCGAAGCGCCAGCGCTGCGCTCGAACGTGATCGCCGCGCGCCTCGGCGATCGGTGCGAACGCGGCCAGACGCGATGTGAAGGAACCAGCCCAGCCAGACGCTCTCGCCCCGGCCCTCGTGGCCGACCCGGTTCATCCCGTCGTTCCAGTCGCCCGACCCGATGAGCGGCAGGCCGTGGGCGCCGACCTTCAGGCTGCGGTCGAGCGCCGCCGCGCAGTGGTCGAACAGCGAGCCCGACTGCGCCGACCGTTCCGGCTGGAAGTAGTGCGTCCATCTGTCCCGGCTCGCAGTTCCGGTCCCTCGAGGTACGGAACGACCTCGTCGAGGACGGCGCTGTCATCCGTGACGGCGAGGTAGCGATCGACCGCGTACGGCAGCCACACGACGATCGTCCGAGATCCGGGTTCGCACGCCCCGTCCGGTCGGCGGGTGCCACCAGTGCTGGACGTCGCCTTCGACGAACTGATGGGCGGCGGCCCGCAGCAGGTGCTCGCGGGCGAGCTCGCGCTTGGCGGTGACCAGGGCGATGACGTCTTGGAGTTGGTCGCGGAATCCGTACGCGCCACCGGCCTGGTAGAACGCCGACCTCGCCCACAGCCGGCAGGCGAGCGTCTGATAGATCAGCCAGCGGTTGAGCATGATGTCCATCGAGCGGTCCGGGGTGCGCACCTGGATCGTCCCCTGGGTGTCGTCCCAGTAGCTGTCCGACGTCTCGCAGCGTCGGCCTCGTGGTCGGTGCCCGGCCACGCCGGATGAGCTCGGTGGCGGCGGCCGCCGGTGTCCGCCTCGCCGAGCAGCACCACGAACCTGGGTCCGCGCTCCGTCGGCGAGCTCGAAGCTGGTCTGCAGCGCGGCGCACGGATCCAGGCCGGCGCCGACGGCGCCCCGGAGCCGGTGATCCACGGTCGAGCCCGGCCGGGCCGTCCGGCGCACCGTTGCGACCGAGGAACTCGGTGCGATCGGCGGTCCACGCCGTCTGCCGGCCGCCGAGGTCGAAGAACGCGACCCGGCCGGCGAACTCGGTGTTCCACGGGTTGCGCACGAGGAGTGCCTGCGTCTCCGGGTCGAGGGCGGTGACGATGCGGGCGGCGCTGGCCCCGCGCGACGTACCCAGCGCCCACTCGGCGTAGGCGGTCACCGACAGGCGCCGCGTGCGGCCGGAGCGATTCTCGATGGTCAGCACCGACATCTTCAGTGGGTCGTCGAGCGGCGACGAACTGGACCAGGTCGAGCTGGATGCCGTCGTGCAGATGCTCGAACCGGCTGTACCCGGCGCCGTGACGGGCGACGTAGGTCGACTCCTCGCGGCGGATCGGCAGCGCCGTCGGGCCCCACAGCTCGCCGGTGTCGTCGTCGCGGACGTAGATCGCCTCGCTCACCGGGTCGCTGACGGGATCGTTCGACCACGGCGTGAGCTGGTTCTCGCGGCTGTTCCCCGACCAGGTGTAGCCGGAGCCCGACTCGGAGACCTGGAACCCGAACGACGGGTTGGCGATGACGTTCAACCACGGCGCCGGCGTCGACTGTCCGGGGCCGAGGATCGTGACGTACTCACGCCCGCCGTCCGCGAAGCCGCCGAGCCCGTTGAAGAACTCCAGCTCCGGGCGCGGCATCACGGTCTCGCTCGCCGCTCGATCGGCTTCGGGCGGTGCGGTCGGGTGCGCTGCGATCCGCTCGGGCCGCTCGAGACGGATGACCTGGTCGGCGAGGCTGCCGCGGCGGCTCAGCAGGACGGCCCGGGCCGCTGCCTGGAGGAGCGTCCGGTCGTCGTCGGAGAGCTGGTCGCCGCGGAGGATGTACACCCCGCCGTGGCCTCGGATGACTGTCGTGGGCGAGCGACGACTGGCTCGTCCGCACGACGGCCTCCAGCGAGTCCTGGAGGTCCTGGGCGTAGGAGGCACCGTGCTCGTTGAGGATCACGAGGTCGACGTCGAGCAGCTTCAGCCGCCAGTACTCGTGGGCGCGGAGCAGCTGGCGCACGATGTCGAGGTCCTCCACCTCGTCGATCCGCACCAGGACGATGGGCAGGTCGCCGGAGATGCCGTGGGCCCACAGACCCGGACGCGCCGCGCTCGTTGCTGGCCAGCAGCGCCGCCGGCGGACGCAGCGACGGATCCGAGTAGAGGATCCGGTTGGCCAGGCGCTGGAAGAGGTGGGCCTCGTCCTGCTCGATCCCGAGGTGATGGAGCTGGACCTGGGCCTGCGTCCACGCCAGGATCGCCGGCCCGCTCGAACGTCGCCGACTCGCGGTACTTGTCGGCCAGGTCGAGGACCTCGTTCGCGCGAATCGGCCGACGACGGTGGAGAAGATCGCGTGGGCGGTCGCGCCGGGTGCGAGCGTGACCCGGCAGCCGCAGGCTGAAGATCGGATCCAACACCGCACCGACCGTGTTCGACAGCGGGCGGCCGTCGATGACCGAGACCGGCGATCGGACCGATCGGCCCCGGCCGAGGAAGCGGGCGCGGTCGGTCTCGTACTGGATGACGCCCGCCGGTCTCGCCCTCGACGGCCGCGACGTGGGCGGCCCAGATCGGCTTCTCGTCGCGCGGATCGTGGCCGGCGGGTCGCCAGGAGCGCGCCGATGCTCGGGACGAACTCGGTCTGCACGAACAGGTTCTGGAAGGCCGGGTGAGCGACGTCGGCGGCCTGCGGCGCGAGCACGATCTCGGCGTACGACGTCAGCTCGATCTCGCGGTCGCTGCGAGCCGAGGTTGGTCAGCGACACGCGGCGGATCTCGGCGTCGTGCTCCGCCGACACGACGACGGTCAAGCCGGTCGCGATCGAGCCGTCGCGGCGCGAGAACTCGGCGTGGTCCTCCGAGTAGATCGACCTCGTAGCTGTCGGCCTCGGCGCCGCTCGGCTGGTGCCCGGCCGACCACACCGCGCCGGTGTGCATGTCGCGCAGGAAGAGGTAGCTGCCCCACGAGTCGCGGGTCACGTCCTCGCGCCAGCGGGTCACCGCCACGTCGCCCCAGCGGCTGTAGCCGGAACCGGCGGCCGTCACCATCACCGCGTAGCGCCCGTTCGACAGCAGGTGCGTCCGCGGGATCGCGTCGTGGGGCGAGGTGAAACGGCGCAGGATCGGCGGCACGAGGTCGCGCACGTCGGCGGCGCTCTTCACCTCCTCGGCGCGTGGCCGGGCCACGAGCACGTCGCGCGGCATCCGCTCCTGGAGCAGCAGCTCGGTCGCCTCGACGATCGGGTCGGCATGGAAGCGCTCGACCATCGACCCGGTCGTTGAGGACGTTGCCGAGGGCCACCAGCGCCATCCCCTGGTGGTGGGCCATGTAGCTGCTGCACGACCGCGACCGATGGCGCCCTCGGGCAGGCGGCGCGCGCGTGTAGTCGAGCGCCTCGCGGAAGCCGTACGCGCCCGCTCGCGCCCGCCTTGCCGAGCCGGGCGAAGTTCCGGACCGCCGCCTCGGGCTCGATCATCGCCGCCGAGCGCGGTGGCGTACGGAGCGACGACGAGATCGTCGCTGAGGCCCCGCTTGAGGCCGAGGCCGGGCACGCCGAAGCTCGAGTACTGGTAGGTCTGCTCGAGGTCGCGGGCGTTGAAGCCCGACTCGGAGATGCCCCAGGGCACGCCGAGCTCGGCGGCGTACTGCATCTGGCGGGCCACGACCAGCCGGTACGTCTGGTCGAGCAGGCTGTTGGCCGGTGCGCGCATCACGAGCGCGGGCATCAGGTACTCGAACATCGACCCGGACCACGAGATCAGGGCCGAGCCGCGGCCGACGGGCGTCAGCGCGCGGCCGAGCCGGAACCAGTGGTCCGGGGTCGACGTCGCCCTTGGCGATCGCGAGGAAGCTGGCGAGGCGAGCCTCGGAGGCGAGCAGGTCGTAGTAGCTCGGATCGAGCGTCGCCGTCCCAGACCCGGAACCCGATCGAGAACAGCTTGCGGGTCGGGTCGAACAGGAAGCCGAAGTCCATCTCCTGGAACAGCTGCATCGGCCTGGTCGGCGATCGCCTGGAGGCGGCGGACGAGCTGCCGCGCGGCCAGCGGTTCGGCGTCCGCCGGCGGTCGACGCGGCGGATCGGCCAGCTCGGCGATCGTCGGGAAGGTCGTCGCCTGCGGGCAGCGGCTGCGAGCAGCGCGAGGTCGCGGACGTGGCTGGCCACGGCCAGCCGGGCCGCCTCGGCCCACGTGACGAGCTCGCTCTCCGCGCCCTCCCCGCGCTCCGCCGTGATCGCGGCGGCGACGTCCGACAGCGTCCGGGCGTGCGCGGCGAGCTCGGCCAGGCGCGCCGCCCACTCCTCGGGTGTCGCGGCGGCGTACTCGGTGGCCGCCGCCGGACAGCTCGAGGGCCTCGTCGAGGTGCCGCCGGGTGAGCGTCTGGCTCCGCCGGTCGTCGCCGATGTCGCCGGCCGCCTCGCGCGCCAGCGTGATCGCGTCGCCGATCCCGGCGAGCGCGGCCGCGACCGGAAGCGGCTGGTCGATCATCTGACGGCAGGCGTTGGACGAGCGTGAGCAGGTGGCCGGCGAGGTTGCCGCTGTCGACCGACGACACGTACTGCGGGCTCGAGCCGGCGCAGGTCGCGCGTGTCGTACCAGTTGTAGAGGTGGCCGCGGAACCGCTCGAGCCGGTCGATGGTGGCGAGCGTCGCCTCGAGGCGCTCCACCATCTCGATGCGTGCCGATCCAGCCGAAGTCGCGGGCCGTCACGGTCGCCAGCAGGTACATCCCGATGTTCGTCGGCGACGTGCGATGGGCGACGACCGGCGTCGGGATCGTCCTGGAAGTTGTCGGGCGGCAGGCCGTTGTCCTCCGGACCGACGAACGTCTCGAAGAACAGCCACGTGCGGCGGGCGGTGAGGCGCAGCGTCTCGACGTCGGCGGCCGAGAGCTGCTCGGCCGCCGATTCGGACGGCGGCAGGCTGACCCACCGGGCGACGAGCGGCGACAGCAGCCAGAGCACCGACGAACGGCGCCGCGATCCAGGCCGCGTCCGGCTTCACGGCGAGGACGAGGACCGCCGATGCCGACCGCGATCGCCGACGCCGCCCGCCATCTGGCGGTAGAAGCCGCGCGAGGTCGAGGTCGCGGCTGGCCTTGGCCTGCGCGGCGGTCATCCACTCGAGGAGGTTCGCGTCGGGTGACGTACAGCCGCGTCAAGCGTCCGCACGATCGCGTCGACCATCAGCCACGCCTGGTGGGCGAGGAACGTGAAGCCGAGGCCGACGTGGGCCGCGGCGAGGCCGACGTCGCTCGCCACGGCGCGCAGGTGGCTGCGCTTGGAGATGCCCCGCCGCCGCGGCAGCAGCCCGCCGAGCGACGGGCAGCGCAGCGGGGATGATCATCGCAGGCCAGGACGAACGCCGGTCCACAGCCCGGCCGACGCCGACGGGCAGCGTCCACGCGGCGACGAGCGTCGCCAGCGTGAGCGGGGCGCGACAGCGTCCGGCGCAGGTTGTCGACCATCTTCCAGCGGGCGATGCCGGGATCGAGCTCCGGCTGCGCCGGCCCGTCGCGTCGCGGGCCCGGCCGAGGATCCAGGGCAGGAGCTGCCAGTCGCCGCGCGCCCAGCGGTGCTGGCGGGCCGCCGAGACCAGGTAGTTCGACGGGAACTCGTCGAAGAGCTCGACGTCGGTCACCAGCCCCGCCCGGGCGAAGACGCCCTCGAACAGGTCGTGGCTCAGCAGCGTGTTCTCGGGCACGCGGTCGGCCATCGCCGCGCTCGAACGCGTCGACGTCGTAGATCCCCTTGCCGGTGAAGCTCCCCTCCTGCGAAGAGGTCCTGGTAGACGTCGGAGACCGCCGACGCGTACGGGTCGATGCCCGGCCGACGCCGGAGAAGATCCGCTGGAAGATCGATGCCTCCGTGTTCGGCCGGGAGCGTCGGGGTGATCCGTGGCTGGAGCACGCCGTAGCCCTGCGTCACCCGCCCGGCGCCGCGCATCGAACGTCGGCCGGTTGAGCGGATGGGCGATCGTCCCGACGAGGCGCCCGACGGCGCCGCGCGGCAGTCGCGTGTCGGCGTCGAGCGTGACGACGTAGCGCACGTCCGGTCGGCGGGGTCGACGCGGTCCGTCCGGTGGTGAGGATGCCGGTCGTCGTCGAGCCGCGCAGCAGGGCGTTCAGCTCGTGGAGCTTGCCGCGCTTGCGCTCCCAGCCCATCCAGCAGCCCTCGGCCGCGTTCCAGCGTCGCGTCGCGGTGGAACAGCAGGAACCGGGCGCCTCCCCCGGGCGCCTCGCCGTGGCGCTCGTTGAGCCGGTCGATCGCCGCCGCCGCCGTCGGCGAGCAGCTCGTCGTCGCCGGGCGACGTGCTCGGTCGGCGGCGTCGAGCCAGTCCGACAGCAGGGCGAACCGCAGGTCGCCCTCGCGATTGCCGAGGTAGTGGACCTCGAGGCCACCGACGTGGGCCTCGACCTCCGCCTCGTCGGTGAGGAGCATCGGCACCACGACGAGCGTGCGCATCGCCGTCGGCACGCCGTCGTCGAGGTCGAGCGCGGGGCAGCGGTTGGGGCCCGAGCGTCTTGGTGACGCCCGGTTGACGAGCGCGACGCCAGATCGGACGCCGGGCCGAGGGCGAGGATGGCGACGACGACCGTGCCGGCGGTGATGCCTCCGTCCGCCGACGAGCAGGAGCGGCACGGCGAGGAGCAGCGCCGTGACGAGCGCGAGCGTCAGGACGGTAGCCGGGTCGCCGCGGACCGCACGAAGGCGCGCCGCAGGCGGCGCGGCAACGGCACTCGGACGTGCGAGCGCACGTTCGAGCGCGGCGCGGCCGTCGGAGATCAGGTAGTAGCCGGGCTCGCGACGGCGAGCGACGGCCGCCGGTTCGACGTCGTCGCCGACCGTCGCCGAGGCGGCCATCTCGATCGCGGTGCCGGGCGACATCGACCTCGGTCAGGCCCGAACCTCGGGCGAGCTCCTCGATCGCGTTGCGGTAGCGATCGCGGGTGGCGAAGTCCATCTCGCCGAACGCGCTTCGTTCGCGCAGGACGTCGTCGACGAGGCTGACGCTCTCGACGAACTGGGCCCAGTCGAACCACGAGACTGAGCGCATGCTGGTGATCACGTTGCGGACGGTCACGTTCATCGTCGCCTGACGCTGGTGCTCGACGCGGACCATCTCCTCGGCGGTCGTGCCCTGCGACGCGAGGTGCTCCTCGAGCCAGCGGAGCGCCGGGGTCAGCGCCGGGTCCTGATCGCGCAGGCGCTGGAACAGCTGGACGTGACCGGCCGTCGAGAACGGCGTACGCGTGAGCCGACGCAGCGATGCGGCGGCGATATCCGTGCCGTCCTTGTCCGAGGCCGAGCAGCTCGTCGGCGAGCTCGTCGGCCATCTGCCGCGCCGCGCGGCTGCGCACGATCTGCTCCGCGAGGCGGCGGAGGTTGTCGACGAGAAGGATGCGGAGGCTGATCGCGATCGCCCACAGCTCGCCGATCGTCAGCGGCTCGACCTCCTGGTAGGCGCGCACCATGCGACGCAGGATCTCGGGATCGAAGCGGCTGTCGGTGTGGGCGATGTAGGCCCACGCGAGCCCCAGCACCCGCGGATAGCCGGCGAGATGGCCTCCGGCCAGCTTGGGGAGCTCGCGGTAGTAGTCCGTCGGCAGGTCGTCGTGGATCTCGCGGAGCTGCTCGTCGACGATGTGGAAGTTGTCGACGAGCCACTCGGCGGCCGGCGTGATCGACGCGCTCCTCCTTGATCGCCCGAGCGAGGACCCGATACGACTCGAGGAGCACGCGGCCGTTCTCGGCGACGCGGGGCTGGACGGCGCGTCCCCGGCGGGGCGTGTCGGTGATGGCCTGGACGGCGGCGAGGACCTTGGAGTCCTGTTCCAGCCGCTCGATGCTGAGGAGCTCCTCGAGGATCGGCTCTTGCAGCTCCGCCGGTGAGCGTCCCCGCCGGCGCTCGCGACCGAGCGGATCTCGACGGGACGGGTTCGATCTCATCGTCCGCTCTCAGCCCATGGCCCGACCCGGCCTACGATCGCGTCCTCCTGGGCACGGGTCGATGATACGGCCTCCCCTCGCCGAGACGGCTGGGCACCAGCCTCGCTCGGCGGCAGGGCTGGCCCGATTCGTCACATGTTCGTCTCGTCGGCCGGCACATCTGGCAGTGCGGGTGCGCCGCTGCCGGCGGTCGTGTCGACCTCGCATCGAGCGTCGAGGGTGTAGGACGTCATCGACAACGACCCCATGGCGCAGCCGTCGACGAGCACCTGCGCCGGCCGACGCGACGGCAGCCGCCAGCCCGGCGAGGTAGAGCAACGGGATGAAGTGATCCGGAGTCGGCGCGGCCAGCCCGAACGCGCCGTGACCCTGTAGGTCGACCGACGTCGCCTGGCGACGACGTCATCACCTGCACCGCTGCTTCGTCGAAGCTCCGAGCCCAATCGAAGCCGGCGTCGGGCTGCGTTCCACTGGATCCGGCTCAGGTTGTGCACGACGTTGCCGCTGCCGACGATCAGCACGCCGCGCTCACGCAACTGATGGAGCTGGGCGCCGAGCTCGACGTGATAGTCGAACGGTTTCGCGGCGTTGATCGACAGCTGCACGACCGGGATGTCGGCCTCCGGGAACATGTGGACCAGCACCGACCACGAGCCGTGATCGATGCCCCAGCTGTCGAGGTCAAGTCCGACCCACGTCGGCTTGGCGATCTCGGCCACCTCGGCCGCCAGGTCGGGATCACCCGGAGCCGGGTACTCGACGGCGAACAGCGCCTCGGGAAAGCCGTAGAAGTCGTGGATCGTCTTGGGCCGCGGCATGCGCCGTGACCGCGCTGGCGTTGATGTACCAGTGGGCGGAGATGGCGAGGATCGCCCGCGGCCGGGGCACGCTGGCGCCGAACGCCGCCCACGCGGCCGTGTAGCGATTGTGATCGAGCGCGTTCATCGGCGACCCGTGCCCGATGAACGCGGCGGGCATCACTGAGTCGGCCACAAGTCCTCCTCCTGACGATGGGCGGAGCGTACGCTGACCACAGGCCGGGATGCTTCCGCGGCAGCGCGACCCACAGGATGGGGGAAACCCATGTCACATCGCCACGATCCCGTTCGAGTCAGCCGGCGCGCTGCCCTCGGTGCCGCGGCGGCCGCCGGCGCCGCCCTCGGCAGCGGCACGCACGCGATCGCCGCCCCTGGCCCGACCAATCCCGGCGGACCGACCAACGATCCGTACTTCGTCACCGAGAGCACCGACGATGCCGGAGATCGCCCCGGCGCCGACCACGCCAGGCACGCGCTACGTGAGCCTCGCCGGAATCGACTTCAAGCCGATCTCCGACATCGCGGTGTACTCGTCGCCCTTCGGCCTTCGAGCTCAGCTCCGGGACGGCGAGCACGTACACGGCGCCCGTCGCAGCTCCCGCACGGTGCCCGCATCACCGAGATGGTCATCTACGCGACGCATCCCGACAGCCGACAGCATCGTTGTGCGCCTGGTGTGCCACCGGTCGTCCGTGGCGAGCACCAGCGCCGTCTTCAACGTCGCGACACTCGACACCACTTCGCCCACACAGTCCTCGGTCGTCCGGACTGCAGTCCGTCGCGGTATCGCCCGCGACGATCGGAGCCGTCGTCGACGAGGGGGCAGCGGCGTACTTCGTGCATCGCGTTCATGCCGGCTGACACCGCGCATCTGCTCTGGGGAGTGAGGATCGGGTACGTCACGCCGGACGCCGGCCGGTTCTTCCCGATCAACCCGGTCCGCGCCTATGACTCGCGTGCGGCGGCCCCCGAACCAGGGCTGCTCGGTCCGAACGCCAGTCGCCTGATCCTGGTGAAGGACAGCCGCGCCAACGGCACCGGGGCGGTCCTCGCGTCCGATGTGGTTCCGGTCGGCGCGACGGCGATCGCCTGCAACCTCACGGTCACCGGGACCACCGGCCCGAACTTCCTCGCCCTGACGCCGGGCGACGCGGGGTCGTTCACGGCGTCGGCGATCAACTGGTCCGGCGCCGACCAGTCGTTGGCGAACGGTCTGATCGTCAAGGTCGACACCAACCGTTTCGTCAGGGTCTGGTGCGGCGATCAAACGGGCTCGACACACGTGCTGCTCGACGTCAGCGGCTACTGGCTCTGATCCTCCTCTGATCCTCGCGACCGCCCCAACCGAAATCTTTCGGCAAGAAATCGCCTCCGCATCGTCACCCGCGACGCGCACTCCGACGTCTGTCGGAGAAACGTCATCGAAAGGGAGATGCGGTCATGAGGAAGTCATGGATCGGATACGCAGCCGTCTTGGCGGTCGTCGGAGGAGTCGCAGTGGCATCGACGGCTGGCGCACACACGCGCTCGGCCAAGACGACATTGCGGGACACGTCCGGGCAGGAGATCGGTGTGGTGAAGTTCGTCGACGCTCGCGGCGCCACCGAGGTGAGGGTCGAGATCCGGAGAGGTAGTGGCGTGGCGGTGGACGCGTTCCACGGGTTCCACATCCACGCCAACGACGTCGCCACCAACGGTGAGGGATGCGTCGCCGATCCGGCGGCCGATCACCTGACGTGGTTCGCGTCGGCCGACGGGCACTGGAAGACGGGCACCCAGACCCATGGTCAGCACGCTCGGCGACATGCCATCGGTGTTCGTGAACGCGAACGGCAGCGTCGAGACCCGCTTCACGATCAGCCGGATCGCGCTGAGCGAGCTCGCCGGCAAGGCCGTCGTCCTCCACGCCGGTGCCGACAACTTCGGCAACGTCCCGGTCGGCACCGCCGCTGACCAGTACGCGGCGAACGCGGCCGACGCCACCACCAAGACCCAGAACACCGGCAACGCCGGTGATCGGATCGCCTGCGGTGTCATCGCCGGCAGGTAGCACGACCGTCGTCGACGTCGAGCAGCCCGCCCACCGGGGATTCCGCCACAACCTCGTGGCGATCACCCGCAGCGTGCTGCTCGGCGCCGCGGCGGGAGCGTGGGCCGGGCTCGCTGATCGGGGGCATCGGTGGACGGGTGGCGATGGGCGTCCTGCGCGTCACCTCGCCGGACACGGTTCGCGGCCGCATCAGCGACGACGGCTTCGAGATCGGCCAGATCAGCGCGGCCACGGTGTTCCTGCTGGCGATCACGACCGGCCTCGGCGCGGTCGTCGGCGTCGTGTACATCGCGGTGCGGCGCGCGGTGCCGGGCCGCTGGGGTCGCTGGGGATGGATATTCGTCGGCACGACGGTCGGCGGCTCGCTGCTCCTCCACGCCGACGGCGTCGACTTCAACCTGCTCGAACCGACCTGGCTGGCGGTGACACTGTTCATCCTGATCCCAGCCGGAGGCGCGGCGTTGATGGCGTTCTGGGTCGAGCGGTGGGATCGTTGGTGGTTGATCGACCGCCGCCGAACCATCATCGCCGCGCTCCCGACGGTGGTGTTGATACCTCTTGATCTTTCCGGTGCTCTTCGCCGCCGCGGCCGTCGTGCTCGTGGCGATCCTGTCGCAGAGCGCCAGGATCCGCTCCGCCGTGCGGCTCGTCGGCCCCCCGATCGGGCAGGTCGCGCTGGTGATCGTGGCAGCCTTGTCGTCGTGGGCGTTGTTCAACGACATCACCGAGATCCTGTGAACATCGCCGGGCGTCACGCGTAGCACGTCGTGGATGTCCTCGCCATCTCCTTGCAGTCGGCGATCCTGGCAGCACGCGTCCAGGGCGAGGAGATCACCACGGCGGCCGAGGAGCTCGTCGTCAGGCTCTTCCAACAGGAGGGCCGGTCGCTGGTCCGGCTCGCCCGCCTGTTCGTCGACGACCGCGAGGCCGCCGAGGACCTCGTCCAGGAGGCGTTCCTTCGGCTCGCCCGATCCGCGCACCGGATCAGCGACATCGACCGCGCCCCCGCCTACCTCCGCTCGATCGTGCTCAACCTCGCCCGCGACCACAACCGGCGCGGGCTGGTGTCGCTCCGCCACCATTCCACATCGATCGGTCGACATCGATCGGCCGCCGCGACGGGTCCGAACCGTCGGCCGCCGCCGGTGCTCCGGACCTGCTGGTGCAGTCGGAGGACCACCGGATGGTGATCGAGGCCGTCCGGTCGCTCCCCGTGCGCCAACGTGACTGCATCACGCTGCGCTACTTCGAAGAGCTCGGCATCGACGCGATCGCGTCGACGCTCGGCCTCTCGCCGAACTCCGTGAAGACCCACCTCCAACGCGGCCTGGCCGGCCTCGAACGATCGTTGAGCGGTTCGCGATGACCGACCTGCCGTTCGAACCGCGCGCGATCGAAGAACGGCTGATCGAGGCGTTCCTCGACGCCAGACGCACGGTCGAGCCGAACCGGGACCTCTTCGCCCGCGTGAACCGTTCGATCGCCGATGCCGCCGCCCGCCGCCGGTGGCGGATCCGGCTCGCCCTCGGCCTCACCACGTTCGTCGTGCTCCTCGGAGCACTCGCCCTCGCACTGTCCGACGTCAACAACGGGAGGATCACCATGGAATGGTGGACCATCGAACTGATCACCAACATCGTGCTGGTGGCGATCGCGATCGGCCTCGGGCCGTTCATCAAACGCTTCGGCCGCGCCTACGCCGCCGATGTGTTCCGAGCGAACCCGCGTACGGGCAAGAGCTACCTCGTGCTCACCGACGTGGCCTACTACTTGATCTTCACGTCGTTCATCCTGTTCACGGTCACGTTCGTCGCGCCCGTGGAGTGGGAGACGTCGACGGGCGAGCAACTGAAGGACGAGGTCGCCCGGGTCGGCGGGATCCTGCTGATCATGGGGATCCTCCACGCGCTCAACGTCGTCGCCCTCCCCGTGATCGGTCGCCTCCTGTCGCTCAACAAGCGCCTCGACGACGACGACATCTTCGGTGAGAGTGGCCCCGCACGACCCGCCGCCCCGGCGACCGGGATCCCGCCCCTCGGCCAAGGCACGTGGATCGTCCGCATCGAGCCCACGCCCGAAGAGTGAGCTGGAACACGTCAGACATGGGCAAGTAGGCGGTCCAACGGCGGTGGCACACGGGCGAGATCGAGGGCCTCGACGAGCAGCGGCGCGTAGCGGATCTTGCGCCCGCCGCGGCTGCCCATGAAGCGCCGGAGCTGTGCCTCGACGCTCCGGCCGCGCTGCGCCGGCTGCTTTTGCAGCGTCCGGAACGACGTCAGCTCGCCCTGCTCAGCGATGACCTGTTCGACGGCGGCGACGCCGAGCGCCCGGATCAGTTCGTCCTCGAGGTCGGCGTCGCATACGTAGAATCCCAGCGTCTCCATGTCGGCGCGAGTGAGGTTCGGGCCGAATCCGGCTCGCCGGAGACCGCGTATGAAGGCGCGCTCCTCGTTGGCGTCGCACAGGCCCGCCAGTCTGACGTCGGAGCCGTGGGGGCCGAACCGTTCCAGGAAGCGTCCGATGGTCGTCGCCCCGCCCATGGACACGATGCGGATGCCCTCGGCCTCCAGATCCCGACCGCGCCGGCGAGCGAGCGCTTCGAACGCGAGTTGGTCGCTGATCCCCTCGACCAGCACGACGGCCCGCATGACGATTGGTGAGACGTCGAACTCGCGCGGCACGTCCGCAGCTTGGCAGTTCATGCGTGTGCGCCAACGCTCGAATCGAGCGGACTGCCATCCGCCCCGAACTCGTAGCTCCGCTTGCGTCGAGCTACTCCGTGTCGACAACACCGATCTCAACGAGTGCCTCGGCATGGCTGAGCAACTTGCGCCGGCTCGGCGACATCCCGCCGAAGTATCCACTCGCGATCTGCAGGTTGTAGGCGTGGTCCAGGCATTCACGCCGGACCGGGCAGCGCGTGCACAGCTCGATCGTCGGGCGTGAGATCGACCGGCCGGCTTCCACGAAGTACAGCGCCAACTCCTCGAGCGGGAGGTCGCCGCACAGGGCCCGATCGAGCCATGGCTGTTCGGCCGTGTTGGTGATCAGGTCGTGAAACGGCTGGTCAGCCATCGATGGTTCCTCGATCTCTCTGAGATCGTCTCAGGGGTGTCTGGGACGGATGTCGGCGGGTTCGGGTGTGTTGGAGGTGTTGGACTGGTGTGGTTCAGGATGGTTGGGGCGAGGACGCAGCCAGGCACAGGCGCTCGGCCATCAGCTCGGGCGGCAGCCCTCGGCGTCGGGCGGACAGCTCGACGACGGCAGCCAGCAGCGCGATCGCGCCGTCGACGAGGCCGGCGTCGGAGTTGGCGGCGCGCGAGCGGCGCAGCTCCGCTTGCAACTGCCAGCGGTCGCGGCGAGCGACCACGTCGAGCCGGGACGCCGCGGCATGCACCGCCGAAGGGGGTGCGAGGTGGAACTGCACGGCCCGGTCGAGAAGTGCGGCGGCGAGATCGCCGGCCGAAGGGGTCCGGCCGCCGTCGAGTCCGTCACCGAGCTGATCGAGGGTGGCGATCGAGATCGCGGCGAGCAGCTGGCGGGTCTCGCCCAGCTCGATGCAGCATCCCGAGGTTCGTCTCCACCGCGGGGTCTGCTCGGAGTGCCGCCTCGACGCCGGCCAGCACGACGCCGAGCGTGTCGGCGACCAAGTGGTCGTCGGTCCAACGCGACGTGGCGGTCATGCAACGGACGGTCCGGCGGCACCGGATCCGCGCCCGCAAGGAATCGTCAAGAATCCCGATCGATCGAGAAGGAAATGTCACCACGCATGGCAGACGCGACACGCAGGGCGTCGGGAAGCCGGGAGAACAGGGCCGACCAGACCACGACCTGCGGGATCGGCCTGACCTTCCACCGCAACGAGGTCGGCACGATCCACGCGATCGGTCGGGCGGCTGCTCCTTCGAGCTCGAGCGTTTCACCGAGACGGTTCGTGACCACCACGACGTCGCCCCGCAGGTCGGCCTCGACCACATCGACGAGGCGTCGGGCACCCGTCGCCCGGGCGACCACGACCAACCCGTCGACGGGATCGACGAGGACGCCCGTCGTCGAGTTGGCGGCGAGCAGCTGCGGCTCCGCCGGAGTGCTCCACGTCCGTGAGAAGCCGACGGTGGACGTCCGGCGTGGGGTCTGGTCGACGATCGCCGTTCCCTGATCTGGCGTGCCGGCGATCGCAGCCCGCACGGCATCGAGCTCGGCGGGCAGGTCGGGGACCTCGGACGGTTCGATCCGCGCCGCCTCGGCGTCGGCGACGAGCGCTTCGAGCAGCGCCGCCACGCCGGGGACGTTCTCGAGCTCACCGACGATTCGACTGAGCGACCGGAGATTGGTGAGCGGTCCGAGCTCCCACGTGCGCTCCCAGGAGCCGCGCCACTCGGCGTAGTCCATCAGGTCGGAAGCGACAAACGGACGCTCGCGGTCGAGGCGCCAGTCGACGACCCGTCCCTCGTCGTCGACGACGGACTCGAGGAAGCCGGCGAGCGATGCGGGCGCGACCTCGGGCACCGGGCCGACGATCACTCTGGCGACGAGGGGCGGCGGAGGGAACACCAGTTCAGCCGGCTCGTCTGCTCGCTCCATTCCCCCCTGCGTCTTTGTGCTCGGCTCATGCAGCACTCGAGCCGCACGATGGGTAACGGCGGTCGCCCGCCCCGCCGATTCCCCGAACTGCACGCTACTACTGCGCTTCATGAGGCTGATCTCACCGGACGGTGTTCTCGCCGAGCAAGGCGGCGACACGGACGGGGACGAGGCTGCCGACACGCTGGGCCAGGTAGCACTCGTGATGCCACAGGCCGGCACCAGCGCCGCCGAAGAGCAATCCGGCGAGCGCGGCACGACGCCGCGGCGGCACTCCGGGATCCGACATGTCGCGCTCGACGGATGCGGCGAGGCGTCCGACGCGATCGATGTCGGCGGCGCACGCGGTGACCAGTGATTCGAGCTCAGCGGTATCGACGTTGCGGATGTCGCGCAACCGGCCGATGACCACGGGCACGAGTGCTGCCGCGGTATCACCCCAGGTGGCGAGCGTCTCGAAGGTGGGCGTCGAGGCGATCAGTCGCCACGCCTCGACGGCCTGGCGACGGCGGGCATCGAGCGCGGCGTGGGCCGCGATGAGCCGTTCCGGTCGCAGTCCGGGTGCCCGGCCGAGCAGATCCGGCCCGTCGAGCCCGCAGCGCAGCGCGTTCAGCAGGGCCGTCATGTCACCGCGGCGCGCTTCGATCGGCGTCAGCGGTTCGGCGCCCGGCGCCCGGAGCTCGAGATCGGCGAGCAGCGCACGCTCCTCGTCGCCCGACGCGGGCCATTCGCGCCCTGGCCAAACTCGCCAGAGCGGGTCAGCGCAAGGGCCGTCGGGGCCCTGTGCCGTGTCGGCCTCCTGCGACGAAGCGGCGTGTTGCCGTTCGAGCGTCGCAACCGATGACGTGCCCATGGGAATCCTCCGTGAAATCCTCGGGGACAACATCCGTGTATCCCGCGTGCAGCCGACCGTGCGGTCGGACGCCCGGCGGGCACGTCGATGGGCGGGGGATCGTGGAGTGATTCCGAGCTTCAGCTGCGACCGAGGCGCTGAATGCGGCGCAGCACCATCGGATGCTGCATCTTGGCGATCGCCTTCGCTTCGATCTGGCGCACGGCTTCGCGTGACAGCCCGAGCGTCTCGCCGATGTCGGCGAGCTTCTCTTCCGGCTCACCATCGAGCCCCATCCGGCGAACCACGACGTAGAGCTCGCGGTGATCGAGGGCGGCGATACCGAATTCCTTGAGGGCGGTGAGCGTCAGGCTGGCGCTCACGACCTCGTCAGGACCCGCATCCTTGCTTTCGACGATGTCGCCCAGTGTCAGGGAGTCGTCGCTCCCGATCGGCTGGTCGACGGATTCCAGTCTCGGCGGCGAAGGACCCGACGGACCTGATCGACGGTGACCCCGACCAGCGTCGCAACGTCCTCGTAGGAGGGCACGAAGCGCTCGTCGCCGCCCTGCAGATGGCGGAACGCCCGCAGGATCTCCGGGCGGCGCTCGAAATCGCCGAGGTTCAGGTTCGGGTGGTCGGCATCGCGGACCGCCCGGAGGACTTCACGCTGGATCGGCTTGTAGGCCCAGTGGCCGAAGCGACCCTGCTCGGGATCGAAGCTGTCGATGGCCCGCATCAGGCCGAGCATGCCCGCCGCCTCGAAGTCGGCGGAGTCGCCGCGACTCGAGTTCGACGTGAAGCGCCGGCAGTACGAGCGCACGAGCCCGGTGTTGAAGCGCACGATCTCGGTGGTGACGTCTTCGAGGCGCCGCCCGAGGCGGGCGACCTCACGTCGTTCGACCGGACGTTCGCCACCTTCTTCGCTGGCCGCCAGCTGATCCTGGAGCGCCCTGCGCTCGAGGAACAACTCGACGTTGCGATCACCGTAGTCGGGAGAGGAACCCGTGGTCCTCGCCTGCTGTGGGCTCAATTTGACACCTCCGTGATCGCCGGTCCCGCTGACCGATCCACCAGGCTTTCATCGGATCGTGTTGCGGCAACATGACGGACCCTGTGTCAACTCTGTGCAAACTAAGACGTTATAACACCTGGTAGACATATCTGACGGCCTGACTTCATGGCCCCGCGGCGACTACCCCGAACTATCCCCGCCGTGAATGCGCCGCCGACACTGTGCCAGGTCCTGCTGGTCCACGATCGCTCGGATGACGCACCGACGCGCGTCCACGACGGGATCACACCCGCCGTCCCCACACGGCGACGCACGCACGCCACGACACCACGCCACCACACACCCGATCAGCCTCGGCCCTGTCGTCGAGGTGACCGAGGTGTCCACCGTGCTCGAAGCACTCGCCCTCTATGACTCCGCGCAATTCGACATCGTCGTCGTCGGCCGGCCCGCCACGACCGGATCGGCGGCCGACACCGTGCGCCGCCTCCGCCAGGAAGCGCCGCTGATGGCGATCATGGCGATCGTCGATCCGCTCGACCCCCGCGCCGTCGCCGACACTCTCCACGCCGGGGCGACCGGTGTCCTCTCCGACGGAGTCAGCGCCGACGACGCCGCCTCGCTCGTGCAGATCGCCGCCCGCGGCACCGCGGTGGTCGACGGCCACGCCGCCGGATCGTTGGCGTCGGCCTGGCTGCCGGGGTCGCACGATCCGCTGTCCGCCCGCGAGTCGGAGGTCCTCCAACGCCTCGCGTCGGGCGCCACGAACGCGGCGATCGCGTCCGCCCTCTACCTGTCGCGCGAGACCGTCAAGTCGCACGTGGCACGGCTGCTCCGCAAGATCGGCGCACCCGACCGCGGCGCGGCGGTCGACAAGGCTCGCCGACTCGGGCTGCTCGTCGACGCCGATCAGGACGAGCCCGTCGTCGCCTGATCAGCCACTCGCCGATCAGACAAGGCGGTTCGCGCAGGTCTCGCCGGCGGCGAGCCGGTCGAGGTTGTCCAACGTCGTCGCCGCGATGGCATCGAGGGCCTCGCGCGTGAGGAACGCCTGGTGGGCGGTGATCAACACGTTCGGGAACGTCAGCAGCCGGGCGAACACGTCGTCGCCGATGATCTCGGCGGAGCGGTCCTCGAAGAAGAGGTCCGCCTCCTCCTCGTAGACGTCGAGCGCGAGCGATCCGATGTGGCCCGTCTTGAGGCCGTCGATGACAGCCAACGTGTCGATCAGGGCTCCCCTGCCGGTGTTGACGAGCATCACGCCGGCGCGCATGCGCGCGATGACGTCGGTGGAGACGAGGTGGTGCGTGTCAGACGTGAGCGGACAGTTGAGCGTCACGACGTGGCTGCGCTCCCACAACTCGTCGAGGCCCACGTATCCGATCCCCAGATCCACGAGACCCTGGTCCACGTTGGGATCGTGGGCGACCACCTCGCACCGGAAGTGCCACACGAGCCGGGCCACGAGAGCCCCGATCCGGCCCGTTCCCACGACGCCGACGGTCTTCCCGGCGAGGTCGAAGCCGACGAGCCCGTCGAGAGCGAAGTTGCCGTCGCGCACACGGTTGTACGCCTTGTGGATGCGACGGTTCAAGGCGAGGATCAGGGCGATCGTGTGCTCGGCGACCGCGTTCGGCGAGTAGGCGGGGACACGTACGACGTCGAGCCCGA
>CAVRNI010000038.1:0-29941 GCA_963722415.1 Ilumatobacteraceae bacterium
CGCTCGACAGCGTCGAGCCCCAGAGGACCGCCGCCCATGTCGCATATCGACCGGGCTCACGTCATCCGATCGACCGCGGCGCGCCGGGCATCGCCATCCTTGCCGGACAGCCGGCGATCCCCGCACGAACGTCCAGAGGTCACCGAGTCGCGCCGGCGTGGGTGGGCCTGCTCGTCCGGCGAGGTGGATCCCAGGGCTCGCCTCGGTGGCGACGTGGCTCACCGACGAACATCACGGTGTCGCCTCGATCGCCTGCGTGTTCCTCGCCGGTGTCGAAGTCGACCTGAACGCGATCGCTGTCTCTGGTCGTCGCCGGTGCCGGTTGTGATCAGAGGCCGGCTGTGGGCGTCGGGCATCGGCCCCGGCACGACCCGAACGGCGTGCCGGTCACTCGTATCACCTGAGATTTCTCTACTGATCGCAACACCCAAGAAGGGGGACCATATGAAACACCGAGCGATGCGCAAGCGAGCCGTTTTCCGGCGCTGTCTTGGCTCTGTCAGTCGTGGCAGGGGCGCCTGCGGTGGCGACGACGACGAAGGTGCGTCGGACACCGAGGCGCCAACGCCGACCGAGGCGCCAACGGCGACCGAGGCGCCAACAGTGACCGACGGGCCAACTGCGACTGACGCACCGACGGCAACCGAAGCGCCCGACGGCACGGACGCTCCGGCAGGCGACACGCCATGCCTCGTGAGTGGCGACGCGGCGTCGGGCGAGCCGATCAAGGTCGGCTCGATCCAGGGCAAGACCGGCCCTGACGACTTCAGCTCCTCGGGACAGGGCGCCAAAGCGTTCTTCGAGTGTGTCAACGCCAACGGTGGCATCAACGGTCGTCCGGTACGAGTTTCTCCTCGAGGATGATCAGTGGACTCCCAAGGTCGCCAGCCAGCTCGGGGCCAAGCTCGTCAATGACGAGTCGGTCGTCGCCATGGTCGGCAGCTCCTCGTTCGTCGAGTGTGGTGTCAACGAGCCGTTGTACGAGGCCGAAGGCGTGGTCGCCGTGTACGGCACGGGCGTACCGCGGGAGTGCTTCCACTCCAAGAACATCTCGCCCACCAACGCCGGCCCCGGAACTCTGCGCTCGGCATCGCCCAGTACATGGCGTCCGAGTACGGCGCCGAGACGATGACGTGCATTTCGCAGAACATCCCGAACGTCGGCGAGTGGGTCTGCAACGGTCTGGTGGAATGGGGTGCCACCGCCGGGGTCACGGTTCGCGCAGTGCTCCACGACCCGGCCAACCCCGACTTCATCTCGATCATCCAAGATGCGGTGTCGGACAACCCCGACGCCGTGATCGTGATGGAGCCTGCAGGCCTCACGGTGCCACTGCTGGCGGTTGCCGAGGAGCAAGATCTCGGCGACGCCGCGCACTGGGGCGGCCCGACATCGCAGTACCTGGCCGGGTTCCCCGAGACGATCGGTGAGTACTGGTAGGGTCGCTACGACGTTCAGGCCGAGCTGACGACGATCGACAACACTCGCCCGACAACCAGGCGTGGTTGGCGACCATGGACGAGTACGGAGAGGACGGCGATCCGCGCGACACGTTCAGCCAGGCAGGTTGGCTGGCCGCCAAGATCTTCACCGACACCCTGCTCGCGATGGATCCAGAAGCGATCACCCGCGAAGCGGTCACCGACGCGATCGAGGGGGTGAAGGCGTACCCGAGCGACCTCAACTGCGGCGACTGGTACTTCGGCCCCGGTGATCGGCACAACTCCAATCACGCCGGACGGATCGTCACCATCAACGACGCTGGTGCGTACGAGCTCGTGGAGGACTGCCACGAGCACGCCGATCCCGAGCTGGAGGACATCTTCGCCCTCGAGGAGTCCGAAGGGCTCGGCGGCTGAGCCCGCATTGAGCCGACGACGGGACCGCTGGGCGAACAGAGCATGATGATCGTCGCCATCACGGGCACGAATCTGCTGACGTTCTTCATCACCGGTCTCACGGTGGGAGGGATCTATGCCCTGTCCGCCCTCGGTCTCGTCGTCGTCTATCGCGCCACCGGCGTCTTGAACTTTGCTCAGGGCGCCGTGGGCACGATCGCGGCGCTCACACTCGCCAACGAGTTCATCGCCAAGGGACGCCCGGAGGCAATCGGGTACATCGCCACGCTTGCGCCGCGGGTCGCGCTCTCGTTGTTCTACGGGCTCGTGATCTCGCCCCGTCTCGCCCACCGCGACCCGGTCGTGCGAGCCATGGGAGCGCTCGGGTTCGGGCTGTTCATCCTCGGGTTCTGCGGATGGCGATGGACGGCACGGATCCAGAAGCTCGATCTCCCGACCGACGAGTGGAGCTTCAAGATCGGCGAGGTCACCGTTACGTTGACGCGAGCGTTGGTGATCGTGCTGGCGCTGATCGTCACCATCGCGATCACCGCCTTCCTCAACCGGACCCGCGTCGGGTTGTCGATGCGAGCACTCGCCAATGACCGCGAGCTGTCGTCGATGATCGGCGTCAAAGTCCGCAAGGCCGAGACGGTCGCCTGGCTGCTCGGCGGTGTCATCGCCGGACTGTCGGGAATCCTGTTCGGTGCCACGAAGCAACTCGACGCGGCATCGCTGACCTTTCTCGTCATCCCCGCCATCGCGGCAGCCGTCGTCGGCCAGCTGAAGTCGCTGTGGTGGACGTTCGCCGGGGCGATGCTGATCGGCGTCGTCGAGGCCGAGCTGACGAACTTCCCGACCCTCGCTCCGTACAAGGACATCACGCAACTCGCGGTGGGCGCGGGCGCGATCCTGCTCCTGCAGCGCAGCCAGGTCGTGTCGTTCGTCGGAGCCGACCGGTGACGCGCCTCGGGCGCGAGGCCGCGCGCCTGATCCCCGTCGGGGTGGTCCTGGTGTTTCTCGCCTGGTGGGTCCCGGCGTTCTTCAGCTCGTACTGGCTGCGCACGTTCACCGCCGCGGCCGTGTACTCGCTGGCGTCGCTCGGTGTCGGTCTGTTGTACGGCCGGCTCGGCCTGGTGTCGCTCGCCAACTTCGCCCTCCTGGGTGTCGGCGCGTGGGTGTCGCTCCGCCTGTCGTTGCACGACCCGCATCTCCCGGTGGCGGCCAACATGGTCATGGGAGGGGTCGTGGCCGCTGCGGTCGGCACGGTCATCGGGCTCCCGGCGCTGCGTCTCCGCGGCCTCTATCTGGCGCTCGTCACGTTGATGGCGCCGGCGCGTTCTTCGTCGTGATCAACGCCATCGGCTTTCCCGAAGGCGGCTCCGGATTCAACGGCCGCGGTGGGAGCGGGGCGGTCCGCAACGCGCCGCGGCCCAGCTTCGCCGAGACCGACGCCACCTACTTCAGGTTCACGCTCCTCGTCGCGGCCCTCGGGTTTGCGCTCGTCCTCGTTCACCTCCGCACCAGCCCCGGCCGTGGGTGGGCGATGATCCGGCGCAGTGAGGCCGCCGCCTACTCCGCAGGGGTGAACGTGACGTTGTACAAGACGTGGGCGTTCACGCTGGCCGGATTCCTCGCCGGCGTCGCGGGAGGGTTGTACGCCGCCAACATCGGTCGGCCCGGAACCGGTGACTTCGGCGCTGCGTCGTCGATGCTGCTGTTCGGGATCACGGTCTCGGCCGGCGCGTTCCATCTGCTCGGGGCCGTGATCGCCGGCCTGCTGGCACGCGGGCTCCCGGCGCTTTTCAGCCAGCATGGCATCAACGCCGAGATCGCCAACATGATCTTCGGGTTCCTCCTCATGTTCTCCCTGACCGCAGCGGCGGAGGGAGCGGCCGGCCAAGTCACCGGTCTGGCGCGCTCGATCCGGGCCAAGCTGGTGCCCGGACGCAACCGATCGGACCGAGGAGCCGACCGATGCGTCAAGAACGACGGTTGAGACCGACGACGCAGCCGAGGTGCGCACGTGATCGACATCGATCGCGTGACGGTGCGGTTCGGTGGGGTGCGTCCCCTCGACGACCTCACGCTGCAACTCGACGGCAACATCGTCGGCATCGTCGGACCGAATGGCGCCGGCAAGACGACGCTGCTGAACGTGATGTCCGGCTTTGTGGCGGCGACAAGGGCTCGATCAGCGTCGACAGCACCGACATCTTCGCGATGACGCCCTACAAGCGTGCCCGGTGGGGCATCCGGCGCACGTTCCAGACCGAGCAGGTGGTGAACGACCTGACGGTCCACGACAACGTGTCGGTGATGCTCGACACCGCGCGGCTCTCGTCGTCGGCGAGGGCCGCCAGCGTCGAGCGGGCGCTCGAGATCACCGGTCTCGCGCGCCATGCTGACGGTCGGCGCGCCTGCTCAACGCCTTCGAACGTCGCCTCGTCGAGCTCGCCCGCGCCGTCGTCGGCGCGCCGAAGGTGATCATGATGGATGAGCCAGCGGCCGGGCTCTCGGATCTCGAGACGGCCGAGTTGCGGGCGACGATCGCTCGACTGCCAGAGGCGACGTCGGCCATGGTCGTGCTGATCGACCACGACGTCGAACTGATCGCCGCGATCTGTGAGAACACCGCGGTGCTCGACTTCGGTGAGCTGATCGCCTACGGCCCGACGGCGGCCTCACTGAGCGATCCGAAGGTCCCGCGGCGTACCTCGGTGTCGCGTTGGAGGAAACGTGAGCGACCATCTCGTCGTTGAGGGCCTCCGCATCGCCCAAGGTGAACGGGTCGTCGTCCGCGATGTCGACATCGAGCTCCACCCAGGGCGTGTGACAGCGCTGCTTGGGGCCAACGGTGCCGGCAAATCGTCGTTCGTGCTCGGCGTGGCCGGTGTGCTGCCGCCGCTCGCAGGAAGCATCCGGCTCGGCGGTATCGACCTTGCGGGCAAGGCTCCCCACAGGATCCGAGCGTCGGGCATCGCCGCGGTGCCCGAAGGCCATCGGGTGCTCACCGAACTGACCGTGCGCGACAACCTCCTAGCCGCCGGGAGCATGCTGGCCCGCGCCGACGCCGCCATCCGTCGACGACGCACTCGCAGTGTTTCCGGAGCTCCGCGAGCGCATCAACAGCGCGCGGAAACGCTGTCCGGCGGGCAGCAACAGATGTTGGCGCTCGCACAGGCACTGGTGAGCCGGCCGACCTACCTGCTCGCCGACGAGCTCAGCCTTGGCCTCGCGCCCGTCGTGGTCGCCCGTCTGGTCGAAGCCGTGCGCGCGATCGCCGCCGCCGGGACCGGAGTGCTGTTGATCGAACAGTTCACGACAATCGCGCTCGAGTTGGCGACCGATGCGTCGTTGATGGAGCGCGGCGAGATCACCTGGTCGGGCAGTGCCGCCGAGCTCCGCGACAACCCGGAGCTCGTCCGCCAGGCCTACCTCGCTGGAGACTTCCACCTCGATCGATGAGGCTTTGAAGAACACGGGCAAAGGGCAACACGGTCGGGCTCGAGTTCCGCAGCGACGTCGGACTGGCGAGGCTGCAGGCGTCGGTAGCAGTGACGGGCGCCGGGCGTCGCTGACCGAGCTGGCTCGACGATGCGCCACGGTACGATCGCAAAATCGAGTCCAGGCTTTGCCCCAGCTACTAATCTCCATCGTTGGCCACCCACCGTGGTGAGGTCCAGGAGGATGTTCATGTACCAACCATGTACCAGCACAGCGGTAAACCAGCGGTGAACAGCGGGGAGCCAGCGGTCACTCGGATTCAGGGTCTGAGCAGGCCGAAAGCGGCTCTACCAGGTACGGCCGAAACCTCGGACCCTCATAACCCGAAGGTCGCAGGTTCAAATCCTGCCCCCGCCACCAAATCGACCCTGGTCACGGCAGCTGCCGGAGCCAGGGTCGATTCGCGTCCGGGCCCTTCTACCGTGACGTCTACCGGGTAGAAGTCGGTAGATCCTGTGGTTCGGTTGCGTGAGCGAGGATCCCGGCGAAGGTCTGAGCAGCTTGCGATTGCATGCCCGGGATGACGTGTTGATACGTCGCCATCGTGAAGCCGGGCGTGGAGTGCCCGAGTCGTTCGCTGACGACTTTGATCGGGACGCCGGCCTTGAGCAGCAGCGTGGCGTGGGTGTGTCGGAGGTCGTGAAACCGGATGCGAGGCAGCCCGGACTTGTGGACAAGCTTCTGGAAGGCGTCGGAGAGCAGTTGTGGGTGGGTGGGGTGTCCGTCGGGTCGTGCGAAGACGTGGGCATCGGGATTGTCGCGGTCGAACTC
Organism: Ilumatobacteraceae bacterium; assembly: GCA_963722415.1. Taxonomy (GTDB): domain Bacteria; phylum Actinomycetota; class Acidimicrobiia; order Acidimicrobiales; family Ilumatobacteraceae; genus JALOLG01. Next base: position 6,117 of record CAVRNI010000038.1, read on the forward strand.
GGGGTCCTCTCGCTCACGCACGCGGCGCCAGGCATCGATGACTTCGAGGGTGCGCGGGTCGAGGTTGATCGGCCGTCGGGCGGTGCGGGACTTGCCGCGGGTTTCATGCAGTTCGTAGCCGACGGACACGAGTGAACGGGTGACGGCGATGTGGGCGGTGTCGAAGTCGACGTCGCCCCAGCGGAGGCCCAGGAGTTCGCCGCGTCGCATGCCGGTGTTGGCAGCGACCCATAGGGCGCTGTGGTAGCGGTGATCTTGTGCCGAGCTCAGGAAGGCTGCGAGTTGCTGAGCAGTCCAGACCCGTGAGGTGTTGCTCGAGAGCGGCCGACGCTTCGGAGCGTGAGCGACAGTTGCGGGGTTGGTGAGTATCCATCCGCGTCGGACGGCATCGTTGAGTGCGCGGCGCAGGATCATGTGGATCTCGACGACCGTCTTGTTGTTGAGTCCTCCGTTGCGGTCGGCACGTCCGGCGTCGAGGAGGTCGGCGTAGAGCCGTTCGAGGTGATCGGGTCGCAGATGCCGTAGTGGAATCCGTCCGATCCGCGGAACGAGATGCAGGTCGATGTTCCGCCGATAGGCATCGAAGGTGCTCGGACGCAGCGCCAGTTGTTTGGCTGGCAGCCAACGCTGGGTGAGGTAGACGGCAAGGGTCAGACTCGACCGTTCACGGCCGCCACCGCGACGATGTCGATCGGCGAGATCCGATGCCAGCGCCTCGGCCGCATCCCTGTTAGTGCCGGCGGGATACCAGCGCCGGCGATCACGGCCGGTGAGGGGATCGGTGCCCTCATAGATCACTGCGTAGTAGCAGTTGCCCTTGCGTGCCACGTAACCCTTCATGGATCTCCTCCTTCAGCGCCGGCGATCTGCCGGTCGGTGGAAGACATCGGTAGAAGGAAGGGATCACCGCAGGTCAAGCAAGCTGGCTGCCGGGTCCGCAACCCGATCTTCACCGCGATGACAATCACCGGCTTCGGTGTGTCGGCGATTGTCGGCAACGTCGTCGCGGTCGTCGGTTTGTTTGGCCGTGCTCGTCGCGCTCGAGCCGGCTGGACGAACGATGCGCATCGACGACGTGTTCTTCTTCTCTTTTGCGACGGCCGGCTGGGGCCTCGAAGACACCTGGACCCGGATGCGCCAACTCGCAGACGAGAATGCAACCCTCGGTGAACACGGTTCGCTGAGCTGACCAGTCGACTCAATCGAGCAACTACCTCCGATGTAGGGGACCACGAGCGGCAACGCTCATCAAGCACAAGGCTGAAGCCTGCGGTTCGATGGGTCGGACGTCGGTCAAGCTTTGGGTCGTTCCTTCACCCCGGCCGCGAGCAATTCCACTACTTCCGCGATGCGCGCAGTGCGCTCATCTGGCCGCCGCTTGATGGCGTCGATGTAGCGAAGATGCGCACGACGGTAGAACTGCGCGATCGAGTCGAAGAATGCTCCTGCAGCCGTATTCCCAGCCAACGCCTCCGCGATGTCGTCGGCAAGGTCGTCGCGCTGTGGCCCTCCGGTTCGAGCATCACCTCAACAGCAGCCCCGCTCTCAAGATGGCGGTCACGTCGCCATACGGGGCCAAGGACGAGTCCCCGGCCGTCGTCGAGCGGTTCGAGGACACCTCGGACGTCCATCTCGTTGATCGTTCCTCGCACGTGGTGTTCGACTTTGAAACCCCAGTTCGCGTCAGGGTTGAACGGCACCGGCACGAAGACGCGACCGCGCTCGGTGACGAGCGTCGCGGCGTAGCGCTGTTCAGCCATGGGTCTCGTTTCAAGTTCCGGCGCCGGCGCCGCGTCCGACCGCCTCTGAGACGGCCCTGCCAGCAGCCTCCGCGCGGTTAAGAGGTTGCTGAGCAATCTTGCGCCGCCCTCCGGTTCCACACGCGTCCATCACGGGATTGTCTGCTTCGGCAAACGGACGCGCGTGTCGAACATGCCCGGGTCTCGCGCGTCGCACCCGTCAGCTCGTGGCGGGTTCGCTGCGACGTAGACCGATGCGCCAGAGACCGATCGCCACGCCTCCGGCCGGAATCATCAGCAGCCAGGTGAGGATGCGATAGACGAGCACTCCCGCGGTGATCTGGTTGACGTACTGCGTCCCGGCGATCGGCGTGAGCATGGCGACGTAGGCGACCTCGCTCACACCCACACCGCCGGGCATGAGCGGCACGACGGTCAGCCCGCGGACGATCGCCCACACGCAGAAGACCGCCACCCACGAGGCGGCCGACTCGGGTACTCCGACGAAGCGGATGCACATGACGAACAGAGCCACACGCGTGGCCGTGACGAACAGCGATGCGGCGAGCGACTTCTTCCAAATCCCTCCGAGCAGGTCGAACGACTCCGCACGTTGAACGACGAGTCGTTCGGCGAGCGGCGTACCCGACGGCTGACGACGCAGCAGCCGCAGTGTCGGCCGCCACAGCCGGTCGATCAGGTGGCCGGCCTTCGCGGTGCGCGACTCCGAGCCGAGCACGACCGCCGCCACCACGAGCAACACGGCGAGGATGACGGTCGTTGTGACGATCGTGGCGAAGAGCCCGTCGATGGTGATGTCGGCGACCGCCAGGGTGACGCCGGCGATCGCCGGGAGTATCAGCTTGAGGAGAATGTTGAGCAGGCTGGCTGCGGCGACCGACGTGGCCGCGTCCTTTCCGGAGCGACCCCACGACGTGAACATCCGGTGGATCATCGGTAGGTCGGACGGCCCCGGCACCACCGATCCGACGGCCGTCGGGCCGAGCCAGGCCAACGCGCCGCGGCGCGCCGGCAGTCCGGGCACAAAGGTCGCGAGCAGCAATGCCTCCGACCACACCATGATGACCGTCGTGCTCACCAAGGACAGCATCTCCGCGTCGGTGAGCGACCGGACGGCGTCGAGGACTGCATTCAGATCGAGGTCGTCGAATGTGAACCACAAGAGCGCGCCGGCAACCCCGAGGCCGATCACCAGGACCAGGACGCGCGTGACGAGCTTGCGCGTCGTCATGCCGACTGGCGCGATGGTGAGATCGCCATCGACGACGCCGTCTCCGTCGCTGGGAAGATCGGGAGTCACGCGGTCGAGCCTTGCAGACGCCGCGAACCTCGGTGATCGACCCCGGGTCTCACCGATGCCCAGCGGGAGGGTCCTGCGGGTCTTGCGCTGAGCCCTCGTCGACCGAGTCGTAGAAGTGGTCGCGGTCGAGTGTTTCGAACAGGCCGTAGCGGTACACGAGGTCATGGAGCCGATCTCGAAGTTCGACGAACGCCATGTGGATTGCCCTGCGCGTTGAGCTCGTTGTTCGTCGTGTCGAGGTCGATGCATCGACGGCTGGACGATGTCTTCGTCGGGATCTCGATGGATCGGCCGCTGATGACTTTGTCGGCTGCGTGCGATCGAGAGGCGGTGCGTGGCGCGATTCCAGTCGGCCCAGCGGAGTCCTGCGATCTCTCCGCGACGCATGCCCGTGGTGGCGGCGAGATGCAGTGCGGCGTGCAGCCGGAGATGTGCAGTGTTCTCGAGGAAGTGCGCGAGCTGTTCGGCTGTCCACACTTCTGGACTCGGGCGTGATCGGGTCGTTGGTCGCGGTGGTCGAGTGTCGAGCGCGACGTTGTGGCCGACGAGGCGAATCCGGACGGCGTGTCCGAGCGCCGAGCGAATCACGACGTGGACGTCGTAGACGGTCTTGGTGCTGAGTGGTCCATTGGTGGCGGAGCCGTGGTCGATCAGGTGTGTGTAGAGGCGATCGAGATGGTCGGCGCGAAGCGAGCTGACAACGACTGCGCCGACGGTGGGAACGATGTAGTTCTCGATCACCATGCGTACCGGTTCGCGGTCGATGGTCGGAGTTCGCGTCGACGTCGTGGCATCCACTGCTCGGTCATGAATCGCCCGAGCGTCAGTCGTGAACCTGCCGCGCTCCGCGTGTCGGACCGGTCTTTCGCGAGTCGTGCTGCGATCGCGTCGGCGTCGACCCGGCAATCGCCAGCGGCGTGCCAACGTTTGCGCTGCCGACGAGTGATCGGGTCGATGCCGTCGTATGTGACGACGTAGAAGCGGTCCTTGCGTTCAACGATGTAAGCCATGCGAAGCGATCGGCAGACCCGTGCGGGCGCATGACGACTTCGGAGCCAACCCGAAGATCATCAACAGAGCCGCGGGACGTTACATCGGGAAACGGCCGACGTAGAAGGCTTCGTCCGGGTCGTCGGTGGGCGTGAGCCCGGCGAGTTGCAGGCCTCGGCGAAGGGCCGCGATGTCGCGGTCGTAGACGCGGCTGGTGGGATGGCGGATCGGTCCGCCGTTGTAACCCATGAGCCAGCCCTCGGCCTTCCACATCATGCGGTTGATGGTGCCGTTCGAGAAGTTGGGCACGCTTGCGAACGCCTTGCGTGCCGGGTCGAGTTGATGGAAGGTGGCGGTGGCCTCGTCGAACCGGCCCTCCTGGATCATGGTGAACACCTGCGGGAGCGTGTCGCCGAAGTAGGCGCCGTAGTTCGTGCCGCAGAACGGGATCGGGATGAGCTGAGCGAGGGGGATGTACTCGTGCTCCATCGGGCATGAGATCACCACCTCGTGGTGGAAGGCGCGATGGACCTCGATGAGGCCCATGATGTTGGGGTTGCCGCCCTCGGCCTTGATCGCTGCGACATTTGGGCAGTCGTCGATGAGGCGGCGCAGGAGCGGCACGGGTATGTCGGCGGGATGGAGCCGCGAGAACCCCCAGCTCGGGATCGGGAACAGCATCACGGCGAGGTTCGTGGCGTCGCAGATCGCTCTGGTGTAGTCGTACACATCGTCGAGCGAGCAGGGGCGGAAGTACGGGGGGTAGCCGAGCAGCACGAGTTCTGCGCCCGCCGACTCGGCTCGGGCGACGGCGTCGAGGTTCTCGTCGAGATTGTTGAACACGGCCTGGTGGATGATGATCAACCGACCGGCTGCCTGGTCGACCATCATCGCCACCGACTGCTCGTACTCCTCGATGCTGATCACGACCTCGGACACGGCGAGGGTCGCGGTGAATCCGTGGGCGATGCAGGTCTCGACGTCGTGGCGAATCGCCCGTTCGTTGAGCCGCTTGAAGTCGGACGTGACGGTGGGGATGACGACGTTGGCAACACCTTCGAGGTGTTCGCGGGCCCAGTCCCGGGCCTCACCTTTCGTGTACGTGGCCATGTTCAGTCCTTTGTTTCGAAGGCGATCGGAAGTTCCGTCGCGAGACCGGCGTGGAGTGCGTTGGTCAGCACGAGCTCAGCGACGACGATGTCCTGAAGACCGCTGCCGACCGACTTGAACATCAGGTTCGCCGCGGCGTCGAGGCGTTGATCGCAGGCGCCGGTCAGCAGGTCGGTCAGGCTCACGGCCTTGTGGCGGAACTCGATCCCGGCGGCGGTTGCGGCGATCATGTCACCGGTGCTGTCGAGTACCTCGTCGAGTACGTCACACACGATGAGGTCGGCGCGCTCCACAACGGACACATCGATCTCTCGCTGTTGTGGGATGGTCGAGCCGATCGAAACCACGACGGCACCAGGCGCGAGCCAGTCCCCGTAAACGATCGGTGCCTCGCCACGTGAGCGGGCGGCGGCGACCACGACGTCCGCGCTCATTGACGGCCTCCTGCGGAGTTTCAGCGGCGCGAGCCGGCACGCCGAGCTCGTCGGCGACAGCAGCGGCGAACGCGGCGCGGCGGTGCGGCGTCGGGCTGAAGACGGCAACGCTGCTCAGCTCGCGGATACTGGCGAGGGCACGCGTGTGCATCGTGGCTTCGAATCCGCTGCCCAACACGGCGAGGCGAAGCGGTCGCCGAGGCGCGAGGCGGTCGACTGCAACGGCAGAGGTGGCGGCGGTGCGAAGCCCGGTGATGACATTCCCATCGAGGAACGCGGCGATCGAGCCGGTCTGCCGATCGAACAGCACGATCACGTACTCGACCCGTGGCGGGGTGGTGGTGCCGGGACTCCCCATCAGCTTGGCACCGAAGTACCTGTTCCCGGATGGCATCGACGGCAGCACCCGCAACCAGGCCGATCCTTCGGCGGCGATCGACCGGGGTGGAGTCGCGCTTGACGAGCTGTTCGTGCCGTAGGCAGCTCGCAGCGCGTCGACGGCCTCGGTCCAACGGAACACCGTCCGCGCCGTATCGGCCGACACGAACACGGGAGTGCCACTCATGCGTCATTCCAGGTGGATTGCGAGACGGAGCGTTCCACTGATGGTCGTGCGAGCGGGGGACTCACGAGGTCGCCGCTTCGAGGGTGGGGGGCGGGGCACCGAGCAGCCGGTACACGTAGTCGAGATGGGCGCGGACGAACGTGTCGTCGAGCGGTGAATGGCCGACGAGCAGCCGCATGTAGACGGGCGCGTAGATGAGGTCGGAGAGCACTTCGATGTCGCTTGGTGCCGGGATGCTGCCCTCGCGACGCCATTGCTCCAGGACCTCGCGAACGACGGCTCGCCGGCCGTAGTGGAAGCGCTCCCTGAATTCGCGAAGCACGGCCGGGTCGGCCTGTCCTTCAGCGATGATCTGGGCGACGATGCGGCCGGACCAACCGGCGTACTCGCGCACGAGGGCCGCGAAGTGGATCGACAATGCGTCGGCCGGTGGCAGATCACGAGGCATCGGTGTCCTGATGATGTGGTGCTCGATGAACGCGTCGATGACGACCAGTGCCTTCGAATCCCACCAGCGGTAGATCGTGGCCTTGCCGACGCCGGCCTCGCGGGCGATGGCTTCGATGGTGAGGGACTGGACCGTGCCGTCCTCGAGCAGGTGGATGGTCGCCTGGAGGATGTTCCGGCGGGTCGTCTCGCTGCGGGGTCGTCCCGCTCGGCGGGGCGTCCCGCGACTGGCGAGCTCTGTGGTCATCGCTTCTCCGAACTGCCGTGAATATGGCGGCGGTCTCGACATTACGAGACGGAGCGACTAGATTCAACCACCTGACAGCCGAAAGGGGAATGTGATGTCTGGCGAGCTGATGCACGAGACGTTGCCGACGAGCCCGCCGGGCATGCCGGCGACCGATCTCGATCTCTGGTCCGATGAGGTACTGGCCGATCCGTATCCGGCGTACCGGCAACTGCGCGACATCGGGCCGGTGGTGTGGCTGAACCGGTACGGAATCGCGGCCTTCCCCCGCTTCGCCGAGGTGCGCACCGCGCTGGCCCGCTGGCAGGACTACACGTCGGCCCAGGGGGTGAGCTCGGCACCGATGGTGAACGCCGCGCTCCCGCCAGCCATCATCAACACCGACCCACCCGAGCACGAAACCTTCCGTGGGCCGTTGGCTGCGCAGTTATCCGTTGCATCGCTCGCACCGGATGCCGAGGCGATCCGAGCCGACGGCCCGCGACGCTGTGGAGCACGTGCTTCGCGCCGGCACGTTCGACGCTGTCGCCGACCTCGCACGGCCCTACAGCCTGACCGTGGTCGGGGACCTCGCAGGCCTTCCCGACGAGGAACGCGCGGCGTTGCCGCACCTCGCAGAGTCGGCCTTCAACGTGATGGGCGCAATGAACGATCGCGTCGGCCCGGGTATGCAGGCGTTCGGTGTGTTCGTCGAGCAGACGATGCGACTGGCGCAACCGGGCGCGTTGCGCCCGGGTTGTCGCGCTGCCGAGCTGGTCGAGGGGGGCCAGCCCCTGTCGATCATCTCGTACACGTGGCCGGGGATCGACACCACAGTGAACGCGGTCGGGTCGGCGGTGTACCTGTTCGCCGAGCATCCCGATCAGTGGGACCTGTTGCGGCGCGATCGGACTCTGATCCCGAGCGCGTTCAATGAGGTCCTTCGGTTGCACGCACCTGTTCATCACTTCACCCGGGTGGCGACCTCGGATCAGGACATCGGTGGGGTGGCGCTGCCGGCGGGAACGCGGGTGCTCGTGATGTACGGCAGCGCCAACCGCGACGAGCGCCACTACCCCGACCCCGACCGGTTCGACGTCACACGCAACCCGATTGATCAGCTGGCGTTCGGTCGTGGCATCCACCTGTGCGTCGGCCACAACCTCGCCAAGATGGAAGGACACGCGATCCTCAGCCGAACTGGCCGAGCGGGTCGAGCGGTTCGAGCTCACCGCCGAGCCGGAGTGGATGCTCAACAACACGCTGCACGGCCTCGCTCGCCTCCCGGTGCGCGCGATTCCCGCATGACCTTTGCGCTCGGTACCTTCTCGGCGGACGACGGGGTCCGGTTTCCTGGCCTCGTTCGTGACGATCGAGTCGTGCAGCTCGACACTGCGTCGTCGGTGCTCGCGCTGTTGCAGGACTGGGACGCGAACCTCCCCAGCCTTGCACCGTGCCGCTGACGCCGCGTCGTTCGACGAGGGCGTGCCGATGGCCGACTTGCGGGTGCACGCCCCGGTCGACGTTCCGCGCCAGCTGTTCTTCACCGGGGCCAACTACCGCAAGCACGTGGTCGAGCTCACGATCGACCAGAACGTCGGGCCGGAAGGGCTGAGCGGCGACGAGCTCCGCCGCTGGGCCGAAGAGATGATGGACGAGCGCGCCGCCAACGGCGTGCCGTACTCGTTCCTCAAGGCGCCGTCGTCGATCATCGGTGCGTTCGACGATCTGGTGCTGCCAGCGACCACCACCAAACCCGATTGGGAGTTGGAGCTCGGCGTCGTGATCGGACGCGGCGGGCGCAACATCCACCGTTCAGCGGCGATGGCCCACGTCGCCGGCTACGCGATCGTCAACGACGTCTCCGCACGGGACCTGGTGCCGCGCACCGACTACGCGATGCTCGGCACCGACTGGCTGCGCGGGAAGTCCCAGCCCGGCTTCTGCCCGTTCGGCCCGCTGCTCGTACCGGCGGAGTTCGTCACCGACCCGCACGATCTGCGGATCCTGCTGACGCTCAACGGGCAGGCGATGCAGGACGAGTCGACCGCCGACATGATCTTCGACATCGCCCGCCAGATCGAATACGTCTCGACGTACGCCGAGCTGTGGCCCGGCGATCTCATCTCGACCGGATCGCCGGCCGGGAACGGCACGCACTACGGGCGGTTCCTGCGTGACGGCGACGTGATCGAGGCGACCATCACCGGGCTCGGGGCGCAGCGCAACCGCTGTCGTGGGCACAACGTGATGCGCCTCGTCCAGAACATCTTCCTGCCGAACGCGGCGATGATCGCTGCCGAGGCGATCGACGCGTTCGGCGCCAACGGCGTCGAGGTGGACACCACGTTCACACGTTCATCGCTCGATCAACGCGCCGCGCTGCTCGCCGGTGAGGCCGATGTCGCTGTGACGGCGCTCGACAACCTGTTCGCCTGGAACCAGCCCGGCGACTCGGACTTCAGGGCGGTTGCCCAGATCGAGCGGACGACGTCGCTGCCGGTCTACCTTGCGGCCGGCCTCGGTTCGCTGGCGGAGCTGGCAGCTCTCGAACGTCCCCGGCTCGTGGTCGATTCACCGGCCAGCGGATTCGGTATCGCCCTCGTCGCGATCGTCGAGTCGCTCGGGGTGGCACGTGACCGGATGGAGATCATTGGCACCGGTGGAGTCAACGAGCGCCTGGCGGCGCTCGCCGCCGGTGACGGTGACGTCGCATTGCTCGCCCCGTTCGTCGCCGCAGCGGCCGCCGAGGTCGGGTTGTGCCGGGCAACGGCCGTGGAGGATCTCTATCCGAGCTACCCCGGCCTCGTCGTCGTGATGCTGGAACGCCGGGCCGGCGTGATCGGTGAGGCGCTGCGGGGCGTATCTCGCCGCCCTCGCGGCAGGTCGCAACTGGCTCGCCGACCACCCGGACACCGGGGTCGAGGCATTGATGGCGACCGGCCTGGCCGAGGCCGCGGCCCGAGCGCAGCTCGCCCTGTGCGGTTCCGGCCCGCTCACCGTCTCGCGAGCCGGGTTCGAGGTGGTGCGCGAGCTCCGCGCTGGCGCAGGGGCTGCTCCCCGACATCCCGTGCAGCTTATGACGATCTCGTTTCGACCACACAGCAGCGCAAGGAGGACTGACATGCCGATCGGATCAGTGGAAAGCGTCGTCTACGGCACCGACGACATCGACGCCGCCGTGACCTTCTACGACGACTTCGGGCTCACGTTGCAGTCGCGCAGCGACACCGAGGCCATCTACCGGCTCGAGGAAGGGTCGCGGGTGATCATCCGGCTCGCCGACGACCCGTCGCTTCCAGCACCGCACTACGACGGCAACGGCGTACGCGAGACCATCTTCGGGATCAGCTCGCGCGACGAACTGGACGCCCTCGCGGCCTCTCTCGCCGTTGACCGTGAGGTCCGACGGGACGACGACGGCACGATCCACTTCACCTCCGACTGCGGCATCCCGCTCGGCGTGCGGGTGTGGCAGCGCACACCAGTGGTGTACTCGCCCGACCCGGTCAACGCCGCCGACAACGTGAAGCGGCTGAACCAGCATCGGCGCTGGCGGGTCAAGGCCCGCCCGAAGACGATCAACCACGTCGTCTGGCGGGTACAGAACTTCGAGGATTCGTGGGTGTTCTTCCGCGATCGGCTCGGCTTCAAGCTGAGCGACTACCAGATCGACGCCGGCATCTTCGGCCGTTCTCCGGGCACGAGCCAGCACCACGTCGTCTACTTCCAGCAGTTCGACGTGCTCGGCCCGCCGCCGCATCGCACCGGTTTCGATCACGTCTGCTACGGCGTCGAAGACGTCGACGAACTGTTCGCCGGGTGGAACTACATGGCGCGGCGCGGATGGGGCAACCCGTTCGGCGGGCCGGGTCGGCACCGCATCGCGTCGGCGATGTTCTGCTACCTGTTCGCTCCGTGCGGTGGTATGGCGGAGTACGGCGCCGACACCGACTACCTCGACGACAACTGGGTGCCGCGCCGCTGGGAGCGTTCCTTCGGCGGGTTCATGTGGACCAGCCAAATCCTGCCGTTCCTCCCCGAAGAGGTCGAATGGAACGTCACGTTCGACCCCACCGACCTGCCCGACGGCACGGTGCCAGCACAAGACAAGTGAACGACTCAGCCCCGCCAGTACAGGGGGCCACTGATGCACGTCGTCGTGATCGGCGCCGGGATCGCCGGCCTGTCCGCTGCCGTCGGCCTCGCCCGCCATGGCATCGAGGTCGACGTCATCGAAGCCGACTCTCCGCAGGAACGGACCGGGGCCGGCATCAGCCTGCTCGGCAACGCGTTACGAGCCCTCGGCGAGCTCGACCTCGCCGACCCGTGTCTCGACGCCGGCTACGGGTTCGACACCATCGACATCGTCGACGGTGACGGCAACGTGATGATGAGCGACCGAGCGCCACGCACCTTCCGCCCCGATCGGCCCGCGTCGTTCGGCATCCTCCGATCAACGCTCCACTCGGTGCTCGCCGACGGCGCGGCGCACGCCGGCGCCCGTCTCCGCTACGAATGCACGGTCACGTCCATCCAGCAAGACGATGCAGGCGCGGACCTCACCCTCTCCACCGGCGAACAACTGCGGGCCGATCTCGTCGTCGCCGCCGACGGCACCTACTCGTCGACACGCACCGCGGTGTTCGGCGCAGAATCCGCGCCCGAGTACGCGGGCCAAGGCGTCTGGCGGATCACCTTCCGGCGGCCCGAACACCTGCACGGTCTCGTGCTGATGCGCAACCAGGCCGGCCAGGCCGGCGGGGCGATCCCGCTCTCGGACGAATGGTGTTACGTCTTCATTCTCGAGAACACCGCCGAACGGATCCGGATCCGCGACGCCCAGCTCCCCGAGTTGATGGCCGAACGGCTCGCCGCGTTCAGCGCACCGCTGATGCGCGCCGCCGCCGAATCGATCACCGATGGCAACCTGACCTACCGGCCGTTCGACATCTTGTTGATGCCCACCCCGTGGCACCGCGGGCGGGTCGTGCTCATCGGCGACGCCGCCCACTCACTGACCCCGCAGATGACGTCGGGCGGCGGTCTCGCCCTCGAAGACGCGGTCGTCCTCTCACGCCTCATCGCGAGCGGCCGCGCGATCCCTGACGTGCTCGACGAGTTCAGCGCCTGCCGCTTCCCGCGGGTCAAGCAGGTCTACGACGCATCGCTGCAGATCTGCCGGTGGGAGCAGCTGGCCGAGTACGACCGCTCGCTGATGTCGAAGCTGATGGGCGAGACCCACGCCTTCCTCGCAGGACCGTTCTGATGCAGCACCAGGTCACCTTTGCGTCGGACGGGCTCACACTGGCCGGCGTCGTCCACATCCCCGACGACCTCGGCGAAGGCGAGCGCCGACCGGCGATCATGGTTCTGCACGGCTTCGGCGGCAGCAAGGACGGCCCCACCCACGTCGGCGAAGCGGGCCTGTACGAGTCGTTCGGGTATGTGGCCTTCCGGTTCGACATGCGCGGCTGCGGCGAGAGCGGTGGCGTCCGCGGCCACGTGCTGTGCGACGACCAGGTTGTCGACACGCAGTCAGCGCTCACCTGGCTCGCGACGCAGCCGTACGTCGACCCGGACGCGATCGCGGTGAGCGGTCAGAGCTTCGGCGGCGCCGTCGCGCTGTACACCGGCGGCATCGACGAGCGCGTTGCCGCGGTCATCTCCGTCGGCGGATGGGGCAACGGAGCCCGCAAACTGCAAGGCCAGCACCCCGGCCCGGGGGAGTGGGAACGGTTCCTCGACATCCTCGAACGCGGCCGGAAGCTGCGCGAGGAAACCGGTGAGACGTTGATGGTCAAGCGCTGGGACATCGTCCCCGTGCCCGAGCACCTCCGCCCGCTGCTGCCGGCCGACCGGATCATGGATTTCCCCGTCGACACGGCGCAAAGCATCTACGACTTCAGCCCTGACGACGTGATCGGTCGGATCGCACCGCGGCCCCTGCTCATCTACCACGGCGCCAACGACAGCGTCACGCCGACCTCCGAAGCGTTGGAGATCTTCCGTCGGGCACAGGGCGTCCCCGAACTGGCGATCCTCCAAGGTGATCACTTCCCATTCGCCGAACCCGAGCCGCTCCTCGACCGACTCATGGAGGAGTGGCTCGACCGCAACCTGCCCATCCGCCGCCCCGCCTCGGCCCGGGGACGGACACGACGCATCGTCACCGGCCACAACGCCGCCGGCCACTCGATCATCCTCGAAGACGGCATCGCTCCGCACCGCTACCAGTCCGAGCACTCCCCGAATGTCGCCCAGGTCATGTGGGCGACCGACACGACACCGGCAGTCGTCGACGGTGACGACCCGGCGACCGCCGACCGATTCTTCACCGCCGCACCCGCCCCGAACGGCACCATCCTGCGGATCGTCGACTTCCCGCCCGACACCGAATACGACACCGAAGCGATGGCCAAGTTCCTCGCCACGATCGTCCCCGACCAGGACCACCACCCGGCGAACGACCGCCACTTCTTCTTCCACACCACCCACACCCTCGACTACGCCATCGTGCTCGACGGCGAGATCTGGGCGATGATGGACGAAGGCGAAAGACTGATGAAGCGCGGCGATGTGCTCATCCAACGAGCCACCAGCCACTCCTGGTCCAACCGCACCAACCGAGACTGCAAAATGGCATTCGTCCTCATCGACGGCGCCAAGATCAGCGAGCCGTGAGCTCCCGTGCGAATGACTGGCGGAAAGCGCACGTGTCGCGTCGTACCGCGGCACACGCGGCGGCCGTCAGCTCCGACCCTTCGGGAGAAGCGCTCGCCGAGCGGCAACGAGCGCGTCGGGAAGAGGCTCGAGGATCTGGGCGAGCGTGATCGACCGGTCGGCGCTGGTGGCGACGAAGGCGCCGTCGATCGCGGCCAGCGCGAGCCGCGCCACTCTGTCGACGACGCGGCTGCGGGCGTTGTCGTCGCAGGCGATGGCGATCTGTCGCCGGAGTCGCTTGAGGGCGAGTTCGCGGACGTGGCGCACGACGTCGCTGATCTCACCGTCGCCGGCTTGTGGTGGCTGCACGGCGAAGGCGATGACCAGGCGAAGGAAGTTGGGATGGCGTTCGAGCGCGTCGACGGCATCGAAGATGACCAGTCGTAGGTGCTCGACGGCGGTGCCGGACCGCTGGTCGTAGTCGGGGACGTCGGCGAAGAACCGCTCGACACCTCGCTGCATGACGGCGAGGAGCACGCCGTCCTTGGAGCCGTAGTAGTGGTATACGGAACTGAGCGGCACGCCGGCTTCGTCGACAATTCGGTTGATCGTCGCCGCTTCGAATCCTTCGGTGGCCATCACTCGCTCGGCGGCGTCGAGCACGAGCTCGCGCGATTTCACGCCGCGTCGGTTTGGCGTCACGGGTTCGCGCTGGTCGCTCATGCGCCCGAGGCTACTCGCCCCACGTGACATTTTTGTAGTGGACATTCCAATCATAGTATTGTAGTGTACATTACAAAACTACGAAATGGAGGAACCCATGAAGCCACTGTCCCAGTCCCTCGAAGAACTTGCCGCTCGCGTCAAGGTGCTCGAGGATTCCGCGACCGCCACCTTCGAGGCGGACCGCACCAAGCTCGAGAAGCGCCGCCACGAGATCGACGACGCCATCAAGAGCGACGTCAGCGAGTTCGACTCCGCAGTGCGTGAGGCCGCGCAAGCAGGTCGCACGTGGTGGAACGACACCAAGACCTCGATGAAGCGTCCGCTCGACGAGGTCCGTGCCCGCGTCGAGAAGCGCCAGTCGGAGCACGAGCTCCATCGGGCGCTGCGAGCTGCGGACAGCGGCCGAGGAAGACGCCGCCGCGGCCATCGAGGTTGCGGACTACTTCCTGAACGTCGCCGAGTACGCCATCATCGACGCCGCGCTCGCCCGCATGGCCGCCGACGACCTCGCCGCCGAGCCGGCCCCGACCGTCGGAGCGACGTCATGATGCGGCCCTACATCGGTAGCTGGAAGCGGCTCGCTGTCCACGGTGCGGCCGCAGTGTTCTTCGGCCTCGCCACGCTGGTGTGGCCGGGAATCACGCTCTGGAGCCTCGTGCTCCTGTGGGGTGCGTTTGCGTTCGTCGACGGCATCACCGCCGTGTCGGCCGCGATCGCCGACCCACTGCTCGTCCACCGAGGGTGGGTCGCCTTTAGGGGCGTCACCGGCATCTTGGCCGGCGTCGTCACCTTCTTGTGGCCGTCGATGACGGCGCTCGCGCTGCTCGTGGTCATCGCGACCTGGTCGCTGATCATCGGAGGCTCCCGGATCGCATTCGCCATCTCGGCCCGCAAGCAGTTGTCGGGCGCTGGGGTGGTCGGTCTCGGCGGCGCCTTGCTCGTGCTGCTCGGCGTGCTGCTGCTCGCCGACCCCGGCGTCGGCGCCATCGGCATCACCTGGGCGATCGGGTGGGTCACCTTCGTGTTCGGCAGCCTCGAGCTGTGGCTCGCGGCCGATGTCCGGAGCGAGACGCACGAACCGACGACGCAGACCCGTATCCACACGTCGCGGCCCGACAGGTCGTGAGCTGACCCAACCGGCGTCGTCCTGCGCCGCTCGTCCACACGGGCGGCGCAGGACCGCGCTCATCTCGCCCCAAAGAGAGGAGGAACCAGATGGGCCGGATCCACATGCACGAGACAACGGCGGCCATGCGGACCCACCACCCGGTCGTCGTCGAGCACGCCGCGCGCCGCGCCGCGAGTGGGCAGCTACGCATCGCCGATTCGATCACGGCGTTCGCAGGTTCGATGCGATTCGTCTACCTCCACACCGTCTTGTTCACCGGTTGGATGCTCTTCGTCGAATCCGATCCCTGGCCGAGGCTGACCCTCATCGTGTCGCTCGAAGCGATCTTCCTCTCGACGTTCGTCATGATCGGCCAGAACCGCCAAGCCGAGTTCCAGCGCGCCAAGGCAGACCATGACTTCACAACCGGGGCGCACGAACTTCACACGAACACGGAGCTGCACGCGCGCGATCCACACGCTGACGACCGAGATCCACCGGCACGTCATCGACGACGCGACCGAACGCGAGTAGGAACCGCGCCCGGACCTCATCTCCGGCGCGCCGGCAGCCGGACGCGCAGCGCCTGCCGATCGGACTCGAACAGCAGCGGCGGTGACATGGCGACGCTTTCACCGTCAATCCCGACCGCGACGCTTGTCGCCGAATCGACCCGGAACCTCGGAGTCGACCACTCCTCGGGGCCGTGAGGCGGTCCCGGGACGGTGATCACACCGAGCACGCCATGGTCGAGCGTTCCCCTCGTTCCGAACTGCGGCCGCGGGTCGAAGGTGTAGGGGTTGTTCGAAACGAGGATGAGCAGGGCGCTGTCGTGCGCGGTGCCGTCCCGCCCTGCGAAGCGGAGGTCGAACCGCTCGGCGCGTGGCCCGACCAGCTGGGGGAGCATCTCCATCACGGTGCGCATCTTGTGGTCGCGGTACGCGGGCGACTCCACGACTGCGCCGTAGACACCCATCGCTACGTTGTTGACGAAGACGCGCCCGTTGACGCGGCCGAGGTCGATGCGTCGCTCGGTTCCATCGTCGAAGACGTCGAGCGCGGCGACGACGTCGTTGCGGTCGATCCCGAGATCGAACGCGAAGTGGTTCCGTGTCCCGGCGGGAACGCACACGAAGGCAACGTCGTGCTCCGCCGCGACAGCCGCAACCGTGGCTTGCGAGCCGTCGCCGCCGGCCATGCCCACGGCGTCCGCGCCGTTGCGTATGGCGGTCTCGGCCAATGCCGCGAGGTCGTCGCCCGGTTCGAGGATGATCGGCTCGATGCCTCGTTTCGCGCACTGCGCGATCAAGTCGAAGCGAGCGGCCTTCCCGCCGCCCGAGCGAGGGTTGACGATGAGTGCGGGCATGACCGTACGACGAGTCACTCGCCCTGGGGCGTGCGGCCCAGGTGGTCGCGCCGGGCGAGCTCCGCAACGGCGCGCTTGAGCTCCTCGCCGAGCTGGTCGAGTCGATCGACTTCCGGTGGTTCGACCGCGGCGCTGATCGCCGCGATGACGGAGCCGTCGCGTGCGAGCAGGGGAGTGGCCACGACGAACGTGTCCGTCAAGGTCGTCCCGCGGTTGAACGCCAGTCCGGTCGCGCGTATCTCGGAAAGCTCGGCGAGGAACCGTCGAACGCGCTTTGGTGATCTGGTCCGGATGACGACCCGTCGCTACGACCGCGTGGCCGGCAGCGAGCGTCGCCCTGACGAACGACTCACCCATGCCCCTCGCCCCACCCGTGATCAACCACACCTTCCTGTCAGCCATCACCACCCCTTCGAGAAGTGCTCTCCGCCAGGGTAGAGCTACATCGGAACGAGGACGGCTGAGCTGTCCCGACAATCGCCATCGGCTGCACCGTTACGATCGGGATATCGAGCGTCCTTTGGCCTCCTAGTCTCCGAAAATGACCACCTATCGTGATGTGCCGGGGGTCGCACACTGCCAGGTCGACCCCCACACCGGCGAGCTCCACCTCCTCAGCTTCGAGCCTTCCCGTCCCAACTGCATGTCGCCGTGTCACGCGGCGCTCTGACGCGGACGATCCGGCCGATCGACGACGCGCCCAGCAGGATCCGGCAGCTCGAACTCACCCGCGATGACGTCGTGCTCGTCGCCGATGATTGTTTCGGCATTACAGCGCGAGCCGGCGTCGCCACCAAGCCGATGTGGTTCGAGGTCGACACGGAGGGGCGCCACATCGCTGGTGCGTACGCCCACGCCGAGACAATGATCGTGTATGCGACGGGGCCGCCCCTGGTCCAGTTGACGTTGACGCGGGCGGTGATTCCCCGGCGCTCGTTGCCGTCGAAGTCGAAGGCTTCGACTCGCACGGCAGCACCAGCGATCGTGCCTTGAAGGGGCACCTCGGCGTCGTCGGTGAGCGCTTGGAGGAACGACCAGTAGCCCTCGTCGCCGTATGCATCAACGGTGATCTCCTCGATCAGGTCGTCGAGATCAGTCGTCGTCATGTGCCATCGGTACCGACTCCTTCCATAGGTTCGTCGGGGTCGTTTGGGGATGTCGAAGCCGAGGGTGGTGTAGGCCGGGTGGCGTTTGGTGTGCATGCGGTCGAGGACGGGGATGCGACTGTCGACGTAGTCGTGGAGTTCGACGTGGTACTTCCCGGTGTGGGTCCGGAGGAGTCGACCGACGTATTGGACGACGCGTCCCTTGAACGCGAGCGGGAACGCGAGGAACAAGGTGTCGAGCTCGGGCCAGTCGAACCCTTCGCCGAGATACGAGCCGGTGGCGACGAGCACGATCCCGCTGTCGGGATCGCGTCGGGCGAGCGCGTCAGACACAGCTCGACGAGCCTTCACCCCGAGCCCGCCGCGCAGGACGAGCGCTTGCGTCGCCGAGCGCTGCGAGGCCGGTCGACGATCGCGTCGATGTGGTCGGTGCGCTGGGTGAGCACGAGACACGTTCGTCCAGCGGCAACAGCTCGGTGAACGTCGGCGCAGATCTGTTCGGTGCGTCGCTCGTCGTCGACAAGTGCGGCGAACACGTCCTGGATGTGCGCCTGTGTGTCGTCGTCGACCGTGGTGGCGGTGTGGTGAACGATGAGCTCGCGGCGCAACAACTCGACGCCTTCGACCGCGGCGGGTTTGATCTCGTGCCGGGTAGGGCCGCACTGGAAGTTGATCAGGGCTTCGAGCCGATCACGTCGGTATGGGGTGGCGGTCAGTCCGAGCCACCGCCGCGTCCGGGCTCGTTGCACGCATGCTTGCGAACGAGACGGCTGGGATGTGGTGACACTCGTCGACCACGACCAGCCCGTAGTTGTCGAAGATGGAGGCGTCGTCTCGGCGGGCCGAGGCTCTGGATCATCGCGACGTCGACCACTCCGGTCGGGCGATCGCGACCGCCGCCGATCTGGCCGACCCGCGTCGGGATCGAGGTCGAGGTGCTCGACGAGTCGGGCGCGCCACTGGTCGATGAGTTCCTTGCGGTCGACGACCACCAGCGTGGGCACCTTGTGGTGAGCGATCACCGCGCAGGCCATCACGGTCTTGCCGGCACCGGGCGGCGCGACGAGCACGCCGAGTTCGTGGCGCGTGAGATCCGCGACCGCTGTCGACCTGTTGGGGTCGCAACGTTCCAGTCGAACGCCACGGCGATCGGTGCGCACGTCGGGTCGGTCGTCCACCATGTCGAGCTTGCTGCCGAGGCTGACGAACAGCTGCTCGACCTGTTCGCTCAGCCCGCGCGGGAGGTGCAGCCACTCGAGGTCTTCGCCGTAGGCGCTGATGAACCGCGGTGTGTTCCAGGTCGAGAACCGCATCCGTTGCTTCTCGTAGAACTCGGGGTTGGCGATCGAGCCGAGGTGCTTCAACGCGGCGATCACCGCCGGCGGCAGCCCGGCACGTTCGACCGACAACATCGCCCCGAGCCGGGCCCGCACCACCGGCGGAGGCGGAGGCCCACCCGCCGCGGCGAGGTCCGCCAAGCGACAGGGCCGGCCCGGCGGCCGCTGGGCGGAGCGACTCGGCCAGGGCGCTGACCGCCTCGGGTGCCATCCGGGCGACCGACGACAGGAACGCCCACTGATCGGGCCACGGCTCCATCGTCGTCGGGTTCAAGAACACCGTCGTGCCGCGTTCGACGCACTCGCCGTGCAGTGGCAGGGCGATCAGGTTCCCGAACCCGGCCTTCGGCAAGAAGTCCTGTGACGGGAAGAACCGGTCATAGCTCGACAGATCCAACTCGGCACGAGCTGTCATCGCCTGAGCCGCAACAGTGCAGCGCCCATCGACCCTCGCGTCGGTCGCCGCGACCGAGGCCGTCGAAGAACACCCACACGTGCGCCCCGTTACCCGAACGGGACCGCTCCAGCGCCGCAGGTACGCCGTTGGCGTGGCAGGCGTCGAGGTAGGCGAGCGCGTCGAGCGCCCACGTCCCCCGGTCGAAGTCGCACACCAACAGCGCGCAGTGGTCGCCGCGCAGCAACGGATAGATGCCGACCGTCTCGCCACCGGCGAGGTGCGCCTCGAACACGTCATCGGTCAACGGCAGGTAGTCGCGTGGCGCACGCCCCTTCGACCAACGGCTCTTCGTCGCTGGTTGCCAACCGGACTTTCCGCTCGACGCACTCTCCCAGCGAACCGCGTACACATCGGACCGGGCCCCGAACAGCGACCACAGCAACTCGACCTTTGCCGACCACGGCGACGACGAATCGACCGGATCGGCGGCGCCGATGGAATCAGTCAGCAGCGTCGGCGACCACGACACCGCGTGGGCGTCCTCGCCACGCGAATCCAGACCGAGCAACCCGCGGAGGCGGGCGTTCTCACGGCGCAACTCGTCCATCTCGGCGAGCAACGCTTCGTAGGCGCGGTCCGAATCGGCGGGCATCCCTCTATCGTCGCTCGTCCACGTGCCCGCCGCCGACGCGACCAGCTGCAGGTCGCCAGCTGGTCGCGACAGCGTCCAACAGCGGAAGCCAACGCGACAACCTTGAACCCGGCATGACAACGATAGTGTTGTGGCGTGCTCCCTGGATTCGAGGCTGACAGTGGGCGGTTACCGCCGGGCGAGCATGCCGCGTCGTGGGACGAGGTCGTCGACCGATTCGGCTGGACACAACGACGGCGACGTCTGCTCGACGGGCTCGCGGAAGCGATCGAGTTGCTCGCCGCCGCGGGGTGTCGGCAGGTGTGGTTGAACGGCAGTTCGTCACCGCCAAGGACGAGCCCGGTGACTTCGACGCCTGCTGGGACACCGACGGCGTTGATCTCGACGCGCTCGACCCGGTGCTGCTCGATCTCGCCGACGGTCGCCGAGCCCAGAAAGCCCGCTTCGGCGGCGAGTTGTTCCCAAACGTCATCGAGACGCAGTCCGGTCTGTCGTTCGCCGAGTTCTTCCAGAACGAACGCGACACGAGCCGCAAGGGCATCGTCGTCATCCACCTCTCGAAGGGAGACCAATCGTGATCACCAATGAAGTGCAGTACCGGGCCACCAAGGCACATCTCGAACGCTTCGAGGAAGCTGCCGCCAACATCGAGGCCCGCGCCGGCAAACGAACCAAGCTCGAACGGCTCGAACTCGACGCGATCCGAGCCCAGGCCGACGACCTGCGCGCCGAACTGGCCGATTTCGATCAGTTGCGCGGCGGGAACGTCTGTCGACGTTCGATGCGGCAGCCTCGTTGGAGGAACTGTCGACGGTGCTCGTCAAGGCACGCATCGCCCGCGGGTGGACTCAACGTCAGCTTGCTGAGGCGCTCGGGATGGCCGAACAACAGATCCAGCGCTACGAAGCCAACGACTACCGCTCAACCAGCCTCGCTCGGCTGTGCGACATCGCCAACGCGCTCGGAGTGATCGTCGCACCCCACGCCGAACTCAAGCCATCGGCCGCGTGACCGTCGGGGCGATCCGTCCCGGGTTGTCAACGATTTGTCAACGCAACTCGCACCTACAGCCGCCTATTGCAATCTATGAACGAAGCGCGTACGATGAGGAAAACCCCGTCTGAGCAGGACTGACGCCGATGAGCGTCAACGGGTGCAGACGAGGACCATTATTCTCATAACCCGAAGGTCGCAGGTTCAAATCCTACCCCCGCCACCAAGTAATACCAGGTCAGAGGCCCTTTTCGCTCCGGCGGAGAGGGCCTCCGTCGTTGGCCCAAGTCGTGATCTTGGTACATGGCGGTCCTCGATTTGGTACATGTACCACGCCCCTTCGACATAGGACCTGGTCAGAGAGGTGGCTTCGGGCATGTTGCCCGAAGGTCGCCGATGCCGTGCTCAACTGCTGGCTCAGTCTGAGCAGGACTTTGAGGCGCGCGATTGCGCTGCATTTGGGCTGCGGTCGTCGCTCGCCAATCACGCTGCGTGAGTCCCGCGGTGAGGCCCGCTCCCAAGTGCGAGGCCGCGGCCCCCATGGGCCGGGTACTGGAACGGACGCCGCTTCATCAGCGGCGTCCGTCCTGTTTCGTAACCCGAGGCTGTTGGCTGGGTGTTTCTCGTTGGTCATCGACGGTCTCGATTGCTTCTCACATCACAACACACGTCGGGCCGGCCGAAGATCATCCACAGACGGTCGATTCGGCAGGGACCCGGAGGTCGAGCAGGTACGAGTCGATGGATGCGTCGGCACAACTGTCCTTGCGGTAGGTGGTGTGTCCGCTGCCGAGGTAGGTGAGGAGATGTCCGTCCGCCAGGTTGACGGCGACGTGCTCGGCGGACTCGAAGGGTGTCACCGGGTCGCCGGTGTTACCGACGACCAGGATCGGTGGTGCTCCGGCGGCGGTGATCGGCTCAAGGCCGGTGGGTGCTGGCACGGGCCAGGACAGGCAGGGAAGGGCGAAGACTCGCACGTAGGCGGCGCTCAGTTCGGGGAGCACGGTGGCGGCGTCAGCGGCTTGCGATGCGAGCGCCTCGACCTCGGCCGAGGTCGTGGGGTGTGGGACGTCGATGCAGTCGACTGCGAAGTTCGGTCCGAGTTCGAAATCCGCGACGAACTCTTCAGCGAACATCTCGAAGAGCATTCCGTCGCCGTGTTGGCCTTGGGCGATGGCTTCGTAGAACGGTTCGCGGTATTCCTCGTAGTAGGTGACGGCGATGCCGGCCATCCCGACGGCGTTGAACCCGACGTCATTGGCGTCGCCGGAGCTGAGGGGCTCGGTGCGGACCGATTCTGCGAGGTCACGGTAGGCCTGCAGCGGGTCGCCGTCGATGGGGCAGTCGGGCCCGCAGGCGTTGAGCACCTCGGCGAGGGAACGGTCCAGCGATGCCGCTTGCGTGACGAGTCGATCTCCGAGGTTTGCGTCTGGTCGGACGACGCCGTCGAGCACCATTGCTCGCAGGGCGTCGGGGTACTGCTCGGCGTAGCGGAGCCCGATGAGGGTGCCGTAGGAGAAGCCGACGTAGGTGATCGGGTCGCCGCCGAGCGCTTGCCGGATCGCTTCGAGGTCCGCTACGGCGGCGTCGGTGCCGATGTGGGCGAGGAGCGAACGCTCGCCCTCCAAGCAGGCTTCGACGTTGGCGGCGAGTGATGCTTCGAGTCGGCTCGTCCGGCCGCGTCGCGAGGGGCGAGGTCGATGGACAGGAAGGTGTCGGAGAATCCCGAGCCGCATTGCAGTGGGGCAGTGCCGCCGACGCCGCGGGGATCCCAGGAGACGATGTCGAAGCGGCGGTTGATCTCGTCGTTGAAGATTCCGTCGTTGCCGAGGAACTCGACGCCTGACCCGCCGGGTCCTCCGGGGTTGGTGATGAGTGTGCCGATTCTGGCGTCGGGGTCCGTTGCCGGGAGGCGAGCCAACGACAGGCTGACCGTGGCACCGGTGGGGTCGGCGGGGTCGACGGGGACGTCGAGGGAGCCGCATTGCAGGCGGCCACCGCAGGGCTCCCAGCGAAGAGGTGCCGGCGTCGACGCGGTTGGCGGGACGGGAAGGAGCTTCTGGATCTCGGCGATGACGGCATCGGGTCGGTCGAGTTGGATGTAGTGGCCGGTGTCTTCGACCGTCACGAGTTGGGCGGCCGATGAGAGCGACATCCAATGCTGCTGTCCTTGATTCCACACGTCGTCGAGGCGTGTTGCTTCGACCGGGTCGAGACCGGGGAAGGGGTGCTCGGCCGCGGTCACGACGCTGAGCGGCAGGGAGCCGACAGTTTCGATGGCAGCGACTTCGGCGAACCCTGCGGCCTCGTCGAGCTGCTCAGGGTTGTCGGTCGGGAAGGCAGGGTCGGCGCAGCGGTCGACGAACGCTGCCGCGGCTTCGGAGCCGTCGTCGGGCACGGCGCAGCTGGCCGCGGCCCACGTCGTCGGCGTGGCGTCGAAGGACAGCCCCTCGACCTCATCCGGGTAGGTGCGGCGAAGGTCACGGCTTGGGCCCGCCGTAGGAGTGTCCCACGACGACGAACGGGGCGGGCTCGCCGATCTCGTCCAGGAGGGTGTGTAGATCGCGGGCGGAGGTGGCGAAGGTTTGGGGTGTCGTGGGCGGGTCGCTTGCGCCGGTGCCGAAGCGGGCGTAGGAGCAGACCCG
>CAVRNI010000039.1:0-322314 GCA_963722415.1 Ilumatobacteraceae bacterium
CGGTGACGACGATGATCGGAGCCCAGGACCTCGGCGGCTGCAGGGCGATCCACACCAACATGCCGACGGTACGGCCGACGCCCGACCTGCTGACCGACCTGACGCCCCAGGAGCAGCAGGCGATCGAAGCGGCGAAGTTCTACCAGGACTGGGACTCCGGCTACTCGAAGCAGCAGAGCACGCGGCCGCAGACGCTCGGCTACGGCCTCGTCGACTCCCCGGCCGGACAGGCGGCGTGGATCCTGGAGAAGTTCTGGCGATGGACCGATTGCGGTGACCACATCGAGAACGCGCTGACGCCGCGACGAGTTGCTCGACAACGTCTCGGTGTACTGGTTCACCGCCACCGCGGCGTCGTCGGCACGGCTGTACTGGGAGAGCTTCGGCAAGTTCCGCGAAGGGCTCGTCACGATGCCCACCGGCTGCAGCATCTATCCGAAGGAGATCATCCGCTCCAGCCGACGCTGGGCCGAGAGCAAGTACACCGACATCCGGTACTGGAACGAGCTCGACCGCGGCGGCCACTTCGCCGCGTTCGAGCAGCCGGAACTGTTCGTGAGCGAACTGCGCGCCGCGTTCGCGGTGCTGACCGACAACGGTTGAACGAGAGGGAACAGGCGACAAACCATGTCCAAGCTCGACCGCGACGGCGTCGCGATCTACTACGAGGTCCACGGCACCGGCCCGGCGCTGCTCCTCACCCACGGGTTCGCGGCGTCCGCCGAGATGTTCGCCAAAGTGGTCGGCCCACTCTCGGAATCGAACACGGTGATCACGTGGGACCAGCGTGGTCACGGACGCAGCGACTACCCCACTGATCCGGCGTCGTACTCACCCGCGCTCGCCGTCGGCGACATCGCCGCCCTGCTCGACGCCGCCGATGTCGACGCAGCCGTCATCGGCGGGCACTCCCTCGGCGGCTACCTGTCGTTCGAGTTCCTCCTCGCCCACCCGGAGCGCACGATGGGTCTCGTCCTGATCGGCAGCGGGCCCGGGTTCCGGCGCGACGAGGGGCGCGACGGGTGGAACGACTACGCCGACAAGATCGCCGTGTCGTACGAACGCAAGGGGCTGGCCGCGCTCGCCGACAGCGAGGAGCTCGACCCGTCGATCCACCGCGACGCGACCGGGCTGGTGCTCGCCGCCCGCCACGTGCTCAAGCAGCACGACGGTCGCGTGATGGAGTCGCTGCCGTCGATCACGGTGCCCACGCTCGTGCTCGTCGGCGCGGATGACGCGGCGTTCCTCGGTAGCTCGCAGTACATGGCCGCCAAGATCCCCGGTGCCGAGCTGGCCGTGATCGACGGCGCCGCCCACGCCCCTCCAGTGTCGCAACCGGCCGCGTTCAGCGAAGCGGTGCTCGGGTTCCTCGGCCGCCACGGCTGGTGATGGGCGAGCGCACCGGGCTCACGGCGGACGACGTCCGCTGCGAGATCCGTTCGTTCCTCGACGCGGCGTGGGATCCCGACCTGTCGCTGCGTGAGTGGCGCGAGCGGCTCGTCGACTCCGGATGGGCGTGCCCGACCTGGCCGGTCGAATGGCACGGGCGCGGGTTGTCGGCAACCGATGCGTCCGCTGGTCGCGAGCGAGCTGGCGATCGTCGGTGCACCCGGCACGCCGGCGGGGGTGGGGATCGGTCTCGCCGCGCCGACGATCCTCGAGCACGGGAGCGACGATCTGAAGCGGCGGCTGCTGCGCCCGATCGCCACCGGGGCCCATCGGTGGTGCCAGCTGTTCAGCGAGCCGGGTTACGGCTCCGACCTCGCCGGGCTCGTCACCCGCGCCGACCGCGACGGCGACGAGTGGGTCGTCAACGGGCAGAAGCTGTGGACCACGAGCGCCCACCATGCCGAGTACGGGCTGCTCGTCGCGCGCACCGACTGGGACGCCCCGAAGCACCGCGGCCTCACGTGCTTCGCGATCGACATGCGCCAACCCGGCGTCGAGGTGCGCCCGGTGCGCCAGATGAACGGGCACGCCTCGTTCAACGAGGTGTTCCTCACCGACGCTCGTGTCCCGGCGACCGACATCATCGGCGATCCCGGCGAGGGCTGGCGGGTGGCCCTGACGACGCTGGCCCACGAACGCCGGCTCGACCGCCGACCGGCACCGACCGCGCTCGACCCGGCGCGCCGGACGGGCGATGCGCGAAGCCCAGGTCGAGACCGACGAGCTGATGGCGCCCTACGTCTGGTACCCCCAGCGCGCCGGCCGGGCCGAGCTCGCTGCCGAACTCGCGGCGAGTCGCTCGGCCGCGAACCGCGATCCCGTCGTCCGGCAGGCCCTCGCCCGCCTCGAATCGCATCGTGCGCACCGCCGAGTGGACAAGCCGCCGGGCGCAGGCGGCGCGGGTGCTCGGTCGACCACCCGGTGCCGAGGGCTCGCTCGGCAAGCTGCACGGGAGCCTGATCGCCAAGGCGTCGGCCGACGTCCACGCCCTCGTCGCCGGCGCCCACGCGATGCTCGACGGGCCGACGAGCCTGCTCGACGGCGTCATCGCCGAGGTGCTCGTGTCGGTGCCGGCCGTGTCGATCGCCGGTGGCACCGACGAGATCCAGCGCAACATCATCGGCGAGCGCATCCTCGGCCTCCCGAAGGAACCCCAGCTCGACCGCGACATCCCCTACCGCGACGTGCCCCGCAACGCACCCCCCCCATCTCATGAGGTTTCGGCGTTCCTACGACGCCGAAACTTCATGAGATCGAGGGAGCGTGCTCGGCCAGACTCTCGTCGATGAGCACGCTCGACCTCGCCGCCGCCACGAGTCTGTCGTTCGACTGCTACGGCACGCTCGCCGACTGGGAGACGGGGATCCTCGCCGCCCTGCGCCCGTGGGCACACCGCAACGGCATCACGCCATCCGACGACGAGCTGCTCGCCGCGTACTCGCGATCGGAGCCGACGCACCAGACCGCGCGGCCGGCGCTCCGCTACCGCGAGGTCCTGCGGCGGGTGCACACCGATATCGCCCGCGAGTTCGGGCTGGCGCCGGACGACGCCGACGCGGATGCGTTCGCCGCCGCCTTCGACGACTGGCCGGTGTTCGACGACGTCCCCGACGCGCTGCGCTCGCTCCAGCAGCACGCCAAGTTGATCATCCTGTCGAACGTCGACCGATCGATGTTCTTCGACCACACTGCGCCGCAACTCGGCGTCGAGTTCGACGCGGTGATCACGGCCGAGGACGTCGACGCCTACAAGCCGGCAGCTCCACACTTCCTCCGCCTCTTCGAGACGATCGACGGCTGGGGCCTCGACCGCAGCCGCCACGTCCACGTCGCCGAGTCGCTGCGCCACGACATCGAGCCGGCCAACCGCTTCGGCATCGCATCGGTCTGGGTCGACCGCCGAGCCGGCGCCGCCGGCGGGGCGTCGCGCGGAGTCGCCGTCGACGCCACGCCCGACCTCACCGTTCACAGCCTGTCCGAGCTGGTCGAGCGCCGCGGTCGCCAGTAGCTTGCCCCGCATGGAGCTCGGACGCGTCGGCATCTGGAGCGGTCAACTACGACGGGCCGACCCGTCGGCGATCACCGAGGCCGCGGCCGAGCTCGACGAGCTCGGCTTCGGTGCGATCTGGGTCCCCGGCGGCCACGGCGGCGATGTGTTCGGCGACGTGGCCCGCCTGCTCGCCGCCACCTCCAAGGCGACCGTCGCCACTGGCATCCTCAACGTCTGGATGCACACGCCCGAAGAGACCGCGGCCGGTCACGCGGCGCTGACCGGCGAGCACCCCGGTCGCTTCCTGCTCGGCCTCGGTGTCAGCCACGAGCCAGCGGTCACGAACAGCGGCCAGACGTACGAGCGGCCGCTCGCCAAGATGCGCGACTTCCTCGATGCGCTCGACGCCGCCAGCCCAACCGGTACCCTATCGGGGAGCGGATGCTCGCCGCGCTCGGCCCGCGGATGCTCGAACTGGCGCGGGACCGCACCGCCGGTGCGCACCCGTATCTCGTGACTCCCGATCACACCGCGACGGCACGCGCCGTGCTCGGCGACGGCCCGCTGCTCGCGACCGAGGTGATGGTCGTGCTGGACGACGACCCCGAACTGCGCGGGCGGTGGCCCGTCAGCACCTCTCGAGGTACATGGTGCTGCCGAACTACACGAACAACTTCCTCCGCCACGGATTCACCGAGGATGACCTGCTCGACGGCGGGAGCGACCGCCTCGTCGACGGTGTGATCGCGTGGGGAGACGTCGATGCCATCGCGGCCCGCGTCGGCGAGCACCACGCCGCCGGTGCCGACCACGTGTGCATCCAAGTGCTCCAGGCCGACGCGGCGGCCCTCCCCCGCGACGCATGGCGCCATCTCGCCGCGGCGATGCTCTAGCTCGCACTCCCGCCGCGTACCGCGACGCCCGTCGGGCTCGGGTCGATCGCATCGGTGGTCGCCACCTTCTCGGCGGCGTCGACGGGAAGCCCGAACGTGAGCAGACGGCCGCCGAACGCGATGGAACACAGCGCGAACCAACCCCACCCGAGGAGCAGGCCGGCGACGACATCGGTGAACCAGTGCACGCCGAGAAACACCCGGGTCGCGGCCACGATCGCGGCCAGCCCGGCGGCCACCGCGGCGGCGATGGCCTTCGTCCGGCGTGACCGTCCCCGCGTCGTCACCAAGGCGACGGCGGCCAGCGTCGCCGCGGCCGCGGTTGAGTGGCCGGATGGAAACGACGTTCCGGCATAGCCGGTGAGCCGGGCGAGGTCGGGTCGGGCCCGCTCGACGAGGAACTTGATGCCGTTCGACATGGCGAACTGGCCGCCCACGACGAGGGTGAGGAACAGCGGCAGCGACTTGGTGGGCCGGCGCACGAACTCGACGAGACAGACGACGACGGCCAGAAGCACCACGCCGTTGGTACCGCCGAGTTGGCTGAGCGCGCGCGCAGGACATCGGTGGAGGTCGCCGTTTCGTGCTCGGCTCCCAATCGCGCCAAGCGCAGATCCAACGACGCCAGGCCGAAGTGGTTGCGGACCATGGCGAGCAGGATCCCGATACCCACCGCCGCGAAGACGACGAGAGCGACCGCGATCGTGAGCGCGATGCCGGTCTCGGTCTTCGGGTTGAAATGGTGTCGCAAGTGGCCCGCCAGACCTGGGTGGCGCTTGACCTCCTCGACGATCGTCTCACCGGACAGGCGGGGAGCCTCGACCTGAGGCCAGCGCCGAGCGATCAAGCCCACGACTCCCGCGACCGCCACACCTGCGCCGATCGTCAGTACCAAGATCATGGAGAGGTTTATCCCCGTAGAGCCCTCGGGTAAACCGGTCGCTGTGACCGATCAATCCGGAACACGTCGCGTCACGGGCGCGGAACCGTCTGCCGCCGACCCGATTACGGCGACGCCCGGTTCGGTTCTCCGCGTCGCGATCGTCGGTTTGATCGTCATGGCGGCCGGGCTGATCGCGGTGGGTGCGGCGCTCACCTACCTACCGATGCTGGATGGCACGCGCGCGTGGGACGCGCGAATCAGCGAGGAGTTGGCGGACAGCCGGTCGAACCTGTTCGAGTCGTTCGCCGTGTTCGTCTCCCGCCTCGGCGACGCTCCATCCATCCTCCTGTTGGCGTTGGGAGTCACGCTCGTCCTCGCACTTGCCCGCAAGTGGCTGGCGATGGCGTTCGTGCCGATCGCACTGTTGATCGAGTTCGCCTGTTTCGGTGCGGTGAACTACGCGGTCCAACGACCGCGTCCGGACGTCGAGAAGGTCGGTTCGGTGCCATCGACGTTCAGTTTCCCGTCCGGTCACGTCGCCGCCACGGTGGTGTGCTGGATCGGCGCCGCGATCCTGCTCGCGATGTTCGGTCGCATCCGCCAGGCGCGCCTCGTTGCGGCGGTCGGGGCATTGATCGTGGTGTTGGTGGCGTGGGCGAGGGTGTATCTCGGCATGCACAACACGCTCGACAGCGCGGTCGGCATCGTGATGGGCGGCGGTGCACTGGTCATCGCCCGCGGGCGCTGTGGCCCTCAGCGTTCGACCGAGCGTCTCACGCGCGTTCAATCGCAGCGGTGGAGGTCGCGGATGTTGAGCCGCGACACGCTGTCGAGGGAGCGGCGGAGAACGGCGGTGACGAGCCAGCGCTCGAGGTCCGACACGAGCGACCGGTCGCCCATGCCGGACATGTGCAGCGTCAGCAGGAGTCGGAACTGCTGTAGCAGCTCGGGCAGGCGTTCGATCGCTGCGTTCGTTCTGATGGGTCGGCCTGATCGTCGGCTGATCCGTCGGCCTGATCCGTCGGCCCATCCGAATCGACGGACGTGCGAGACTTGCGACGAAGGGTCTACGGGGTGATACACGATGGCTGAGTTCACGACACTGATCGACGGTCTGTCCTTCACCGAATGCCCACGTTGGCGCGACGGCCGCCTCTACCTGTCCGACTTCTACACGCACCGGGTTCTTGCCGTCGCGCTGGACGGCTCCTTCGAGACGATCGCCGAGATCCCGAATCAGCCCTCGGGCCTCGGATTCATGCCGGACGGTGATTGCTGATCGTCTCGATGCGCGACCGCAAGCTGCTTCGCCGCGACGCCGACGGCACGCTCGTCGAGCATGCCGATCTCTCCGCGCTGGCGCCGTGGCATCTCAACGACATGCTCGTCGACGGTGACGGACGGGCGTGGGTCGGGAACTTCGGTTTCGACTTGATGTCCGGTGCCCCGGCGACCACCACGGTGCTGATCCAAGTCGAGGCCGACGGCGCGGCCAGTGTTGCCGCGGACGGACTCGGCTTTCCGAATGGGATGGTCCTCACGCCCGACGGCAGCACGCTCATCGTGGCCGAGTCGATGATGAACCGGCTCAGCGCCTTCGACGTGGACGGCGGCAAGCTCGGTGAACGCCGCACCTGGGCGTCATTCGGTGATGCCCCGACCACGACCGATGTCGCCGAGGCGTTGGGCCAGGTCGCCGTTGCACCGGACGGCATCTGCCTCGACGCCGACGGTGCGGTGTGGGTGGCGGATGTCTCGCACGCCCGATTGATCCGGGTCGTCGAAGGTGGCGAGATCCTCGACGAGCGCACGAACGACGGGGTCGGACTCTTCGCCTGCATGCTCGGCGGAGACGACGGTCGGACGTTGTTCGCGTGCGCAGCTCCGTCGTTCCACGAGGACGAGGCGGCGGCCAACCACCGGGCGTCCATCGTCTATACGAGAGTGGACGTGCCGCACGCGGGCTTGCCGTGAAGCGAGTCACCTCGCGACCTGGCCGGATGATGTCCGAACCGGTGACCGAAGCGATGGCCCGGACGGGCAAGGGCACCTCGTCGCCGAACTCGAGCACCGTGCCTTTCGATTGGGCGTCGGTCCACGCCGCGTTGCGAAGCGGCCGGCATGGCTTCTGGTTGACGACGGTCAGCGCCGACGGCGCCCCGCATGTCGTCCCGGTGCTCGTTGCGTGGGACGACTCGGTCTGCTACGTCGCGACCAAGGCAACTGCCCGCAAGACCCGCGATCTTGAAGCGACCGGCCGATGCGTGCTCGCCAGCGACACCGGGCCGGCCCACGTCATCGTCGAAGCGACCGCTCGACGCGTGACCGGTGAAACCGGCATGCAGCGTGCTTCGGCTGCGTTCGCGGCCGTGTACAGCTGGCCGACCACCGTGATCGGCGACGAGATCGACGCCCCGTACGCCGCGCCGACGTCGGGAGGTCCCCCGCTCCAGGTCTGGGAGTTGACCCCCACCAAGGCCTTCGGGTTTCCGACCGACGGCGAGTCGGCGGCGCCGACTCGCTGGCGGTTCTGACACCGAGGATCGCACAGCCGGTATCCGACTGTTTCGCCGAAAATCGCTGATGGCCGCGCCCTCCAACGCCGGGTGCAAGTGCCGTGACGTGCTCGGCGTCAATGCTCCATCAGCGTGCGAAGCGCGGCAAGGTCGGCGGTGACGGCGTCGACGTCCGCGGCAAAGTCCGTCGCGCTCATGCCGGCTCGCCTGCGGACGGTGAAGACCACGTCGCAGCCATCGCCGTTGGGGATCACCCGCATCGGATTGCGCACCGTTTCCCCGTCCGGAAGGGTGACGTCGTGGTCGAGGATGCCGAAGTCGTTCGATGGAGCGAACGCCACGATGACGCGTCCCATCGGCGAGTCGACGACCCACTGACCGTCGACCAGTTGCACATCTTGATGGGCGAGTCCCGCCGCCCAGGCCGACAGGTTCACGGGGTTCGAGGCGTAGTCGTAGACGTCACCGGCAGGACAATCGATCGTCGTGCTGACATGGACGCTCTCGTGCACCATCTCACCAGTCTGGCCCACGGAAGGCCGCGTCCGACTCACATGCGCCAAGCCGATCTCCGCGTCCGACCGCGGGTGCCGAGGCCGACGGGCCCGCGACTCCCGAGCGCTACCACCCCGGCCGGACCGTTGCGACGAGAGGTAGTTAGTGTCGATCCCATGACCCAGGGACTCCGAACCTTCCTGACGTTCCAAGGGTGGCGCCGCCACCGCAGCACTCGATCTCTACCGCGACGTCTTCGACGACTTCGAACTCATCGAGATCGACCACTACGGCCCGGGGGACATCGGGCCCGAGGGCACCGTCAAAGTCGCGAAGTTCCGTCTCGCCGGTAGCGACTTCAGCTGTGCCGACAGCCCCGTGCGTCATGAATGGGGGTTTACCCCTGCCGTGTCACTCTGGATCGACTGCGACGACAACGACGAACTCCAGCGACTCTTCGATCGGCTCAGCGATGGGGGCACGGTGTTCATGCCTCTCGACGACTACGGGTTCAGTACCCGTTTCGGCTGGGTTGGTGATCGCAACGGGGTGACCTGGCAGCTCAACTTGCCGTGACGACGAACACTCGAATCGGGCGTGACGTCCGACAACGCTTGCGCCGACCTCGCACGCAGAGTGCCCCGAACGCCGGATATGCGGGTGATCGAAGGTCGTGACACGAGTCGACGCAGCGAGCGTTCACTGGGCCGGTGTGGCGGGCTGGATGTTCTTGTTGTTCCGGAACACGTTCTCGGGGTCGTACTTGGCCTTGACCTCGACGAGCCGCCGGTAGTTGGCGTCGCCGTAGGCCTCGCGGACGCGACTCGTGTCGTCGTCGGCGTCCAGGAAGTTCACGTAGACGCCGGCACGATGGGGTTCGAGGGCGTGGAGGAATTCTCGTGCCCACGCGGTCTCAGCCGCCCCGACGGTGTCGTCCTGCTCCGGGAGCCATGCCGCGTCGATGCTCATGTTGTGATCCACATTGCGCTCCGGGTAGGCCGTGGCGCCGCGAGGCGCTCGGGCTACTGCGCCACCCATGTGGAACATCGCCGCGTACGACCTCGGTGAGGTGGCGCGGTAGGCGTGCTCGGCGACGATGTCGATGACTGCGTCGGACAGGGCGGCGAGGTTCGTGCCTTTCCAGTAGTAGTGCCAGCCATGCGGGACGGTGTCGTCGATGCCGCGTTGATGGTCGACGTACAACGTGGGTCCGACCAGATCCACGAGCGGAGTTCCGAACTGGCGGAGCGCACGGACGGCACGCTCACCTGTCCTCCACGGGTCCGGCGTAGCAGCTGGCAACCGCGATGGCCGGCCGGAAGTGCAGCTCGTCGCCGACGACCGGCAGCGGCGGGACCGTGCCGAGCCGAATGACGGTCCCGAGCTCGTCGGGCGCGTCGGCGACGAAGTCCCGGTAGAAGCGCAGGACGTCGGTCGTGTCCTCGTGCCGCCCAGAAGACCGGTCCGGCCATGACGGTGGGGCCGACTGGGTGCAACGCGAACCGGAACGAGCTGACGACGCCGAAGTTCCCGCCGCCGCCTCGCAGCGCCCAGAAGAGGTCGGGGTGGTCGTTGGCCGACGCCCGCACGATGTCGCCCGTCGCGGTGACCACCTCGGCCTCGATGAGGTTGTCGACGGTGAGCCCGTGCTTGCGCATGAGCCACCCGATGCCGCCGCCCAGGCTGAGGCCGCCGACGCCGGTGTGGCTCACGATGCCGCCCGTGGTGGCCAGACCGTGGGCCTGTGTCTCGTGGTCGACGTCGCCCCACAGAGCCCCACCTTGGACGAGGGCCGTGCGGTCGACGAGATCGACCGAGACGGCGCGCATCGCCGAGAGGTCGATGACGATCCCGTCGTCGCACACTGCGGTGCCGGCGACGTTGTGGCCTCCGCCTCGTACGGCGATCTCGAGGTCGCAGTCGCGGGCGAAGCGCACCGCTGCGGCCACGTCGGCGGTGCCGCTGCAGCGGGCGATCAGTCGGGGTCGTCGGTCGACCGTGCCGTTCCATACGGCTCGGGCGTCGTCGTAGTCATGGTGGTCGGGGGTGATGAGGACGCCTCGGAACCCGGGGATCTGCATCGCGGTTGAGTGCTGTCATCGTTCCTCCTCTGGTGGATGGGCTCATCGCAACATCGGGAGGCACCGAGGAGAAGTCAGTTATCTGGAGTTCGAGGTAAGGAATCTGGACTTCACGGAGGACGGGAGGCGCGGGACACTGTGCTCATGAGGACCTACGGCCAGTACTGCCCGATCGCCCGTGGCGCGGAGATCTTCGCTGAGCGCTGGACGCCGTTGATCATCCGCAACCTGCATCTGGGCTGTGAGACCTTCGGCGAGATCCTCGAGGGTGCGCCCGGGCTCTCCGGCACCATGCTCACGCAGCGGCTCAACGCAGCTCGAACGCCTCGGCATCGTCGAGTCGGCACCAAAGGCGCAGGGACGCGGTCACCGTTACCACCTCACGAGCTCGGGCCACGATCTGTTCAAGGTCTGCGAGGCGCTCGGCGAGTGGGGAGCTCGTTGGCTCGAGATTGCCCCCGAGAACCTCGATCCGTTCGTGGCGTTGTGGTCGATGTGCAACGCGCTCCGCCGGGATCGACTGCCTGACCAGCGCGTGGTCATCCGGTTGGATTTCACGGGCTTCCGGCCCCACGAGCGGTACTGGTTGCTGCTCGAGCTCGGTGAGGCCGAGATCTGCAAGACGTACACCGGTCTGGACGAAGACCTCTACATCACCGCCGACGCCGAAGCGTTCGTGAAATGGCACGCCGGGCAGCTCTCCTGGGCGGAGGCAACCCGCGACTCCCGGATCCAGCTCGACGGCCCGTCATGGCTCGTTCGGGCCTTCCCGACCTGGAACGGCCGCAGCATGTTCGCTCACATCAAGCCCGACGCCGGCGCCGTCACCTGAGGAATACTCTGTGACGAACATGGATGAAGCGAGCGTTCGCGCCCAGCTCGAACGTCACTGGGAGTACGCCGGCACCGACCAGGACATCGCCCACGAGATCTACCACGACGACGCAGTCCTGGAGTTCCCGCAGTCGGGCGAACGGTTCGAAGGCGTGGAGAACTTCCGTGAGTGGAGGCGCCAGTACCCCGCGGTCCTGGGGTTCCGCATCCGCCGCATCCGGGGCGCTGGTGACTTGTGGGTGGCCGAGAACTCGATCAGCTACGACGGCGGGCCGTGGCAGTTCACCGTGAACATCCTCGAGTTCCGCGGCGACAAGGTGGCGCACGAGTCGATCTACATCACCGCCGGTTGGGAGCCTCCGGAATGGCGGGCACCGTGGAGGAGCGAACCCGCGGCGGTGGCCCGCGCCGACGATCGAACGTCGGAGGACTGACCGGCGCGACGGGGTCGGACCTCAGCCGCGGGCGACGAGCCCGCGGTAGCCGTCGACGAAGCCGGCGGCGCGCAGGAGCGCCGCGATCTCGTCGCCCACCTGCTCACCGTCGACCTTGCGGACCTCGACACTGCGGGCCCGGCCATCCTTGACGAGCTCGACGAGCGCGTCGGCCCAGCTCGGGTCGCGCGTCGTCTCGGGGAACGTCACGAGGTGGTGGCTGCGGCGATCGAACCACACGAGCGGCATCCCGGCCCGCAGCACCACGGCGGACGTGGCGGTGCGCGCCGGGCGGCCCGGCGTCTCGGGCCAGGCGAGCGCGGCGCCATACGGCTGGGCCGGGTCGGTGGAGGCGAGCACGAACGGCGCCGGCACGGACTCCGGATGGATCGCCGGGTCAGGCGTGTCGCGGGCGGCCCGCAGCCGATCGACGGCTCCCGGGAGCGCGAACTGCGCCGCTCCGAGGCCGTCGACGAAGTAGCCGCGCCGGACCTGGCCGCGCTCCTCGAGCACCTTCAGCACCCCGTACACGCCGGCGAATCCACCGGCAACGCCTTCGGCGAGCACGGCCTCGCGCGTCACCACGCCGTACCGCTCGATGAGCTGCAGCGCGTTGGCGTGCGCCGCCTCGGTCGGGGTCGGCACCGGCTCGCGCAATGGCGCCACGAGGCTCCACCGCCCGGCGCCCGCCGGTGGCCCGATGCGAACCAGCCGACCCGGCCGTGGACGCCCACGCGGTCGTGACGCCGGCTCGCGCGCCGGGCTTCGCCGCCGCCCCGCCGATCACGGCGCGCAGCGGCGCCAGCGAGTCGTTCGTGACCTCGCCCGCCCACACGAGGTCCCACAGCGCGACGAGCAGCTCGACATCGGTGGAATCCGGCGCCGCCTCGCGGAGCGCGCCCCAGAAACTGGCCCCGCGAGCCGCCAGCAGTTCGCGGATGGCGTGATGCAACGGGCCCGTCGGCGCATCGAGTGGCTCCCATCCGGGGGCGAGCAACGGCAGCTGGTCGGCGAAGCACAGCCTGATCCGGCCGTCCTTCGAACCGATCGCCCCGGCGCCGACCCAGACGACCTCGCCCGCCGTGCACAGCTCGTCGAGCATCGCCGACCGGTACCCGCGCACCCGCGCCGGCAACACGTCGGCCTCGAGCGTCGAGGCGACGATCGCGCCTCCGGACAGCACCGCCCAACGTCTCGACGAGCGCCTCCTGCCCGCGCCGATCAGCCGGGATGCCGTGCCACGCCGGGAGGAAGCGGGCGTAGGCGGACCGTTCGACCGGTTCGACCTCGCGTCGCAGCGCGGCCAGCGATCGACGTCGCAGTTGCCGCAGCACGTCGATGTCGCACCACTCGCGCTGCACGCCCTCCGGACGGAACTCGCCCTGCACGACGCGGTCGTCGGCGGCGAGTGCGACGATCGCGCCGGCGACCCGCTCGGCGGAGGTGCCGAGCCGGCGTGCCACGTCG
Source organism: Ilumatobacteraceae bacterium (assembly GCA_963722415.1). Lineage (GTDB taxonomy): Bacteria > Actinomycetota > Acidimicrobiia > Acidimicrobiales > Ilumatobacteraceae > JALOLG01. The sequence goes on from CAVRNI010000039.1 coordinate 13,043, forward strand.
TCGACGACGAACGGCCCGTGCGTACGCGCGAACCGGCCGACGAGCTCTTCGAGCGGCCGCGCGACCGGCTCGGTGAACGCCATCGGCAACCCGAGCGGGAGCGCGCACCCCAGCCCATCGCGGTAGCGCGCCGCGTCCTCGGCGGCCGCGTAGCGCGGTCTCGCCACCGACGGCGAGCTCGATCGCCCGGCGGGTGGTGACCAGCTCGTCGAGCCACGCCGCACCAGCGTCGCCTTCACAACGCAGGTCGACCTCGGCGGTGGAGAGGTCGCCCACCTTGCGGAACACGTCGTGGAGCTCGTCGGCCGACCGTGCCCGGCGCCCCTCGGCGAGGCACTGCAACTCGAGCTCGACATCGGCGAGCACCCCCGGATCGAGCAGCTCGCGCAGTTCCTCGGCGCCGAGCAGGTCGCGCAACAGGTCGCGGTCGAGCGCCAGTGCTGCGGCCCGCCGCTCGGCGAGCGGGGCGTCGCCCTCGTACATGTACGCGGCGATCCAGTTGAACAGCAGGCTCGACGCCATCGGGCTGGCCTTCGTGGTGTCGACCTGGACGACCCGGACCGCTCGCGAACGGAGTTGGCCGAGGACCTCGCGCAGAGCGGGCACGTCGAACACATCTTGGAGGCATTCACGCGACGTCTCGAGCAGGATCGGGAACGTCGGGTACTTGGCGGCGACCGCCAGCAGATCGGCGGCACGCTGACGTTGCTGCCACAACGGGGTGCGCCGATCGGGCCGGCGGCGCGGCAACAGCAGCGCTCGACCAGCGCACTCCCTGAAGCGAGCCGAGAACAGGGCGGTCTGCGGCAGCGTCGACACGACGAGCTCGTCGATGTCGTCGGGGTCGATCAGCAGCGCATCGAGCGGGAGCTCGTCGGCGGCCTCCGGCAACCGGATGACGATGCCGTCGTCGCCCCACATCGTCTCGACCGGGAGGTCGAACGCATCCATCAAGCGGCGCTCGATGGCCATCGCCCACGGCGCGTGCACCGGCGTGCCGAACGGGCTGAGGATGCAGACCCGCCAGTCGCCGATCTCGTCGCGGAAGCGCTCGATGACGACCGTACGGTCGTCGGGCACGGCGCCCGTGGCCTCGCCCTGCTCGTCGAGGTACTGGACGAGGTTGGCCGACGCGAACGCATCGAGCGAGTAGTGGTCGTGCAGGCGCTCGGCGGCGCGCTCGGAGGAGAGATCGCGGATCTCGCGCACGAACGCCCCGAGGGCGCGGCCGAGCTCGATCGGCCGGCCGGGACGGTCGCCGTGCCAGAACGGCATCTTGCCGGGCTCCCCCGGCGCCGGGGTGACGGTGACGCGCTCGAACGTGATGTCCTCGATGCGCCACGTCGAGGCCCCGAGCACGAACGTCTCACCGGGACGGCTCTCGTACACCATCTCCTCGTCGAGCTCACCGACCCGGGTGCCGTCGGGGAGGAACACACCGAACAGCCCGCGATCGGGGATCGTGCCACCACTCGTGACGGCGAGACGCTTGGATCCGTCGCGTGCTCGCACGGTGTCGTTGATGCGGTCCCACACCAGCCGCGGTCGCAGCTCGGAGAACTCCTCGCTCGGATAGCGCCCGGCGAGCAGGTCGAGCACGTTGCCGAGCAGGTCGTCGGAGAGCTCGGCGAAGTTGGCGCAGCGGCGCACGAGCGCGGCGAGATCGGGAACCGTCACGTCGCCTGTGATCGCGACGTGCGCGACGATCTGCTGGGCCAGCACATCGAGCGGGTTGCGCAGGTAGTGGGTGTGCTCGATCAGCCCGTCGACCATGCGCCGCACGACGATCGCCGTTTCGAGCAGGTCGCCACGGTGCTTCGGGAAGATCGTGCCGCGGCTCGGTTCGCCGACCTGGTGTCCGGCACGGCCGATGCGCTGCAGGCCGCGGCTCACCGCTCCGGGAGACTCGACCTGGACGACGAGATCGACAGCACCCATGTCGATGCCGAGCTCGAGCGAGGACGTGGCGACGATGCCGCGCAGCTCGCCGCGCTTGAGCTGGTCCTCGATCACCACCCGCTGCTCGCGTGCCAGCGAGCCGTGGTGCGCCTTGACCAGCTCGGGATCGCCTTCCTCGATGACGCCTTGCTCGAGGGCCAGCTCGTTGAGCTTGGCGGCAAGGCGCTCGGCGGAACGCCTGGCGTTGCAGAAGATGATCGTCGAACGGTGTGCCAGCACCTGTTCGAGGATGCGCGGGTAGATGCTCGGCCAGATGCTCGTGCGCCGTTCGGCGAGCGCCACGGTCGCCGGGCCGCTGCGCAGCTCGGTGACCGGTTGACCGAGCGTCGACATGTCCTCGATCGGGATCACGACCTCGACCTCGAGCGCTTTGCGGATGCCGGCGTCGACGATCTTCACCGGCCGTGGCACGCCGGGCGCCGAGTACCCACCCAGGAAGCGGGCGACCTCGTCGAGCGGGCGCTGCGTGGCCGAGAGACCGATCCGCTGCGGTGGCCGCTCGGTGACCTCCTCGAGTCGTTCGAGCGTCAGCGCCAAATGCGCACCACGCTTGGTGGCGGCCATCGCATGGATCTCGTCGATGATCACTGTCTCGACGCCAACGAGCGTCTCGCGGGCCGATGACGTCAGCATCAGGTACAACGATTCGGGCGTCGTGATCAACAGGTCGGGCGGCCGGCGGATGAGCTTCTGACGGTCGTTGGACGGGGTGTCGCCCGTTCGCATCGCAACCTCGGGCGCCACGAAGCCGACGCCGATGCGCTCGGCCGCCAGCTCGATGCCCTTCAGCGGGGCCCGGAGGTTCTTCTCGATGTCGAACGCGAGGGCGCGCAGCGGCGACACGTAGAGGACCCGCGTACGGCGGCCCCGATCGTCGGGGCGTGGCGTCGTGACCAGGCGGTCGATCGAGGCGAGGAAGGCGGTGAGCGTCTTGCCGCTGCCGGTCGGCGCGCAGATCAACGTGTGATCACCCGCCACGATGTGTGGCCAACCCTGCGCCTGGGCGGTCGTCGGCTCGGGGAACGACGCCGCGAACCACTCCCGAACTGCCGGCGAGAACGCCTCGAGCACGGGATGATCACTGATGCCGTCGAATCTACCGAGGGGGTGTTACACAGGGCCGGTCGCGGTCATCCGCCGATCCCCCGTCACCGGCTCAGGACTGGACGAACGTGAATCGGCTCGGCGTGCCCGTCGCGTCGTGTGCGAGCCACACGTCGCGGGTGGTGTCGGACGGTGCGGTGACCACGAGCTCCAGGGATTCACCGCCGGTCAGCACGGCGTCGATCGCGCCGAAGTTCACCGACACCGTCGCGTACCCGAGCCCGAGCAGTGGTCCCGGCGACGTCGCCCGGCGAGTGGCGAGGACCGCGCAGTCGGTACCTGCGCAGTGGCGGAGCTCCACGTCGACCACGAGCTCTCCGGCGAGACCGAGCAGGCTCGGACCCGAGACGTACAGCGTGGCGCCGGCCGTGCCCGTGAACCGCACCCACGCGGCCGAGTCCCAGCGGAACCGTTGCTCACCGTCGGGCACGCCGCCGCCATCCTCGAGCGTCGTGCGAAAGACGCTCGCCCGAGCTCGGCTGCTGGGTGGTGAGCAGCAGCGCCGCCGGCGAGGACCCACCACCCGCGCTGGGCGACTTGAGGTACAGCGTCTGGTTCCCCATCGCAGTGGGCTGTGGGACGGTCGTCGTGGTCGTGGTGGTTGTCGTCGTCGTGGTGGTCGTCGTCGTAGGTCGTGGTGGTCGGCGACGTCGTCGGTGGTGCAGTGGTCGGAGGCGCCGTCGTCGGCGATCCCGTCGGCGGTGCGGTCGTGGCCGATCCCGTTGCGGGCGCGGTCGTCGTCGTCGGAGTGGCGGTCGGACCCGACGGGCTCGTCGTCGTCGGCGTGCCCGCCGGCTTCGGAGTTGTCGACGACGTCGTGGGGGTGGTTCCCGAACCCGGGCCGGTCGGACTGCCGTTCGGGACCGTCACCGGGGTCGGCGTCACCCGTCCGTCACCCGGTACCGACGACGTGGTCGTGGTGGTCGCCTCGCCGTCGATCGGCGCGTCGGTACCCGGAACGCCGTCGTCTGCAACCGGGTCGCCAGGGTCGACCACGCCGACGACGACCCCGTCGTCACCGACCCCACCCCCGGCATCCGGGCCGGAACCAGTCGCGCCGATCACCCGTGGTGGACCGATGACGTCGTCGACCGGGATCGTGGGACCGGACGCGGCGTGGACGCTCGGAGCATCCGAGAACAGGCCGTCCTCGTTCAGACCGACGCCGAGGGCGCCGGCGGTGAGGCCGACGAGGGCGGTGACGGCCGTGGCTCCTGACGCGCCGGCGGTCGCGAGCGTCTGGGGGACGAAGGAAAGCTGCGTCAGCCACGACAACGGGCCCATCGCCATCCGCAACCGGCCCAACGACACGTTCATGAACGCCCTGACGATCGCCTCGTCGAAATGGCTCCCGGCGCAGCGCGCCAGCTCGGCCCTCGCCGCAGCAGGTGAGATCGGGTCCTTGTACGACCGGACCGATGTCATCACGTCGAACGCGTCGGTGACGGCCACGATCCGTCCGGCCAGGCTGATGTCGGTGCCCGACAGCCCGCTCGGATAGCCCTGGCCGTCCCAGCGTTCGTGGTGCTCCCAGACGGCCCTGGCCGAGTCGCCGAGCCAGCCGACGAGCGGTTGCACGAGCTCCCGCCCGAACTGGGGGTGTTGCTTGATGGCCTCGAACTCGGTGTCCGTCAACTTGCCCGGCTTGTTGAGGATCTCCGCCGACACGAGCAACTTGCCGATGTCGTGCAGCAGTGCCGACCACCGCAGGTGATCGAGGGCGGCGCCGGTGATCTTCAGTTCCTCGCCGACCATGTGGGTGTAGGCACGCACCCGCTCGGAGTGCCCGCGCGTGAGACGGTCGTGGACGCTGAGCGCTGACACCAACTCGAGCAACTTCTCGGCGGCCTCGGCCGGGGTGTCACCGATCCGCCCGGCCCTGGCGTCGGCGACGATCTTGCGCAGCTGCAGCGTCGTGCCGATGCGCATCGCGATCTTGAACCGGGACGGCGCCTGGTCGGGGAACGCGAGCGTCAGGCTGAACAGCACTGCCAGCGGGAGCAGCCGGCGTGTCACGCGGTCGAAGGCCACCATCACCGCGGTCGACGCGATTGCGATGAGCAGCCAGCGCAAGACCGCCAGCGGCCAGGTCGACACCCCCGGCAGCAACCCCGAGAGCGTCCACGCGAATGCAACCGACGCGGCGAACGGCACGACCAGCACGAACACCCTGATGGCGCGTGCCATCCATGGCCTGCCGATCCATTGACCTTCACCGCCTATTGCTGACAAGTCGCGCGCGCCTCGACAGTCGGGCCGAGTCCTCCGCCGTCTGCATCGGCCGCAACGCCAGCCCCCTTGAGGTCGCCACGCCTCAGTGTTTGGTCAGGATTGCAGGACGATGCGGCTGGCGGCGGCCGCGGTGTCGTACGCCAGCCAGACATGGTGACCGGAGGTCGGCACCGAGATCACGAGCTCGAGCACGTCGCCGGGCTCGAGCGCCGTGGCGATCGGGACGAGATCGAACGTCATCGACACGAAGCCGACGCCCGTGCTCGTCGCTGTCACGCGCCGGTAGGCGACCTCTGTGCAGTCGGTCCCACGGCAGCTCCGAAGCCGGACGTCGAGCATGAACGAACCGTTGCTGTTCCGAGCGCTCGCGAACAGTTCGACCGGGACCACACCCTGCAGCTGTACGGCCTGCGTGAGCTCCAACCGGAAAAGCTGCTCGCTCTCCGATCCGGAATTGTGCTTGAGCAGCAACCCGGTGTCGTCGTCGCGATCGGTGTCGTAGTTGGGCACCGAGGCCAGCACGGGTGGCTGGTCGAGACTGAGCAGCAACACGGGCTGCGACACCACATCACCGGATCCCGGCGACGCCAGGTAGAACACCGTGCCGTCCGGTACCGGCGTCGACGGTTGGGCCGTCGTCGGAGGAGCAGGCGGTGGTGGATCAGCCAGCGGTGGATCAGCCGGCGGCGGATCGGTCGGGGGCGGCGTCGCGGTGGGGTCCGGGTCGGGCGCCGTCGTGGCAGGCGATGTGACGGCTGGCGCCACGGTCGTCGCCGTCGTCGCGGACCGCCGCCGCCGGCCGCGTGCTCGCAGGTGGCGGCTGGGTCGTCACCGTGCTCGGCACCGGCAGGGTCGTGGTCGTCGGACCGGCGCTCAGAGTCGTGCTGGTCGACGCACCGACGGTTCGAGCGGACGTTCCGTTCGGCGTGGGAACGTCGTCCGTCGACGACGGGCCGGCGCCACCCACTTCACCGGGGGACACGAGGCGGCTCGGCCCATCGTCATCGGTCAACTGCGCCGAGGAGGCGGACGTTTCGGTTCCCTCGGACGGGAACGCGGACGCGGACAACTCGGTTCCCTCGGAAGAGAACGGGTTGGCTTCGTTCAGCCCGGCGCCGAGCGCTCCGGCGGTGAGGCCGACGACGGCCGTCACGGCCGTGGCGCCCGACGCGCCGGCCGTCGCGAGCGCCTGGGGGACGAACGACAGTTGCGTGAGCCACGACAACGGACCCATCGCCATCCGCAACCGACCCAACGACACGTTCAGGAACGCCCTGACGATCGCTTCGTCGAATTGGCTCCCGGCGCAGCGCGCCAGCTCGGCGCGGGCCGCGGCAGGTGAGATCGGCGCCTTGTACGACCGCGCCGACGTCATCACGTCGAACGCGTCGGTGACCGCCACGATCCGCCCGGCCAGGCTGATCTCGGTGCCGGACAGCCCGCCGGGTAGCCGCGGCCGTCCCAGCGTTCGTGGTGCTCCCAGACCGCCCGCGCCGAGTCGCCGAGCCAGCCGACCAACGGGGCGACCAGCTCACGCCCGAACTCGGGATGCTGCTTGACGACGTCGAACTCGGCGTCGGTCAACGTGCCCGGCTTGTTGAGGATCTCGGCTGACACGAGCAACTTGCCGATGTCGTGGAGCAGCGCTGACCACCGCAGGTGATCCAGGGCGGCGCCGCTGATCTTCAGCTCGGCGCCGACCATGTGGGTGTACGCACGCACCCGCTCGGAGTGCCCCCGCGTGAGACGGTCGTGCAGGCTCAGGGCGGCGACGAGCTCGAGCAGCTTCTCGGCGGCCTCCGCCGGAGTTGCACCGACCCGCCCGGCGCGGGCGTCGTCGACGACGCGTTCTCAGCTGCTGCGTCGTTCCCGTGCGCAACGCGACCTTGAACCGGGACGGCGCCTGGTCGGGGAACGCAAGCGTGAGGTTGAACAACACGGCCAGCGGGAGCAGTCGGCGGGTGAGCCGGTCGAAGGCGACCATCACCGCTGTCGAGGCGATCGCGATCAGCACCCAGCGTAGGAGCGCAACCGGCCACGACGACACCGTCGGCACGATCGCCGACAGCGTCCACGCGAACGCCACTGACGCGGCGAACGGCACGACGATGACGAACACCCGGATGCCGCGCGCCGCCCATGGACTGCCGATCCATTGGCCTTCGTGGTGCTTCGACAAGACGCGCGCCCCGACAGTCAGGCCGAGTCCTCCACGTTCTCCATCGGCCGCGACCCCGCCGCCTTGAGGTCTTCGTGGCGACGATGTCAGACGGCAATGCCGTGGTCGAGCCGGATCGTGCGCGTGATCCGGACCCGTTCGAGCAGTTCCCGGTCGTGCGTGACGAGCAGGAGCGTGCCTTCGAACGTGTCGAGCGCCTGCTCCAGCTGTTCGATGGCCGGCAGGTCGAGGTGGTTCGTGGGTTCGTCGAGCACGAGCAGGTTGGCGCCGTTGCCCATCAACAGGGCGAGCACGGCCCGCGTCCTCTCACCGGGTGACAGCGAACCGACCGGCCGTTGCACGTGGTCGCCGACGAGGCCGAACTTGGCCAGCAGTGTCCGCACCTCGGACACGGTCAGACCGGTGGCGTCCTGCACCGCCCGCTGCACCATGGCGTCGTCGGCGAGCTGATGGCGGGCCTGCTCGACCTCGCCGATCCGAACCGAGGCGCCGAGCGTCGCCGTGCCGGACACCGGCTCACGGCGACCAAGGATCAGATCGATCAACGTCGACTTGCCGCTCCCGTTGTGACCGACGATCGCCACCCGCTCGCCGTATTCGAGCAACAGGTCGATCGGGCCGAGCCGGAATCCCTCGCGTTCGACGACAGCCTCGGTCAGGCGGGCGACGATCTGGCCGCTGCGCCCGACGTCGGCCACCTCGAGGCGCAGCTGCCACGGTTCGCGGGGCTTGTCGGCCACCTCCAGGCGCTCGATCGCGCGCTCCGTCTGGGCGGCCTTGCCGGCGAGCTGTTCGGTCTGGTTCTTCTTGAAGGCGCGGATGTTCTTGTCGGGTTCGCTGTCCATCGAGCGCTTGACACGAGCCAGGCCCTGACTCGCCCACTCGCGCTGGCGTTGGGCCCGCCCGGCGAGCGCCTTGCGCTTGGTGTCGTAGTCGTCGAAACGGTCCCACGCGTGTTGGCGGGCGAGCGCCCGCTCCTCGACGTACGCCTGCCATCCGCCGGCGTACTCGGCGGTGCGGTGGGTGAACTCGTCGAGCTCGACCACGTGGGTCACGACCCGATCGAGGAACCGGCGGTCGTGGCTCACCAGCATCATGCCGGCCCGCTGTTGGAGCACCCAGGTCTCGAGCAGTTCGAGGCCGTCGAGGTCGAGGTCGTTGGTGGGTTCGTCGAGCAGGTAGGCGTCGAAGCGGCTCAGTTGCAGCGCGGCGAGCGAAGCGCGTGCGGCCTCGCCGCCCGACAACGACGACGTCGGCTGTGCGAGCAGGCGCTCGGCGAGACCGAGTGCGTGCCACACCTCGCCGATCCGCGCTTCGAAGTCGGTCGCTCCGATCGCCAGCCATCGTTCGAGCTCGATCGAGTACGTGTCACCGGCACCGGGAACGGAGGCTGCGAGGGCATGCGTCGCCGCATCGAGTCGGGCCTGGGCGGCGGTCACGCCGGCACGGCGGCGCAGGAGATCGTGCACGGTCTCGTCGTCGCGGCGTTCGGGCTCTTGCACCAGAAGCCCGACGTTCGCCGTCGGCGGAGCCGCCGTGACCGTGCCTTTGTCGGGCACGACCTCGCCCGCGAACACGCCGAGCAGCGTCGACTTCCCGACACCGTTCGGTCCGACGAGCCCGGTGCGGCGACCGGGGACGATCGACACATCGACGCGGTCGAGGATGGTGCGGGCGCCACGCACGACGGTGACGCCACGGGCGAACAGGGATGCGGACATGCGGAACTCCGAGCGCTTCGAGGCGGACTGGGAACGAGCTCAACGCATGCCTGTCACGGGCGAAATTCTAGCCTTCGGGACGCCAAACCCATGCCTCGTTTGCGGCTCGGATGCTTCCCGGCGGCCCCCGGTCCGGCGTCGGCCGTCCGGGTAGGCTGACCGCATGCCCGCACCCGGAGAGCACCACCCCGCATTCGAGGAGTACTGCGAGTGCATCTTCGAACTCGCCGAGGACGACGTCGACATCATCCAGGCCCGCATCGCCGACCGGCTCCTGGTCAGCCGACCCGCGGTGAGCGAGATGATCAAGCGCCTCGAAGCCGAGGGATTGCTCACGAACGACGGGGCCATCGTGCTCACGTCGGCCGGGATCGAGCTCGCCGAGCGCGTGGTGCGTCGCCACCGGCTCGCCGAGCGTTTCCTGACCGACGTCTTGAAGTTGTCGTGGGCCGAAGCGCACCACGAGGCCGGCAAGTGGGAGCACGTCATGAGCGACCACGTCGAACAGGCGATGGACCGGCTGCTCGGCAGTCCCACCACCTGCCCGCACGGCAACCCGATCCCTGGCTCCGCCTACATCGAGACCGACGCCCAACCGCTGTCGGGCATCGCGATCGGGTCGGAGTTCACGGTGGCCCGGATCCCCGAAGAGCTCGAGTTCACGCCCGGGCTGCTCGAGTTCCTCGAGGAGAGCTCGATCCAGCCGGGTCACGTCGGCGTCATCACGGCGGCGTCGCCGGACGGCACGATGACGGTCGAGATCGATGGCCATCACGTCGGCGTCGGTGCGTTCGCGAGCGATCGAATCCTCGTCACCACGTGATCCGCAGGGCGCTCGTCGGCGCTCTGGCGTTGGCCGTGACGGCCTGCGGCACCACCACGGTCGACCCGTCGATCGCGGCCTCGGCCGGCACGGGAGTGACCACCACCCTGCCCCCGATCAGCGCCGACGCGTCACTCGTCGAGCTCGTCAGCGACCTTGCCGACTCGATGCGCCACCTCGACGAGCAGGTGATCGAGGGCGACACCGACGATGCGACGCTGGCCCGGATCGAGGAGATCTGGGTGGCCGTCCTGCCACTCGCGCGCGAGCACAGCATCGACATGGAGTTCGGCTTGCTGCAATCGGTCGATCTGGCCCGCACCTCGGTCGAACGCCGGCGCCCAGCCGACGCCAGCAAGGGCTACAAGATCGTGGCCGGTCTGCTCGACACGCTCGAATGACCCATCTCGTGAAGTTTCGGCGGTCCTACGCCGCCGAAACTTCACGAGATCAGGTTTGGCGGAGTGATTCGGGGAGGTCGTCGCGGTGCACGACGGTGAGTCGCTGTGTCGATCGCGTGAGCGCCACGTAGAGGGAGCGCAGGCCGTGCGGTTCGTCGGCGACGATCTGCGACGGCTCGACCACGACGACACCATCGAGCTCGAGACCCTTCACGACGCTCACCGGCACGACCGTGACCGACTCGTCGAGCCCGGCCGTGGCGGCCCGCCCGTGTTCGATCCCGGCCGCGGACAGCGCCGCCGACACCCGGTCGGACAGCTCGTCGGGCACGACGACCGCGACGCCGCCGCCCGGGAGCTCATCGATCATCGATCGCAACGCGTCGACCGTGCCGGCGAACAGGTCGTCGACGCGCACGATCTGAGGTGCGCTGTCGCCGATCCGCACCGATGTGGGCACGCGGAGGCCCGGCGTGGCGGCGGCCATCACCCGGTTGGCGAGCTCCATGATCTGGGCCGGGATCCGGTAGCCGACCGACAACCCGATCACGCGTGGCTCGCGGTTGTCGGGCAGGTGTTGCAGCACGTCGTCCCAGCTCTCCGGCGCGAGCGGGCCGGTGGCCTGGGCGATGTCGCCGACGACCGTCATCGACCCGTTGAGCGAGCGACGCGCCGCCATCCGCATCTGCATCGGCGTGAGGTCCTGCACCTCGTCGATGACGATGTGGCCGTACGTGCGGATCTCGTCGCCCTCGTCGACCTTGCCGTTGCGCCGTGGGACCGGACCGAGCGCCTCGCGGGCGTCGTCGAGCAGCGCCGCGTCGGCGCTCGACCACCGCACGTCGTCGACGGCCTCCTCGCGCGGTCTGTAGAGCGCCTTGTACTCGCGTTCGTCGAACAACGTGCCGGCGGCGAGCCGGAGCAACGCCATCGAACCGAACAGGTCGTGCAGCAACTGCGCCGGCGTGAGCACGGGCCACATGCGGTCGAGCGCGGCTCGAACCTCCGGCAGCAGGCGTGCCGCTTGACGGACCTCGCTCGCCGGAACGTCGCCGTCGCGCCACGTGGCCGCCATCGCCGACCACACCTCGCTCTCGACCCACCGACGCCCCGAGTTGTGGCGCCGGAACCGCCGTCGCGCGGCGCGCACGATGCGCAACGAGTCGTCGGCGCGCAACCGGATGTACCCGGAGCGGAACGGGATCACGACGTCTTCGCGCAACGGGCGCTGCCGATCGGAGACGGCCTTGTCGATGAGGTCCGACATGCGCGCGTCGCCCTTGACGCGGGCGGTCGAGCGCGGTGTCGGAACCCCCGAACCGCACGTCGGGCACGAGGTCGGCCAGCACCACCTGTTCGACACCCGCCTCACCGAGTGACGGCAGCACACGCTCGATGTAGCGGAGGAACACGCGGTTCGGTCCGATCACGAGCACGCCCTGGTCCTCGAGCGGGAACCGATGCGTGTAGAGCAGGTAGGCGGCGCGGTGCAGGGCGACGACCGTCTTGCCGGTGCCCGGGCCGCCTTGCACGACGAGCACGCCGGGCTGCGGCGAGCGGATGATCTCGTCCTGCTCGGACTGGATCGTCGCCACGATGTCGCTCAGCGAACCCGTACGGCCGCGCTCGAGCGAGGCGATCAGGGTGCTGTAACCCCGGAGCTGGGGTGGCGGTGTCATCCCGCCGGCGGTCTGGTCGGCGAGCCCTTCGTCGTGGCCGACGCCGAGGTGTCCGGAGCCGAACAGCTCGTCTTCGATGCCGAGCAGGTTGCGACCCTCGATCACGAAGTGCCGACGCCGCACGAGCCCCATCGGCTCGCGCCCGGTGGCTCGGTAGAACGGCTCCGCGACGGGCGCTCTCCAGTCGACGACGACCGGATCGCTCGTCTCGTTGGCGACCGCGAGCCGGCCGATGTGGAAGCTCTCGAGCGTGTCGGGCGACTCGGCCGCCCGGTCGATGCGTCCGAACACGAGCGCCGCGTCGCCCAGATCGAGGTCGGTGAGGCGCTTGACGAGTGCTTCGTCGAAGGCGTTGCGCTCGAACCGCGCCTGGAACGTGCCACCCAGATCGGCCTCACTGAGGTCACGAAGCCTCCAGGCCGCCTTGCGGCTGCTCTCGAGGCACTCGTAGGCGTGATCGATGTGGGCTTGCTCGTCAGCCAGATCTGGGTGCTGGTGGGTCATTCGGTCTGGATGTCGGGGCTCGATGTCGGATCTCGATGGGCTGCAATCTCGATGGTTCGCGAATCGCCTCTCGACGGGCACCTGTGCCCGCCAGGGGGTCGTTGTACTCTAGCGGCCCGGATAGGGTCCACCGCTGCATGACCGCCAGTTCCAGCGTGCCGACGCCGTTCATGCGGGCGGCCGCCGGCTTGCCCGCCGGACGTGATGGCCGCCGCACTCCGGTGTGGTTCATGCGCCAGGCGGGCCGCAGCCTGCCGGAGTACCGCTCGGCCCGCGGCGAGGGTTCGATCCTCGACGCGATCAAGCGGCCCGACATCGCCGCCGAGATCACCCTGCAGCCCGTGCGGCGCTACGGCGTCGATGCGGCAGTCCTCTACAGCGACATCATCGTTCCGGCGCATGCCGTCGGTTTCGGCATCGACGTCACGCCCGGGACCGGACCGGTGGCCGAGCGCCCGATGCGCTCCCGGATCGACCTCGAACGCCTCCGCCCGATCGAGCCCGACGACGTCGGGTATGTCGCCGAAGCGGTCCGCATCGTGGCCGACGAGCTCGCCGGCTCGGTGCCGATCCTGGCCTTCGCGGGCGCTCCGTTCACGGTCGCCAGCTACCTCATCGAGGGCCGGCCGAGTCGCACCTACGAGCACACCAAGGCGCTCATGCACACCGACGAGGTGTTGTGGCACGAGCTGATGGAGCGGCTCGCGGAGTCGGCGGTTCGGTTCATCGCGCTCCAACTCCAGAGCGGGGCGAGCGGGTTCCAGCTCTTCGACTCGTGGGCCGGCGCGCTCGCCCGCCGCGACTACGACCGGTTCGTGCTGCCGCACTCGCGGCGGGTGTTCACCGAGCTCGCCGAGCTCCACCCCGGTTCGCCCGGGATCCATTTCGGGGTCGGCTGCGACCACCTCCTCGAATCGATGTACGCCGCCGGGCCGCGGGTGATCGGCCTCGACTGGCGCACCCGCATCGCCGACGCGCGGCGACGCCTCGGAAGCGACACGGTCGTGCAGGGCAACCTCGACCCGGCCCTCGTGCTCGCCGGCAGTGAGGTCGCGCTCGCCGGCGCCGAGGCGGTCCTCGCCGACAACGACGGGCACCCCGGGCACATCTTCAACCTCGGGCACGGCGTGCACCCCGACTCCGACCCCGGTGTCCTGCGCGCCGTCGTCGACCTCGTGCACGAGCGGACGGGCGATGGCTGACGCGACGGTGCTTGATCTGTCAGGCCGGATCGCGGTGCTGCTGATGGCGTACGGCACCCCACGCTCACCGGACGAGATCGAGCCGTACTACACCGACATCCGCCGCGGCCGCCCGCCGACGGCCGAGCAGCTGGCCGACCTCGTCGGTCGCTACGAAGCGATCGGCGGCCTGTCGCCCCTCGCCCGGCGCACGGAGGCGCAGCGCGACGCCCTCCAGCGGGCGCTCGATGTGCTGGCGCCCGACACGTACACGGTGGCGGTCGGTCTCAAGCACGCCGACCCGAGGATCGAGACGACGATCGAGCAGCTCGCCGGTCAGGGCATCGAGCAGATCGTCGCCGTGGTGATGGCCCCCCACTACTCGGCGGGGTCGGTCGGCCAGTACGTCGAACGCACACGCGCCGCGGCCGGGCCGCACGGCATCGACGTCGTCGCGATCGAGAGCTGGGCCACCGAGCCGGCGTTCGTCGACTTCCTGGCCGCCGATGTGCGGCGCCGGCTGGCGGCGATGCCGTCGAACACCAAGACACTGTTCACCGCCCACTCGCTCCCGACGAGGATCATCGCCGGCGGCGATCCCTATCCGGACCAGCTCAACGCGACGGCCGACGCCGTCGCGGCGGCCGCCGGTCTCGGCGAATGGTCACAATGGGCGATCGCGTGGCAGAGCGCGGGCCGGACACCCGAGCCCTGGATCGGGCCCGACATCCTCGCCGTCATCGACGACCTCGCCGACGCGGAGGCCGCCGACGGGGTGCTCGTCTGCGCGTGCGGCTTCGTCGCCGATCACCTCGAGGTGCTCTACGACCTCGACATCGAAGCTCGCCAGCGAGCCGAATCGCGCGGTCTCGTGTTCGACCGCACGGCCTGCGTCAACGACGATCCGCGGGTGTTCGACGCCCTGGCGGCTCGTGCGCACGAGCTGGCGAGCAGCTGATGCCCACGAGTGATGGCCGGCGCGTGCTGGTGGTCGGCGGCGGGATCACCGGGCTGGCCACCGCGGAGGCGCTGGTCACCGGCGGCGTCGACGTCACCGTGCGCGAGGCCGACGCGAGGCTGGGCGGCAAGATCCGAACGTCGACGTTTGCGGGGCTGGCGATCGACGAGGGAGCCGACGCGTTCCTCGCCCGCACCCCCGAAGCCGTCCAACTGGCAGCGCGGGCCGGACTCGGCGAGCTCACGTCGCCGACGGACGCGACCGCAGCGGTGTGGCACGACGGGCTGCACGACATCCCCGGCGCGATCGTGCTCGGTGTGCCGGCCGCGCTCGGACCGTTCGTCACGACCGGGCTGCTGTCGTGGCGCGGCAAGCTGCGGGCCGCGTGCGAACCGTTGCCTTCCGCGCACCTCGACGGCCGACGACGTGCTCGGCTCGTTCGTCAGGCGACGCTTCGGCGACGAGGTCCACGAGCGCCTCGTCGACGCGCTCGTCGGCAGCATCTACGCAACCGACACCGACAACGCCAGCCTCGAAGCCGTCCCGCAGCTGGCCGAGCTGGCGGGCAGTGGCCGGAGCCTGCTGCTCACGGCGCGGCGGCGCGGGCCAGAGCGCGCAGCCAGCGCGGCGCCGGGCCCGATCTTCGCCGCTCCGACGTGCGGCGTCGGCGCCCTCGTCGACGCCGTGGCCGCGACCGTGCAGGCCGCTGGAGGCGAGATCCGCACGTCGAGCCCGGTCACCAGCATCGACCGGGACGGCGCCACGTGGGTGGTCGACGATGAGCGTTTCGACGCGATCGCCCTGACGACACCAGCCCGGGCGACGGCGCCGCTGCTGGCGACCGCGGCACCCGAGGCAGCACGCCTGCTCGGCCGTGTCGAATACGCCGACGTGATCCTCGTGACGCTGGCGATCCCGGGTGGGGGGTGGCCGGAACGTCTGCACGGGCTGAGCGGGTATCTCGTCCCCAAGCCGGCGCAGCGCTTCGTCACGGCGGCGTCGTTCGGCTCCCAGAAATGGGCGCAGTGGCGACCCGCCGACGGCAGCCAGATCCTGCGCGTCTCGCTGGGGCGCGACGGGCGCGGCGTCGACCATCTCGACGACGACGCGGTCCTGGCGGCGGTCGTCGACGAGGTCGGCCGCCACCTCGGGATCGACCTGCAGCCATCGGCGGTGCGGATCTCGAGGTGGCGCGACGCGTTTCCGCAATACCGGCCCCACCACCTCGATCTCGTCGGGGCGGTCGAGTCGGCGCTCCCGCCGAACCTCGTGGTCGGGGGAGCGAGCCAGCGCGGGATCGGGATCCCCGCCTGCGTGCGCCAGGCGGAACGAATGGCTGAGCTCCTGCTGATGCGCCGCGTCGGCGACGTAAGATGACGGCTCCTATGGCGGTGAACGGCCACGAGCGCCGGCGAGCGTGGAGACGGACCGCCGCGGTACTGCTGACGTCGACGGCCGCCCTCGGGTCGATCGTCCTGGCCGGGTGTGGCGGCTCCGACGCTGAGTCTGCCGACGCCGACGCGGCGGCGGTGGCGCCGACCACCGACGATGCTGCGACCTCGACCACACCGACCTCGACGACGCGGACCTCGATCGCGCCGACCTCCTCGACGGCGTCCACCAGCACGTCCCCGTCGACATCCAGCAGCACGTCGACGACGACCACCACCACCACGACCATCCCCGTCGTCCTGCCCCAACCGATCGCGCCGCCCCTCGACGAGAACGGCATCGAACCGGTCATCGAGGTCGGCTGGATCGAGATCCCTGCGATCGACGTGTACATGACGATGTACGAGGGGATCAGGCTCACCACGCTCGACCACGGCCCGGGCCACTGGCCGGGGAGCGCGCTCCCGGGCCAGATCGGCAACGTCGTGGTCGGCGGACACCGGACGAGCAAGCACAAGGTGTTCCGCAACATCGACCAACTCGTGCCCGGCGACGAGATCATCTTCGACGGCGTCGACGGGCGCCACGTGTACCACGTGACGCGAACCGAGATCCTCGGCCCCGAGGCGATGTGGATCGTCGACCAGACGCCAGAGCGCACGGCGACGCTGTTCGCCTGTCATCCGCCCGGTTCGACGCGCGAGCGCATCGTCGTGTTCGCCGACATCGCCGCCTGAGTCGCATGCCCGATCGAGACCCGGCGCCTGAGCGAACGGTGGCGGACGCCCCGCGGTGGCGCCGGTTCAAGTCACCCGCCTTCGCCCTCGCCGGCGGTCTGCTCGTCGCGTTCTCGCTGCCCCCCTGGGGTTTCTGGCCGCTGGCGATCATCGGCGTGATGGTGTTCGAGACGTCGCTCGGCGTTCGTCCGTCACGCCGCCAGCGCTTCCTCAACGGCTGGTTGTTCGGAGCCGGATGGATGTTCGTCGGGATGTGCTGGATGGTGCAGCTCACCGTGCCCGGCTACATCGCGGCGGGTGTGATCTACGCCAGCGCCCACGGCCTCGCCGCCCTCGCGTCGCCGACCGGCAATTGGCGGGTGATCGGCCGGCCGGCTGCTCACACGCTCGTCGAGATCATCAGGTTCTCGTTCCCGTTCGGTGGCGTCCCGCTGGCCAGCATGGCGATCGCCCAGGCGGGCGGTCCGCTTCTCGTCATCTCCCGCGTCGGGGGTCCCATCCTCCTCACCTGGGTCGTGTTCCAACTCGGCTTCGCGCTCGCCGGCCCGGCGCCGAAGGTGCCGCGGCTGGTCCGCCGCCGGCGGCCGTCGGCCACCGGTGCGCCGCACGGCGTGATCGCGCTCGCCGCGATCGTCGTCGTGATCATCCTCGCCGCGGTCGCTCCGCAAGGGTCGAGCACGGGGCGCACGTACACGATCGCCGTCGTGCAGGGGGGCGGCGAGCAGGGGACCCGAGCGGACGACGTGCCGGCACGGGTCGTGCTCGAACGCCACCTCGAGGCGACGCGTTCGATCGAAGCCGAGTACGGACCTCGATCTCGTGCTGTGGCCGGAGAACGTCGTCGACGTCAACGACGTGCCGTTCGTCGAAAGCGAGGCGTTCGACGCGATCGCCGCCGAGGCCGCCAGGCTGGGGGTACCGTTGGCGGTCGGCGTGACCGAGGACGCCGACCAGACCGGACGTGGCGAGCCGGGCCAGATCACCAACGCCCAGGTGGTCGTCACGCCGGACGGCCAGGTGACCAGCCGCTACGACAAGGTGCGCCGGGTGCCGTTCGGCGAGTACGTGCCACTACGCGGCCTGCTCGAGGCACTCGGAGCGCCGGTCGATCAGGTACGCACCGACGCGGTGCCGGGCACCGGGCCGGCGGTGATCGAGATGCCCGACGGCACCAAGATCGCGGTCGTCATCTCGTGGGAGGTGTTCTTCGCCGGCCGGGCTCGGGAGGGCGTGAAACTCGGCGGGGAGTTCATCGCCAACCCGACCAACGGCGCCAGCTACTCGGGAACCGTGCTCCAGACCCAACAAGTCGCATCGAGCCGGCTCCGCGCCGTCGAAACCGGTCGCTGGGTCGTCCAGGCCGCGCCGACGGGCTTCTCAGCGTTCGTGTCGCCTTCCGGCGACGTCGATCAGCGCACGGGCGTCAGCGAGCGCGCCGTCATCGTCCAGGAGATCGACCTGCGCACCGGCGAGACGTGGTACGTGACACTCGGCGACGGGCCGTTGATCGTCGTCATCCTGGCCGTGTTCCTCGTCTCCGTGTGGTTCGGCGGCGCGCGGGTCACGATCCCCGCGCGCTCAAGTCGGCGACCAAACGTTCTACGACGACGCCTTGAGTGAGCCGACTTGATCAGATACGGCCCTCAGGTCTCGACGGCGAGCGTCACCGGACCATCGTTGACCAGCTCGACGTGCATCTCGGTGCGGAAGCGACCGGTCTCGACGTGCGCCCCGAGCCCCCGCAACGCCTCGACGACGGTGTCGACGAGCGGCTCTGCGACCTCCGGGCGTGCCGCCGCGATCCAGCTCGGGCGGCGACCCTTCGACGTATCGCCGTAGAGCGTGAACTGGCTGACGACGAGCACGTCGCCACACCCATCACTGAGGGCCCGGTTCATCACCCCCGCGTCGTCGTCGAACACTCGAAGGTTCCAGATCTTGTCGGCCAGCTTGCGCGCCGACGCTTCGTCGTCGCCGTGTGTGACACCCACGAACACGCACAGCCCGCGCCCGATCTCACCGACGGTGTCCGGCGATTCGATCGAGTCGTCGATCACCCTCACGGCTGCCCGCTCGACACGTTGGATCAACGCTCGCATGCCCGGACCACGGTACTGAGACGATACTGGCCGCAATGATCTCGCTCCGGTCCGATGATGTGACCGTGACGGTCGACGCCGTCAACGGTGGGCGACTCGCCGCGCTCGAGGTCGCCGGTCAGCAGCTGCTCGTCGGCACAGGCACCCGAGCACGGACCGATGCACTGGGGTTCGTACCCGATGGTTCCGTGGGCGGGACGCGTCCGGCACGGTCGGTTCACGTTCGACGGACGGCAGTACGACCTGCCCCTCGACATGCCGCCGCACGCGATCCACGGCACCGCCTACCGACGGCCGTGGCACGTCGACGCGGTGGCATACGACGAGATGGCGATGAGCTGCGATCTGGCCTGGGAGCTCGGCGGCCGGGCATGGCAGCGGATCGCGGTCGCCGACACGGCCGTCACCTGCGTGCTCGGAGTCGTCGCTGGTGATCGGGCGATGCCCGCCGAGATCGGTTGGCACCCGTGGTTCACGAAGCCACTCGCGCTGCGGTTCCGGCCGGACGCGATGTACGCCCGCGACGATGAGGGCATCCCGACGGGCGAGCTGGTGAGGCCGTCGGCGGGCCCGTGGGACGACTGCTTCGTCAACACCGAGCCGGTCGAGTTGCGCTACGCGGATCTGACGGTCACGGTGACGTCGGACTGCGATCACTGGGTCGTCTTCGACGAGCCCCCGCACGCGACCTGCGTGGAGCCCCAATCCGGCCCACCCGACGCGTTCAACCTGAACCCGAGCGTGCTCGAGCCCGGAGGACAGCTGGTCCGGGCGATGAGGATCTCTTGGGACGATTTGTAGACGTTGACCTGGGGCGATTGCTCGGCATGATCGATTGGCGTCGCACGATCGGGTGACAATGCGCTAAGAATCGCGAGGCCTTCGGCTCGTCGCACTCTGGACGGGTGAGGAGGCGGCGATGGCTCATGACGACGACGTACGACGACGCGCACCTGGTCGCCACCCACCTGGCGGGCGATCCCGCCGCGCTCGCCGCGATCTACGACCGGTTCTCGGACTCGCTGTACGACACGGCGGCGGCGATGCTCGGCGACCGCAACGACGCCGCCGACATCGTCCAGGACGTCTTCGTCATCGCGGCCGAACGGCTCGACCAACTGCGCGATCCGACGCGTTTGAAGCCATGGCTGTTCGCGATCATGCGCAACGAGGTCTACCGGCGCACCAAGCAGCGCCGCCGCGTCGTCGCCACCGACTTCTCGGAGCCGGGTGCTGACTTGAGCGCCCCGTCGGACCAGGGTGGCGACGGTGCGGGTGCCGAGTACGAGGAGCTCGCCGAGCTCGTCCGGGACGCCGCGCGTGGGCTCGATCCGCGCGACCAGTTGGTGCTCGAGCTGTCCGTCCGCCAGGGGCTCCAAGGCGCTGACCTCGCCGACGCGCTCGGTGTGTCGGCCCAGCAGAGCTACGGCCTGCTGCATCGAATGCGCGACCGCACGGAGCGCAGCCTCGGCGCCCTGTGCGTCGCCCGCGCCGGCCGCAAGGAGTGTCCCGAGCTGGCCGAGATCCTGCAGTCGTGGGACGGCGAGTTCTCGGTGCTGATCCGCAAGCGGGTCGCCCGCCACATCGATGGCTGCGACACGTGTGAGCGGACGAAACGGCGCTTCGCCCCACTGGTCCTGCTCGGCTCGGCCAAGGCGATGGCCGCGCCGGTCGACCTCCGCGATCGCGTCCTCGGTCGCACCGAGTCGGTCACCGGCGAGACCCCTTCGTACGCGTTCACGCGCCCTGGCGGCTTCCCGACGGTGGCGCGGCGCGCTCGACGGTTGGCCGTGTTGCTCGGCCTGTCGGTGATCGCGGTGCTGCTCCTGGGCGGAGTGGCGGCGTACGTGATCGCCGACGACGACACACCGGATGCGATCGCAACGGTCGACGGCGCCCCGTTGGTCACCGACGGTGACAAGGAGGCGACCGATCCCACGGTCGGCGGTTCGGCGGGCGAGGTCGAGCAACTCACGACCGGCGACGGCTCACTGCCGGCGAGCGCCACCGAGGGGACGCTGACGACGGAGGTGACGACGGGGGAGACGACCGCGGTCACGACGACGACGGGGCCCACCGACTCGACGACGACCACGATCGCGGTGGCTTCGGCGGCGGTCGTCCCGCCGGCCGGACGGGCCTTCATCGTCGGAGGCGCCGACGCCACTTCCCCCTGGACAACCGACCACGACCGATGCCGATGCCGATGACGACGATGCGGCCACCACCACGGACGCACCCACGACGACCAGTCCGCCGACGACCGCGAGCCCTGCGCCACCCCCTGGCACGCTGACGCTCGACACGACGACCGTCGACCTCGGCGCCGCGGGCCTGGCACGAACCGTCACGCTCACCAACCAGGGTGGCCAGCAGGTGACGTTCGTGGTGACGGTCGGCTCTCCGTTCAGCGTGTCGTCGGGCGGCGGTGTGCTCGGTCCCGGCCAATCGATGCCGCTCACCGTCTCGGTCGACCGTTCGCCGCCTGCCGCCGAAGGGGCGCTCGCCGGCGACGGCCACGCTGGTTCCCGTGGAGCCGGGCGTCGCGAGCGCCTCGATGAATCTGCTGGCGATCGTCGAACGCCCACCCGTCGTCGTGGTCGACGGCCCACCGTCGGCCGGCTACTGCCCGCGAGTGAGCACGATCACGGTGTCCGTCCGGGCCGCCGTGACGGACGAGTCGCCGCCGTTGCGGGTCGTGTTGCGGGCCACCGAGCCCGGCGGCAAGCGGTTCGACGCGCTGATGTCGCAGGACGGCGATCGCTGGTACGGGTCGCTCCAACTCCCACCCATCCCCGGCACCTGGCAGTGGACCGTCGAGGCAACCGACGCCCGCCGCAACGTCGGATCCGATGGTGGCAGCTTCAGGGTCGACACCAGCTACTGCTGAGAACCATTGCGAGACAGGGGGCGTGGATGGCCAGGATCGTCGTCATCGGGGCAGGCGTTGGCGGGCTCGGCGCCGCGCTCGGACTCGCCGACCGCGGCCATGACGTGCTGGTCGTCGAGCGCGATCCGCCGCCGCCGACGACGCACGGCGACGACGCGTTCTCGGAATGGGACCGACCGCACGTTCCCCAGTTCCGTCAGGCACACGCCTTCTCCGCCCGTTCGCGCAACCTGTTGGCGAAGTACGCGCCGGCCGTCCTCGACCGTCTCCGGGACGACGGCATCGAAGAGATCAACTTCTTCAAGATGCTCGCACCGGTCGAACTGCACCGTCCGGAGGACGACGAGTTCACCGGGCTCTTGTCGCGCCGGCCGGCGTTCGAACTGGCGCTCCGCCTGAGCGCGGCGGAGCACCCACGCAGTCGAGATCCGCTGCCCGGCGCTGATCACCGGGCTGCTCCACCGTGACGAAGCGACTGGTGTGCGGATCGTCGGCGTCCGGATCGACGACGATCTCGAAGAACCAGCTGATGTGGTGATCGATGCCGGCGGGCGTCGATCACCGATGGGCCCGTGGCTCCGCGACCTCGGCGTCGACGTGGGCGAGGACGTGCAGGATTGCGGCATCACGTACCACACCCGTTACTACCGCCAGAGGAGCACGTCCACGCTGTCGAGGATCATGCTCCCCGGCGTGCGCGGCGAGCTCGAAGGCGTCCTCGTCATCGGCTTCATCGGAGACCATGACACGTACGGGCTCCTGATGGCCGCCGCACCCTGGGACGAGGAGCTGAAGGTGCTCCGGCACGACTGGGCGTTCGACGCCGCCCTCGCCGAGATCCCTTCCGCCGCGCCGTGGGCGGCGCCCGAGAACGGGATCCCCCTCCACAGCGTCGCCACCATGGCAGGGCATCAGAACGTCCTGCGCCACTGGGTGTCCGACGGCGAGCCAGTGGTGCTCGGTGTGCTCCCCGTCGGCGACTCGCTGTGCACGACGAACCCGGCCTACGGCTGGGGAGCATCGATGGCGCTGACGTACGCGTTCGCCGCCGTCGAGGCGATCTGCGAAGGCGGCGATCAGCGGACCGTCGCGCTGCGCTACCACGATGCCGTGCGCAACGAAGCCGAAGGTGTGTACCGCGAGTCGGCAGCGATGGACCGCACGCGTACCTACCGATGGAACATGGAGCCGGTTCCGGAGCACGATGCCGACGAGGCCGAGCGCCAGTCGCTGATCGCCGAGGGCATCATGCGGGGTGCGCTCCGCGATCCCGTGCTCGGCCGCGCCTTCCTGCGACGGATGAACCTGTTGGACGCGCCGCACGAGATCCTCGACGACCCCGAGGTCGCGCAACACGCAGCCGACATGCGTGAGTACTACGCGTCCCGCCCGCCGCGCAAGACCGGCCCGGATCGGGCCGAGCTGCTGGCAGCTATCGAACGGGCCCGCCCGCCGGTTGCGGCGGACTCGGTTACCAAGCGGTAAGACGGCCGGTAGCCTCCCCGGATGCCGCCGAGCGCCGGCCCGCCACCGGACGCACCCCTCTCGATCGCCTATCTGACCTACCGCGGGAAGCCGCACGTCGGTGGTCAGGGCGTGTACACGCGCCATCTCACCAAGGCACTCGTCGACCTCGGCCACCACGTCGAGGTGCTCGGCGGTCAGCCGTACCCCGTGCTCGACCCGCGCGTGCCGATCACCCAGCTGCCCAGCCTCGACCTCTGGAACGACCAGTATCCCGGCCGCTTCCCCGCCTACTGGGAGTTCAAGACCCGCGAGGACTTCCTGGAGATCGCCCAGTTCATGACCGGGTCGTTCGCCGAGCCGCTGGCGTTCAGCGCCAGGGCGCACCGCAACCTGAAGCCACGCGTCGGCGAGTTCGACCTCGTCCACGACAACCAGTGCCTCGGCTACGGGATCCTGAAGATCGAGGCGATGATGCCGACGATCGTCACGCTGCACCACCCGATCACCAAGGATCGCCAGCTCGAGATGGACGCCGCGCCGACCCGCTCCAAGCGGTACTCGATCGGCCGGTGGTACTCGTTCGTGAAGATGCAGGGCCGCGTCGCCAGCCGGATGCCACGGATCGTGGTCGTCAGCGAGAACTCGATCAACGACATCCACACCGACATGGGCGTGAGCTACGACCGGATGCGGCTGGTGCCCGTCGGCGTCGACCCCGATCTCTACCGACCGCTCCCCGGCGTGGCCCGCGTGCCAGGCAGGCTGATCACCACCGCCTCGGCCGATGTGGCGCTGAAGGGGCTCGCCTTCCTGCTCGAGGCGATGGCGAAGCTACGCACCGAGCGCGACGTCACATTGACGATCATCGGCAAGCCGAAGACCGGCAAGAGCATGGACCTCATCGACAAGCTCGAACTGCGCCCGCACATCGACTTCGTGTCGGGGGTGCCCGACGAGCGGATCGTCGAGCTCTACGCCGAGGCCGAGCTGGCCGTCGTACCGAGCCTCTACGAGGGTTTCAGCCTCCCTGCCATCGAGGCGATGTCCACCGGTATCCCGCTCGTCGCCACCGATGGCGGCGCGTTGCCCGAGGTCACGGGCACCGACGGCGACACGGTGCTGCAATGCCCGGCCGGCGATGCGGGCGCGCTGGCGGCGGCGATCGCGCGCGGACTCGACGACGCCGCGCTGCGTGCGCGCGTCGGCGAGGCAGGACGCCGTCGCGTCGATCGACAGGTGGAGCTGGCGACGCTGCGCCGAGATGACCGTCGACCAGTACCGCGAGGTGCTGGCGATGCCGCGCAACGTCGAGAAGCTGAGACGGAACGGACGCATCTGAGTGCTGACGATCCGCTTCGACAAACTCGGCCTGCGCCGCGGAGACCGCGTGCTCGACGTCGGCGCCGGCTTCGGGCGTCACGCGTTCGAGGCCGCTCGGCGCGGCGCTTCCGTCGTCGCTCTCGACTACGCGGTGGATGAGGTCGCGCAGACACGCGCGACCGTCGGGGCCATGGTCGAGGCGGGCGAGATCACGGTCGACGACTTCGCCGGCGCGTTACGCGGCGACGCGACCCGTCTT
The DNA here is from genome assembly GCA_963722415.1 of Ilumatobacteraceae bacterium. Taxonomy (GTDB): domain Bacteria; phylum Actinomycetota; class Acidimicrobiia; order Acidimicrobiales; family Ilumatobacteraceae; genus JALOLG01. The sequence continues at coordinate 37,948 of CAVRNI010000039.1, forward strand.
CCGTTCCCCGACGGCGCGTTCGACGTCGTCATCACGTCCGAGGTGCTCGAGCACATCCAGGACGACGTCGCCGCGATCGCCGAGATGACCCGCGTGCTCGCACCGGGCGGCACGTTCGCGGCAACGGTCCCGAGTTGGTTCCCCGAGAAGATCAACTGGATGTTGTCCGACGAGTACCACGCGCCGAAGAGCGTCGGTGGTCACGTCCGCATCTACTCCCTCACCGAGCTCCGAGCGAAGCTGCGGGCGACCGGGCTCGACGTCACCGGGAGCCATCACGCGCACGCGCTGCACTCGCCGTACTGGTGGCTGCGCTGTCTCGTCGGGCCGCAGCGCGACGACCACAAGTGGGTCGTCCGCTACAAGCGGTTCCTCGAATGGGACATCGTCGAACAACCGCGCAGCACCCGGATCGCCGACCGCGTGCTGTCGCCGGTGCTCGGCAAGAGCGTCGTGCTGTACGCGCGCAAGCCTGCCGTTGCAGCGCCAATTGCGACGATGCCAGCCCGCACCGAGGTCGCCGGCATGACCGCGTGCCTGCCGCACATCCCCGGTGTGCTCACGGCCGACGAGATCCGGGTCACCGGTGACCACCTGGCGTCCCTGCAGCTGCCCTCCGGGATGATCCCATGGTTCCAGGGTGGGCATTGCGACCCGTGGAACCACGTCGAGTCGGCGATGGCGCTCGACGTCATCGGCCGTCACGACGAAGCGGCCTGGGCCTACGACTGGCTCGCCACCACCCAGCGCCCGGACGGCAGCTGGCACAACTACTACCGATCCGACGGCACCGTCGAGGAACGCAAGCTCGACACCAACGTGTGCGCGTACATCGCGACCGGCGTGTGGCACCACTTCCGCTGCACAGCCGACCAGAACTTTCTCGCCGACCTCTGGCCGGCCGTCGAGCGGGCGCTCGACTGGGTGCTCGGCCATCGCCGCCACGACCGCACGATTCTCTGGGCCGTCGAGCCGCACGAGCGGCCGTGGGACTACGCCTTGCTCACCGGCACGTGCAGCATCCAGCACGCGTTGCGGTGTGGCGCCGCGGTCGGCCTCGCCGCCGGTGTCGAGCGTCCCGACTGGGTCGTGGCCGCCGACGAGTTGACGGCCGTGATCGTCGATCATCCAGGCGCCTTCGAGCCCAAACACCGCTGGGCGATGGACTGGTACTACCCGGTGCTGACCGGCGCCCTCGACGGTGAGGCCGCCAAGGCCCGCCTCACCGACGGGTGGGAGACGTTCGCGATGGAGGAGCTCGGAGTCCGATGCGTCGAGGACGAGCCGTGGGTGACGGCGTCGGAGACGGCCGAGTGTGCGATCGCCTTCGCCGCGATCGGGGACATGGCGACGGCAACCGACCTGCTGCGGTGGACCCGCGCCCATCGCCTCGACGCCGACGTGCCGGACGCCGGGGCCTACTGGACCGGCATCGTGTACCCGGCGGGCGACCTGTTCCCGGGCGGCGAGCACACGTCGTACACCGCCGCCGCGGTGATCCTCGCCGCCGATGCGATCACCGGCGCTTCGCCGGCCGCCGACCTGTTCGTGCCCCGATCTACACTCGCCTGACGTGACGCGCTCGCTCAAGACTCGCGTGCCGAAGTCCCGAATCATGGAGTCCTCGCTGGTTCGCACGATCTTCAGCCTCTGGAGCTGGTTCGTGTTCGGCGTGCTGCTCATCATCTGGGTGCCGCTCGTCGGCATCGTCCGGCTGGTCACGGCGCCGTTCGACAAGGGCCGGTACGCGGCCGGCTTCCTGTTCCGCAAGTTCGCCGTCGTGCATCAGATGCTCAACCCCCTGTGGCACTTCGACGTCGTGGGACAGCCCCCGGCCGACCCCCGCCGGCCGTACGTGGTGGTGGCCAACCACGAGAGCTTCGTCGACATCCTCCTCATCTCACACCTGCCGTTCGAGATGAAGTGGCTGAGCAAGGCCGAGTTCTTCAAGTTCCCACTCGTCGGCTGGCTGATGAAGATGGCCGGCGACATCCCGCTCGACCGCAGCTCGGGCCGCAGTGCCGTGAAGGCGTTGAAGCAGTGCCGCGTGATGCTCGACAGGCGGGTGTCGGTGATCATCTTCCCGGAGGGCACACGCTCGGAGTCCGGGGAGTTGCAGGAGTTCAAGGACGGCGCCTTCCGCCTCGCCGTCGATGCCGGTGTGCCGATCATCCCGCTCGCGGTGCACGGCACGAAGACCGCGCTGCGCAAGCACGACTGGCGCTACGGCCGTGCCCGCGCCGAGGTGCGGATCCTCGAGCCCGATCAGCACCGAGGGTCTCACCAAGCGCGATGTCCCGGCCCTGCGCGACCGAGTCCGCGACCGCATCGCCACCGAGTTGCAGACGATGAGCACCGCCAACGACCCCGCCTGATCCCCCGGTTTCCTCTGTTTGTGTCACCGACATCGGCGAGGATCGCCGGTTGCGGTGACACAAACCGTGGAATTTCAGGCCTCAGCCGAGGGTGCGGGCGGTCTCGGACAGGGGGACGTCGGCGCGGTCGGCGGGCAACGTGCCCAGCACCCGGTCACCGAGGTTCGACGTCACGCCGAGCCAGTAGCGCTCGTTGCGGTAGTGGTGCCAGCGGTGGTTGCGCGCCAGCCGCGAGTAGTAGCGCGAAGTCGGCCGGTACGCGGCGTGCGCCAGGAGGTGCGTCCACTCGTAGTGGGCGAGCCCGATCGCGGCCAATGCGATCGCCGTCACCGTCGACGCGACGACGTTGCCACCGATCGCCCAAACGAGCGGGACCGCCCACGCCGCGCTCCAGACGCCGAGCACGGCGACGAAGATCGCGGCGTCGAGCCGAGGGAGCAGCAGCCACTTCAGGTCGGGCGGATCGAGATGGTGCTGGCGGTGACCAGAGCCGGTGCCGAGGCGACGGCTCGTCCACGCGTCGGGCGCGGCGTGGAGCACGAGCAGGTGGATGAACCACTCCACGAAGCCGGTCTGGACGATGATCGCCAGCGCGACCGCCACGTCGCCGCGACCCCAGTCGCCGATCACCAGTCGCACTGCGACGAGGATCGCCACCGCGGGCAGCAGGACGTGCGCCGAGCCGCTGGCGACGAACGCGCGCACGGCAGCGCGTTTCGTCGCCAGGGTGTTGGCGCGGCCCACCCCGTTCGACATCGCCTCAGTCGACACGGCGCAGCACCCGCAAGGATCCGGTGACCGATTCGAGCCGGAACCGACCACTCTCGAGCGCCGGCACGTAGATCTGCTCGTACGGGGGTCGTCCGCCGTCGGCGGGATCGGGGAACACGTCGTGGATCGCGAGCGTGCCACCGACCGCGATGTGTGGTGTCCAACCTTCGTAGTCCTGGCGCGCCGGTTCGACGCCGTGACCGCCGTCGATGAACAGGAACGCCAGTGGCGTCTGCCAGTGCCGAGCCACGACCGGCGAGCGGCCGACGACGCCGACGACGTGATCCTCGAGCGCGGCGTCGTGGATCGCCGCCCGGAAGAACGGCAGTGTGTCCATCTTGTCGATCCGGGCGTCGACGACGTCGGTGTCGTGCCACTCCCAGCCGGCCTGGTTCTCCTCCGACCCGCGATGGTGGTCGACCGCGAACAGCGTCGTACCGCTCTCGCGGGCTGCCGCGCCCAGCCAGATCGTCGAACGCCCGCAGTACGAACCGACTTCGACCCAGGGGGCCGCGGGCACAGCAGCGGCAGCCGCGATCGCGGCGTCGTACAACGCGTCACCCTCGTCGGCCGGCATGAACCCCTTGGTCGCCAGTGCGAGCGCCCGCAGCACAGGATCGAGACTCACGGCGACTGGTCGCGTTCGGCGGCGGTGCCGAACCCGTCGCGACGGGTGCGCTCCTCCAGCGATTCGAGCTCCTCGAACAGCGTGATCTGCAGACCGGCGGGTGCGGCGAGCCGGGAGTTCAGCGATCGCCACGGCGTCTCGGTCGGTGCCGCGATCAGGGTCGCACCGGCGGCGACGAGCTCGTTCGTCTTCGTCGCCGAGTCGGCGACCTCGAACGCGACGCGGATCTTCGGGCTGACGGGCCGACCGACCTCGACCTCGTCGATCATGCGCTTCTGCGCCGGGTTGGCGATCTCGAGCGTCGCCCGCCCGGCCTCGAGGATCGCCACCCGGGCGTCGCCGTCGCCCTCGAACGCGGCCTGCTCGCTGAGCCCGAGCACGTCGCGGTAGAACGCGACCGCCTCGTCGTAGTCCTCGGCCTCGACGATCAGCCGCAGCTGGAGCACCGCGGGCCCACGGGGAGTCGTGTTCGTCATGCCCCCCACGCTAAGCCCTCCATCCGGACTGTCCGATTTCGTGCACCACCATCGGTGCGACAAATCGTTCTGTCCGATTGGGTGCACCACCAGTCGAGCGCCACGGCGGGCTCGGATCCGGACTGTCCGATTTCGTGCACCACCATCGGTGCGACAAATCGTTCTGTCCGATTGGGTGCACCACTGCTCGGGTGTCGACCGGCGGGGTGGGCGCTCACCTGCCAACATGGCTCGCGTGCAGGACGCCCTCGACGACCTCGTGACGATGCTCGACCTCGAGCCGATCGAGGTCAACCTGTTCCGCGGCGTCTCGCCGCCGCAGGAGAAGCGCCAACGCGTGTTCGGTGGTCAGGTCGCCGGTCAGGCGCTGGTGGCGGCGGCCCGCACCGTCGAACCGCAGCGGTTCGTCCACTCGCTGCACGCCTACTTCCTCCGGCCGGGAGATCCGCTGGTGCCGATCGTGTACCAGGTCGACCGGATCCGCGACGGCCGCAGCTTCACCACGCGACGTGTCGTCGCGATCCAACACGGCGAGGCGATCTTCAACCTGCAGGCCAGCTTCCATGATGCCGAGCCCGGCCTCGACCACCAGCTGGCGATGCCCCATGACGTGCCGCCGCCGGAGTCGCTGGCCGACTTCCACACGTTGCTCGAGCCGTACAAGGACCGTCTCGGCGAGGCGTGGTTCCGCCCGCGTCCCATCGACGTGCGCTACATCGACCACCATCCGTTCGACCGCCGCGACCACCTCTCCGAGACGCAACAGGTGTGGCTGCGCGCCGATGGCGAGCTCCCGGAGGATCCCGTGCTCCACGCGTGCATCGTCACCTACGCGAGCGACATGACGCTGCTCGACACCAGCGTGCGCCCGTTCGGGCTGGCGTGGGACAGCCCCGACGTGCAGATGGCCAGCCTCGACCACGCGATGTGGTTCCACCGGCCGTTCCGAGCAGACGACTGGCTGCTCTACGACCAGCGAGCGCTCTCGGCCAGCTCGGCGCGCGGGCTCGCCGGCGGGAACATCTTCACCCGCGACGGGAAGCTGGCGGTGACCGTTGTGCAAGAGGGCCTGATCCGCACCCGGGCACGGCGATGACGTCGCGAGCCGTCATCGTCATCATCGGCGTGCTGTCGCTCACGGTGAGCGCCTGCGCCGACGACGACGCCGCCGACACTGGCGACGACGGCAGTTCGGTCGTCATCGCGACGACGTCGACCGCGGCGAGCACACCGCCGAGCGACACCGAGGGCACGGTCGCCCCGACGGCGTCGGCGCCGCCCGCCGGGTCCGATGCTCCGCCCGCGGCCAGCGCGCCCGCCACCGACGCACCCGACGCACCCGACGCACCCGACCGACGACGGCAAGGCCGTCGTCGAGCGTGGGCGACCCGCAGGTCGAGCTCGTGACCGTCACCGAGGTCGATGCGCCCGTCGACCTGGCGTGGCGCGGCGGCGACCCCACGTTGTACGTGGTCGGGCAGGACGGCATCATCACCGCCGTCGACGCCGCCAGTGGTGCCGGCCGTCCGGTGCTCGACATCACCGACCTCACCGAAGCCCGCAGCGAGCAAGGCCTGCTCGGACTCGACTTCCACCCGGCCGGTGACCGCGCCTACGTCAACTACATCGACAGCAACGGCGACACGGTGATCGCCGAGTTCACCGTCGGTGCCGATGGCACGTTCGATCGCGACTCGGAGCGGGTGCTGATGGTCGTCGACCAGCCGTACGCCAACCACAACGGCGGCGATCTGGCGTTCGGTCCCGACGGGATGCTGTACATCGGCCTCGGCGACGGCGGAGCGGGTGGCGATCCCGAACGCCGCGCGCTCGACGTCGGCACGCTGCTCGGCAAGATCTCCCGCATCGACCCGACCCCGTCGGGGGACCAGCCGTACACCGTGCCGCCTGACAACCCCTTCGTCGGCACAGACGGGGCGCTCGGTGAGATCTGGTCGATCGGCCTGCGCAACCCGTGGAAGTTCACGTTCGACCCGGTCACCCACGACCTCTGGATCGCCGACGTCGGCCAGAACCAGTTCGAGGAGGTCGACTTCGTCGCCGCGCCGACCGACGGGTCCGTCGCCGGTCGGGGCGTGAGCTTCGGATGGAGCGCCTTCGAAGGCAACACGCGGTTCAACGACGATCAAGCCGCCGAGGGTCATGTGCCGCCTGTGCTCACCTACAGCCACGCCGATGGCTGTTCGATCAGCGGCGGTGCGCCGTACCGCGGTGCGGCGATCCCCGACCTGTGGGGCGGCTACGTGTACAGCGACTACTGCGCCGGCACGATCTGGGCGCTCGACCTCGCCGGTGCCCGCAACCTGCAACTCGGTTCGGTCGACTCCGTCACGGCCGTTGTCGCCGGCCCCGACCAGGAGATCTACGTGCTCTCGGCGACCGGATCCGTCAACCGCATCGTGCCGGTCAGCTGACGCGCTCGAATCGCACGGCTCGATGCTCGGGGTCGGCATCGACGAGCCGCACCCGCACCTGATCGCCGGGGCCGACGTGATGCGCGTCGACCCGGGCGACGATCGCCGGATCGCTGATCTGGATCCGCGCACCGCGGTCATCGGTGTCGGTGACCACAGCGTCGAACAGTTGACCCTCGCACCCGTCGAGCACGACCGCTTCGGCGAGGTCGAGCGCGGCACGGTCGGCCGCGTTGGCACGCTGCTCGCCCGCCGCCATCGCGTCGGGCAGCCGTTCGAACGCGGCTTCGACGTCGTCGGGGAGCGCCTCGCCGGTGGCGAGGGCGAGGACCGCGCCGACCACGTAGCGATCCTGCAGACGGCGCAGTGGCGCCGTCGCGTGCGCGTAGGTCGCCGCCACCGCGCTGTGCCACGGACGTTGCGCCTTCGCGGTACGGCGCGTAGCTCGCGCCACCACTGGCGCGGCGGACGGCCAGCAGGAAGGCCAACGTTCGCGGGTCCTCGCGTGGGAGCGAACGCTGGAACGACGCCAACGGCACATCCTGCGGCCAGTCGAGACCGAACGCCTGCGCCGTGTGCCGCAGGCGACGCGCATGTCGCTCGTCGACCTCCGGCATCACCCGGAACAGCCCGGTCCGTGCGGCCAGCATCACATCGGCGACCGCCATGTTGGCGGCCAGCGACAGCGCCGCGTTCTGCTCCTCGGCCGGCGTCCGTGGGCGATACCGCAGCTCGAAGCCGTCGTCGGGTTGTAGATCGATCTCCTGCTCGGGGAACGTCACCCGCGCCGCGTTCCGCGCCGATTCGGCCGCCTCGATCCGGGCCGACAGCTCGGCGAAGCCGGGTGGCAGGTCCGCCGCCTGCACGCTCTCGTACGCCAGCTTGACCCGGCTCCGCACGACGGCGCGCTCTGCCCCGTCGAGGCTGACGCCTCCGTGCTGGTCGACACGGACCACGAAGATCACCGCCGGGCGATCGACGTCCGGCAGCAGGCTGGCGGCGCCCTCCGACAACGACGGCGGGTACAACGGAGTCCGCCGATCGGGCAGGTACACGGTCACGCCCCGATTCCAGGCCTCGGTGTCGAGCGGGTCGCCCGGTTGCACGAACCACCCGACGTCGGCGATCGCGTAGCGCAGCACGATGTCGTTGCCGTTCGTCTCGATCGCGAACGCCTGGTCGAGATCGGTGGCACCGGCCGGGTCGATCGTCGCGAACTCGATCTCGGTACGGTCGACGTGCCCAGCACCGACGGCACGTCCGGTGGCGTGCTGCGCTGCCTCGTCGACCGCGGCCGGGAAACGCTCCGGGATCTCGAACTCCGAGCGGATCCGATCGAGACCGGCCGCCATCGCCGCCGCAGCGTGTTCGTCGAGCCGCATCAGCGGGCGGCCCGGCGCGCCCCCATGAACATCCCCTTCAGCGCGTCGTAGTGCTCGATCACATGACCGGCGCCGAGCACGACCGCCTCGAGTGGAACGTTCGACATGCGCACGGGAACCTTCGTCTCGCGCTCGATCCGCGACGCCAGCCCCCGCAGCAGCCCGCCACCACCGACGAGGTACATGCCGCGAACGAGGAAGTCCTGCGAGAGCTCCGGCGGGGCCTTGGACAGACAGCGGATCACCGATGCGACGATCGACGACACGACATCCTCGATCGCGTAACGGATCTCCTCGGGGGTCAACAGCACCGTCTTCGGCAGGCCCGTCATCAGATCGCGGCCGCGCACCTCCGCCTGGCTCTCGTCGTCGGTCGGGTCGGCCGACCCGATGGCCATCTTGATCTCCTCCGCCGTCCGTTCGCCGATCGCGATGCCGTGCTCACGCCTGACGTAGTTCTGGATCGCGGCATCCATGTCGAACGACCCGACGCGAACGGCCTCCAGGGCGACGATGCCACCGAGGCTGATGACCGCCGTCTCGCTCGTGCCGCCACCGATGTCGATGACCATGTTGCCGACCGGTTCGTCGATGGGGAGATCGGCGCCGATCGCCGCCGCCATCGGTTGCTCGATGAGGTTGGCGTCGGCGGCACCGGCGCGTCGCGCGGCGTCGGTGACGGCGCGGCGTTCGACCTCGGTGATCGCCGACGGCACGCAGATGACGACCTTGGGACGCGTGAAGCGGCTGACGCCGACGCGTTGGAGCAGCAGGCGGATCATCCGCTCGGTGATCTCGAAGTCGGTGATCGCGCCGCCTCGCAACGGACGTACCGCGACGATGTAGCCGGGCGTGCGACCGATCATCTGCCACGCCTCGCGACCAGTGGCGAGCACCTCGCCCGTCTGGCGGTTGAGGGCGATGACCGAGGGCTCGTTGAGCACGATGCCGCGGCCCTTCATGTAGACGAGCGTGTTGGCGGTGCCGAGATCGATTGCGAGGTCACGAGCCATCGTGACGTGCTCCGATCACGGCTCGTTGATCACGAGCCATGTTCATCGTCCGGCCTGCCGGCAATGTCATCGTCCGGCCTGCCGGCAATGTCGGGGTCCGGCCTGCCGGCAATGTCGGGGTCCGGCCTGCCGGCAATGTCGGGGTCCGGCCTGCCGGCAATGTCGGGGTCCGGCCTGCCGGCAGTGTCGGCGTCCGGCGGGCCGCAGTGTCCGCGTCCGGCGGGTCGGCGGACTGCGTGTCCGTTGCGTCCGGTTCCGCCGCACTGATGCTCTCGGTCGCTGTGTTGTCGACCGCAGCGTCGTCGATCCGGTTCACCTGGTCGACCACGCCGCGACGCGCCTCTGGCGACAGCGCGTCGATCTGGCGGCGGAACGACTCGACGGTGTCGTTCGAGCGGGCCATCCGATATGTCACCACCGCGCCGATCACCAGCAACGCGGCCACGATGGCCACGACGACCCCGAGCAGCACTCAGTCGCTCCTCGCCGCCGGCACGTCGATCGTCGACGCCTCCTGCAACTCCGTCGAACCCGTGCCCCACTCAGCCCCGCCGGCCCACACCTCGTGCTTCCAGATCGGCACCGCCGCCTTCAGCGCGTCGATCGCGAACCGCGCCGCGTCGAACGCCTCCGGGCGGTGGGGCGCCGAGGCCACGACGACCACCGAGCTGGCCCCGAGCTCGATGCGGCCCGTGCGGTGCAGCAGCACGAGACGCCCGACCGTCGGCCAGCGGACCCTGACCTCGTCGACGATCGACTGCATCCGGGGGACCACTTGTTCGTCGTACGCCTCGTAGGTGAGGTATTCGACCCCCTCGCGCCCCTCGGCGTGGTCGCGGACGGTGCCGCTGAACAACACCACGGCTCCACAGTCGGGTCGCACGGCCCATTCGTAGGCCGCATCGATCGGCAACGGGTGCTCGGTCAGTCCGAGCCAGTCGTCCCCGTGGCGTGGTGCGTGCACGCAGGCATCGTAGCCGTGCGTCGCTCGAGGGCGATGCCCGCCGGGAGGAGACCCCGAGTACGCTCGCGCTCTCGTGGAGCGAGCACCTCTTCCCCCGCACGAACGTGCGTGGAGACACCCGTCGGAGCTCGCTGAAGCGAACCGCGTCGCGCTCTCGGCCGAGGCGCCGAGCGGAACGCTGCGGGCGGTCGCTCTGGTCGGCGGTGCGGCAGGCGTGATCGCCGTGGCGCTGCTGGTGCTGACGCTCGCGCCACAACGCACCGACACACCGGTCGCCGTCAGCTCGACGAGCAGCCCTGGCTCCTCCACGTCGGGTCCGCTGGTCGCCTCGGCCAGCCTCGGACGCGACCTCGCCGGGCTCACGCTGCACCCGATCGCGACCCCGATCGGCAACGACGGGATGGCGCTCACGTCGAGCCGTTCGATCCTCGGAACCGCCCAGGTCAACACGCCTCGGCTCGACAATCGACGGATCGACGTGGTGCTCGTCACGGGTCACGTCACGCGGGCGCGGGTCGTCGATCCGGGTGAGGACGGCGGCATCGCGTGGGTCGCGCTCGATGCCGGGGAGTCCGATCAGGGCCTCGATGTCGCGAGCGACATGCCGCGTGCCGACGATGTCGTGACCGTGCTCGCCGATCCGCCGATGCTGGTGGAGTTCGCGCACATCGGGGACGTCGACGCCGCCGACGGGACACCGGTGGTCGACGACGACGGCGACGTGGTCGGCATGTGCATCCAGCAGGAAGACGACGGCAACGCGGATTTCACACCGATCGACGAGCTCGTCGGCGACGCAGCGACCGCCGAACAAGACTGAACCCCACGATCGACACCGCGGCGATCACGCCGACCATCGCGCCGAGCGAGAGCTCCTGACGGCGCTTCGGCGTCACCATCGTCCACCATCTCGACTCGGTGCCCTCGACGTAGGTCTGCTCGTTGGTGACCGTCGGCGTCCACCCGGCCGATCGCAGCTTGTCGTTGGCGACCACCCACGGCTCGCGGGTGTACGGGCCGAGGCCGGGCGGGATCGGGCCACGTTGGAACCGCCAACGCAGTGCACCGACCACCTCACGGAGCCGCTCGGGCAGCGGGAAGCGGAGACGATCACCGGTGAGCGCGCGCACTCGCTCGCCGGGGATCCAACCGTCCGGAGCGACGTTGTACACGCCGTCGAGGCGTCGCTCGACCGAGAGCGCCACGGCCGACGCCACGTCGTCGAGGTGCACGAACTGAGCGACCGGGTCGTCCTCCCCGAAGCGGTGACCGAGGCCGGCAGCGAGGGCGCGCACGAGCGACGACGTACCGTCCTCGGCCATCGCGAGGGCCGGTCGCAGGACCGTGACCGAACGGCCGTCGGCACCGCGCCGCCACTCCTCGACGAGCTCCTCGGCCGATGCCAGCTGGCGGGCGAACACGAACTCGGGGTCGGGGCGCAACACCGATTCCTCGGTGATCGGCACCGGGTTGTTCGAGAACGCGCCGTACACCATCGCCGACGACACCATCACGAGGTGCGAAGCCGACGCCGCCTCGGCATCGGCGAGGAACAGGCTGACCGCCTCGGTGACGCTCTCGCGCCGGCTGGCACGGGTGTCGTGGTCGCCGACGCCCAACTCGACGATTGTGTCGAAGCGGCCATCGGCGGCGTTCCCCGTCTCGCCGACCGCGACGTCGAGCCCGTCCACCTCGGCCAGCGCCGAAAGCACACGGGTCCCCAGGTTGCTGTCGACGCCACGCACATACACGCGTTGGGGCGCGTCGACGCTCCGCAGCACGCGGGTCGCCATCGGCGGTGACGCTACCGGCACCACGACCCCTAGCATCGACGTTATGGTCGGCCCCAACCCGGACGAGCGCCCTGACGACGACCCGTTCGCGTCGTTGCCGTTGTTCGGCGATCTGAGCCGGGCCCTGGCCGGTCAGGGCCCGCTGAACTGGGATGCCGCCCGGCAGTTCGCCCAGCTCGGGGCGACCGGCGGGAACACCGAGCACAACGTCGAACCGACGACGCGCCTCGCGTACGTCGAGCTGGCCCGCATCGCGGCCCTCCACGTCAGCGACGTGATGGGCTCCCCGACCGACTTCCCCGACCCGAAGCTGCTCACGCCCGGACAATGGGCGCACGAGACCCTCGAGGCGTACCGGCCGCTGTTCACCGAGCTGGCGACCTCGCTGGGCGCTCCCGCCAAGCCCGACGCGGCCACGAGCGATCCGATGGCTCAGATGATGGCCGGCATCAGCCGGATGCTGGCGCCGGCGATGCTCGGGATGGCGGTCGGCTCGATGGTCGGCAAGCTCGCCCAACGCGCGTTCGGGTTGCACGACCTGCCGATCCCCCGCGACCAGCACGAGATCGTGTTGGTCGGCGACACGATCGACGCCTTCGCCGCCTCGTGGGAGATCCCGATCGACGAGATGCGGCTGTGGGTGCTCGCCCACGAGTTGTGCGGACACGCGCTGTTCTCGGTGCCGCACATCCGTGAACCGCTCGCCGACCTGGTCCGTCGTCACGTCGGGGCGTTCCGGCCCGACCCCGAGGCGGTCGCCGACAAGCTCGCCAACGTCGAGATGTCCGACGACGATCCGTTTCAAGCGTTGCAACAGGCCTTCGGTGATCCGGAGGTGCTGCTCGGTGCAGTGCGATCTCCCGACCAGCTGGCGCTCGAGCCGGCCCTCGACGCTGCCGTCGCAACGGTGGTCGGCTACACCGACTGGGTCGTCGACGCGGTCGCGGTGCGGGTGATCGGCGGCGATGCGCTGCGGATCGCGGAGGCGGTCCGGCGTCGGCGGGTCGAGATCTCCCCCGACGATCTCTTCGTCGAGCGGTTGCTCGGCATCCGCCTCGGGGCCGAGCAGGTCAGCCGCGGTAAGGCCTTCGTGCAGGGCGTGGTCGACCGCGGTGGCGAACAAGCACTCGCACCGCTCCTCGACGTGCCCGGGTCGATGCCGACACCCAGCGAGGTCGACGCCCCCGGCCTCTGGCTGGCCCGCATCACGGGCGATTGATCGGCTGCCGTCGGGGCCGGCGGGCGCGCCCCGAGGTCGCGACGCCGCTGCGCCGCCGAATCACGCGGTGGCCACGAATCGGGAGCCGACGCAGCCGGCCACGCGCAACGGCCGAGTAGTTGACCAGCGCGACCGCGGTCATCAGCCCGACCAAGAGGTACCCCAACGATCCGGGGATCACGATCACCACCGGCACCGTTGCCGCGACCACCCAGCCGAACTGGAAGCGCGTCTCGAATCGGGCGAACGCCTGGCCGTGATTGGCGCTCGGCGCCTCGCGCTGCACGATGCTCTCGAACGCAAGGCGCGCGAGTGAGGCGCCGAAGTTGACGACGACCGCGAGCGCGATGCCGGCCAGTTTGCCTCCGACGATCGCGCCGACGACACCCGCCACGGTCGGCAACACGAGCGCGACGACGATCATGTTGTCCTCGTGCAACGACGAGCGCAGCCGCGGGCCGATCGCGTTGCCTGCCATCGTGCCGAGCGACGACAGCCCCACGGCGAGCCCGAACCACCACGTGGGGGCACCTTGCGTCCGGAACGAGAACGCGAGGTGGAACAGCACGAACCCCACGCAGCACCGCAGCAGCAGCATCGCCACGGCCGCCAGTTGCAGGCTCGTCGACGACAGCTCGATGCGTTGGCGCTGCGACGCCGGTCCGGCCGCCACCACGTCACGTGGGAGGCGGGTCGCCGCCACGAGTGCGACGACGAAGAGGATCGCGCCATACCCCAGCGTCGCCGCGCTCCCGAACGCGACCTGGAGGAGCGCCGCCGGGAACACGGCAGCGACACCGGCGACGCCAGCGATCAATCCGAGCTTCGAGTTCGCCTCGACCAGCTCGCGCTCGGTGCGCACCACGCTCGGCACCAGGGCCGACTTCGACACGCTGTACGTCTTCTGGAGCACGAGTGCCGCGAACACGAGTGGGAACAGCGCCAATTCGTCGGCGAAACGCATCATCAGCAGCTGCAACACGATGCGGGACGCGGCGACCGCCTGAACGATGAAGCGGCGTCCGCCCCGGATGCGGTCGATGACCGGGCCGATCAGCGGGGCGATGATCAGGAACGGGGCGAAGCTGAGGACGAGGAACAGCAGCACCTTGCTGCGCGCCGCGCCCGGGTCGACGTCGAAGAAGAACGAGTCGGCGAGGGCGACCACCATCGACGCCTCGCCGGCCATCATCGCCGCGTGGGTGAAGGCGAGCTGGCGGAACTTCGAAGCCGGTCGATCGGTCGGGCCCACGAGCCCCGATGCTACGAGCGCTCGTACTTGTAGCCGAGACCGCGGATCGTGACGATCCGGGTCGGCGCCGCCGGGTCGGCCTCGACCTTGCCGCGCAGGCGCTTGATGTGCACGTCGAGCGTCTTGGTGTCGCCCACGTAGTCGCTGCCCCACACCCGATCGATCAGCGTCTCGCGGGGCAGGACGCGTCCGGCGTTGGCGAGCAGCAGGTGCAGCAACTCGAACTCCTTGAGCGGCATCGTGATGCGGTCGCCCGAGACGAACACCGAGTGCTCGTCGGGATCGAGGACGACCTCGCCGACCTGGATCGCGCCGATCGACAAGTCGGCCGCGGTTCGATCCGACGGCGATCGCCGCATCACGGCCCGCATCCGGGCGATGAGCTCTCGAACGCGGTACGGCTTGGTCACGTAGTCGTCAGCGCCGACCTCGAGCCCGACCACCGTGTCGATCTCGCCGCCCTTGGCGGTGACCATGATGATCGGGACCTGGCTCCGCAGTCGGATCTGGCGGCACACGTCGATCCCGGAGATCCGCGGCAACATCACGTCGATCAGCACCACATCGGGTTGCAAGCGCTCGAACTTCTCGAGCGCCTCGACTCCGTCCATCGCCACCTCGACGTCGAAGCCCTCGCGTGTCAGGCCGATCTGGAGGGCCTCGACGAAGCTCGCCTCATCCTCGACGACGAGAACGGTCGATCGGGTCATGGGACTCCCCTGTCGGCCTTTGTGGGGTCAACCTTGGACGTGCTACTGGACGGATGCTCGCCGGCGGCGGTGGTCGGGATGCGCAGTACGAACGTGCTGCCCTCGCCTTCGCGCGACGACACCTGGACGTCGCCGCCGTGGTTGGTCGCGACGTGGCGCACGATCGACAGGCCGAGACCGGTCCCACCGGTTTCGCGCCCGCGCGCCTTGTCGACCCGATAGAAGCGCTCGAAGATCCGGTCGAGATCGCGGCTCGGGATGCCAGGGCCCTGGTCGGTGATCATGAACTCGATCCATGGCCCGACGGTGCGGGACCTGATCTGGACGAGGCCGCCGATCTCGCTGTACTTGACCGCGTTCTCGACCAGGTTGCCGACAGCCGACACGAGCTGACGCTGGTCACCGGTGACAGTGACCGACTGGTCGGAGTCGAGCCAGTCGATCGTGATCTCGCGGCGGTGGGCGATCTCGGCGACCCGTTCGACGGCGGCGCGAATGACGTCGCCGGTGTCGACGCCGCCGCGCACCTGCTCGCCGCCGCCGAGCTCGATCCGCGACAGCTCCATCAGGTCGTCGATCGTACGGGCGGCGCGGTGCGCCTCCTCGAGCATCCGGTCGGCGACCCGCCGGATCGTTGCCGGGTCGTCCTCGTCGGCCAGCGTCTCGGCGAGCACGGCGAGGGCGCCGACGGGTGTCTTGAGCTCATGGCTGATGTTGGCGACGAAGTCGGTGCGGACCGCGTCGATGCGGCGCCGCTCGCTGATGTCCTCGACGAACGCGAACGCACCGCCGTTCGTGGTCGGCGCGGCGGTGACGAAGATGACGCTCTTCGGCGGGCCGTACAGCTCGATGACCTCCTCGGTCCTCGCCCCGCGTCCTGCACGCTGGAGATGCCGCTCGATCGCTTCGTCCACGAGCACGCCCGCATGAGTCCCGCTGAGGGCACGCGCCGCCGGGTTGCGATAGACGACGTCGCCATCGGGACCGCTCACGATCACACCGATGCGCGACCCCTCGACCACCTCGACCATCGGCGTGCTTTCACTGTCACGCGGCGTCGGCGATGGTTCGGACCGTTCGTGAGCACGCGTCACCAGTCGAGTGCGCATCACGCCGAGGACGAAGCCGATCAAGATCGATGCGATCCCGACGACGAAGTACAAGGATCAGCCCTCGGCCGGCTCCGGGTCGGCTTCGCGGACCGGCTCGTCGACCGGTGCGGCGCGTTCAGGCATCCACCCGCTCGCGACGTATTGGACCTTTTCGCCGATGTTCACGGCGTGATCACCGATGCGCTCGAAGAACCGGGCCACGACAGCCAACTGCACCGCGACCTGCAGATCGATGGTTCCGGCCGCGTGGCTCTCGAAGATCTGTTGCACGAACTCGCGCTGCAGGTCGTCGAGGTAGGAGTCCATGTCGTCGAGGGCGGCGGCACGGACGCCGTCGTTGCTGAGGTACGCCTCGGTCGCCTCCTTGAACAACATCTGCGCCTGCTCGCCCATCTTCTGGATGACGCCCCGCAACTTCGGGTCGAGATCGTGTCCGTAGATACGCCGTGCTGCCTTGCAGATGTTGACGCACAGATCGGCGGACCGCTCGATCTCGGGTGCCAGCGTGAGGGCCGACACGATCTGGCGGAGATCGCTGGCGACGGGCGCCTGGAGGGCGAGGACCGACAGGCACCGCTCCTCGATCTCGATCGAACGCGAGTCGATCTCGTCGTCGCCGAGGATGACGTACTCGGCGCCCTCGAGGTCCTGGGCGAGGAGGATCTCGGTGACGCGCGGCACCAGCTCGGTGACCGACGCGGCGAGACGGGCAACGGCCTGGCGGATCTCATCGAGCTCGTTGTGGAAGTTCTGGCGCAGGTCGTTCGTCATCCGAACCGTCCTGTCACGTACTGCTCGGTCCGCTCGTCGTCGGGATTCGAGAAGATCTTCGGGGTCGGGTTGTACTCGATCAACAGGCCGGTGCGCCGATCGCTGTCGGGGTTGACCTGAGTGGTGAAGAACGCGGTGCGATCACTGACGCGCGCTGCCTGCTGCATGTTGTGCGTGACGATCACGATCGTGTACTGGCTCTTGATCTCCTGCATCAGCTCTTCGATGCGCGCCGTCGCGATCGGGTCGAGCGCCGAGCACGGCTCGTCCATCAGGATCACGTCCGGCTCGACAGCAACGGCACGCGCGATGCACAACCGTTGTTGCTGGCCACCCGACAGGCTGAGGCCGGAGCTCTTCAGGCGGTCCTTGACCTCGTCCCACAGCGCCGCGCCGCGGAGCGACCGCTCGACCACCTCGTCGAGCTCGGCGCGCTTCTTCACGCCCGACAGGCGCGGGCCATAGGCGACGTTGTCGTAGATCGACTTCGGAAACGGGTTCGGCTTCTGGAACACCATCCCGATCCGGCGCCGGACCTCGGTGGCGTTCACGGCCGAGTCGTAGAGGTCGACGCCGTGATACAGCACCTTGCCCTCGATCCGGGCGGTCTCGATGAAGTCGTTCATGCGGTTGAGCGACCGCAGCACGGTGGTCTTGCCACAGCCGGACGGTCCGATGAACGCGGTGATCTCGTGCTCGTGCACATCGATCGTGACGCCCCGCACGGCGCGGAAGTCGCCGTAGTACACGCTGAGCTCCTCGAGACCGAACACGACCGCGTGGTCTCCGCTCGTCGCCACAGCACCGTGGGTTTCCTGGCCGACAGCGAGGTCGATGTCGACGGGGCCTTCCTCGGTCATCTCGCGGATCCTCGTGTCCTCAGTGGTCGGTCTGGTCACGTTACTCGGCACCTTGTTCCATGAATCGCTCCGCTCATGCTCGATCATGAATCGCTCACGTCCCGATGCGACGGCGCTCGAATCGGTTCCGCAGCACGATCGCCGCGGCATTGAAGAACAGCACCAGCGTCAGGAGCATCACGCCGGCGGACGCAGCGGCGGATGTCCATCCGATCTCGGCACCCGGCGTGTCGGGTCGTCCCGACCAGTTGTAGATGAGCATCGGGATGGCCGTGAAGCTGCCCGTGAGCGAGGTCTCGGGCAGCAAACCCGTGATCGCGCCGAGGATCAACAGCGGCGCCGCCTCGCCGAGCGCTCTGGCGAGCGAGAGCATCGTGCCGGTCAGGATGCCAGGCGCCGCGTACGGAAGCGTGTGGTCGCGGGTGACCTCCCACCGGGAGGCGCCGACCCCATACCCCGCGTCGCGAAGTCCCTGGGGCACCGCCCGGATCGCCTCCATCGAAGTGATGATCACGATCGGCATCACGAGGATCGCCATCGTGAACGCGGCCGAGAGGACGCTGCTCCCACCCGTGAGGAACTCGAGCCAGCTGCGGAAGATGATGAAGCCGAGCACGCCATAGATCACGGCCGGCACACCGGCGAGGTTGCGCATCGACACCATGATCAGCCGCGTCAAGAAGCCGTCGCGGGCGTACTCCTCGAGGTAGATCGCAGCGCCGATGCCGACCGGGAACGCCAGAGCGACGACGCCGAGGCCGATGAAGAACGAGCCGTAGACCCCCGGCCACAGGCCGGACTCCGCCGGATCGGAGCCGATCGTGTCGGTGATGAACGCCACCGGACGCTCGGAGATCATCGGCCACGCCTCGGACGTGACCGTGAACAGCAAGGTGAACAGCAACAGCAACGTGACCCCGACGGTCACCAACAACATGGTGAGCATCACCCAGCCGGCGACGTCGCGGTCGCCTTGGGTCAGTCGCGCGGCAACGACATCGCGGGCGGTTGATCCTCCGAGTGCAGGTGTGGCGAGTGCCATCGTGATCGCTCCCTTCGCTGCCTAGTACTGCTGTCGCACGCGCCGCACGAAGCGGTCGCCGATCGTGTTCAGGAGCAACGTCACGAGGAACAGCAGCAGGCCGACGAAGAACAGCACCTGGAACGGTGCGCCGGTGGCCGCCTGGTCTGTTCCACCGACCGCGTTGGTCATCGCGGCAGTCATCGTCATGCCGGGCTCGAGCGGGCTGGCGCCCTTCCACGGCACGGTGTCGGCCGCGCCTGCTGCCATCGTGGCGACCATCGTCTCACCGATCGCCCGGCTGATGGCGATGATGAACGCCGCCACGAGGCCGGACACGGCAGCCGGAAGCACCACCTTGGTGACCGTCGTGACCTTCTTCGCGCCGCATCCATAACTGGCCTCACGTAATGACCCGGGAACCGCGCTCAGCGCGTCCTCGCTGACCGACGCCATGATCGGGATCACGAGGATCCCGATCCCGAGCCCGGCGACGAGCATGTTCAGGCTCTGGTTCGGATCGAAGAGCTTGGCGACCACCTCGGGGGCGATGAACTTGATCGCGAACAGTCCGATCACGACCGACGGCATGCCGGCCAGCACCTCGATGATCGGCTTGATGATCCGGCGGACGCGTGGCCGCGCGTACTCGGCGAGGTAGATCGCGGTGCCGATCCCGAACGGCACGGCGACGATCATCGCCACCGATCCGACGACGATGCTGCCGACCGCGATCGTGCGCAGATCGAACCGCTCGCGCCGAGGGAACCAGCCGGTGTCGGACAGCTTGCCGAAGTCCCAGTCGATCGAGTTGAGAAACTGGAGCGCGCCGCGGAAGAGGACGAACAGGATGAGCACGCTGACCACGACCGATGTGACGGCCGCGAGCTGGAAGACGAGGCGCATCGTTCGCTCGCGAGTCCGGCGTCGCGCGCTGCCTTGGAGATCGTCGACGGTGAGCACGTGGCGGTCGTCCCTCTCGATGCGGTGGTGGGCTTGCAATCGGCTGAATTCTGGAACGTGGTCCGTCGACCGGCCGCGGGGGGAACGGCGGCCGGCCGACGGAGCTCACGACCCGGGTGCTACATGGCGGCCCAGGCGTCCCTCGAGGCCTGGATCCGATCGGCCGGCAGGTCGACATAGCCGGCGTCAGCGACCGTGGCGAGACCCTGCTCGGAGAGGTAGAGGTCGACGAACGAGGCGACGGCCGGATTCTCGGCGGCCTTGCCGGTGTTGACGTAGATGTAGAGGCTGCGGCTGAACGGATAGCTGCCGTCGCCGATCGTCTCGGCTGTGGGCTCGACGCAACCATCGCCGGCGTCGATCGCGATCGACTTCATCCGCTCCTGCTCGGCGACGAAGTAGGCGAAGCCCACCCAGCCGAGCGACGTGTCGGCCGACTCGATGCCCTGCACGATGAGGTTGTCGTTGGCACTCGACGTGTAGTCGGCGCGCGTCGCCTCGTCGGCGCCGCGCTCTTCGGCGAGATCGGCGATCGCGAACTCCACGAAGGTGTCGTACGTGCCGCTCTCCTCACCGGGGCCGTACACGACGAGCGGGACCTCGGGGAACGGCGCGTAGGCCGAGCCGACCTCGGCGGCGAGGTCGTTGGCGTCGCTCCAGTTGCCGAAGCCCTCCGATTCGGGACCGATGAGCGAGTACAGCGCCGGGACGTCGAGACATTCGATATCGGCGTTGGCCGGGTTCGTCGCCACCGTCAGGCCGTCGATGGCGACCTCCAGCTCGACGTACTCGATGCCGGCGTCGGCGCAGGCTTGCGCCTCCTCCTCGTTGATCGGCCGGCTGGCGTCGGAGATGTCGGTCTCACCGCCGCAGAACTTCTGGAAGCCGTCGCCCGTGCCGGGTCCCTCGACGGTCACCTTCAGCTCACCACCGGAGAGCTCGCCCGCCAACTCGCCGACTCGGATCGAGATCGGCTCGACCGTCGACGAACCGCTGACGAACACGTCCCCGGCTCCCAGCTCCACCTCGCCGCCGGCTGCGGGCTCAGTGCCCCCAGCGGCTGGTTCGGTTGCTTCCGTCGGCGGCTCCGTGGCGTCGGCGGCAGGCTCGGTGGCTCCGGCCGCTGGCTCGGTCGCTTCGGCGGCCGGCGACGTGGTGTCGTCGGTTGTTGCATCGTCGTCATCGCCGCAGGCGGCGAGGGCAAGACAGGCGACGATCGCGGTGGCGACCAGCCGTTTGGAAGAGAGGTTCACGCTCTTGGCTCCATTCAGTCGGGACATGACAGATGTCTGCGCTGCTGAACGTAGGGAACGAAGGTGTCCGCCTTCCCCCAGCCGACTGAACAGAACATGAACAGATGGGGTACGGACGGCAAATCAATCGCCGGCGGGCATGCTCGCCGACTCTCGAACGGGTGAAGTCCGGATGAACTCCCGGGCTCAGCGAAGTGCCGGTGGCAGGGCCTGCTGGCGCTCCGCGGCCCAGCGGTACATGCGGTCCTGGGCGTTGGGATCGAACGCGTCGGGCGGGCCCAGACGGATCCACTCGTTGTCCGGCTGGAGCTCCCACCGCACGATGTCGTCGGCGAGCGCGAAGTCGAGCGCCTGGTCGAGCCACTCGCGGTGCTTGGGGTGGACGATCGGCACCAGCACCTCGACCCGACGGTCGAGGTTGCGCGGCATCAGATCGGCCGAGCCGATCAGGTGGATCGGACCGCCGTCGTCGTCGCCGTGCGCGAACCGGTAGATGCGGCTGTGCTCGAGGTAGCGACCGAGCAGGCTGCGCACCTCGATCGTCTCGGACAACCCGGGCACACCGGCGCGAACACAGCAGATGCCGCGGGCGATGAGGTTGATCCGGGTGCCCGCCGCACTCGCCTCGTAGAGGGCGTCCATCATCGTGCGGTCGGCGATCGAGTTGCACTTGAAGACGATGTGTCCCTCGGCACCGAAGCCGGCTTCGTGCTCGATCAGGTCGAGCAGCTGGCGGCGCAGGTCGCGCGGTGCCACGAGGAGCGTGCGGTACTCCTCCGAGCGGCTGTACCCGGTCAGGTGGTTGAACAACTGGGTCGCGTCGGCGCCGATGTCGTTGTCGCAGGTGATGTACCCGAGATCCTCGTACAGCCGAGCGGTGCGGGAGTTGTAGTTGCCGGTGCTGATGTGGGTGTAGCGGCGGAGCTGGTCGCCGTCGTCGCGCACGACGAGCGCAACCTTGCAGTGGGTCTTCAGGCCCACCATGCCGTAGACGACGTGGACTCCGGCACGCTCGAGTTGTTTGGCCCACTGCACGTTGGTCGCCTCGTCGAAGCGGGCCTTGAGCTCGACCAACACGGCCACCTGCACACCCCGCTCGGCGGCGCGGATCAGGCTGCGGATGATCGCGCTGTCGCCACCCGCGCGATAGAGCGTCATCTTGATGCTCTGCACGCGCGGGTCGTCGGCGACCTGGGCGATGAACACCTCGACACTGCTCGCGTAGCTCTCGTAGGGGTGGTGCAGGAGCAACGCCCGATCGCGCACGACCGACACGATCGGCCGATCGGTCTCCTCGGCGACGGCGATGCGGCCGGCCGTGATCGGCGGCCATGGGCGGTCCTTGAGGTCGGGGCGCTCGAGCGACTGCAGCTGCATCAGGCACGACAAGTCGAGCATCGCCCGGTGGCGCGAGACATTGCGGGGGTCGATCTCGAGCTCGCGAACGAGCAGGTCGAGCACCTCACCTCCGATGCCGTCTTGGACCTCGAGCCGCACCGGGTTGTTGAACCGGCGCCGCCGGAGCTCGAACTCGACGGCTTCGAGCAGGTCGTCGGCCTCTTCGTCCTCGAGCGTCAGGTCGGCGTTGCGGGTGACCCGGAACACCGCCCACTCCTCGACGATCATGCCGACGAACAACGTCGACAGATGGGCGGCGATCAGTTCCTCGGCGGGCAGGTAGCGACCTTCGTCGAGCGCGACGAGGCGCGGGAACACGTTGGGGACCTTGAGCCGGACGAAGCGGCGCTCGCCCGTCTCGGGGTCGGCGACGTTGGCGGCGATGCTCAGGGCGAGGTTGGAGATGTACGGGAACGGGTGCCCCGGATCGACCGCCAGCGGCGTGAGCACTGGGAAGATGCGCTCGTCGTAGAGCGCGGACATCGCCTTGCGGTCGTTCGTGTCGAGCTCGGCCCACGACACGATGCGGACTCCGGCCGCCGACAGCGCCGGGACCAGCTGGTCGACGAAGATCGATTCCTGACGCTCGATCAGCCGATCGACGCGTTCGCCGATCTCGACGAGCTGCTGGGCAGGAGATCGTCCGTCCGGTGACGGGTCATCGATGCCGGCCGCGATCTGGTCCTTCAAGGCGGCGACACGGACCTGGAAGAACTCGTCGAGGTTGATCGAACAGATCGCGCAGAACTTGGCCCGTTCGAGCAGCGGGATGCCGGGCTCCGAGGCGAGCGACAAGACCCGGTCGTTGAAATCGAGCCAGCTCAACTCGCGGTTGAGGAAGCGCTCGTCGTATCCGACCCTCTCCGCCAGCAGGGCTGTCACACGCGCTCCCTCGTCGATCAACCTTCGCCGTCGGGGAGCCCGAGTTCCCATTCGAGGGAGATCAGCTCGCGTTCGGCGTCACGATTGATCCGCTCGCGGTTGCGGCGGAACTGCGGGTCGTCGCGAGGCAGCAGCACCAGCCGGGCGAGGGCCCTGGCCCGGAACTCGTCGAGCATGGTGCGATCGCCCCAGTCCCCGAAGATCTCCCAGTGCGGCGAGACCGGCCCGAGGTAGACGACACGGGCGTGGCCGCGTGGTGGTTGGTCGACGAGATCGGTCATTCCTGCCCAGTGTACTGGCCCTTCCGAGTGACGAGTAGTACGGCGGGACATGACGAAACGGTGACGGTGCCCGTCGAAGCGAAATGACGAACCCGTCTGGCAGCAGGGGCCAGATCGGTTTCGAAGGTGGACACCTCGTTACAGTTGTGTTAAGCAATACCCTCGAACGGGAACCAAATGGCGGCTCCCGACGTCAAGTCATGGTGGAAGGTGGTGAGAGGCGAGGTTCCGATCTCCGATTTATTGGGTATCGCGCTTCACTTCAGGTCACCCCGTGCCGATGTCAAGGCGGGCTGAGGCATCACCGCACGGCATTCGCACGGAACAAGTACGGACGATTGCACCGACACCGGTCGGGGCGACGAAGGAGCATCCCCCATGCACATCAGCACTCCAGCCCACGATCCCGATTCGGTCACCGCCTGGATGGCCGACGGCAACTGTCGCATGTATCCACCCGCGACGTTCTTCCCGAGCGATGGGGCGGGTGTCGACAAGGCCCGCCGGATCTGCGCCACGTGTGTCGTCACCGAGCAGTGCCTCGAGTACGCGCTCGAACACCGGATCGAACACGGGGTCTGGGGCGGGTGCAGCGAACGAGAACGGCGACGCATCCTGAAGCGGCGACGTCTGTCGCTCGTCGTCGAATCCTGACGCGTCGAATCGATCGTCCGATCGGTCGCCGGGTCAGACGACGTCGATCAAGTCGTCGTTCACTCGCTGATCTTGGGATCAGCGACCTTGGGATCAGCGATCTTGTGATCAGCGGGAGTCTCGGCTGACTTCGTCCCCTCGGCGAGGCCGTCCTTGAACTCCTTCTGCGCCTTGCCGAGGTTCTTGGCCAGCTTGGGGAGCTGCGAACCGCCGAACAGGACGAGAATGATGACAAGTGCGATGATGGCTTCTGGCGCACCGATGTTCATGCCGGCACACTACCGCGCTCACGCACCGATGATGCTTCGGGCCACCTGGGCCCGTTGGCGGCGGATCCGCCGGCGCTCACGCTCGGACAGTCCGCCCCAGATGCCGAACTTCTCGCCGTTCTGAAGTGCGAACTCGAGGCAGTCCTCCCGCACGACACAGCCACGGCAGACCTCCTTGGCTTCTCGTGTCGACGCCCCGCGCTCCGGAAAGAAGAGATCGGGATCGACACCGAGGCAGTTCGCGTGATCCTGCCAGTTCTCGGCCTGCTC
Source organism: Ilumatobacteraceae bacterium (assembly GCA_963722415.1). GTDB lineage: Bacteria > Actinomycetota > Acidimicrobiia > Acidimicrobiales > Ilumatobacteraceae > JALOLG01. The sequence continues at coordinate 62,700 of CAVRNI010000039.1, forward strand.
GATGATCATCGTGTCGTCGTACATGGTGGGGACCTTCCCTGCCTATGGCCCAGCGGTGGTTGTGGGAGCGCGGCTGTGGTGCCGTTGTTCAGACGGTGTTCACAGCCGTGTAATTACATGGATGTCATTGTCGCATATCACATCACGTGCGCGCAAGGCGGCATTTCGCGAGGCGGTGAGCAGGACTCTCGCGGAGAGGTTCGGCGACGGCGGCGGAGCGGCGATTCCAGACGATTCCCAGACGATTCCCACACCGTCCGTGATCGCGATCGGCGACCCGCGATCGTGATTCAGCCGGCGCGGCGGCCGCGTGCGAGCTGACGTTTGTGCTCGATGAAGTCGACGAGCACGTAGTCGCCGAGCGTCTCGGGCGTCGTGAAGAACGCCCTCCCGCGGTTGATCTCGGTGAGTTGTTCGATGAACGCTTTGAGCGAGCTCGTGGCGTCGAGCATGAACGTGTTGATGCGGATTCCCTCGCGCGTGCAGCGCACGACCTCGCGCAACGTGGCCTCGACGGTCTCGCGCACGGGCGGATAGTTGAAGAACACGTCTCCGCTCGCGGTGACGTGGGCGGTGGGCTCGCCGTCGGTGATCATGATGATCTGCTTCGTTCCCGTCTGACGCGCGAGCAGCTGGCGCGCCAGCACGAACCCGTGCTGCATGTTGGTGCCGTAGACGAAGTCCCACGACACCTCTGGGAGCTGTTGGGCGGTGAGGACGCGGGCGGTCTCGCTGAACCCGACGAGTCCGAGGTAGTCACGCGGGAACTGCGACGAGATCAGCGAGTGCAGCGCCATCGCCACCTTCTTGGCGGGCAGGAAGTTGTCGCGCATCGGCATCGAGAGCGACAGATCGAGCATCAAGACCGTCGACGAGCGCGTGACGTGTTCGGTGCGCTCGATCTCGAAGTCGTCGGGGTCGAGCTTCACCGGCGTGCCGGGGCCGGATCGCCGCAACGCGTTGCGGATCGTGCGGTGGAGGTCGAGCTGGAACGGATCGCCGAACTCATACGGTTTGGTGTCGTACGTGCGCTCGTGCCCGAGGCCGAGGCGGCTCACCTCGTGCTGGCCGACGGTGTCCTTGGTCAGCTTCGAGAACAGGTCGCGCAACGCGTTCGAGCCGATCGCCCGGAGGCCCTTCGGCGTGAGCTCGAGCCGGCCCTCCTTCAGCTCGATCAGCCCGGCGTCCTCGAGCATCTTGGTGAGCTGGGCCAGGCGCTCGAGCGAGCGCGCCGCGTCGTCACCCATCAGGTCACGGACGCGGTCGAGGTCGGCCTCGGCGAGCGCCCCCGGGTTCGACGCGTTGCGCAGCAGGTTCTCGAGCTGGTCGAGGTCGCCGAGGTCCTGCATCGTCTGCATCGCCTGGGCGAATCCCATCGGGTCCTGGCCCTCGAAGTCGTACGACTGCTGCCACCCCATCTGCGGGAACATCTGCTGGAGGTGCCCGCCGAGCTGGTCGAGCTGCCAGCGCAGATCCATGTCGTCGAGCAGCTGGTCGGAGAGTTGCTGGAGCTGCGCCCGCTGCTCCGGCGTCATCGAGTTGAGCATCGCTTGCATGGCCGCCATCCGCCGCGCCATCTGCTCGAGCAGCTCGTCGAGGTCCTTCGGGTTCTCGGGGAAGAAGTCGCCGAACTCCTGCATGAACTCTTCGAACCGCGGGTCCTCCCCGCGCTCGCGCCGCTCGAGCATCTCGTTGAGCCCGGCGAGCATGTCCTTCATGCGCTGCATGTCGGCCGGCGACATGTTCTGCACCGCACCGCTCATCTGGTCGACCATCTGCTGCATGAGCTGTTCGCGAAGCCGGTCCATCAGCTGCTCGAAGCGCTGGCGGGCCTCCGCCGACTCGAAGTCGTACGCCTCCAGCTCCCGGACCTTGCCGGCCAGGTCGGGCGGCATCAGGTCGAGCCGCATGTTGCGCTCGGCCGCCGCGTCGCGCGCGTTCTGCTCGCGTCTCGGGTCGCCACTCTGTTCTGCCGCTCTCAATGCGTTGTCGACGGCGTGGCGCTCCTCGTCGATGATGTCGTCGAGCTCGCGGGCGATCTCGTCGTACACCCCACCGAGGTCGTGACTGTCGAGGCGCTCCTGCCGCTCACGCCGGAGTTGCTCGAGCAGTTCCCGGATCCCGGCCAGCTGCTCGCCGTTGCGGTCGCGCATTCCCTGGTGCATCATCCGCCGCAGGGCGGCGTTGACATCGCCGTGGTACAGGAGCTCGTCCGTGAGCTCGTCGAAGAGCGAGTCGGCGTCGAGGTCGAAACCGCGCTGCGTGCCATCCCACCGCGAGTAGGTGAACTGCTGCGCCATGACCGAAACGTAGCGCTCCGTTCATCCAAAGCCCACGCAGAGTTGGTACGTCGGCCGTATCATTCGCCGCATGCGTGTGCCTCGCACGTTCGTCTTCGTCGACTTGTCCGGGTTCACGAACTACACAGCGGCCTTCGGCGACAACGCGGCCGGGAGGATCCTCAGCACGTTCCGGGCGATCGTGCGCGAGGTGGCGTCCGATCGGGGGGTGCGCATCGCCAAGTGGCTCGGCGACGGGTTCATGGCGGTCGGCGTCGAACAGATCGACGCGATCACGTTCACGCTCGAGCTCGAGCGCCGCGCCACCGACGTGTGCGCACCGCTCACGCTGCGCGCCGGCATCGCCAGCGGGCATGCGTTGCTGTTCGAGGGCGACGACTACATCGGCTCGGCCGTGAACATGGCGGCGCGGCTGTGCGACGTCGCCCAGCAGTACGAGGTGCTGATGCCGACCATGCAGATCGATCGACTCCCGGAGGGCGTCACGGCCGTCCCATACGGTGAGATCGAGTTGCGCGGTTTCCCCGGTCTGGTCGACGTCGTCCGCCTCACCGGTGTGCCCGTGCTCGCACCGACCAACGACACCGGCGAGCTCTGGACCCGTAGCCCGTTCGCCTGACGCGACTGCCCAGATGGACGACCGCGGTCGGTCGAAGGACGCAGCTACTCCATGAGGAGACCGTAGAAGACGAACTCGGTGCGGCGGTTCAGCTCCAGCGCCGCCGGCTCGTTGTTGAGCGTCAGCAGGTCGGTCTCACCCACCGCTCGCGACGACAGGCGGCTGGGTGCGATGCCGTGACCTGCGACGTAATCGACCACCGCGTCGGCCCGCTCCTCGGAGAGCTCGTAGTTCACGAGATCGTCGCCACGCTGGTCGGCGTGCCCGATCACGAGCGCCGTAACGTTCGGCAGACGCGTTCATGACGCTGACGACCCGATCGAGCTCCAACGCGTGCGGCGGCAGCACCTCCGCACTCCCCTCCGGGAAACGCACCGACGTCAACTCGACGACGCGCACGCCGACGTGGCGCGGCACCGAAGGGTTGATCGTCAGGAAGTTCTCGACAGTGTCCTGACCGGGTTTGGCGTTGGCGATGGCGAGGGACTGCAGGCGGTCCTTGGCCGCCTGATCCGGCACCGCTCCGGTGAGCGTGATCTTGGACACGTCGTAGAGCGCGACGACCGGTGCCGGGCTGCCATCCGGGAGTGTCTCGTACGTCACTTCGCCGGGAGTAGCGGCGTGCGGTGGTCGCGGCGGTGATGGATCGCTTCTGTCGGAGCCGAAGAGACCGTGATCATGCCGGCCCCCGTCGTCGCTTCGACGGTGGTCGCGGTGGAGCTGTCATCGGTCGTTCTGGCCGGCGGTGCTGTCGTCGTCGAGGCTGTCGTCGGCGAGGCTGTCGTCGTCGAGACGGCGTCGTCGAACAACGGAGCAGCCGACTCGCCACCATCGCCGCCGAGCATGGGTCGAACGACGAACCATGCCACCAAGGCGACGGCCACGAGCGCGACGACTCACGGACGATCGACCGCGCGATCGGCCGGTATCCCTCCTCGCCGTCGTCGTACTCGTACATGGTCGTCTCCCCCGACTCGCACGCGCTGCTTCGATCTACGTCTACCAATCGTGCGGCGAGGACCAAACCAAGCTGGGCGATCTCGTCCCCTCATCGATGCCCTCCGACACGGTTTGGTCACTGGTGGCGCTCCAAGGCAGCGCTCAGCGCCAGCCGCGCGACTGTGCCAAGTTGATGGATGGTCGCCAAGACTCACCGAGGCGTCGCCTTCTCCACTCCGTCGACAATCGGTACGTCTGCATCGAGCGATCTCGGTCAGAGCGATGACAACGGCTTCTCTCAGCAGACGCGACGACGACCTCGACGCCATCGCTGAGCTCGGGGTGCGAGCCGTGCGGCTGTCGCTCGACTGGGCGCGGCTGCAGCCGCGACCGAGGGAGCTCGACGGCGAATGGGTCGAGTGGTACAGCTCGCTGCTCACCACCGCTCGCGGCCTGGGCTTGGAGCCATGGTTGACGCTGTACGACGGATCGATCCCGAAGTGGTTCGACGACGAAGGTGGATTCGGTGACGCCGTCGCCGCCGGCCGCTGGTGGCCGCGGTGGGTCGAACAGGTCGCCGACCAGTTCGGCGACGCGGTGGCCGGATGGGTGCCGCTCGTCGGCCGCATCGACAACGCCCGCCCGGTCTGGCGCGACACCTGGGTGGCGTTGCGTGGTGGGCGCTCCGTCGCCCGGCCGTTCGCGCTCCCCCACGATCGACAGCTGCTCGACGCCAGCGACCAGTCGTGCGACCTCGTCGGTGTGCTGCTCGAGCCGATGGCGACGGGATCGACGGCGATCGACGATCGGATCGCCGAGCGCGAGCTGGAGCGATTCGGCGAACTGCTGCGGATGGCAGCGGAGGAGGGTCCCGAGCGGCCGTTGGCGGTCGCCTCGTTCGAGTCGTCGTTGCTCGATCCCGACTCTCACGGTCGCGTCGTCGAACTCCTGCGGCTGGCGATCGACGACGTCGTCTCCGATGGCGTCGACGTCGAGGTCGCGTTCGTCGGCCCGGCCGTCAGCATCGCCGAGAACCACCTCGGCCTCGTCGACCGCGACGTCGGTCCCACGCCAGCCGGCACCGCCTGGTTCAGCTGACCCGCTTCCCAACGCTTGTGTCGAGATGTTCCGCGTGGGACGCGGAGGATCTCGACACAAGCGGCTGAACCTCACATGCGGCCGCGATAGGTCGCCCGGTTGCCGGAGGCGTCCTTGTTGAGGCGCTTCGACAGGTGCAGGCCTTCGAGCACGAACTCGACGGCCGCGGCAACCGCGGCCGGGGACTCGTCGCCGCCGGTGAGGTGGAGCACCGGCGTCCGCAACGCGGGCACGGTGTCGACGAGCCCGGCGAGCTGGGCGCTCGTGACGTCCTCGCCGGTGTGGGCGATCGCGCCCTCCTCGAACGCCGCCACCACGTCGCGGGTCTGCTCCGGCTCGACGCGGTCCTTGAACACGGTGAGCACGGCACCCTTGACGAGGTTCTCGAAGATCGCACCCTCGCGACCCTCCTCGAGCGACTCGATCTCGATCTTGCCGATCGAGCTGGCGGCGAGCGCCTCGAGATCGTCGACCCGGGCGACCACTGACCGCTCGCCCGAGCGCAGCCCGCGGCGCAACGCGTTGGCGGCCAACGCCTCGTAGTTGGCGACGCTCAGGCGCACACTGACACCGCTGCGCTGGTTGACGTGATTGCTGGCGCGAGCGAGGTGGCTGAACGTGGCGATGACCTGCCCGAGGTACTCGGGCACCGCGCGACCGCCGAGGCCGGACGTGTCGTCGGCGGGCGGCGATGTCGAGCGGGCGCGCCTCTTGGCGCATGATCGCGTACTCGGTGTCGATCTCGAGCGGGTAGTGCGTACGGATCTGGCTGCCGAAGCGGTCCTTCAGCGGGGTGATGATGCGGCCGCGGTTGGTGTAGTCCTCCGGGTTGGCCGAGGCGACCAGCATCAGATCGAGGGGCAGGCGGATCTTGTAGCCACGAACCTGGACGTCGCGCTCTTCGAGCACGTTGAGCATGCCGACCTGGATGCGCTCGGCGAGGTCGGGCAGCTCGTTGATGGCGAAGATCCCGCGGTTGGTGCGCGGCACGAGGCCGTAGTGCAGGGTCAGCTCGTCGGAGAGGTACCGGCCCTCGGCGACCTTGATCGGGTCGACCTCGCCGATCAGGTCGGCGATCGACGTGTCGGGCGTGGCCAGCTTCTCGCCGAAACGGTCGTCGCGGTGCACCCACGTCGATCGGCGTGTCGTCGCCGTGCTCGGCGACCAGATCGCGGGCGTACTTGCTACCGGGTGGTACGGATCGTCGTTGATCTCGCTCCCGGCGATGATCGGCATCCACTCGTCGAGCAGGCTGGTGAGCGAGCGGATGATGCGGGTCTTGGCCTGACCCCGTTCGCCGAGGAAGATCACGTCGTGGCCGGCGAGCAGGGCGTTCTCGAGCTGCGGCATCACGGTGTGCTCGTAGCCGACGACACCCTCGATCATCGGTTCGCCGGCGGCGATCTTGGCGACGGCGTTGCGGCGGATCTCCTCCTTCACCGGGACGTGACACCCAGCCCGACGCCTTCAAGTCTCCGAGTGTGGCTGCACGAACTCCCATCGCGCCGAACCTACCGCCGCAGCCACCGCCGATCCTGCGCGCGACCGGCGTCGCCGTCATCGCCGGCACGCGCATCGTACGCCGTCGGTACGCTCGGCGCATGGAGCTCTCGGGACTGGCGGGCGGCCGAGGCCGACGACGAGTGCGCCGCGAGGGCGATCGGCCTCGACGCCGACGACAGCACGTGGGAGACGATCCCGGTCCCGGGGCACTGGCGCAACAATCCCAAGTTCGCCAGCAGCGACGGTCCGCTGCTCTACCGCCACCGGTTCGACTCGGCGCCGGCGCCCGACCCGACCACCGGCGGTGGGTCACGCTCGACGGCGTCTTCTACCAGGCCGACGTGTGGCTCGACGGCGCCTACCTCGGCGACCCCGAGGGCTACTTCATCCCGCACACGTTCGACATCACCGGCGTTGTCGCGGTTCGGCGACGAGCACGTCCTCGCCGTCGAGGTGACGTGCACACCGCAGCGCGACCGCCCGCGCAAGCGCAACATCACCGGGCGTGTTCCAGCACTGGGACGGCATCGACCGCGACTGGAACCCCGGCGGCCTGTGGCGACCGGTGCGCCTCGTACGACACCGGCCCGGTGCGCGTCGACCGGTTCCGTGTGCTGTGCCGCGACGCCGACGACGCCCGCGGCCGCACCTGCTCCTCGACGCCCGGCTCGACTGCGACGACGCCGCCAGCGTCGCGCGTCCGCACGCTGGTCGACGGCGGCCCGATCGCCGAGTCCGAGCGGTCGCTCGCCGCGGGCTCAACGACGTCAGCTGGAACCTCGACATCGAGAACCCCGCGCTGTGGTGGCCGTGGTCGCTCGGCGACCAGCCGCTGACCGAGGTCGCGTCGAGGTGATCGTCGACGGCGAGCTGAGCGACCGCCGCGACGTCCGCACCGGGCTGCGCGAGGTCGCCTGCGAACGACTGGGTGTGCTCGGTCAACGGCGAGCGGCTGTTCCTGAAGGGCGCCAACCTGGCGCCCGACCGCGTGCTGGCACTCGCCGACGCCACGCCGGCGAGCTGCGTCGCGACATCGAGCTCGCCCGTCGACGCCGGGCTCGACCTGCTGCGGGTCCACGGCCACATCGCCCGCGTCCGGCTGTACGACGCGGCCGACGAGCTCGGGCATGCTGCTGCTGGCAGGACTTCCCGCTGCAGTGGGGGTACGCCAGAAGCGTGCGCGCGCCAGGCGGTGCGACCAGGCGCGGGCATGCCGTCGATCAGCTCGGCCACCACCCGTCGATCGTCGATGTGGTGCGCGCACAACGACCCGGCCGCGTCGACATCGGCATCGAGGGCGACGCTCGGCGAGCCGGCTGCCGAGTACTCGCCGGCCAGCAGCTGCCGTCGTGGAACAAGACGATCCTCGACCGATGGGTGAAGCGGTCGTTCGAGAAGGCCGACGCGACGCGGCCCGTCATCGCCCACTCCGGCGTGCTCCCCCACCTCCCCCAGCTCGACGGCACCGACAGCCACCTCTACTTCGGGTGGTACCACGGCGACGAGCGCGACCTCACCGGCTCGCCGCGCCGTTCCGCGGCTGGTGCGGTTCGTCAGCGAGTTCGGCGCCCAGGCGGTGCCGGAGACGGCCGGACTTCATCGACCCGGCGCAGTGGCCCGACCTCGACTGGGACGAGCTCGACGAGCGCCACGGCTGCAGAAGTGGGTGTTCGACCGGCACGTCCCGCCCGACCAGTTCGCCACGTTCGACGAGTGGCGACACGCCACGCAGGTGTACCAGGCCGAGCTGTTGCGCCACCACATCGAGACGATGCGCCGCTTGAAGTACCGCCCGACCGGCGGCTTCGCGCTGTTCATCGCTCAACGACCCGGGCCCGATGGTGTCGTGCAGCGTGCTCGACCACGAGCGCGTCCCGAAGCTCGCCTACCAGTGGTCACCGAAGCGTGCCGCCCGGTGATGGTGGTCGCCGACCGTCCGCCGGACTTCGTCGCGCCCGGCGACGATCTGCGCCTCGACGTCCATGGTGTCAACGACCTCCGTGTCGACGTCGACCCGGCAGTCGTCGAGGTCGTCGCGAGTTGGGGCGGTGGCGAGCGTCGATGGCGGTTCGGTGGCGTGATCCCGGCCGACGACTGCGTCAAGGTCGGCACGATCGCCCTCAGCATCCCCGACACCCTTGGCGCGCTGACGTTCGACCTGACGCTGACCAGCGGCGACATCAAGGCGAGGAACCACTACTCCACCGCCGTCACCGTCCGTTGATGGCGGCGGCCGGGCCCCGGGCGGCCGACTCCACACGTTCTGGGCTGCTGATTCTTGCGGCAGTCGAAAGCGACAGCAGCCCAGAAGATGTCAGGGCGCGCCGCGCCGTGCGGCTGGGCGGGCGGTCAGAATGGCCGGCATGCCGACAGTGCGCGTGGAGCGCGAGGGGACGATCGCGGTGGTGACGCTGGCACAGCCGCCAGCCAACGCGATGGACGCGGCGAGCCTCAACGAGCTGGCCGACGTCTTCGAGGGGCTCGCCGGTGAACCCGACGCGGACGTCACCGCAATCGTCCTCACCGGTGAAGGACGGTCGTTCAGCGCCGGCCTCGACCTCAAGGCCATCCAGCACAGCGGACCCGAACATCAGGAGGCGCTGATCGAGGCGCTCAACCGGGCGTTCGTCACGGTGTACTCCTGTCCGCGACTCGTGGTCGGCGCCGTCAACGGCCATGCGATCGCAGGTGGGTTGGTGCTGGCGTTGTGCTGCGACGTGCGCCTTGTCGCCGACGTGGCCCTCAAGGTGGGGCTCGCCGAGGTCCGCGTCGGCGTGCCCTACCCGGTCGGCGCAATCGAAGTCGTGCGCCACGAGCTCACCCCGCCGGTCGCGGCGCGGCTGGTACTCGGCGGCGAACTGATCGGGGCTCACGAAGCCGTCGAACTGGGCGTGTTCGATCGCATCGTGCCCGCCGCCGACCTGCTCGCCACCGCCCTGTCGGCTGCTCGCGATCACCCGCCTCAGATCGGGTTTGCGCGGATCAAGGCGCAACTGCGCAAGCCGGCGATCGACGCGACGCAGGCCGCGCTGGGCGGACGTGATCCCTGCGCCGGCCATGGCTGACCGACGAGACGTTCGCCGCCGCGGCCGCGGCCCTCCGACCGCCTGCCAGAACCGCCGGGACATGAGTTGACCACGCACGCTCAGACGGGCTTCGGGCCGGCGGAGCGGATTCGATAGGTTCCGTCGCGAGGAGGGGCGATGAGGGTGAAGTGGGCGGCCAGATGACCGCGTCGGATCGGGTCGAGTACGACGAGTTCGGCCTGTTCCACGAGAACGCCAACGAGTACGGCCTGCCGTACGACGGACCGCCGGCGGTGCGACGAGAGCACGTCGAGGTCGAGCCGGGACGGCGGCTGAGCGCGCTGGTCTGGGGTGAGGGCGAGCCCGAGCTCGTGCTGCTGCACGGCGGTTCGCAGAACGCGCACACCTGGGACACGGTTGCGATGGCCCTGCGCCCGACGTCACTGATCGCGATCGACCTTCCCGGTCACGGCCACTCGGACGGGCCCGGCGAACGGCAACGGGCTGACCGATCGCCGAGGGGCGCGGCCGGCGACGTCGCCGTGGCCATCAGAGCGCTGGCACCAGAGGCGCGCGGCGTGGTGGGGATGTCGTACGGCGGCCTCACCACCATCGCCCTCAGCGAGGCGGCGCCGGACCTCGTGCGCAAGATCGTGCTGGTCGACGTGCTGCCCGGTCTCAACGCCGAGCATGCCCGCCACATCGTCGACTTCGTGAACGGCCCGGCGACGTTCCCACGGTTCGACGACCTCCTGGCGCGGACCATCGAGTTCAATCCGACACGGAGCGTCTCGTCACTGCGACGGGGGATCCTGCACAACGCGGTTCAGCTCGACGACGGAAGTTGGGTGTGGCGTCATTCGCGTTGGCGACTCGACGATGGCGAGCCGTCCCAGGCCATCCCGGCATCCCGGGGCGGAGGCGCCTTGTTCGACGATCTCCTGGACACCCTCGGTCGCATCCAGGTCCCGCTGCTCCTGGCCCGTGGCATGCGGCCCGACTCGGTGTTGCGCGACGACGACGAAGCCGAACTCCTGCGTCGGCTCCCATCGGCCGAGGTCGTCCACTTCGAGGAGGCCGGTCACAGCATTCAGGGCGACATGCCGGTCGCTCTGGCCGCGACCATCAGGACGTTCATCTTCTGACGCGGCATCACGCGTGTCGAAGCGGCGGCGCGCAGGGGGAAGGCGCCCATGAACATCAGGAGTCCAACGAAGATCTGAAGCCCGAGCGCGATGCCACCGAGGACGACATCGCCACCGAGCGTGACGTGTCCCGTGTCAGTCCGACGTCGGTGGTGGTAGGCATCGTGGATGCAGGTCATCTTGGAGACCGAGCGGCTGATCCTGCGCGGGTTCACCACCGACGATGTCGACAACCTGGTCGGGCTCGACGGCGACCCCGACGTGATGCTCTACATCAACGGTGGCCGCGTCACTCCCCGCGAAGAGATCGAGACCGACTACCTCCCGGCCTTCCTCGCCTACTACGAGCGGGGCGACGCGTACGGATTCTGGGCCGTGGTGGAGAAGTCGACCGGGCGACTTCCTCGGCTGGTTCCACTATCGCCCCGGCGAAGGACGTCCGGTCGACGAGCCCGAGCTCGGCTACCGGTTCCGCAAGTCGGCGTGGGGCAAGGGGTACGCGTCGGAAGGTTCGATCGCACTGATCAACCGCGGCTTCACCGAGCTCGATGTGCGTCGTGTCGTGGCGTGGACGATGGTCGTGAACACCGGCTCGCGGCGGGTGATGGAGAAGGCCGGGATGCGACTCATTCGCACGTTCCACCAGGAATGGCCCGACCGGATCCCGGGCGACGAGCAGGGCGACGTCGAGTACGCGATCACGCGGGAGGAATGGGAGCAGCGCGACAAGCTCAGGGAGCTTCGAGTCGCACGAAGAGCTCGCCGAGGGGTACCACGATCGGAGCAACGTGGCGGTGCTTCCCACTTCGTGGCGATCGCTTGGCCCAGGTCGCGCTCGGCGGCTTCCGACAGCGGTCCGAACGTGCGCAGATTGTCGAGCTCGAGTGCGAACTCGGCGGTTGTCATCGTCACCTCCGGGCAACGCAACGCGGCGTACAGGGCGCCTGACGTCGTGTGGCGCACCTCCATCCCGTCGAGCAGGAGACCGGTGAAGGCCCCGGCCTGGTTCGTCACATGCAGCTTGGCGTCATACATCTCGTCATCTCCTGATGATGGGGTCACCACGATGGGCGGAACGAGCACGTCCGTGAGCCGGGAACTGCTGCCCGCCCAGCGTTCCCACGCGTCGACGAGAACGATGTTCCCGTCCATGCGAGGACCGGGCCGGAAGCCGAAGTCGGACGCTTGCAACCAGGACGTGAACTGCCAGCCGTTCCACCGCGTCTCGCCGCGCGGGAGGGGTGGACCCGTGGGGCCCTTGTCGAAGGCCCACGGTGCCCAGTGGGTGGGATCCACCGGCGGCGGCGCCCATGACTCCTGTGGCCGATGCGGCGACTGCGCGGGGTAGCGAGCCAGGATCGAGTCCCACGGCTCGAATCCAACGGTCGACTCCCGGTTCCACCACCACGACGCGGTGTAGATGATCGGTTGGCGACCGGTCCCTTCGGCGACGATGTCGAGCCACACGCGCAGCCATGCCGCGAACTCGTCCGGCGACATGTCCATCTCGCCGTCGAAGTGCTCGCAGTCGGCCATCACCGGCAACGTCGAGGCCGGACCTCGCGCGATCAACTGGAGCACCCGCTGGGCCTGCACATCGGCCGCGGAACGCCCCGGCTGCAGATAGCTGTACGCGCCGTGGTCGAGCCCGGCGTCGACAGCGGCGGCGATCGTCAGCTCGTACGACGGATCGGCGGTCAACCCGTTCGACACCCGATGGATGATCCCAGCCACACCCTTGTCCCTGGCGGCGGTGAGATCCGGGGCGACTGCCCCGGGACCCAACACCCCGCGCTTCGAGTCGTACTCGGGGAACTGCCACGCGGACGTGTCGATCACCGGCACGAAGACACTGCCGTCCGGACCGGTCGTCGATATCGGCATGAGTGCACCCCCCGACGAGCACGTTGACTGGCGAACAATAGTTGCTTGCGACCTCTCGCTCACCGGAAAATCGACCTCACGAGCGGACGAGTACGTTGCGGTTCCCATGGCCGAGCGGATCGATGTGGACGTGTGCGTCGTCGGGGCGGGGTATGCCGGGCTCACCGCCGCTCGACGGTTGAGCCAGGGCGGCCGCTCGGTGGTCGTGATCGAGGCGCGTGACCGCGTCGGCGGTCGGATCTGGACCCACCATCTGTCCGACGGTTCTCCGGTCGATCGGGGCGGCGCGTGGCTCGGCCCGCGCACGACGCGATCTTCGGACTCGCACGCGAAGTCGGCGTGGACACGTACAAGACGTGGGTCAAGGGTGCGCACCTGCTGGTCGACAACGGGCGGCACGCGCCGGTACACGGGCCTGATCCCCAAGATCAGCCCACTCGCGGTCATCACCATCGCACTGGCGCAATCGAAGATCGATCGGATGGCCAAGCACGTCCCGGTCGACGCGCCATGGACGGCGAAGCGTGCTGCGGAGTGGGACGCGCGTTCAGTGGCGTGGTGGCTCGAGCGTTCCGGAATCCGGACCGACGGTCGCGCGAGATCTCTTCGAGATGGCCGTGCGCGGGCTGTTCACCGGCGACCTGAACGAGACGTCGCTGCTCCACCTGCTGTTCCTCGCCCGGGCGCACGGCAGCCTCAACACGCTGTTCTCGATCGAAGGCGGCGCGCAGGAGAACATGGTGGAGGGCGGCGCCGGATCGATCGCGCAGCGGGTCGCCGATGAATTGGGCGACGCGGTGCGGTTGAACGCACCGGTTCGTTCGATCAGCCAGCGCGCCGATCACGTGCGCGTCGACGCGGACGACGTCACGGTGTCGGCGCGGCACGCGGTCGTGACCGTCCCGCCGGCACTCGCCCTCGAGATCGCGTTCGATCCCGTCCTGCCCGACGACCGCGTCACGCTGTACCGCAACGCGATCGCCGGCCCGGAGTCGAAGACCCTCGTGGTCTACGACGAGCCGTTCTGGCGCGGTGACGGTTTCAGCGGGCAGACGGCCGAGCCGCACTCGGCCGCCGAGGTCACGCTCGACGCGACACCTGCGTCGGGGAGCCCCGGCGTCATCGCCTCGTTCACGTTCGGGCCGGTCGCAGAACGCGTCGACGCGCTCGACCCCGCCGAGCGGCGGCGGGCCGTGATCGACGCGTTCACGGCCAGATTCGGCCGGCGCGCCGCGTCACCTGCCGAGTTCATCGAGACACCGTGGTGGAAGGAAGAATGGACGCGCGGCTGCTCGATGGCGCATCTCCCGCCGGGGATCCTGACGCGCTACGGGCCGTTGCTGCGGGAGCCGTTCGGACGCGTGCACTGGGCGGGAACGGAGACGTCGACGACCTCGCACGGCGCGATCGACGGCGCGGTGCGTTCCGGCGAGCGCGCCGCCGCCGAGGTCCTCGATCGCGCGTGACGGGTGACCAACGCAACGGAACGTACGCTTCGAAGCGGTGGATCTCCGCTATCTCTACGTCGGATCTTCCGACACCGAGCGCGATGTCGCCGCATGGCTCGCGGTACCCGGCGCTCAGATGCGATGGCGGTTCCGGCACTTCGGCGCTGACGTCGCGGCGATCGAGGTCGGGGCGGCGCCGACGGTGCTCCTGGCCGACCACCGATCGGCGGGATCGGTCCTGCCGATCTACGCCGTCGCCCAACTCGACGGGGTACTCGACGCGCTCGAAGGGCACGGCTGGACGATCGAGGCGCGCGCGATCGGTACGCCCGAAGGTCCGGCCGCCGTCCTGCACGACGACAGTGGCAATCACATCGCACTCCTCCGGGTGGACCGTCCGGCGGCGATGGAGAACGCGTACGCGTCGCCGGACAACGTGCACGCGGTGCGACCTGGCTCGCCGCTGCCTCGGGTCGATTGAGCACCGCGGCACTGAGCCCGGCGTCAGAAGCTCGTCGAGCTCGAACAGGCGAGCTGGTCACCGACCGCCTCACGATGCCGCGGGCTACGTGCGCGCCAACAGGCGCCGGTTCTTGATCTTCGCCTTGAGGTAGTCGGCGTTCATCACGGCGATCACGTCGATCGAGATGCTCTTCGGGCAGGCCGCCTCGCACTCACCGTGGTTCGTGCACGACCCGAAGAACTCCTCCATCGTCTCGACCATCGACTCGGTGCGGGAGAAGCGCTCGGCCTGGCCCTGCGGGAGCAGGTTGAGGTGGGTGAGCTTGGCGCCGGTGAACAGGTTGGCGGCGCCGTTGGGGCAGGCCGCCACGCACGCGCCACAGCCGATGCACTCGGCGGCGTCCATCGCCGCGTCGGCGACCGGCTTGGGGATCGGGATCAGGTTGGCGTCGGGCGCACCGCCCGTCTCGGCGGTGATGAAGCCTCCGGCCTCGACGATGCGGTCGAGTGGACCCCGGTCGACCATCAGGTCCTTGATGATCGGGAACGCGCTGGCGCGCCACGGTTCGACCGTGATCGTCACACCGCTTCGGAACTTGCGCATGTGCAGTTGGCACGTCGCCGTGCCGCGCTGGGGTCCGTGGGCCTGGCCGTCGATCATCAGCGAGCACGAGCCGCAGATGCCTTCGCGGCAGTCGTGGTCGAACACGACTGCTTCCTTGCCCTCGCTGATCAGACGCTCGTTGAGGATGTCGAGCAGTTCGAGGAACGACGCGTCCTCGCTGATCTCGGCGACCGCGTAGTCCTCGAACTCACCCGTGGTGGAGGGACCGGCCTGGCGCCAGATCCGCAGCGTCAGGTTCGTCAGCTCGCTCACTTGTAGCTCCGCGTCTGGAGGTGCACGACCTCGAACTCGAGCGGCTCGACGTTGCGGATCGGCGCTGCGGGATCGCCGGTCCACTCCCATGC
This sequence comes from Ilumatobacteraceae bacterium, assembly GCA_963722415.1. Lineage (GTDB taxonomy): Bacteria > Actinomycetota > Acidimicrobiia > Acidimicrobiales > Ilumatobacteraceae > JALOLG01. The sequence continues at coordinate 78,093 of CAVRNI010000039.1, forward strand.
CGCGACGTGGGCGAAGTGCTCGTCGTCGCGTCGGGCTTCGCCTTCATCGGACTGGTGCTCGACGCGGAAGTGACCGCCGCAGCTCTCCTCGCGCTCGAGCGCGTCGCGGCACATCAACATCCCGAGCTCGAAGAAGTCCTCGACACGCCCGGCCTTCTCGAGCGTCTGGTTGACGCTCGTCCCGTCGCCGGTGACGCGCAGGTCCTTGGAGAACTCCTCGTACAGGGCCGGGATCTCCGACAGCGCCTTCTCGAGGCCCTCCGCCGTGCGCTCCATGCCGCAGTACTCCCAGATGATCTTGCCGAGCTCGCGGTGGAAGTAGTCCGGCGAACGCGTGCCGCCGATCGACAAGAACCGCCGGAACCGGTCGCCGGCGACCAGCTCTGTCCGCCTGAACTCCTCGTGGTCGGTGCCGGGGATCGGCTTGTTGAGCAGGCCGGCGAGATAGTTCGAGATCGTGTACGGCAGCACGAAATAGCCGTCGGCGAGCCCCTGCATCAGCGCCGACGCGCCGAGCCGGTTGGCGCCGTGGTCGGAGAAGTTGGCCTCACCGGCGCAGTACAGGCCGGGGATCGTGGTCATCAGCTCGTAGTCGACCCACAATCCGCCCATCGTGTAGTGCGACGCCGGATAGATCCGCATCGGCGTCGCGTACGGGTTCTCGCCGGTGATCCGTTCGTACATCTCGAACAGGTTGCCGTAGCGCTCCGCGACGACGTCCTTGCCGAGCCGGCCGATGGCCTCGGCGAAGTCGAGGTACACACCGTTCTTCAACGGTCCGACGCCACGCCCCGAGTCGACCGCCCGTTTCGCGGCGCGCGACGCGATGTCGCGCGGGGCGAGGTTGCCGTAGCTCGGGTAGAGGCGCTCGAGGAAGTAGTCGCGCTCGTTCTCGGGGATCTCGTGCGCTGGCCGCGTCTCGTCGGGGTTCACCGGAACCCACACGCGACCGTCGTTGCGGAGCGACTCGGACATCAGCGTCAGCTTCGACTGGAACTCGTCGGACTGCGGGATGCACGTCGGGTGGATCTGCGTGTAGCACGGGTTGGCGAAGAAGGCACCCTTGCGGTGGGCGCGCCAGATCGCGCTCGTGTTGCACGCCATCGCGTTGGTCGACAGGTAGAAGGCGTTGCCGTACCCGCCCGTGGCGAGCACGACCGCGTGCCCGGCGTGCGACGCGATCTCGCCCGTCAGCAGGTCGCGGGTGACGATGCCCGCGCACCGCCCGTCGACGACGACGACGTCGAGCATCTCGACGCGGCTCCAGAGCTTCACGTTGCCGAGCCCGACCTGGCGCGCCAGCTGCTGGTAGGCGCCGAGCAACAGCTGCTGCCCGGTCTGCCCGCGGGCGTAGAACGTGCGGCTGACCTGGGCGCCACCGAAGCTGCGGTTGTCGAGCAGACCTCCGTACTCGCGGGCGAACGGCACGCCCTGGGCGACCATCTGGTCGATGATGTCGACCGACAGCTGCGCCAGGCGGTGCACGTTGCCCTCGCGGCTCCGGAAGTCGCCGCCCTTGATCGTGTCGTAGAACAGGCGGTGGATCGAGTCGCCGTCGCCCTTGTAGTTCTTCGCCGCGTTGATGCCGCCCTGGGCCGCGATCGAGTGCGCCCGCCGCGGCGAGTCGTGGAACGTGAACGCCTCGACCTGGTACCCGAGCTCGGCCAGCGTCGCCGCCGCCGACGCACCCGCGAGCCCGGTGCCGACGACGAGGATCTTGAACTTGCGCTTGTTGGCCGGGTTGACCAACTTCTCGTTTTCCTTGAAGTTGTCCCACTTGTCGGCGAGCGGGCCGTCGGGGATCTTGGCGTCGAGCATCACCGAGCCCGGTGCCACCTCCGGAGCCGTGTCGGGTGCGGTATCGATGCTCATGTCGATCTCCTCACACTGCCGGGTGGTCGATGATGCCGGCGAGCACGGCGATCGGGAATGAGACGTTGCCGACCACGATGATCGTCGCCACGAAGGCAGCGAGACCGCGACGCCACTCGTTGAAGCGCGGGTTGTTCCAACCCATCGACTGGAACAGGCTCCACGTGCCGTGGAAGAGGTGGATGCCGAGGGCGATGTTGGCGACGATGTACAGCACCGCCACCGGCACCCTCGAGAGGCTGGCGTCGACGTTGCGGTAGACCTCGCCGCGGGCGTAGTCGGGGTTGAACCAACCCCAGGTGAAGTCGGCGAGATGCCAGAACAGGAACAGCAACACGATGATGCCGGTCCAGCGCATCGTGCGGCTGGCGAAGTTGGCCACCTGGTAGTCGCGGGCCGACTGGTACTTCACCGGTCGGGCGCGGCGGTTGAGGATCGTGAGCGTGTAGGCCGCATGCACGTGCAACACCAGGGCGCCGATCAGCACGAGGCGCAGGATCCACAGGAAGTACGTGCGCGGAAGGATGGGCACGAGGAGCTCGCGGAGGAACTCGCCGTAGACGTCGACGTCGTACACGCGCTCACCGTCGTGGTCGATGAGACCGAGGTACATCTTGAGGTTGCCGATCATGTGGAAGATCACGAAACCGATCCCGATGATCCCCGTGATCGCCATCACGTACTTCTTGCCGACAGCCGTCGAATACAGGTCGAGCAGGAACGGCTTGCGCTTGCGACCCTTCCCCGCCGCGGTGCCGCTCACCGGACCACGGCTGAGCATCTGCGCCATACCGTTGAAGCTATCTCCCGACCAGCTCACGCTCCGAAATCATCGATCGGTGATACAGATCGGCGCGATCACTGGTCGAGCGTCTCGCCGAGTCCCATCCGGCGGCTCAGCACGATCGCGTGTGGCCGGTCGATGGCGTGGATCTTGGTCATCACGTTCGACACGTGATTGCGGACCGTCTTCGGGCTGAGCACGAGGCGCCTCGCGATCGCATGGTTGTCGAGCCCTTCGGCAACCAGCTCGAGGATGCCGAACTCGCGCGGCGTGAGCTCCGGGAACGGTCGGCTGGATGGTCGGTTGCGGACCCGGGCGAGCTCGCTGACCGCCTGCGCCAGGTCGTGGTCGAGCACGACGTCGCCGGATGCCGCCACGCGCAACGCGTGCTCGACACGCTCGGGACCGGCCCCTTTCACGAGATACCCGCAGGCCCCGTCGCGTAGCGCCGTCAGCGCCGTGTCGTGATCCTCCGACATCGTCAGCATGATGACCTTCACCGACGGGTGGTGCTCCGCCAGCCAGCGGTTGACCTCCAGGCCGGAGGCCTCACCGAGCCGGACGTCGAGCAGCACCAGGTCCGGCGCGGTCGACAGGACGAGCATCTCGACCTGGTCGGCACTCTCGGCCTCGCCGACCAGCTCGATTCCCTCCATCTCGCCGATCGCGACCGCCAGACCCATCCGGAACATCGGGTGATCGTCGACGATCGCAACACGGAGCGGCGTCACGGCAGTGCCGCCGGGAGCTGGACGTGGACACGGGTGCCGCGCGGTGTGTTGGGCAGGAACCGGACAGCACCACCGAGCTCCGCGGCACGCTCGCGCATCGCCGTCAGCCCGACACCGTCCGACACCTGACCGCCGAACCCGACCCCGTCGTCGATCACGTCGATCTCGACCGTCGCCCCGGTCACCATCGTCAACCAGCAACTCGCGGCGTGGGCGTGGCGCACCACGTTCGTGACGGCCTCGGTCACGATGCGGTAGACGGCGACTTCGACCGCCGCCGGGAGCGGGTCCGGTTCGGTGGGGAGCGCGAGATGGATCTCGAGGTCGCCGTCGAACTTGCGCGTGAACTCGGCCAGCGCGCCGACGAGGCCGAGTTGGTCGAGTGCGGTGGGTCGGAGATCGCGCACGATCCGTTTGAGCTCGAGAACCACCGAGTCGATCTCGTCGGCGAGTCGTCCCAGGAGCTCGCGGGGCGGTGCGTCGCCTGACGCGATGGAGCGGTCGAGCTGACGCACAGCCGTGCGCATCCCGAGCGACACGCCGGTCAACGTCGGGCCGAGGCCGTCGTGCAGGTCGCGCCGCAGCCGGCGGCGTTCCTCCTCGCGCGCCGAGACGACCGCCACGCTCGACCGCCGCAGATCGGCGGCCAGCCGGACCCAGCTCACGGCGAGGCCGAGCGGGCCGACCAGTTGCTCGAGGATCTGTCGATCGCGCGGCCGGATCGAGGGTCCGTCTGTCCACCCGACGACCAACCGGCCGACGACCTCGTCGCGATGGCGGAGCAGGACCTCACGATGGTGTGTCGTTTCGGGACCGGCCGACGCCACCCGCTGCCAACCACCGGGAGCCGCGATGTCGATGGCCACCGAGTCGAGACGGAGCTCCCGCTCGAGACTGGTCACCAGAGCGGGGAGCAGGTCGTCGCCCGCGTCGGTGCCGACGTGGTCGACGACCCGTTGCACGACGCCGAGCGGGTCGTCACGAGCCCCGTACACGAAGCGGTCGACGAGGCGCTGGATCCGATGCCGTGTGGGCTCGGCGATCAGTGCGATCGCGCCGGTCGTGGCGACGAGGAACCACGTCGGACCGTTCTTGCCGAACAGGCTCCCGAGCCCGCCGACGAGACCCGTGTACACGACCGCGATCCCGGCCGCCAGCAGCAGCCACTCGAGGACCCGATGCGATGTCTGCTCGAGACCCGACGACGAGCGCCGTACCGCCTCCACCATCGCACCGGCGACGAGCAGTGGCACGGTCGCCAGCATCAACAGCGCCGACACGACGTCGCGCCCCGAGAGCGTCCAGTCGACGAGGTCGAGGCTCGACGGGATGATCGCCAGCCACGCCGCGCCGGCACCCATGAAGAGCCAACCATCGAGCGGATCGCCGTCCGGGCGGCGATCGCGCAGCCAGTGACGGCCGAGCAGAACGACTCCGACCGTGCCGACGATGGCGACCAGCCACGTCCCGATCTCGTCGGCGGAGCGCAGCACGATGTGCGGGATGGTCGCCGTCACGGTGAGCGGGTTGGTGCCGACCCGGGCGTCCCACGCGCTCGTCAGCCGGGCGGCCATGACGAGGACGATGCCGACCACCGCGAGTCGGAACGCGAGCCGGCTCCGACGGTCCGCACGCAACGCGGGCGGGAGCAGTTCCCAGGTGACGAGCGTGACGAGCACCGCCTCGAAAAGCGGACGCACCCACATCGACGCCGCGGCCAACGCCGGAACGTGCATCTCACGATCCTCGGTCGAGCCGAAGTGGAGGTACTCGTTGGAAATCGCGGTCACGACCGCCAAGCCGCCGACGATCAGGAAGTAGGCGCCGAGGCGGCGTCGTGACGATCGGGCGACCAGCGCCGCCCCCACCGCCGAGTACGCGAGACCGACGCAGAACCACGTCACGAACCACCAGTTCAGACCCGCCGGCTCCTCGCCGTCGTTGGCCACCCGGAAGCCGAGCAACACGATCCCGGCGGCCGTCACCGCGACGACGGCGATGGAACACGCCAACCAGACGCGACTGCGTTCGGTGGGCGACGTCTTCGACCCGTGGTCGAACTGCTCCATCCGCATTCCTCCGGTCCGACATCCGATCGTACGCGGGCCGGGGTCCCGGGCGGATGGTACCGCGGTCCCGATCGTGTCCCGATCGTGTCCCGACCCGTCCCGTCGTCGTGCGCAGGTCCGGGTCGGGACGCCGGCCCGATGTATGCGGGACGCCGGGACCCTCACGATTGCCCGTGGCAGACCGACCACTCCAGGTTGCCGGTCACGCCCAAACGACACAACGAGAGGACACCGAAAATGAGTTCCAAGCCACAATCCAAGACAAGGCTCATCCGCGACCTCGTCGCACTCACCGTGTTGGCGTCGTTGCCTGCGTTCCCCGCGTTCCCCGCGTTCGCAGGCGACGACGACCAACGCGGTCACGGTCACGGTGACGAGCCGCGGCTCGTCGGGCGGGCCGTCCTGCCGGCCGAGACGCTCGCCCCCGGACCACCGTCGGGCGCGGCCCTCACGACGACGAATGGGATCACGTTTCCGCGCCCGTCACAGCCGGTCGAGGGCTTCTCGGCCATCGTCGACGGCCGCCGGCCCGGTGAGATCCTGGCCATGCCCGACAACGGCTACGGCGCCAAGGCGACATCGGCCGACTTCCTCATCCGCGCCTACTACCTCCGTCCCGACTTCAAGACCGCCGCGGGCGGGACCGGTACCGTGCAGGTGGGCGAGTTCATCCAGTTCCGCGATCCGCACAACCGGATCGGCTTTCCGATCGTGAACGAGGCGACCACGGATCGACTCCTGACCGGTGCCGACATCGACCCCGAGTCGATGCAACGCGGCCGGGACGGTGACCTGTGGGTCGGCGACGAGTTCGGACCGTGGATCCTCCACTTCGATTCGCAGGGCCGCCTCCTCGATCCGCCGTTCCCGATGCCGGGCGGGCTGCAGTCACCGAACAACCCGCACCTGCCGGTCGGGCAACCTGCAACGCACCCGAACAGCCGGGGCATCGAGGCCATGGCGATCTCGCCGAACGGCAAGTTCCTGTACGCCGCGCTCGAGGGTCCAACGGTCGCCGACAACGCCGTCGATCCGCTGCTCCGCCACATCTTCGAGTTCAGCGTCAAGCACGAGGAGTTCACCGGTCGCACGTGGCAGTACCACGTCGAGAACACTGTCAACCTCGTGGCCGACATGGACGCCCTCGACCGTCACCACCTCGTGCTGATCGAGCGCGACGCGGGCTTGGGTGTCACGGCCCTGTTCCGGAACGTCTACGAGATCGATCTGCGTGACGTCGACGCGGCGGGATTCGTGGAGAAGAAGGTCCTCGTCGACCTGACCAAGATCCCCGACCCGAAGCTCGTGTCGCTCCCCGAGATCCATCCCGGTGACCTCGGACTCGGCGACCCGTTCTGGGTCATGTGCGAATCCGTCGAGGCGATCCACCACGTCGACGACGACCGGATCATGATCGGCTGCGACAACAACCTGCCCAACAAGGGACGCAACCCGAATCTCGCCGACGACAACGAGTTCATCGTCGTCGACGTGCCAGGACTCGACTGACAAGTCCACCGATCGGGTGTGGGACGACCGTCCGTGTCCATCACCCACCGAACTGTCTGCTTCACAACGCGCATCACGGCGTCTGAAGCAGACAGTTCGGCGTTTTCGGGCGTGTTCAGGCGCTGACGAAGTCGATGAGGCGTTCGACGGCACCGACCAGCTCAGGTCGCAGGTCGGCGTAGGTGTGGACACGGTTGCGCAGGTGCGGCCAGAAGCCGTCGGGGTCGACGCCGAGGGCCCGGCACATCCCGTCCTTCCACGGCACACCGACGGGGATGTCGGGCCACTCGGCGAGACCGAGCACGCGGGGCTGGATCCCCGCCCACACATCGACGAACGGATGCCCCGTGATGAGCACGTGATCGCTGCGCACGGTGGCCGCGAGGCGCGACTCCTTCGATCCGGCGACGAGATGATCGAGGAGGATCCCGAGCCGCCGGAGCGGTCGGGCGCCGAACGCGGCGACCTGCGCCGCGAGATCGTCGGCACCGTGCATCGGTTCGACCACGACACCCAGCTCGCGCAGGTCGTCGCCCCACACGTGTTCGACGAGCTCGGCGTCGTGGCGGCCCTCGACCCAGATCCGGCTCGCGGCCGCGACCCTCGCGACCGTCGGTCCGTGGTCACCGGCGATCGAACCGGACGCGGTGATCGTCTGGCGGACGACCGGGTTCGAGGCCGGACGCACGAGGGTCACCGGCCGGCCTTCGAGCAGGAATCCGCCGGGCTTCCACGTGAAGTGGCGGAGGTGTTGGCGGCGATCGCGCAACGTCACGGCGGCGGCATTCCACCGCACGACGTCGCCGCAGAAGCCGCTCGCCCGATCCTCGACGACGAGACCGAGGGCGACCTCGACCGATGGGTAGCGGGTCGGCCGTTTGGAATCGGCGTACTCGTCGAGGATGTCGCGCTCGGTGGGCATCGGTGATTCGAGTGTTGCACGGGAACCGATGTGGCACGCGGCACGTCGAAGTGCCATGGGGAGACCAATCACACACGACACATCCATCAATCGACCGCCACGGCGCGGCCAACAACTTCGAGCCTTGGCGCTGGGGGCGGTCATCGCCGTCGCGTTCACGGCCTGTGCCGACGAGGGCGATCAGGACTCGTCGAGCGCCGACGCAACCGAGCAGACAGAGGCACCGGCCGACGTCGGCGGTGACGAGCTGACCGGCGCGGTCGGCGACGCAACGCCCGACAACACGGCCCCCGCCGCGGAGGCGGGCGTCGGGAATCTGGGCAGCGCCGACATCGCCGGCTCCGACCTCACCACCCTTGGTCGCGACATCGCGATCGAGATGCAGGTGGTGATGACGAGTGAGGATCTCCGACGCACCGTGCAGGGCATCATGCAGTCGGCTTCGGCGCACGGCGGTGCGGTGTTCGCCTCCGACATCGACTACGGCGTCGCGGATGGCAGCGGTGCGGATGGCAGCGGCACCGACGAGGCGCCACGGACCGGCCGGGCGACGTTGACGGTCAAGGTCCCGCCCGCCGAGTTGGGCGCCGTGCTCATCGGGCTCGACCAGCTCGGCACGGTGCTGTCGACCAACCAGCAGGCGCAGGACGTCACCGATCAACTCGTCGACCTCGCGGTGCGGATCCGCAACGCCGAGCAAAGTGTCGACCGGGTGCGCGACTTCCTCGAGGCGACGACCGATCTGCGCCAGATGGTCGATCTCGAAGGCGAGCTGACCCGCCGCCAGACCGATCTCGAGCAACTGCTCGCGACGCAGGCGAACCTCAGCGACCGGGTCTCGCTGTCGACGCTCACGATCGACGTCTATCCCGCGACGGCGGCGCCCGAACCGGTGGACGAGAGCAGCGACGGCATCGGCGACGCGTTCAGATCGGGATTGGACGCATTCCTCGGAGTGATGTTCGCGGTCGGGTTCGTGCTCGCCGTTCTCGCCCCGTTCCTGGCGCTGGCCGCGCTCGTGCTGGCGATCGCCTGGTTCGTGGCGAGACCGCGTTGGCGCCGGCCGCCGGCGCGTCCCTCAGCGCAACCGGCGGAGGCCGACGTCAGCGACGACGAGGATCTCGCTCGCGCCAACCATCCGGTGTGACGACGAGGTCGGTCGTGCTGCCATCGGGGAACGCGAACGACGTCCGCACATTGGTGTGGGCGACAACCGTCGGCAGCACGACCGGCCCGAAGCCGGCAGGGTCGGATGTCCACCGGTGCCACCGGTACGCGCCCACCTCGACCAGTTCGAGACGGTTCCGGCCGGCGACGTCGACCGCGCCGTGCGCGACCCCGCGCTGCGCGTAGCCGTTGTCGATCGGTTCGAACTCGCTCGTCGCGTACCACTCGACGTCGAACGCGATCGGGGTCGGGATCCCATATGCCCGTCCGAGCGCATCGGACGGATCATCGAGTGCCGTGGCGTACGTCTCGTTGCCGATCGTCCACTGCTCCATCGGCGCGTCGCAGATGTGCTCGGCCCAGAGCGCGTGCGCCTTGACGAGCAGAGGGTCGGCGCGGACCGGAACATCCCATTCGGCGACGTGCAGCAGCGGTTCGCCGTCGGTCGCCAGGCACGCCCAGTACCACGCGTTCCGGCCGAGCAGCCGATGACCGGACAGCAGCCCGACCTTCGCATCGGGCGTCCACGCCGCGAACAACCATTCCTCGACGGCTGCGCCCGCGTGCGGTCCGTCGTCAGACCGCGTCAGCGCCATGTTCTGGCAGACTACGGAGTCCGTGAGCGAGACCGTGCGGTATCTCAGCCTGCAGTGGATCACCGAGTTGTCGCGTGAGGTCGCCGAGAGCGAGCAGCTCGCGAGGCTCGCCGCGAACCACTCGATCGGTGTCACCCAGGTCGTGACCGACGGACCGGAGGGCACGATCACGTACCACCTCGAGGTGGGCGACGGTGAGGCGCGCTTCGGTGCCGGGCCGGCCGACCCCGAGCACGTCCGGATGGAACAGGATTGGGACACCGCGGTCGCCGTCGCCACCGGCGAGCTCAACGCCCAGGAGGCCTTCATCGGCGGGCGCATCCGGCTGACCGGAAACCAACAGCTGCTCCTGGAGTCGCAATCCGTCTTCGGCGCCCTCGACGCGGTGTTCTCCGCCGTCCGAGAGCGCACCGTGTACTCGTGAGCCACACCCGCTGATGCCAGAACTGCCAGAGGTCCAAGCGCACGCCGAACGGCTCAACGACGCGTTCGTCGACCGACTGCTGGTGAAGTTCGTGCCGCTCACGTTCACGGCGCTGAAGACCGCCCTCCCGGCACCGGACGATGCGTATGGCACTCCGCTGCGCAGCGTCGGGCGTCGCGGGAAGTACATCCTCCTGCACTTCGACGCGGTCACGTTCATCATCCACCTGATGCAGGGCGGGAGGCTGCTGGTCGACGAGAAGAAATCGGCGAAGCCGCGAGGTGGCCAGGCACGATTGACGTTCACCGAACCCGACGGAGACGACGCGCCCGCACTCCTCCTCACCGAAGCCGGCACCGAACGCCGCGCCGGAGTCTGGTGCGTTCAGGCCGGCACCGAGGAGTCGTCACCGCCACTCGACAAGCTCGGGCCCGAGGCTCACCTCGTCACGCCCGAACAACTGCTCGAGCTGTTCGGGGCGAAGTCGCAACGGCTCCACGGCTTCCTCCGCGACCAGCGATCGATCGCCGGGATCGGGCGCCGGCTCGCCAACGAGGTGTGCCACCGGGCGAAGCTCTCGCCGTTCGCGTCGACGTAGAAGCTCGGGATCGCCGGCGCACGCGCCGTCGTCGACGCGATCGCCGAGACGGTCGCCGAGGGACTCGAGTACGAGCGCACACGGCCCGACATGAGCTCGTCGAAGGACCGGCCGGGCAGCGTGCACGGACGGGCGGGTGAGGCGTGCCCGGTGTGCGGCGACGAGGTCCGCGCCGTCGAGTACTCGGGCTACACCGTCAACTACTGCCCGACGTGCCAGACCGGCGGCAAGATCCTCGCCGACAACACGACCAGTCGATTTCTCAAGTAGCGCGGTCAGGTACCGCGCCGGAAGTCGGGGTTCTCGGGCGTCTCGACCGCGGCCAGGTTGCCGTGCCACGGTCCGGCCGCGGCGCCGAGTTGCAACGCCGCCTTGGTCGCCTCGCGGGTGTTCTCGAACACCGCCTCCTCGTCGTCGGCGAGCGTGCCGACCCACACCGAGGCGATCAGGCACACCAACCCGTCGGGATCGTCCATCCGGAGGTCCAGCACGGCCGCGGCCATCCCCGCCTGTGCGGCACCGCGGGTCAGCTCGGCATGCCTGGTCCCGGTGATCGCCACGGCCGGGACGAGCAACGTGAACGGCACGACCGGCAGGTTGGGTTTGGCGACCACGATGAACGGTGAGTGCCCGGCCGACGGCGTGGCGAGGGCGATCGTCCACGCGGTGCCGACGGGACCGTCGCGATCACCGAGGACCGTGCTCACTCGGACGGCGTCGATGCCGTCCCCGAAGGAGCCCTCCCCGATCTGTGGCGTCATGCGTGCTCCCTTCGCAGGTCGGCCGCCCCCGTGCGCCGACTCTACGCTGGGCGCATGCCGATCCACTTGCGTGCCGAGCCCGGTGACTACGCCCCGAACGTGCTGTGTCCGGGCGACCCACGCCGCGCGAAGTACATCGCCGAGTCGTTCTTCGACCCCGGATCACGGCTCGTCAACGAGGAGCGGGGGATGCTCGGCTTCACCGGCACGTTCGAGGGCGCACCGATCAGTGTGCAGTCCACCGGGATGGGTTGCCCGTCGGCAGGAATCGTGTTCGAGGAGCTGATCATGCTCGGCGCCACCCGGTTGATGCGCGTCGGCACGTGCGGTGCGCTCCAGAACCACATGCGGTTGGGCGACACCGTCGTCGGCATCAGCGCCACCGCCGACGACGCGACCCCGCTGCGGTACACGCAGGTCGACGGCTTCGCCGCGACCGCAACGTTCACGCTCGCCGAGACGGCCGCCCGCCTGAGCCGCGAGCAGGGTGCGACGGTGCACGTCGGGCCGATCGTGACGAGCGGGGTCTTCTACGACCCCGACACCACGGCAGCCGCGCGATGGAAGCGGTTCGGCCATCTCGGGATCGAGATGGAGGCGGCGATGCTCTACGCGATCGCGGCCGTGAAGGGCGTCGAGGCGCTGGCGATGATGACCGTCAGCGACATCATCGGCGACCCGGGCGAGGAGTCCGAGCGCATCAGCGACGAAGAACTGCGCCGCGGCGTCGACGCCATGATGCGCCTCGCCTGCCGCGTCGTCGTCAGTTGACCGCCCCTCCCCCTGTTTGTGTCACCGCAATCGGCGAGGATCGCCGGAATCGGTGACACAAACCTGAGGTCGGGCGCGCTAGATGAGGCCGAGCTCGCGAACTGCGTCGCGCTCGTCGACGAGCTCGGCGACCGAGGCGTCGATCTTGCCGCGGCTGTACTCGTCGATGTCGAGGTCCGGCACGATCTCGTAGTTCCCTCCCGAGCAGCGGCACGGGAAGCTCGAGATGATCCCCTCCGCCACGCCGTAACTACCGTCACTCGGGATCGCCATCGACACCCAGTCGCCGTCGGGTGTGCCGAGTGACCACGACCGGATGTGGTCGACGGCAGCGTTGGCGGCGGACGCTGCGGACGACGCGCCCCGCGCCTCGATGATCGCCGCGCCGCGCTTGGCGACGGTCGGGATGAACGTGCCGTCGACCCATTCGTGGTCGCCGACGGCCTCGTAGGCGTTGCGTCCACCCACCTCGCAGTGGAACAGGTCGGGGTACTGCGTCGTCGAGTGGTTGCCCCAGATCGTCATCTGCTCGACGTCGGTGACCGGCGCGCCGAGCTTCTGGGCGATCTGCGTGATCGCCCGGTTGTGGTCGAGTCGCGTCATCGCCGTGAACCGACCCGGGTCGAGGTCGGGCGCGTTCGACATCGCGATCAGGGCGTTGGTGTTGGCCGGGTTGCCGACGACGAGGATCTTGACGTCGCGCTTGGCCGAACGCGACAGGGCTGCGCCCTGCGGCTTGAAGATCCCACCGTTGGCCGACAACAGGTCGGCACGCTCCATCCCCGCCTTGCGCGGCATCGCGCCGACGAGCAATGCCACATCGGCGTCACCGAACGCGACGTCGGCGTCGTCGGTGCACACGATGTCGGCGAGCAGCGGGAACGCGCAGTCGTCGAGCTCCATCCGCACACCCTCGAGCGCGCCGAGCGCCGGCGTGATCTCGAGCAGCTGCAATGCGACGGGCGTGTCGGGCCCGAGCATCGAGCCAGAGGCAATGCGGAACAGGAGGGAGTAGCCGATCTGGCCGGCTGCCCCGGTGACGGCGACGCGCACAGGTGCTGGCATAGGTGTCGAGCGTAGGCCCGGCGGCGCGGGCGCGTCAGATCCCGAGGACGTCGGAGATCAGGTCGGCGTAGTACTGCTGGCCCTCGGGTCGCAGGTGGATGCCGTCGCTGTAGAAGCACTGGCCGGGGCACTCGGCCGACAGCACCTCCCAGTCGATCAGGATCTTGTTGTCGCCCTCCAGATCGGCAGCGCGCAGCATCGCGTTGTTCTCGGCCGTCCACCCGCGGTCGGCTCTCACCGTCATGATGATCACGTTCGGGACATCGTTCATCGTTGCCCAGGAACGTGTCGAGGGTGTTCTGGCTGAACGAGCCGTTGGTGCCGAGGTGCACGACCACCGCATTGCCGAACAGGCCGAGATCGCGGAACTGCTCGAACACCGGGATCATGTCGATCATCTGGCGGCTCACGGCGGCGTCGACCACCATCCCCCGTTCGGTGAGCGCCGGCGCCGCGCCGAGCATCACCGAGTCACCGACGGCGAGGAACGGGACGGGCTCGGTGGGCAGCGGCAGCGTGGTCGTCGTGCTCGTCGTGGTCGTGGTCTGCGCGGCCGGCGCCGAGCCGGTGGCGGCCGGCGCGGTTGTGGCGGTCGACGGCGCGGTCGTGGCGGTCCCGGTCTCGACCGGCGTCGTCGGGTTGGCGATCGCGCCGAGGTCGACGACCACGTCCTCGCCCAAATCGGTCGACTCGGCGATCTCGTTCTGCTTCAGGTCGGCGCGGGCCAGGCTGAACACGCCGAAGATCGACAGCGCGAGGCACGACCCGAACACGACGGTCACGAGTTGACGCGGCACCGGGTCGCGGGCCCGGCGGAGGTTGCGCCACCAGTCGCCCACCACGCCCCTGCGGATCGGCATCTCGATGTACCGGAACGACAACTCGGTGACGATGAGCGTCGACACCATCGCCACGGCGAACTGCGGCACCGTCAGCGGCTTGCCGGCGATCCGACGGATGACCTGGTAGATCGGCCAGTGGTACAGGTACATGCCGTACGACCTGACGCCGACCCACAGGAACACCGGGTTCCCGAGCACCGGCCCGGCGAGCGAGCCACGGTGCGTGACTGCCGCGATCACGAACAGCGACGCGATCGACGTGAGCAGGAAACCACCGCGGAACAGCCACGGATCCGGGCCCTCGGGCGTCAAGAAGTGCAGGTACCACATCTCGGCGCCGAGCGTCACGAGCCCGAGGATGGCGAGAAGGTCCATCAGGCGTCCCTTGTCGCGCAGCGGTCCGCGCATCGACCGCGTACGGCCGCCACACCATCGCGAACGCCGCCCCGAGCAGCAGTCCGCCCGCCCGTGTGATCGTCGCCAGGTACAGCGCATCGGCCTTCGAGATGCAACGGTCGGCGATCGTCCAGTACGCCTCCGGAGTGACGTCGCACTCCCCGACCCGACCCTGGTTGTACAGCAACGCCATCGCGATCGTGACCACCAAGGCGGCGACGGCGAGCCACTTGGCCATGCCGAACACACGACGTGTCCCGACCCGCAGCAACACCACCATCACCAGCGGCCACAGCAGGTAGAACTGCTCCTCGACGGCGAGGCTCCAGAGGTGGCGCAGCGGCGCGAAGTCCCCGGACGAGCTGTATCCCTGCCCGACCCAGATCTGGTACCAGTTCGAGACGTAGAACAGCCCGCCCAGCACGTCGCCACGCAGTTTGCCGAGCGCGTCCGATCGGAAGATCGTCGTGTACGTGATCAGCATGAACATCATCACGAACAACGCCGGGAGCAGCCGGCGAGCACGCCGCATCCAGAAATGTCCGAGATGGACGCGGCCGGTGCTCTCCTTCTCGGAGATCAGCAACAGCGTGATCAGGTAGCCACTGATGACGAAGAAGACCTCCACGCCCAGGAACCCGCCGGGCAGCCACTCACTGTTGGCGTGGTAGATCATCACCGCCACGACTGCGAGCGCGCGCATGCCGTCGAGTCCCGGGAGGTAAGGGACACGACTGATGTTTGACGGTTCGGCGTAACCCGACCGCGTCGAGGGGCGCGTCAAGGCCTCGTCGGCCATTGCCGACAAGTATCGCTCAGTCAGGCGGCCATCGGCGGTTCACCCCGCCCGCTCGACGCCGGGCTCGGCCACTCCGGTGCGTATCGCCCAGGCCGCGATCTCGGTGCGGCTCCGCATCCCGAGCTTGGCCAGGATGTTGGAGACGTGCACGGCAGCGGTCTTGCGGGCGATGAACAGGCGCTCCGCGATCTGGGCGTTGGTCAGGCCGTCGGCGAGCAGAACGGCCACCTCGAGCTCGCGTCCGGACAGCTCGTTCCCGGGCACCGATGCCGCCCGCCGCTCGAGCCGTCGGAGCAGCCCGTCGGCGCGATCCCGGCGCCAGCCGGGCCAGTGGGCGAGTACGCCGCTGGCGGCCATCGCGTGCCTCGCCGCGTCGGTGTTGTCACCGTCGGCCAGCGCCAACTCGGCGAGCTGCAGCTCGAGCTCGCCGCGCAACCACCGTTCCAACTCGTCGCCGACCCGCGAGACATGGTCGGCCGCCTCCGCCCGTCGCCCGGCGTGCGCCTCGAGGAAGGCCATCATCGCCTCCCACGAAGGGCCGACCCGCGCGTCGGCCGGGATCGTGTCGTCGACGATCTGACGCAGCGCGTCGTCGGGCACGCCGGCGCGGAGCGCGGCCTCGACGACGTTGGGGAGGTGGTAGAGCTTGTCCTTGACGGACTTCTCCGACGTCGCCCACGCGTCGACGGCCGCGCGCGCCGACCGGGCGTCGCCTCTCGACGCCGCGTCGACGAGGTCGGCATACGACGTCCCGTTCTCGCGACGCCCACCGGTGCGATGGCGACCTGTGGCGTCGCCGACCGAACCCGTGGCGACGCCGGCTTCGGCTTCGAGCAGGGCCGAGTAGAAGTCGAGCCAGAGCGTTCCCTTGCGGGACCGCCCGAGGCGGCGCCAACGCCATGCGTGCGTCAGCCAGCGATCGAGCTCGGCACGATCGGCCGACAGCGAAGCCAGCTCGGCGAGGTGTTCGGCGTACGAGTAGGCCGCGAGCGCGGCGAACCCCGCCGACTCGGCATTGACGTGCATCCGCTCGATGATCGACCGGCGCTGCTCGACCGGGACGAGGTCGATGATGTTGTTGAGCCCACGCGCCGCCGTGACGTGATCGCCGAGCGTCTCGGCGCGATCGACCGCCGCGAGCACCTTCGCCATGACGTCGTCGCCCTCGTGGCCGCGACACGACCAGCGCTCCACGAGTGCCTGCGCCTCGACCCGTTCCGAACCGATGGCTCGAGCCTCGGCGATCGCCCGGTCGGCGTACTCGACCGTCGGTGCTGCTCGACCGGCGAGCATGTTGGCCTGCGCCAGGTCGGCGAGGGCGGCCGCACGGTCCTCGCCGGGCGGCATCCGGTCGACCAACGCCGCGAGCCGGCGGTGCTGTTCGGCGTGGGCGACGTCGTCACCACCGTCCCATGCGACGCGCATCGCCAGCCGGCGGGCACGCGACTCGTCGACGAGGTCGTCGCGATCGACGCTCGTGCGGACCCACCTCGACGCGTGCTCGGCGGCGTCGTCGAGCGCACCGACGAGCCAGGACGCGCGCGTCGCGAGCTCGTTCAGCGACGAATCCTCCGGCGCCTCGCTGAGCCCGAGCTCGGCGAGCTCGAGCGCCTGGTAGGCGGCACCTCGGCGCAAGGCATCCGTCGCTGCACGTTGCACGGCCTCGAGCATGATCTCGACGGCGCCGGCCGCCGCGGCGTGGTGGGCGATCGCCACGTCGTCGGGCTCGTCGGCTTCGAGCAGCACGGCGAGCGCCGCCTCGTGGATCCGGCGCCGCTCCCGGCCGAGGAGTCCGGCGCTCACCGTCTCGCCGACGAGGGCGTGCCGGAACGCGAACACGTCGACCTCCTCCTCGACGAGCAGGCCGGCGGCGACGAGCCCGCGCAACGCGTCGATCAGCGATCCCTCGCTCGATCCGGTCACGCGCGCGAGGAGATCGAACGGCACGCGCTGGCCGAGGACCGCGGCGGACTCGATGACCGCCCGCTCCTCCTCGGTGAGGGCGAGGACGGCGTCGCGGAGGAGCTCGGCGACGGTCCATGGCAACGGCAGGTCGGCGAGGTCGGCGGCGTCGGTCGCGCCGGCGTCGACCGACGAGGCGATCAACTCTTCGAGGAAGAACGGATTCCCGCCACTGCGGTGATGCAGTGCCTTCACGGCCCGGTACGGCACGTTGTCGCCGAGGGCCTGGGCGGCGAAGTCGGCGACCTCGTCGAGTTCGAGACGGTCGAGCCGGATGTTGAGCCCGTCCGGTCGCCGTTCGACTGCGTTGAGCAGCGCCGACAACGGCGAGCGCGAGAGCAGGCCGTCGGGTCGGTAGGTGCCGATCACGACGGCGTCGTCGAGCCCGGGCACGCCGAGCACGAGCTGGTGGACGATGCCGATCGTCTCCGGGTCGATCCAGTGCAGATCGTCGGCGTACACGATGACGGGCGCCAGATCGGGCGCGAGATGGCGCAGCACGTCGATCGCCGCCCGTTCGAGCGACTCCATGCTCTCGGTCGCATCGTCGTCGTGCGCGCCCGTATCCAGCGCGGGTGTCACGGCCGCGAGTAGCCGCGACACCTCGGCACGGCGCGGCTCGAGTGCCGGGGGTACGGATGTCCAGTCGCGAACGTGCGCCTCGACGGCGCTCGTGAACGCATCGAACGCCTTGCTCCGTCGGACGGGATCGCCCCGAAGCGCGATCACCAGCGCCCCGGAGGGGGTCGACGACGCGAGCGCATCGCTCACGAGGCGGGTCTTGCCGATCCCGGCCTCGCCCCCGACGAGTGCGACGCGCGGCGCCATCGCCGGCGCCGAGAACACCGGCGAGACGCTGCAACTCGCCGTCGCGCCCCACGATCCGATTCGCCGCGTAGGGGCGTGACTCCACGCCCGACAACCTACTGGCAGAGGTGTTCCCGCTGGCCGGGGGACCCGCGCCGGCCGGGGTGTTCACCGCCGTCCGAGGGCGTGGGCCAGACGGCGTCCGATGGTCGGCCGGCGGGTCGTCCCGGAGCCCTTCAGGAGCCGATGCAGCTCGGCGTCCCGGCGGAACCGGTCAGCACGTGCGGTGTCGTTGATGTGGAACGTGTTCATGTCGATCTCCTTTCGTTCTCACGGGTCGTGTTCAGGTGTTGATCCCATGATGGAGATCTGAGGTACGCAGCCACATCGGGCGAACGATTCATTGCGTCGAATACGCACCGCCCCGGTCGGTCGTAGGTATACCTAGGCACGTGAAATGGGACACACGACCGGACGACGTGAACGGAGGCACGGATGAGCGAGCCCGACGGCGCCGCGGATGACGTGACGAACGATGGCGTGCTCGCCCAGATCGACCGCCTCGGCGTCGAGTACGAGGTGGTGCCGTGCGACCCGGCGCTGGCCGACACGGCCGCGTTCTGCGAGGCCTACGGGTTCGGGCTCGAGGAATCCGCCAACGCGATCGTCGTGGTCGGCAAGTCGGAGCCGCGGACGTACGCCGCCTGCGTCGTGCTGGCCAACACGCGCCTCGACGTGAACGGTCTCGTCCGGCGGCGGCTCGGGGCGAAGAAGGCGTCGTTCGCCTCGGCCGACGAGACGGTCGAGCTCACCGGCATGCGCATCGGTGGCGTCACCCCGTTCGGCCTCGCCGGTCAGTTGCCGATCTGGATCGACGCCCGCGTGATGGACCTCGACCGGGTGATCGTCGGCGGCGGATCACGCGACCGCAAGCTGCTCGTCCCGCCGGCCGCGCTGACGGCCCTCGACGGCGCCGAAGTCGTCCCCGACCTCGCCAAACCCCTCGACCCCCCGACCTGATCCCGGGGCGACGTCGGTCCAAGTCACCCGAGCGCTGCGCCCACGCGAACAGTTCGCACTGAGCTCGACACCGACGGTGCGCGAGGAAATCGGACAGATCGATTTGCGTCGACGCGTGCGGCCGCTCGCCGCGCTGGTCCGGCGGCGCCTCAATCGCGTCACCCCAGTGAACAGTTCGCACTAGCTCGACACCAGTCGCGAGGGAAATCGGACAGATGGATTGGCGTCGACGCGTGCGGAGCGGCTCGAGGCGTCCCGGGTCCGCGCGCAGCGCGTTGTCAGTGGCGGAAGTGGCGTTGGGCGGTGAACACCATGGCGATGCCGTGCTCGTCGGCGGCCGCGATCACCTCGTCGTCGCGGACGCTGCCGCCGGGCTGGATGACCGCCGCGATCCCGGCCCCGGCGGCGGCATCGAGGCCGTCGCGGAACGGGAAGAAGGCATCGCTCGCACAGACGCCGCCGACGGCGCGGCCGGCTGCCCGCTCGGCCGCGATCCGCGCCGAGTCGAGCCGGTTCTGCTGGCCCGCACCGATGCCGAACGCCTGCCGATCCTTCGCGTACACGATCGCGTTGCTGCTGACCGCCGCGCACACCTGCCACGCGAAGACGAGGTCGCGCCATTGGACGTCGTCAGGTTCAACCGCGGTGACGACGCGCCAGTCGGCGCGGTCGACGCTGACGACGTCGGGTTCCTGCACGAGCAACCCGCCGTCGATCGGCCGTACGTCGAACGGCACCGGCGAGGGAGGCGTGGCGGTGAGCACCCGGACGTTCTTGCGTTCGGCCAGCGTGGCCAGCGCGTCCGCGTCGAATCCGGGGGCGACCACGACCTCCGTGAACACCGGGGCGAGGGCGGTCGCCATCGCATTCGTCACGTGCCGGTTGACGGCGACGATGCCGCCGAAGGCGCTGACCGGATCGCAGGCGTTGGCCTTCACGTAGGCATCGGCGACGTCGTCACCGATCGCCACCCCGCACGGGTTGGCGTGCTTGACGATCACGCATGCCGTGTCGTCGAAACGATGGACCAGGCGCCAGGCCGCTTCCGTGTCGTAGAGATTGAGGTAGCTGAGGTCCTTGCCGCCGTGCTGCGTCATCGCGTCCCACCACCCGGTGCGACCGACCGCGCGATAGCGGGCGCCCTGCTGGTGGGGGTTCTCGCCGTACCGCAACGGTTGCGCCCGCTCGAGAGCGAGGTGCAAGGTGCGGGGCAACACGTCGGGCGCCGGATCGCTGGCGTCGAACCAGGTGACGATCGCGGCGTCGTAGGCAGCGGTGCGGGCGAACGCATCGCGAGCGAGCCGCCGCCGTGTCGCGTCCGTCAGCCCGCCGTGCTGACGGATCTCGGCGACGACGGGCTCGTAGTCGCTCGGATCGACGACGACGCCGACGTGGGCGTGGTTCTTCGCCGCCGCCCGCACGAGCGCAGGCCCACCGATGTCGATCAGCTCGATGCCGGGGTCGGACGCGAACGGGTACAGGTTGACCACGACCAGCGAGATCGGCTCGATGCCGTACTCGGCGAGATCAGCGCGGTGCGCCTCGTCGTCGAGGTCGGCGAGGATGCCGCCGTGCACGTTGGGGTGGAGCGTCACGACCCGATGGCCGAGGATCGCCGGGAAGCCGGTGAGGTCGGCGACGTCGGTCACGGGCACACCGCTCGCGGCGATCGTTGCCGCGGTTCCGCCGCTCGAGACGAGCGTCCAGCCCAGACCGTGCAGTGCGGTCGCCAACTCGACGACACCCGACTTGTCGTAGACGGACAGCAGCGCAGTCGGCACAGCTCGACCGTAGCCAAACCGCAATAGCAGCTCTCAGCACATCCCGAGGACTACGGTGCGCGCAGGGCTAAGTACCGACACGGGAGACGCAAATGGACCTCAGCAAATTCAAGCCATCGGACTGGTTGCTGGTCGCCGCCGGGGCGATCATGCTGATCTTCGGGATCGTGCTCGACTGGGCGAAGGTCGGCAGCGTCAGCGGGAACGGACCGTTCGATTACTTCTTCACCGGTGGGATCTCGTGGCTGCTCGTCGTGGCGGCCGGTGTGATCGCGTTCCTGCTCGCGGCAGGGATCATGAAGCCAGGCGGCGCGCCGTGGTCGCTGCTCCTGGTGCTCGGCACCGGGTTGGCCACATTGCTGATGCTGCTGCGCCTCATCATGGGTGGAGGGGACGAGGCCGGGTTCGATCTCGATCGCGGCCCCGGCATGTACGTGGCGTTCGTCGCCGCTGTCATCGCCCTCGTCGGCGCGGTGATGAACTACAAGGCGTCCGGTGGCGACCTGAACGACCTCAAGGACTTCAACAAGATCAAGGGTGCGTTCGCCAAGCCCGCCGACTCGGCCCCGCCGCCGCCGCCACCTCCCCCTCCCCCGCCGCCCGCAGTCTGACGCTTACAGGGCGGCGACGATGTCGGCCATCAGGTCGCCGGCCTCGGTCGGGTTGAGGCCGACCTTCACGCCAGCGGCGGCGAGGGCGTCCATCTTCCCCTGTGCCGTGCCCTTGCCGCCGGAGACGATCGCGCCGGCGTGTCCCATCTTGCGGCCGGCCGGCGCGGTGACGCCGGCGATGTAGGCGCTCATCGGCTTGGTGACACTGGCCGTGATGTACTCGGCGGCTTCCTCCTCCGCCGACCCACCGATCTCGCCGATCATCATGATCGCGTGGGTCTCGGCATCGGCTTCGAACTCGCTCAGGCAATCGATGAAGTTCGTGCCGGGCACCGGATCGCCGCCGATGCCGACACACGTCGACACACCGATCCCCTTCTGCTTGAGCTCGTAGAGCGCCTGGTAGGTGAGCGTGCCCGACCGGCTGACGATCCCGACGTTGGGGCCCGCCGCCGTCGGCAGTTGGGCGATCTCGCCGGCGGTGATCCCGATGTTGCACTTGCCGGGGCTGATGATGCCGGGGCAGTTCGGGCCGAGCAGACGGGTGCCGGGGAAGTCGCGCAGCAACGTGTTGAACACCTTCGCCTCGTCCTGCGCCGGGATCCCCTCGGTGATGCACACCACGAACGCGATGCCGGCGCCCGCCGCCTCGAGGATCGCGCCCGGCGCGAACTTCGGCGGCACGGCGACGAACGACGCGTCCGCACCAGTCGCCGCGACCGCATCGGCGACGGAGTCGAAGATCGGGATGCCGTCGACGTCCTGGCCGCCCTTGCCGGGCGTGACCCCACCGACGATCTGGGTGCCGTAGTCGCGGTTGCGCAGGCCGTGGAACCGGCCCTGGCCACCGGTGAGGCCCTGGACGATGACCTTGGTGCGTTCGTCGACGAAGATCGCCATGTCGATCAGCCCTTCCCGCCGTTGGCGAGTGCGACCGCCGCGCGGGCGGCGTCGAGCATCGTCGGTTCGGAACGCAACTTGTCTGGCGGGATGCCCGCGGCGACGAGGATCGCCCGGCCCTCCTCGGCGTTCGTCCCGTCGAGGCGAATCACCATCGGGGCCCGCAGCTCGACGCGTCGGAGCGCCTCGACGATCCCGTTGGCGACCTCGTCGCCACGGGTGATGCCGCCGAAGATGTTGATGAAGATCGACTTCACGTTCTGGTCGAAGTTGATCACCTCGAGCGCCGCCGCCATCACGTCGGCATTCGCTCCCCCACCGATGTCGAGGAAGTTGGCGGCCTCACCGCCCACCTGGTTGACGACGTCGAGCGTGCTCATCGCCAGCCCGGCTCCGTTGGCGATGATGCCGACCGTCCCGTCGAGCCCGAGGTATTGCAGCCCGTGCGAACGGGCGAGCTGCTCACGCTCGTCGAGCTCCTCGGCCGCGCGGAACTCGTCCCACTCGGGATGACGGAAGGCGGCGTTGTCGTCGAGGCTGACCTTGGCGTCGAGCGCATGGATCTCGCCTGTGGGCTTGAGGATCAACGGGTTGATCTCGGCCAGGTCGCAGTCGCCCTCGGTGAAGCAGCGATACAGCTGCACGAGGATGTCGGCGACTCCGTCGAGGGCACGGTCGGGGATCCCGGCGACGACGGCAGCAGAACGTGCGGTCTCGGCGTCGAGTCCGTCGACGGGGTCGATGTGGAGCCTCACGATCGCGTCCGGATCCTCCTCGGCAACCGCCTCGATGTCGACGCCGCCCTTCGCCGACAGCATGAGAAGGTGCTGCTTCGCCGCCCGGTCGAGCGTGAAGCTGGCGTAGTACTCGTCGGCGATGTCCGACGCGTGCTCGACCCAGACCCGCTTGACGACGTGGCCCTTGATGTCCATGCCGAGGATGTTCGCGGCGTGGGTCCGCACCTCGTCGGCGTCGTTGGCGAGCTTGATCCCGCCCGCCTTGCCGCGGCCGCCGACCTGCACCTGGGCCTTGACGACCACCGGGTACCCGGCCGCCTCGGCCGCGGCGACCGCCTCATCGACGGAGTCGGCCGCACCACCGGGGCTGACCGGGATGTCGTAACGGGCGAAGTACTGCTTGCCCTGGTACTCGAACAGGTCCACGCGATCCTCAGTCCTTTCCCGACTCTTTCGAGTCGAGCTCGTCCTCGAGCCACTTGCTGATCCCCTTCAACGACGAGCCCGGCCCGAACACCTGGGCGACTCCCTGCTCACGCAGCGCGCGCCCATCGGCCTCCGGGATCACACCACCCCCGAACACCAACACGTCGTCGAGATCGCGCGCCTTCAACTCCGCCATCACTCGCGGGAAGAGCGTCAGGTGAGCGCCCGAGAGCAGCGAGAGACCGACCGCGTCGGCGTCCTCCTGCAGCACGGTCTCGGCGATCTGCTCGGGCGACTGGTGGAGCCCGGTGTAGATCACCTCGAACCCGTGGTCGCGCAACGCCCGCGTGATGGTCTTCGCACCGCGGTCGTGCCCGTCGAGCCCAGGCTTGGCCACGACGACGCGGTACGGCCGCTTCACGAGGTCTGGACCCTATGCCATGCCGTGTGCACCCAACCAACCCGCCCCACTCCACGTACCGGCCGGCGGGCCAACCCGCCAACCGCCACGCTGCGCGTTGAACAAGTGGCCACGGCACAATGACAGCCGTGCGTATCCCCCAGCTCCGATCGCCGGTCGCGCGCGCCGTTGTCCCGGTACTGGCCGGCGCGGCTCTGATCGCCGTCATCGGACTGTTCACCTGGGCAGTCGCCGCCTACATCGCGGAGAGCGCCGAGCCGACGAGTGAGCGGCTCGCCCCCACCACGTTCCGGCTCGGCTCCGTCGAGTCGGTCGCCGAGGAGGTACGCGAGCGTGGCCCGCTGTTGATCCCCGGGCTCAACACCACGATCGGCGAACGGTCGATCGTGGTGAACCACACCGGCTCGATCGATTCGCAGGGGTGGGAGATCTACTGGGCGTATCCGGCCGACCGTGACGGATCATGTCTCATCGAGTCGGTGCGGGGGACCACCACGTTCATCGACTGTGACGGCCGCACCGTCGACGTGACCGATCTGGCGCCGCCCACCAACGACGTCCGGCCCATCGTCGAGAACCAGCGGACTCTGATCCTCGACCTGCGCGGAGTCACGAGCACCAGCGTCACGAACAACACGGATTGACCGCCTGATTGCGCGCTCCGCCCGGCTCACTAGAGTCGGGCAGGGGAACGAGTCGAACGAAACCGGAGGTCGAATGCAGCAATACCCGACCGACAGGATCCGCAACGTCGCACTGGTGGGGCACGGCGGCGTGGGCAAGACGACGTTGGCCGAGGCGCTGTTGCACCGTGCCGGCGTCACGACGCGGGCCGGCACGATCGAAGACGGCAACACGGTCACCGACACCGAGCCGGAGGAGATCGCCCGCCGGATGTCGATCTCGCTGGCGATCGCGCCGTTCGAGTGGCAGGCGACGGACGGCAACACCTACAAGATCAACCTGATCGACACCCCCGGATATCCCGATTTCGTGGCCGATGTGGACGCCGCACTGTCGGTTGCCGATCTCGCCGTGATCGTGACCAGTGCCGTCGACGGGATCGAAGTCGGCACCGAGAGCGCGTGGCGCAAGTGCGCGGCGCTCGGCCTGCCACGCATGATCTTCGTGACCCGCGAAGACAAGCACCGCGCCGATTTCCACGCCGTGCTCGGCCGGCTGCGCAGCGTCTTCGGACATGGGTGCGCACCGCTCGAGCTACCACTCGGCGAGGAGGACGCGTTCCACGGTGTCGCCGACGTGCTCACCGAGGAAGCGCTCGAGTACGACCCCGACGGTCGGCACCACAAAGAACCGCTGCCCGGACGCGATCGCCGACGAGGAGCATCGCCTGCACGACGAGCTCATCGAAGAGATCGTGTCGGGCGACGACGAGCAGCTCGAGAAGTATCTGACCGGCGAGATCCCGACGATCGCCGAGCTCGAGCGCACGCTCGCCCACGAGGTGCTCGAGTGCACCGAGTTCCCGGTGCTCGTCGGTTCGGGTCACACCGGCGTCGGAGTCGACCGACTCGCCGACTTCATCTGCGAGCTCGGACCGTCGCCGGCGGACCGGCCCTCGAAGGTGACAGCCGGTGGCAACGAGATCGAGGTCAACGCCGATCCGAACGCTGAGCCACTGGCCTACGTCTTCAAGACGGTCGCCGATCAGTACGTCGGCCAGATCTCGTTGTTCAAGGTCCTGTCGGGCACGATCCGCAACGACGATCACCTCGTCGAAGTGGCGTCGAACACCGACGAGCGCATGCACGGCCTGTTCCACCTCCGTGGCACCGAGCACATGGATGCCAGCCGCCTCAGCGCCGGCGACATCGGTGGCGTCTCGAAGCTCGCCTCGGCCGCGACCGGCAGCACCCTCGCGCCGAAGGGCAAGCCGGTGCGCGTGCAACCGGTCCAGCCGCCGGGCGCCGGGTACGGAGTGGCGCTGAAGCCGATCACGCAATCCGACGACGACAAGCTGTCGGGTGCGCTCCAACGGCTCGTCTTCGAGGACCCGGCACTCGTGGTCGGGTTCCATGACGAGACGCACCAGACCGTGTTGCGAGGTGTGGGCGACATCCACGTCGCGGTGGCCTTGGCCCGCCTCGAGCGCAAGTTCGGCGTCCATGTCGCGACCGAGGAGGTTCGAGTCGCGTACCGCGAGACGATCCTCGCGTCCGGGCAGGCCGAAGGGAAGGTGAAGAAGCAGTCCGGCGGGCACGGGCAGTACGCGGTCGCGTTCCTCCGCGTCGCTGCCACTCGGGCGCGGTGACGGTTTTCAATTCGTCGACGCCGTCGTCGGCGGGGCGATCCCGAAGAACTACATCGCCGCCGTCAACAAGGGCGTCGAGGAGGCTGCCGCGACCGGTGGCGCACACGGCTTTCCGGTGGTCGACGTGCGCGTCGAGTGCTACGACGGCAAGACGCACTCCGTCGACTCGTCGGACATGGCGTTCAAGACGGCCGCCGCGCAGGGCTTCCGCGAGGCCGTCACGCACGCGTCACCCGTGATCCTCGAGCCGATCTCGCTGGTCACGGTCACGGTGCCGACCGACCTCCAGGGCGACGTGCTGAGCGATGTGAGCACCCGCCGCGGGCGCATCATCGGAAGCGACGTCGACGACAGTGGGCACCAGATCATCACGGCCCACATCCCGACGGCCGAGCTGCAGCGCTACGCGATGGACCTGCGGGCGATGACGGCCGGGCGAGGCACGTTCTGGAGCCATCACGACCACTACGACGTGTTGCCGAGTCATCTCGTGCCAGCGGTGACGAAGGCGGCCGCGGCCGCGGCCCACTGACCGCCGCCCGGCCTCCGCGAGCGGCCTGTCAGGCCGACTCGACGGCGCCGATCAGGCGATTCACGAACTCCTCGGTGTGCTGGGCGAGGAAGTTCCGCTTGATCTGGAGCCCGCCGATCACGTCAGCGCCGGTGGCCGAGACCGCGCCGGTCAGACGATCGAGGCTCTTTCCGGCGTTGAGCGCGAACGTGAGGAACACCGCCGCCTGCTTGCCCCGCATCGCCGGCAGGTTCGAGATCGCGGCGGCGGCCCACGGTGCTTGGCCGACGACGAACAACCCGTGTGTCCACGTCCCGACGAGGACGATGTCGGCCGCCTGGATCGATGCGTGATCAGGTGCTTTGACCTTGGACAGACCGGTGATCGCCCAACCTTCCTGCTGACAGGCCGGAGCCGATCATCTCGGCGGCCTTCCACGTGTTCCCCGTCAGGCTCTCCACCAGGATCGCGGCCTTCATGGTCCCGAATTCAAGCACGTTGGGTTGGACCGCGTTCGTCTGAAGGGCGTTCGACGGGCCGTCAGCGGTTGAGCTTCTTGAGTGGTGCCCAGGCCAGGGCCAAGTGCTTCGTTCCGACGCCGGCGAAGTTGATGACCGCTTCGGCCTTCTCGCCCATGCCCGAGATGTCGATGATGACGCCCTCGCCGAACGCGGGGTGCTCGACGTCGTCGCCGATGTGCAGCCCGAGCTCCTGCGCGTTCGACGGCTCGACCGCGTTGCGCCGGGCGGCCGCGAGCGCGGCGTCGACCACCCGTTCGCGGTGCGCGTCGCTCGCCTTTTCGTCGTCGGCGCCACTGGCGCCGCGACGCCGGTACGGAGGCGGATCACCACGAGCGGCTCCGCCCCGGTCGTCGCGCTGGCGATAGCTGAGCCGGCCGTACGACGAACGTCCACTGACGTTGCCGGTCGACTCGATCAGCTCGTCGGGGATCTCGTCGAAGAAGCGCGAGGGCGGGTTGTACTGCGTGCTCCCGAACAAGATCCGGCTCCACGCGTGTGACATGAACAGACGCCGCATCGCCCGTGTGATGCCGACGTAGGCGAGCCGGCGTTCCTCTTCCATCTCGTCGGGCTCGGTGAGGGCGCGCACATGCGGGAAGATCCCCTCCTCGACGCCGACGAGGAACACCACGGGGAACTCGAGACCCTTCGCCGAGTGCAGTGTCATCAGCACGACCTGGTCGTCGTCGTCGAGGTCGTCGGTGTCGGCGACGAGCGACACCTGTTCGAGGAACTCGTCGAGCACGGTGAACTCGCGGGCTGATCCGACGAGCTCGCCCAGGTTCTCGATGCGTCCGTGCGACTCGACCGTGTCCTCGGCCTCGAGCTCACCCAAGTACCCGGATTCCTCGATCGCGGTCTGCAACAGGTCGCCGGGACCCACGCCGTCGGTGCCGGCGAGCTCACCGAGTCGGTCGAGCAGACCCACGAAGGCGGCGATGCCGCGCACGGCCGGGCCGGTGACTCCGGCCTCGTCGGCGCGGCGCAGGGCGTCGACGAACGGGATCGCCTCGGCCGCCGCGAACGCATCGAGCTTGGCGATGCTCGCGTCGCCCACCCCGCGCTTCGGCACGTTGAGGACCCGCTTGACGCTCACCTCGTCGACCGGGTTCACGACCGCTTTCAGATATGCCATCGCGTCCTTGACCTCACGGCGGTCGTAGAAGCGGGTTCCGCCGACGACCTTGTACGGAACGCCGAGGCGCATGAACGCCTCCTCGATCACGCGGCTCTGAGCATTGGTGCGGTAGAGGACGGCGACCTCGCGCCAGTTGACGGCGTCGTCGCCGTGGAGCTGGGTGGCCGTGCCGGCGACCCATGTCGCCTCGTCGCCCTCGTCCTCGGCGTGGTAGCGGACGATGCGGTCGCCGCGGCCGGCGTCGGTCCACAGCGACTTCGGCTTGCGCTCGAGGTTGTTGGCGATGATCGCGTTGGCGGCGTCGAGGATCGTCTGCGTGCTGCGGTAGTTCTGGTCGAGCACGATCGTGGTGACGTCGGGGAACGCATTCTCGAACTGCAAGATGTTCCGAAAGTCAGCCCCGCGAAATTTGTACACGCTGTTGTGCACCAGCACGCCGTTGGCCAGGTACGTGTGGGCCACGTCGACCTCGAGGTCGTACACGCGGCCCTCGTGTTCGCCGGCCGGTTCGAACAATGCGACTGACACGACCGGCTCCTCGACGAGGACGCCGCCGACCTCGACGAGCACGCGATCGCCGACGGCCAATTCGCCCACTCGCAGGAATCGGTATTCCACGTCAGCGATGCAGATCGCCTCGACCAGGTCGTTGCCCAGGTGGGCGGCGAGCGACTTGCCATGGTCGCGTGCCGAGGCGAAGTCGCTGAACGAACGCGACCCCTCCGACCGGGACTGCACGACATGTCGCGCTCCTTCGGCGAACATGGTGAGACGGACCGTGTGCGGATCCGTGATCGACGTGTCGCGCACGGGCACCACGTGCGCCTCTGTCGCGTCGAACGACGTCGACGTGGTTCGAACCGTCAGCACCCGATCCCCGACCCGCCCGGTCACGTGTCGGTTCACCGAGCGCACGATCCGAAACGGCGCCAGTTCGCTGTCGCCGTCACACCCGAGGACCCAGTCGCCCTCGCGTAGATCCTCGATCCGCGACCAGCCGCCGGGCGTGGCGATTCGAGTGCCAGCGACGAGGCATTGATCGGTGTCGCCCACCACGCAGACGTTCTGGTGGCCGCCGGCGAGGAGCAGGACGATCTCGTTCTGGGCCTGGTTGGTGTCCTGGTACTCGTCGACGAGGATGTGCTCGAACCGCTCGCGATAGCGCTCGAGCACGTCGGGGTGCTCGCGGAACAGGCGCACGACGTTGGTGAGCAGGTCGTCGAAGTCCATCGCGCCTGCCTTCTCGAGGCGCGACTGGTACTCGCGGAAGACGTCGGCGTGTTTGCGGTCGAAGATGTTGGCTGCGGTGGCGGCCGCTTCGTCCGGGGAGACGAGTTCGTTCTTCTTCAGCGAGATCAGCGCGTGGACCCCGCGCGGCGTGAAGCGCTTGGCATCGAGACCGAGGTCGCGGATCACGTAGCCGGTGAGCCGGACCGAGTCGGCCTGGTCGTAGATGGAGAACTGGCGCGGGTACCCGAGCCGATCACCGTCGGCGCGCAGGATGCGGACGCACGCCGAGTGGAACGTCGACACCCACATCGTCTTGACGACCGGCCCGACGAGGGCTCCGACCCGTTCGCGCATCTCGGCGGCAGCCTTGTTGGTGAACGTGATGGCGAGGATTCGGGAGGGATGCGTGCCCTCGTGGATCAGGTGCGCGATGCGGTGGGTGAGC
The DNA here is from genome assembly GCA_963722415.1 of Ilumatobacteraceae bacterium. Lineage (GTDB taxonomy): Bacteria > Actinomycetota > Acidimicrobiia > Acidimicrobiales > Ilumatobacteraceae > JALOLG01. Next base: position 108,181 of record CAVRNI010000039.1, read on the forward strand.
ACCCTCGTCTTGCCGGATCCGGCGCCGGCGACGACGAGCAGCGGGCCGTCGCGGTGCACGACCGCGTCGAGCTGATCAGGGTTGAGACCGGCCATCTCGGGTTCGGCGGTGAGAGATTCGAGATCGCGCTCATCGACGGAGACCGACTCTGACTGGGACGTGTCCGACATCGCAAGGCCATCCTACGAACGGGGTGCGACAACTCATGGCACACCGAGTCATGGCACACCGAGGCGGGGCGTTCAGGGGAGGACGGCGAAATCCAGTTCGGAGGTGTCGAGGGGCTCGTCGCCCACCCGTGCGCTGGCCAGGTCGATCGCGTAGTAGCGCTGCACCTCGAGCAACTGCACCGGTGCCGGGGCGCCGACCATCTTGGCGAGGCGCTCCATCATCCGGGTGAACCCGCCCCCGTTCGATCGTTCGTTCGTCTCGGGAGTGTCGAACACCAGGAGCGCGCCTTCGTGAGCTTCGAGCGCGAGGCACTCCTTGGCGAGACGGATGATCGCCCCTTTGGCGGCGTGAATGGGGTGCACGACGAGCCAGTAGATGTAGTGCACCGTGCCGTTGCGGAGTTGCGTCGGATAGCGGGCCTCGAAGTAGGCCGTGCTCAGGAACCGACTCTGTTTGATATCGGTCGCGATAACGCACATGGCCACGGGTTCTTCGCCATCCCAGAGGAGCCAGATCCGGAACGACGGGTCGCGGAGCACCTCGTCGAACTCCCGACGGGCGAGCAACTCGTTCGTGATCGCCGCCTCGGCCATCGGTTCGTAGGCGATCTCGTACAACGACCACAAGCGGTCGAGCAGCGTGCGGTCCCAGACACCGGTGTGCTGGGTGACGAACATGGTCAGACGGTCCGCAACGAGGGAAAAGGCGCTTGGAGCGACGCGCGCTCGCGCGACTGACCGCGCTTCAGAAAGTGGTCCCGCACGCCGAAGGACGGTATCAGCAGCAGTTTTTCTCTTTGTCGTCACGTCGCCACGCGCCGTGTTGGAAGGTTCCGCAAGCATGGCATCCCTGGGGACGCGACCGAGCCGGTACTTCGCCGCGCTCGGAATCGCCTTCGCTGCGCTCACGGCCTTGTTCGGCACGGGTTTCGGGAACATCCTGTACGTCGTCGCCATGGCGCAACTGGTCGTCTCGATGGTCGTTGTCGCGCGAACGAAGCGGTACGAACGGGGTTTTCTCGTCCTCGTCGGGCTTGTAGGTGCCTGTTATCTTGTCGCAAACCTGACGTCGTCGGACGCGCCGGCCTACGAAGCAGTCCTCCCGGCCCTGTTCGCGCTGATGGGGACGCTCTGCATCATCGCCGCGATCGGCATCGTGCTGGGCCGCCGGCGCAACGGGATCGGTGATGGCGTCGTCGGCGACGCGATGATCGTCGGTCTCGGCGGCTGGATCCTCAGCTGGGTGCTGCTCGTCCAGCCGGTGTTGGCGACCACCACGGCTGCCGCCCCGGCGGCAGTCCTGTTCGGCTTCACGCAGCCGACGGCCTGCGTCCTGCTGTTCATGATGGCCACGCTCATCTTCACCCGACTCGAGCGACCACCGGCGCTGTGGCTGCTGACGACGGCCTTGTTCTGCAGCATCGTCGGCGATCTCGTCTATGCGCTGATGAACGTCGGGCACCTCGGGCTCGGCGCCGAACGGTACGGCACCGCGATCTACGTCGCGGCGTACTTCCTGGCGACGGCCGCCATTCTCCACCCGACGATGCCCAGCGTCATCGCGGCCCGTCCGGAGCCGGTCGAGATGGTGCCGTTCGGCCGCCTGATCGTGACGACGTTCGCGCTGGTGATCCCGATGATCGTGCTCACCGTGTCTCCATCCCGCGACACGACGGACCTGATCGTCCGGGCCGTGTCCGCTTCCATCCTCGCCGGCGCCGTCACGACACGGGTCGTGTACTCGGTCCGGGCGAACGCGCGAGCCCAGGCCGCGCTGGAGGTCCAGGCCCGATCCGATCCGCTGACCGGGCTGCCGAACCGGACGGTCGTCCTCGAGCAGGCTGACATGCTCCTCAGGGCGCAAGACGGCAGCGCGGTGACGCTCTACTTCGTCGACCTCGACCGCTTCAAGGGCATCAACGACAGTCTCGGTCACGGCGCCGGCGACGAAGCGCTTCGCATCGTCGCCTCGCGGCTCTCCGCCGCCGCGCCCCGCGACGCGATCGTCGCACGTCTGTCCGGCGACGAGTTCGTCATCCTGAAGCCGTCCGCCTCACTCGACCGATCGACGACGCCGACGGCCGAGCTCCTCATGGCGGTGTTCACCGAACCACTGGCGCTCACTGCCGGCGACGTTTTCCTCACGGCGAGCATCGGCGTCGCGGTGCTCGGCGCCGGGGTGGACGCGACCGCGTCCGATCTGATCCGCCGTGCCGACACGGCCATGTACCGGGCGAAGTCGGTCGGGCGGAACTGTGTCGCCGTGTTCGACGAGTCGATGCACGCCCGAGCGGCCCACCGCCTCGAGTTGGAGACGGCGTTGCACCGCGCGCTGGAGCGCCACGAACTGCAGCTCTATCACCAGCCGATCCTGAACGTGCGAACCGGCACGGTCACGGGCTTCGAAGCGCTGATGCGCTGGCGACGCGAGGACGGCTCTGACGTCTCGCCGGCGGAGTTCATCCCGATCGCCGAGGAAGGTGGGATGATCATCGGGCTCGGCGCGTGGGCACTGCTGGAAGCCACCACCCAACTGCGCCAATGGATCGACGAGGAAACGTGCCCGGCGACGTCGACGATGTCGGTGAACGTGTCACCGAAGCAGCTCGAAGGCGACGGTTTCCACGCGGTCGTGCGTGAAGCGCTGCACCGGTCGCGGCTGCCGGCGAGGAACCTCTGGCTCGAGGTGACCGAGTCTTCGATGATCGACGATCCCGAACAGGCGTTACGCACGTTGGATCAGCTCGCCGACCTCGGCGTGCGCGTCGCCCTCGACGACTTCGGTACGGGATACTCGTCGCTGTCGTTGCTGCAGCGGTTCCCCCTCCAGCGCATCAAGATCGACCGGGCGTTCGTGAACAGGGTCGCCGACAACGACCATGACCGGGCCTTGGTGCGCACGATCCTGGCCATGGGCGAGAGTCTCGGGCTCGAAGTCGTCGCCGAGGGCGTCGAGACCATCGAACAACTCGCCGTCCTGACCCAGCTCGGGTGTTCCCATGTCCAGGGCTACCTCATCAGCCGACCGGTGCACGCCAACGCGATGCGAAGCACCCTCTCGGCGCTCGCCGACGTGCGCACCATCACTCAATCCACTGACAGGGCGTCTCGCCAGCGCCAACTCCCCGGGTCGTCGACCGAGGGCCACGCAGCGGACTCCGATCGCGCCCAAGCGGCCCAACGCCCGAGGAACGCCTCATAATCGAGATGGAAGCGCAGGGCGAGGGCGTTGATGTGAAGACGCCGCCCGAACTCCGCCGTCGCGTCGTCGGTCGCCTCGATCATCTCGATGAGTTCGAGTCGACGCTCTTCGGCGGCGTGGGCCACCGATTCGAGCGTGCGATGGAGATCGTCGAGCGAGCCGCTGTCGGCGAAGAACAGCTTGACCATCGCCTCGAACTCCAACGTCGGCGGTTGTGACGGCAGGCCGAGCCACCTCCGCAGCGCCCGTCGCCCCGCCGGCGTGATGCGGTAGACGGACCGGGCGCGACGACCGGTGTGGCCCTCGGTCACGGTCGCCAACCCGCGGGCGACGAGGTCGGGAGGGACGTCGTAGAGCTTGCGTTCGGCGCGCGGCCAGAACCAGCCAAGGCTGCGTTGTACCTGCTTGGCCAGCTCGTACGTCGTCCACGGGCGCACGGCCAGCAGGCCGAGCACGGCGTAGCCGGTGGTTGGCAACGGTTTCTCCATGATTCGATCTTGACATACTGCCCAGGACAGTGTCTACTGCTCCGAGGATACTGCACAGGGCAGTATCGCCATCGTTGAGAGGGAGATCAACATGAACACCACTGCAGCGCCACGCTCGACACGGTCGTGCACCACCGCGACGACGGTCCGGCGACGTGGTTCCTGAACGGACTGATGACGGTCAAGGCATCGAACGCCGACACCGGCGGCGCCTACTGCCTGATGGAGCACGTCCTCACCCCGGCGAGCAACCCACCGATGCACATCCAAACCGACGAGGAAGAGGCGTTCTACGTCATCGACGGTCAGATCGAGTTCGAGGTCGAAGGTCAGCTCGTCCTCGCTCGTGCGGGTACGTTCGCTCTCGTGCCCCGCGGCGCAGCTCACACGTTCCGAGTGCTGACCGACACGGCGCGCACGCTCGTGATCAGCTCGACCGGCCGCCACACGGCAGGCGCCAAGCGGCGGGCTGGAGCGGTTCTTCCAGTCCGTCGGCCAGCAGCTCCGGCCCACACGTTGCCGGTCCCGACGGCGCCCGACCCGATCGCCTTGACGGCCGCCGCCGCCGAGCACGGCATCGTCATCCTTCCGCCTGGCTGAACGACGATGCTGAACGCATGCCAGCGATGACGGAACGGATGTTGGTCGTCGTCGCCCATCCGGACGACGAGAGCTTCGGGTGCGGATCGATCCTCGCCCACGCCGCTGCGAGTGGCGTCGACACGATCGTGTGTTGCGCCACCCGTGGCGAGGCGGGCTCACCAGATCCCAACGGCGGGAGAGCCGGATTGGCTGCGGTGCGTGAGCGTGAGCTCCGGGCTGCGGCCGATCTGCTCCATGTCGGACGGGTGATCGTTCTCGACTACGAGGATTCGGGGATCGCCGGCGAGGTCGACGATCGCGCTCTCGTGGCCGTGCCGCTCGATCGCGTCGCGGCGACGATTGCGGCGGTCATCGACGACGTTCGCCCCGAACTGGTCGTGACGCTCGACGCGTCCGACGGTCACCGCGATCACGTCCACATCCGTGACGCGACGTTGCTCGCCGTCGATCGTGCCGGATGGACGGCCGACCGGGTCTACCTGGCGTGCCTCGCCCGCTCGCTGATGCAGGAATGGGTCGCCCTCCTGAGTGCGGCCGATCCCGCCAGCGAGTACCTCGAGCTCGGGCGGCTCGGCACACCCGACGAGGACATCACGACCGTGCTCGACACCAGCGACCACTACGAGTTGCGGTGGCGGGTGATCGCAACGCACGCCTCCCAGACATCGCCGTTCGAGGTGATGCCGCCCGACCTGCAACGGTCGTTCCTGGCCACCGACCGGCTGCGGCGGATCCGTCCACCGTGGTCGGGCGGGCCCGTCGAGCGAGCACTCCTCTAGGGCAGCGGCTCAAGGTCGGGGTGAAAGTCCCGATGAGCGTGGGTGAAGTTCGCCCGCCGATGGTTCATCGCCCTCGCGCTCCTCCTGGTACCGATGGCGGTGCTCGCGCTCTTGCGGCTCGTACCAGGCATCGACAAGCGGTTCTACTCGGCCGACGGCCATTTGGTGGTGGTCTCGGCGATCGCCGCCTGTGCGTTGATCGTCGCTTCGTTGGCCGCCGTTGCCGCCAGCCGCGTGCCCCAGCCGGGCGTGGTGTGGCTCGGCCTCGGGTGTACCGCGGTCGGCGTGTTCATGCTCGGTCACGGACTCCTCACCCCGGGGGTGTTCGGCCAGCCGACGAACCGCTGGGTCGGTCGCCTTCCCTACGCCGCGCTCGGAACATTCGCGTTGTGCCTGTACATCGGCGGTCGGCGGTCTGACCGTGGGATCAACCGCTGGGTGTCACGTCATCCGGTTCCCACACTGCTGGTTCCGACCGTCGCCGCGATCGTGTTCGTTGCCGCACTCGTGGCCGATCCGGTCATGTTCGGCGGCGCCGAGCCGTTCGCGCACGAGAACACCGTCCTCGCCGTCCTGGCGGCGTTGATCGTGACCCTCCTCGTCAGCGTGATCTGGACCCACGGACACCGCTGGCAGCTCGGTCACGACACCGTTCAGCTGGCGATCCTGCTCGCCGCCGCGATGTCGATCGCGGCGGTCTTCTCGTTCGAGCACGGACGCTTCGCCCAGGTGTCGTGGTGGGACTATCACGCCTACCTCCTCGCCGGATTCGGGGCCGCCGTCTATGCCGTCCTGCTCCGCCGCCGTGAGCAGCAAACGGTGTCGGACCTGCTCACGACGACATTCGAAGACGATCCGTTCGCGCACATCGTGCAGGGCTATCCGGAAGCGCTGAACACCCTCGTCCGCGCCGTCGAGGTCAAGGATGCGTACACGCACGGTCACAGCCAGCGCACTGCCCAACTCGCCGTTGAGCTCGGCCTGCAGATGGGACTTCCTCCGGACCGCCTGCGTGTCATCTCCCGCGGTGCCTTCCTCCACGACATCGGCAAGATCGCGATTCCAGACGAGATCTTGAACAAGCCGGGTCGGCTCACTCCTGAAGAGCGCCTCGTCGTCGAGACCCACCCCCAACTCGGCTACGAGCTCGCCTCGAACGCACCATCGCTACGCGAGGTTCTCCAGGTGATCCTCCATCACCACGAACGGATGGACGGCGGGGGCTACCCCGGCGGGCTGGTCGGCCGCAACATCCCGTTCGAGGCCCGTGTCGTCGCCGTGGCGGACGTGTGGGACGCATTGACGTCCGACCGCCCGTACCGCGACGGTTGGGAGCCGACCGTCGCGCTCGCCCACATCGTCGATGGCCGCACGACGCACTTCGATCCGATCGTGGTGGACGCCCTCGTGCAGTGGGCAGCGGCCCGCGGGATCACCCCGGAGTTGGGCGCCGGCCACGCCGATGAGGCATGGCGAGCCGGCGAGACCTGTCACGAGGTCGACCCCGTGCGCGAACAGGTCGCTGTCTAGATCATCCGACGGTCGGCGACTCAGCGGGTGCGCACGAGCAGCGCCTGCGGGCCGCGGAACGAGATGTTCGGGTGGAACGTCAGCGGCTGCGGGTCGACGAGTGACAGGTCCGGGAACCGCGCCGTGAGCTCCTCGATCGCGATCCGTGCCTCGAGCTTGCCGAGGTTGGCGCCGAGGCAGAAGTGGCTGCCCTTCCCGAACGCCAGGTGCCGTCCGGCGTCGGCGCGCTCGATGTCGAACCGGTCGGGCTGATCCCATCGCTCAGGATCGCGTCCTGCGGCGGCCAGCCACAGATACAACTTGGCGCCTGCCGGGATCGGCACGCCGCCGATCGACGTGTCGTGCTTCGCGAGCCGTCGCCACACGGCGACGGATGGATCGAATCGCAACACCTCGTCGACGGCGCCCGGGATTCCGGTCGGATCGGCGACGAGGGCGTCCCAGGCCGACCGCTGCTCGAGGAGCCGTCGGACGGCATTGGCGATGAGGTTGTTCGAGGTCTCGTGGCCGGCGAAGCTCAACGAGAAGAGGATCGACGCCGCCTCGTCGAGCGTGAGCTGGTCGGGATCCTCGAGATGGATCGCCGCCAGCGCGCTCGCCAGGTCGTCGCCCGGCTCGTCGCTGCGGAGCGCCACGAGCTCACGCAGGTAGCGCCGATAGGCGACCATCGCCGATGCGATCTGCAACTGCTCGGCGGGGTCCGGCTTGCCCCAGCCCAACGCGACACGCGATCCGCACCACTGCTTCATCTGCGCCCAGTCCTCTGGCGGGACACCCATCAGGCTGAAGATCGTGCTCGCGGGGAGCGGGAACGTGAGCGCGGCGACGAGATCGAACGCGTCGGCGTCGCCGACATCGTCGAGCAGGTCGCGCGTGAGCTGACGGATCACCGGCTCCATCTCGGCGACCCGCTTGGGGGTGAACGCCCTGGCCGCCGGACCGCGGAGCCGTTGGTGAGCCGGCTCGTCGAGGCTCACCATCGACGGCTGGGGCCGGTGCCCGCCGTCGAGGAGGATCTGGCCGACCTCCGGGTCGAGGGCGACGAGTGGCATCTGGGCCGGCGCGGCCGAGAACGTCTCGGTGTCCATGAACACCCGCTCGATGTCGTGGTGGCTGGTGACGACGTAGTAGTCGAGGCTCGGGGCGTAGAACACCGGCTCGCCGCCCGACCGCACCTGCGCCAGCACCTGATAGGGATCGGCCTGGTACTCGGCGGAGAACGGGTCGAACGCGGGCTCGACCGGGCAGTCGTCCGGCGGCGGCATGCCACATTTCGTAGCAGACGGGCCGCACCACTCGTGCCGTTCGCCGGTCGGCGCTGTCGTGTCGCTGTATCCACGGCCACGCGTCGAGGGTCTTGCGTCAGCGCAGCGTCAGTGGCGTCTCAGCGCGCAGGCGCATTGTTCGGATCAGACCAGTTTCGAAGAAGCGACAAGCCAAGAATCGACAAGGAGGCCACCATGTTCACGAGCGATTTCACAGCCGCCGCCACAGCGGACGCCGTCGGGCGGGTGCCGAGCCCCGACACCGAATGCCGCGCTCGGGCGCACGAGTTCCTCGTCGGCCTCATCGGCAGCGCTCCCGACGACCTGACCTGGGATGACACCCATCGGCTCCAGGGCCACGCCCACCTCGGCGGGCGCGAGCTCGTCGTGATCGCCCCCCGTGACAACGCCCACAGCCCCGTCGTCCTCACCACCGAGGATTGGGACCAGGTCCGGCTGACGGGTGGGACCCAGCGTCGCTCCATGCTCGGCGCCTACGCCATCGCCGATCGGCGCCAGCTGGCCGCGGTCCTCGCCAATCACCGCCCGATGGCGGCCGCCGCCTGACGATGCCTCTTGACAGTAAGACTGCCGTTGTGGCAGTCTTACTGTCATGACGGCAGCCACACTGCAAGACGCTCGCAGCAACCTCGTCCGCGAGCGTGTGCTCGACGGAGTGTTCGAGGTGCTGGCTGCCGGCGAGGACCTCACGTTCGCCAAGGTCGCCAAGGCCGCCGGCGTGCCGGAGCGCACGATCTACCGACACTTCCCGTCGAAGGAAGCGCTCCACGCCGCGATCTGGTCATGGGCCAACGAACGGATGGGGTTCACGGGTCCGTTCCCGACGGACGAGGCCGGATACGTGGCGTTGGTACGCACCGCCCACCCCGGCTTCGAGCGGCTGGCACCGGTCATCCGCGAGCTGCTCGCATCGAAGGACGGTCTGGCCGTGCGCCTCACGGCCAACGACCAGCGCCGTCAGAGCGCGCGCGCCGCCGTCAGATCGTCGGCGCCGGGGCTCAACCCCGCCGACGAACAGCGAGTCGCCGCCGCGCTGCAACTGCTCACGTCGGCTGCCACCTGGCAGACGCTGCACGACTACTGGGACATGGACGGCGAGGAGGCCGGCGAGACCGCCGCCCTCGCGATCGAGCTCCTGCTCGAAGGCGCCCGCAGTCGCGCCGCGGACACGGCCCACGACAACGCGACAACCGCCGCGTCCACCTGATCACCAGCAATCCCGAACCACGCAATCCCGACACCGAAAGGCTTCACCATGATCTTCCACCTGTCCATCAACGCCCATGACCCGGCCAAGGTCGCCGCCGTGCTCGCCGAGCTGCTCGGCGCCGACGACATCGCCGCACCGTCGCCGCCGTTCCCGCCCGGAGCCCGCATGGTCTGTCGTTTCGACGAACGCGGGTCGATGGTGGAGGTCGCTCCCGTCGGGCACGCGTTCGTGCCCGGCCCCGACGGCGAGGTGCAGTTCGCCCCGTCCGAAACGGCGGACGGCTCGAGCTTCCACGGTCTGTTCATGGCCGCCGTGTCGGAGGATCGGGTGCACGAGATCGCGGCCGCCGCGGGTTGGACCTCGGCCCTGACCGACGCCGGTCCGTTCAAGGTGATCAACGTGTGGCTCGAAGGCCGCCAGCTGATCGAGCTCACGACGCCCGAGTTGGTCGGCGACTACCTCGCCCTGTACGGACCCGAGAACCGCGAGCATCTCGACGGGCAGCTGCGGGAGGTCGAGCAGTACCTCCGCACGCACCTCCAACCGACCGCCTGACGCTCCTGATCGCGATCGCTCGCCGGCCTACCGGCGGGCGATCGCCAGGACGTCGTCGATCTGGAGGCGGGCGACGTCGACCTCCGGCGCCGGGAACAGCCCGATGCTGTTGACACCCGCACGTTCGAGGGCGTCGACGTGGGCGCGGGCATCGTCGAGCGTGCCGATCGGCGCCAGCTCGATCCACCACTCGGCCGGCATCGTGACCAGGCCCTCGACGCCGTGCTCCGCGAAGCGGGCCAGCAGGTCGTCGACGAACGGCAGCGCCCGAAAGGCGACGTTCGGATCCTCCAGCAGGCCCGCCAGCCAGGGTGCCATGATGCGGAACGCCGACTCGCGATCGTCCTGGACGCAGAGCGCCGAGAACACCGCGACATGGAAGTCCGGGCCGGTCGATTCTGGCCCAGTCGATTCAGTACGGTGACCGGCCTGTTCGAGCGCCCACGTGACGTACGACGGGCTGGCCGGCTCGGCCAGCACGATCCCGCCGGCCACTCGACCCGCCATCTGCAGCGACTTCGGGCCGCGCACGCCCGCCAGCACCGGCGGGACGATCGACGGCGGCTGGTCGAGCTGCACGTCGTCGAGATCGACGTGGCGGCCGTGCATCGTCACGTTCTCGCCGGCGAGCAGCCGTCGTACGGCGACGATCGTCTCCTCGAGCGTCGCCAGGGGCGAAGGGGTCAGGGCGCCCATCTGCTCCATCCACGACTGCACGCCGTGGCCGATGCCGGGGAGGAACCGTCCCGGCGCCAGCTCGCACAGGGTGGCGATCTCCATCGCCGTGATCGCCGGGTTCCGGGCGACCGCCGGCATGATGCCGATCCCGACGGCGAGTCGCTCGGTGGTCGCCAGGGCCGTGGCGGCCAGGCTCACGCCCGCTGTGTAGAAGCAGTCCTCGATGATCCACAACTGGTCGGCGCCGCCTTCGTCGAGGCGTCCGGCGACCTCGGTGACGAAGCTGGGCGGGAACGTGCGATCGAAGCACATCCCGATCGAGGCGCGTGAGGCGGCAGCTGAGCTCATCCGCTCACCGTACCGATGCTCAGTTGGACTGCTCCTCCGCCAGCTCGAGCCAGCTGTTGTTCGATGCGATCGAGCTCGGCCTGGGCGGCCGCGAGCTCGGAGCCGATGCGTGCCAGCTCGGCGTGGTCGAGTGTCGTCGACAACTCCTCGGCGAGGTGGTCGCGCCGGCGCTGCGCCCGAGTCATCTCCTGTTCGGCGTCGCGGAGGCGGCGGCCGATGGTGTAGCGGCTCGGGCCCTTCGTCGTCGTGTTCGTGGTCGACGCGGATCGGGCGGCCGCGGCGTCGGCCGGGCGAGTCGATCGGGTCGACCGCGACGCCGCACCCGATGCCTTCGCGCGCGACGCCAACCATCCGCTGACGCCGCCCGGCACGCGCGACACCCGACCGTCATCGTCGATCGCCAACACGTGGTCGACAGTGCGATCGAGGAAGGCCCGGTCGTGACTGGCGACGACGAGCGCTCCCGGCCATCCGTCGAGGAACTCCTCCACCGCCCGCAACGTGTCGAGGTCGAGGTCGTTCGTCGGCTCGTCGAGCACGAGCAGATTGGGTTTGGCGGCCAGCACCATCACGAGCTGCAGCCGGCGGCGCTCGCCACCCGACAGCATCCGCACCGGCGCGTACTGCGCCGTCGAGTCGAACCAGAACCGTTCCAGCAGTGCCCGGTCCTCGTAGTCGGGCTCGCGATACGGGCCGGCGACGAGCTCGCGCACGATCGCATCGGGGTCGAGCGCCGACGAGTGCTGATCGGCGTATCCGGTGACCACCGTCGAGCCGCGCCTCAGCGTGCCGCCGGAGGGAGCCGAGCGTCCGGCGACGATGTCGAGCAACGTCGACTTTCCCGAGCCGTTCGGGCCGACGACGCCCAGCCGGGCGCCGGGCTCGATGAGCACGTCGACGTCGCGGAGCACGGTGACGTCGCCGAAGCGCTTGGCAACACCTTCGAGCTCGATGACCTGGTTGCCGAGCCGGTTGGTGCCGACACCGAGCACGAGGTCGCTGCCGCGGACACCCGACGGCGCGGGACCCCCATCGACGATCTCGGCCGCATGCCGGAGCCGGGCCTTGGGCTTCGTCGATCTGGCGGGCGCACCCCGGCGCAACCAGGCCAGCTCGCGACGAGCCAGGATCCGGCGCGTCGCCTCGGCCCCGGCCTCGCGTTCGAGGCGCTCCGCCCTCGCGTCCAGATACGTCGCGTAGGCACTCGATCCTTCGGCGGCCACGTGCACATACGCCTGCCCGCCGTCGATCTCGACCACCTTGCCCGTCCCGCGACCGGTCGTGAGCCGGTCGAGCACGTGCCGGTCGTGGGTGACGAGCACGAGTGCCGACCGTGCGGTCGACAGCCTGGTCTCGAGCCACTCGATGGCTTCGAGGTCGAGGTGGTTGGTCGGCTCGTCGAGCACGATCAGGTCGTGCTCGCCGACGAGCGCCTTGGCGAGCGCCACGCGCTTGGCCTGGCCACCCGAGAGCTCGTCGGTCCGGCGGGAGAACAACGGCTGGACGCCGAGTGACGTCGCCACCGCCGCTACCTCCCATGCCACGCCTCCTTCGCCACGGCCACCCTCGGTCCACCCCAGGTACTCGGCCACGGTGCCCGGGGGAAGCCGCGGATCCTGATCGAGCGACGCGATGCGGACGCCGCGGCCGAAGCGAACCGTGCCATCGTCGGGGGACGCGGCGCCGGTCAGCAGCCGCAACAGCGTCGACTTGCCGGACCCGTTGATGCCGACGACGGCGACGCGGTCGCCGCTCGAGATCGTCACCGAGAGATCCTCGAACAGGACCTTGTCCGGCTGGGCGACGCCGACCCGCTCGGCGTCGACGCAGATCATGCCGGTCACGATACGAGCGGGCACGTTACGGGCGACGCTCGGGGATCACAGCCGAAGGCCCCGGCCCACCCGGGTTGGGGTGGACCGGGGCCTGCGGCGCCTTGGGGGGAGGATTCGGTTCTGGGCTGCCGAACTTTTCGGGGGTCGAAACGGATGGCAGCCCAGAAGGCGTTGCCGAGTGATGAGGTCGTCGGCGGCCGGGCGGGCCGTGTTGACCATCTCGGTGATGCGCTCGGTGATCTCGACGAGCTTGGCGTCGGCTTCCTCCTGGGTGAGGCGGCCATTGGTGACGGCCTGGTCGAGGTGCTCCTTGGCGGCGTTCACGAGCGTGTCGATCACGGTCTGCACGTCCACACCTTGGGCGGTGGCGACGTCGGCGAGTGACTGTCCGTCCTGGAGGAGGTCACGCAGCGCGTCGGGTTCGAGGCCGAACAGCTCGGCGATCTCGCCGCGCTCGATCCCGAAACCGCCGTGGCCGCGCCCGGGACGTCCGGGGAATCCGCCATGACCGTCCCGCTCGGGACGATTCTCGACGAGGAAGGCGGCGACCGTGTCGGCCTGCTCGCTCGTCAGCGTGCCGTCGTCGACGAGCGCTTGCAGCGTCTCGCGGAGCCGCACACCGGGATCGGGCCGGACGTCCGCATCGTCGGTCGTCGAGTCGTCGGTGCGGTCGTCTCGTCGGTGCCGTGGTGTCGTCGGTCGCCGTGGTGTCATCGGTGGCCGTGGTGTCGTCGGTCGTGGTGTCGTCCGTGACGGTGGTGTCGTCGGTCGGCGTGTCCTCCTGGGCGACGACCGCTGACGGGCTCGCCCCGGAGGCGCTCGTCAGACCCGGCGTGCCGAGCATCAAGCCGATCGCACCGCCACCGAGGAGACCGGCGGTGAGGCCGATCGCCGTGTTGCGCCTGACGTTGCTCTTGGGGGTGTTGCTCATGTCTCGACTCCCTTGTCGTTGCGGATGTATCGGTTCGCCCGGATGGCTCTTGAGGGTCATGATGCGATGCGCCGGTGTGAGGCCGACCGGAACCACGTAAGAGCCGGGTGAGAGTGGCCACATCCGTGTCCGATTTCTCGGACAGAACGAATCTGTGCACCGACGTCGGTGCACCAAATCGGACTGTCTGAAATAGGGGGCGCACGGGAGGGCGCCGCGGCGACCGGATGCGTCAGCCGGGGGGTGGTGGGTCGGGGCGGAGGGGCAGGGTGAAACCGACGGCGGCGCCGCCACCATCGCGTGAGCCGACCCGGACGGTGCCGTGGTGCCGCTCGACGACATCGCGGACGATCGACAGGCCGAGCCCCGAACCCGGAAGCGTCCGCGCCTCCGCCGAGCGGTGGAAGCGCTCGAACACCAACGCCTGCTCTCCGTCGACGATGCCCGGACCCCGATCGAGCACCTCGACGGTGCCCTCGCACACTCGGACGTCGATCACGCCACCGCTCGGATCGAACTTGCGCGCGTTGTCCAGCAGGTTCGAGATCGCCCGTTGGACGGCGCCGAGCTGACCTTCGATCGGCGACTCGTCGGCCTCGACCCGCACCTCCCGGCCGCTGCGACGTTCGTAGCGCGCCGCCAACTCACGCGTGACGTCACCGAGCGAGAACGGTTCGAACGGATCGTCGTCGAGCCCACCGCTGGCCACGGCGACCACCTCCTCGACGAGCAGGACGAGCTCCTCGGTCTCGGCATGCAGATCGTCGATCACCTGGCGGCGTTGATCGGGCGGAAGGTCCGGGTAGCGGAGCAACACGTCGAGGTTGGTGCGCAGGCTGGTGAGCGGTGTCCGCAACTCGTGTCCGGCGTCCTGCACCAGCCGTTGCTGGTCCGCCTTCGAGCGGGCGAGCGCGTCGAGCATCCGCCGAAACGCGGCGCCGAGGCGGCCGACCTCGTCGTTGCCGCCCGCCGGTACGTCGACGTCGAGTTGACCGGTGCTCTCGACCGCCTCCGCGGCTGCCGTGAGCCGGCGCAGCGACGCGGTGACGCCGCCTGCGATGAGGAAGCCGGCCGCGGCCCCGGCCGCGGTCACGCCAACCACGAGGATCAGCATGCGCGCCCGCAGGCTGTCGAGCACGCGGTTCGTCTCGTCGAGCGGGCGGGCGATCTGGAACGCACCGCGGCGCAGGCCGACGGTCCGCACGCGGTACTCCGTGTCATCGATCGTCATGTTCTGGACGTTCGTGACCCCGTTCGCACTGACCAGCGCGGCCTGCTCGGCGTCGGGCTCGAAGCCGTGCTCGAAGTTGCTCGCCACGATCTGGCCGTCGGGCCCGAGCACCTGGATGTCGTAGATCGACAGTGGCCCGCGTTCTGGAATCCGGCCGAACTCGCCCGGACGGTTGAGCTCACGATCGAGCAAGCGGATCGAGTCGGTCAGCGATTGGTCGACCTCGGCGTACAGCCGGTCGCGGGTCGTGCGATAGCTGATCGTTCCCACGACGATGGTCGTGACAGCCGCGATCGCACCGAGCGCGAGCGCGATCTTCCAGCGGAGGCTCACGACGCTCCGACCCGCGCCGTGTAACCCACTCCCCGCACCGTGTGCACGAGGCGCGGTTCGCCTTCGGCCTCGGTCTTGCGTCGCACGTAACCGATGTACACCGCGAGGTTCTTCGAGTCCGGCCCGAAGTCGTAGTTCCAGATCCGTTCGTAGATCGTCGAGTGGTCGAGCACGATCCCGGCGTTGCGCACGAGCAGTTCGAGCAACTCGTACTCGGTCTTCGAGCATTCGATCTCGCGGCTCCCGCGCCAAACCCGGCGTCCGGCAGGATCGATCCGTAGGTCGGCGAGCACGAGCTGCTGATCGTCCGCTCCGTCGTCGACCGACGTGTGGTTGGCCCGACGCAACAACGCCCGCACCCGCGCGAACAGCTCGGCGAGGTCGAACGGCTTGGGCAGATAGTCGTCGGCGCCGGCGTCGAGGCCGGCGACCCGGTCCCTCGTCTCGGTCCGTGCCGTGAGCATCAGGATCGGGATCCCGTTCTTCTCCGATCGCAACACGCGGCACACCGTGAGACCGTCGACGACGGGCATCGACACGTCGAGCAGCAGCACGTCAGGTGTCGACTCGGCGAGGTGGGCGAGGGCCTCGGCTCCGTTCGTGACGGCGGTGACCGAGTATCCCTCGAGCGTGAGGGCGCGCACGAGCGACTCCCGCACCGACCGGTCGTCCTCCGCCAGCAACACGTTCATCATCCGAGTACACCAGAACCGGGTAAGTGTCCGGTGTGAAGCCGAACCCACCGCGAAACCATGGTTTGTGTCACCGACATCGGCGCCGATCGCCGGTTGCGGTGACACAAACAGGGGTCACGTGAGCAATGCAGCGAGGGCGGCGACGTACGGCGCCGGATCCTCGCCGACGGCTTCGCCGTAGAGCTTCACCTTCGGCTCGGTACCACTCGGGCGGATCTGCACCCTGACACCGCCGTCGAGCACCAGCCGGAGCAGGTTGGCCTCGGGGAACGTCGAGACCTCCACCACCCGCCGGCCGGCGATCTCGGCTGGTGGCGACGCCCGCAACACCTCGACCTGCGCCGCCGCGACCGCGGGTTCCATCCGCACCGACTGCTCGGCCATCACGTGGCGGCCGTATCGCTCGGCGATCGCGTCGAGGCGGTCCTGGAGCGTCACACCATCGGCGGCCGCCGTCGCCGCCACCTCGGCGAACATGATCGCCGCGGTGATGCCGTCCTTGTCGAGTGGTTGATGCGTCACGAGGTAGCCGAGTGCCTGCTCGTATCCGAACACGAAGCGCCGATCGGGGTGATCGAGCACGGTGCGACCGATCCACTTGAACCCGGTGAACGTCTCGGCGTAGTGCACGCCGTGCTCCGCCGCCATGCGACCCAGCAGCGACGACGACACCAGCGTCGTGACCACGAAGCGGTCGTCGCCGGACGTGTGGCCGAGGATGTGCTCGGCCAGCAGCCAACCGAGCTCGTCGCCACCGAGGCGCCGCCACGAACCGTCCGGCTGCGGGATCGCGGCGCCGAGACGATCGGCGTCGGGATCGTTGGCGATCGCCGCCAACGCGTCGGACTCGGCCGCGACCGCCAGCAGGAGGTCCATCGCCCCGGGCTCTTCGGGGTTGGGGAACGACACCGTCGGGAACGTGCCGTCGGGCTCGAACTGCTCGGAGACCAACTTCGGCGCCGGGAGGCCAGCCGCCTCGAACGCGCGCACGAGGACGGCACCGCCCACGCCGTGCATCGCGGTGTACGCCACCGTCACGCCTGGCACCTCCGGACGGAGGCGGACCTTGGGGGCGGCGGCGATGTAGGCATCGATCAACTCGGAACCGACCGACTCGATCAGCGGATGATCCCGCGGCGCGAGGTCGACGGCAGTTGGATCGACCTCGTCGATCCGGGCCGCGATACCGGCGTCGCGCGGCGGCACGATCTGCGCACCGTCGTCGAGATACACCTTGTAGCCGTTGTCGGCGGGCGGGTTGTGGGAGGCGGTGACGACGACGCCGGCGGACGGCGTCGACCTCGGTGATCGACCACGCCAGCACGGGGGTCGGGACGAACTGATCGAACAGCATCGCCCGGATTCCGTACGCGGCCATCACGCACGCGGTGTCGAGCGCGAACAGATCGCTCTTGCGGCGGGCGTCGTAGCCGATGATCACACCCCGCTCGCGAGCGCGCGGGTCGACGTCGAGCAGGTACTTCGCAAGACCTGCCGCCGCCTGCCGCACGACGAGCCGGTTCATCCGCTGCGGACCGGCGCCGACGGCGGCGCGCAAACCGGCGGTGCCGAACTGCAGCCGGCCGTCGAAGCGCCGATCGAGCTCGTCGACCGGTCCGGCGATCAGCGCCTCCAACTCGGCGCGGATGTCCTCGTCGGGTTCGGCGGCCAGCCAGCGTTCCGCCTCGGCGCGGGCGCTGTCGATCATCTGATCAGCGTACGCAGCTCGACGAGGGGGCGCGGCCCGACGTGAGAGATCACCTCCGAGGCGGCGATCGAACCGAGCCGGCCGCACTCCTTCAGCTCGCGGCCCTGCGTGTAGCCGTAGAGGAATCCGGCTGCGTAGAGGTCGCCGGCGCCGGTCGTGTCGATCACCCGCCGCACGGGGTGGGCGGCGACGTGCAGCACGTCGTCGGGGGTGATGATGTAGGAGCCCTTGGCGCCGACCGTGATGGCGGCGAGCCCGCAGTCGCGGCGGACGGCGGCGACCGCGTCGTCGAAGTTGTCGGTCTGGTAGAGCGCGAGCAACTCGTCGTCGTTCCCGAACAGCAGGTCGACCTCGTCGCACACGAGCGAACCGAAGTCGTCTCGGTGACGGTCGACGCAGAAGGAATCCGACAACGTCAGCGACACGAGCCGGCCGTGACGGTGCGCAGCCTGGGCGGCGTGCCGGAAGGCGGCCTTGGCATCGTCGCGGTCGTAGAGGTACCCCTCCATGTACAGCACCTTGCCGGCGGCGACGGTGGCGATGTCGACATCGGGCACGCTCATCAGGCTCGAGGCGCCGAGAAACGTGTTCATCGTGCGCTGTGCGTCGGGCGTCACGACGATGATGCAGCGGCCGGTCGGGACGCCCTCGGTCATCGAGCCCGGGCGGAACGCCACACCGACGGCGAGCAGGTCGTGTCCGAACACCCGCCCCAACTCGTCGTCACTGACCTTGCCGACGTAGGCCGCACGGCCGCCGAAACTGGCCACGCCACACATCGTGTTGGCGGCCGAGCCACCGCTCATCTCGACGGCCGACCCGAGCGCCCTGTACAGCTCGACGGCGCGGTCGGTGCCGATCAGCGTCATCGCGCCCTTCAGCAGGTCGTGGGTGCTGAGGAACTCGTCGCCCGCGTGGGCGATGACGTCGACGAGTGCGTTGCCGATCCCGACGACGTCATACGCCGGCGGCGTCGCCGCGGCGTCGTTCGGGTCGTCGGGCGGCCGCACGGATGGGCACGTTAACGGTTGTCTCCGCGCACCGAACGGTTCCCGGTCCCCCGGTGCCGAACGCTGTGATCCAGCGCTCGGTCGAACGTGCGATCGGACCACTCGATCGAACCGGCGGATCCGGCGTGCGCGACCTCACCGGTACGATCGGTCCCGTGACCGATACGGCCCGCCTCCTCGACCCGTTCCGCCTGCCCCGTCATGCCCGACCGACACGCTACGACGTGACCCTCGAGCCCGACCTCGCAGCCGCGGTGTTCAGCGGCCAGGTCGTCATCCACCTGAGCATCGACGACACCGACGACGACACGTTCGCCGACCGTGGTGAGCTCGTCCTGAACGCGGCCGAGCTCGACATCGACCGGTGCCTCCTCGACGGTGAGCCGGCGGAACATCGCCTCGACGACGACACCGAACGGCTGTTCATCCGCCCGCCGCGCGACCTGATGCCCGGCGAACACAGCGTCGAGATCACGTTCACCGGTGTGCTCAACGACAAGTTGCGCGGCTTCTATCGCAGCACGTTCCGTGACGCCGACGGTGACGAGCAGGTCATCGCGACGACCCAGATGCAAGCCACCGATTGCCGGCGAGCGTTCCCCTGCTGGGACGAACCCGATTTCAAGGCGGTGTTCAGCATCACGCTCGTGATCGAACCCGAGCTGTTGGCGGTCTCGAACGGGCCCGAGATCGAGCGTCGGGCGGTGACGACGCCGGCCGGCGAGAAGGTGGCGGTCCGTTTCGCCGACACGATGCTCATGTCGACCTACCTCGCCGCGTTCGTCGTCGGTCCGCTCGAGGTCACCGAGCCGGTCGACGTCGGAGGGATCCCGCTGCGCGTCGTCCACGTGCCGGGCAAAGGCCACCTCACCGGGTTCGGGCTCGAGGTGGGCGCGTTCTCCCTGCGTTGGTTCCAGGACTACTACGGCATCCCGTATCCGAGCGACAAGGTCGACCTGCTCGCGCTCCCCGACTTCGCCGCCGGCGCGATGGAGAACCTCGGCTGCATCACGTTCCGCGAGAGCCTGCTGCTCATCGACCCGGCGACCGCGACTCAGCACGAGCAGGAAGTCGTCGCCGACGTCGTCGCCCACGAGCTCGCCCACATGTGGTTCGGTGATCTCGTCACGATGGGCTGGTGGAACGGCATCTGGCTCAACGAGGCGTTCGCGACGTTCATGGAGATCGCCGCCTGCGACGCGTACCGCCCCGATTGGGAGCGCTGGACGACGTTCGGGCTCGAGCGCAGCGCCGCCTTCGAGACCGACTCGCTGGCGAGCACCCGCTCGGTCGAATACGAGGTCAGGTCACCGGCCGACTGCGAGGGCATGTTCGACGTGCTCACGTACCAGAAGGGCGGCGCGCTGCTGCGCATGCTCGAGCAGTACCTGGGAGCAGAACGGTTCCGCGAGGGCGTCAGCCACTACCTGCGAACCAACGCCTACTCCAACACCGATACGAGCGACCTGTGGGACGCGATCGAGGTCACGAGTGGCGCGCCGGTGCGGCGCATCATGGACTCGTGGATCTGGCAACCCGGCTTCCCGCAGATCACCGCCTCTCTCGACGGCGAGCAACTCGTCGTGCGTCAGTCTCCGTTCACGTTCGATGCCGAGTCCGAGTCAGCCACGCTGTGGGCCGTGCCGATCACGGTGCGCAACGCCGACCACGTCGAGACGCTGCTCCTCGATGGGCCCCAGGCGCGCCTCACGCTCGCTGACCCATCGGCAGCCGTCGTCGTGAACGCAGGAGGGCACGCGTTCTTCCGCGTGTCCTACGACGACGCGTTGCGCGCCCGTCTGACGGGCGACGCGCTCCGCTCGCTCGACACGCTCGAGCGCTACAACCTCGTCGACGACGCGTGGAACGCGGTCATCGCCGGCCACCTTCCGGCGACCGACCTGCTGACGTTCCTCGAAGGGTTCGCCGACGAGCGCGAGTACGCCGTCTGGCAGGCGATCGTCATCAGCCTGCGCGGGTTGGGACGCCTCCTCGACGACGCCGCGTTCCTGCGGTTGCAGCAACGCGTCGCGCTGCTCGTCCGTCCGGCGCTCGCCGATCTCGGTGAACCAGCGGCGAACGAGAGCGACCTGGTGGGCAAGCTCCGCGGGTTGCTCACCGGCGCGCTCGCGGTACTCGGCGGCGACGCCGCAACGCAGGCGCGGTGCCGCGAGCTGTACGACCGATCGGAAACCGAACCGGGTTCGGTCGATCCGGAGTTGGTGGCGGCCGCCACGAGCGTCGTCGCCGCGACCGGCGGCGAGGCCGAATACGAGCGGATGCTCGCCGGGTTCCGTTCGGCGTCGACACCGCAGGATCAGCTCCGCCACCTCTATGCGCTGGCCGAGTTCGACAGCGCCGAGCTGATCGACCGGACCTGCGAGTTCGCGCTCGGTGGAGAGGTCAAGACGCAGAACGCGCCGTTCCTCCTGCGGATGTGCATCGCCAATCGCCGCCACGGGCCGCGCGCCTGGACGTTCGTCCGCAAGAACTGGGCCGACATCAACGCGCGGTTCCCGTCGAACACGATCATCCGCATGGTCGACACGGTGAAGACCCTCAACCGTCCGACCGAAGTGGCCGACATCCAGGCCTTCTTCTCCGAGCACCCCGTCGAGCAGGCCGCCAAGACCCTCGAACAGATCCTCGAGCGCCAACGCATCAACGCCGCGCTGCGCGAGCGCGAACAGGACGCGCTCGCCACCGCACTGGACTGACCATCACGGCGTTCCCCGGCCACGCAGGCCGTTCCTGGGCGCTCCTCGGCTGGCGCCTCGTCGCTCGCATCGCCGACATGGAGGATCAATGACCAATCAGCGCACCCGGCGTCCAAGTCGGTGACGGCGTACTCCACCCGCAGGATCAGGCGTGACGGCGAACTGGTCGCGCTGCTCGAACAGCACGAGCCGAGATCGAGCCAGGCGCTGGGTGAGCTCCTCGATCGCGGACTCTGGTCACGGCGGTGCCGGGCGTGGATGATCGAGGACGACGAACAGCGACCGGCGGCGGCGGTGATCGCCGTGCGGCCGACGTTCGACCGCTGGTACGCGATGGTGCTCCTGCTCGACGAGCGCGCCGCAACCGATGCCGCCGCGCTCGTCGATCGCAGCCCGGCGTGGAGTGTGAACGGTGCCGCGCCCGACATCGCGCCGCTCATCCCGTTGCTCCAGCGGCGTCGCTTCGTCGATGTGCGACCCTGGGTCGTCACGGCCTACCCGATCGATGTCACCGAGGTGCCGGACGACGTCACCCGCCTGGCGACCGGGGCCGACCTCGACGCGCTCGTCGAGCTGTACTCGACGTTCGAGTTCGTCGGCGGACTGACGGCCTGGCAGCTCCGGACGATGTTGCGTCACCTGCTCGATCGGCACTACGTCATCGTCGTCGAGTGGCCCGGCGACGACGCCAGGTTCGCCGGTGCGGTGGCGATCACGACTCGGACGCGTCGCTACGGCGTGCTCGACCTGCTCACGGTCGTGCCGGACCACCGTGGCGCGGGCTGGTCATGGGCTCTCGTCGCCCGCGCGCAGTCGATCGGCAACGCGCTCGGCATCGCCGGCGTTGCGGCGCTCGCGGGGTCGAACCCGATGGACCTCGATGCCCACGTGCGAGACGACCAGTACGTCGCGGTCGAACTGGTGCCGAGACGACGGTTCCGCGGCCAACGTCGCCTGCGCGCCCTCTACGGTCGTTGGCAACCACTGCAGCCGAGAGCCCCGGTCTGGTTCCGCGAACCGGGCGACACATCGACGCACGATCGACCGGGTCGAAACTGACCCCGGACGCGGCGGAGCGGCGGCCAGAGGACCGCCGCTCCCAACCGAGTACCTGGTGGTTCAGCTCATCGAGCCTTGGCCACTACCACTCTGGTTGTTGTTGAGAAACTGCAGAAGCTCGGCTTCCACGCTCTCTCGGGTTTCGACAGCCGGTCGTTCGTACTGCATGTCTTGGGTCCTTCCGCCTTGGGATCGATCTCTCGCCTCGCGCTCCACTCATTGTAGCGAACACCGATCGTGGCGACCTTAGATTTGGGCCTCGAAGTGTGTCAATTGGTGCAGGTATCGTCATGCTGCCGCAAGATTCGGTGGTCTTGGTGGGCATCTGACCACGGAGGGTGCTATCGGCCCGACCGACGCCTCACCCTCCGTGAGATCGCCGAAACTCGCTTGCGGACCGCTGCGAGGTCGAGCCGCGCCCGCCCAGTCAGTCGACGGGGAGCGCCCAGCCGACGCCGCCTGCCGGCCACCTCGACCTCGTCGACACGGCCGATCAGTCGATCGACCCCGACCGGCCGATCCGGTGATCGGTTGGCATCGCCCTGCAACCACCATCGGTCGCCGACCGAGCCGAGCACCCGGTGGACGATGACGCGTCCGTCGTCGTCGCACATCGCCCACACCTCGCCGCGGCGTGGCCGTGAAGCGGCGACGACCCGCACTCGAGCACCGGCGGGGACCGCGCGTCCCATCGAATTGCCGACGGTGTCGATCCACAACGTCCCCGCCTCGGCGCGGCGGCGCAGCAGACGCGTGACGGTGTCGGGCGAGGTGGTGCCTTCGGACATGTCGGACCGCCTCGCAGTATGGTCGACTCCGCATGCGTCGAGTCGTCCATCTGGCCGGTCGGGACATGGAGCTCTCCGCCGACGACGCGTCGCGGTGGGACGCGATCGACGCCCTGTTCGCGGGTTGCGCCGAGTCGGCCGGATCGCCACAGCTCCACTTGGAGTTCGCTCGACAACCACCTGAGCTCCCCGCCCGTCCTCCCGATCTGTCATACACCGGCATCGATGTGTGGCTCGGCGGCGACGGCGCGGCGTGTCTGAGCGTTTCCGGCGTCGCCGCGAGACGTCAAGGCGACGACATCTGCGTCGGTGGACCGGCGCCGCGTGCCGGAGCGTCCGATCACGACCCGACCATCGATCTGGCGACGGCGTTCCGCCGCAGCGTCCAACACGTCTTGGCGGACGCGCTCGCCGAGCATGACCGCCACACGTTGCACGCGGCGTCGATGAGCCACGGCGATCACGTGGTCGTCGCCGTGGGGGGCACGGGGGCCGGCAAGTCCACTCTGGCGTACGCCGCGTCGCGACACGAATGGACGGTGCTGAGCGACGACTTGACCTTCGTCGCCGGCGATGGCGGCGATCAACTCGTGGCATGGGGATTGCCCAAGCCGCTCAACATCCCGAGTGACCTCCTGCGCGATGACGATCACGGCCGAGGCAGCGCCGTCATCCCCAACGACGAACGCAAGCGCGTCCGGGTGCCCCTCGAACGCTCGCCCACCGTCGATGGCCGACGGGTGAGTGCGGTGCTCCTCATCGAGCACGCCGCAGGGGCCGGGCAGGTGCAACGGATCGAGCCCGGTCCGTCGTTGATGAAGACGTTGCTCCCTTCGTTCCCGCTGGCGCCCGATCGGCACCGGATGCGCGAGTTGTTCCCGATCGCCGCCGCCCTGAGCCGGCTACCTGCCTGGACGCTGCACCACGATGCCGATCCGTCACGACGGCTCGACGTCGCGGGAACGCTCCTCGATCAGGTCGTCGAAGCGCTCGACGGCGCGGCTCAGTAGTTGCCGAGGATGCCGGCGCGTCGCGATGCGGCCAGAGCGCGCTCGAAGATCCACACCGACAGCGGGAGGAGGACGACGACGAACCCGGCGAGCACGGCGACGTCGGGAGCGATGTCACTCCAGCTGCCACCGCCGAGCAGCGCCTCACGCAGCCCGTTGATCCCGTAGTACGCCGGGAAGCAGCGAGCCAACAGCTCGAGGACCGGGGGGAACACCGACACAGGGAACAGCGCACCGCTGAGGACCGCCGTGGCCTGGATCAGGGGACCCGACAGCGGGTCGCCGCGCTTGGCGAGCACCGCGATGCTGGCGCCGACGATCCCGAACGCGCAGAACGACGCCAGCGTCAGCAGGAACAACGGGATCGACAGCAGCACACCCGACCACGACAACCCGACGCCGAACACACCGATCCCGACGCCGACGTAGAGCGCGATGTCGATGAATGTGAGCGCGAGGGGCAGGACCAGTGATCCGGCCAGGAGCACGGGCACCGGCGTCGGAGTGACGAGCAGCACCTCGAGCGTGCCGAGCGTCTGCTCACGCGTGATGGTGTCGTTGAAGGTACCGATGCCGAGCCCGGCGACCGACATCACGGCCAACCCCACCATCGCGAAGTCGAAATAGTTGCCGCCGTACTCCGTCAGTTCGTCGGGCACCGTGTCGAAGAGACGTCCGACGTAGAACGCGAGGATCGCGGCGTAGACGAAGTCCAACAAGCGCAGCAGCTGTCGGAACTGGTAGCGCTTGACGGTGCGCCAGTCGCGCCGTGCGATGGCGCCGAGCCGCGCACTGTTGGCCGTCAGCGACGCGCTCACCACGTCCCCCGATCGACAGCATCGGACGTCTCGCCGAACTCGTCGTCGCCGGACTCGTCGGACGGAGCACGCGTCTCCAGGAGCGCACGCACCGAACCGGCGAACTTGCCGTCGCCTGACAGCTCCGAAACCGCCCCGTCGAAGCGCACCGAGCCATCGGTCACCACGACGATGCGGTCGCACGCAGCCTCGATCTCGTCGAGACGGTGGCTCGACAGGAGCACCGCGACACCGTCCGCCGCCAACGCCCGGAGCATCTCGGCGACCGCCGCGCTGGCCATCGGGTCGAGCGCACGGGTCGGCTCGTCGAGCAACAGCAGCGGCGGACGGGTGAGCAGGGCCCGAGCGAGTGAGAGGCGGGCTCGCATCCCGGACGAGTAACCGAACACCATCTTGTCGCGCGACGCCAAGCCCACCTGGTCGAGAAGGACACCGGCTCGCGCCCGAGCGTCGCGTTGCGTCAGCCCGTGCATCACCCCGAAGAACTCGAGGTTCTCCCGTCCGGTGAGACGCCAGTAGAGCGCTCGGTCGTCAGCGAGCACCAACCCGATCCGGTCCCTGACCGCTCGCGGGTTGTGGCGCGGGTCGTGACCGTCGACGAGCACGTGCCCCGCTGTTGGATGCAGGAGCGTCGACACGATCTTCAGCAGCGTCGTCTTGCCAGCACCGTTGGGGCCGACGAGCCCGACCACCTCGCCGCTGCCGACACCGAGGTCGACGCCGCGCAGCGCGACGACCTCATGGTCGGTCGCCGTTCGTACGACGAGCCGCAGGAGACCGCGCAGGCGGGGGAACGTCATGCGGACCCCGTGCACCTCGAGCATCGGCACCGCCGATCTCACTCGTCAGCGGGCACGATGACGCCGAGCTCTTCGAGGTCGTCGAGGAACGTCCGGACGTCGGTCGCGAACTGTTCCCGCGTCACACCCTCGAACCGAGGCAGGAGGAGATCAGTGATCGCGTCGGGTGGAAGGTCGTCGATCGCGTCCCAGACGAGCGTGCCGACCGGGTTCAGCGTGATGAGCTCGGTCCCGTCGGGATCGAGCAGCACCGCCCGTGATCCGGTGACCTCCCAGATCACGTGATCGGCGCGCCGCATCGCTCGTTCCATCGGGGAAGCAGCCTACCGCCGCGCTGTCAGGTCTCGCCGAGCCCCCGACGCTCACGGATCACGCGCTCGATCGATCCGAAGAACACGGCGTCGACGACGACGCCGATGATGAGGATGATCAACATCCACGAGATCAGTCCGGGCGAGTCGGCGAACTCCTGCTCGAACTTCAGCCTCGAACCGATCGAGGGTTTGTTGGCGATGATCACGAGCAGTTCGCCCGCCATCAGGCTGCGCCACGTGAAGGCCCAGCCCTGCTTCAGGCCGGCGACGAACGCGGGGAGCGCGGCCGGCATCACGACATGCCGGTAGCGACGCACGCCGGTTGCGCCGAGGACGCGTCCGGCGCGCAGGAGGATCGGCGGGATCTGATCGATCCCCGCGATGAGCCCGTTGGCGATCGACGGCGCGGCGCCGATGAGGACGACGAAGAGAATCGCCGCCTCGCTCTGCTTGAACAGGATCAGCGCCAGCGGGAACCACGAGATCGACGGCATCGTCTGCAGCCCCGTGATCATCGAACCGACAGCGGTCCGCAGGACGCGCACGCGCGACACCGCGATCCCGATCACGACGCCGACCGCGATCGCGAGGCTGAACCCGATTGCGGCGCGGCGCAGCGTGACCCCGATCGCCCGCCAGGTGACGCCCTCGCCGAGCTCGTCCCAGAGCCGCGGCAACACGGTGTCGGGACCTGGCAGCGTGTAGCTCGGCTTCCAGCCAGACCACACGACGAGCTGCCAGATGCCGAGAGCGAGCAAGAGTGCTGCGACCTTCGGCCACAGCGACGCCCAGACTCTCACCGCCCGCGAGTCGCGGTCGTCGGTCGTCTCGAGCGCGTCGAGACCGCTGAGCGCGGCGCCATTCACTGTCGGCGTGCATCTCAACGACGGCCATGACGGGACACCTCCTTGCGCAGCGCGGCGGTGACCTCGGCAGCCAACTCCGAGACATCGCGATCCTCGATGCGTCGCGGTCGGGGGAGGTCGATCTCGAAGATCTGCGCCACACGACCGGGCCGGCTGCTGAGCAGCACGATGCGGTCGCCGAGTCGCGCCGCCTCCCGCACGTTGTGGGTGACGAACACGATCGTCGTGCCGGTGGAGCTCCAGATCGACTCGAGCTCGTCGTGCATCACGTCACGTGTCATCGCGTCGAGCGCCCCGAACGGTTCGTCCATCAACAAGATGTCGGCGTCCTGGGCGAGCGTGCGGGCCAGCGCGACTCGCTGCCGCATCCCGCCCGACAGCTCGTGCGGACGCTTGTCGGCGAAGTCCGACAAATGCACGAGCTCCAGCAGCTCATCGACTCGATCGCGTCGATCGGTCCGCTTCACGTTGCGCAGCTTGAGCGCCAGATCGACGTTGCCGGCGACGGTGAGCCACGGGAACAGCGCCGACTCCTGGAACATGAGACCCGTCCGGCCGACCACGTCGAGCGTGCCACTGGTCGGGGTGTCGAGACCGGCGAGCAGGTTCAGCAGCGTCGACTTGCCGCAACCCGAGGCGCCGACCACGCACGTGAAGCCGCGCCGTGGGATCGTCAGCGAGATCGCGTCGAGCGCGGGCACCACGGTTCGCTTCGATCGGTACACCTTCGACACGGCATCCAACGTGACGACCGCCCGCTCCGGGCGGGGAGTGGGCACTGCCGAAATCGGGACGGGCACGACGAGCGTCATCAGCAACCTCTCAGCATCAAGTTCCGGCCACGGTCGGTTGGCCCGCTTCGGTGAGCACCTCGTTCAGCAGGTCGAGCGCGTAGATGCCGGTGAGGTCGACGTCGTCGAGCAGGCCGATCGCGATCGCGTCGTCGGCCGACTTCTGCAACGAGCTGGCGACGGGGTCGGTGGTGAACGTGAGGTTCGGCCATGCCCCGGCGAGCACCTCGTCGTTCATCCGCTTCTGGGTGATCGCTTCGATGCCGTCGTTGACGAGCCGTTGCGCCTCCTCGGGGTTGGCGTTCACGAAGTCCGTCGCAGTCACATGACCCTGCAGCAAGCGTTTGACGACGTCGGGATGCTCGTCGAGGAACGAGGTGGACACGATGAGGTGCGTGGTCACGTACTGCCCGTCGGGCCACAGGTCACGCTCGTCGACCAGAACGGTGCCGCCACCCTCCTGGATCAGGCGCGTCGCCCACGGCTCAGGGACCCACGCGCCGTCGATGTCGCCGGCCTTGAACGCGTCGAGCGTGGCCGCGTTCTCCTGGGGCCGGATCGAGACGTCGCCACCACCCGACTCGTCGGCCGACAGGCCGTTCTCCTGCAGCCAGGCACGAAGCGCGACGTCCTGGGTGTTGCCCAGCGCCGGCGATGCGATCGTCGTGCCCGCGAGGTCGGCGGGCGACGTGATCTCCGGCTTCACGACGAGGAATGCACCGCCCGATGTCGCGCCGGACACGATCCGCAGCGCCTCACCGTTGGACTTGGCGAAGCCATTGATCGCCGGGTTGGGACCGATGTAGGTCGCGTCGATGGCGTCGGCGAAGAGCGCTTCGACGGCCTCACCACCGGCGTTGAACGTCGACGTCTCGAGGGTCACGTCGTCGCCGAGCGCGTCGGCGAAGATGCCCTGCTCGACGCCGACGAGCGCGGTGGCGTGGGTGACGTTCGGGAAGTACCCGAGGCGCAGCGTCACGTGCTCACCGGTGTCCGGCGCCGTGTCCGGCGCGGTCGTGTCGTCGAGCGGCGCAGCATCGGTGGGCTGTGTCGCCGCCGCGTCGTCGTCGCCGCAACTCGCGAGGAGGAGCAGGGCAGCGAGGCCGGCAAGTGCGGGATGGGCGGTTCTCATGACACCTCAGGGGGGAAGATGTGGAAGATGGTTCCGACATTCGGAATCCCGAGTATTATGATCGACATTAGAGGGTATCGCAACTCAGCGGCCGATCTGGGAGCATCGGCGGGTGCCCGAGACGCCGCCGCAGTCCAGCGTGCCGAAGTCGGGCGCCCAGACCGTGGAGCGGGCGATCGCGATCCTCAACCTGTTCCGCGCTGACCGGTTGTCGCTGGGCATCACCGAGATCGCTCGACAGGCCGGTCTCAACCTGACGACAGCCCACCGGTTGGTGCGCACGCTCGTGCACGAGCAGTTCATGGAGCAGGATCCGACGAACGAGCAGTACCGGCTGGGTCCGGCGCTCGCGGTGCTCGGGCGACGGGCCGTCGAGGGCTCTGGCGTCGACCGCGCCCGGCCGACCATCGAGCGACTGAGCGAGACGACCGGTGAGTCGGTGAGCGTCGGCGTCCGAAGCAGCGGCGGCGTGGTGGTCGTGATCCAGTCGAGCTCACGCCACGCGTTGCGTTTCGAGCACCCGGCCGGCGGCGCCATCGACGTGCACGCGTCGGCGATGGGCAAGGTGCTGATGGCGTTCGGGGAGATACCGCCGGCCACCGCGATCGAGGAGCTCGGGCCGCTCGCCCGCTTCACGGCGGCGACGATCACCGACCGACCGGCGATGCTCGAGGAGCTCGAGCGAGTTCGCAGCGACGGATTCGCCACGAATCGCGAGGAGCGCTACGACGGCGTGTGCGGCGTGGCCGCACCGGTACTCGACGCAAGCGGGGTGGCGCGATTCGCGATCGGGATCCAGGGCCCGTCGGTCCGCCTCACTGACACGCGGGTGGCCGAGCTCGGCCCACTGCTCGTGCGTGCAGGACGCGAGGTGGCCGAGCTGGTGCTCGCCGCACGCTGATGGCGCCCGCTCGGCGCGGCCCGCGTCGTCAGACGAGCCGCTGCAGCATCGACGGCCGGCTGGGGAGCCCATCGACGGCCCGGAACAGCGCGGCCGGGTCCTCCTGCTGAAGCTTCCGATACCGCCGCTCGACAACCTTGGATCCGGAGACCAGGCGAACAAACCGGTTGCGCACGCGGGCGGCGACCGATGAGTGCAGCGCGGCAAGCCTGGCAGCCCCGGCGGCAGCCCGCTGCACGGACCGTGTTGCGGGCCTGCGGCGCGCGTCGTAGGCGACGAGGGCACGGTCGACGTCGGCCGCCTCGGACAGCAGGTCGGCCAGCACCGCGGCGTCGACGAACGCGCTGTTCGCGCCCTGACCGAGGGTCGGCTCCATCGCGTGGGCGGCGTCGCCGAGGAGCACGAGCCGGCCGTCGACGAACGTGTCGCAATCGACGCGGCGGACGGCGTTGACCAGCAACGAACCGTCGCCGGCGATGCGGTCGAGCACGCCGCGACACGCCGGCAGCACGTCGGTCCAGACGGACCGGAAGCGTTCGAGATCGAGGTCGACGATCGCCGCGGTCACGTCGGCCGCGGTGGCGTCGGCGTAGAAATAGGTCGTGCCGTCGCCGAGCGGCGACACGCCGAACAGCCCGAGCGGAGTCCAGTACTCGGCCGCCGTCTCGGCGGTTCCGCCCGCGTCGTCGACGGTCCCACGCACGTAGATGCTGCGCCGGGTCTTCGAACAGGCGCCGAACGCGCCGTGCTTCCGCACCGTCGAGTGCACGCCGTCGGCACCGACGACGACATCGGCGACGAGACGGTGCTCGATGCCGTGGACCCGGTAGGACACCTCGCCCGACGAGTGGGCGTCGATGACCTCGGCACCGGTGATCACCTCGATCCCGGGGGTTGCGGCGACGGCATCGGCCAGGACGCCGGTGAGATGGCTGCGCCGAACGGCGAGCACGTGGTCGAGCCCGGCACCGAAGTTCGGCACCGGCACCTCGAGGATCGTCCGGCCGCGCTCGTCCCGGATGGATCCGGCCGACGAGACGTGGGCACGGCTCCGGAGCGCCTCGCCGAGCCCGAGCGCGTAGAGCACCGCCAGCCCGTTCGGATGGAGGAGGATGCCTCCCCCAGAGGGTGCTGGGTGGTCGAGCCGTTCGAGGAGCGTGACCCGAGCGCCGCCGCGGGCGAGGGCCAGGGCGGCGACGCTGCCGCCCGGGCCTCCCCCGGCGATGACGACATCGAGGTCGCACGGCCATTCTTAGGTCGGCCAGCGTCGTCCGCGAGCGGTGCGCCTCGAGCGGGACGTCGCGAACGAGCGCTGCAGAACCGTGTTGTACGACCGGGTGGGATGGTGTCCTCCGGGGCGGTCGGCAGCAGCGGTCGTGCGGAACGCGTGCTGACGGTCGGCAGCGAGACGAGCGATGATGGACAGGTCGTAGTTCATGGTGGTCTCCTCAATGATGGTTGGGCGATGAAGGGTTGAACGGGGATGCACGACTCGCGCGGCACGGACGCCGGCGGCTGGCACCGAAATTGTCGATGGATCAGACGCCGGCCAGGGCGGCTTCGGCGGCGGCGATGGCGGCGACCGCGTACAGGTCGGCGCGGAACTCGTCGGCCTCGACGGCACGGAGGTGTCGGATGTCGTTGAGCCGCTCTCCGATCAGGACCTGGATCGACGGCTCGGTGGTGACGTTGAACAGGTCGAGCAGGACGTCGACGCAGCGACCCTGCGAGAGCAGCACTTGGCCGGCGATGTGGGCGAGTGCGGCGTCGACGATGCCGGCGATGCCGTCGGCGTTGATCGAGGCGATGCTGGGCGCTGCCGGAGCGGCCGGATCATCAAAGCCGGGGAGTGTCTGGACGGTGAACATTGGAGTTCCTCCTCTCAGGTGATCGACGACTTCGACCATCTGTGTCCAAGGATGAACCCACCCGCTGACATCCGACTGAGCCGCCGCTGACTCGGCCGTGAAAGGCCGCGGAAAGTCGCGACGAGCCCGAAGCGACAGGCGCTTCGCGGCGGGCTATGGTCGGACGAACTGATGGTTGCCCTGGTCAGCACATGGGCACCGTCGGTGGCCGAGTTCTCACTGACGTGATTCGGGGCCGACCTGGCGATGACGGGAGAGAGGTTCGATGGGTGGCGTGCGTATCCGACCTGCGCTGGTTCTCCGTGCCCTCTTGGCGGTGATCGGTCTCCTCCTGGTGTGCAACGCCACTGTCATTTGGTATCGCCACGTTCACGCCGGACAGATCACCGGTCTGGCGGCCGATCTCATGCGGCTCGTCGACGTCGACGCCGAGGCGAACATCCAAACGTGGTTTGCGTCAGCCGATCTCCTGTTCGCGTCGGCGCTGGCGGGTCTTGTCGCGATCGTGCACGCGCCCGACCGTCGGTACTGGTTGCTCGTGTCCGTCTCCCTCGGGTACCTGTCGCTCGATGAGGCCGCCCAGATCCACGAGATGTTCTCGTTCCTGGTGGTGTACCCCCCGATCCTGTCGGTGCTGGTCGTCGCGTGCTCCGGATTCATCCGGCGACTCCATCATCCAACTCGACTGCGTGTTGCTGCAGGAGGCTTCCTCTACTGCTTTGGAGCGATCGTGTTGGAATACATCGCGCACCACGATTCGATTCCTGTCGGATCGGTTGGCTATCAGATGACGGCCGCTGCCGAGGAGGGATTCGAAGCACTTGGCGCGGCGATCGTCGTCTACGCACTGATGGCGTACCTCGCGTTGCAGGTTGGCCCGACACTGCCGATGTCGACGGAACTGCGAGTAGCACCGAACAACGCTTTCGATGCGACGGCCGATACCCGCTGATCGGCTACGGGTGGAGCTGAGGGGAATCGAACCCCTGGCCTCAACAGTGCGATTGTTGCGCTCTACCAACTGAGCTACAGCCCCGTCGCGAGCCGCCAGTGTAGTCGGGCACGCGTCGGGAAGCGTCGGGTTCGCCTGGCTGCTGATCGCTAGCATGACCGCCGATGGCCACCCCGCGCGTGCCGGGCTTCCGGCGGGGCCGGGCCAGGTCGGTCGAGGAACTCTTGACCGCGGCGACCGCGGCGGCATGCCACCCGGAGCGCCACGCGCGAGTCGCCGAGCTCGTCGAACATGCCGACGACGGCGTCATCCGCGACCTTCCGGCACTGGCCGAGGCTCATCGGGTCGCCGGCTGCGTGCACGCCGTGCTCGAGCACACCGATGGAGTCGCCGACGACGTGCTCGAACGGCTCGCCGCCGGCCGTCGCGAGGCGGCGTCACATCATCTCGTGGTGCGCGGTGTGCTGGCCCGCGTCGGCGCCGTGCTCGATGCCGCCGATATCCCATGGTTGGTGTTCAAGGGCCCGGTGCTGAGCGCGTCGGTGTACTGCGACCCCGGCATGCGTCGCTATTCCGACGTCGACGTCCTGGTGCCGCCCGACCGCTTCGCCGACGCGGTGGACGCGATGGAGGCGGCCCGCTTCTGGAACCCGGTCACGTCGTGGTCGCCGCAGGTGTACTTCCGTGCCGGTGCGATCGCGTTCAACGTGGGCTGGATCAGCGTCGACCTCCACTGGCACGTGATGTTCAAGTACCAGGACCGCCGTTGGTACCACATCGACCCCGAGCAGCTGTTCGCGAGGCGCCGTGCGGTCGACATCGGCGGCCGCCGCTACGCGACATTCGACGCGGTCGACACCGTGTTCCACCTCGCGCTCCACGCCTCGCGCGAGGGATGCCATCGCCTCGTGTGGCTGAAGGACATCGAGATGGCGATCGCCACGGGCCGGCCGGATCTCGACGAACTGGTCCGGAGGTCGCGCGCGGCGAAGTGCGCGCCAGCCATCGGCATCGCCTTGGCCCGCTCGAAGCACACACTCGAGGCCGCCGTGCCCGACGACATCGTCACCGCACTGGTCGGGCGTGTCTGGCCGCGGGTCGTGCAGGCGGTCGCCTCGTTCGACGGCCTCGGCTCATCTGCGGGGCGGCCGTCGCCCGGAACCCTGCTCACGAAGCACACCAGGACGTCGGTCCCCCGCACTGCGAGCTGGACCCTGCGGCGGATCTCGGAGCGCCGCGCCGAGCAACGCGTCAATCGGGTGCTCAACGAGGAGTTCGATCCGAACACGCTGGCCCCCGAGGAGCTGGCACGCAACCAGGCCGAGCGGGAGACCTACTTCTCGCGCGTCGGCGCCTGGCGTTCAGAGCTCGGTTGAGCCCTCAGGAGTCGTGATCGGTCAGGCGCGCGGCCACGCGTCGGGCCACTGGTACTGCTCACGTTGGCGCAGTTGGGCCAGCAGGTAGATGTAGCCGGCGAGGGCGAGGAACGCCAGCGCGAACAGGTACAACATCGCCGTCTCTTCCGTGGTGGCGGCGAGGAAGAGCGTGCTGGCAGCGGCCAGCACGAGCATGAACAGCACGTTCGAGCGACGACGCCGGACCGCGTCGGGGGCGCCGACCTGCGACACGTATGCCTGGCGATGGGCCCGCGGCTGGACCTCGGCGTGCGTGCGGGGCCGCATCGAACCCTCGTGCAGCCCGGGCGGGCCGCCGGCGCGGCCACGCGGCGCAGGGGCGTAGCGGTGGGCGGCGGCCGCGTTGCGGCGGGCGTGCGGCGTGCCCGGCCGGCCGCCGGCCGCCGGACGTTGGAGCGGCGAGGGAGCCAGCGGTCGCGCCATCGAGTAGCGCATCGATCCGCCCGCCCGCTGCGGCACGCTGCTCTGCAGGCGATTGAGCTGGCGTCGGAAGTCGGTGACCGAGGAGTTGGGACGATTCTCGAGCCGGGAGCGGAGGAGCGGTGGGAGCAGGACTGCGGCCCACGCTGCGGCCACTACCAGTAGGACGAGTTGGCCCATGTTTTTATCGATCTCGGTTCGGGTTCGGGGTCATCGGGTGCTGGCGGAACGCAGTGACCGGGGTTTCATTACGATTCTACGACATTCGCGGAGGAAGTCGCAACGACCGTTGTGCCCTCCGGCACATCGATCGGCGCCTGGGACCGATCGCCGTCGGCGGGAGCGCCCGCCGCGTCCGCCTCCGGGCGGCGGTAGGTGCCCGATCGGCCGCCGGTCTTCTCCCACAACGTCAGGTCGCCGATCACCATGCCGCGATCGGCCGACTTGCACATGTCGTAGATGGTCAGCGCGGCTGTCGCGCACGCGTGCAGGGCTTCCATCTCGACACCGGTGCGATCGACGGTGTCGACCTGGGCCTCGACCGCGACATGGTCGTCGCCGATGTCGAAGTTGACCGACACGCTGCCCACCAGCAAGGGATGGCACAGCGGGATCATGTCGGACGTCCGCTTGGCCGCCTGGATGCCGGCGACCCGGGCCACCGACAGCACATCGCCCTTCTTCACCTCGCGGTTGGCGATCGCCAGCGTCGTCTCCGGCTTCATCATGACCTTGCAGCGCGCGACGGCTCGGCGATGCGTCGCCTCCTTGGGCGTCACGTCGACCATCCGGGCCCGTCCGAGCGGGTCGAGGTGGGTGAAGGACAGATCGCTCATGACGACACACTCATGTCGTCGTACAGCGTAGTCGTCACGACTGGACCGGTCCGGTGTCGACGACCTCGAACGCCGAGCCAGGGACGCCCTTCAGCTGGTTCAGGTCGTCGTCGTCCCAGTTCGGGCTGGGGGCGCCCTGGAAGAACCAGTTCGATCCGTTGTCGGCGACGATCAGGCCGTACTGCTGCATCGCCACCGCGATCACCCGCGCCTGGCCGGTGAGCTGCGACACGTCGTACGACGCCTTCAGCCGCAACCGCAGTCCCATCGGCGGACGGTTTGGGTTGGTCGAGTCCGACGCCGAGTGCGTGGCCGGGAGGATGTAGCCGTCCTGCGTCTCGCTGAACGTGACGCGGATGGCGTGGCGGATCACACCAGCGGCCACCTCGTCGTACCGCACCAGGCCGGGCAGGATCGGCAGCCCGGCGGCATCGGCGCTGGTCCAGCCGAGCGGGCGCAGGTCGTTCGACGTGAGGTCGAAGCGGGCACCCGACGCGGCGTTCCAGCCGGAACCGCTGCGGATCCCGACGAACAGCTCGAACAGGTCGCACGAGCCCTGACGGAGCACGAGCACGTGCCGGTCGCCGCCGGCCCCGGCGCCCTCGACCGGCGCGTCGAGCGGGATCGGGAACGGCCCCGGGTCACTCTCGTCGCCGTACGCGGTGTAGGTGATGGGCACGAGCGGTTGGTTGGCCGGGACGACGACGTACGGGATGCCGTAGCCGGGGTTCTCGCCGAAGTCGGGGTGCAGGTTGTCGAGCCCGTCGGCCTGGATCTGGGCGATGATCTGGGCGCTGCTGGGGTGCAGCGCGAGCCCGCTGACGTCCCGGTTCCACCAGTTGTCGGCCGGGAACATGGGGCATCCCCCGAGCGTCGGACCGGATGGGCTCACCCGTTCGGCCTGGATGTCGGCAGTCGCCGGACCGTCGACGCTCGGGATCGCAGCGGCCGCGATGCCGGCGCCGGTGACGATGGCGGCGGCCGCGACGGCCGCCAACGATCGACGCATCAGCCGCCGATCTGGCTCATCGAGCGCCCCGGCCGGATGAAGTTGACCTGGCCGATGCGATGACCGGCCCATTTCGTGCCCACCGCGCGCTCGATGCGTGACGCCAACTGATCGTCGGTCTCGCCGGCACGCATCGCGGCGCGCAGGTCGAACTCGTCGTTGGCGAACAGGCATGTGCGGAACTGGCCGTCGGCGGTGAGGCGCACGCGGTCGCAGTCACCACAGAACGGCTTCGTGACCGTCGGGATGACGCCGACCGTGCCGCGCCCGTCGAGATAGCGCCACCTGTCGGCGGGCGCCGCGCCACGGGCCGGCATCTGCTCGAGCGGGTAGACGGCATCGATCGTCGCGACGATCTCGTCCTGACCCACGACCTGGTCGTTCATCCAGTGCGCGCCCGCGTCGAGCGGCATGAACTCGATGAACCGCACCTCGACGTCGCGGTCGCGACCGAACGTCGCGAGGTCGACGATCTCGTCGTCGTTGACGCCGCGTTCGACGACGGCGTTGATCTTCACCGGGTCGAACCCGGCCTCCTTGGCGGCCTCGATGCCGTCGAGCACGTTGGCGAGCTCGTCACGCCGTGTCATCCGCTCGAACTTCGCCCGGTCGAGCGAATCGAGGCTGATGTTGACGCGCCGCAGACCGGCGGTGCGCAGGTGCTTCGCCATGCCTCGCAACGTCGCCCCGTTGGTGGTCATCGCCACATCGACCCCGAGCGCGGCCAGCTTGCCGACGAGCACCGGCAGGTGCGCCCTGACGGTCGGTTCCCCGCCGGTCAGGCGGATCCCCTCGACGCCGTAGCGCTCGACGAAGATCCTCGCCAGGCGCTCCATCTCCTCGAACGTCAGCACCTCGCTGCGGGGCAGCCAGGTCATGCCCTCTTCCGGCATGCAGTACGTGCAGCGGAAGTTGCAACGGTCGGTGACCGAGATCCGCAGGTCGCGGATGACGCGACCGAAGGGGTCGACGAGATCGTTGGCTCCCACGCCCATCAGCCTACGAGCATGAGCACGGCAACGTCTCCACCGGGCGGGATCCCGTCGCCGTCAGGCACGATCGCGATGGCGTCGGCCAGGGCCGTCGCCGCCAGCTGGTGGCTGCCCTGGGCCCCGACCGGCGTGACCCGGAAGCGGCCGTCGTCTCCGAACGCCGTGTTGACCCTGACCAGGTGCACCTTGCCGTCCGGCCGGCGCTGGATCCCGTCGTCGCTGACGGCGACCAGGCTGGGGCGGGCGAGCCGGCGGTGGCCCATCATCCGGCGCAACGCCGGGCGGGTGATGAGCTCGAAGCTCACGAGCGAGCTGACCGGGTTGCCGGGCAGACCGAAGACCGGTGTGCCCGCGAGCATGCCGAACGCGAACGGCTTGGCCGGCTTGATCGCGATCTGCAACCACGTCATCGCCGCGATCCGACCGAGCACGGCCTTGACGACGTCGTAGTCGCCCATGCTGACGCCACCGCTCGACACGATCGCGTCGCACGTCCCGGCGGCCACTCGGAGGACCCGTTCGAGCTCGGCCTCGTCGTCGCGGACCGTGCCGAGGTCGATCACGTCGCAGCCCGGCCTCGGCGAGCAGCCCGGCGAGCATCGTCCGGTTGCTCTCGCGGATCTGACCGGGCTCCAGCGGCGACCCGTCGTCGACCAGCTCGTCCCCGGTCGACAGCACGGCCACCGTCGCCCGCGGATGGACCGTCACGGTCCGGGCGTTGACGCTCGCCAACACCGCGGCGACGGCCGGGCGGACCTCGGTGCCAGCCGTGAACAACAGGTCTCCCGCCTGGATGTCGTCGCCGGCGGCGCGCACCGACGCGCCGGGCTGCACAGCCCGCGCCAGGCGCACTCGGTCGGGCGCGAGCAGCTCGCTGTCCTCCACCATCACGACCGCGTCGGCGCCGGCCGGCATCGGCGCCCCGGTCATGATCCGAATCGTCTCACCCGGCCCGACGACGCGGTCGGTGCTGGCTCCGGCCGCCACCTCACCGACGACGGCCAACTCGACGGGCGCGTCGGCGACGTCGGCAGCGCGCACCGCGTAGCCGTCGACCGCAGTGTTGACGAACGGCGGCACCTGCTCGCCGGCGACCACGTCAGCGGCGAGGACCAACCCCCTGGCCTGGTCGAGCGGCATCTCGACCGGGGCGAGCGGAGGGCAGGCTTCGAGCACCAGCGTCTGTGCGTCCTCGAGCGGAGTCACGGCTCGCACCGTACCGTCGGTCGATCGGCGAGGGCACAATGGATGCGTGGCGATCCACACCGCGTTCCCGGCCGACGGGTTCACCGCCAGGTGGCAGACGTGGGACGACGAAGCCCTCGAGGAGTTGACGCTGCGCTGGGAGAACGAAGGCTGGACCGCGTCGGGCGAGGTCGGCCGCGAGCACATCCACTACGTGATCCGCCTGTCGCCGACGTGGCAGGTGCGCCAGTTCCTGCTGTTCCGGGACCTCGACGAACCCGACCTGTGGCTGGCGACCGACGGACACGCCCGCTGGGGCGAGATGAACGGCGCCCACCGTCCCGAGCTCGACGGCTGCCACGACATCGACCTCGCCTGCACGCCGTTCACGAACACGCTGCCGATCCGCCGGCTCCCGCTCCACCCCGGTGACAGCGCCGAGTTGGCGGTCATCACGATCGACGTCGAGACGCTCGCCGTCGCGTCGACCGTCAAGCGCTACCACCACGTCGACGAGCGCCAGTGGCGGGTGTCGGACCGGACGAGCGGCACCGAGGTCGACTTCGGCGTCGACGAGTACGGCCTCGTCCTCGACGTCCCCGACCAGTTCCGCCGCCGCTGAAACCCCTCGAACCCCCACCGAACTGTCTGCTTCAGATTGCAGCAGGGCTGGTTTCAAGCAGACAGGTCGGAGAGGAAGACCTTGAGAGGCGGACCGATGTCGGGGTCGGCGAGGGTGATCTCGATCGCCGCCTTCAGGAATCCGAGCGGTGTGCCGGTGTCGTAGCGGGCGATGTGCGACAGCACGCCGTGGAACGGCGACCGCGCCGCCTGGGCGCGCAGCGCGTCGGTGAGCTGGAACTCGCCACCGCTGCCCGGCTTGAGCGCGGCGATCTCGTCGAACACATCGGGCGTGAGCACGTAGCGGCCGATCAGGATCAAATCGCTCGGTGCGTCCTCCTCGGCCGGCTTCTCGACGAGGTCGCGAACGGCGATGACGCCGTCGGGCGACATCTCGCCCGCCGGGTCGATGACGCCGTAGGAGCTGACCTCGTGGCGCGGCGCCCGCTTGAGACCGACGACGCTGCCACCCGTGCTGACGCACACGCCGTTCATCTGGGCGAGCAACGAGGAATTGCCCATCAACTCGTCGGGAAGCAGCACGGCGAACGGCTCGTTGCCGACCGCTTCGCGGGCACAGCCGACGGCATGCCCGAGGCCGCGCGGGTTGTCCTGATACACGATCGTCGCCCGCCAGTCCGTCCCGATGCTGCGGATCCGGGCGGCCAATTCGGTCTTGCCGGACTCCTCGAGCTTGTTCACGACGTCGGGCGACGGCTCGAAGTAGGCGTCGATCGCCGGCTTGGACCGGCTGCTGACGACGACGATGTGGTCGATCCCGGCGCCGAGCGCCTCGTCGATGATGATCTGGAGCGCCGGAGTGTCGCCGATCGGCATCAGCTCCTTCGGCACGGCCTTGGTTGCGGGGAGAAAACGCGTCCCCATGCCAGCGGCCGGTATGACCGCACTGCGTACCTGCATGGCGGCGACGATATCTTTTTCGACGGTGCCCACCTACGTCTACAAGTTCCTGGATACCGGCGAGACCGTCGAGGTCCAGCAGTCGTTCGCCGACGAAACCCTCACCGAGGCCGTCCATCCGCGCACGGGTGCCACGATGGCGGTCAAGAAGGTCTTCCAGCCCGTCGGCGTGACGTTCAAGGGCGACGGCTTCTACAAGACCGACAACCGCGGCACCTCGAAAGCCGGCGCCGCGGCCGGCGGCGAGTCCTCGAGCTCGGACGCCTCGGGTGGCACCACGGGCTCCGCCGGCTCAGGCGACAAGAAGACGGCGGACACGCCGAGCACGACGAGCTCGAAGGAATCGAAGCCGAGCTCCACGTCGTCGGAGACGAAGTCGACCGGCGGATCGTCGAAGTCGACCGGCGGATCGTCGAAGTCGACCGGCGGATCGTCGACGACGAAGCCTGCCAGCGGCTGAGCGATGCTCATCCCGATCAGCGACGCCGCAGCCGAGCTGGGCGTCGAGATCGGGATCATCGGCGGATCGGGCTTCTACGAGTATCTCGACGACCCGGTCGAGATCACCGTCACGACGCCGTACGGCGAAGCGGCGTCGGCGATCGCGGTCGGCACGATCGCAGGTCGGAGAGTGGCGTTCCTCCCCCGCCACGGCCGCCGTCACGAGTACGCCGCGCACCGGGTGCCGTTCCGCGCCAACGTCTGGGCGATGGCCTCACTCGGCGTGCGTTCGATGATCGGGCCGTGCGCGGTGGGTTCCCTGCAACCCGAGATCCATCCCGGCGAGTTCGTCGTCGTCGACCAACTCGTCGATCGCACCACGGGTCGGCCCGACACGTTCCACGACGTCGGCGCACCCCCCGGCAGCCCGGGTTCCGAAGGTTCGGTGCACCATCAGAGCTTCGCCGATCCCTACGACGCCGGCCTGCGCGCGACGTTGCTGCAGGCGGCGGTAACGACCGGGGTGACGGCGCATGACGGCGGGACGATGGTCGTGATCAACGGACCACGCTTCTCCACCCGTGCCGAGAGCGCGTGGTTCCGTGCGATGGGCTGGCACGTGGTGAACATGACCGGCTATCCGGAGGCGGTGCTCGCCGCCGAGGCCGGGATCCCGTACGCCTCCGTCGCCCTCGTGACCGACTACGACGCCGGGGTCGACGGACACGAACCGGTCACGATGGAGACGGTGCTCGAGGTGCTGCGTCAGAACGTCGCCGCCGTGCGCACGCTGCTCGAGGCGGCGCTGCCGCGCGTCAAGTGAAGGATCACGTGACGCCGGTAGGTTGACCGCTCCGGCTCCCCCAAGCGATCACGCCTCGACCGGACACGGTCGAGCGCATCTCTGAGGGAGGGGATCCATGCGCCACCTGGCGATGGTCCGTCGGGTGCTCGCCCGCCGTCCGTGGATCTACTGGACGATCGTCGTGGCCGTCGCCGCCGCTGGTGCGATCGCGACAGCGTCGGTGCTCGGTGCGGTCGAGGACGAACGGTCACGATGGGGCGAGACCGCCGTCGTGCTCGTCGCCACGCGCGACGTGGCTGCCGGCGAGCCGTTGTCCGGTCTGACCGTCGAGCGTCGATACCCGGTGGCGATGATCCCGCCCGGTGCGATCGCCACGCTCGAACCGGGCGCCGCCGCCCGGCATGGCCTCGGCGCCGGCGAGATCGTCGTCGACGTCGACGTCGCCGCGACCACGGCACCGCGCTCGCTGATCCCTCGTGGCTGGCTCGCGGTCGCGATCGTCGAGGGCGTCGCCTCGGGGGCGACGATCGGTGACCACGTCGTCGTCGCGTCGGAGGGAGTCCGGCTCGCCGGCGACGCCTTGATCGTGGGTCACGCCGACGGTGTCACGATCGTCGCCGTCCCCGACGACGAGGCGCCGATGGTGGCGGCCGCATCGAGCTCGACCGCCGGTGTGGCGCTGCTGCTCGAGCCGTGATGCCGGTCGCAGACGAGTGAACGAGCTGAACGAGTCGAGGCGCTCAACGCCAGCCGGCAGCGGCCACCACCAGCACCACCGTGCCCAACACGACCCGGTAGATGACGAACGGCATGAAGCTCCGCGTCCGCACCAACTTGAGCGTGCCCCACACCGCCAACCACCCGCAGATCCCGGACGTGATGATGCCGACGATCATCGGTGCCAGCAGGCCGTCGGGGATGCCGTCACCGACCAGCTTCGTCATCTTGAACACGATCGCCCCGCCCGTGACGGGGATCATCATCAGGAAGCTGAGGCGGGCGGCGGCGTCGCGGTCGAACCCGCGTCGTCGGGCGGCCGTGATCGTGATCCCCGAACGCGACGTCCCCGGGTTCAGCGCCAGCGCCTGTGCGGCGCCGACGATCACGGAGTCGCGGACACCGTATTCCTCGACCTTGCGTTGCCCGGTCGACCGATCGGCCCATCCCAGCAACAGACCGAACACGATGA
The DNA here is from genome assembly GCA_963722415.1 of Ilumatobacteraceae bacterium. Lineage (GTDB taxonomy): Bacteria > Actinomycetota > Acidimicrobiia > Acidimicrobiales > Ilumatobacteraceae > JALOLG01. The sequence goes on from CAVRNI010000039.1 coordinate 150,623, forward strand.
GCGAGATGCCGATGATCACCGGCGTGCCGAGCTTCTCGTCGATCCACGACTCGAACAACGCACCCGCCAGCGCCGCCGGCACCGTCGACAGCAGGAGCAGCCACGCCAGCCGGCCCTCCGGGGTGGCCGGCCGGTCGCGGTGGATGACGAGCCGGAACCCCTCACGGACGTACACCGCGAGGTCCTTGCGGAAGTACAGGATCGCGGCGAAGAGCGTGCCGAGGTGGAGGGCGACGTCGAACGCCTTCTCGACCCCGGCCGAGTCGAAGTCGTCCCACCCGAACAGCCAGGGGACGAGCAGCAGGTGCCCGCTCGACGAGATCGGCAGGAACTCCGAGAGTCCCTGGACGAGACCGAGCACGATGGCGTGGAGGATCGGCATCGTCGGCGAACGTCAGTCGACGAGGCGGGACGAACTGGTCGAGGGGATGATCCGCGGCGACCACGGCCGGGCCTCGTCCCAGTGGTGACCGACGACCCGGCCACGGCTGAGGCTCGCGAGAAACTCGACCGGACCGTCGAAATCGGGCATCTCGACGAACGCCGCGCCGATCGCGTCGGGCACGTGCGCATCGCTCCCGCCGCCGTGCAGCAGGCCGTGCTCGTCGGCGAACTCGACCGCACGACGGTTGAGGCTGTCGAGCGACGTCTTGGCGTTGAGCACCTCGACGGCGTCGATGAGACCGTCGTCGGCGAGTCGGACGAGCGCCTGCTCGGCAAGGTTGCCGCGCATCGGGTCGAACGGGTGGGGCACGTACACGATGCCACCTTGTTCCCTGATCGCCCGTGCGGTGTCGTCGGCCGGCTGCCCCATCGACACCCTGTCGGTGAGGAACAGCCCGATCAGCTCGCCGGAGGATGTGCGCATCTCCTCGCCGACGACCACGCGGCACGGAAGGCGCCCGGCCAGCTCGACCGCACCGGCGATCGCGTTGTGGTCGGTGATGCACAGGACGTCGATGCCGCTCTCGACCACTGCGCGCTCGATCTCGTCGGGCGTCGTCGTGCTGTCGCCGCTCCACATGGTGTGGCTGTGGAGGTCGACCCGGACCCATCCGGTGGGGACGGGTTCCGACAGATGCGGATGTCGCACCGACGCCATGGGCATCCGATGAAGGTACCGCCGTAGCATCCCCGACGTGGCGCTCCGATCGAACTGGCGACCGCGCCGGGCCAGGATCCTGTTCGTCACCGGTGCGTCGGGGATTCCTCGGCCAGTCACCTCGTCAACGGGCCGGCGAGCGCCGACTGGGAGATCATCGCCCCGTCGTCGACGTCGCTCGACCTCCGCAACCGCGACGCCGTGCTCGACATGGTCGGCGGCTGGCGTCCCACCGCCATCGCCCACCTCGCCTACCGCAAGTCCGATCGCCGCTCGATCGTCGACGCCAGCCAGCACGTCGCCGAGGCCGCCGAGGCCTGCGGGGCACGCCTCGTCCACATGTCGTCCGACGTCATCTTCCCCGGCCGGTCGACCCCGTACGTCGAGTCCGACGAGCCGTTCCCGTTGATCGACTACGCACGCGACAAGGTCGACGCCGAGCGCGTCGTGATGGCGTCCTGCCCGGGCGCGGTCATGATCCGGACGTCGCTCCTCTACGGCACGGTGACGTTGTCCGCGTTGCAGCAGGACGTCGCCGACGCGATCAACAACCGGACCGCCACCACGTTCTTCACCGACGAGTTCCGCTGCCCGGTGCACGTCGAGGACGTCGCCGAGGCGGTGGCGCGGCTCGCCGCGATGCGCGACATCTCGGGCCCCCTGCACGTCGCCGGACCCGATGCGCTCAGCCGCGCCGAGTTCGCGATGCGCACCGCACGCTTCCTCGGCCTCAACCCGTCGCTGCTCAACACGTCCACGCTGGAAGCGTCGGGACTCGTCCGCCCCGGACGGGTCGTGCTCGACTCGAGCAAGGCCGCCGAGCTCGACATCCACTGCCGGCCGGTCTACTGACATGCCCGACTGACGCCCGGTACTCGGACGCGTCGTTCAGAGGTGAACTCCCGGTTCGGGAGGCGGCGGCGTCAGCCGCTTCGCCGACCGGTCACCAGTCAGGCGCCGCTCATCGTGACGTCGTTGATGACGAGGCTCACGCCGGCGGCACGCATCGGCAACCAATCGACGTCGGAACCGACCTCGGCGATGTCGAGCAACATCCGCTGCAGCGTCGACGCGATCGTGAACTCCCTCACCGGGGCGCCGACCTCACCGTTGGAGATCATCAGTCCGGCGGCGCCCGTCGAGAAGTCGCCGCTGACCGCGTTGACGCCCGAGTGGATGCCACTGACGCTCTGGATGAGCACACCGTCCGCGACGTCGGCGACGAGCGCGGCCTGGTCACGCACGCCCGGGACGAGCTGCAGCGCGAGGCACCCGACGCCAGGCGAGCCCTTGAACCCGCCGCGCACCGCATTGCCGGTCGACGCTCGTACCCGCGCGCCGCGCCGAGTACGACGAGTGCACGAACTGGTGCAGCACGCCGCTGTCGATGAGCATGTTGCGCCGCGCCGCAAGCCCCTCGCCGTCGATGTCGGTTGCGGTGTAGGCACGCGGATCGGTCGGATCGTCGACGAGCGTGACGTGCGCGGGGGCGATGGCTTCGCCGAGGCGGTCGCGGAAGATGCTGCGGCCCTTCACGACCGCCTCACCGCTGAGCGTCGACGAGATGATGCCGAGGAACTGGGCCGTCACGAAGGGGTCGAGGACGACGGTGAGCCGCCGGGACGGCGGCTTCGTCGCCCCCAGCAGACGGGTCGCCCGATCGGAGGCCTCGCGTGCGGCGCGTTCGACATCGAGCTTCGCCGGTTCGCGGCCGACGCTGAACCCGAACCCGGTCTGCGTCTCGTCGCCGTCGTCGGCGAGCGTCGACACGCTCACGTAGCACCCGTTCTCGCGACCGTATTGACGGACTCCCGTCGTCGTCGCCACGGCCGCCTCGCCCGATCCGTCGGCGTAGTTGGCCTCGTCGACCCGGACTCGCGGATCGACGCCCGTGGTGAGCTTCTCGAGCTCCTTGGCGAGGTCGATCTTGCTCTCGGTCTCGAATTCGGCGAGGGCGTCGTTCCAGAGCGACTGCTCGGTCATGGGCACGCCGTCGGGCTCGGCGAGGCCGGCCCATTCGTCGACCGTGCCGAACTCGACGTTGTCGCGGGCCTCGGCCAACACCTCGGCGATCGCCGCGCCGTCGAGCGTGCCGGCGTAGGCGAACCCGGTGCGACCGTCACGGATCACGCGAATGCCGATCCCCTCCGAGCGGGCCGCGACGAAGTGCTCGACGTCGCCGCCGTAGACGCGGATCTCCGTCTCGTCACCGCGCGACACGTACGCCTCGACCTGTTCGCCCGGAGCCGCCTGGGCGATGACCCGATCGGCGATCTCGAGCAGGTCGCTCATTGGGCGGTACCACCGATGGTCAACGACTTGACCCGCAGCGTCGGCTGGCCGTCGCCGACGGGCACCCCCTGGCCGTCCTTGCCGCACGTGCCGGGATTCCCCATCGCGAAGTCGCCGGCGAGCATGTCGATGTCGCGCAACACCTGGGGACCGTTGCCGATCAGGTTGCCCTCGCGCAGCGGCTCGGTGATCTCACCGTTCTCGATGAGGTAGGCCTCGCGCATCCCGAACACGAAGTCGCCGGTCGCGGTGTTGACGCTGCCGCCGCCGAGGTTGGCCACGTACACGCCGTGATCGGTCGCCCGCACGATGTCGTCGGGATCGTCCGGGCCGTCGAGCACGATCGTGTTCGTCATCCGGACCATCGGCAGATGCATGTAGCTCTCGCGCCGGCCATTCCCGCTCTGTGGACGCCCGTCGTTGCGCGACCGCAGGTAGTCCCACATGTAGTCGGTGAGCACACCGTCCTCGATCAACACGTTGCGCTGGGTGCGATGCCCCTCGTCGTCGAAACCGAGCGTGCCCCACTCGCCCGGCATCGTGCCGTCGTCGACGAGTGTGACGAGCGGCGACGCCACGAGCTCGCCGACCTTGCCCCGATACACGCTCGCCCCCTTGGCGACGTGGTCGGCCTCCAACCCGTGCCCGCAGGCCTCGTGGAACAGCACCCCGCCTGTTCCATGGCGGATCACGACCGGCAGCGCGCCGGAGGGCGCCGGCCGGGCGCCCAACTTGGTGATCGCCTGGCGGGCCGCGTCGCGGGCGAGCTCCTCGACATCGATCGAGTCGAACACCTCCCACCCGACCGTGTGGCCCATCGACTGGAAACCCGTCTGCATCCCGGTGTCGCCGTTGGCGATCGCGCTGATCCGCATCAGGACCCGGACGACTTCGTCGCCGGCGAGCACGCCGTCGGTGTTGGCGATCAGCACCCGCTTGCGGCTGTCGCCGTAGCCGGCCGACACCTGGACGATCTCTGGACCGACCGACCGCGCGGCCTCGTCGACGCGCCGGAGCAACTCCACCTTCGACGCCTTCGGCACGTCGTCGGGGAACTCGCCGATCGTGTTCACCGCATGCCGCCCGGCTGGCCCGAGTCGCACCGTGCGCGCTCCTCCACCGCCCTGACTCGCGGCAGCCGCAGCCGCAGCCGCAGCCTCCGCCAGACCCGACTCGCTGAGGTCCGCAGTGTGGGCGAAGCCGGTGGTGTCGCCCTTGACGACGCGGATGCCGGCGCCCCGGTCGCGGCCGCTCGTCACCTGCTCGACACGGCCGTCGTCGAGCGAGGCCGACGTCGAGCGTTTGTCCTCGGCGTACACCTCGGCGAACTCGGCACCGGTCCGCAGTGCACCCGACAGGACCCGTTCCAGCACGTCATGATCGATCACCAGGCAGATGCTACGAGGACGTCGACTGGTGCGCCCCACGCGCTGGCGGCATTCCGCCGAGAACCGTTCCCGGGTGCGGACCGTTAGCGTGACCAACGGTGAATTTGGCGACAGGACTGCGCGGCGAGGTGAGACTCACGGTGACCGACGCCGACACGGCGCGGTCGCTCGGGTCCGGCTCGGTCGACGTGCTCGGCACCCCCCGGGTGATCGCCCTCGTCGAGGAGGCCGCCTGCCGGGCGATCGACAACCGCCTCGACGACGGGAGCACCAGCGTGGGGATGCGGGTGCGCCTCGACCACCTGCTCCCGACTCCGGTCGGGGCCGAGGTCGTCGCCGAGGCCGTGCTCGAGAAGATCGAGGGCCGTCGACTCACGTTCACCGTCTCGGCGTCCGATGAACGAGGGCTGGTTGCCGCTGGAAAGGTGACCCGCGTCGTCGTCGACCTCGAGAGGTTCATGAACAAGTGCAGGTGAAGCCAGGCGTTTTCGTCGCAGCGTTGGTCTCGCTTGCGCTGGCTGCCTGCGGCTCGAACTCGCCCGTCGAAGTCATCGTCAAGCCCGGAATCACGGCCATCGAGCAGAGCAGTGCCCTGGCGTGTGATGCCGACCGCCTGACCCTGGAAACTGCGATCGAGAACTTCACCCTGCTCAACGTCGATCCCCCCGCCGCCGAGTCGGACCTCGTCCCCGACTGGCTGCGGTCGGAGTCCCAGTTGTACGACCTCGTCGACGGCCAGGTCGTCCCCGCCCCCGACTCCGGATGCCCCGCCGGAACCGCCGCCACCACCGCGCCCGCCGACCCGGCAGCAGCTGCGCCTGCAACGACCCCCGTCGACGGCACCGTGCCGGTGGACCTCGGCGAGTGCGAGAAGCAGCACAAGGTCCTCGAGGTCGCGATGGCGGCCTACTTCACGGCGACCGGCTCGCCAGCCGCCAGCGAGGCCGACCTCCTCCCCGAGTACCTGGTCACCGAGATCAGCGGCTACGACGTCGTCGACGGCACCATCGTCCCCGCCCCCGCCTCCCCCTGCCCGTAGTCACCGCCGGCGGTCCCGCGAACCTGGTCAGACGGTTGCAGCAGACGCCCGATCGCCCGACCCGCGCGACGGACGCTCGCCAAGGGCGGTGCGACTTTCCGGACAGAACGATTTATCGCACCGACGGTGGTGCAGCAATTCGGACTGTCCGAGGAATGCGCCGATGTGGGACCGACGATGACCACGCGACGAGCGAGCGTCACGGAGCTTGACGTCCTTCGATCAGGCCGCCCGACGGCGCCGGTGGATCTCGACCAGATCGGCCACTGTCGAGTTGAACCGCTGCTCGAGGTCCTCGTCGGTCACGCGAACGACTACCCAGTCGATCCGCATCAGCTGACGGTCGCGCCACTTGTCCCGCTGCGCCGCCAGTCGCCCACCGTGCCATGTGACGTGATCCACCTCGACCCCGAACCGCACCGTCGGATCCGCAAAGTCGAGAGGAGAGCCGTATCCCGCCGCCGAGATCGATACGCACCTGCGGTTCGAGCATCACGCCGTGGGCCGTCAATGCGCGGAACAACCGAACCTCGAGGTCCGAGTCCTTGGGCCGGTTCCAGGCCGGCCGCGTCGTCGAGAACCCGCGCGAACCGGCGGATGCCATCACGGCCGCACCCAGCGAGACGTCGACCGCACGCGTGGAGCGCCGGCACGGAGACCAGCCCCCGATCGATCAATTGCTCGACCACGGACTCGAGGTCGTGGTCATCGAGGAATCGGGCGAGATCTGCGGCGAGCCGGACCGGCCGAAGCAGACGGATGCCATCGTCGCACGAGTCATCCAGTCCCCTGACGACAACACCGTCGTGCAGTGCACCACGACATCGCGGAGCGCCGCGTTCTTCCGCTGCCCGAGCACGTGGACCGGACCGGTGGGCATTCGCCTCAGACCGAGCAGACGGCCCGCCGACGGTCCGCTGACCACGAAGTCGGAGAGCGCGAAGCAGGCTGCGAGGCACGCCTGCTCGAATCCCACGTCGTGACTTCCGAGCCTGAACACACCGTGGTGGACGGGCACGAGGAATTGTCCGCCCAGCAACTGAGTCCGGCGGCGGCGGCTGACGCCCGCTCGATCGAGTTGGTCGAGCGTGACGAGCCCGTGCTGACCTCGGGCATGCGCGAGCACGGCTGACGGGATTGGTGGCGTCATCTTCGACCTCCGCTGCAGGTACCGCGTGAGGGAAGTCGGCTTCGTAGACGTCTACCCGTGCCGTCGCCCCGACACGCTGGCCGTGACATCGGTCGGACAGTCCGAAACCTTGCACCGACGTCGACGCGTTGATTCGTTCTGTCCGAATACGTGCACCGCGGCGACCGGAGCCGCGCGCCCAATGTTCGGACAGTCCGATTCCTTGCACCGACGTCGACGCGTTGATTCGTTCTGTCCGAAATGACGTGCACCGGAGCGACAGTCGACTGGCGTTGGGGTGCCGGCGCGGCGGCGTGGGCCGGGGCGGCGGACGGCGCTGGGTTAGGCGAGGTTGCTGGATCGGGGGTAGATGTCGGTGGGGTCGGTGACGATGTTGACGAGGTAGGGGAGGTCGCTGGCGAAGGCGCGGTCGAGGGCGGGGCCGATGTCGCTCGGCGAGGTGACCAGCTCACCGTCGCCGCCGAGCGACCGCACGACCTCGTCGTACCGGCAGCCCGGCTGGAGGTCGCACCCGACGTCCCAGCCGTAGATCATCTGCATCGGGTGCTTCTCGAGCCCCCACATCCCGTTGTTGCCGACCACCATCACGACCGGCAGCTTGTGGCGCACGAGCGAGTCGACGTCCATCAGGCTGAAGCCCGCCGCCCCGTCGCCGAGGAGGGCGACGACCTGCGACGACGGTCGGGCGACCCGCGCCGCGATCGCGTACCCCATGCCGTTGCCGAGGCAGCCGTACGGACCGGTGTCGAGCCAACACCCGGGCTCGAACACCTCGACGAACTTGCCGGCGTACGACGCGAAGTCGCCGCCGTCGCAGATCACCACCGCGTCGCGCGCCAACCGCTGACGCAGCTCGCCGTACACGCGCGAAGGCTTGATCGGATCGGCGTCGGTGGTGAGCAGTTCGGCCTCGGCCGCGACGGCGGCGCGCTCGGCGTCGCGCAGCTCGGCGATCCAATGCCGCGTGGTCGAACCCACCACCGCCGAACTCGGCGAGGGCGCGCAGCGTGAGCCGGTGGTCGCCGGCGACGGTCATCGCGCCGACGTGGGCGGCCCGTTGGCCCGCCGAGTCGACGACGTGCGCCACGACCGCGTCGCCAAAGCGCCCGAAGCCGAGGCGGAAGTCGAGTGGAGTGCCGAGCACGACGACGAGATCGGCTCGGCGCTTCAGCACACCGCGCGTGCGAAGGAACGCCAACTCGTGGTCGGCCGGCAGCGTGCCCCGCCCGAGCCCGTTGAAGTAGCACGGCACCCGCAGGCGCTCGACGGCGGCGCGCAGCTCCGGCCACGCGCCGTCCCAGTACACGTCGGAGCCGACGATGAACGCCGGCCGCTCGGCCGCCGCGATCAGCTGCGCCAGCGCGGTGCACGCGCCGTCGTCGGGCGCGTCACCGCCTTGGTCGCGCGAATCGAGGCTGGGCACCTCACCCGACGACGGGCCGAAGACGTCGAGGGGGAAGTCGAGGAAGACCGGGCCGCGATGCGCAGACGCGGCAAGTCGCGTCGCTTCGAACACCATCGTGCCGGCCATTGCCGGATCGGTGACCGTCGCGGCCGATTTCGTGATCGACGAGAGGATCGGCACGTGGTCGAGCTCCTGCAACGATCCCGCGCCCCAACGACCCTGCGGCGCGCGTCCGCCGAGCACGACCAATGGGGACCCGTTGAACCACGCCGACGTCACCGCCGAGACGCCGTTCGTGATCCCCGGCCCGGCGGTGAGCGCCGCCAGCCCCGGTTGCCGGGTCAGCTTGGCGTAGGCCTCGGCGGCGAACGTGGCGGACTGTTCGTGGCGAGTGTCGACGACGCGCATCCCCTGGTTGCGAGCTGCCTCGTAGAGCGGCCAGATGTGGCCCCCGTTGAGCGTGAACATCACGTCGGTCCCGAATCGCCGCAGTGCCGCTACGGCTTGTTCGCCGGCGTGTCCCTCGACCACTTCCACGGCAGCGTCGACGGCGGCATTTGCAGCGGCTTCCACGGCGTCGCACCGTACTCCGGGCGTAGTCTGAACGGCCTATGCAAGTGGCCGAGCCCGACACTGAGTCGTCGTCTCGCCCGCATCGCCTCTTCTGGTGGAAGGAGGCGCTCATCATGACCGCCTTCTACCTCGTGTACTCGAGCACGCGGAACCTCTTCGGCTCCAACCGCATCGCGGCCGACGGCATCCCGGACCACGCGTTCAACAACGCGGAGCGAATCATCACGTGGGAACGCGCCATCGGCACGTACCACGAGGAGTCGATCCAGGACTGGTTCCTGCCACATCGCACGTTCTTGCAGTTCTGGAACACGTACTACGGCGTCGCCCACTTCGTGGTCACGCTCGGCGTGTTCATCGTGCTGTTCATCCGGCGTCCGCAGGTCTTCCCGCAGCACCGCAACACGCTCGCGGTGACGACCGCGGTCGCCATCGTCGGGTTCGCGCTGTTTCCGCTGATGCCGCCACGACTCCTCGACGAGCCGTGCCCGGTGCAGGCGCCGAGCGGCGAGGTCGCGTTCGGCGGGGAGTGCATCCCGTCCGACCTGCGCGGCGAGGACGGATTCGGTTTCGTCGACACCCTCGCCGAGTACGGGGGCCCGTGGTCGTTCGACTCCGAGGCGATGGCGTCGATCTCGAACCAGTACGCCGCGATGCCGAGCCTGCACATCGGGTGGTCGGCGTGGTGCGTGATCGCGGTGTGGCCGTTGCTGCGGCGGCGGTGGAGCCGCATCCTGTGGCTGCTGTACCCGATCGCAACGCTGTTCTGCATCGTCGTGACCGGCAACCACTACTGGATGGACGGCCTCGGGGGACTGTTGGCGCTCGGCATCGGCATCGTCGCCGGCTTCGGTATGCATCGCTGGAACACCGATCGTCTCGACCGGCGCGCGGCAACGCAGGCAACGTTGTGAACATGCCGGCATCGGGTCAGAGCTGCTGCGCGGCGCGTCGCGCGGATCACGAGTAGCGTCGGACTCCGCATGGTGCTGGAACGGATCAACCAGCCTGCCGATTTGCGCGGGCTCTCGACGACCGAGCTCGACGAATTGGCGGGCGAGATCCGCGACTTCATCGTCGACGCGGTGTCCAAGAGCAGCGGCCACCTCGGGTCGAACCTCGGGGCCGTCGAGCTGTCGCTCGCCCTGCACCGCGTGTTCGAATCGCCGACCGACGCGATCCTGTGGGACACCGGTCACCAGGCGTACGTGCACAAGATCGTCACCGGTCGCCGCGACCGGTTCGACGACCTGCGCCAGGCCGGCGGCTTGTCGGGCTATCCGAGCCGCGAGGAGAGCGTCCACGACTACATCGAGAACAGCCACGCCTCGACGGTGCTCTCGTACGCGTACGGGATGGCGGTGGCGCAGGCCGCGGGAACCGACACACACCGCCACATCGTCGCCGTGATCGGTGACGGAGCGATGACCGGCGGGATCGCCTACGAAGCGCTCAACAACCTCGGTCACAGCCACCGTCCGGTGATCATCGTGCTCAACGACAACGGCCGCAGCTACGCCCCGACCGTGTCGAACCTCTCCGCCAACTCCCAGTCGCGCGACCCGCGCGAGGACCACCCGAGCCTCAATCGCCGAATCGGCGAGCGACTGGCGAGCGCGCTCACCGACATCCGCCTCAACCCGGTGTACGTGCGCCGCCAGCGGCGTCTCGAGGAGTTCCTCCACAACCTGCCGTTGGTCGGTACGCCTGCCGAACGGGCGGTCGACGCGTTGAAGGCCGGAGTGCGTGAGTTCCTCCAGCCGCCGTCGTTCTTCGAGGCGCTCGGCGTGCGGTACGTCGGACCCGTCGACGGTCACAACATCCCCGACCTCGAGCTCGCGTTCCGGAATGCCATCGAGCTGTCCGTCGAAGGTCCGATCGTGGTGCACGTGCTCACCCAGAAGGGCCGTGGCTACTCGCCGGCCGAGGACGACGACGAGAAACATCTCCACGACGCGCCCGTGTTCGACCCCATCACCGGCCCGCCGAAGGCCGTGCCGACCGGGTACACGCAGGCGTTCGCCGAGGCGATCATCAAGGAGGCCGAGCTCGAACCGCGACTCGTCGCGATCACGGCCGCGATGGCGGGTCCGACCGGACTCCTCCCGTTCCAGGAACACTGCCCCGATCGGTTCTTCGACGTCGGGATCGCGGAGCAGCACGCCGTCACCGGCGCCGCCGGCATGGCGATGGGCGGGCTCCGTCCGGTCGTCGCCCTCTACTCGACGTTCCTGTCGCGGGCCTGGGATCAGGTCGTGTACGACGTCGCGCTGCATCGCCTCCCCGTGGTGTTCTGTCTCGATCGCGCCGGGATCACCGGCGATGACGGCCCGAGCCACCACGGCGTGTACGACATGGCCCTGCTCTCGAAGGTGCCGGGGATGCGGGTCCTCGCACCGTCGAGCGCCGAGGAGCTGCACCAGATGCTGCACGACGCGGTTCGTCTCGCCGACGACGGCCCGGTCGCGATCCGATACCCGAAGGGCACCGCACGGCACGTCGGCGAGCTCGAGGTCGGGTCGGGCATCACGGCGCGCCGGGTGCGTGAAGGCGACGGATCGGTGTGCATCCTGGCGATCGGCAAGCTCGTCGGCAACGCGCTCGAGGCCGCGGACGCCCTCGCCGAGACGGGAACCGCCGCCACGGTGTGGGACGTCCGATGCTGCGCGCCACTCGATCCGAAGATGATCGAGGACGCCGCCGGGCACGCCCTGGTGGTCACCGCCGAGGACGGCATCCGCGACGGCGGGATCGGCACCACGATCGCCGACCAGATCGGTTCGCTCGCGCCGAACGTGCCCGTCCTCGTGCTCGGACTGCCCACTCGCTTCATACCCCAGGGGAAGGCCGACGACATCCTCGCCCAGCTCGGCCTCGATTCCGCGGGGATCGCAGCCAGCGTGCGCTCGATGCGGTGAGTCACCCCGCGACTGCAACTGCTAGACCAGGGTGATGGGCGAAGCGGCCTCGCCGACCGCTCCGCTCACCGTCGTGTCGGCCGCAGCCGGGAGTGGCAAGACGACGGTTGTGCGATCGATGACCGACGACCTCGCGGGGTCTGGCTGACGTGTGGGGACGAACGCCACGGTCTCGAGCTCGCCGGACGCCTTGTCCGCCAGCTCCGGGTGCGGGTGCCCGAGATGCCGGCCGAGCTGGCGATCGCCTTCGGGGCGTCGGCGGGTCCGGGAGTCGGTGCCGATCCGGTCGAGCGCGCCGAGCAGTTGGGCGCCCTGATCGCCGACTCCCTCGCCGCCAGCATCCGTCAGCCGTTGACGATCGTGATCGACGAGATGGAACGTCTCGACGGCGCCACCGGGCCGATCCGCATGATCGAATCGTTGGTCCGGGGGGCTCCGCCGGAACTGCGGATCGTGCTCGTCACGCGCACGCACGTTCCGTTCTCGATCAACCGCCTCCGCCATGCCGATGCGGTCCGCGAGATCGACCGTGACGTCGCTGCGCCTCGATCCTTCGGCCGCAAGCGCAGTGGTCCGTGCCCGGTGGCCGGAGGGTGGACCGCGCACGGACGATCTGGTGTCGCTCGCCGACGGACATCCGGCGACGCTGGTGATGGCGGCGGGGGCGGCGCGCCGCGCCGGGGCGGGTGTCGTCGACGAGCTGATGGCCGTCACCGCTGAGCGGGTCGGGGCAGCGGCGGCCGCCGCGCTGGTCGCGGCGCTCGATCCCGACGAACGTCGGCTCCTCGACGACGCCGCCGTGCTCCACGACACGAACCGGGCCGAACTGGCAGCCCTGGGGCACGTCGTGAGCGACACGATGATCGCCGACCTCGTCGCCGACCATCTGCTCGACGAACGCGTCGGAGCGGTCGACAGCCTGCACGTCTCACGCGGCATCGCCGGCATGCTCACGGCGAACGCCGAGCGGTGGGCGGTCGTGAGCGAGTTCGGCGCACGTTCCGCCTTGGCGCTCGGCGATCCGACCCGCAGCCTGCGGATCGCGATCCGCCACGGCACCGACGAGCTCGTCGGGACCGTCCTCGACGACATCGGACCTGCCGTCATCGACGACGGTGCGCCCAGCCTCGTCCTCGACGGCATCCGCCGGCTCCCCGACCTCGAGGCGACGCGACGCGCCAGCCTCGCCGGCCGCGCCGCACAGGCGCTGGGCGAGTGGGACGCCGCCATCGGGCACTACAGCGACGCGGCCGCCGGTGGCACGGGCAGCACCGGCGACGCGTGGCGGCACGGTCTGATGCTGCACCTCCGAGGTGACATCCCATCGGCCATCGAGGTCTACGACCGCGGTGCCGCCGGACCGGGCGACGACCGATCCGACCCGGCCCTGCTCGCCGCCTTCCGTGGTGCCGCGGCCTGGTTGACCGGTGATCTGCTGACGGCGCGCCGGTTGGCGGAGGTCGCGTTGACATCGGCCGCTCGATCGAACGACGATCGGGCGCTGGCGGCCGCCTACACACTGGCCGCGATGGTCGCGGCCGCCGACGGCGACCGCGTCGCCAACGACTGGAACTACGTCAGGGCGCTGCAACACGCCGAACGCGCCGGCGACCCGCTCCAAGTGGCGCGCATCCGCTCGAACCGCGGGTCACGACTGCTCGAGGAAGGCGACTACCGAGCCGCGCTCGCGGAGCTCGACATCGCCGTTCGCCATGCCGACCTCGGTGGATACGGAGCAGTGCTCGCCCTGGCGTTGTCGAACCGCGGCGAGGTCAAGACGCGCATCGGACGCCTCGACGAGGCCCGCACCGACCTCGGGATGGCGATCGACCTGCTCCAACGCCAGGGTTCGCGACTCGTCGCCTACCCGATGACGGTGCTCGCCCGTCTGTTCCTCGTGCGCGGCGACGTCGAGCAGGCGCGCAGCGCATGCGAGCGGGCACTGGCGTTGGCGGGGCCGACGGGTGATCGCCAGGTCACCATCGTCGCCCGCATGCTCCAGGCCCAGGCGCTGAGCGATCGGGAGCCGGACGAGGCGTGGGAGTTGGCGCAGGCCGCCGCGCTCGACGCGTCGGGATCGCTCAACGTCGCCGAGGCGTGGGTCGTGGTGGGCAGGCTGGCGCTGGCACGCGGCGAGCTCGACGACGCTCGAGACGCGGCTGTTCGAGCGGCCGACTTCGCGCGAACGCGTGGCGACCGGTGGGCGCTCGCCGGCGCGATCGAGGTCGAGGCGCTCGCCGACGCGGCCGGCGGCACACGTCGATCACGGCTGCTCGAGGCGCGGGCGATCTACGACGAGCTGGGATGTCCGGTCGATGTCGCCCGGATGGAGGTCCACCTCGCCGCACTCGACCAGGCCGGGGTGGCCGCCGGCCGCCTCCGGGCCGTGACCGAGATCGCCCACCGGGTCGGCGCACGCGCCTTGTCGAGTCGCGCCGACCAGCTGTTGCGCGCCATCGAGCACCACGACGAGCCGGCGCTGCGCGCCATCGTCCTCGGTGCGTTCGCCGTCACCCGCGACGGTGACATCGTGCCGAACACCGCGTGGCAGTCGCGCAAGGCACGCGACCTGTTCAAGATGCTGCTCACCCGGCGCGGGCGACCACTGGCGCGCGAGCAGGCGATGGACCGGTTGTGGCCCGACGATCACGATCCGAAGCTCGCCAGTCGTCTCTCGGTCGCGATCGCGACCGTGCGCTCGGTGCTCGACCCGGACAAGCGGTTCGACGCCGAGTACTTCGTGAAGGCCGACGGCGATTCGTTGCGGGTCGACATCGATCACGTCGAGCTCGACGTCGATCGATTCCTCGTCGCCGCCGACGCAGCCCTCGCGGAACATCGGCGGGGCGACGGAGAGGCCGCGACCGGCATGCTCGCGGCGGCGGAGGCGATGTACATCGGCGACGTGCTCGAGGACGACCCGTACGTCGACTGGCACGTGTCGCTGCGGGAGGAGGCCCGTGCCGCGTACCTCGCGGTCGCGGCGGCGCTCGCCGACCGCCGCATCGCGGGCGACGATCACGACGCCGCGATCCGGCTGTTGTTGCGCCTCCTCGAGCGCGAGCCCTACGACGAGACGTCGCATTTGCGGCTCGTCGGGCTCCTGTCGAGAACTGGCCGGCACGGCGAGGCGAGGCGGCGGTTCCAGCACTACGTCGACCACATGCGCGAGCTCGAGCTCGAACCACGCTCGTTCTCGGCCGCGTCCGGCACCGCCGACGACACCCCTGAGCGATAGGCCCCGCGTCGGACCTGCATGCCGACCTGAATCCCACCCGAATCGCACCCGAAGCGGCGGGAACATGATCAACGTATGGAGACGTTCGTGATCCGGCTGGTTCGTAGCGGGAGCCTGGCGGGTGGCGGCGGCATGGAGCGTGGCGAGGTGCATGGCGTCCTCAGCCGGGTCATGGACGGCTCCGAACATCCCTTCGGTTCCAGCTACGAGCTGATCGAGCTGCTGCAGTCCACATCGGACCAGCCGGAGCTGCAGCCACGACTAGATTTCACTGGCGTGGCGAGCGACCCGGCGGACGATCTCGAGTCGGAGCTGGCGCTCGCCCTCGAGATCGCGGACGAGTGCGACGCGTTCACGCGGCCGTTGTACGAGGCCCGGTCGTTCGTGCTCGACTGGAAGTCGAACCAGACCGAGGTGACCGAAGCCGATCGGGGCGCCGAGCGCATGATCGGTGAACGGCTGGCCGTCGCCCGCCCTACCCACGGCCTGTTCGGTGAGGAGCACGGGCTCCGTGGCGACACCGACTCACCCTGGCGTTGGATCGTCGACCCGATCGACGGGACGTCGGGCTTCGTGCGCGGCATCCCGGTGTGGGCGACGTTGATCGCGCTGACGCATCGCGAGCTGGGTGTGGTCGTGGGGGTGGTGTCGGCGCCGGCCCTCGGCCGGCGTTGGTGGGCGGCCCGCGAGCTCGGTGCGTTCGCCGACGGGCGGCGCTGCCGTGTCTCCGACGTCGCCGACATCGCAGAGGCGCAGGTGTGCGTCACGTTCAACGACGGCTGGGACCGGCTCGGCCTGACCGGCCGGCTCGTCGAGTTGCAGCAACGGTGCCGGCGCGCCCGTGGGTTCGGCGACTTCTGGCAGCACATGCTCGTCGCCGAAGGCGCCGTCGACGTGGCCGTCGACGCCGTCGGTATCGCGATCTACGACGTGGCCGCGGTTCGGGTGATCGTCGAGGAGGCCGGGGGTCGCTTCACCGACCGCCACGGTGAGGCGACCCACGAGCACGACACCGCGATCTCGACCAACGGTGTGCTCCACGACGAGATCATCGGCCTCCTGCGCGGCTGACGGGCCGGCGCCGCGCTTCAGCGTGAGCGAACAGCACCGTGTCGGTCGTGTTCGCGCACGTAGAGGCGTTGGCTATGGTCGGACGTCTGCGTTGACATGTGAGCTGTCGGAGGGAGTGGCTGCGTGCGTCTGTTCCTCAGCTACCGCCGGGACGACACCGCCGGACGGGCGGGACGGCTGTTCGACGGGCTGACGCAGCGGCTCGGCCCCGGACAGGTGTTCCAGGACGTCGAGGCGATCAAGCCCGGTCTCGACTTCGAGCGGGCCGTCGCCGACTCGCTCGAGTCAGCGGACGCCTCGGTCGTCGTCATCGGGCCCGAGTGGGCGACGGTCACCGAACCCGGCGGAGCCCGCCGGCTCGACCGCGACGACGACTTCGTCCGCTTGGAGGTCGGCGTCGCCCTCCGGTCCGAACGGCCCGTCGTGCCGGTGCTCGTCGGCGGGGCGCAGATGCCGAGGGCGGAGGAGCTACCGGAGGAACTGCGGCCCCTGCTCAAGCGGCAGGCGTTCACCGTTCGGGACAGCGTGTGGAACGGCGACGTCGACGATCTCGTGCGCGACCTGCGCAGCCACCTCCTCGAACCTCCCCGTCGGCGGCGACGGCCGCTCGTCGTCGCGGCGGTGGTGCTCCTCGTCGCCGCCGCCGGCGCGGTCGCGGCGGTGCTCCTGTGGCCCGACCCCGACGACCCAGGCGGCGGGGCGGCCACGACGGCGGCGACGGACGGTCCCGAGGCCACGGCTGCACCGGGGGTCGTGCCGCCGTGCACGGTGGTCGACCGCGATTCGCTCACGGCGCTCGACCTCGCCCCGCAGACGCCCGCTGTGCACACCCTCGCCGACGGATCAGGGCGGCTCGTCGCCTACACGGCGAGCCGGGGTCGCGGCCCAGGAACGCCAGGACGGCTGGCGGGTGCTGGCCGACGTCGAGGTGGTCAACGAGACCACGGCGTCCCCACCCGGCATGGAAACCTGGTGCGTCGCCGAGTACCGATTTCCGCGGCGTCGCCATCGACGGCGTGGTCGGGCGAACCCGTGGCGGACTGCTTCAACGTCGTGACGGGATCGCAGAACGTGGCCCAGGGCGCCACCACGGTCGTCCAGGTCGGGTTCGACACACCCGACGACCCTCGGGAGTCCGAGCTCATCCTCCTCACCAATGGCCCTCCGGTGCCCCTGTCCGGGTGACCGACACGACGCCGACTGCCGGGGACCGGCTGACGTGGGTCGATCACAACCTCTTGCAGTCGTCCCACCGGCATCCCGCTACCGTGCCACGTGTGAGCACGCCGTTCCAGGAACCGGACGCCGACTCCCTCCGGCCCGGCACCAAGGCGATCAACGCCGGGCGGCGCGCCAGCGGATCAGCCCTCGCGCCGGCACTCTGGGCTTCGAGCGTGTGGCAGTCGACGGGTCTCGACGATGCGCACGCACGGGCGACCGCGCTGCGCGGACGCGACTTCTACAGCCGGTACTCGAACCCGACCGTGCGTTCGTTCGAGGAGGCGATCGCCGATCTCGAGGGCGCCGACGACGCGTTGGCGTTCGCGTCGGGCATGGGGGCCCTGGCATCGACCGTGCTGGCGATCTGCTCGAGCGGCGACCACATCGTCGCCCAGCGCCAGCTGTACGCGGGCACGATCGCGTTCCTGCAGGGCCCATGCGCACGGCTCGGCATCGAGCTGACGCTGGTCGACGGCATCGCGCCTGGGGCGTTCGCGGCCGCGGTGCAACCGGGACGCACGATGCTCGTGCTGGCCGAGACGCCGTCGAACCCGCGTCTCGAGCTCGTCGATCTCGACGAGCTGGCGGCGATCAGGGGCCCGTTGACCGTGGTCGACTCGACGTTCGCCACACCACTCGGCCAACAGCCGCTCGCCCACGGCGTCGACATCGTCGTGCACTCGGCGACGAAGGGCATCGCCGGCCACAACGACGCGACGCTCGGCGTGATCGCCGGCGAGCAGGAGCTCCTCGACGCGATCTGGTCGTACTCCGTGTCTGCACGGCGCAACACCGTCGCCGTTCGACGCGCTCAACGCGTTGCGCGGCGTTCGGACGCTGGCGGTGCGGACCGCGCACCAGACGGCGTCGGCGCAGCGACTCGCGGAGTGGCTGTCCGACCATCCGTCGGTCGCGGCCGTTCACTACCCCGGGCTCGATCACGCACCCGCAGCACGACCTCGCCAAGCGCCAGATGCGGCAGGCCGGCACCGTGTTGGCGTTCGAGCTCACCGGTGGCGAGGCAGCGGCGCGGTCGTTGCTCGATCGGGTCGGTATCTGTCGGGTGGCCGCGTCGCTGGGGGGTCCCGAGACGCTGCTGTGCCACCCGGCGACATCGACCCACGTGAGCCTCACCGCCGACGAGCAGGCGGCGACCGGTGTCACGCCGGGACTGGTGCGGATGTCCGTCGGTCTCGAGGACGCCGACGACCTCGTCGCCGACCTGACCATCGCGCTCTGTCTGATTCGAGCGCCGGCTACGAGCGTTCGCAGCGCGATGTGCCGTTGGGTTTTTCGTCGATCTGACCGTCGAGCTCCTCGGAGAGGCGTGACGTCGTCGTCGACGCGACGCAACTCGTGGATCACGGGGATGATCGAGATCAGGACGATCACGCCGATGATCGGCAACAGGTAGCGGTCGATGGACGGAACCGTCTCGCCGAGGATGTAGCCGGCGGTCGTGACCCCGCCGCCCCACAGAATGCCGCCGGCGATGTTCCAGGCGAGGAACTTGCGATACGGCATGCGGACGATGCCGGCCATCACCGGAACGAACGTCCGCACGATCGGGACGAATCGGGCGATCAGCACAGCCTGCCCACCACGCCGGTTGAAGAAGCGCTCGGCCCGCACCACGTGCCGCCGTTGCGTGAACCACCGCTCGCGGGCGAGGAGCCGCGGCCCGGCGGCGCGCCCGATCGAGTATCCGACCTGGTCACCGAGGATCGCGGCGATCATGCACCCGACGACGATCAGCGCGAAGTTGAGCTCGCCCTGGGAGGCGAGCAGGCCGGCGGTGAACAGGAGCGAGTCACCCGGCAGGAAGAACCCGACGAGCAGCCCCGACTCGATGAACACGATCGTGAACAGCCCGATCGTGCCGAATGTCTCCAGCAGAGAATCCGGCGAGAGGCCGAGCGAGATCACTGCGTCGTGGTGTCAACGGCCGCGGTGATCAACGTGGTCCCGCTGCGCTTCGAGTAGGTGATCGCGCCGAGCAGCACGACGAGCGACACGCCGGCGATCGCCAACCGGGCGCCGTCGTCGTCCTCCAGGCTCAAGACCGCCGGCAGCACGAGCAGCGACACCAGGTTCATGACCTTGATCAACGGGTTGAGCGCCGGTCCGGCGGTGTCCTTGAACGGGTCACCGACGGTGTCGCCGATCACGGCCGCATGGTGGGCATCGGAGCCCTTGCCGCCGTAGTGACCGTCCTCGATGTACTTCTTGGCGTTGTCCCATGCGCCGCCCGCGTTCGACAGGTAGTTGGCCATCAGCTGGCCGACCACGATCACCGAGGCGAGGAACGCGCCGAGCGGCGCCCACCCGAGGCCGAAGCCGATGATCAGCGGCGTGAGGACGGCGAGCAGTGCCGGTGTCGCGAGCTCGCGCAACGACGCCGCGGTGCAGATGTCGATGACGGGCGCATAGTCGGGGCGCTTCTCGCCGCTCATGATCTTGCCGTCGGCGAACTGGTTGCGGACCTCCTGCACCACGACGCCCGCGGTGCGTGACACGGCGGCGATCGCGAGCGAGGAGAACATGAACGGCACGGCGCCGCCGATCAGCAGGCCGATGAAGACCTTGGGGTCGGCGACGTTGATGAACACATGGTCGAAGACCGTCTCGCCACCCGAGTACACGAGATCCTTGAACTCGTCCGCAGAGTTGCCGATCGTCTCGATGAAGCTGGCGAACAGGGCCACGGCCGCGATCACGGCCGAGCCGATCGCGAAGCCCTTGGTGACCGCCTTGGTCGTGTTGCCGACGGCGTCGAGGCTCACCATCACCGCTTGGGCATCGCCTTCGAACTCGCCCGACATCTCGGCGATCCCGGCTGCGTTGTCGGCGACGGGACCGAACGTGTCCTCGCTCACCACGACGCCGGTGGTCGCGAGCATGCCCATGCCGGTGAGCGCTACGAGATACAGGGCGAACTGGATGTTGCCGCCACCGAGTCCGATCGCGGCACCGATCGCGACGGCGATCGCGACGACGGCCCACACCGACGACTCGAGGCCGATCGAGGTGCCGGTGAGCACCGTGGTCGCGGGGCCACCTCCGGTCGCGGCGGCGATGTCCTGCACCGGCCGCGTCTCGGTCGACGTGAAGTACTCCGTGATCCGGCTCGCCGCCTGGGCGAGCAGGAGGCCGATCACGACGGCTCCGAACATGCGCCAGCCGACGTTGCTGATCGAGCCGTCGGGGTTGCCGACGTACACCAGCGCGAGCACGAGCGTCGACACCACGGTGATCACACCAGCGGTGAGGAAGCCGCGGTTGATCGGGGCCATCGCCGACTTGTCCTTGTCGGTCGCCCGGACAGCGAACACGCCGACGATCGACGCGAGCACACCGAGGGCTCTGGCCGCGAGCGGGAACAGCGCACCGGCCGCCCAGAGGCCGGGTTGGTCGGGGAAGATCGAGGCGAACGCCGGCACACCGAGGATGATCGAGGCAACGAGCGTGACCTCGTAGCTCTCGAACAGGTCGGAGGCCATCCCGGCGCAGTCGCCGACGTTGTCGCCGACGTTGTCGGCAATGGTCGCCGGGTTGCGCGGGTCGTCTTCCGGGATGCCGGCTTCGACCTTGCCGACGAGGTCAGCACCGACGTCGGCCGCCTTGGTGAAGATGCCACCGCCGACGCGGAGGAACAGGGCCAGCAGCGACCCGCCGAACCCGAACCCGATGAGGATCGCCGACGACGTGTTCTGGAAGAGCATCATGATGACCGTCGCCCCGAGCAGGCCGAGGCCGACGCAGAACATGCCGGCGACGCCGCCGGTGCGGAACGCGATCTGGAGCGCTGGGGCCATCTTGCCGCCACGCGCCGCGGCGGCGGTGCGCACGTTGCCCCGCGTCGCCAGTGTCATGCCGATGTAGCCGGTCAGCCCGGAGAGGAAGCAGCCGGCGATGAACGCCATGGTCCGGAACGTGCCACTCGCAGCGAACGACAACGCCTCGGTGCCGTCGGGTTTCTCGATCGCGACGGAGCTGATGAACACGATGACGGCGAGGGGGATCAGGATGAAACCGATCGTGCGGAACTGACGCTTGAGGTATGCCCAGGCGCCTTCCTGGATCGCGAGCGCGATCTCTTGCATCTTGGGTGTGCCCGCGTCGGCGGCGAGGACACCTTTGACCAGATAGAGGCCGACGGCGAGGGCCAGCAGCGCCGTCGCAGCCGATCCGATCAGGATCAGCCACTCGCCGCCTCGAAGCTCGAACTCCTGCCAACCGCCTTCGGCGGCGAGAACCGATACGTTCACTTGTCCTCCTGGTCACGGGACCGCGACGACGTGCCACCTCTGGTCCCTCGGCTCGCCGCGCCTCGCGGCTCATGGCTCGACGCGTCCGCAGCGCGAGCGGCGGGAACGCTAGCAGTGGTTCGTACAGACGGGACAAACGACCCGCACACGCGCGATGCGCGACGTAGGGCGCGCCGTGATGATCCGGGCGCGAGATTCGGGGCTCGCTGGCATGATGCAACCCGGTGGAATTCCTCGGCGCCGTCCTGATTGCGTTCGGCGTCGTGTTCGTTGCCGAGTTGGGCGACAAGACCCAGCTCTTGGCGCTCAACTTCGGGGCGCGCTATCCGCTCCGGGTGGTCGTCGTCGGTCTCGCTCTCGGATACGCGGCGGCCGGAGCTGTCGCGGCGCTGGTCGGCGGCGTGCTCGGCGCCGCCCTGCCCGACCGCCCGTTGGCGATCGGCGGCGGCATCGTCTTCCTGGTGTTCGCCGTCCTGTCGCTTCGCGAAGGCTCGAGTGAGGAGACGACACGCATCGTGCGCACGTCCTCCGCGATCGCCTCGATCGCGATCACGATCGCGATCGCCGAGTTCGGCGACAAGACGCAACTCGCGACCGCCACCCTGGCGGCGCGTGGCCATCCGTTCGCGACGTGGCTCGGTGCGACCGGTGGTGAGGTCGCGGCGGGATTCATCGGTGCCGTCGCCGGCAGCACGATCGGGAGCCGACTGCATCCCGACGTGCTGCGGTACGCGTCGGCAGCGATGTTCGCGATCTTCGGCGTCGTGATGTTGCTGACCGCGCTGTGACCGGCGATCAGCCGTGGTTCAGGAGATTCCGTCGAGCGCCCACAGCCGCACGGTGCCGTCGCTCGATCCCGACGCGAGCTGCGTGTCGTCGGCCGAGAACGCCACTGTCAGCACAGGTGCGGTGTGACCCGGCAGCTGGGCCACGAGCTCGCCCGTCGCGGTGGACCACAACTCGACGGAGTTGTCGTCGCCGCCGGACGCGACGAGCGCGCCGTCTCGGGAGATCGCCAGCTCGGCGAGGCGATTCTTCTGGCCGGCGAACGTACGGAGGACCGAGCCGTCGTCGACGTCGATCACGCTGACGACGCCCACGACATCGCTGACGACGAGCGATTGACCATCGCCAGCGAACACCATCGACCAGTAACCGCCCGGCGGCGTCGCGTACTCCTGCAACAGTTGGTGATCGGATACCGACCAGACGCGCATCGTCGAGTCGTCGGACGCGGTCACCAGGCGCTCACCATCCGGCGAGAACGCGAGGTCGGTCACGGTGCTCGCATGCGGCGGGAACGTGTGCAGGATCACGCCGTCGGACGGGTCGTAGAGAGAAACCGTGAAGTCGTGCGAGTTGGCGGCCATCAGCTGGCCGTCGGGCGAGAAC
Source organism: Ilumatobacteraceae bacterium (assembly GCA_963722415.1). GTDB lineage: Bacteria > Actinomycetota > Acidimicrobiia > Acidimicrobiales > Ilumatobacteraceae > JALOLG01. The sequence goes on from CAVRNI010000039.1 coordinate 173,680, forward strand.
CGCACTTCGTTGCGGAAGAAGGCGCAGCCGGCGACCGTCTCGGCCTCTCCGCCGAACTGTGCGGCCTCACCACCGGAGCCGGCATCGAAGATCGTCACCGTGTCGTCGAACGACTCCGGCCCGCGCCGCTCGCCCATCGCACTTGCCACCTCGGTCGAGTCCGGCGAGAAGGCGACCGAGTCGACGTTGCCGCGTGGCTGATCGAACGATCGGATGACTGCGCCGGTGCCGTCGATCGTCTCGACGAGACCGCTCGAGGTCGCGAGTGCGACACCCGATCCGTCCGGCGCGAACGCGACGCTGTTGACGACGCCGACGCCGTCGACGACCACGGCGGCGGGCGCCGACACGGAGGTCGAGCATCCGCGGCGATGTCCCAACGCCGAACCACTCCGAAGAAGTCGACTGTCGTCACGGTGTTTCCGTCGGGCGCCACGGTGACATCGACGAGCGTGGTGCCTGGTTCGCCCATCGTCGTCAGCCGGTTCCCGTCGCGATCCCACACGTCGATCGTGCCGTCCTGGAGCGACCGTCACGATAGCCTCGCCATCGCCGATGGGGAACACGCGACAGCACCGGCGTCTCGGCCGGCAGATCGACGTCAGCAGTTGCTCCCCCGACGTGCTCCACAGCGTCGTCGCCGGTCCGTCGGCGGCGAGCACGCGATCGTCCGGCCCGAACGCCCACGGCGATTGACCGCCGCCGTCGACGAGCGGGATGGTGCCGGCGAGCGCTGCCGTTGTCGACGTCCCAGATCGCGACCAGCGCCTCGAACGGGTCGGCACGCGATCGCGGTCACGACGCCGACATACTTACCGCTCGGCGACGCCACGCGCGTCCGACGCGTTGACGCCGTCGACACCCGTGAGGTCGAAGACCGTCGACGCCTTCGGCGCGCGACATCGCGATCTGTGCGCCGTCGGCGCTCCCGACAGGTACGACGATCCACGAGCCGTCCGGCGCGATCGCAGCCGGACCGAGTGGCCCTTCGCTCGCACTCGGCCAACACCGACGGCGCCGAGCCGTCGATCGGCACGCGGGTCACCGACGCCGCTGTGCTCACGACGACAGCCGACCCGTCTGGCAAGAACTCCATGCCGCGACCGGACCGCTCGGCTGCGAACGGAACCCCGACGACCTGCCCGGTCGTCAGGTCCCAGACGTTCACCGTGCTCGATGAGCTCACCGGCGATCGCGAGCAGGCGTCCGTCGCGCGGTCAGCGCCATGCGTGCGGACCGCTCGGCGAAATCACCGCCGATTCGGACGCGGTGCCATCGTCTCGCGTACAGCGAGATCTCGACCGTCGTCACGACGGCCGTGCGTTTGCCGACCGGGTCGTAGCGGGCGAGCGTCGCCCGCCCCGTCCCCCAGCGTGCGAGCGAGCTCGCGGCGAGCGCCGCCGGCGCCGACCGCCTGCGACTCGCCGTCCACGCGGTGGCCGTCGGCGCGCGGCGACGACGGTGTCGTCCACCGCCGTCGGTCGGCGTCGGGGTCCGACGTCGAGGAGCAGCCGGCGATGAGCAGCGATGCACGCCGCGATCAGCACACGGGGGCGCGGCGCAGATCGCACGACGTCAAGGTACCGACTCGTCACGCATCGCCACCGTCGCCCCGGCGATCCCCATGTGCGGCGCTCGGCATCCGAAGCGCATTCAGCTGTAGAACGGGTTCTCGCCGGATGCGTGGTCGGTGAGGTCCTTCACTCGTTGGACGCCTTCGATGGCTTCGCTGAGCATCGTCTGGACACCGTCGAGCATCGTCATCTTGCTCATCGAGCAGCCGTGGCACCCGCCGCCCATCGTCAGGTAGGCGGTGCCCTCACCGTCGTGACCCACGTAGCTGACGAAACCGCCGTGCGCGGCGAGCGCCGGGTTGACCTCGCCGGTGATCATCGCTTCGATCTCGGCCGACAGGGCGTCGTCGTTGGTCAGGCCCTCGATGGTCGGCGCCACCGGTCGGTTGGGATTGCGGATCACGAGACCCTGGTTGTCGTTGTGGTCGAGCGTCGCGCCCTGCAACAGCTCGACGTCGTTGCCGGGGATGATCACCTTCAGCCCATCGTGGGTGCGGACCTCGTCGGTGAACGCGGCCGTCAGGTACTCGTCGAAGCTGAGGTCGTACCGGAAGTCCTCGCCCGGAGCCGACGCGAGGGCGAGGCGGAGCCCGAGCTTGTCGGCGTCGGGTTCCTCGTCACGCATCTTGACCAGCTCGGCGAGCGCGGCGGGCGTGATCGTGACGATCGGCTCGCTCGGGGCGGCGCTGTCTCGTGACGTCGCCAAGGGTGACGTCGGCCCGTTGGTGAGAGCTTCGAGCGGACTCATCGCCTTCAGGCTACCGTCGCCCTTCGTGATCACCGAGGCGTACCTCGACCACATCCGAGCCGACGTCGACCGGTTCGCCGCAGCGCTCGAACGCGGTCCCCTCGACGCCCCGATCGCCGCCTGTCCCGGCTGGGACCTCGCCCGACTCGCGGCGCACCTCGGCAGCGTCCACCGCTGGGCCCGCCTGGCCGTGCTCGAAGCCGCACCACCGGCCGCGACGCCGCGTCCGGATCCCGACACCGACTGGGTGCCGTGGCTCAGGGAGGGCGCCGAGGCGCTCGTCGAGGCGCTCGCGTCGGTCGACCTCGATGGGCCGACCTGGCACCCGTTCCCGGTTGCCCAGGTCGCACGCGTGTGGCCGAGACGCCAGGCGCAGGAGACCGTGGTCCACCGCTGGGACGCCGAGGCGGCGGTCGGCTCGCCGTCTCCGATCGACCCGGAACTGGCGAGCGACGGCATCGACGAGTACTTCGAGATCGCCCTGCCTCGACTCACCGTGCGCGAACACGTCCAGCTCCCGCCCGGCAGCTTCCACGTCCACTGCACCGACGTCGCCGGCGAATGGCTGGTCGCCGCGCGACGACGACGGGCTCAGTGTCACGCGTCAGCACGCCAAGGGCGATGCCGCGCTGCGCGGCCCGGCCGAGGCGATCCTGCTGCGGCTGTGGAACCGCGACAGCACACGAGCCGCCGAGCTCGACGAGGTCGGCGACCCCGCCATCGCCGCCGCCTGGCTCGCCCTCCCCGGCATGTAGTCCCCCTGCGCGACACCGGTGCCCATTTCGGACTGTCCGAATCAATGCACCACCGTCGGCGCGCTCAAATCGTTCTGTCCGAAAGCGCGCGGGAGTGACGCCGACGGGGACGCACGACGCGTCGACGGTCGGCGCGCGGTCGGCGGGGTCGCTAGCGGGTGGTGCCGCCGCCGTCGACTTCGATGCGTTGGCCGGTGACGTAGCCGGCGGCGTCGGTGCACAGCCAGAGGACGACCTCGGCGACGTCGACCGGCTGGCACACGCGGCCGAACGGCGACGCGGCGTCGAGGGAGCGCAGGTCGGCCAGATCGCGGTTGCCGGTGAACGCTCGGGCCAGACGCACGCCCATCTCGGTCTCGACGAGCCCGGGCGCCACGACGTTGACGTGGATCCCGTGCTCGCGCTCCTCGTGGGCGAGCGTGCGCGCCAACGCCTCCAGGGCGGCCTTGCCCATGTTGTAGGGCGCACCGTTGGCCGCCATGTGGGTGGTCGCGACGGACGAGATCATGACGATGTCGCCACGCGGGCGTTGCCGCATCGACGGCAGCACGAGCCGGGCGGCGTGATGCGCACCGAAGGCATGTACCCGCACGACGCGCTCCATCTCGTCGGGGTCCGTGTCGGCGACGGATCGTCCACGCGACGCGATTCCCGCGTTGCACACCAGGACATCGACGTAGCCGAAGTCGGCCACGACGGCGTCGACCATCGCCGCCACACCTGACGGGTCGTCGACCGATGCTGAATACGCCTTCGCCGATCCACCCGCGGCGGTGATCGACTCGACCGTCTCGGCGGCGGCATCCGCGTCGCGTCGGTAGTTGACGGCCACGGTCGCGCCCTCGGCGGCCAGCAGCTCGCAGATGCTCCGGCCGATTCCACGTCCACCGCCGGTCACCAGCGCAACCCGGCCATCCAGTCTCCCCATGTGCCAACCTTGGCGTGTGACGGACGGCAGCCGCAAGGCGATCATCGCGGCCTTCTTCGCCAACCTCGGCATCGCCCTCGCCAAGTTCGTCGGCTACCTGCTGACATCGTCGGCGGGCCTGCTCGCCGAGGCCGCGCACTCCCTCGCCGATACGGGCAACCAGGGGCTGCTGCTGCTCGGCGGCAAGCGGGCCCGGCGGGAGGCCGACGTCGAGCATCCGTTCGGTTACGGGCGGGAACGGTACTTCTGGGCGTTCGTGGTCGCCCTCGTGCTGTTCTCGATGGGTGGGCTGTTCGCGCTCTACGAGGGCATCTCGAAGGTGCGTCATCCGCACGAGACGGAGAACCTCTACATCGCCGTCGGGATCCTGCTGTTCGCGATCGTGCTCGAGTCGTACTCGCTGCGCACGGCGGTCAAGGAGTCCCGGCATGTCAAACCGAAGACGATGGGGTGGTGGAGGTTCATCCGCACCGCCAAGCAGCCCGAACTGCCCGTCGTGCTGCTCGAGGACATCGGCGCCGAGATCGGCCTGTTCTTCGCCCTGAGCGGCGTCGTGATCGCCGCGGCGACCGGCGACCCGCGGTGGGACGCCGTCGGGTCGATCGCGATCGGCCTGCTGCTCGTGACGATCGCCATCGTGCTGGCGATCGAGACCAAGGGCCTGCTGATCGGCGAGTCGGCAGGGACCGTCGAACGAGGAGCGATCGTCGACGCCATCGAGGGCGGGGAGCACGTCGAGCGCCTGATCCACATCCGTACGGAGCACCTCGGACCGGACGAGATCCTCGTCGCGGCCAAAGTGGAGTTCGACACCGCCCTCACGTTCACCGAGTTGGCGGCAGCGATCGACGGCGTCGAGGCCCGGATCCGCGAGGCCGTCCCGATCGCCCGCCTGATCTATCTCGAACCCGACGTCCACCGCGCCCCGTCGACCGGGTGATTCCTCCACACGTCGACGACGGGCCGGCGGCGCCTGGCACGACGCGCCCACTCGGCGTGTTGGCAGTGCTCGGCGCGATCGTCTCGTTCTCGATCAGCTACGCGCTCGTCAAGTGGGCCCACACACCAGGATCGGTCATCGCGTTCTGGCGCATGTTGTGGGCTGCCGTGTTGTGGTGGGTCGTCCTCGTCGCCTGGCGCGCCCGCACCGGCGCCCCGTTCCCCACCGCCGCGACATGGAAGAAGGTGCTCGTGCCGGCGATCTTCTTCGGCGCCAACATCACCCTCCTCTTCACCGCGGTGACGAAGACGAGCGTCGCCCATTCGGAGTTCATCTCGTCGCTGTCGCCGCTGCTCCTGGTGCCGGCCGGTGCGCTGCTGTTCAAGGAACGGCCGAACTGGACGGCGATGCGGTGGGGCGTGCTGTCCCTCGTCGGGATCGTGATCGTGCTGTTCTTCGGACCGGCGAAGGGCACGGCCACCGTCGAAGGTGATCTGCTCATGATCGTCGTCCTCCTCGTGTGGGTCGGCTATCTGCTGTCGTCGAAACAGGTCCGTGCCACTGGTGTCGACACGCTGGACTTCATGGCGTGCCTGATGCCGCTCGGGTTGATCACGACGGTGCCGATCACGCTCGCGATCGACGGTGACGAGCTCTGGCCGATCAGTGCCCGCGGGTGGTTCGTCATCGGCGTGCTGACGGTGTTGACCGGCATGGTGGCGCACGGCCTCTTGGCCTACGCCCATCGCACCGTGCCGCTGGGGACGGTCGGTGTGCTCCAGGTCGGACAGCCGGCGTTGTCGGTGACGTGGGCATGGCTGATCGTCAACGAGCGGATCGCGCCGGCCCAGGTGCCCGGGATGGTGCTCGTGATCCTCGGCCAGGCGCTGTTCGTCACCACCAGCCAACGCTCGGTCCGAGGTGTCGAAGGCGGTCCCCGGCTGGTAGGGAGTGTGCGTGCGAATCCTCGTGACGAATGACGACGGCATCGACTCGGTCGGGCTGCATGTGCTGGCGCGGACGATGTGCAACCACGGCGATGTCGTCGTCGTGGCACCCGATCGGGAGTATTCGGGTTCCAGCGCATCGGTCGGCGCGCTGCACCTGATGCGGCCCGAAGTCCACCGGGTGAACATGAGCGACGTCCCCGAGACGTGGACGTTGAACGGGCCGCCGGCGCTGTGCGTGATGTTCGCCCGTCTCGGCGCGTTCGGGCTGCCGTTCGATCTGGTCGTGTCCGGCATCAACCCCGGCGCGAATGTCGGGCGCGCGGTCTACCACTCGGGCACCGTCGGCGCCTGCCTGACCGCCCGCATCGGTGGGATCAGCGGTGTCGCGGTGAGCCAGGCGGTCACCGGCTTCGGCGTCGAGGGTCAGGGCTGGGACGAGATGATCGCCAACCAGCAATGGGAGTCGGCGGCTGCCGTCGCCGACGTCGTCGTCGGCGCTCTCGTCGCCGACATGCCGGTCGAGCCGGTCGTGGTCAACCTCAACGTGCCGAACCTGCCGCTCGACAAGATCGACGGCTGGACGGAGGCCGAGGTGGGCCTCGTCCCGCCCCGCGCCGTCGCGACGGCGCTGCTCGAGCCGATCGTCGGCCACGAGGACGCCTACAACGTCCGCATGGCATGGGGTGAGGAGGCCGACCTGCCACCCGGTTCCGATGGCGCGGTCATCCGCGACGATCGCATCGCGGTGACCTACCTGAGCCGTCTCGTCGCCGAACGCCGCTCCGACATCTCCGGCGCGTCAGCGGCGCTCGACCGGCTGGTCAGCAACGGAGGTTGAAGACCGCGACGCCATCGCCTCAGGGACGGGACGCGAAGCTCCCCACCAGCGGTATCTGGTCACCGAAGTCGATCGTTTCGCCCGTCGTGCGGTCGTAGACCTGGAATCGGCGGGCGTCGACGAACGCGACGTAGCGCGAGTCGTCGCTCCACGCGATCGAGACACTTCCTCCGCCCATGCGCGACAGCGTGCGGTACACCCCGGTGTCGGTGCCCAACAGCGCGGCAGTCGACGAGTCGCCGTCGAGCCCGAACAGCACGGCTGCGGTGCCGTCGGGTGAGACCGACGCCGAGTCGGTACCGGCCCATCCGTAGAACTGCGCCAATCCGTCGACCTCGATCACCGGCACCTGCCGGCGCTCCCCGGTCTGGCGATCGACGACGAACAGGCCACAGGACAGGGCCTCGTCGCACGAACGCACGAGGAAATGGTTCGCGCCGACGCCCGCCAACTCGCCGTCGGCCACGCGCCGGGCGCCGCCCTCCGACACCACGTAGATGCCACCGCCGGCTTGGACGATCACTCCCCCGGCGAGGTCGGACTGCATCGGCCACCAGCCGTGCATGTCGATCGACCGTTCGAGCGGCTGGCCGTCGAGACCGATCAGGCTCAGCCCCTCGATGGCACCCGAAGACGGGTCGTACTCCGGGAGCCACATCGTGTCGGGGTCGGGGCCGCGGAACACGCCGCTCGCCATCTCCGGCGGCGGCGCGACCTCGGCCGGCGGCTCGCCTCGGGGAACGAGCGTCGACACGTTCACATCCCACCGCTGGATGAACGTCCAGCTGTCGCTGGCGAGGATCGTCGCCAGGGCGCCGCTCGCGCCACCCGGGAGGTCGGTGGTCAGCATCTCGCCGGTGTCGAGATTGATGTCGAGCAGGTCGCCCTGCGCCGTGAGCCCGACCAGCTCGATTCCGGATGGGGTCGGCAACATCGGACCGCCGAGCTCCTCGACGAGCAGTGGCGGCCGGGTCGTGGTGGGTGCACGTGGCCGGGTCGTCGTCGGAGCGGGCCGGGTCGTGTCGACCGCGAGTTGCTCCGGGACGGTGTCAGGGGATTCGTCGAGCGTCGCCGGCGGAGCACCGGTCGACAGATCACCGCCGGACTGGGCGACCACCCAGACGATGCCGACGACGACGGCCACGCCGGCACCGATGCCCAGGCGACGTCGCTTTCGGCCGTCGAGTGGTGGACGCCGGGGCGGCTTCGGCACCGCCGGTTCGAGCGCGACATGCCGTTGTCGTGTCGGCTCCTCAACGAGCTCGATCTCGATCCACTCGCCCACTCACCCACCATCACACCACAACGCCGTCCCGCGGTGGGCTCGGACCGCCCCGCGAGGAGGCGTCACCGAGCGCGAGCGCTACCCTGGTGGTTGAACGAACGCACGGGGAGCTCGCTGGAACGGCGGGCTGAGAGGGTGGCCGCCGCCACCGACCCGCGAACCTGATCCGGGTAATGCCGGCGGAGGAATCCATGAACGACACGGTCGTCATCGTCACCGGAGCAGCACCTCTCGATGCCCGAGCGGTCGCCGCGATCCCGAGCCACGCGATCGTCATCGCCGCCGATGGTGGGCTCGACCACGCGCGTGCGGCCGGGCTCACTCCCGCCGGCCTGATCGGCGATCTCGACTCCGTGTCCGAGGAGGGCTTGGCCTGGGCCACGCAGCACGCCACCATCCAACGCCACCCGATCGACAAGGACGCCACCGACACGGAGTTGGCGGTCGCGTTCGCGGCCGGGATGAACCCGGCGCGGGTTGTCATGGTGGCCGGAGGCGGCGACCGGCTCGACCACACGCTGGCGGCGATCGGAGCCCTCGGCGCCAGCGTGCTGACCAGTGTCCCCCTCGTCGAGTGCTGGTGGGGCGGCCAGTATCTGCAGGTCGTCCACGGACCGGCCAGGGTGTCGATCCGGACCGCGACGTCGGTCGGCGCCTCCCCGGGCACCGAGACACGGATCTCGCTGCTGGCCATGCACGGGCCGTGCACCGGCGTCACGTTGTCGGGCACGCGATGGCAACTCGAGCGGACGGAGCTCAAGCCGCTCGTCGGTCACGGTCTCAGCAACATCGCGACCGGACCCGACGTCGAAGTCTCGCTGTTGACCGGGATCCTCACCGTGTTCGTCGATCCACCGCCCGAGTCGGGGAGCCGGCCATGAGACGCGGCGCGACCCTCTGCATCGCGACTGCGGCGGCGACGTTGTCGACGGTCCTCGTCGCGTGCGGCGACGACAGCACCGACTCGACCGGCACGGACTCGACGTCGGCGACGTCGGCGGACCACTGAGGCCGGCACCGGCTCGTCCGCGGCGACCACCGACGGCCCGCCCGAAGCCGTCACGCTCGTCGCCTACGACTCGTTCCCGACCGAGGGAACCGCGCTCAACGATGCGCTCGCCGAGTTCACCGACGACACCGGCATCGCGGTCGAACTGCTGATCGCGGGCGACACCGGGGCGATGCTCTCCAAGGCGGCGCTCACGGCCGGCAACCCCGAAGGCGACGTGATGTGGGGGGTCGACAACACGTACCTCTCGCGAGCCGTCGACGCGGGTGTGTTCGCGCCGTACGAATCACCGGCGCTCGACGCGATCCCGGAGGATCTGCGCCGGCTCGTCCCCGAGTTCGAGGCGACGCCGGTCGACTTCGGTGACGTCTGTGTCAACTACGACATCGGCTGGTTCGACGACCATCAGCTCGAGCCGCCGACCGGGTTCGACGACCTACTGCGGCCCGAGTACGGCGAACTGCTCGTCGTCGAGAACCCGGCCACGTCATCGCCGGGCCTGGCGTTCCTGCTGGCGACGATCGCGGCCTACGGCGACGGCTGGCGCGACTACTGGACGTCACTGACCGCCAACGGTGTCGAGGTGGTCGACGGCTGGACCGAGGCCTACAACGAGCGCTTCTCGTGGACGGGCGGCGGTCCGCGACCACTCGTGGTCAGCTACGCGTCGAGTCCGCCGGCCGAGGTGATCTTCGCCGACCCACCGCGCACGGACGCACCGACGGCGGTGGTGACGTCGACGTGCTTCCGCCAGATCGAGTTCGCCGGCGTCCTCGACGGAACGGATGCACCAGACCAGGCACGGGCGCTCGTCGACTTCCTCGCGTCGGAGCGGTTCCAGCGTGAGCTTCCGCTGACGATGTTCGTGTACCCGGCCGTCGCGTCCGTCGAGCTTCCACCGGAGTTCGTCGACTTCACGTCCGTGCCGGACGAGCCGCTGGCGCTCGACCCCGCTGACATCGAGGCGAACCGGTCGACGTGGATCGACGAGTGGACCGAGATCGTCCTCTCCTGAGGCGGCGGCGAGAGGCGCGACCGGGTGGGCGGGTGGACACTCGTCCGAACCGGCTACCACGATGGTTCGTCCCGGCGATCGCGGCGGCGCCGTTCGTGTTCCTCGTCGTGTTCTACGTGGTGCCGTTCGCGACACTGCTCGCCGAAGCCGTTGCCGTCGACGAGGTCAGAGACGTGCTGGGGCGGCGCCGCACATGGGAGGTGGCGTGGTTCACCACCTGGCAGGCACTGGCCAGCACGGTCCTGACGCTCGTCGTCGGCATCGCCCCGGCCTACGTGCTCGCCCGGTTCCGGTTCGTCGGCCGGCGGTTGTTGCTCGGGCTCCTCACGGCCGCGTTCGTGTTGCCCACGGTCGTGATGGGAGCGGCGTTCGCCGCGCTGCTGCCGGACTCGTTCGATCGCAGCATCTGGGCGATCCTCGGTGCCCACGTGGTGTTCAACCTGGCGGTCGTGGTTCGCACCGTCGGCGCCGTCTGGGAGCATCTGCCACCCGACCTCGAGGCCGCCGCGGCGACGCTCGGCGCGCGCCCATGGCGCGTGTTCCGCGAGATCACACTTCCGCTGCTGCGGCCGGCGCTCACCGCCGCCGGCGCGATCGTGTTCCTGTTCACGTTCACGTCGTTCGGCGTGATCCGCATCCTCGGGACCGCCGGCCAGGCGACGATCGAGGTCGAGATCTGGCGGCGGGCGACGCAGCTCGGCGAGATCGGGCCGGCGGCCGTCCTCGCCCTCGCCCAGCTCGCCGCCCTCGGCGTCGTGGTCGGGCTGGTCGGCGTACAGTCAGCGCCGCCACAGCCTCGCCCTCGCCGTCCGTCCACTCGCGCCGGCACGGCGCGTGCGCCGGCGTCGCGAGCGCTTCCTCGTCGGTCTCATCGCGATCACCACCGCGGCGATCGTCACGATCCCACTGCTGGCGCTCGTCGAGCGCTCGATGCGCTCCGACGACGGTTACTCACTGCGGGCGTGGCAGACACTCGGGGACACCGAGGTGCGACGCGGCGTCAGCGTCAGCGTCGACCCACTCGGCGCGCTCTGGCGATCCGTCGAGGCCGCGGCGTGGGCCACGACCCTGGCAGTGGTGATCGGCGCTGCGGCCGCACTGGCGATCGCCGCCGCAGGACGTCTCGGCCGAGCGCTCGACACCGGCCTGATGCTGCCGATCGGGACGTCGGCGGTGACGATCGGGTTCGGCATGCTCATCGCGTTCGACACGCCGCCGTTCGATTGGCGCGCCGAATGGTGGCTCGTGCCGGTCGGCCACGCGCTCGTGGCGGTGCCGTTCGTCGTCCGTGTCACGCTCGGCGTGCTGCGCGCCGTCGACCCCCAGCTCGTCGATGCGGCCGCGACGCTCGGCGCATCGCCGGTGCGGGCGTGGCGTGAGGTCGTCCTGCCCCACCTCTGGAAGCCGCTCGTGGCCGGAGCCGGCTTGGCGGCCGCGATCTCGCTCGGCGAGTTCGGGGCCACCAGCTTCCTCAGTCGCAGCGGACGTGAGACGATGCCGATCGCCATCGAGCGGCTGCTCGGCCGCACGGGCACGGTGCTCCAGGCGCAGGGGTACGCACTCTCGGTGATCCTCGCCGCCGCCACGATCGCGATCGTCCTGCTCGTCGATGTCACCGGCAGCCTCGGCGGCGACCGCAGCCGCCACGTGAAGGGCGCGCGTGCTCGAGGTCGGTGACGTCACCGTCACGTTCGACGGCACGACAGTGCTCGACGGTGTGTCGGTGTCGGTCGCCGAGGGTGAGATCGTCGCCCTGCTCGGCCCCTCGGGAAGCGGCAAGAGCACGCTCCTGCGGGTGATCGCCGGGCTCGTCGTGCCCGACCACGGGACCGTCGCCGTCGACGGCACCGACGTCAGCACCTGGCCCACCCACCGGCGGCGGGTCGGGATGGTGTTCCAGGACGAACAGCTCTTCCCGCATCGCGACGTGGCGTCGAACATCGGCTTCGGATTGAAGATGGGTGGCATGGCGGCTCCCGCACGCGGCCGGCGGGTGGCCGAGCTGCTCGACCTCGTCGGCCTCGCCGGGTTCGAGCACCGGCGGGTGACCGATCTGTCCGGCGGAGAAGCCAAGCGTGTCGCCCTCGCCCGCTCGCTCGCGCCGGCGCCCAAGGTGCTGCTCCTCGACGAGCCGTTGACCGGCCTCGACCGCGAGCTCCACGACCGCCTCGCGGAGGAGGTCGCGATGGTCCTGCGCTCGACGGGCATCACGGCCGTCTGGGTCACCCACGATCGAGCCGAAGCCGACGCCGTCGCCGACCGCATCATCACGCTGGGTTGACCATCCCGTCGACGGACACACCACCGTCGCTCACTGGTTTGTGTCACCGATTCCGGCGAGGGTCGCCGATGTCGGTGACACAAACACGGATGGGGAGGCGGTGGGGCGTGGCGTTACGTTGCAGGGTCGTGGCCGACCATCGGGTGATCGAGCTCATGGCCGCGCAGACGCATCCGCTGCGCCTCGACGTTCTGCGCCGAGGCACGCCGAGTCGTGACGTCGCGTTCCCCGAGGATGAGCTGCCGGGCACGCTGCACCTCGGTGTCGAGGTCGATGGCGTGGTCGTCGGGGTGTCGACCTGGATCGAGAACGAGCACCCGGATCTGCCGGCCCGACGCGGCGTCCAGCTGCGCGGGATGGCGACCGCACCCCACCTCCAGGGCCACGGCATTGGCGGTGTCCTCGTCGAATCCGGGGTCGAGCGGGCGTTCGCGTCCGGACACGAACTGGTCTGGGCCCGCGCCCGCGACACCGCGCTCGGTTTCTACGAACGTCACGGGTTCGTCCGACGCGGACCGGGTTACGTCGACGTGGTCACCGGAATCCCCCATCACGACATCGTGCGCACCCGCTGACGCCGTCCTGCTCACTTCGCCTGCGTCTCGCTTCCGTCCCGCCGTTCCCGGCGCCCACAGGACGACGAGCGCGAGGACGATGGCCAAGAGACGATGAGAAGGTGACCGGGACGATGACTGGCGCGGTGACCGCGAACCAGCAGGCGTCGATGTTGCGGGCGCGCGCACGACTGCTCCGCACGCTCGCCATCGAGCTCGAGCGGACCCCCGCGATGGCGCTCGAACGGTACGCCGGGACCGACACGTGGCGCAGCCCCCGGGCCGACGCGTGCGCGCACGAGTTGGTCGCCGACCAGACGCAGATGTTCCACGCCGCCGACGAGCTGCGGTGGACGGCGCTGCACCTCGAGCGATGCGCCACCGACATCGAGTGCGACATGGCGCGGGTCCAGGCCCTCCACGCGTCGTGAGCGTGTATGGGTACGACCCGGCGCGCGTCGAGGTGCTGCACAGCCGCACCCGTGAGGCGCTCGCTGCCCTCGCCTCGATCCGATCGGACGATCCCGCCGCGGCCGACGCCATGCGTGCCGTCGCACGGACGCGCGACACACTCGAACTGGGCTGGATGCCGATCATCGAGGCGATCCGTACGAGCACCGCGATGACGGTCTGGCGCCATGCGCTCGGCGGTGATCTCCAACTGACCGGTCGCGCCGGCGGAGGGTCCCCTGGCTCGACGGTCACGACGTGGATCGCCACCAACGGCCTCGACGACCTACGCGACACCGAAGTCGTCGATCGCCTCCACGACACGATCGAACGGCTGCGTGCCGCGGTCGTCGGTGGCGGCGACGTCGACCACGCCGAGCGTCGACTGGCGGCGTTCGCCGACGAGGCCGTGCGGAGGGCCCGCCACGACCGGGCGGGCTTCGCGGCGGTGATGGCGGCACGTCTCGGCGATCGTGGTGCCACTGCGATCCTCGGCGCGATCGATGCCCTGGCCGCTTCGTCGGGACGCGACCCCCGACGTCACGGCATCCCACCGGCCGCGCTCGATCTCGCCGAGCTCCTGGCGCCGCTCGAGCGCGGCGCCGCCGGTCGCCGGCCTGATCAGCGCACACCTGCGGGCTTCGACGTCGCTCGCGCCACTGATCGCCCTCACGTCCAGCGCGTGGGACCCCGACGTCCTCGCCGGGTTGGCCGCCGGACTGATCCGCGCCATCGATCAGCGCGACTACCTGCTCACGCGGATCACTCCTGTCGAGCTGGCCGCCAATGTCGGTGCCCTCGCACGTGCGGTGGCGGATGACCCGGCGGCCGCGCTCACGATGCTCGGCGACGATCTCGTGCTCGACTATCTGGCCACCAACACATACCTCGACGCATCGAGCGTCGAAGCGATCATCACGGCCGGGTTGCTCCATGCGCCACGCGCCGGCGGCGCGGCCATCGGCGACGGCCTCGAAGTCGTCGCACGCCTCGTCACCGTCAGCGACGACGATCAGCTCAACGACGGAACCAAGCGCGGCGTGGCGGCTTCGATGCTCACGTACTTCCCGTTGCTCGCCCCTCAACTCGACGTGCGAATTCCGGTCGTCGTGCCCTACGGCACCGATCCCGACGACACCGTCGAGATCGGTTCGTACTGCGATGTGCAGCGCCTCTTCGGTCAGCTGCTCACCGACGCGCCCGCCCAACTCGTGCTCGGCGCCATGACCGAGCGATATCGCGTCGCGGCGACGGCCGGTCTGGCGGGTTCGGTCGCGGCGCGACCACGCGACGACGCGGGCGAGCACCGGGCCCGGATCGCGGCCGCGCTCGCCGACGTCAGTGCCGTCGGCGCGCTGGTGTTGCGCTCGCGTGCGGCGCGAATCTCCCTCGACGCGTACGAGCACGGCCTCGTCATCGGACGCGCGAAGGCGCTCATCTCGTGGGCGACCGCGATCACTGCGGTCGCCGTCCCGGCATCGAACGCGGTGCTCCCTGCGATCCCGCTCGCTTCCGAGGTCGTCACCGCCGCGCTCGAGCTGGTCGAGCCGCCGCGGTTGGGCGACCTCGGAGGCGCCGCCGCAGCCGCGATCGGCTTCACCGTGACCGTGATCGGTCTGCCGACACGGTCGCCGGGCATCCGCACGGCCCTCGGCCTCGGCTCCGTTCCGGTCGCGACGTGGCAGCGCCTCGACGACCTGCTCGACGAGCTCGGCGAGACCGACGACCACCGACGCCGTCTCGCGATCCACAGCACGATCGTGGCGATCGCGGCCGCCGATCCAGATCTCGACCTGTTCGTCACCCAGCTCGACACGCTCGGTGGCGACGCCGTGAACGCCGGTCCGCAATCACCGGCGTCGTGCAACTGAGCCCGACGATGGCTCACGCTGAACCGTCGGCCGCGGTCAGAACACTCCAGCGGGTGCCACGCCCTCGATCTCGAGGCGGCCCATCAGCCACGCCAGGCGCTCGTGCGGCGGCCGATGCAGAACCGCCTCGGGGAGCGTCGTGAGGCCCATCGGCTGGCGGGCCTGCCACTGCATCTCCATCCGGCGCAGCTCGGGTCGCACGAAATCTGCCGGCATCTCGGCGAACGTGTAGCCGAAGCCGAGGTCGGCGTGATGGACCTCGGTCTCGCGCCATCGTCGCGCCGGCAGGACATGGCGTGGCACCTCGCCCACAGTTGCCTTCGCCGGCGGACCATCCCATGCCGGCTCGTGCGACCACCGCTGCTCCAGGCGCCAGATCGAACGCCTGACATCGGCGACCAGCTCGTCGGGCGAGCGCCCGGCGCCGGCCTCGATGTCGGCCTGCCGGCCTTCCATCCCGCCCTCGTACTGGTCGAGCCCGTCGAGCATCCGGATCATGCTGTCGGCGTTGCGGGCGATGTGGGTGAGCACGTGGCCCACGGTCCAGTCGGGCAGCAGCGATGGTTGCCGCGGGTCGAGGTCCGTCCGCGCGTCGAGGCGTGCCAGCAGACGCTGGTGGGCTCCGGCGGCACCGGCGATGTCGCGATCGAGCTGCCGTCGTCCATCGCGCCGCGACGGTAACCGCCCCGACGTGGCAACCGGGCGCTGTCGCGATCGAGCTGGCCATCCTCCATCACGCCGCAACGAACACCGCCCCGACGTGGCAACCTGGCGCGATGCAGCTCGGCATGATCGGCCTCGGTCGGATGGGCGCCAACATGGTCCGGCGGCTGATGGCCGGCGGTCATGAGTGCGTCGCCCACGACGTGAACGAGGAGGCGATCGCCGGCCTCGAACGCGAGGGCGCCCGCGGTGCTCGCACGCTCGAGGAGTTCGTCGCCGGCCTCACCACACCGCGTCACGTCTGGATCATGGTCCCGGCCGCGTTCGTCGGGGCGACCGTCGATCGTCTGGCGCCCCTGCTCGCAGCCGGCGACACGATCATCGACGGAGGCAACAGCTGGTACCGCGACGACGTCGACCGCAGCGGTCCACTGCTTCGCGATCACGGCATCCACTACCTCGACGTCGGAACGAGCGGCGGTATCCACGGCTTCGAACGCGGCTACTGCTTGATGGTCGGCGGCGACGCCGACGCCGTCGCCCAGATGGCACCGATCCTCGACACACTCGCGCCCGGGGTCGAAGCGGCGGACCGCACACCCGGCCGCACCGGCGACCCCGACACCGCCGAACGGGGCTGGCTGCACTGTGGCCCGTCGGGTGCGGGACACTTCGTGAAGATGGTGCACAACGGGATCGAATACGGACTGATGGCCGCCTACGCCGAAGGTCTCAACGTGCTCGCCAAGGCCGATGTCGGGTCGGCTGCGCATGCCGCCGACGCCGAGACGGCGCCCCTCGACGCACCTCAGTACTACCAGTACGACATCGATCTGGCGGCGGTGACGGAGCTCTGGCGCAGGGGCAGCGTCGTCGCCAGCTGGCTGCTCGACCTCACCGCCGAAGCGCTGCTCGGCGATCCCGAGCTGGCGGAGTTCGGCGGCCACGTCAGCGACTCCGGCGAGGGCCGCTGGACCCTGCACGCCGCGATCGACGAGGGCGTCCCCGTCCCCGTGTTGTCGGCGGCGCTCTACCAGCGATTCAGCTCGCGCGGACGCTCTGACGTCGCCGACAAGTTGCTGTCCGCGATGCGGGCCGGATTCGGTGGCCACGCCGAGCGCAAGGAGTCGACGCGATGAGCGATGAGCCCTCCGGCACCAAGAACGCGGCCGACGCAGCTCACACCGGGTACCAGCCGTGCTCGACGTACACGATGTCCGATCAACCTCCCGCCGACGCGCTCGTGCTGTTCGGCGCCACCGGCGATCTCGCCAAGCGCAAGCTCTTCCCTGCGCTCTACCACCTCGAACGGCACGGGGAGCTCGAGCTCCCGGTGATCGGTGTGGCCCGCAGCGACTGGACCGACGAGGCGTTCCGCGAGAACGCCCGCACCTCGATCGACGCGGCCGTCGAGGATGTCGACCCCGCCGTGATCGATCGGCTGATGGAGCACCTCGACCTGATCCAGGGCGACTACTCCGACCGTGCCACGTGGCAGGAGCTCGCCGACACCCTCGAGCGACAAGGATCGAAGCAAGCCGTCTTCTACATGGCGATCCCACCGTCGATGTTCCCGATCGTGGCCGAGTCGTTGGCTTCGGTGGGACTCAACGAGCGCGGCCGGATCGTCGTCGAGAAGCCGTTCGGCCGCGACCTGATGTCGGCCCGCGAACTGAACGCCACGCTGCACAAGGTGTTCCCCGAGGAACGCATCTTCCGCATCGACCACTACCTCGGCAAGGAGAGCGTCGAGGACCTGCTGGTGTTCCGGTTCTCGAACTCCCTGTTCGAGCCGATCTGGAACCGTCGCTACGTCCGCAGCGTGCAGGTCACGATGTCGGAGACGATCGGGGTCGAGGGCCGCGGCGCGTTCTACGACGGCGTCGGCGCCATCCGCGACGTGCTGCAGAACCACATATTGCAGGTTGTGTCATTGCTGGCGATGGAGCCGCCGGTCGGTCCCGAGTCGCACTTCCTGCAGGACGAGAAGGCCAAGGTCTGCGCCGCGATGCGGCCGATCGATCCGCGCCAGGTCGTGCGCGGGCAGTACGTCGGATACCGCGACGAGCCAGGCGTCGCGCCCGACTCGACGGTCGAGACGTATGTCGCGGCGCGGCTCGAGATCGACTCGTGGCGCTGGGCCGGCGTGCCGTGGTTCGTCCGTGTCGGCAAGGCGCTCTCCGAGACGGCCACCGAGGCCGTCGTCGAGTTCCAGTCGCCGCCACGCCTGCTGTTCGACGAGGCCGGCGGACCGGAGCCCGGCCGCAACCTCGTTCGACTCCGACTCGGCAAGCGCGACGGCGTCACGTTCACGCTGCAGGCCAAGACGCCGGGACCTCACCTCGACAGCCAACCCGTCGACATCTCCGTCGATTTCGCGGCGGCGCTCGGCGAGCGACGCGAGGCGTACGAGCGCCTGCTGGGCGACGCGATCGCCGGATCGCACCGCCGCTTCGCCCGCCAGGACGTGGTCGAGCAGACGTGGCGGGTCGTACAGCCGGTCCTCGACTTCCCCGGCCCGGTGCACCCGTACTTCCGCGGGACGTGGGGTCCCGCCGAGGCGGATCGCCTGCTCGACCCGGGCGATCACTGGTTCGAACCGTCGAGCTGACGAACGTCGGAGACCGACTACGCTTCTCATTACTCGGGCACGGTGTCCCGAATAATGAGAAATGTGGATCCCGATCACCCTCCTCGCGGCGACGCTGCAGATCCTTCGCACGTCCCGCCAGCACGAGCTGCGGTCGGTGCTGTCCGCCAACGCGGCCGGCTTCGTCCGCTACCTCTACGGCGCCCCGTTCGCGATCGCGGTGGCGGTCGCCACGTTCGGCGTGGCGGGTCACCCGATCCCGTCGATCCCGGCCCGCTTCTGGCCGATCGTCGCGGCCGCCGGGACGGCCCAGATCCTTGCCACCGTCGCCCTCCTCCAGGCGTTCCGCATGCGCAACTTCGCGCTCGGAACCGTGTACTCGAAGACCGAGGTGATCCAGGTCGCGATCGTGAGCGCGTTGGTGCTCCACGAGCCGCTGAGCCGGCTCGGATGGGTGGGCGCCGTCGTGTGCACGCTCGGCGTGGCGTTGCTGGCGTCCAACGGCTCGTTGCGCTCGCTCGTCCGCGGGGCCGGAGACCCGGCCGCACTGATGGGCGTCGCCGCCGGCGGCGCGTTCGCGATCGCGGCCGTCGGCATCCGCGCCGCGTCGAAGTCACTCGGCGACGGGCCGGCGTGGGATCGGGCGAT
The DNA here is from genome assembly GCA_963722415.1 of Ilumatobacteraceae bacterium. GTDB lineage: Bacteria > Actinomycetota > Acidimicrobiia > Acidimicrobiales > Ilumatobacteraceae > JALOLG01. Next base: position 192,779 of record CAVRNI010000039.1, read on the forward strand.
GCTGACGCTGACCGTCATGCTCGTCCTCCAGACGCTGATCAACGCCGGTCATCTCGCGGTCACCAACCCCGACGAGATGCGCAGCTCGCTGATGCAATGGCGCGAGGCGGTGCCCGTGGGGTTCTTCAGCCTCGCCGGGTCGGCCGCGTGGGCGCTGGCCGTGACGCTCGAGAACGCGGCCAAGGTGCGCATCCTCGGCCAGGTCGAGCTGCTGATCGCGTTCGCCGTCTCACACCACCGGCTCGGCGAACGCCACCAGCGCCGCGAGTACGTCGCCAGCGGCGTCGTCATCGCCGGGGTCTTCATCGTCGCCGTCTTCGGTTGACCCTCTCGGTCGACGCACCACCGTTCTGTCTGCGTCAGATGACGCCACGGGCAATCTGAAGCAGACAGTTCCGGGGGGTTCAGCTGATGGCGCCCTCGCGTCGGGGGACGACGATCACCGTGCCGTCCGGCTCGTGGTGCACCGAGACGCGAACGCCGTAGAACTCGGCCAACGTGTCGGCCCGCAGCACCTCCGCCGCCGGTCCTCTCGCGACGACGGTCCCCTCGTGCAGCAGCGCCAGCCGATCGCTGTACATGCCGGCCAGCGTCAGGTCGTGCATCGCCGAGATCACCGTCAGCCCATGGTCGTTCTGCAGGCGCGACACGAGCTCGAGCGCCTGCTGCTGATGGCCGATGTCGAGGGCACTGGTCGGCTCGTCGAGCAGCAGCACCGGGGCTTCGGTGGCGAGCGCGCGAGCGATGACGAACCGCTGACGCTCACCGCCGCTGAGCGTCGACAGCCGGCGAGTCGCGAACGGCTCGAGATCGAGGCGCTCGAGCACCGCCGCCGCCATCGCCCGGTCGTGCTTGGTCTCCGAGCCGAAGTACCCGACATACGGGGCGCGGCCGAGGAGGACGTACTCGAACCCGGTCATGTCGTCCGGCATGAGTGGCTCTTGTGGCACGTAGGCGACGAGCGCGGCGCGGCGCGACCGGGATCGCAAGGCCAGCGAGGTGCCGTCGACCGCGATCTCCCCGTCGTATCTCACGATGCCGACGACCGCCCGCAGCAGTGATGACTTGCCCGCCCCGTTCGGGCCGATCAGCCCGAGCCACTCCCCCGAGCGCACCGACTCCGTGAAGCCGTGGACGACCTCCCGCCGCCCGTACCGCACACTCACGTCGCGCAATTCGATGGAGCTCATCGTGCGACCTGCCGGGTGCGGAGGAGGATGATGAAGAACGGCGCACCCAGGAACGCGGTGACGACGCCGATCGGGGTCTCCGCCGGATCGGTCAGCACCCGTCCCGGGATGTCAGCGAGGATCAAGAAGGCGGCGCCGAACGCGATCGTCAACGGCAGCACCTGCCGGTAGCTGGTGCCTGCGATCAGACGCACCATGTGCGGCACGAGGATGCCGACGAAGCCGATCAGGCCGCTGACGGCGACGACGGCGGCCGTGCCGAGCGTCGCCGCGACCACCACGACGAGCCGGACGCGGGCGACGGGCGCCCCGAGCGTCGCCGCCTCGTCATCGCCGATCCGCAGCAGGTCGAGGTGCCGCCGGTGCAGCAGCAGCACGGTCGAGCTGGCGATGACGTACGGCGCCACCATCCGCACGTCGGCCCACGACGCCGACGACAGGCGCCCGAGGATCCACGTGTACACCTCGCGCACCACCTCGGAATGGCGCTGCAACAGGAACGTCTGGATCGCGGTCGTGAGCGACACCATCGCGACACCGGCGAGGACCAGCGTCACGCCCGACTTGGTGCCACCGAACGCCGCTCCGACGACGTACGTCAAGGCGACCGTCGCGAGCGCGAAGAGGAACGCCATCGCGGGTGCCGGATCGACCGGCCAGTCGGCGGTCGACGAGCGGGCGACGGTGAAGACGATCGTCGCCCCGAGCCCGGCCCCGGCGGCCGCGCCGAGCAGGTACGGGTCGACGAGCGGGTTGCGGAACACGCCCTGGTAGCTGGCGCCCGCGAGCGACAGCATCGATCCGACGATCCCGGCGAGCACGACACGTGGCATCCGCACCTGCCAGATGATGTTCCACTCCGCGTCGGTGACGCCGCTGTCGATCGAGATCAACGGCAGATGGTCGAGCACAGCGAGCGGGACGCGCCACCACGTCGGTCCGGCCGGACCGATCATGACGCCGAGCAACACGGCCACCACGACCAACGCGACGGCCGCGGGGAACCAGCCGACGCGCCAACTGCGTCGCGGGCCCACGGCGTCGCGGGCTGACCGGATGCTCGGGTGATCCACCGTCAGCCGGTCGGCTGTCCGGCGACGACCTGGGCGACGGCGTCGCCTGCCTGCTGGAGATACTCGACGACGCGCGGTCCCCAGCGCGACGCGATGTCGTCGTCCATCTCGATGACGCCACCGGTTGTCACCGCCTTCATGTCGCCCCAGCCGGGGCGGGCGGCAACCGTCTCGGCGGTCTCATCGCAGTACTTCGTGCAGGCGAGGAAGATCAGATCGGGATCGGCGGAGATGATGAACTCGGCGCTGAGCTGTGGGTACGGCCCGGCGCTGGTCTCGACCTCGTCGGCGATGTTGCGCAGTCCGAGTTGCGAGTACACGAACCCGATGAACGTGTCGCTGGTCGCGCTGAAGAACGTCGAGTCGAGCTCGTGGTAGTACGTCAGCGGCTCGTCGAGCACCGGGAGCGCGGCGATCACGTCGGCGATGTCGGTCTGCATGTTGGCCACCAGCTCGGCCGCCTCGGCGACGTGACCGGTCGTCGCACCGAGCTGCTCGATCTGCACGTAGACGTCGTCGAGCGTGACCGCGGCCGGCCCCTCCCAGTGGGGGATGCCGAGCGAGTCGAGCTGCTCCAGCAGATCCGGGTTCGTGCCGTCGGTCGCGACGAGATCGGGTTCGTACCCGGCGATCGCCTCGACGTTGGGTTCGAATCCCGAGAGCTCGGTCATCTTGGCGGCCGCCTCGGGCGGGAAGTTCGAGAAGTCGTCGACGGCGATCACCTGGTCACCGGCACCGATCGCGAACAGCATCTCGGTCGCCGTCGGTGACAGCGAGATGATCTTCGACGGAACCGGGCCGGTCGGCGCCTCCGTCGTGGCTGAGCCGGCCGGTTCGGTGGCGGGTGTCGCCGCCACCGTGTCGGGACTGGTCGCCGCCGGCTCCGACGTCACGGACAGCGTCTTCGACGTCGTCGTCGCCGCATGCGGCGGCGAGCAGTGAGAGGCCGGCGATGACGCCGACCAGCACCTTGGTGCGCATGGAAGTTCCTCCGCTTCGATCGGAGGAGCCATCGGTTCCTCCGGGTTGATTGGAGGACAAGATGGGTTTGCGGCCGGACCGACCGGCGAACCGCCCCTTGCCTCGAGGGTCTGGTATTCGCGCGTCTGACCAGGCGACCGGGCTCGCCCGTCCGGGGACGGGACAACCGTTGCGGGACAGCGCCGGGATCTCACCGGACTTCGCTGGGTCCTACGACGAGGCGACACGCTACACGGGCGTGCGTATGCTCCGAAAGCCATGACCACTGACCCGCTTGCCGACGATCCGCGTCCCGACGGGCTGCGTTCGGCACCCTCGCTCGTGCTCATCAACACCGGCAACGGCAAGGGGAAGAGCTCGGCCGCGTTCGGCGTGATGCTGCGCGCCGTCGCGCGCGACTGGAAGGTCGCCGTGGTCCAGTTCGTCAAGAGCGGCGACTGGAAGGTCGGCGAGGAGAAGGCCGGGCGCCAACTCGGCGTCGACTGGTACGCGTTCGGCGACGGGTTCACATGGGACTCCGAGAACATCGAGCTCGACAAGGCGCACGCCGCGCAGGGTTGGGCGGAGGCCGCCGCGTCTGATCGCCGGTGGCGCGCACGACCTCGTCGTGCTCGACGAGCTCACCTACCTGTGCACCTGGGGTTGGATCGACACCGCCGATGTCGTCGCTGCGATCCGCGATCGACCGTCGCACGTCAACATCGTGATCACCGGACGCGACGCACCGGCCGAGCTGATCGACATCGCCGACACCGTCACCGAGATGCGCGAGATCAAGCACGCCTACCAGCAGGGGATCCGCGCCAAGCGCGGCATCGACTACTGATGCTGACGCTCCTCCCATGGTGACTGTCCGCTGATGTTGACGTTCGTTCTCGGCGGGGCGCGCAGCGGCAAGAGCGCCTTCGCCCTCGAGCTGGCGGCTGCGCACGAAGGCGGTGTCGTCTTTGTCGCCACCAGCCCCCGGATCGAGGGCGACGCCGACCTCGACCGCCGCATCGACGCACACCGCGCCGAGCGTCCCGCGACGTGGACGACGATCGAGGAACCGCTCGACCTCGTGGCCGCGCTCGCGCTCGCCGCCGACTCGTTCGTGATCGTCGACTGCGTCACGCTCTGGGTCAGCAACCTTCTGTGGCGGGGCGACGACGAACACGTCATCACGGCCGCCGCCCGCGAGGCGGCGACGGCTGCCGCGGCTCGCAAAGCGCCGACCGTCGTCATCTCGAACGAGGTCGGGCTCGGCGTGCATCCCGCGACCGATGTGGGCAGGCAGTTCCGCGACGTGCTCGGTCGGGTCAACCAGATCTGGGCCGCCGCCGCCGAACGTTCGTTGCTGCTCGTCGCCGGTCGCGCCCTGCCGCTCCACGACCCGCGCACGGTGCTCGCGTGAGCTCGTCCACCACCCGCGACGGCCGGCGCACGACGTGGCTGCACGACGCCCTCGACGACCTTCCCCGTCCCGACGCTGCCGCAGGCGCCGCCGTGCACGAGCGGGCGGCCAACATCCTGCGCCCGAGCGGCGCACTCCGCTGGCTCGACGAGATCGCCGAATGGGTGGCCGGCTGGCATCGCAACCCGCTCCCGCAGGTCACCCGACCCGCCGGGCTGATCTTCGCCGCCGACCATGGCATCGCCGCGGCGACCAAGGTCAGCGCCTACCCGACGGGCGTCACCGAAGCGATGCTCGCGGCGTTCCGCGAAGGCCGGTCGACGATCAGCGCCTTCGCCCGCCACGCCGGTGCGTCGGTCGAGGCGATCGACGTCGGTGTCGGCAGGCCGACGGCCGACATCCGCTACGAAGCGGCGTTGTCGCCGGAACGCTTCGACGAGGTGGTCGCCGTCGCGGTCGCGGCGGTCGACGCGCTCGACACCGATCTGCTCGTGCTCGGCGAGATGGGCATCGGCAACACCACACCTTCGGCCGCCCTCGCGGCTGCTCTCGCCGGCGGCGAGACCGCGGCGTGGGTCGGCCGCGGCACCGGCATCGACGACGAGAGTCTGGCGCGAAAGCGGGTCGCCGTGCAGGAGGCGGTGCGTCGCATCGCCGGCGTCACCGATCCGCTGGAAGTGCTCCGCGAGGTCGGCGGCGCCGAACTGGTGGCGATCGCGGCGGCGACCGTTGCAGCCCGGCTGCGCTCGATCCCGATCGTGCTCGACGGGTACGTGGTCACCACCGCCGTGCTGCCCCTCAGCTTCGTCAATCCGGAGGCGCTCGACCACTGCACCGTCGGTCACTGCTCGGCCGAGCCCGGCCATCGCAAGCTGCTGGAGCGCCTCGGCAAGCGACCGCTGCTCGACCTCGACATGCGCCTCGGTGAGGGCAGCGGTGCGATGGCTGCCGTCCCCCTCGTGGCGATGGCGTGCGCTGGCATCACCGAGGTGCCGACGTTCGGGGAGTGGTTCGGCGAGTGACCGGGTTGTTGTGACCGTGACGGATTGTGAGAGGTGTGCAGTGAAGGGACTGCGGTGCGACCCAGTTCCTCACCCGCGTCCCGATCCGGCTCTCCGAACCCCCCGTGCTCGCTCGATGCGTGCCGTGGTTCCCACTCGTCGGCGGCGTGATCGGTCTCGCCGTCGGCGGCGTCGCAGCCGGGCTCGCCGAACTCGTCCCGATGGCGGTCGCCGCCGCTGTCGCGATCATTGCGGGCGTGATGATCACCGGGGCGTTCCACGAGGACGGTCTCGCCGACACCGCCGACGCGTTCGCCGGGGGTTGGACGCGTGAGCAGCGCCTGCAAATCCTCGGCGATCCGCTGCACGGCAGCTACGGCGTGGCAGCCCTGTGCGGCACGATCGTCGTGCGGATCCTGGCTGTCGCGTCCCTCGGGCCCGCCGCCGCGTTCGCCGGTCTCGTCGCCGCCCACGCGCTCGGCCGGGCGGCGGCCGTCGGGGCGATGGCGACCTTTCCCTTGGCGACCGCCGACGGCCTCGGCGCCGGCTACGCGTCGGGGTTGTCGCGCAGGGCGCGTTCCTCGGCGTCCTGAGTGGCGCCGCGATCGCGACGATCGCGACGGGCTGGTGGGTCGGGCCGCTCGCCGCGGCCGCGGTCGTCGCCGTCGTGACGGTCGGCGCGCTCGCGATGCGCAAGATCGGCGGCGTCACGGGCGACGTGCTGGGCGCCGTCGAACAGGTCACCGAGTGCCTCGTCCTCGTCGTCGTGACCGCCCTCGCCACGCGCCACCCCCTCTGGTGGCGCCCCTGACTCAGGCGGTGACGAGGTCGGCGAGGCGGGTGATGCCTTCGACGAGGTCGTCGTCGCCGAGCGCGAACGAAAAGCGTGCGTAGCCGGGCGCGCCGAACGCCTCTCCGGGAACGAAGGCGACCTTGATCTGGTCGAGCACGAGGTCGGCGAGCTCGAGCGTCGTTCCAGCGGTGACACCACCGAGCGGACGGCCGAGCAGCCCACTCACGTTCGGGAAGCAGTAGAACGCGCCCTGCGGTTCGATGCACGTGACGCCGGGGATCTCGGAGAGCATCTTGTGCATGATCGAGCCGCGCCGTTCGAAGGCGGCGCGCATCATCGCCACGTCGTCGAGACCGCCGGAGACGGCGGCGAGCGCGGCGCGCTGGGCGACGTTGGCGACGTTCGACGTGGCATGGCTCTGGAAGTTGTTGGCAGCCTTGACGACGTCGTCGGGCCCGATCATCCAACCCACCCGCCACCCGGTCATCGCGTAGGTCTTGGCGACACCGTTGACGACGATGCACTGCTCGGCGATGTCGGGCACCAGCGTCGGCATCGAGCTGAACTCGTGCGGGCCGTACGTGAGGTGCTCGTAGATCTCGTCGGTGACCACCCACACGCCCCGTTCGACCGCCCATTGCCCGATCGCCGCGACCTCGGCAGGTGTGTAGACGGAGCCGGAAGGGTTGTCGGGGCTCACGAACAACAGGACCTTCGTGCGCTCGGTGCGGGCCGCTTCGAGCTGCTCGACGGTGACCTTGAACCCGGTCTCGTCGGCGGTCTCGATCACCACCGGGGTCCCACCAGCGAGCGTGATGGCCTCGGGGTAGGTCGTCCAGTACGGGGCCGGGCAGATCACCTCGTCACCCGGGTCGCAGAGCACCGCGAAGGCGGTGAACACGGCGTGCTTGCCGCCGTTGGTGACGAGCACCTGGCTGCCCTTCACGCCGTAGCCGCTGTCGCGCAGCGTCTTGGCGGCGATCGCCTCCTTCAGGTCGGGAAGCCCACCGGCAGGGGTGTACTTGTGGTTCTTCGGGTCGCGGCACGCCGCGACCGCGGCTTCGACGATGTGCTCGGGGGTCGGGAAGTCCGGCTCACCGGCCCCGAACCCGATCACGTTCTCGCCGGCAGCCTGGAGCGCCTTCGCCTTGGAATCGACGGCGAGCGTGGCGGAAGGAGCGATCGCGGCGAGTCGGTGGGAGGTGCGGTTCACGGACCAATCGTGCCAGAAACCCTCCGCCTCCGGTCCCACAAGTTCTTTGCGAACTGTCTGCTCCAGATGAAGCCATGGGCCGGACGAAGCAGACAGTTCGGAATCCGGGACGAGCTGGCATGCTGACGGGGTGGAGCCGAGCGCCATCGTCATCCCTGCGGATCTGCTGCCGGGCGACGGTCGGTTCGGGTGCGGTCCTTCGAAGGTCCGGCCGGAACAGATCGAGGCGATCGTCGCCGGCGGGCGGACGCTGATGGGGACCTCGCACCGTCAGCCACCCGTCAAGCGACTCGTCGGACAGATCCGGGCCGGCCTGACCGAGCTGTTCGCGCTGCCGGACGGGTGGGAGATCGTGCTCGGCAACGGCGGCACGACCATGTTCTGGGACATCGCCACCTTCGGCCTGATCGACGAGCGCAGCGAGCACCTGGTGTTCGGGGAGTTCTCGTCGAAGTTCGCCGACGCGTCGACGGCCGCGCCGCACCTGAAGGAGCCGGTGGTCGTCGAGAGTGCATCCGGTGATCATCCGGAACCGATCGGCGACGCCGAGGTCGACCTGTACGCGTTCACCCACAACGAGACGTCCACCGGCGTGGCGATGGCGCTCCGACGCCCTCCGGGGACCGCCGGCGCCCTCGTCGCGGTCGACGCGACGTCGGCCGCCGGAGGGCTGGCGTGGGACGCGGACGACGTCGACGTCTACTACTTCGCCCCCCAGAAGTGCTTTGCCGCCGACGGCGGACTGTGGATCGCGGCGTGCTCCCCTGCTGCGATCGAACGGATCGAACGGCTGGCCGCGGGCGACCGGTGGCGACCCGCCTCGCTCGATCTCGGCATCGCGCTCACCAACAGCCGCTCGAACCAGACGTACAACACGCCTGCGGTCGCGACCTTGATCCTGATCGACGACCAGATCCGCTGGATGCTCGACAACGGCGGGCTCGACTGGTGCGTCGAACGCAGCCGGACGTCGGCGGCGACGCTGTACTCGTGGGCCGAGACTCGCGAGTGGGCGACACCGTTCGTCGCCGATCCGGCGAAGCGATCGGCCGTGGTGGGCACGATCGACCTCGACCCCTCGATCGCCGTCAGCGACGTCAACGCCGCGCTGCGGGCCAACGGCATCGTCGACACCGACAGCTACCGCAAGCTCGGTCGCAACCAGCTCCGCATCGGCATGTTCCCAGCCGTCGAACCGGCTGACGTCGCAGCGCTCACGGCGTGCGTCGACCACGTCGTCGGCGCGATCGGGTCCTGAGAGGCGTCAGACGTGGTCGTCGACGACGTGCTCACGTTGCAGACCGAAGGTCTCGCGCCGCTGCGGGCGCCGATCATGGTCGTCGCCCTGCACGGACTGTTCGACATGGCGTCGGCGGCAACGACGGCGGTCGCCGGTCTGATCACCGACGACGCGGTCACGGTCGGCGAGATCGATCCCGACCCGTTCTTCGACTTCACGCAGGAACGGCCGATGGTGGAGATCGAGGAGGGCGAGCTGCGCGCCATCCGCTGGCCGGACAGCCGGTTCGAGGTCGTGCGCACCGACGGCCCGCACGACCTCGTGCTCGCGATCGGGACCGAGCCCCACTTGCACTGGGCCACCTACGCCCAATGCGTGATCGCGGTGGGCCGCCGCCTCGACTGTGAGGCGGTGCTGACGGTCGGGTCGTCGGCCGACGCGATGCCCCACACCCGCATGCCGGCTGTCACCGGCAGCACGACCAACCACGATCTGGCGGGTCGCCTCGGTCTCGCCGCGCCGTCGTACCAGGGCGTGACGGGACTCGTCGGCGTGCTGCACGCCGAGCTCGAGCGCGCCGGAATTCCGTCGATCTCACTCCGGGTCGGCATCCCCCACTACCTCGTCAATGCCGAGCATCCGGTCGCGGTCGCCATGCTCCAACAGCACATCGGCCACGTGGTCGGGATCACGGTCGCCAGTGACCTTCGCGACGACATCGGTCGCTGGCGCCAACTCCACGACGAGGTCGTCGAAGGCGATCCGCAACTCGGCATCTACGTGCGCATGCTCGAGCAGGAGTACGACCGGCGCGCCGAGGCCGCGATCCCGTCGGCCGACGTCCTCGGCGCCGAGTTCGAGCGCTTCCTGCGCACCCAGCGCGACGACAAGGATCCCGACGACCCTGACGCGTGAACCGGGTCCCACACCCCACCGTTCTGTCTGCTTCAGATTGCCCGTGGCGGCATCTGAGGCAGACAGAACGGGGGGTTTGGGGTTTGGGGTCGGGTGGGTCAGCCGGAGATGCGCTCGACGCGGAGGACGCACTCGAGGCCGGGATCGGCGATCCACGCGACCGCCTCCCAGGGCTGGCTGTCGCCCTCGGGCACGAGGAAGTCGACCTGCACGAGCCCTCGCGCGGTGGCCGAATCGGGGGGGTTGAACGCGACGTAGATCCGATAGGCGGCGCCGGCGGCCGTCGTGTTGGTCACGGTGCCGGCGGCGACCCAGTGATCGCCGGCGAGCTCGCAGCGGTCGAGTTGGACGTCGTCGCGGGCGCCGACGTAGCCGTCGGTTCCGAGGCCAGGGCCGACGTCGACGTCGAGATACGCGGGCGCCCCGGTCGTGTCCGTGGCCTCGATCGCGACGCTCCCCACGGTCGGCTCGCCGGATTGCGTCTCGGTCGCCGGCATCGACGCGTCGGATGCGATCACCGAGACCGTGCTGGCTGCGTCGACGATCGGTGCGCCGACCCGCGCCGACGCGGTCGGCGATGCACCGCCGCCGTCGTCATTGCACCCGGCAACCACCACCGCGATCGCGACACACGGCAACAAGGCGAGCTTCATTCGACCATCCGTGGCCGAAGCTAGTTGCTGGTCGACGCCGGCCAGCGGCAGGCCGGCCGGTCGATCGGACCCGATTCAGCCGCGCGCGGCGGCGAACCCGACGTCGAGGTCGGCGAGGATGTCGTCGATCGACTCGAGTCCGACGCTCAACCGCACGAGCCCCGGTGTGACGTCGGAGAGGACCTGCTCCTCGGCCGTCAGCTGGCTGTGGGTGGTGCTCGCCGGGTGGATCACCAGGCTGCGTACATCGCCGATGTTGGCGACGTGGCTGTGCAGCTTGAGGGCGTCGACGAACCGCTTTCCTGCCTCGAGACCGCCTTCGATCTCGAACGCCAGCACCGAGCCGTAGCCCTTGCCGGCGCCGTACCGCTTCGCCCGCTCGTGCCACGGGCTCGACGGAAGCCCCGCCCAACGCAGGGCGAGCACCTGATCGTGACCGTCGAGGTGGGCGGCGACCTTCTCCGTGTTCTCGAAATGACGCTCCATCCGGAGGCTGAGCGTCTCGAGGCCCTGGAGGAACAGGAACGAGTTCTGCGGCGAGATCGACATGCCCATGTCGCGCAGGAGCTGGACGCGGGCCTTGAGGATGTACGAACCGTGCCCGAGGGCGGGCCAGTAGGCGAGGCCGTGGTAGCTCGGGTCGGGATCGATGAAGTTCTGGAACCGGCCGGACGCTCCGTAGTCGAACGTGCCACCGTCGATGATGGCGCCGCCGATCGACGTGCCGTGCCCGCCGATGAACTTCGTCAGGCTGTGCACGACGATGTCGCAACCCCACTCGAGCGGGCGGATCAGGTACGGAGTCGGGACGGTGTTGTCGAGCATCAACGGGATGCCGTTGGCGTGGGCGACGCCGCTGACGCCCTCGATGTCGAAGACGTCGTTCTTCGGGTTCGGCATCGTCTCGCCGAAGAACAGCTTGGTGTTGTCCTGGATCGCGGCCTCCCACTGTGAGAGGTCGTGTGGATCGTCGACGAACGTGACGTTGATGCCGAGCTTGGGGAGCGTGTAGTGGAACAGGTTGTACGTGCCGCCGTACAGCGACGGCGATGAGACCAGGTGGTCACCGGACTCGCACAGGGTGAGGATGCCGAGCGTCTCGGCCGCCTGCCCGGACGCCACCGCGAGCGCGCCCGGGATGCCGATCGCCGTCGTGCAGCCACCCTCCAGGGCGTTGAGGCGCGCTTCGAGGGCGGCCTGCGTCGGGTTCATGATCCGCGTGTAGATGAACCCCACCTCGCCGAGCGCGAACAGGTTCGCGGCGTGGTCGGAGTCGCGGAACTGGAACGACGTCGTCTGATAGATCGGCACCGCCCTGGCACCGGTTGAGACGTCGGGATCGCCCCCGACATGGATCTGCTTGGTCTCGAATCCCCAGTCGTCACTCATAGGGCTCGAACACTAACGCGATCCCAATCCCGACCGAACAACTCGGAATTCGAGCGCGTCCAACCGTAACGCGCACGGACCGGGTCGCGTCGTTCAGAGGCGAAGACCCGGTTCGCCCGTCGGCGGCGCCAGCCGCTTCGACGGGGCGCTATCCAGAAGAGGCTTCGGCGACCTTGGTCTTGCCGGCGGAGATCCACGGCATCATCGCCCGCAGTCGACTGCCGACGTCCTCGATCGGGTGCGCCTTGCCCTCGTCCTGCAGCCGCTTGTAGTTCGGCCGCCCGGCTTCGCTCTCGGCGATCCACTCGTCGGCGAACTTGCCCGAGACGATCTCGTCGAGGATGCGGCGCATCTCGGCCTTGGTCTCGTCGGTGACGATGCGCGAGCCGCGGGTCAGGTCGCCGTACTCGGCGGTGTCGGAGATCGAATAGCGCATCCCGGCGATGCCCTCTTCGTACATCAGGTCGACGATCAGCTTGACCTCGTGGAGGCACTCGAAGTACGCCATCTCCGGCGCGTATCCCGCCTCGGTCAACGTCTCGAAGCCGGCCTGCACGAGGCTGGTGAGGCCGCCGCACAACACCACCTGCTCACCGAACAGGTCGGTCTCGGTCTCCTCGGGGAACGTCGTCTCGATCACGCCGGCACGCGTGCCGCCGATCCCGTCGGCGTACGAGAGGGCGACGGCTTTGGCGTTGCCGGTGGCGTCCTGCTCGACGGCGATCAGGCACGGCACGCCCCCGCCCTCGGTGTACGTGCGGCGGACGAGGTGGCCAGGGCCCTTGGGGGCGACCATGATCACGTCGACGCCATCGGGCGGCGTGATGCGACCGAAGCGGACGTTGAAGCCGTGGGCGAAGGCGAGCGCCTTGCCCGGCGTCATGTGCCGCGCGATGTGCTCGTCGTAGATCGTCTTCTGCTCGGTGTCGGGAGCGAGGATCATCACGATGTCGGCCCACTCGGCGGCGTCGGCGATCGACTTCACGGTCAGTCCCTGCGACTCGGCCTTGGCGGCCGATGACGATCCTTCGCGGAGCCCGACGACGACGTCGACGCCCGACTCCTTGAGGTTCAGCGCGTGGGCGTGGCCCTGCGATCCGTACCCGATGACGGCGACCTTGCGGTCGCGGATGAGCGAGCCGTCGGCGTCGGCCTCGTAGTAGACGTTGGCGGCCATCTCAGCCCACCTTCCCTTTCGGTGAGTTCACGGCGCGCAGGCGCGCCTCGCGGTCGAGTTTGGGCAGCGCGACGCGCCCCGTGCGCTGGAGCTCCACGATGCCATAGCCACCGAGCAACTCTTCAAAGTCGTCGATCTTGTCGGGATGGCCCTCGAGGCTCACGGTGATGGCCTCGACGCCGACCGCCAGGATCTTGCCCTCGAAGATGTTGGTGAGCTCGACGATCTGGGCGCGGTTCTCGGACGCGACCCGGATCGTCGCCAGCAGCAACTCGCGCTCGACCGATCGGCGCGGGTCGAGCTCCTGGATCTTCACGACGTCGATCAGCTTGAACAGCTGCTTCACGATCTGTTCGAGCGGCGACGTGTCGACGTCGACGACGATCGTGATGCGGCTCATGCCCTCGTCCTCGGCGGGCGCGACGGCGAGCGAGTAGATGTTGTAGCCGCGCCGCGCGAAGAGGCTCGCGACGCGGGCGAGGACGCCCGGCCGGTTCTGCACGAGCACCGACAAGATGTGGTGGTTGAGCGATGTGCCGTGCGGGTTGATCGCGGTCATTTCAGGCCGGCCCTTCGCTCGAGTTGGTTGGGATGCAGGATCAGATCGTCGTTGCTCTGACCGGCGGGCACCATCGGGAACACCTTCTCGCCGGCATCGACACGGAACTCGACGACCACGGTCTTGTCGTTGATCGAGTTGGCCTTCTCGAGCGCCGGCTCGACTTCCTCGGGCGACTCGACACGGATGCCGACACAGCCCATCGCCTCCGCCCAGCGGACGTAGTCGGGACAGGTCTGGGTGAGGTTCACCTCGCTGTAGCGCTCGTCGTAGAACATCTCCTGCCACTGACGGACCATGCCGAGGTGACTGTTGTTGAGGATCGCGACCTTGATCGGGATCCGCTCGATCGTCGACGTGACGAGCTCCTGGGCGGTCATCTGGAAGCACCCGTCGCCGTCGATCGCCCACACGGTCCGGTCGGGCCGCCCGACCTTGGCGCCGATCGCGGCGGGCACGCAGAACCCCATCGTGCCGAGGCCACCCGAGTTGACCCAGGTGTACGGCTCGTTGAACTTCCAGTACTGCGACGCCCACATCTGGTGCTGGCCGACGCCGGAGGCGACGATCGTCCCCTCGGGCGCCGCGTCGCGGACCTTCTCGAGGCAGTACTGCGGCTTCAACGCCTCACCTGGCTCGCTCTGGTCGTAGGTCAGCGGGTACTGCTCACGCCAGCCCGACACCCGGCTCTTCCACACCGACGTGTCGGCCTGCTCGACACCGCCCTGCTGGAGGTCGTTGATCGCCTTGACGATCTCCTCGATCACGTACTTGCAGTCGCCGACGATCGGGACATCGGGTCGGCGCACCTTGCCCTGCTCGGCCGGATCGACGTCGACGTGGATGATCTTGGCTTCGGGCGCGAACGCCGACACCCGGCCGGTGATGCGGTCGTCGAAACGGGCGCCCAGCGCGATCAACAGGTCGGCCTTCTGCATCGCCGTCACCGCGGTCGCGTTGCCGTGCATGCCCGGCATGCCGAGGCACAGCGGGTGGTCGTCGGGGAACGCGCCCCGCGCCATCAGCGTGGTGACGACGTAGATGTCGGTGAGCTCGGCGAGCTCGCGCAGCGCCTCGGCGGCGCGCGCCTTGAGCACCCCACCGCCGACGTAGAGGACCGGACGCTCCGACGCCAGGATCAGCTTGGCCGCCTCCTTGATCATGCGGGCGTGGCCCTTCACCGTCGGCCGGTACCCCGGCAGCGACGCCACGACCTCGTCGTCGCTCGGCCAGTACCACTCCATCTCGTTCTGCAGCACGTCCTTGGGGACGTCGACGAGCGTGGGGCCGGGCCGGCCCGTCGTCGCGATGTGGAACGCCTGGCGGATCGCCATCGGCAGGTCGTCGGCGCTCATCACGAGCTCGTTGTGCTTGGTCACCGAGCGGGTGATCCCGACCGTGTCGCACTCCTGGAACGCGTCGGTGCCGATCGCCGCGGTCGGGACCTGGCCGGTGATGCCGACCATCGGGATCGAGTCCATGAACGCGTCCATCAGCGGCGTGACGAGGTTGGTCGCGGCCGGTCCGGACGTCACCATCGCGACACCGGGACGACCGGTGACGTGGGCGTAGCCCTCTGCCATGTGCCCGGCCCCCTGCTCGTGGCGCACGAGGATGTGACGGATCGACGACTCGAGCAACGGGTCGTACGCAGGGAGGATGCACCCGCCCGGCAACCCGAACATGACGTCGACACCCTCCATCTCGAGGGATTTGATGAGGGCTTGCGCCCCTGTCAGCTTGGTCATCGAGGTCTCCTGTGATCGGAGGGTGGCGGAAAAACGAAACGACCTCCCGATTGGGAGGTCGAGGAGCGCGCGGCGATGCAGCCGGCGCGCTACCGGATGAGTACTACGAGGGCGCGAAAACTGGCACGCATCAACCGCTGAGTGTGGCAGATCAGTTCGCCGATGACAACCCGCTGTCGCGATCCGCGGATGGGTCAGCCCGGCGCGCCACCGAGACGACCCGTTCTGTCTGCTTCATACGAACCGTGGCGGCATCTGAAGCAGACAGTTCGGGGGGTGCGTAGCCTCGGTCGCGTGACCACTCCTCCTCCCCCCACCGTGCAACCAGCCGAGGGGCGCCTCGGTGTCCTCTGCGTCGGGCTCGGCGCCGTCACGTCGACGCTCATCGCGGGCGTCGAGCTCGTCAAGCGCGGCATGTCCGTCCCGGTCGGTTCGCTGGCGCAGATGGGCACCATCCGCCTCGGCCGACGCACGGACAATCGCAGCCCACTGATCAAGGACTTCGTGCCGATCGCCGACCTCGACGACATCGTGTTCGGCGCGTGGGATCCGTTCCCCGACGATGCCTATGTCGCCGCCCAGCGCGCCGGCGTCCTGGAGCCCGGCCGCCACCTCGAGAGCATCTCCGACGCGCTGCGCGACGTGCGCCCGATGCCGGCCGCCTTCGACCGCAGCTACGCCAAGCGCATCGACGCCGACAACGTGATGAGCACCGTCGACAAGCGCACGATGCTGGAAGCGATCCGCGAGGACATCAACCGCTTCCGCGAGGAGAAGCAGGTCGATCGCGATCGTGATGCTGTGGGCGGCATCGACGGAGATCTTCATCGAGCCCGGTCCGGCACACGTGTCGCTCGACGCCTTCGAAGCAGCGATCGATGCCAACGACCCGACCATCGCCCCGTCGATGCTGTACGCCTACGCCGCACTGCAGGAGGGCGTGCCGTTCGCCAACGGCGCCCCGAACCTCACCGTCGACATCGCCGCCATGCGCGAGTACGCGACCGAGCACAACGTGCCGATCTCGGGGAAGGACTTCAAGACCGGCCAGACGCTGATCAAGACGGTGATCGGTCCGATGCTCAAGGCGCGCATGCTCGGCCTCTCCGGTTGGTACTCCACGAACATCCTCGGCAACCGCGACGGCGAGGTGCTCGACGACCCCGACAACTTCAAGACCAAGGAGGAGTCGAAGCTCGGCGTGCTCGAGCACATCCTCGATGCCGAGCGGTTCCCCGACCTGTACGGCGACGTGTACCACAAGGTGCGGATCAACTACTACCCGCCGCGGGGCGACAACAAGGAGGGCTGGGACAACATCGACCTGTTCGGCTGGCTCGGCTATCCGATGCAGCTCAAGATCGACTTCCTGTGCCGGGACTCGATCCTCGCCGCCCCGCTCGCGCTCGACCTCGTGTTGTTCTCCGACCTCGCCCAGCGGGCGGGGATGGGCGGCATCCAGGAGTGGCTCAGCTTCTACTACAAGAGCCCCCAGGTGGCACCCGGTCTGTACCCGGAGCACGACCTGTTCATCCAGCTGACGAAGTTCAAGAACACGTTGCGATGGATGATGGGCGAGGACCAGATCACCCACCTCGGCCGCGAGTACTACGACGACGACGAGTGATCCGGCGCCGGGCCAACGCACGTCATTGTGAGAACGGGAACCCGACGTTGGTGAAGAACCACAGCGACGACGTGAGCCACAGTCCGGTGAGCAGCGTCACGAGGAGACCGCCGCAGAGCGGGAGCACGAAGCGCGGCAGGCCGTCGATGCGCAGCACCAGCATCTTGGTGGCGAACGCTCCGTAGAACGCGCAGCCGAAGATCGAGTGGGCGATCTGCCGGGCTCCGGTCTCGGCGAACCCGAGCGACCACAGGCAGTGGTACGCGACCGGCAGGGTGAACAGGAACGCCACGGTCCCACTCCAGCGGTGGACCGTCGCCGTGCGCCGCGGCGCCGGCCGCCGCAGCGGCAGCTTGCCGTACATCCACAGCGCTGACGTCAGCTGCACGAGAACCAGGGCGGCGGCGCACGTGGCCAACCACGCCTTCATGTCGAGCACCGACGGGAACCCGAAGTCCTGGATCGGACGGAACGTCGGATCGTGCACTCGGCCGTAGGTGCCGAGCGCCACCGCCACCGCTCCACCCGCGAGCGCGGCCATCGCGACCTGGATCGACACCCTGTTGGACTCGGTGTTGGACGCGGTGTTGGACTCGGTGTTGGACGCGGTGCCGGTCGCCGTGTCCATCGCCGTGTCGGAGGCTGAATCGGGCGCTGGATGCGATGGCGGCTCGAAGCCTCCGCTGACGGTCATGCCCGACCTTACGTGCGCGGCGTCGATCGCGGTTCTCGGAGAACCGATCGCCGCGCCGGGGCGTACCGGCCGGCCATGCAACGAATCACTGGATCACTGGTCGTCTGTCTGGCGGCCGCATCGTTCACCGCCGGCGCGCTGCTGTTCGCCGACGACTCCCCGCGGCAAACCGCTGCCGCCCCCGTGCCACCAGCGGCCGCTGCCGCACCTGCCGCCGCGACGGCAGTCGGCGCGCCGGCCGTGATGACGATCGCCGACTTCGGGTTCTCGCCACTCACGGTCGCACCTGGAGCGACCGTGACCGTGACGAACACCGACGGCGTACCGCACACCGTCACGGCCGTCGGCGGCGAGTTCGCGAGCGGGCTCATCGATCCCGGCGCCAGCGTCGCGTTCGTCGCACCCACCCAGCCGGGCACCTACACGTTCGTCTGCGACTTCCATCCGACCATGCAAGGGACGCTCGTCGTCGCCTGACGGCGCGCGTCCGCTTCGAGCCACCTCTCACCACACCCAACCAACCAAGCCAACCAACCACTCAACTCAAGGAGCCATCCCATGAACCGCACCAACACCCTGATCGTCCTCGCCATCGCCGGCACCGGCCTGCTCGCCGCCTGCGGTGGTGACGACGGGTCCACCCCCGCCGTCGCCGCGGCACCAGCGCCGGCCGTCGCTTCGGTGCCGCCAGCGACGAGCACCACCATCGCCGCCGCGGCCGGGTCGACCGTCGCCGTGAAGAGCGCCGAGAGCGACCTCGGACCGATCCTCGTCGGCGTCGACGGCCGCACGCTGTACGGCTTCACCAACGACACCCCGACCCAGAGCAACTGCGAGGGCACGTGCGCCGAGGCCTGGCCCCCGGTCGTGGTCCCCGCCAACTGGACCGTCGCGCCCGGCGTCGACAGCGGGATCTTCAACACGATCACGCGGCCGGACGGCACGCTGCAGCTCGTCGCCGGCAAGTACCCGCTGTACGCCTACTCGGGCGACACCGCACCCGGTGACGTCAACGGTCAGGGTTCGGGCGACGTGTGGTTCGTCGTCGACACCGCCGGCGCGCTGATCGAGGGCGACGCCGCGACCGAGACGACCGACGTGACCGAGACGACCGAGAACGCGACGACGCCCCGAGAACGCGACGACCGAGACCGCCGCCGCCAACGAGGCGCCGCCCAAGGCCGTGTTCATCGGCGAGACCCCGCTCGGCGTGGCGCTCACCGACGCCGACGGATTCACGCTCTACGGCTTCACCAAGGACGGCGACGGCCACCCGACATGCAACGACGCCTGCGCCGACGCGTGGCCACCGTTGCTGGTCGACGGCGACACGTTGCCCGAGGGTCTCGACGCAGCCGTGTTCAGCATCGTCCAGCGCGACGACGGGTCGCACCAGCTGAAGGCCGGCAAGTGGCCGTTGTACCGGTTCGCCGGTGACGACGAGCCGGGCCAGACCAACGGCCAGGGCTCCGGCGACGTCTGGTTCGTCGTCAACCCCGACGGCAGCCTCAAGAAGGGCTGAACCCCGTCTCCCGCGCGAACTCGGCGGCGTTGCGTCTCGGTATCGGGACGCAGCGCCGCCGAGACGCCGTCCGGGACGCCTCGCCGTGTCAGCCGAGTCGGCCCGGATTCGCCGTTCAGGATTCCGGCGAACACGTCGGCGTCGACGTTGCCGCCGGTGATCACGACGGCGACCCGGCGGCCGGCGATGCGTTGACGCTCGCTGAGCGCGCCGGCGAGGGCGATCGCACCGGCGGGCTCGGCGGTGTTGTGCGTGGTGCGGTGGAGGATCCGCATCGCGTCAGCCGTCGCCTCGTCGGGTACCTCGATCACGCGCGCTGCACCCTTGCCGATGATGTCGACCGCGACCGGATCCGGCACCCGGCAGGCGACGCCGTCGACGAACGTGTCGGCGGTGTCGGTGGGCACCGGCGCGCCGGCCTCGAACGACAACCGGTACGACGGCGCCCGGTCGGACACCACGCCGACGATCTCGGTCGACAGTCCGAGCAGGTCGCGCACGAGGATCATGCCGCAGATCCCGGAGCCGAGACCGATGGGGACGTAGACCGTGTCGAGCGTGGGTGCTCCGGCGAGGAGCTCACGTGCGTACGTCGCGACGCCCAGGGCGAGATCGGGGTGGAACGACGGAACCATCAGGAGCCCGCGCTCCTCGCCGATCCGTGCCGCTTCCTCGACGGCGCTCTGGAAGTCGTGGCCCGCCTCGATCAGCTCGGCGCCGAGGGCGCGCATCGCGGCGTTCTTCTCGACGCTGTTGCCGTGCGGCGCCACGATCACGACCGGCACACCGCTCGCCCGTCCGGCGAACGCCAGGCTCTGCCCGTGGTTGCCGCGCGTCGCGCTGATGATGCCGGCGACGTCGCTGCGCCGACGGACTCGGTCGACGTGGACGAGGCCACCGCGGACCTTGAAGGCGCCGATCGGCGTGTGGTTCTCGTGCTTGACCCACACCTCCGTCCCGAGCTCCTCGGCCAGCAGCGGCCACGCGTACTGGGGTGTCGGGGGCATGTGGGCGTACACGATCGCCTCGGCGCGATCGAGATCGTCGAGCGTGAACATCAGACGCGCCTCACTTCGTACCGATGGGTCGTCGGGGATCCACCGCACCGGATTCGGTGACGATGATGTCGAGCGAGATGTCGTGTGCTTCCGTCGGCAACGCGTCGACGACCTGGGGGTCGAACCCGACACCGATCGATGTGCAGTCGGGACGCACCGCGGCGAGGAACCGGTCGTACCATCCGCCGCCCTGGCCGAGCCGCGCCCCAGCGGGCGTGAACGCGACGCCGGGGACGACCACGACGTCGACCGTCGTCGGGTCAGGCTGATCTTCGGGGACGACGACACGTTTGCCGCGCTCGCTGCACCAGGCGATGAAAGGCGCCGTGTCGGGCTCGCCGGCGATCGATGTGAACACCATCACGGTGCCGGCTCGGGCCACCGCGTCGAGTCCCTCGACCGTCGCCCAGATGCGCTCCGACCGGCTGGCCTGGTCCGAGAGCGCGCGCCGCATCGTCCGCATCTTCGACCGCAACGCGCGCTTGTCGTCGATGGGCAGGGGCACGGAGCCGCAGCGTACAGTCGTCACCGTGACCGCCCCCGAGACGAATCGCTCGTTCGACGCCAAGCAGTTCCGGTCCGTGCTCGGCCATTTCCCGACAGGTGTCACGATCGTCTCGGGCATCGCCGACGGCGCACCTGCCGGGTTCACGATCGGGTCGTTCACATCGGTCTCGCTCGAGCCACCGATGGTCGGCTTCCTGCCGATGACCACGAGCGACACGTGGACCGCGATCGCGCCGAGCGGCAGCTTCTGTGTCAACGTGCTCAGCCGCGCCCAGGCCGATCTGTGCTGGAGGTTCGCGAAGACCGGCAACGAGAGCGAACGGTTCGACGGGGTCAAGTGGCACCCGGCTCCGACCGGCTCACCGATCATCGATCGGGCCGTGGCGTGGATCGACTGCGAGACGGAGGGCGTCTACGAGATGGGCGATCACCTCTTCGTCCTCGGCCACGTGGTCGCCCTCGAGGCCGACGCCGACCACGACGGCGACGGCCCGCACCCGCTGTTGTTCTTCAAGGGCACCCTCGGCGGTTTCGCCGCCGAGGGATGACGTGAACGTCGCGCGCGTTCGCGTCGCGGCCGCGCTCGACATCGCCGTCATCGTCGTGTTCGTCGCCATCGGTCGGAGGAACCACGACGAGGGATCGGCGATGGGCGAGGTGTTCCGGATCGCGGCGCCGTTCCTCATCGGCCTCGCGGCGGGATGGATCGTCGCCCGGGCGTGGCGGCGACCCTTCGACGTGGTGACCGGCTGCACGATCTGGGTCGTCACGATCGCGGTCGGGATGGTGCTGCGCCGGACGCTGTTCGACCGCGGCACGGCGATCTCGTTCGTGATCGTCGCCAGTGTGTTCACCGGCGTCCTCCTGATCGGTTGGCGTCTCGTCGCCTCCCGCATCACACACCGATCAGACATCGAAATCAGACAAGGTTCGTGATCGCGCCCTTCTCGGCGCCCTGCGCGAGCCGGGCGTACTTGCCGAGCACGCCGCTCGTGTAGCGCGGTGGGTTCGGCGCCCACCCGTCGCGACGCGACGCCAGTTCGGCGTCGTCGACGAGCAGGTCGAGCGCCAGCGACGGCACGTCGATGCGGATCCGGTCGCCGTCACGGACGAACGCGATCGGCCCGCCGTCGACGGCCTCCGGGCGCGACGTGGCCGATGCAGAACCCCCACGTCCCGCCGGAGAAGCGGCCGTCGGTGATCAACGCGCAGTCGGCGCCCCGCCCGGCGCCCTTCAACGCCCCCGTGATCGCCAGCATCTCGCGCATTCCCGGGCCACCCTTCGGGCCCTCGTAGCGGATCACGATCACGGTGCCGGGTTGCATCTCTCCGGCCATGACGACCGCCATCGCGTCGTCCTCACCGTCGAACACGCGGGCGACGCCTTCGAACGTCCGCTGCTCCTTCGACAGCCCGGCGACCTTCACCACCGATCCCTGCGGCGCCAGTGAGCCGGTGAGCACGTTCAGCCCGCCCTCGACGTTGATCGGCGCGTCGAGCGGGTGCACGACCGTCCCGTCCGGCCCCGGCGGGTCGATGGCGGCGAGGTTCTCGGCCATCGTGCGTCCGGTGACCGTCAACACGTCGCCGTGGATCAGCCCGGCGTCGAGGAGGTGCTTGAGCACGACGGGCACGCCACCGATGCGGTCGAGGTCGGTCATGTGGAACTTGCCACCCGGCTTCATGTCGGCGATGTGGGGGACGCGAGCGGCGATGCGGTTGAAGTCGGCGAGCTCGAGGGCCACGCCCGCCTCGTTGGCGATGGCGAGCAGGTGCAGCACCGCGTTGGTCGACCCGCCGAGCGCGTTGGCGAGGGCGATCGCGTTCTCGAACGCCTGCTTGGTGAGGATGTCGCTCGGACGGATCCCGAGCCGCAGCATCTCGACCACCGCCGCCCCGGCCGCGGTCGCATCGTCCTCGCGGCGCCGATCGACCGCCGGTGGCGACGCCGAGCCCGGGAGCGAGAGCCCGAGCGCCTCACCGATCGAGCTCATCGTGTTGGCGGTGAACATCCCACCGCACGCGCCTTCGCCCGGGCACGCGTTCTTCTCGATCGCGTGCAGCTCGTCCTCGGTGATCGTGCCGGCGGCGCAGGCGCCGATCGCCTCGAACACACTCGTGATGTCGAGCGCCTTGCCGTTGAGGTAGCCGGGGAGCGTCGATCCGTTGTAGACGAACACGCCGGGCAGGTTGAGCCGGGCGATCGCCATCATCATCCCCGGCATCGACTTGTCGCAGCCGCCGGTGGCGACGAGCCCGTCGAACCGCTCGGCGTGCATCACCGCCTCGACCGAGTCGGCGATGATCTCGCGGCTGACGAGCGACGCCCGCATCCCCTCGTTGCCCATCGAGATGCCGTCGGACACGGTGATCGTGCCGAACTCGAGCGGGACCCCGCCCGCCCGGCGGACGCCCTCCTTGGCCGCCGCGGTCAGGCGGCGCAGCGAGGCGTTGCACGGGGTGATCTCGTTCCACGACGAGGCGACGCCGATCTGCGGCTTGCCCCAGTCGTCGTCGGTGAGCCCGACGGCCCGCAGCATCGCCCGCGAGGCCGCCTTCTGGATCCCGTCGGTGACATCGCGCGACCGCGGCTTGATGTCGACCGGCGTGGCGTCTGTGGTCATGCCGGCGAGGGTAGTGCGATGTGTCGCACCCAGCCTGGTGCGCGCGGCACCTGCATGTCTTCAGCAGGATCTCTTGGCAAACTGGCTGCATGCCGGACGTTCGCGAGACCAACCTGCCAGGGATCGGTGTGCGCCACGACTTCACCACCGCCGACGGCACGCGGATCGGCGTGCTCGTGCGCCGCGACGGGCGGCGGGAGATCCTCGTCTACGACCGCAAGGATCCCGACGCGTGCTCCGAGCGGATGCAGTTGTCGGCCTCCGACACGCAGACCCTGTCGGAGCTCCTCGGGGCCGGTCGGGTGACCGAGGCGGTGACGGCCGTTCGCCAGCAGATCGAAGGACTGGCGATCGAGTGGATCGAGCTCGGCACGACGTCGCCGTTGATCGGCCACACGATCGCCGACGGACAGTTGCGGACGCGAACGGGTGCGTCGGTGGTGGCCGTCATCCGCGGTGACACCACCGTGCCGGCGCCGGAGCCCGACTTCGTGTTCGAAGCCCGCGACGTCGTCGTGGCCGTCGGCACCGACGAAGGCCTGGCGACGTTGCGTTCGATCCTCGGTCCACCACCCGGTCGCTGATCGTGCTGGCCGCCGGGTCGTCGGAGGCGGCGCTCGCGTTCATCGAGATCGGCGCCGTCGTGCTGGCGCTGGCGGTCCTGTCTCGACTTGCCGGGCGCATCGGGATCACCGCCGTCCCGCTCTACCTCATCGCCGGCCTCGTCGTCGGCGAGGGTGGCGTGGTCACGCTCGACGTCAGCGAGGAGTTCATCTCCCTCGCCGCCGAGATCGGTGTGCTGCTCCTCCTGCTCGCACTCGGTCTCGAGTACAACGAGGCCGAACTCCGGACCGGGCTGCGCACTGGACTCGTCCCGGGCCTCACCGACATGATGCTCAACGCAGTTCCCGGCGTCGTCCTCGGCCTGCTGCTCGGCTGGACGCCGCTCGCCGCGGTGCTGCTCGGTGGCGTCTGCTGGGTGAGCTCGTCCGGGATCATCTCCAAGGTGCTCTCCGACCTCGGCCGGCTCGGCTTTCGGGAGACCCCGACGGTGCTCAACATGCTCGTGATCGAGGACCTCGCGATGGCGGTCTACCTGCCGGTCGTCGCCGCATTGATCGCCGGCGGAACGGTGGCGGGCCTGTTGGGGAGCGTGGGGCTGGCGATCACCGCCGTCGCCTTGGTCCTCGTCCTCGCCGTGCGATACGGCGGCCACCTCAGCGACGTCGTCGCCGGCGGCTCGAACGAGTCGCTGCTGCTGACGGTGTTCGGGCTCACGCTCCTGGTCGGCGGGTTGGCACAGCGGATCGAGGTGTCGGGGGCGATCGGCGCCTTTCTCGTCGGCCTCGCCCTGTCGGGCCGCGCCGAGGAGCGCGCCGCCGCCTTGATCGCGCCGCTGCGAGACCTGTTCGCCGCCACGTTCTTCGTGTTCTTCTCGTTCCAGATCGATCCGGCCGACCTCGTCGACGTGGCCCTGCCGGCCCTCGGCTCGCCATCGTCACGTCGATCGCCAAGGTCGCCACCGGGTGGATCGCGGCCGGGCGGGCCGGTGTCGGACCCCGCGGTCGGGTGCGGGCCGGCACGGTGCTGATCGCCCGCGGCGAGTTCTCGATCGTCATCGCCGCCCTCGGGTCCGAGCTCGTCGACGGGCCCGATCTCGGTGCGCTCGCGGCCGCCTACGTGTTGATCACCGCGATCGTCGGCCCCCTCGCGACGAGATACGCCGACTCCATCCCGATCCCTTCCCGCCTCGCCGCCGCTGCACTGCCGGCGCCGTAGAAGCCTCAGGCGCGGCGGGACTGCAGGATGGCGGTGACGGCCTTGCCGTCGGCCTGGCCCTTGGATGCCTTCATCACCGCGCCGACCAACGCGCCGGCCGCCTTGTCCTCGCCGGCGCGGTACTTCTCCCACGCGTCCGGCTGGGCGGCGATCGCCTCGTCGACCATCGTTTCGAGCGCCGACGTGTCGACCGCCTCGAAACCTCTCGCCGCGGCGATCGCCGCGGGATCGTCGCCCTCGCCGGCGACGAGGTCGGCGAGCACCTGCTTCACCTGGGTCGACGTCAAGCGTGCCGGCGACCTCCATCAGCGTCAACTTGGCGATGGCCGACACCGGGACGGCGGGCTCGCCACCTTGCTCGGCGAACGCCTCTTTGACGTGGACGAGCGCCCGCGCCGGGTCGCCGCCGGCATCACGTACGGCGAGCACGTAGAAGTCCTGGCCGCGGTCGACGACCACCATCACGGCCTCGCTCGCGGGAGCCGAGCCGGTGGCATCGGCGAGGCGCTCGCGTCGTGCCGCAGGCAGCATCGGCAACTCGGACCGGACCCGCTCGATCCACGCCGGGTCGGGGTCGAGCGGGACGAGGTCGGGCTCGAGGAAGTAGCGGTAGTCGTCGGCGTCCTCCTTGGAGCGCAACGTGTGGGTGCGGCCGTCGGTCTCGTCCCAGTGCCTGGTCTCCTGGTGGACCGACCTCGCCGGCTTCGACGAGGACGACCTGGCGCCGCGCCTCGTACTCGATGGCCCGGCCGAGCGAGCGCACCGAGTTGAGGTTCTTGATCTCGCATCGCGTCCCCAGCGGTGTGCCCGGCTTGTGCACGCTGACGTTGGCGTCGACGCGCATCGATCCCTCTTCCATCTTGGCGTCCGACGCACCGATCGCGACGAGGATCGCCCGCAGCTCGTTGACGTACTCGCGCGCCTGCTCGGACGTGCGGATGTCGGGCCGGCTCACGATCTCGACGAGCGGAACCCCGGCCCGGTTGAAGTCGATCAGCGAGTGCCCGCTGCCGTGGATCCGGCCGCCCGAGCCGCCGACGTGGGTCGACTTGCCGGTGTCCTCCTCGAGGTGCGCCCGCTCGATGCCGACACGCGTGCCGTCGGCCAGCACCAGCCACCCGTCGACGTTGAGCGGCTCGTCGTACTGGCTGATCTGGTACGCCTTCGGCATGTCGGGATAGAAGTAGTTCTTGCGGTGGAACGTGCACGGCTTCACCGTGCAGTTGAGGGCCAGCCCGATCCGCATCGCCAGCTCGACGGCCTGGCGGTTGAGCACCGGCAAGGCGCCCGGCAACCCGAGCGTGACGGGATCGATGTTCGTGTTGGGCTCGTCACCGAACCGGTTCGGCGACGCCGAGAACAGCTTCGTCGCCGTCGCCAACTCGACGTGCACCTCGAGCCCGACGACGAGCTCGTAGCCGCGCAGCGCATCCTCGGTCGCAGTCATGACGTCAGCGGTCATGGCGTCGACTCTCCATCGCTCGTTCGAGCTCGGCGGCGACCTGGAACATGGTGGGCTCGCCGCGGGTCGATGCCAGCACTTGGATGCCCACCGGGAGGTCGTCGGCGCCGGTGCCGAACGGGACGCTCATGCCCGGGTGCCCGCTCAGGTTGCTCGGGATCGTGTACGTGTCGCACAGGTACATCGCGAGCGGGTTGTCGGTCTTGGCGCCGACGGGAACGCGACCGTCGGCGACGTCGGCGTCAGCAGCACGTCGGCGTGCTCGTAGGCGCGGGCGAAGTCGTCGCTGATGAGGCGCCGCACGCGCAACGCCTTGCCGTAGTAGGCGTCGTAGTAGCCCGCCGACAGCGCGTACGTGCCGAGCATGATGCGCCGCTTGACCTCGGCGCCGAACCCCTCGTGGCGGGTCGCCATGTACATCGCGTTCGTGTCGGGCGCTTCGACCCGCAAGCCGTAGCGGACGCCGTCGTAGCGGGCGAGGTTGCTCGACGCCTCGGCGGGTGCGATCAGGTAGTAGGCGGTGAGGCCGTACGTGAACGCCGGCACCTCGACGTCGACGATCTTGGCCCCGCCGCGCCGAGGGCGTCGAACGCCGCTTCGAGCCGTTCGATCACGTCGGGGTCGGCGCCCGACGGCAGGTCGGTGATCCGGCCGACGCGCAGCCCTTCGACGCCCCGATCGAGCACTTCGCGCAGAGCCGGGAACGGTTCGGGGATCGACGTCGAGTCCATCGGATCGTGGCCGGCGATGACCTCGAGCGCCAGCGCCGCGTCGTCGACGGTCGTGCTGAACGGCCCGATCTGGTCGAGGCTGCTGGCGAACGCGACGAGCCCGTAGCGGCTGACGGCGCCGTAGGTCGTCTTGACACCCACGACGCCGCACAACGCGGCCGGCTGGCGGATCGAGCCACCGGTGTCGCTGCCGAAGCCGAGCGGCGCGAACCCGGCCGCCACGGCGGCCGCGCTGCCGCCCGACGAGCCTCCCGGAACACGGCTGATGTCGTGCGGGTTGCGCGTCGGCCCGAACGCCGAGTTCTCGGTGCTCGACCCCATCGCGAACTCGTCGAGGTTGGTCTTGCCGATCACGACCGCACCGGCGGCCTTCAGGCGGGTGACCACCGTCGCGTCGTACGGCGGGAGGTAGCCCTCGAGGATCTTCGACGAGCACGTGGTCGCCACGCCGCGCGTGCACATGTTGTCCTTGAGCGCGACGGGCACCCCGGCGAGCGGGCCGGGATCGTCACCGGCCGCGACCGCGGCGTCGATCGCGGCTGCCGCCGCCCGGGCCGCTTCGGCGCCGACGAGGTTGAAGGCGTGGATCTCGTGCTCGCGGGCTTCGATCGCGGCGAGGTGCCGCTCGACGACGTCGGACGCGGTGACCGAGCCGTCGCGGACGGCGTCGGCGATGCCGGCGGCGGTGGTCGGGATGGCCGACCACGCTCAAACCTCCAAGCCGACGATCGGGGGGACGCGGAACCGGCCGTCCTCGGCCTGCGGGGCGGCGGCGAGCACCTCGTCACGATCGAGAACCGGCGCCTCGACGTCGTCGCGCATCACGTTGACCAGCGGGTACGGCTGCGTCATCGGCGCGACGTCGGAGAGGTCGAGGGCATCGACGTCGGCGAAGTGTTCGAGCACGGCGGACAACTGCGTCGTCGCCACTTCGATCTCCTCGGGGGTCAGATCGAGGCGGGCGAGGCGGGACACCTTGGCGACGACGTCGGCGGTGATGCGTTCGGACACGTCGTCCGAGGCTAGTTGCGTGACGGCGAAAGCCGCACGTGGGTTGGCGCCGACGCGCGCGATGTCACGCCGGAGACGTCAGGGGGTCGAGTCGTCCGGCAACAGCGGATCGGCCGAGAACGTGCGCTCGCACAGGAATGGCGGACGTGTTTCGCCGGAGTGGTAGCGATAGCGCTCGCCGCCGACCTCGAGCTCGATCAGCGTGCCGTCGACTTGGACCTGCAGGTACTCCATCCCGTGCTGTGGGCACCCGAGCCCCTTGTCGGGCCACACGACGAACGCCGCCGACACGATCGTGATCGTCGAGGGGTCGACGCTCAGACGGGCCGCCAGATCGGCGACGGCGAGGTCGATCTCCGGCTGGACACCGATCGATCGCGGATCGATCGTCCGGTATCGATCGGCCCGGTTGTGCTGTCGGGAGGTTCGGTCACGGTCGCCTCGCTCTCGTCGGACGGATCGGTCGCCGGAGTGTCGGCGTCAACGGTCGTCGACGCCGGCGCGTTCGACGACGCGTTCGATCTGTCGCCGGACCGACGACGTCGGGTCGGCGATCGCGCTCGCGGCCGGTCGGCTCGGCGGCGTCGTCGCCGCACCCGGCGCACAACGCCGCGATGCCGAACACCAACGAGGAGGCGACGACGGTGGTGACGCTGCCTCGCGACCGGCTCCGTGCCACAAGCGCGCACTGTAGGGCGGTCGGCGGGCGAGTAGATGTTGCGGGCGGCCACGGGGCCGCCCGCAGGCTGGCACGTCGGGGAGGGGCCGCCTCGGCGACCCCTCCCCGACGCACGGACCGGAACGTCCGGCCCGCCCCGCCTATTCCTGCCTACTTCTTGGTCACGACGATCGCCGTCGACACCGTGGTCGTACCGGCCACCGTGGTCGCCGTCATCGACGTCGTCAGCGAGCGGTTGCCGCTGGTCGACGCCGAGGATCGTGAGTGTGTAGGTGAACGTCTCGCCGGGTGCTCCCGGCGTCGTCGTGATCCGGTAGCTCGACGTCGGAGGGCTGCCGGCGGCCGCCACGCCGATCTCGGCGCCGCCGGTACCCGACGGGTTCTCGGCGCCGACCGTGAGCCCGTACCCGGCCGGTGTGCTCGACGCCGAGCGTGCCCACGTCATACCCGTATGAGATGTCCTCGACGCCGTCGATCCCGATCCAGATCTGCATCGCCCTGGCCGACGTGGTGAACCGAAGAGAACGGACGTCCCACTGGAGGACGATCCAGGTGTTGACACCGTCGGTCAGGGTCGCAGCCCTGATGCCTTCGGCGCCGGTGCCGTCGAGGTCGGTCCAGTACGGCGCCAACACGCCGTTGGGTCGGGCCGGATCGGGCAAGTCCTGCGGTATGAAGTCGACGTCAGCCGCCACGCCACCGCCGACGACCGCGTAGCCGTTCGAGGTCATCCCGATCTGGGTGTACGTCACACCCCCGAACACGTACGCCGGGAACGTTGAAGTTCACGATGCTCTCGTCGCCGACGGGTACCGGACCGATCCCGAACAAGGCGAGGTCGAGGTAGCCGCCAGCCGGTGTGTTGCCGGCGGCGATGGCCGGAAGGGCATCGAGCTCGCCCTCGAGGAGCTCAGTTCACAACGCTCGCCGACTTGCCGTTGGCGCTCACCGTCGCGCCGGTCGCGCCCGTGATCTTCAGCCCACTCGAGACGGTCGATTGCAGGTTGACCGTCGCATCATCGAACGAATCGTTGAACGCCGTGACGGTGCAGGTGGTGCTGCTGGACTGCGGGATCGACGTCGGGTTGCACGACTGGTCAGCGTGACGTCACCCTGCTCGTTGAAGAACGCCACCGGCAGGTGGACCGCCGGTTGCGAGGAGTTCCGCGAGACGAACGTGATCTCGCCGAAGTACTGCCCGCTCGGTGCGCTCGACGTGATGGTCACCTCGAACGTGCGGCTCTCGCCGGCGCGGATGCGTCCCTGCTTCGGTGTCACCTTGATCGTGGCGCCAGCGGGCGCTTCGGTCTGGACGTCGAAGTTGTAGTCCTGACCGCTGACGTTGGTCGCCGTGCGGACGACGGTCACCGTGCCGGGCATCGTCGGAGCGTTGATCGACGGCAGTGTTGACGTCGAGCGCGGTGATCGGGTTGTTGCCGAGCGTGAACATCCGCAGCGCCGACTCGTCGAACACGATCGGCGCATCGCCGGCGTTGTTCAGGTCGACCCGGCCGGCGCCGAAGTCGAACGGGTCGGCCGGCGTGACGAGGTCCTCTTTGACCACGTCGGTGATCGCCGTCGTCATCAGCGCCGACTTGATCGCGCCGGCGTCCAGTCGGGGTGGAGCGCCTTCAGCAGGATCGCCGAGCCAGCGGCGTGCGGCGACGACATCGAGGTGCCGGCGATGGCCTGGAAGACTCGCCGGGAGGCCCACCAGACCACGTCTTCGCGAATGGGCGTGTTGCCGGCCAGGATCTGGGCGCCCGGCGCGGTGATGTCGGGCTTGAGGAACTGGCCACCCGGGCCGCGCGACGAGAACGCCGTCATGGCGTCGCCCTGGGCCTCACCCTTCACACCGTCCGTGAACGAGCCCGTCGCACCGGGGTTGGCTGGCGAGGAAGGCCAAGAAGTCGGTGCCGTCGTAGAGGTGCACGGTGGGGATCCAGTGGTTGTCGGTGAGCGCCTCGGCCAACGGGAGGTTGTACAGGATCATGCCGACCGCGCCGCCCTGCATCACGTTGAAGCCCTTCAACACGCTGTCCAGGACCGCGGCGACAGGCGACCAGCTTTCCGGTCGCAGACCCGGGTGGGAGCGGTGCCGTGCAGAGCTCACCCCCGGTGTTGCCGGGGACGTTCTGGGCGAGGACGATCGGCGTCGACGTTGCGACACCGTGTGTGATCGATGCGCCCTCGAACGTCGCCGTGTCGACACCGTCGGTGACGGTGAGCGTCGACTGGAACGCCCGAGTCTGGGTCGAGGCGGCGACGGTGAGCGTCCATGGACCATGGTGATCCGTCGTGTCCGGGCCGGGCCCGGAGTTGCCCGCCGACGCGGCGACCAGGATGCCGGCCTCATAGGCGTCGAGGAACGCCAACTCGACGACGTCGGTGAACGGGTTGGAGCCGCCGCTGATCGAGAAGTTGATCACGTCGACGCCGTCGAGGATCGCCTGGGCGACGGCGGCGGCCGAGTCGGACGGGAAGCAGCCCTCGAGACCGCACACCTTGTACTCGATGACCCACGCGCCCGGTGCCACGCCACTGATCGGGCCGCGCTCGATGCCGAAGATCGGTGCCGAGTCGACGATCGAGCCGGCCGCTGTGCTGGTGGTGTGCGTGCCGTGCCCGTTGCTGTCGCGTGCCGAGTCGGGGAAGATCTCGCCACCGAAGATGGCGTTGTACGTGTCGATGAACGGCTGGCCGCCGATCAACTTGTTGTTGCACGCGAACACGTCGATGGCTGGCGTCAGCGGGTTGTCGCCGAAGTCGCACACCCGCGGCGTGCCGTCCGCCTTGGGCGGTGGAGCGCCGAGGCCGGCGTTGTCGGCGAACGACGGGTGCTCTGGCCAGACGCCGCTGTCGAGGTCACCGAAGATCACGCCCTGACCGGCGAGCGCCTGCCCGCCGGTCTGGTCCCAGATCGTCGGCGCGCCGATGAAGGCGGTGCTCGAGTCGGTCTGCAGTTGCTCGGGCTCGTCGGACTGGACGGCCGCCACGTCGGTCAGTTCCAACAGCTTGCCGACCTTGTTGGCCGGCAGTTGAGACGGCGACGCCGCCGTAGACGCGCTGGAGGCTGTCGGCCGGCCGTGGCCGACGGGATCGCCGCCGCCAACTCGGCGCGGAACGCCTCGTCGATGCCCGCCGTGTAGTCCTCGTAGACCTGCTCGGCGGCGGTGTCGCCCGTGAGCGTCGACACCGGTCACGCTCGGGCTGGTCGCAGGGAGGCCGGCGATGTCGCCGGCGTAGCTCGCGGTCGCGTCGTAGTCGAGCTTGACGACGACGTTCACCCGCGTCGCGTCGCTGTCGGCCGAGCAGCGATGGATCGGTCTGGGCGAGCCGTCCGGTGACCGACTTGGCAGCCGATTCGATCGAGTCCGGGCTCAGGCTCTCGGCCGAGAACCCATCCGGATCACCTCCCCCACCACTCACACTCGACGATGTCGCGAGCGTCGCAGTGGCCACGACGAGGGCGGCCAGGACGATAGTCCCGCGGCTTTGCTGTCCGACCCACGGCGGACCTCCCTTAACTGACAACGGCTGTTCCCGTCAGCCGGATCGACAGACCGTAGCGCACGCGCGACGGCGTCTGGAACAGACCCTTCCTCGCGGCCAGTCGCGCGGAACGGATGAACCCCGAAGGCCCGACTCGTACGACGTCAGAAGCCGGTCTGGCAGTACGGCTCCGGCGACGTGGCGAACAGCGCGTCGGCCCGCCGCAACACCTCGGCGTTGCGCGCCGTCATCCGGCGCCCGGCGACCAGGGCCGACGGTCGCACTCCGCCGAGCAGCAACGCCGACAACGAGGCGTGGTCCGTCTGCAGGTCCGCTCGGCTGCGCACCCGCGCGCAGCCGCCTGCGCCGATCCGCCATCGGGTGCCGTCGGCCTCCACGACGATGTCGTCGTCGGTGCCATAGGTCCGGGCCTCGAAGCAGCGCTTGACGTCGCGCAGGTTCAACCACAGCCCGTCGTTGACCACCGTGGTGCGCAATGCCCGCCGGTCGGTGAGCAGGTACGGCAACGGATCGTCGATCGGCACGATGAGCGAACGGATCGGCCCCGTCAGGTCGAGTGAGAGCAGCGTGTGCCACAACGCAACATGGGCTTCTGGCGTCGCGGCGGCCAGCTCGTGCAGCCACACCTCGTGCGCCGGGTGGCCCATGTGCCATTGCGCCTCGGTCTTCCACATCGCGAATCCGTCGTCGTGCACGGCGAACGTCCCGGTGTCGGCGATGTCGGCGACGAGCATCCGCATCCACGCCTCGCTGCGGTCGACCTCTCCCGGTCGAGTGCGGCGTGCCCGATCCCAACGCGGTACGAAGAGCGCGACCGCCTCGTCCGGGTGGACGAGGCGCACTGAGCCTGGAGCCGGCTGGAACTCGGGTCGGAGCTGGGCGCGCCGACGGTCGATCTCGATGCCCCGCCGCACGGATGCCACCCCGTACGCGAAGCGTTCGTAGATCCCGCCCTCGCTCGCGCCGAGCGCCGCCAGCGGTTCATCACGCGCGTCGATGTCGTCGTGGATGGCCTGCAGCAGCGAACGGAGCACGCCCTGGCGCCGATGGGTGACCGCGCTCGACACCCACGTCACACCACCGGTCGGAAGCGTGCTCCCACCAGGGACGGTCATCTCGAGGCCGAACGATCCCGCCGTGCCGACCACGTCGTCGCCATCGACCGCGATGCGGAAGCGGTCGAGCTCGATCGTCGGTCGCGTGCGCTCGATGTCCTCGGGCTTCCATTGCGATCCGAACGCCGTGCCGTCGGCGCGGTACATGGCGAGCACGTCGTCCTCGGTGGGCTTGCGGATGCGTACGGCCATGCAGACCAGTGTTGCCGACCGGCCCGCCCGCGACCCCGAACCGTTTCTGGGCTGCTCTTGCTTTCGGCACTCGAAGCGGACGGCAGCCCAGATGCGGCGGGCGGGGCATGATGTCGGGATGGGCGACTACATCGAGATCCTGGGTCATCCGACGTGGGTCGATGTTCGGGGCCAGCAGGGCGAAGGTGCGGAGACCGTGCTCGTGCTGCATGGCGGCCTCTCGAACAGCGACGCGCTGCTCGACACGATCGGAGGCTCCCTCGCCGACAGATATCGGGTGGTTGCGTTCGATCGCCGCGGCCACGGTCGCACCGGTGACACGGACGCGCCGTTCCACTACGACGACATGGCGAGCGAGACGGTGTGCGTGTTGGAGCAGGTCGTCGGCGGTCCTGCCCATCTGGTCGGCTGGAGCGACGGCGGCATCATCGCCATGCTCGTCGCGCTGAGCCGCCCCGATCTGGCGCGTCGGCTGGTTCTGATCGGCGCCAACTTCCACTTCAACGGCACGTTGCCGATGGATATCCCACCGGACTCACCGATCATCGGAATGATGCAGGCGTTGTATGCGGAGCGGTCGCCCGACGGCGGCGACCACTTCGGTGACGTCGCGCAGAAGACGTTCGCGATGTTCGCCACCGAGCCGACGATGACGACGGACGATCTGGCACGGATCACGGCACCGACGCTCGTCGTCGTGGGCGACGACGACGTGATCGAGCTGAGCCACACGTGTGCGCTGTACGAGGCGCTCCCCGCCGGCCAACTCGCGGTGATTCCCGCCGCGTCCCACGCCGTCCCGATGGAGAAGCCCGCCGAGCTCAGCCAGATCATCAGCGAGTTCCTCACCGGCGACGCCTCTCCGCAGACGTTCATGGCCGTCCGCCGATCGGCGAGCACGACGACGTCGGAGTCCTGACCCGGGTCGCAACCCGCCTTTCGCCGGCGCTCTGTTCAGAGCGGTAAGCGGCGGTCCCGTCAAGGTGTCGATCCAGGTGCCGATACCAAGCAGGTGATCGTCGAGGGCTACGTGGATCGGGCGCCCTGAAGTGGGCGGCGAGGATCACGCGTACAAGTACTGCCACGCGTGCGGGTTCGAGTACCACGCGTTCGTCGACGTGTGTGCGGAATGCGATGCGGAGCTCACGACCGAGCCGATTCCAGTGCCGGTCACCAAGGAGTCCGGCAGCCACGAAATGGGTCAGATGGACGTCGCCGGGCTGAGCGAGGACGATCGTGCGCTCCTCGCGTTGTTGTTGCGTGGGTTGGACGTTCCGATCGAGGTCTCCGACACGACGCTGTTGTTTCCGAAGTCCCGCGCCCACGATGTTCGAACACAGCTCGAAGTTGTCGTTTCTCGCGACGTCGGCGTCACACCGATCGATGACAAAGCGCCACCGGCCGCGACACTGAAGCGTCGGTCGCGCGGTGGCATCGAGTGATCGTGCGCAACCGCCGCACGTCAGTCGGCAGTGGCGAGGTGGATCAGCGTCGCTGATTCGGGATGCGCGGCGGGTGGGCGCACACCGTGCACGGCGAGCTGGCGTCCGGTGAGCACCGGGGTCGATGCGATCCAGTCGGGCTGCGACCGGGCCGGGCCGCGGCCAGCACCGGGGAGCTCGACGCGCGACACGCGGTACCGGCGGTCGGGATCGAGGCCCGGAAGGCGCAACGGCGGCGGGGTGTGGCTGAGCGCCGATGCCAGGACGGCGAAGCTGATCAACGCCTCCGAACGGTCGCTCGCGTACACGCCGTGCGCCATGTACGGCTCCTCGACGTCGAACCGGACCGTGTCGCCGCCGTGGAGGAGCGGACGGAACTGCTTGTGCAAGGCGATCACCTCGCGCAGCCGCGCGGTCTCGACGTCGTCGAGCTCGAGCACGTTCCATTCGACCCCGAGGTGGCCGAACATCGCGGTCGCGGCGCGGAACGCGAGCGTGTGCGTCCGGCCGGTCGTGTGCGACGTGGGCGGACCGATGTGGGCACCCATCAGCTCCGGCGCGATCAGCATCGAGGCCCCACGCTGGATCGTCTGGCGCTCGAGGGCGTCGTTGCAGTCGCTCGTCCACACACGAACGGTGCGCCGCAGGATCTCGTGATCGATCCGCGCCCCGCCCGACGAGCAGCTCTCGATCTCCACATCGGGATGCGCTGCGCCGAGCTCGTCGAGCAATCGATACAGCGCGAGCGTCTGGGCGTGCGTGCCGGCCGCACCGTCGGTCCCGGAACCCTGGATGTGATCGCGGTTCATGTCCCACTTGACGAACGCGATGTCGTGATCGCGCAGCAGTGCGTCGAGACGCTCGTAGAGGTACGCGTACGCATCGGGGTTGGCGAGATCGAGCACGAGCTGGTTCCGGCCGAGCACCGGCTCGTACCCCTCGGCCGTGAGCGCCCACTCGGGGTGCGCCCGGAACAGTTCGCTGTCGGGGTTCACCATCTCCGGCTCGACCCAGATGCCGAACTCCATCCCGAGCGACCGCACGTGAGTGATCAACGGCCCCAGTCCGTCGGGATACATCTCCGACGAGACCCACCAGTCGCCGAGGCCCTTCCTGTCGTCGCGGCGCGACCCGAACCATCCGTCGTCGAGCACGAAGCGTTCGATCCCGACGCCCGCGGCAGCCGTCGCGAGTGCGCAGAGGCGCTCGGTGTCGTGGTCGAAGTACACGGCCTCCCACGTGTTGAGCAGCACCGGACGAGGCGTCGTCGGATGACCCGGGCGACCGCGGAGGTGGCGGTGGAATCCCCAGGTGGCCGGTGTCAGACCTTCGGCGGAATGGACCGCGATGACCTCCGGGGTCGAGTACGACTCGCCCGGCTCGAGGGCGAGCTCACCCGGGTGGAAGAGCTCGCCGAGTTGGACGATGCGTCGACCGTCGGGCAGCCGCTCGGCGATCACATCGTGGTTGCCGCTCCATGCCAGGTGGACGCCCCAGACCTCGCCCTGCCACTCGCCGAACCCGACGGCGCCCGCGAACAGCAGCGACGGATGCTCGTGCGACGTTCGACCGCGCCAGTTCTCCGCCAGCACCGCCCCGCTCGGCCACGCCCGGCGATACGGCTGGAACTCACGTGCGTGCCGCCCGTGGAACGTCAGCAGGTCACCGGCGTGCTCGGGCAACGGGAGCGTGACGCTCAATCCGTCGAGCATGTACCTGTCGTCGCCTTCGTTCGTGATCACCACTCGCACGACCAACGCCGTCGCCGAGCTCGAACGTGGTGGTGAGCCGCAGCCGGGCCACCGGATCGACCGCCTCGACGACGAGCCGTCCGTCGCCGGACTCGTGCCCCGCCGGCTGGAAGCGGGGCGACCACGCCCGGCCCGCGTGACCGGTGCCCGCGCAGCCCGGTCCGGCCGGGGAACCCGGAACCATGCTCGGGGACCACCGCGACGGGCGCGACGACGTCGGGCGAACCTTGCACGAGCGGGCGGTCGAGCACGCTTGCCATCGCGGCCAACCCGGTTGCGTCGACGTCGTCGCCGAGCGGCGCACCCCAGTGCACGACGACGGGAACACCCGTGTCGACGTCGACGACGAGGTCGGTGCCGCTCCCGCGGAGGTGGATCATGCCGCGGGTTCTAGCCCTTGTTGGCGCCGAGCGTGAGCCCCCCGACGAAGTGCTTCTGGAGCACCATGTACACGATGAGCGTCGGCAGGGCGATCATGATCGACGCCGCCGCGATCAGGTTGTACTCCTGGGCGTACTGTCCGTTCAGCACCGCGATCGACGACGTGATCGGACGCTCGGAGCCCTGGTTGAGCAGCACCGCGCCCCAGAAGAAGTCGTTGTACAACCACGTGAACTCGAGCGTGGCGAGCGCGGCCAGCGCCGGTCGGGTGAGCGGGAGGATCACCTGGAAGTACTGGCGTGGCACCGACGCGCCGTCGACGGCGGCGGCCTCGCTCAGCTCTTTCGGGATCGTCTTCATGTAGTTCGACAGCACGAACGTGCAGAACCCGATCTGGAACGCGACATGGATCAGGATCACCGCGATCTTCGTGCCGAGCAGGCTTCCGGTGTTGGTGTCGCTGAGCAGGTCGGGCAACGGAACCCACTTGTAGATCCGGAACAGCGGCTGGAAGATCACCTGCACCGGCATCAGGTTGCCGGCGGTGAACAGCACGAGAAAGAAGACGTTGAACCGCCAGCTGAAGCGGGTGCAGGCGAACGCGACCATGCTCGACAGGAACAGGATGAGGAACAACGCCGGGAGAACGATGAACGCGGTCTTGAAGAAATGGCTGCGAATCTCCCCGACGTTCCACGCCGTCCGGTAGTTCTCGAGGGTGAACGATCTCGGGCATCGAGAAGATGCCGTTGACGGCGGTGTCGGACTCGAAGAACCGGAACGACGCGTAGATCGCGGCGCCGATCGGGATCAACCACCCGATCGCGACGACGATGAGGAACGTGTGCAGCAGGATCCGGCCGCCCCGCGAGTAGCTCACGCCCCGCTTGCCGACGATCGTCAGCCGGTTGTCGGCCGCCAGGTCTTCGGGCGTCAGGACTTCGGGACGGCGACGGTCCGACGGTCACGACTTCGACTCCCGGAAGTTGTTGGAGACGAACCAGATGATGAACCCCATGCACATCACGAACAGCACCATCCCGTAGGCGGAGCCGACGCCGACCCGGCCACCGCCCTCGCCGAGCAGGCTGTTGGTGACGAGTGTGCCCATCACCTCGGTGCCGCGTGGCTCGTTGAGGGCGGCGACGATGTCGTAGAGGCGCAGCGCCTCGATCACGCTGATCACGACGACGACGACGTTGATCGGGCGAAGTGAAGGGAACACGACCCGGCGGAAGCTCTGCCACTCGTTGCAGCCGTCGATCGCGGCGGCCTCGCGCAAGTTGAGATCGACCGACTTCAGCCCGGCGAGGTAGAGCACCATCACGTAGCCGATGTGGCGCCAGGCCTGCGCCAGGAGCAGCGCGGCGAAGTTCTTCGACAGCCCGAGCGGGAAGTCGAGGAACGGCAGATCGAACTCGAAGATGCGGCTCTGGTCGCCGACGAAGTCGATCGGCTCGCCGGGCCACACCTTGTTCATCAATCCTTGGTCGCGCCCGAACATCACGGCTTTCCAGATGAACCCGACGACCGCCAGCGACAAGACCACCGGGTAGAAGTAGATGCTCTGGTAGACGCGGCTGCCGCGGATGTTCTTGTCGAGCAGGTAGGCGAACAGCACCCCGATCGCCGAGCACAGGAACAGCCATGCGATCAACATCAGGTTGTTGAAGATCGCCGGGAACAGCCGGTTGTCGAAGACCGTGAAGATCTGCCAGTAGTTCCGGAACCCGACCGGCGACACCTCCGAGATGGGGAGCAGGTTGTCCCACTCGGCGAACGACAGCACCGCCGTCAGGAGGGCCGGGATCCACACCAGCATGATGTGGAGCGTCGCCGGGATCCCGACCATCAGCGTGAGCCACAGGCGGTCACGACGCGTGAAGGTCTGGTAACGGCGACGGCGCCCCGCGAGGAGCGCCGCCGTTCCGTTCGTCCTCTGTCCGGATGTGCGCGGCTCGTCGGCCGGCGCCGATTCGATCGACCCGGTCTCGATCGCCATCAGTCTCGGCTCATCCGTTCGATCACTCGAACGTATACGTCTGCTTCTGCTCCTCGACAGTCGCAAGGATCCCGTCGACGGCCTGACCGCTCAGGAAGTCGGCGATCGCCTTGCCGACGACCTGGGCCGCGAAGTCGGGCTCGGTGTCACGGTCGAGGAACTGGGCGATGTACTTCGCCGAGCCGACGATCTCCACCGACTTCTGCTGGAGCGCGTTGTAGGCCGACGGTGTTCGCCTTCGAGTTGGCCGCGACCACCGACGGATCGATGGCGAGCCAGGCGTCGATCGCGGCGGCCTGTCCCAGGCCGGTGAGCAGTGCCTTGGCGCCCTCCTCGTTCTGCCGGGCTGGCCGCCATCATGAACCCGTCGATGGGTGCCTCGACCGCCAGTCTGACCGTGCTCGGCGACGATCTCGGGGAACGGGAAGAACGTGAGGTCGTCGAGGATCGTCCTCTGGGTCCGTCGAAGTTGCTGGGCGACGAACGTCCCGAGCAGGTACATCCCGACTTCCTTGTTGCCGAGCGCGGTCGCGGCGTCCTGCCACGTGCGCCCGTTGACGTCGGGCTGGTAGTAGTCGGTGATCTCGCTCCAGTGCGTGAAGATGTCGGTGACCCGGTCGTCGGTCCAGCTCTCCTTGCCACCCATCAGCGAGATGTGGAAGTCGTAGCCGTTGATGCGCAGGTTGAGCATGTCGAACATGCCCATCTGCGGCCACCCGCCGTCGTTGGCGGCCGCGAGCGGGATGAGACCGTCGGTGACCATCTGGTCGCACAGCGCCTTGAAGTCGTCCCACGTCGTCGGGATCTCGTACCCGTTCTCGTCGAACAGGCTCTGGCGGTAGTGCACGGCCCACG
Organism: Ilumatobacteraceae bacterium; assembly: GCA_963722415.1. Classification (GTDB taxonomy): domain Bacteria; phylum Actinomycetota; class Acidimicrobiia; order Acidimicrobiales; family Ilumatobacteraceae; genus JALOLG01. The sequence goes on from CAVRNI010000039.1 coordinate 233,049, forward strand.
GGTAGACGTAGAACGGCACGAAGTACTGCTTGCCGTCGAGCCCGGTCGAAGCGCTCTTGAACCCCTCGCTCATGTCGGGCAGGTTGGCCCACACGTCGGTGATGTCGCCGACGACACCCTTGGTCGCGAACGCCCGCATCCGGTAGCCGGCGAACCACGTCATCACGTCGTCGGGTTGCTGGATGTAGGTGTTGAAGTTCTCCTGGAACGTGTTGTGGTCGACGGTGTTGATGGTGACGTCGATGCCGGTCGAGGCGATCGCCGCCGCCATCGCCGCCTTGGGCTTCTCGTCGGACTAGTTCGACCCGAACGTGACGGTGCCGACGTCCCCGGCGGGCGCCGTGGTGCCCTCGGCGGCGGGCGTCGTGCCGGCGGTGCCGTCGGGCGCGGCGGTGTCACCGCTGGTGGCGGCCGTCCCCTCCTCGGCGTCGTCGTCACCACATGCCGCGAGCACTGCCAGCGGCCGTGGCCCCGATGACGAACTGGCGGCGTCCGAGTGAGAAACCGACCTGGGACGGGCTCGGCGAACGTTCGATCCTCATTTGCTCCCCCTCTGGAGTCCGGCGGAACCGTTGTGTTGGAACCTGTGGAAGTGACAGGCAATGTTGCACGAATACGACCACGAGTCAAGAGATCGCCCCAAAACTCCACAACATCGCACAGAGATACTGGCACTATTCGGGTTCATCGCCCCGTCCACTTGTTCGATTTTGTTTGACTTCGCTCAGCCGATCCGACATCCTTGGCGGTCGTGGCGACGACCAGCGGCAGGACATTGGCGCAGCAGCGCCATGGGCTGATCCTCGACGAGATCCGCCGGCGCGGGGCGCGCGCGTCGCCGAGCTCGCCGACCTCCTCGAGGTCAGCGACATGACCGTGCGGCGCGACCTCGACGTGCTCGCCGACGCCGGCCTCGTCACCAAGGTCCACGGTGGCGCGACGATGCCCGACCATCACAGCGCCGAGGAGCCGGGGTTCGAGGCCAAGTCGCTGCGCAACACCGACGAGAAGTCGGCGATCGCGCGCGTCGCGGCGGGACTCGTCACGCCGGGTCTGGCGATCGGCATCACCGCCGGGACGACGACGTTCCGCCTCGCCGGCGAGCTCGAGTCGGTCGCCAATCTCACCGTCGTCACCAACAGCATCCGGGTCGCCGAGATCCTCACCCACAAGCCGCGGCCCGATCGCACCGTCGTGCTGACCGGCGGTGTTCGCACGCCGAGCGACGCGCTGGTCGGGCCCGTGGCAGTGCGCACCCTGCGCAACCTTCACCTCGACATGGTGTTGATGGGCGTGCACGGGATGAGCGAACGGGCCGGCTACACGACACCCAACTTCATGGAGGCCGAGACCAACCAGGCGTTCGTGCAAGCTGCGCAGCGACTCACGGTGCTCGCCGATCACACGAAGTGGGGGATCACCGGTCTCACATCGATCGCCGCGCTCGGCGACGCGACTACCGTCGTCACCGACGGCGGCCTCGAACCAGCCGCCTTCGCCATCCTCGACGAAGCGGTTGCCCAGGTCCTCGTCGCCGACGAAACAACGGCGCCGGACGCAGCCGATCAGCACGCCCGGAGGCTGCGAGGATGAGGAGGACCTGAATGGCCACGGTCACGTTCCAGCACGCGACCCGCATCTACCCGGGGCAGGAGCAGCCCGCGGTGGACGCGCTCGACCTCGAGATCGGCGACGGCGAGTTCCTCGTCCTCGTCGGTCCCTCGGGGTGCGGCAAGTCGACGACGTTGCGGATGCTGGCCGGTCTGGAGCCGATCGACGACGGCGCGGTGTTGATCGGCCCGCGTGACGTGACGATGGTGCCACCGAAGGACCGCGACATCGCGATGGTGTTCCAGTCGTACGCGCTCTATCCCCACATGACCGTCGCCGAGAACATCGGCTTCCACCTCAAGATCACCAAGGTGCCCAAGGCCGAGCGTGACCAGCGTGTGCGCGAAGCGGCCCGGATCCTCGACCTCGACGACTACCTCAACCGCAAGCCGGCGAAGCTGTCCGGCGGGCAGCGTCAGCGGGTGGCGATGGGTCGCGCGATCGTTCGCCAGCCACAGGTCTTCCTCATGGACGAGCCGCTGTCGAACCTCGACGCCAAGCTCCGGGTGCAGACCCGGACACAGATCGCCGCGCTGCAGCGCCGCCTCGGTGTCACCACCGTGTACGTGACGCACGACCAGGTCGAGGCGATGACGATGGGCGACCGCGTCGCCGTGCTGCTCGACGGCGTGCTGCAACAGTGCGCGACGCCGCGCGAGCTGTTCACCCGACCCGTCAACGTCTTCGTTGCCGGGTTCATCGGCTCGCCGGCGATGAACCTGCTGACGGGCGATGTCGACGGGGCGGGTGTCCACTTCGGGTCGATGTCGATCCCGCTGACGCCGGCGCAGCGCGCCGCGGTCACAGCAGGACAGGCCACGGTCGGTGTCCGCCCGGAGGGCTTCCGCGTCACAGCGTCGGGCGGACTCGACGCGATCGTCGAAGTCGTCGAGGAGTTGGGCTCCGAGTCGTACCTCTACTGCACCGTCCGCGGCCACGACGACGTCCAGGTCGTCGCCCGCACCGAAGGTCTGAGCAGCGCCGTGCGCGGCGACCTCGTCAGCCTCGTGCCTGACCCGGCCACGACGCACCTGTTCGACACCGCCACGAGCGCGCGACTCCCGAGCGACTGACACGACAGGCCGTGTCCGAGCTGCGCGTCGACCCGTACACCGGCACCGCCGTTCACGTCGTCGAGGCACGCCAGGACCGTCCCAACCTGCCGTCGACGGGCTGCCCGTTCTGTGTCGGCGGACTCGAGGCGCCCGAGCCCTACGACGTGTTCTGGTTCCCCAACCGGTGGCCGGCGATGGGCGGCGACCGGTGCGAGGTGGTGCTCTACACGTCGGAGCACGACGCCACGTTCTGGTCGCTCGGCGTCGACGGCATCCGCAAGGTGATCGACCTGTGGGCCGACCGCACGACGGCGCTCGGTGCCCGCGACGACGTCGACTTCGTCCTCGTGTTCGAGAACCGCGGGGCGGAGGTCGGGGCGACGATCGCCCACCCGCATGGCCAGATCTACGCCTACGACCACGTTCCCGACCGGCCGTCGCGGCGGCTCGCCGCGTCGTGGCATCCGGAACCGGACCCCGGCGATCGTGCCGTCGCGACGATTGCCGGCTGGACCACCTACGTCCCATGGGCGCCGGTCTTTCCCGTCGAGCTGCAGATCGCGCCGATCGAGCGAGTGCCTGACCTTCCGACGCTCGGCGATGCCGGGCGCGACGAGATGGCCCATCTGCTCGTCGACGTGTTCGAACGGCTCGACCGGCTGTACGAGCGCCCGCTCCCCTACATGATGTGGCTCAACCAGCGACCGACCACCGCGACCGGCCACGACGACGCGTGGTTCAACATCGAGCTCGTCTCGCCATGGCGCGCCCCTGGCGTGTTGCGGTTCATCGCCGCCGCCGAAGTGGCGAGCAACGAGTACTTCAACCCGGTTGATCCTGCAGATCTGGCGTCGCGTCTTCGGGCGCTGGCTCGGGCCACCGGCGCCCGCGCGTGAGCACCAGGTAGATCGCTCCTCCGGCGATCGCCGCCAGCGAGACCCACTGGTTCCAACGCAGGCCACCGAGCTCGTGAGACGGATCGATGCGCAGACCTTCGACCCACAGCCGGCCGAGGCCGTAGCCCATCACGTACACCGCCATCAGCCGGCCCGGGCCGAGGCGCAAGCGGCGGTCGATCAGCAACAGCACGCCGAACAGGCCGAAGTTCCACAGCGACTCGTACAGGAACGTGGGGTGGAACGTCGTACCCGGTGCATACCCGGGCGGGATCTTGTCGGCGTCGACCTCGAGCGCCCATGGCAGATCGGTCGGCTTGCCGAACAACTCCTGGTTGAACCAGTTCCCCCATCGCCCGATCGCCTGCGCCAGCGGGATCGCGGGCGCCGCGCACGTCGCGACCATCGCCGGGTCGAGGCCGCGCCGGCGGGCGACGTACAGGCCGACGACGATCCCCAGTACCAATCCGCCGGGGATCCCGAGCCCGCCCTGCCAGATCTTCGGGATCGCGCCGAGGTCGTCCTCGAACCGTTCCCAGTCGGTCGCGACGTGGTAGAGCCGAGCGCCGACGATTCCCGCCGCCACGGCCCACATCGAGATCGCGCCGGCGTCGTCGCGCGTGCCCACCCCGTGGGTCTCGAACATCCAGCCCAGCACCCACACGGCTGCGACGACACCGAGCCCGATCATCAGGCCGTAGGCGCGCAGAGTGAGTGGCCCGATCTCGATCACGCTTCCCGGCGGCGCTGGAAACGTCGCGAAGAGTGCGCTGATCACTGCGACGAATTCCCGGTCGACGATCTTTGCGTCGTGAACCGCTTGGCGAACTCGACCGTCTCGGCGAAGATCAAGTCACGGTCGTAGTCCTGCGTCGCCACGTGGTAGCTGCGCTCGAGCCACGTGTGTTCCACCGTGCCGCCGTAGTGGGCGGCGAGATACTCGCTGCCGGCGGGTTCGACGATGTGGTCCTGACGGGACGTGAAGAGCCGCAACGGCATCTTCAGTTCGGCGTAGCGCTCGCTCATCGGGGTCAGCCCGTCGATCATCAGCGATTGCAGCGCGCGCAGCGGCGTGGCCGCGTACACGATCTCGACGACGTCGGGATCGGCGATGTCCGATTCTCCGATGCCGGGCAGCGTTTCGAGGCCTTCGGCGAGCATCTCGGTGACCATCTCGGCGATCTCGGGTGGAGGTGGCACGGTGGCGGGGTTGACGCACACGATGCCGGCGACCTCAGGGTGCTGGAGACCGGTCCACAACGTCAGCGATCCCCCCATGCTGAGCCCGCCGACGACGATCGAGTCGGTACGAGCCGCGAGTCGCTGGTAGGCCGACTCGACCTCCGCGGTCCAGTCGTCCCAACGGGTCGGGATCATCTCGTCGATCGTGGTGCCGTGCCCCGGCAGGCGCGGGAGCTCGATGTGGAATCCGGCCGCGGCCAGTGCTTCGGCCATGCCACGCATCGACGACGGGTTGCCGGTGAACCCGTGGATGGTGAGCACGCCGGTTCCCGAGGTGCCTTCGTGCGACCACGCCTCGGCGCCGGGGAGAACTGGTGCGATCATGGATTCCGTTCTACTGCATGAAGGCGTCGGCTCCCTAGCAGTACGGCAGGGCACGTGCGTCAGGTTGACCCGTCGGTCAAGGACCGGCTGAACTGAGGCCGTGGCCGGAACCGATGATGCACTCGAACGTGAATCGCCGCGCCAGCACACCGAGCAGGGCAAGGAGCGCAAGCAGCAGCTCGTCGAGGCGGCGATGGAGCTGTTCGCCGCGCGCGGCTACGCGGCGACCCGCATCGCCGACATCTGCGACGCGGCCGGGGTCGCCAAGGGCTTGTTCTACTGGTACTTCCCGACCAAGCACGACCTGTTCGCCGAGCTGGTTCGTTCGATGCGCCAACGGCTGCGCCGGGCGCAGGCAGCCGCCCTCGATCCTGCCGCCGACGCCCTCACCCACATCCGTCAGGGCGTCGAGGCGAGCCTGTTGTTCATGGCGGAGCACGCCCCCTACTTCGCCCTGCTCCAGGTCGAGCGCACCGACCCGCACCTGGCCGCCGTGCTGCGGGAAGGGAGCGACGTCTACCTCCGCGACGTGCTCACCCACATCCGTGAGGCCCAGCGCGACGGTCAGATCGCCGACACGGACCCCACGCTGCTCGCGCTCGGCGTCCTCGGCGCGGTGTCGTCGTTCAGCAACGCGTGGCGCAACGGCCGGATCGAACTGTCCGCCGACGAGCTGGCGTCGTTCGTCGGCGACTGGGTGGTCCGCGCGTTAGGAGAACCAGCGCGCGTCTCGTGAAGCTACGGCGTCCGGACGAGCCGCCGACAACTGGTCACTGGTGAGGCGCTTCAATCGTCTAGCCCAGCTCGCCTTCGAGCTCGGGGTAGCGGGCGAGCAGCACGGAGACGAAGGAGTCGACGAGGTCGGGCTCGAACTGGGCGCCGCGCCCCGACACGATGAAACGGGCGGCCTCGCCCATCGGCCAGGCCCGCTTGTAGGCCCGCCGGCTGCAGAGCGCGTCGAACACGTCGGCGAGGGCGACGATGCGGCCGGACAGCGCGATCGACTCGGCGCGGTGCCCGTACGGATAGCCGCTGCCGTCCCACCACTCGTGATGGGAGATCGCGATCTCGGACGCCATCTGGAACAGCGGCGACGAGCTGCCGGCGAGGATCTGATTGCCCACGGTGGTGTGGGTCTTCATGATCTCGAACTCCTCGACGGTGAGCGGGCCGCTCTTCAACAGCACGGCGTCGGGCACCGACACCTTGCCGATGTCGTGGAGCCGCGCCGCGAGACGCAGGCGCTCGGCCCAATCGGGGTTCTCGCCGCGGGCGTGGGCGATCTCGGCGGCCATGTCGCCGACGCGCTTGGTGTGCTGACCGGTGTCGGTGTCGCGGAACTCGGCCAGTACGGCGAGACGTTCGAACGCGTCGAGCTGGTTGGCCGACCGCACGATCGGTTGCCCGTCGGTGGTCACCATCGCCTCGAGCTCGTGGGTGCGCAGCCGCAGGATCTCGGCCTGCTGGCGGGCGGTCGCCGTCTCGTGCGCCACCTGCAGCGTGCGCAGGCGGAGATCGGTGGCGTGCGTGAACATCTGGCGGTACTGCGAGTCGTGCTTCTCGCGCCGGTCGAGCGCCTCCTCGAAGCGTCCGCTGCGCTTGAACGCCGTCGCCAGCAGGTCGTTGATCTCGAGCTCGAACTCCCGGCTGTCGGTGCGCTCGGCCATGTCGAGCGCGGCCTGGAGCACCGAGATCGCCTCCGACAACGCGCCCCGCCGCAACGCCACCCGACCCTCGGCCATCATGACGCCGAGTTGCGTGGCGGGCACCGGCTCGATGCCGTGATCGGCTCGTTCCTCCCACACCCGGCGGGCCTCGGCGAAGCACTCGGACGCGCGCTCGTGATCGGCGAGCCCCATGTACGCCTCGGCGAGATCGGCGAGCAGGTTGCTCACGATGTCGGGGCTGTGCTTGCGGGCCAGGTCGACGGCCCGCCGGCCGAGACTCACGGCCGGGAGGTACTCGGACCGCGACGCACGGATCCGGGCGATGTTGCCGAGCACGAGCGCGGCGAAGCCGAAGCGCCCGAGCGGCTCGTTGACGGCCAACGCCGACTCGTACGTGACGATCGCCCGGTCGTTGTCGCCCATCGAGTGGTACACGGCCGCGACCGTGTTCAAGATGTTGCCCTCGTCGACCTGATGATCGGTGGTTCGATAGATCTCGAGCGCCCGCAGGCAGTGTTCGAGCGCCTCGGAGAAGTTGCTCGCCTGATAGTGCACGATGCCGATCAGGTGAACGGCCCACGCCTCGATGAGCGTCGCCGAGGTGGTCGACGCGATCTCGGACGCCTCCATCGCCAGCCCGAACGCCTCGTCGGCGTCGCCGGCCCCGTGGGCGAGGCTCGCCAGCCGATACAACGCCTCGGCCTCGCCGACACGATCGCCGTCGGCGCGGGCAACGACACGAGCCTGGAGCGCGAATTGGCGCGATGCGCCGGGGTCGTGATCGCGGCACGCGGCGGCGTCATCGAGCAGTTGTCGGACGCGCACCGACGTCGACTTCTCGAGCGCTGAGCTGGCATGCGAGTCGGCTGACACCGTGTTCCAGGCTACCTGCGGCGGTCACCTGCCGTGTGTGGCGCGGCTCCGTATCCTGGACTGTTGTATGTCTCGGATGGGCCACCGGAGTCGTCAGCTGGAGAGCGCGGCCGTCACCGCGTTCTTGCCGGTCGCCGCCCTGGTGCCCTTCTGGCTGGTGACCATGATGATCCTGTGGCTTCCGCTGCGGTTGCTGTGGGACGTCCCGCTGTGGTTGCTGCCGGCGACATGGCTCGCGCTCGGCACGCTGTTGTTCGTCCGCCCCGTGCAGGTCGCGGTGCTGACGCCTCTGCTCGGTGCACGCCGACCCGACCCTCGCGAGCTCGACATCATCGGTCCGGTGTGGACCTCGCTGGCGGCCCGCAACGACCTGCAGCCGGACGATTTCGTGGTACGGATCCTGCCGTCGTCGGAGCTCAACGCCTTCGCCTGTGGCGGACACCTCGTCGTCGTGACGTCGTTCGCGGTCGATGGCCTGACGCGACCGCAGCTCGCCGGGGTGCTCGCCCACGAGCTGAGCCACCATCTCGGGATGCACACCGTCGCGCTGACGCTCGGCCACTGGTTGTCGATCCCAGTGGTGCTCTTCGCGCGCTTCGGGTTCTTCCTGCAGAACGTCGCCCGCGCCGCGACCGACAACTTCGCCGCCCATTCGGCTGGCCTGACGGCCGTCGGCCGCCTGGTCGGGGCGCTGCTGACCGCGGTTTCGTGGGTGTTCCTCGCCGCCCTGTACGCGTCCGACGCGCTCGCCAACCTCGTCGGCCACTCGTCGGAGTTCGAGGCCGATCGCCGTGCGGTGCGCATGGGCTACGGACGTCAACTCGCCGAAGCGTTGCGGCGGGTCATCTCCCTCGGTGGCGGCACCCGCACGATCGGGTGGCGGGCCCGTCTCGGTGCGTCACATCCGCCGGCCCGGACGCGAGTCGCCCGCATCGAAGCGATCCTGCGCCACCCAAGCGGCATTACCGATTGAGTCGCTCACCCCGCACCGGTGCGGTGCACGTTTGGTCGCCGACTCGTGCGGCGTAGTCGGTACTCTGGCGATGTCGGCGACGACGGCGTCGGTCAGGGCGATCAGGTCTGCGGTTCGTACCTCGACGTCGACGCCACGCTTGCCGCCACTCACATAGATCGTCTCGAACAGTTCGCTCGTCTCGTCGACGACGGTCGGCAGCGTTTTCTTCTGCCCGAACGGGCTGATCCCACCGAGCACGTATCCCGTGAGCCGCTGGGCGCGATCGGGGTCGCACATCTCGACCCGCTTGGCGCCGAGTGCCGTACCCACCGCTTTGAGCCCGACGGTGCAGCTCACGGGGACGATGGCCACCGCCTCGCTGCCGTCGGCGGTGACGATCAACGTCTTGAACACCTGGTCGTGATCGAGGCCGAGCGCCTCGGCCGCCGCTCGACCGAAGTCGCGCCGCGATTCACCACGCTCGTACTCGAGCACACGGAACTCGACCCCTGCCGCTTCGAGGGCGCGGATGGCCGGCGTCATCAGCGCTGAGTATGGTCCGATCTGGTGCGCACGTCCGTTGAGCCCTCCCTCGACGCCACCAGCTATCCGTTCGCCCAACGCATCCGCGTCCGCTTCGCCGAGACCGACGCGATGGGGATCGTCCACCACAGCCGGTACCTCCTGTACTTCGAGGAGGCACGAGTTGCGTTCCTGCGCCATGTCGGCCACCCGTACGACGAGGTCCGAGCCGAGGGCGTCGAGATGGCGGTGCTCGAGGCGTTCGTGCAGTACCGCAAGCCGCTCGAGTTCGACGATGTCTTCGACGTCCACGTCACGATCGCCGCGCTCGAGCGCGTCACGTTCCAGATGGCCTACCTCCTGACGGCCGGCGAGGTGGTGCACGCAACGGGCGTCACCGTGCACGGATGCATCACGGCCGACGGCAAGGCAACTCGAATGCCGAAGTGGCTCAGCGAGTTCGGGGTCACGACCTGAGATTTCGCCGGCGGCGGAGCACGATGTGGTCCGTATCCGGCCGTTCGGCGACCAGCCCGAGCATGGCTGCCTCGGCGGCGACGTCGTCGGGACCACACGTGTGCCACATCGACAGCGCCTGCTGCTCGTACACGACCTCGCCGCCGCGGCGCACGCGGTAGGTCATCGTCCAGAGCATTCGCCGCTCGTCGACGGGCTCGCCTTCCATCCAGCCTTCGTACACGAGGTCGCCAACCGGCAGGCTCCGGTACCGCGTCGGCGGGACGGGCTCCGGACGGATCGGCGGGAGCACACCGATCAACGCCGGTGCACCGGGGGCGAGCCGGCTCGCCAACTCGGTCCACAGCCCGCGCCGGCCGCGTTCGTCGAAATGCCCGATGACCGCGGACGCCACACACCCCCCGAGGCGAGCCGGCAGGTGGGCATCCTCGAACGCGCAGGGCACGACGGTGACCGCCTTGCGGAGGCCGGCGTTGTTCGCGAGGCGCACGTTCAACGCGGTCCGCATCGCCTTCGACGGCTCGACGGCGACGATCGACGCGTCCGGGAATGCGGCGTGAAGGTGGACCGTGCCGGCACCGGTTCCGGCACCGAGGTCGAGGATCGGACCGTCGGCCGGTTCGAGGCCCGACAACAACTGCGGCAACGCCGGGCCGAGCTCGTCCCACATCGCGGTGGCGAGAAGGTCGTAGAACTCCGCTGTCGCGTCACCGTACGGGTCGTTGGAACAGGCGAGCTCACGCGCCGGTGCGAGGACCTGTCGAGCCTCCGTGTCAGATGTCGAGCCGCTCACTGAGACCTCCCGCTGTCTCATAGATGTCATCTGCATCGGTCCAAGTCGGGTCGAACTCAACCCGATCGAGGATGTTTGCCAGATCGCGCACGTTCTCCGCATGGTGCGGATCGTTCACCGCCCACCGCCGGGCGAGCTCGGGGTTCGAGCAGATGGTGTCGATCCCCCGCGCCGCCGCAGCCCGTTCCAGTCGGTCCTGCAGGAGTCCCCACCGGCCACGCCGGCGGCGCTGAACGGCAATCCGCACGAATGTCGCGACACCGAGGGCCAACGCTCCGGCGAGCACGATTCCGATCAAGGCGATCGAGTTCTCGCCAACCGCGGCACCAATGCCTCGCGCCACGTCGCCACCGACGGAACCCGCGTCGACCTCACCGCCGAACGGCACATTCGCGGTGGGGTCGAAGGCCTGCCATCCAGTGTCGGGGAACCAGACCTCGACCCACGCGTGCGCGTCGGAGGCGCGAACCTTCCAGACGCCGGAGATGCGATCGCGCTCGCCAGGCACGTAGCCGGTCGCCAGGCGTGCCGGCACGCCTTGCGTGCGGAGCATCACCGCGAGCGCCGACGCGATCTGCTCACAGAAGCCGCGACGCGACGTGAACAAGAAGTCGTCGACGGCATCCACGCCCGCGGCCGGCGTCGGCGAATCGAGGTCGTACACGACGTTGGCGCCGATCCACGCTTCGAACGCCAGCACCATCTCGTACGTCGACGTGGTCGGAGCCGCGAGCGTGTCCGCGAGCTCGCGTGTGCGATCGGTCGTCGACGCAGGCACCTGGAGGTAGCGCACGACCTCGTCGCGAGACCGGCGGGTGACGTCGCCCTGCGCCCGCAGCGAATCTCCCGTCACCTCGGCGCGCTGGGACACGACCGTGTAGACCGCACCTTCGGTGAGCACGACGTCCGAGCGCAGGGCACCGTCGGGTCGACGCCAGACCGTGCCGTCGAAGATCACGCGCGTCGGCCGGTAGGCGGCGAACAGAACGTTGGGCTGGTCGACCTCGACGTAATACGTCTGGACGAACTGGCTGGACGGCACCGACATCGAACTCGAGTCGCCCGCTGCGCGCGGCACGCCGACCACAGGACCATCCGCCGGCCGTCCGAGATCGCTGTCGGCGTACCAGAAGCGACCATCGAACTCACCGAACGTCTGGCCGCGCCAGAAGTCGGGCTCCGTCGCGCGAACGCGCATGACGACTTCGTCGGCGAAGTCACCTCGCACCGATGTGTCGAGCGATTCGGCGAACCCGGGGTATCCACCAAGCCCGTCCAGGCCGTCGCGGGTGCCGTCGCCGGGGTCGCCGCGTTCAATGATCGAGCCATCGGTGCGAGCGAGCACGCCGGGTGCGTCGACGAGGCGAGCTTCGTCGATGAACGCCGGGAGCGTGAGCGTCGCCGGACCGCGTGGCACGGGGACCAGCGAGAGAACGAGCACGGTGGCGAGCGCGCCGGTCAGGAGGCCGGCGCCCGCCCGCACCAGGCGGGCCGCGGACGGCCGCCGGTCCGGCGCGACGAGCGGACGCTCGGCACGCAGGAAATGACCGAGCGGCCGCGCCCCGGCGACCCGTCCACCCTCGCGTGCGGTGAGGACGATGGCCGACAGGAAACACGCGCCCCAACCGGCGAGCCACCAGCCGAGTTGGCCGTCGACGCGCAGCCCTGCCGCGTACGTGGCGACGACGGCGGAGATCGCGAGCTCGACCCGCGCCGTGCGCCGGTCAGTGCACTCGAAGCCGTGCAACACGACGAGCAGCATGAGGAACTGCGGCAACGGTCCCCGCAGCACGGCGAGCAGACCCGACACGCTCCCTGAACCGACCGCGATCGCCGCGACACCGGCGAGGGCAACGCTGGCGACGATGAGTCGCGACCAGGTCGGCAAGTCCCCGCCGGAGCGGCTCAGCCTGGTCGTCACCACAGCGCCGGCGATCGTCCCGGCCGCGAGCAGGGCCATCGTGAGGAGCGAGGAACCGAGGGCGCCGACGAGCAGCGCGAGGCCTGCCAACGTGGCTGCCGCCGTGACCCATCTGGCCGGCGGGGTGAGCGGGAGGTCGGCATCGGCACCGGAACGGCGCTGCCAGCGCGGCTCGGTCGCGTTGGCGTCAGGGATGCAGGTGGCGCTCCACCGTGCCGCGGCGTCCATGTCGGGGATCTCGACGGCGTCGGCGTCGCCGACCGCTGCCGCCGTTCGAACGCCGCGGCGCCTTCCTTCATCGAGCGCCCACCTGGCGCGGCCCGCTTCCACGTCGGCGTCGTCGGCAACGCCGTCGACCCGCACGATCCAGCGCGTGTCGGCGCTGCGGTGCCGGTCGAGAACCACGAGATCGCCCGTGCGCAGCGAGGTCGGCCAGTGGACCGAGCGTTCACTGTCGCCGTCGCGCCACGGCCGGATGCCGTCGACGTCGCCATCGTGTGACCCGGCCGAACCGGTGAAGCCCCCGCCGTGCGGTTCGGTCACGATCTCGATGCGCGCACCGGGTCCGGCCGGTCGCGGTGCGACGACCACGGGATCGATGGCGACGACCGACCGACGCTCCCACCACAGGAGGCCGGGGCCGCCCGCCGATCGGGCGCTGACGTCGAGGTGGTCGATGATCCCGCGCCGTCCGAAACAGCCGCTCTCGTCGAAGCGACCGTTCCGCAGCAGTCCGCCGGCGATCGCAGATCCGCGATCGGAGACAGTGACGTAGACATCGGAGGTTCCGGCACCGGCGTGCGGCGCCAGTCCCGTGACCGTCACACTGTCGCCGACGGTCGTGGCGGCGACGGTCGTCAGATCGCGGAGGTCGAACTTCCGGAGCCGGAACCACCCCGCGGCCGCGGCCCAGACCATGCCGACGAAGCCGGCGCCGAGCACGATCACAACCGCCGCGGCACCCGTCAGCCGGGCGATCACGAGCGCGACGATCCACGCCCCGACCAACGCGAATGCGCCGGACGACAACCCGGCCGGTCGCGTCAGACCGACGGCGGTCGCACGCGCCCGAGGCATTCGATCACCACATCCCGCCCCGCCGCCGTCGAGCCGGCGCCGTCGACGACGAGCACCCGGTGGGCCAACGCCGGCACCGCCACGGTGGCGACGTCGTCGGGGACGATGTACCCGCGACCGCGCATCACCGCGTACGCCTTGGCCAATCCGATCAACGCCACGCCGCCTCGTGTCGACGCGCCGAGACGGACCCGCTGATGTTCCCGGGTCGCCTCGAGCAACTCGACCACGTACCGGGCGACGGGCTCCGGCACGTGAACCCGCCCGACCGTGTCGCGACACGCGATGACGGTGTCGAGCGAAGCGACCGGGGTGATGTCGTGGAGCAGCTTGCGACCGCGTCGTCCGGTGAGCACGTCGACCTCGTCGTCGAACCCGGCGCGACCGGGTGTGACGACAGCTGCGAACCGGTCGAGGGCACCCTCGCCGAGCCGGTACGTGCCGGCCAGCTCGATCGGGTTCTGGGTGGCGACGAGCATGAACGGATCGGGCAGCGAATGCGTCGTGCCATCGATCGTGACGGTGGCCTCCTCGGCCGCTTCGAGCAACGCCGACTGGGTCCGCGGGTTGGTGCGGTTGAGCTCGTCGAACACGACCACGTTGGCGAACATCGGACCGGGCCGGAATCGGAGCCGGAACGTCTCGTGGTCGGGCACCATCGAACCGGTCACGTCGCCCGGCAGGAGGTCGGGTGTGCCCTGGATCCGGTGGAACGTGCCGCCGACGGCGGCCGCGACGACCTGCGCCAGCAGGGTCTTGCCGACTCCCGGGATGTCCTCGATCAGCAGGTGGCCGCTCGACAGCAGGCAGGCGGCTGCCATCTCGGCGACCTCGCGCTGGCCGGCGACGACGCGGTCGACGGCATCGACGACGTCGCGGCCGAGGCGGCTCGAGCGCGCGAGATCTGTCGCGTCGACACCAGCCGCATCACGGGCGGACGCGCCATCGCGGCCACTCTCACGGTTCCCCGTCTCGGTCGTTCCTCGAGTGCTCATCGTCATCCTCGTCCGCCGCGTCGTCAGGTCCTCGAGCCGGCACAGGGCGCGCGCCGACAACTCTTCCAGATCATCGGCATGTTGTGGGCTCGACTCCAGTCCGCGACCAAGGTTTCATCCGAACGATCATCTTCGACGATCATCCGGCCGGCGCCGTCCACTTCCCTCGCCATCCCGACACGACCTACCCTCGTGGTCGTGCGCAGCCCGAAGGATTTCTTTCGACCACTCGCCGTGGGCGCGCCCGAACCGCTTCGCGACATCCCGTTCCGGCCGAGCCGGATGATCCACTTCTTCCCACCCCAGAACGCCAAGGTGGTCGCCAAGCTCCCCGACATCGCGCCCACCGTCGACGTGTTGCTCGGCAACCTCGAAGACGCCATCCCGGCCAGCGACAAGGAGGCCGCCCGCGCCGGCCTCGTGAAGGCGGCCAACGACGTCGACCTCGGCGAGACGCAGTTGTGGACGAGGGTCAACAGCCTCGATTCGCCGTGGGGCCTCGACGATCTCGTGACGCTCGTGACCGAGATCGGCGACAAGCTCGACGTGGTGATGATCCCCAAGGTCGAAGGGCCAGAGGACATCCACTACGTCGACCGGCTGCTCGCCCAACTCGAGGCCAAGGCCGGGCTCACCGAACCGCTCCTCGTGCACGCGATCCTCGAGACCGCGACCGGGGTCAACAACGTCGAGCAGATCTGCATGGCCTCACCCCGGATGCAGGGCCTGTCGCTCGGCCCGGCCGATCTCGCCGCCAACCGGCGCATGAAGACCACACGGGTCGGTGGCGGCCATCCCGACTACCTCGTGCGCGAGGATCCCTCGTCCGACCAACCGGACGCGCCGCGGCGGACGCACCAACAGGATCTCTGGCACTACACCATCTCGCGCATGGTCGACGCGTGCGTCTCGGCAGGGATCCTTCCGTACTACGGACCGTTCGGCGACATCGCCGACACCGTCGCCTGCGAAGACCAGTTCCGCAACGCCTACCTCCTGGGCTGCGTCGGAGCGTGGAGCCTGCACCCCGTGCAGATCGAGATCGCCAAGCGGGTGTTCACGCCCCGCCCATCCGATGTCGCCCAGGCCCAACGCGTCATCGACGCGATGGGCGACGGGACCGGGGCGATCATGCTCGACGGCAAGATGGAGGACGACGCGTCGGTCAAGCAGTGCCACGTCGTGGTCGAGCTCGCCCGTCAACTGGCGGCACGCGATCCTGAGCTCGCAACGGTCTACGGGTTCGCGTGACGATGACGGACCACCGGCCGCGACGCTCGGTGCTGTACATGCCGGCCGCCAACGAGCGCGCCCTCGAGAAGGCCAAGACGATCCCCGCCGACGCGCTGATCTTCGACCTCGAGGACGCCGTCGCCCCCGACGCCAAGCCGGGGGCCCGCGTGCAGGCGTGCGCAGCGGCGAAATCGGGCGCCTACGGCCGTCGTGAGATCACGATCCGATGCAACGGCCTCGACACGGTGTGGGGGGCCGACGACATCCGGGCCGCGGCGGTGTCCGGCGCTGCCGCAGTGGTGATCCCCAAGGTCGGTTCGACCCGCGACCTCGCGGCTGTTTCGGCCGAGCTGGTGGCCGCCGGCGCGCCGGCGGCGATGCGGATCTGGGCGATGATCGAGACGCCGACCGCCGTGCTCGACGTGCGCGCGATCGCGGCTCACCACCGCGTCGGCGCGCTGGTGATGGGCACCAACGACCTCGCCAAGGAACTTCGCGCGCAACAGGTCGCAGGTCGAGCACCGCTCGTGCCATACCTCGCGGCGGCGTTGCTGGCCGCACGCGAGGCGGGCAAGGTCATCCTCGACGGCGTGTACAACGACGTGCAGGACGCGGAGGGCTTTCGGCGCGAGTGCGAGCACGGCTTCGAGCTGGGCTTCGACGGCAAGACACTGATCCACCCGGGGCAGGTCGACATCGCCAACGACGTGTGGGCGCCCGACGAGGACGAGATCGCGTACGCCCGGCGGGTCATCGAAGCGTTCGAGGCGGCGATGTCCGAAGGCCGCGGGGTGATCACCGTCGACGGTCGGATGATCGAGAACCTGCACGTCGACAACGCGCGGCGCACGATCGCCGTCGCCGAAGCGATCAACGGGCTCGACTGAGCCGATTCGCAGTCAGCGGTTGAGGAGCACCGGCACGCAGCGCGGCCCGCGCACCTGTCCGCCGACCCAGGTGGTCTCGCGGTTCGGGTCGACCACGTAGTTCGGGAACGCCGACAGCCACTCCTGCAACGCCACGAGCAGTTCGAGCCTGGCCAGGTTCGACCCGACGCAGCGGTGCACGCCGAGGCCGAACGCGGCGTGCCGGTTGATCTCGCGATCGATCACGAACTCGTCCGCCCGCTCGAACATGGCCGGGTCGCGGTTGGCCGCCGGAAACGTGAGCAGCACCTGCTCCCCCCGCCGGACCGGGCATCCGCCCACTTCGGTGTCGGCGACGACCTGACGCGCCATCGTCACCGGCGAATAGAAGCGCAGCACCTCCTCGGTCGCCATCCGCCAGAGCGGATCGTCGAACGCCAGTCCCGTCAACCGATCGCGGTCGTGCACGTTGGTGCCGAAGTGCCACAGCCCGGACCCGATCGCACTCCACGTCGTGTCGATGCCGGCGAGGATCATCAGCGACAGATAGCCGCGTTGCAGCTCGCGCGACACGGGCTGTCCGTCGATCTCGGCCGTGGTGACGTGCGTCGCCAGGTCGTCGGCCGGTTCGGCGACCCGGGCGTCGAGGAGTTGGTCGAAATAGTCCGCCATGTCCTGCTGGAGCTGCACCTTGGCGCGCGGGTCGACCGGCCCGAGCTGGAAGTTGCGGAAGATCCAGTCGCGGAACACGTCGGCATCGGACTCCGGCACACCGACCATGTGAGCGATGAGATGCACCGGGATGTGTTGGGAGTAGTCGCCCGCAGCGTCGGCGACGTCCGAGCCGTCGAGGCGCTCGATCAGCTCGCGGCAGTAGCGACGCGTCTCGTCCTTGAGCGGATCGACGGCCTTGGGACTGAAGGCCGGCAGGAGGAGACGGCGATGCTCGTGGTGCTCGGGCGGGTCGGACGTGATCGGGGGCGCCGGACGGACCGGCGAGTCGGGGTGCGACACCGAGACCCGGAACGACGAGAAGTGCTCGGTGTCGTAGGCCACCTCGGAGATCGCGTCATAGCCGATCGGCATCCAGGCCCGGCCGTAGCGCTCGGTGAACGCGACGTCGCATCCGGCGTCGCGCAACGACTGCCAGATCTCGGGTGCCTCCGCCCCCCACGCCGGGTCGAGCCAGTCCCAATCGCCAGCCCAGTCGGTGACCGGTCGGCGCACCATTTGATCGTCGGTGTGATCGTCGGTGTCGTACGCCATCGATTCCCCTTGTCGGGCAATCAGCGTAGGCGGTGGCCGTTCGCTCGACGTCAGCGTCCGCCGGGGAGCATCCCGGAGCCGACGATCGAGCTGATCGGTGGCCGCGTGGCGAGATTCAGCTCGCGATGTTCGCCCCCGGCGCGGATCAGGTCGACCATGCCGGACGACGGATCGAGGCCGGCCCAGCGCAAACCGGTGACGAGCACCTCGGCCGCCTGCAGGGCGAGCTGTTCGAGCTGATGGTGCCGGTGCCGCCGCTCGCCGAGGTCGACCTCGGCGATCGCCTCCACGCCGTGGCGCTTGGCGATCTCGAGCAGCAGGGCGAGCTCGACGCCCCATCCCTGCACGAATGGGATGTCCTCGAGCACCGCCCGCCGACCGGCCATCTCACCGGCGAGCGGTTGGGCGATCGCGGCGAGACGCGGCTCGATGAGCGAGAGCAGCGGGCGGGCGACGAGCTCGGTGGTCCGCCCGCCGCCACCTTGGTCGTCGGGCCGGTGGTAGCGAGCCTTCACGAAGGCCAGCTCGGGCCGGACCAGCAACGGCACCACGAGGCGGACGATCCAACTCGGTTCGAGCGTGGTCACATCGCCGTCGCACCACACGACGATGTCGCCGCTCGACGCCAACAGGCTCGTCCACATCGCGTTGCCCTTGCCGTGGCCGGGGCCGACGGAGGCGTGGATCGAGTCGATCGACACGACCCGTGCTCCCGCGTCGGCGGCCCGCCGAGCGGTGTCGTCGGACGACCGGTCATCGAGCACGACGATCTCGTCGATCAGGCCGGTGGGGCCGGTCAGCTCGTCGCGAATGGTGTCGACGATGTGGCCGATCGTGAGCCCCTCGTTCAACGCCGGGATGCACACCGAGATCGTCGAGTCGGCCTTGAGCGCGAGCGCTTCGTCCAGGGTCCAGGCGGCGGCGGGGAACAGGAAGTCGCCGGACGCGGACTCACGAATGGTCGCGCTCACAGCAGGTCGAGCCGTCCGAGCGACCGCAAGCCGGCCATCGTCGACGGATCGTCGTCCCAACCGGCCGGCACCCGCGTGGGGGCGATCTCGGCCAACGGCGCGAGCACGAACGCGCGGCCATCGATCCGGGGGTGCGGCACGACCAGCTCGGGGCTGTCGATGCGCACGTCGTCGTAGAACAGCACGTCGACATCGAGCGTCCGAGCCCCGTGGTGGGTCCGGCGGACACGTCCGGCGGTGATCTCGACGCGTTGGCACCGACGCATGAACGCGAACGGGTCGTCGGCCGTCTCGACGGCGATGACCATGTTCAGGTACGGGCCCTGACCGGACGGGCCACCCACGGGCTCGGTCTCCCACACCGACGACAGCAGGACCGGCGACAGCCGGCTGACCGCGTGGCGGAGGTACGCGGCGCGGTCGCCGAGGTTCGACCCGAGCGCCACGAGTACCCGGTGTGGCCCGGCCGACGTGCTGGCCGAACGGCCGGCCTGGCTGCGCACCAGCCTGACGCCCGTGTCGTGGACCAGCAGCGGGACGGGCGGACGGAGCTTGCGCACCGCGACCTCGACCGTTTCGACCGCCGTCCACCCGAGCACGGTGTCGGCGATGCGGCCGGCGAGTCGTTCGAGCAGCAGGTCGCGGCTCTTGGCGACGACCTCCTCGACGGCCATCGACACGGCGCCGTAGTCGACGGTCTCCTCGAGGCGGTCGCTCTCGGCGGCGCCGGACAGGTCGACCTGCATCACGAGGTCGATCTCGATCGGTTGCGTCGCCGCCCGCTCGTGGTCGAGGACTCCGACGGTCGCCATCAGACGGAGGCCGCGTACCTCGATCCGATCAGTCATGTCTCGTCCTTGTCGTGTTCTCTGCAGGGCATTCCTGGCGCGATTCCGAGGAGAACCGGCACCACACACCGATCCTCGGGGGTGGCGCCGAAGTGTATCGACACTTTTCGTCATCGATAGAGCGGCAACGCCGCCAGCAAGCGTGACACTCGTCTCGCGTCGTTACGCTCGCCGCCGATGCTGCGGCTGCGCGATCGCACCCTGGTCGCGCCGGTTGGCGAACCGCTGATCATGGGGATCGTCAACGCCAGCCCGGAGTCGTTCTCCGACGGCGGGCTGTACGCCGGAGTCGACAACAGGTCGCGCGCGCCGAGGAGCTCACCGCCGCCGGAGCCGCGATCATCGACGTCGGGGGTGAATCGGGGGTCACCGGCGTCGACCCGCTCGACGCCGACGAGGAGATCCGCCGTGTCGCGCCCCTCGTCGCCCGGCTCGTCGGACTCGACATGGTCGTGTCGGTCGACACGTGGAAGCCGGAGGTGGCCCGCGCCGTGCTCGCCGAGGGCGCCCACCTCATCAACGACGTGAGTGGCTTGCGCGACATCGATCTGGCCGTCGCGTGTGCCGAGAGCGGTGCCGGGATCGTGGTGATGCACACCCGGGCGGCGCCGAAGCGCAAGGAGTTCCCCCACTACGACGACGTCGTCGCCGACGTCGTCGCGTTCCTGCGGGAGCGCATGGCGAAGGTGATCGACGTGGGTGTCGACGTCGACGGCATCGTGCTCGACCCTGGCCCGGACTTCGCCAAGACACCCGCTCAGACGATCGAGGTGCTGAGCCACCTCGACGCCGTCGTCGAGCTCGGCCGGCCGGTCCTGCTGGCGATCTCGCGCAAGGACTTCATCGGTGCCCTGACGCTGCGGCGGCCGCGCGGGCGCGACGCCGGCACGCTCGCCGCGGTCGGCGACGGTGTCGACCGCGGCGCGTCGATCGTGCGCGTCCACGATGTCGCCGCCGTGCACGACTACCTCACGGTGCGCGCCGCCCTGCGCGGCGATCGTCCGGTCGACCCGAACCTGACGCTCCCGATCGAGCTCCGCAAGGAGCCCACCGGCCTGACGCGTTCCGGCGGAAGGTGTCGCTCGGCCAGCGCGGTGGTACCGTCCGCACTCTCGCCGACCAGCACGCTTCATGGGGGTAGCCATGTTCACTCAGCCGCTCGAGGAGGCGATCGCCTCGACCCGCTCGATCCTCGGCAACGTCACCGCCGACCAGCTCGACGACCCGACGCCGTGCGCGTCGTGGAAGGTCCGCGACGTGATCAACCACGTGGTGGGGACACAGCACTACTTCGTGGGCGCGCTCACCGGCACGACCCCAGCTGAGGGCGACCCGGCATCGGGCGATTACGTGGCGGCGTTCGACGAGGCGACCGGCGACTTGTTGGCGGCATTTCAGGCCGACGGAGTTGCCGACAGGTTGATCACCCTGCCGTTCGGCGAGATCCCCGGTGCAGCCGTCGCCGGGATCGTGGCGACCGACACCTTCACGCACGGATGGGACCTGGCGCGGGCGACGGGCCAGCCGACCGACCTGGCTCCCGACCTCGCGGCGGACCTGCTCGCCACCGCCGAGCAGAACATCCCAGACGCGATTCCGGGGGCCCGACGGCGAAGGCACTGTTCGGCCCGACAGCAGGAGGCGCCCGCCGACGCCACCAACGCCGACCGGCTCGCCGCCTTCCTCGGACGGCCGATCTGATGTCCAAATCTGATGTGGAGTCTGATGGCGGCACGACGCACCGTCAACGAGATGGTCGCCGAGGCCAAGGCACGCATCGAGGAGCTGTCGGTCGACGAGCTGCAGGCAGAGCTCGAAGGCGGCGACGTCAAGCTCGTCGACATCCGCGACTTCCGCGAACGGGTCGATCGCGGAACCATCCCGGACGCCATCTCGGCACCACGCGGCATGCTCGAGTTCTGGTTCTGCCACGACAGCAAGTACTTCCGGGGCGGCTTCGAGCACGACGACCGCATCGTGGTGTACTGCGCCGGCGGCGGCCGCTCGGCCCTCGCCGCCGATGTGCTCGGCGAGCTCGGCTACACCAACGTCGCCCACCTGACGGTCGGCTTCAACGGCTGGGCCGAGGCCGGCGGCGCCGTCGCCGAGGCCCCGGAAGCGGCCGACTGGACCCGCACCAAGCGCAACTCATGAAGTTTCGGCGCTCCCACGACGCCGAAACTTCACGAGATCAGTCGGTGAGGCGGCGGTAGCGGGCCGCCTTGCCGGTGTTCCCCCATGCGAACCCGACGAGCTGGTTCAGGTACTTCAACCGGTCGCCGCGCTGGGTGAGGCGCGGCCCGGCCGCCGTCAACGCGCCGTCGGCGACGATGTGGGCGCCCGACACGAACCGGCTGTCGTCCGACGCCAACCACGTCGCCACCCCCGCGATGTCGGACGGTTCGCCGCGGTCGGGCCACGGTTGGAGCTCCTCGCGCCACTGGTCAGCCGCTTCTGGGTCACCGCGGTGCAGCAGATCGGTGTACACCGCGCCCGGGCAGATCGCGTTGACGCGGATCCGGTGCGGGGCGAGCTCGACGGCCGCCGACTGGGTGAGGTTGATCACCGCCGCCTTGGCCGCCGAGTACGCCTGCGGGCCGCCTCCCCCACTCAGCCCGGCGACCGATGCGGTGCTGATGATCGAACCGCCGTCGCCCTGGGCGATCATCACCCGCGCCGAATACTTGATGCCGAGGAACACCGACCGGGTGTTGACGGCGAACGTCGCGTCCCAGTCGTCGACCTCGAGCTCGGTGATCGGACCGAACGCGCCACCGATGCCGGCGTTGTTGAACATCACGTCGAGCCGGCCGAACGACTCGACCGCCAGCGTGACCAGCGCCTCGACGTCGGGTTCGATCGACACGTCGGTGGTCGAGAACTTCACTCGATCGGCGACACCGTCGGCATCGGCCGCGGCGAGCAACGCGGCACCGCGATCGGCGTTGAGGTCGCCGACGACGACGCGGGCTCCCTCGGCGAGGAATCGCTCCACCGTGGCGAGCCCCATCCCGGCGGCACCGCCGGTGACGACGGCAACGCGATCTGCGAACCGATCCGGCACGACGCCCAGTCAGGTCTCGAGCTGGCGGGCCAGCGCCTCGACGGACTCGATGAACTCCTCGATCATCTCGTACACCACGTGGGCGGCCGGTTTGGAGACGTTCATCGCGCCGACGATCTGGCCGACGAAGTAGTTGGCGAGCTTCTCGGCGCCGGATCCGGCCCGGTGCGCCGACCGGTCGATGCGGATGATGGCGTCGTTGATGAGGACCGGCTGCATGGGCATGCCGAGCGGCTCCGGCGTGGCGGGGTTCTCCCACTCGTCGGTCCATGCCGACCTCAACTGGCGGGCGTGCTTGCCGGTGCGGGATCGCGAGCGGATCGTGTCGGCCGACGTGGCGGCGAGGAACTTCTGCTTCACGACGGGGTGGGTCTCGGCCTCCTCGGTCGTCAGCCACACCGAGCCGCACCACACACCTTGCGCACCGAGCGCCATCGCCGCGGCCATCTGCCGCCCCCGGCCGATCCCGCCCGCGCCGAGCACCGGCACGGGCGCCACGGCGTCGACGATCTCGGGGATCAACACCATCGTGCCGATCTCACCGGTGTGACCGCCGGCCTCGTAGCCCTGGGCGACGATCACGTCGACGCCCGCGTTGACGTGGCGCTCGGCGTGCTGCGCCTTCCCGGCCAGCGCCCCGACGAGGCGGCCCTCCTCCTTGACGCGCTCGATCATGTGGGCCGGCGGTGGACCGAGGGCGTTGACGACGAGCGCACTGCGGTGGGCGAGTGCGATCTCGAGGTTCGGCGCCGCGCTCTCCTCCGAGAACGGCGCGGCCTGATCGCCACGGCCGCCACCGAACCCATGACCCTTGTCGTCGGCGGGCAGGTCGGGAACGTCGTAGCGACGGAGGATGTCGTCGACGAACGCGATGTGCTCGGGCGGGATCAGCGCCCGGACGTCGTCGAGCGTGAACTCGGCGGCGTCGGATCCGGTGTACTTGGCCGGCACGATGAGATCGACTCCGTAGGGTCGATCGCCGATCTCCTCCTCGATCCAGTCGAGGTCGATCTCGAGCTGGCGTTGTGAGTGCGCCACTGCGCCGAGGACGCCCATGCCGCCGGCCTTCGACACCGCCGCCACGACGTCACGACAATGGCTGAAGGCAAGGATCGGCACATCGATGCCGAACATGTCGGTGATCGCAGTCTTCATGTCGCAACATTCTCACGTTGCACGGAGCTTGGCCTTCCGTGCACGGAGCTGGGTCTCGTGCGGGTCTCGGTCCACGCCATCCCGTGTTCCACATCGGGCTCGCGCGGGAGTCCCAGCACCTGTTCGGCGACGATGTTGCGCTGCACGGCGAACGTGCCGCCGCCGAGCGTGAGCGCCGGTGAGAACAGGTAGCCGTAGTGCCAGATCGGATCGACGTCGGGATACTGGCTGCCGACACCGCGCGCGAACCTGATCTCGGTCGCGCCGCTGCGCATGTGCGCAGGGATCTCACCCGCCGGACCGGATCCCGTCAGCACACCGTCGATCCCGGCGAGGTCCTTGGCGAGGCTCATCACGTGCTGACCGTGCTCGTCGGACATGATCTTCTGGATCGACGCCTCGGCACCGGGTGTGCGGCCGTGGAGCTTGGCGCTGAGGCTGCGCAGCCGGTTGAGCCGCAGCACCTCGGCTTCGCAGTAGAGCCGGGCGAGTCGATCGCGCATCACCGGATCGGCGACGCCACCATCCGACCGGACCGACGTGCGCACGAGGTCGATGAGCGCCTCGGCCGACGGGCCGGTCCCCCACAGCGAGCCGGCCGACGACAGCGACACCCGCTCGTTGGCGAGCGTCACCTTGGCGAGCCGCCACCCGTCGCCCTCGTCGCCGACGCGCAGCGAGACCGGAAGCCGCATGTCGTCGAAGAACAGCTGGTTGAACGAGTGCGCCGTCGTCATGTCGAGGATCGGGCGCATCGACAGCCCGGGCGTGTCCATCGGCAGGATGAAGTAGGAGATGCCCTTGTGCTTGGGGACGTTGGGGTCGGTCCGCGCGATGAGGATCCCGTACTGCGCGTGGTGTGCGCCGCTCGACCAGATCTTCGAGCCGTTGATCACGTACTCGTCGCCATCGCGCTCGGCGCGGGTGGCGAGGCTGGCCAGGTCGGACCCGGAGTCGGGTTCGCTGAACAGCTGACACCAGAACTCGTCGCCGCTCAGGATGGGCGGCAGGAAACGCTGCTTCTGCTCCTCGGTGCCCGCCAACAAGATCGTGGGCGCCGCCCACCCGATTCCGATCGGGTTGTTCGGCAGCGCCACGCCCGCCGCCTGCAGCTCGTGTTCGATGATCAGCTGGTGCATCGGGTCGGCGTCGAGTCCCCACGGCGCTGGCCAGTGCGGCACCACGTAGCCGGCCTCGGCGAGTTGACGTCCGGTCGGGTGGCGGTTGGCGGCCAGCCACTCGCGTACCGCGAGCCGGCGCGGATCGTCGTCGGCCGGCAGGTCGAAATCCATCACATCTCGTCTATCAGCGCGTCGGGGATATCGACGACACGGGCCCGCAGCCACTCGCCGAGACTCTTGGCCTGGGCGTCCTGCCGGGTCGAGGCCGCGACACCTTCCTCCAAGATCCCGTGGATGACGAAGTTCAGGGAGCGGATGTTCGGCAACCGGTAGCGGTCGATCGAGAACCGGCTGGCCTCGGGCAGCAGCTCGATCAGCCGCTCGGTCGTGAGGAACTCGTCGAGCCACGCCCACGCCGGGTCGGAGCGGGCGAACACCCCGACGTTCGCATCCCCGCCCTTGTCCCCCGAGCGGGCACCGACGACGCGACCGAACGGGGCGGGGGTCGTCGGCCCGTCGGGCGCAGCGGCGGCCGGGCCGTCGGCCGGGATGACCGGGACGGGCCCGGACGGCGCAGTCGCCTCGATCTGGGTCGTGCGATCACCCACGTGCACGTACTGCGGCACGACGTCACGATCGATGAGCGCCGGGCGGTACACGCCGTACGGGCTCGCCGCGCTCGGTCCCCCGCCGACGCCGTACATCCCGGGGATGCTCGACAGCGCGGTCTCGATGACGGCGTCGGAGAACGCCCGGCCGACCTTGCGTTCGTCGGGATCCTTGACGGAGATCCGCCACAGCGCCGTCGCCTCCTCGTTCGTCGTCGGGTCGGGCTTGTCGGTGCGCACGACGCGCGTCACGATCGAAGCGAAGTCGTCCGGGTCGTACGGGCACGCGGCCCAGAACGCGTCGGCGACGACCTTCGCCTTCCACTCGACGTCGAGGCCGGTCAACGCGATCGCCATGTCGTTGCGATATCCGCCGAGCTCGTTCATGGCGACCTTGAGTGTCGACGGCGGGGGCTCGCCCTTGACGCCGTGGATGCGAACCCGGTCGGCCGCGATCTGATCGAGCTCGATCGTGTCGAACCGGGCGATCACGTCGGGTCCGAGGTACGCGGGTCCGCCGATCTCGTACAGCAGCTGCGACGTGACGGTGCCGATCGACACCTGGCCGCCGGTGCCGTCGTGCTTGCCGACCACCGACGATCCGTCGGCGGCGACCTCGACCCACGGGAAGCCGAGCCGCGCCATGCCCGGCACCTCGGCGAAGAACGAGTAGTTGCCACCCGTCGCCTGCGCGCTGCATTCGACGACGTGCCCGGCGACGACACCTCCGGCGAGGGCATCCCAGTCGTCGCGTGCCCAGCCGTGGTGCCACGCCGCGGGACCACAGGTGACGGCGGCGTCGGTGACGCGACCGGTGATCACGATGTCGGCGCCCTGGGCGAGGGCTTCGACGATGCCCCAGCACCCGAAGTAGGCGTTGGCGGTGATGAGCTTGGTGTGGTCACCGAGCTCACTCCCGTCGACGAACGGGCGGATCGCGCCCGACGCCACGAGCTCGTCGATCCGTGGGAGCACGTCGTCGCCGTCGACGTACGCGATCACCGGTGCCAGCCCGAGTTTGGCGGCGACGTCCTGCACCGCCTCCGCGCACCCACGTGGGTCGAGCCCGCCCGCGTTCGACACGACCTTGATCGAGCGGTCGAGGCACGTCCCCATCACCTGCTCCATCTGGGTGACGAACGTCCCGGCGAAGCCACCACCGGGGCGCCTGGCCCGGATCCGGCTCAGGATCAGCATCGTCAGTTCGGCCAGCCAGTCGCCGGTGAGCACGTCGATCGGGCCGCCTTCGACCATCTCGCGGGCACCTGCCAGGCGGTCGCCGAAGAACCCCGAGCAGTTGGCGATGCGGATCGGTTCGGTCATCCGTTCACGGCGCTCTCTCACTCCGCGACCTCGAGGACGACGAGCAGGTCGCCCGCATCCACGCGATCTCCGACGCCGATGCGGACCTCGGCGACGGTGGCCGCGGCCGCCGCGGTGATCTTGTGCTCCATCTTCATCGCTTCCAGCACGAGCAGCAATTGGCCTTCGGCCACCACGTCACCGGGCACGACGTGGACAGCGATCACGGTCCCTGGCAACGGGGCGACCGGCCCGCTGCCGACGAGCTCGGCCGCGTGGTCGGCGAACCTCGCAGCCGGCCTCCACGTCGCGCTCCCACCCGCGGCTCGGGTGTGCCACGACTCGCCGCGCTGTCGCACGGTCACGAGCCGGCGGTATCCGTCCACCTCGAGCGCAAGCCGTTCGTCGTCCCGGTCGATGACGCGCACGGCGAGCCGCCGGCGCTCGTCCGGTCCGAGCGAGCCGTCGGCGGTGGGCGCGGGGAACGGCCCGACCCACACGTCGACCGATCTCGTGAAGTTTCGGCGTCCTGAGAGCGCCGAAACTTCACGAGATGGTGGGTTGATGACGTACTCGATGCGAGTGGTGCTCGCCGGTGCGCTCGTCGATCCAGGTTTGGCGCTGCCCCTGGATCCGCACGTTGCGCCACCCCGACGGGGCGAATTCCCACACGGCAGCCGTGGCGCGATCGGCGGCCTCGGCGGCGAGCACAGCGGCGATCAGGAGCGCCAACCGTTCGTCACCGGCCGGACCGACGGCGGTCAGGACCTCGGGATGACTGTCGAGGTACGACGTCGGCGTGCGGCCGGCGAGGAAGTCGGGCTCGCGCAGGATCGCGACGAGCGTGTCGACGTTGGTGCGCACGCCGGTGACGTCGGCGTCGGCGAGCGCCTTGGCCAGCATGGCCGCCGCCTGGTGGCGGTCGCGTCCGTAGCCGATGACCTTGGCGAGCAATGAGTCGTAGTCGGCCGACACGACTGAACCGGCGCGCGTGCCGCTATCGACGCGCACGCGGTGGCCGATCTCGAAACCCGTGATCTCGCCCGTCGAGGGCAGCCACCCCGCGGCCGGGTCCTCGGCGACGATGCGGGCCTCGATCACACTCGCATCGCGGTGCATGTCGATCGCTTCCTGCGGCCACGGCAGCGGCTCGCCGTCGGCGACGCGGAGCTGCAGTTCGACGAGGTCGACGCCGAACCTCCACTCCGTCACCGGGTGCTCGACCTGCAGGCGCGTGTTGACCTCGAGGAAGTTGATCGTGCCGTCATCACCGACGAGGAACTCGACGGTGCCGGCGTTCTCGTAACCGACATGGCGAGCGAGCGCGAGCGCGCCGTCCAACAACGCCTGCCGGGTCTCGCCGGAGATGCTCGGCGACGGCGTCTCCTCGATGATCTTCTGGTTGCGGCGCTGGATCGAACACTCGCGCTCGCCGTAGTGGACCACGTTGCCGTGCCGATCGCCCATGATCTGGACCTCGACGTGATGCCCGTGCTCGATGTACGGCTCGATGAAGACGCGACCATCGCCGAACGCGGACTCGGCCTCGCGTGCCGCCGACTCGACGGCCGCGGCGAGCTCGGACTCGTCGCGCACGACACGCATCCCCCGGCCGCCACCTCCGGCCGCCGCCTTCACGAGCACCGGCATCGTGAGACCGGTCGGCACCGCGCCCGGCGCGGCGTCGTGGATCGGCGTGGTCGGGACGCCCGCTTCGATCGCCGCCTTCTTCGCCGCCACCTTGTCGCCGAGCAGGGCGATCTGATCGGGGGTCGGCCCGACCCAGATCAACCCGGCGTCGATCACGGACCGTGCGAACGTCGCGCTCTCGGCGAGGAAGCCGTAGCCGGGGTGGACCGCGTCGCATCCGGTGTCGAGCGCGGCCTGCAGCACAGCATCCCCACGGAGGTACGACTCGGCCGGGCTCGACCCACCGAGCGCCACGGCGAGGTCGACCGAGTCGACGTGCAGCGCGTTGCGGTCGGGCTCGGCGTACACGCCGACCGTCTCGATGCCCATCTCGCGGGCCGTCGCCGCGATCCGCACGGCGATCTCGCCGCGATTGGCGATGAGCAGGCGGCGGATCATCAGTGGCGCCAGATCCCGTACTCGCGAGTGCCCTCGACGACGTTGCTGTGCGCGGCCGAGATCGCCATCGCCAGGACGGTCCGGGTGTCGCGCGGGTGGATGATCCCGTCGTCCCAGACGCGCCCCGTCGCGTAGAGCGCCGTCGATTCGCCTTCGATCTGCGCCTCGAGCGCTCCCGTCTGCGCGGCGAGCGCCTCCTCGTCGACATCGACCCCTCGGCCGGCCGCCGCGTTGCGGGCGACGATGTCCATCACGCCGGCGAGCTGCTTCGGTCCCATGACGGCGATGCGGTGATTCGGCCACGTGAAGATGAACCGCGGGTCGTAGGCCTTGCCCGACATCCCGTAGTTGCCGGCGCCGTAGCTGGCGCCGACCATCATCACGAAGTGCGGCACCGTCGAGTTCGACACCGCGTTGATGAGCTTGGCGCCGTGCTTGATGATGCCGCGCTGCTCGGCCTTCGAGCCGACCATGAAGCCGGTGATGTTCTGGAAGAAGACGAGCGGGGTGTCGATGCGGTTGCACAGCTGGATGAACTGCGCCCCCTTCTCGGCCTCCTCCGAGAACAGGATCCCGTTGTTGGCGAGCACGCCGACCGGGAACCCGCAGATCGAGCCCCAGCCACACACGAGTTGGCTGCCGTAGAGCGGCTTGAACTCCTCGAACCGGCTGCCGTCGAGCACCCTGGCGAGGATCTCGCGCACATCGAACGGCACCCGCACGTCCGCCGACGCACAACCGGGTAGCTCCTCGGTGTCGTACAGCGGCGGGTCGGCGGGTTCGCTCGGGCCCGGGCCGAGCTTGCGCCAGCGCAGGTGACGCACGATGTCGCGGCCGATCCGCAGCGCATCCATCTCGTCGACGGCGAGGTAGTCCGACAGGCCGCTCGTGCGCGAGTGCATCTCGGCGCCGCCGAGCGTCTCCTCGTCGACGATCTCGTCGATCGCCATCTTCACCAGCGGCGGACCGCCGAGGTATGCGGTGCCGCGGCCCTTCACCATCACCACGTAGTCGCTCATGCCGGGGACGTAGGCACCACCGGCGGTCGCCGGTCCGAACCCGAGCGTGATCGAAGGGATCCCCATTCTGGAGAGCTGGGTGAGGTTCTTGAAGCCGGCGCCACCCGGCACGAAGATGTCGGCCTGCCGCGGCAGGTCGGCGCCGGCCGACTCGTTGAGCGTGATCACCGGCAGGCGGTTGCGCCGGATGATCTCGTAGAGGCGGGCGCTCTTGGTCAACGTCGTCGGATTCGTCGAGCCACCGCGATACGTCATGTCGGTGCCGCTGATCGCGACCTCGACACCCTCGACGACGCCGATCCCGGACACCGTGCCGGCGCCGATCGGATCCTGCGTACCCCACGCCGCCAGCGGGCTGAGCTCGAGGAACGCCGAGTTCGGATCGACGAGTGCTTCGATCCGTTCGCGCACGAGCATCTTGCCGCGGGCGCGATGGCGGTCGACGTAGCGCTGGCCGCCGATCGAGGGCACCGCGGCCAGCTGCGCCTCGACCTGCGCCCACAGCGCGTTCATCGCGTCGAGGTTCGACGTGTAGTCGTCGGAGCGGGTGTCGAGTTTGCTGCGCAGTGTCGGGCCACGACCGGAGACGTCAGTCACGGGTCACCCCCTCCGTCGCCTTCGGCCCCACATCGGAGCGACGATACGTTGTGCCCGGACATCGGGACGAACACGCGGGGACGAGCACGAAAGGGGTGTCGATGAGCGTGCGCGACGTGGCCAGCGACCTGCTCGCCGAGCACGACGCACTCGACGCGATCGTCGCCCCGCTGCCCGACGACCAGTGGGGCGCGCCGACGCCGAGCCCGGGCTGGACCGTCGCCGACCAGATCGGGCACCTCACCTACTTCGACGGCACCGCGGCGCTGGCGATCACCGACCCCGACGCGTTCGCGGCGTCGAAGGACGCGCTGTTCACGTCGTACGACGGCGGCGAGACGCTCACGCTCGGCCTGTATCGGACGATGTCACCCGCTGAGTTGCTGGCGGCGTGGCGCGAGAATCGACGGCTGCTCGCCGACGCGATCGCCACGCTCGCCGACGACTCGCGGGTGGTGTGGTACGGACCGTCGATGGGCGCCAAGTCGTTCGTGACGGCGCGGCTGATGGAGACGTGGGCGCACGGCCAGGACATCGTCGACACCGTCGGAGCCGAGCGACAGCCGACCGACCGGCTCCGCCACGTCGCCCAGATCGGGTTCATCACCCGTGGCTGGTCGTACGTCAACCGCGGCCTGGAGCCGCCGGACGTGCCGGTGTTCGTGGAGCTCACGGCACCGTCGGGTGCGACGTGGACGTGGGGTCCCGACGACGCCGCCGAACGCGTCACGGGTCCGGCGGAGGACTTCTGCCTTGTCGTCACACAACGGCGGCATGTCGACGACACCGCGCTGCGCGTCGAAGGCGATGTCGCCAGGGAGTGGCTGCTCTACGCCCAGGCGTTCGCCGGCGCCGCGACCGACGGACCGGCGCCGAGGACCGCGACGTGACCGCGACACTCGACTGGTACGGCTGCGCGACGTTCCGCCTGCGGACCGGCGGGCTGACGATCTTCCTCGACGCGTACATCGACCGCGCCGACAACGCCGCCGGACCGCAACCACGCCAGCGTGCCGACGACATCGACGTGTGCGATTGGGTCGTGATCGGGCACTCGCACTTCGATCACCTCTACGGCGCCGAGCGGATCATGGCCAACACCTCCGCCACGCTGATCGGCAGCTACGAGAGCGTACGGCTGATGGCCGAGGCCGGCGTCCCGGAGGAGCGCATGGTGTGCGTGGCCGGAGGCGAGACGGTCGAGCTCGGCAACGGACGTCACGGTGTCGGTGTACCCGAGCCAGCACAGCTGCGTCTGGTCACACACCAAGATGCACGCCGCCGACGAGGTGTGCGTCGGCGATCTCGGCGTCAACTGGCACGAGCAGCAGCGGCGGATGGCCGAGCTGATGCAGTTCGTCACGACGTCGCTGGCGCCACCTGCGATCGAGCACGTCATCGAGGCACGGTCCGGTCACAGCTCGCGCGGCGACGGCGGCGCGCTCGTCTACGTCTTCGACACTCCCGACGGCCGGCTGTTGTACCAGGACACGTCGGGCCACTGGAGCGGTGTCCTCCGCGACCTCCGACCCGACGTGGCGATCCTCGCCGCGGCCGGGCGAGGGAACATCGACGGTGAGCCGATCCAGGGTTCGCTCGCCGACTTCGTCGCCCGCCAGGTCGAGATGCTGCAGCCCCGGTCGGTCGTGCTCAGCCATCACGACGACTGGCTCCCGGGCTTCTCCATCGACACCGACGTCAACCCGATCCGCGAAGCAATCGACCGCGTCGCCCCCGGCACGCGCCTGCTCGAGCTCGGCTACGTCGACGCCACCCCGATCCTCCCCTGACGCATTCGCCCGCTCCGAATCGCGTTCTGGGCTGCTGATCCTTGCGACAGTCGAAAGAAATAGCAGCCCAGATGGCTCGGGGGCCAGCCCTCTCCTGTCCGACGGATCGGCTTAGGTGCGCCTGCCGTCGAGGCGGATCGTCCACGGGTCGATCGCGTCGATCACGAGATGCGTGTCGCGCCAGGGATCGTCGGCGAGCGTGGCGCGCACGGCGTCCTCCGACTCGGCCTCGACGGCGAGAACCACGCGGTGTTCGTCCGCGAGCGGCCCGCCCAGGACGACGAACCCCGCGTCGACGAGGCCGTCCATGAAGGCCGCGTGGGCCAGCCAGCCGGACTGCTCCTCCAAGGGCCGGGACGGATCCCATTCGGGGCCGGTGCGCTGGATGAGGACGAGGAACATGGCCACGCCCCGTTTCTACCGCATGACGGGGTTTGTTGCCCGGGGTGCGTGGGAAAGGGTTACGGCATGAGAATCCGACTCGCCCACGGGGCACTGGTTGCTGCGCTGTTCACGATCGCGGCCTGTGACGACGACACCCAGGACTCGATCGAATCCGACGTCGAGAGTGCCATCACCGAGGTCGGCGAGGCGGTGGACGAAGCAGCCGAAGATGCCGGCGAAGCTGCCGCCCGCAATCTCGCCACGCAACAGGGTGAGGAGCAGTTCACGAATGCCGGGCACCCGCTCGACGGACCCCTCACGTGCGAGGCCACCGTGGCGGACGGTGTCGACCAGATCGACATCAGCTGCACCGGCACGACCCAGGACGGCGGCGCCGCCGAGCTCACGGGAACGACGAGTGAGATCCCGGGGGCATCGGTCGTCACCCTCGACGGGGAGTTCACCGGCACCGTTGACGGCGAAGAGGTCTTCACCACCGAACGCCTCGGCGGCTGATCGAGCCGTTACGTGGGCCTCGGTCACCGCCTTCCGCGTGGCACGCGGAGGACGGTGACCAAGACGGGGGTGGTGACGAGTTAGCGGCGTTCCAGGAACGCCCGGGGGGACCGGCGGCGGAGCGCGCTCAGCCAGACGTCAGCGGGGCGGCCGAGGAAGTAGGCCGGCGATCCGGCGGCGCGTGATGTCATCGAGGCCGGAGTGGGGGAAGTGGAACGGCGGTACATGGGAGGTTCTCTTTCGTGTTGGCAACGTCGCCGGTGCGGCGTTGTGAGTACCTGGACCCGTACGCCGTGATCGAGATACCGGTTCTGCGGTGCGGCGTGACGTCTGTCATCGTCGCGACGCACGCCCATGTGCGCGGCTCCGGGTCGTCAGCTTCTGCGCTCGGCGCGCCGGGCCTGGCGACGCGCCTTGGCCATCCGGATGAGGTAGACGGGCGTCGGCGGCACCCAACCCAGCTGCTTGGCGGTACCGATGTCGTCTCGATTGGCCCAGTGCTCGATCACCTTGCCGTCGGCCAGACGGAACCAGTGCGTCTGCGTCGTCGCGAACGTCCGACCCGTCGGAGGGAAGACAACACCGACCTCGCCGTCGGGGCCGTACTCGACCATCGGGCCGTGGTGGCGACCGCTCATCGTGTTGTGGACGACGACGAGGTCGCCATCGGCCACCACCTCGTGGACCTCGAAATCGAGGTCGGCGAAGGCGGCGCGCAGCCACAGGGCGGTCGCGTAGAACCCGCGCGGACCCGGCTCCCGGGCCGCCGGCGGTTCGTCGACCGCCTCTCGGTTGACCGCGTCAGGGTGCACGACCCGCTCCAAGTCGGCCAGGTCGCCGGACGCCATGAGGAACATGCTGTCGACGCACACTTGCTTGGCTTCATCGAGGCTGAGCCCGGTTGCGGGGTGAGGGGTGGTGATCGTTTCCATCGGAGCCTTCCTGTGCTCGGGTCGGTGGAGTAGAGTCGAGGTTGATCTACATCCAACAATATTGGAGATAGTTGAATATAAACGAATGACTCCGACCTCGCAAGCCCCCAAGCGGCGCTACGACGCCTCCCGCCGTCAGGCCCACGCGCTCGAGAGCAGGCGGCGCGATCCTCGCGGCCGCCCACGCGCTGTTCGTCGAGCGAGGGTTCGCCGCGACGACCATCGCCGCGATCGCCGAGGCGGCAGACGTCTCCGTACCCACCGTCTACGCCGGCTTCACCTCCAAGGCGGAGTTGCTCCGACGAGCGATCGAGGTCGCGTTCGCCGGTGACGACGAGCCGGTGGCGGTGGCCGATCGTCCGACCGCCACCTGGGTGTACGAGGCCGACACCGCCGAGGAGCTCGTCGGGCGGTACGCGGTGATGATGGGGGAACTCGCCTCCCGCGCCGGTCAGATCTACGGCGTGCTCGTGGCCGCGGCCGATGCCGAGCCCGAGCTGGCCGACCTGCTGCGGACGTTCGAGGCGCAGCGGCTCCGCTCCGCCACGATGATGGCCGAAGCGGTTGACGCTCGGGGAGGCCTTCCGCCGGGGCGGACGGTGGCCGAAGCCCGCGACCTCATCTGGCTCTGCAACGCGCCCGAGGTCTACGTGATGCTGTGCGGCAAGCGGCGTTGGTCGACGCGCCGCTACGTGGCGTGGGCGCGCAACGCCTTGGTCAAGCTCGTGATCGCGCCGCCCGAGCCGTGACGACCGGCCGTGACGACCGGCCGGGACGTGCGGGATGGTCGATTCGGATTGAGTAGTCACTACTCACGACGCCACGTGGTCCTGGCCTCACACTGACCTTCATGTCAAAGCATCTGCACGATTCCGCCTCGTCACCCGCCTACTACCTCCAGCGCCCCGCCGACGTGTGGCTGACCGCGCTCAACCGGCGCTCACGTGCACGTCGTCGGGGCAGCTCCGGCGCCGGCCGGTACCGAACGGGTTGACCGCGTCGTTCGAGGTCTGCCCGTACTGGGCGTCGTTCAGGACTCGGCCGCGTGTGACGGGTCCGTTGCCCACTTCGGCTGGTTGACGAGCCAGAACAGCCACAACAACGCTGGCACCGCCGTCACCGACGCCAGCCCGAACACGATGATCAGCCCGATCAACGTCGACCGGGCGCCGGCCGCTTCGGCAATGGTCATCTCGTCGACGAGCAGATCCGGGTACTGACCGACGCCCCAGCCGATGACGATCGCGGCGACCGCGATCACCGCACCGACCCGTGCCCGGGCATACCGCCCGGCGTGCAGGCGCCACAGGCTGAACAGTCCGGCGACGGCCGAGACCACGACCAGCGGGGCACCGCGACCCTGCAGCCCGTCGGCCAGTGACTCGGCGTCGGCTTCGAGCACCAGGACCGCGCCGAGCGCGACGGCGCCCGTGATCGCTCCTGCGACGAGCGCCCGCCGGCCCATCGCCGCCGCCATGTCGTCGTGTCCGGCACGGGCGAAGTCGGCCGCCAGGAAGGTTCCCGCGAGGAACGAACAGGTGAGCACGGCCAGCGTGCCGCCCAGCCACGACGTCGGGCCGGTCCACGACGTCCATCGGTCGCCGTACCCATCGGCGGGGACGCGTCCGCTGGCCACCGCGCCGGCGATCATCCCGAGGAAGAACGGGGTGATCAACGACGAACTGGCGAACACGACGCCGTACAGCCGCGCCTCGCCGAGCGTCGCCGAGAACTTGCGGAAGGCGAACGTGGCCCCGCGCAGCACGATGCCGAACCCGGCGAGCAGCCACGGCACGAACAGCGTCGTCATCAGCGCGCTGAAGGCGGTGGGGAAGGCCGTCCACATGAACACCAGGATGTAGATCAGCCACACGTGGTTGGCCTCCCACACCGGTCCGAGGCTGCGGTCGATCTGGGCGCGGAGCGCGCCGCCCGCCTCGTCGCCACCGGCGAGAAGGTCCCACAGCCCGCTGCCGAAGTCGGCACCGCCGAAGAGCGCGTAGGCGACCACGCCGCCGAACATCAGCACCGCGACGACGTCGCTGAGACTCACGACGCCACCGGTGAGCTCGGATCGTGGGCCGCCGGGTCGGCAGCCGGCCGTGTGGGCGCCGGTGGACCGTAGGGGGTGGGAAGGTCGATCTCAGCGCTCTCGCGCCAGCGCCGAGCCATCGAGCGCAGGACCGCCACGGCAGCCACACTCATGGCCGTATAGATCACCACGATCGCGGTGAGGCTGATCCAGATCCCCGAGTTCTCGGTGACGGCGTCTTCGACGCGCATGACCCTGTAGACGATCCACGGCTGACGTCCGACCTCGGTGGTGACCCATCCGGCCTCGAGAGCGACAAGGCTCAACCCGCCCGCGACGACCGCCGCCCGCATGAGCCACCGCGACTCGAACGGGTCGGACCACCGCCGCTTCCACCAGAACCACAGCGCGATCCCGATCATCGCGAAGCCGGAAGCGACCATCGTCTGGAACGACAGGTGAACGACGTTCGCCGGTGGCCGATCCTCGACCGGGAACTCGTTCAGGCCGGGCACGGTGCGGTCGGCCGAGGCCCGGGCGAGCCAGCGAACCGACACTCGGGATCTCGATCCCACCGCGCACCTCGCCGTCGATCAGCACGCCGCCGATGATGAGCGGCGAGTTCGTCTCGGTCTCGACGGCGAGCTCCATCGCCGCCAGCTTCGACGGCTGGTCGGTGGCGAGGCGCATGCCGGCGACGTGCCCGATGACGGGCTGGACGAGCGCCGCCACCGTGGCGAACGCGAACGGGACGATGAAGCCGAGCCGGTGAGCGTGGTCGCGGCGCCCGCGCAAGATCCCCACCGCGTACACGCTGGCGGCGAGGAACCCGGTGACGAGGTACGTGGCGACGAACATGTGGACGAACTGCGGCCACAGGGCACGGTTGAAGATCGCCGCCAGCGGATCCACGTCGGTCGCCCGCAGCGTCCCCGATGCGTCGACGACGAGATCGAAACCGCTCGGCGCGTTCATCCACGAATTGACGGCGAGGATGCAGAACGTGCCGAACAACCCTGACGCGATGATCGGGATCAGCGTGCGCAGGTGCACCTTGGGTGGAAGGCGGTCCCAGCCGAACAGATAGATCCCGATGAACACCGCCTCGACGAAGAAGGCGATCCCTTCGAGGGCGAACGGCAGGCCGATCACGTCTCCGAACGTCTCCATCATGCCGGGCCACAAGAGGCCCATCTCGAAGCTCAAGATCGTGCCCGACACGGCACCGACCGCGAACAGCACGGCGGCGACCTTCGACCACTTGCGGGCGAGCGTGAGCGCCACCTCGTCGCCGCGGTAGATCCCGCGGCGGTGCACGACGTAGATCATCGTCGGGAACGCCACGCCGAAGCACGACAACACGATGTGGAATCCCAGCGACAACGCCATCTGATAGCGCGCCGCGACGAGCTCCTCGACTGCCAGCAGGCCGAACATGCTGTCCTTCCGTCGCTTGCCCATCGACCGTAGCTGCCGGCGCCGCGCGCTGAACTCGGACCGTGCCCCCGCGGCCGCGTGGCTATGGTCCGCCGCGTGTCGGAGCCGAGTGCCGAATCGTTGGTGTGGGCGGCGCGAACGGTGGCGCCGGGGGCCGTCGTCACCGGTGCTCGCCCGATCGGCGGCGCAACAGGACCGTGGCTCCTCGACATCCGCGGCGCGCCGGTCGCCTCGGTCGTGCTGCGGGTCGGTGAACTCGGCGACGCGAACTCGCGCCGACGATTCGGTGTCGAGTCGGCCGCCCTTCGAGTCGCGGAACGCCACGGCATCGGTGCACCGACGGTGATCGGGGTCGACCTCGACGGCGAAGGCTCGTCGCAGATGAAGATCCTCAGCTCGTTCCTTCCGGGGACGAGCACCGTCCCCGTGGTCGCCACGCGGGATCGGCTGATGGGACTCGGCCGGGCGGTCGGAGTTCTGTCGCGAGTCAGCGCGATCGACGACGGCGAGCTTCCCGTTCGCGTCCGCCCGCTGTCGGACATCGACTTCGCCGCGACGCGAGATGCCGGCGACTCGACGCCGCTTCTCGAAGCGGGGCAGCGCTACGTGCGATCGGTCTCGATTCCCACAACTGGGTACGTCGTGGTTCACGGTGACTGCTGGCAGGGGAACATGCTGTGCCGCAACGACGAAGTCGTCGGGTTCGTCGACTGGGATGCGGCGGGCGTGGGTCCGCCGGGGGTCGACCTCGGTTCGCTCAGGTGTGACGTCGCGATGTACTTCGGTCTGGCCGCGACGGAGCCCGTGTACGAGGGTTGGCAGGCCGTGACGGGGGAACCGTTCGAGCTCCTTGCGTACTGGGATGTGGTCGCGGCGCTGAGCACACCGACCGATCTCTCGGAATGGATGCCCGTGATCGAAGGCCACGGCGGTCCCGCCGTGGCCGCCACGACCCTCACCGATCGACGCGACGAGTTCCTCGAAGCGGCACTGGATCGGACTGGCCGCTAGATATCGCGTGTCTCACGAAACGCGGTTGCAGGACCGCGTTGAGCAGTATTCGGAACTCCGCCCGTCCAGGCCCGCTACACGTTCTGTACAGGCTTTCGTCAACCCCCGCCGCCGGAGGTCTTTTTCGATCGTGCGCATTTCGTCTCGGGTTGTCTCAAGACTCTCGTCAACCTCTGTGCCTCCGCCCGGGGCTACCAGACATATAACGACGTCTCGACGCACTGGGCGCCGCGACAGCCTCAAGGCGGGAAGTAGGCACAAGTGAATCGTCGATCGAAAGTCGCGGGTGCACTCGCCCTCGGCGTCATGTTGCTCGGTGGAGGGATCGCCGGTGCGCTGTGGGCGGCGAGCGGCAGTGGGTCGGGCGAGGCCAACGCCGTGACCGCTCAAGTCGTGACCGTGTCGGCCGCGACGGGGGCCGCAGACCTGTATCCGGGCTTCACCGGCGGCGACGTCTTCTTCACCGTCACCAACCCGAACCCGTATTCCGTGTTGTTCTCGTCGATGGCGGTTGGCACCGTCACGTCGAGCGACCCGGTCGGCTGTCCGTCGTCGAGTGTGTCGGTGGCCAGCGCGACGGGCCTCAACGCTGGCCGTCGGGGCCAACGCCACGTCGGCCACGCAATCGATCGTCGATGTGGTCACGATGGTCGCCGGTGCGCCGGATGCGTGCCAGGGCGCGACCTTCACGATCGCGTTGACGCTCTCCGGTTCTCAGGGCTGACCGTCGCAATGCTGGCTCGGGCGGTGGGGGTCGGGCTCTTGGCGTCCGCCGTCTTCGTCGCGTGTCCGCCCCGGCAGGCCGGGGCGGAGTTCCTTGCAACCGGAACGGGATCCGCGTTGGCAGCGGCGCAGTCGATCCCGGAATCCGTCCCACCGGTCGCGATCGTCAGCGGTCGCGAGGTGGCGCTGTCATGGTCGGCTACCACGCTGACCGGAGGCACGCCGGCCGAGTCGTACACCGTTCGCCGTTACGACACCTCGAACGTCGCCCAGGTGGTGCTGACCGGTTGCGACGTGGTGACGACGACGAGTTGCGTCGAGAACAACGTCCCGGTCGGCGCGTGGACGTACTCGGTGCAGGCCCGAATGGGGTCGTGGGTGGGTGCCGAAGGGCCGCCGAGCGCGACGATCACGGTGGCGACGTCGTCGCTCGTGCTCGATTCGACCGCACCGATCAGCCCGTTGCCGGCGACCGTGACGGGCGCGATCGCCAACTTCCTGGTGGCGGAAACCCTGACCTACCGGCTCGATTCGCCGGCCGGACCTGTTCTGGTCGGGACGCCGGCAGTCGTGACGAGCAGTGCATCGACTGCCGTCAGTGTGACGGTGCCGGCGGGCACCTCGAGCGCACCGCACAGCATCTTCGTCGTCGGTTCCGGCGGTTCGTTCGCCGCCGCGGCGATCGACATCGCCGTCCCCCCGAGGCTGCAATCGATGCAGATGCGCGACGTCAACGGCAACGGCAAGGTCGATCAGGTGACGGTCGTGTTCGACGACACCCTCGCCGCCTACTCGGCGGGAATCGTCCCGTGGACATTGACCAACGTGCCCTCTGCCGGGTCGCTGTCGTCGGTCGTCGTCAACGGCACCACCGCCACGTTGACCATCACCGAGGGCGCCGGGGCGGCGAACACCGCCGTCGGGACGTTCAGAGTCGCACTCGCCGCGAACGCGGCCGGCATCCGTGACCTGAACGGACCTCAGTCGTCCTTCGCCGCCACCGCCCCGACGGACGTGGCAGCACCGGCCCGTGTGTCGTCGACGATGCAGGATGTCAGTCTCAACGGTCGGGTCGACCGGTTGACGGTGACGTTCAGTGAGCCGCTCGCCGCCTACACCGCGCCGACCACGATCTGGACCCTCGCCAACGTGCCCAGCGGTGGCGCGTTGGCATCGGTCACGGTGGTCACGCCGACGGTGACGATCGCGATCACCGAAGGAGCCGGGCCGCTCGACACCTCGGTCGGTTCGTTCACCGTCGCCCTCGCCGCCGATCCGGCCGGCATCCGCGACGCCACAGGAAACCTGGCGTCGCTGGCGACCACCACCCCGACCGATGGCGCCAGGCCGATCCGACAGTCGGCCGAGATGTTCGACGACAACGCCGACGGCAAGATCGACCGCGTCGTCACCACGTTCAGCGAATCGCTCGCCCCGTTCACCGCACCGGCCAGCGTGTTCGTATTGTCGGCCGCACCGTCGGGTGCCACCCTCAACACCGTCAACGTGTCCGCCAACCAGGCCACGCTCGCACTCAACCAAGGCGCCGCAGCGGCCAACACCGCGGTCGGGTCGTTCCGGATCTCGCTCGCCAGCAACATCGCCGGCATCCGCGACGCCACAGGCAACCTCTCCAGCCACGCCCCACCGCACCCACCGACCGCGCCGCACCCGTCCTCGTCACGCTCGCCCTGCTCGACAACAACGGCAACGGCAAGGTCGATCGCGTCACAGCGCTGTTCAGCGAGACGCTGCAGGCCTACTCGGCGGGCACGGCGCCGTGGACGCTCACCAACGTGCCCTCGGGCGGGACGCTGACCAGCGTCAGCCTCGCCACGGCCACGCTCACGCTCACGCTCACCGAAGGCGCCGGTGCTGCCGACACGCTCGTCGGGACGATGACCGTTGCCATGGCCGCGAACAGCCTCGGGGCTCGCGACGCGGCCGGGTCCCTGGGCACGTTCGCAGGCGCGACACCGCTCGACCAGGCCAGGCCGGCCGCGATCACGATCGCCGACACCAACGGCACCCTCGACGGCCGGGCCGAGCCTGGCGACACGATCGCGATCACGTTCAGCGAGCCGCTCGCACCGGCATCCGTGCCGTCCTCGACCACGGTCACGCTCACCGACCCCGCCGGCACGGGCAACGACACCTTGACGATGGTCGGGGTGAGCAACGGTGCCCGCGCCATGGGGTCGAACAACTACGTCACGGCCGACACGACGGCGGCGTCGTTCGCGGGCTCCGCCGTCGCCCTTGGCAACGCCAACCGCACGATCACCGTGACCATTGCCGCACCTTGTACCGGCACCGCGTGCGCGGGACTCGGGCAACAGGCCACGAATGTGACCTATTCATTCCTCGCCGCGACCACGCTCACCGACGTGGCCGGCAACCTCGCCTCGACCGTGGCCAAGACCCAGAGCATCCGCCTCTTCTGACGAGTCGACGCCGCGGCAACAAGCCAGCGGTCGACGTCAGACCGGGCTGGCCGCGACCGGTCAGATGCCGGACGGCGTGATCTTGATGACGTCGTTCGCCGAGCCACGGAGGACGCGGACGGCGAGCTGACCGTTGGTGAGCGTCGCCTCGACGCCGCCGCCGAAACCATCCGGCAGATCGACCTCCCGCTCGTAGCCGCCGTACTCCCACTCGTGGACGAGGTAGTCCTTGGGCGGCGCACTGCGAAGTCGGGCGAAGAAGCGCAACGTGCCGGGTCCGAGCTCGATCGTCACGTCGTCGGCCTTCACGGCCGGCATCGGGCACACGACGACGAGTGCACCCGTGGCCTCGTACACGTTGACGGGGACACGCTGGGGCGCCATCGTCCGCTCGGTGTCGGCCGTGGCCTCGACCACCGCGTCATGGCTGGACTCCTGGGATGCCACGGGCCCACGCTACCCCAGCGCCACCGATCCGGAAATCTGACCGGAGCGCGCCGATGTGACCGCGACTGCGCCGGACTTCGCGGCCGCGTCGGGGTTCGTCGCCACCGTGGGGAATGCGGGAGACTCCCGGCGATGGAACACTTCGAAGGCAGGGTCGCGGTCGTCACGGGTGGCGGCACCGGCATGGGGCGTGAGCTGGCCCGCCAACTCACCGGCGCGGGTTGTCACGTCGCGATCTGTGACGTGTCAGCCGAGAACATGGCAGCCACCAAGGAGTTGTGCGACGGTGAGTCGCCGGCCGGCACCCTGCTCAGCACGTTCGTCGCCGATGTGTCCGACCGCGACCAGATGGAGGCGTTCGCCACGCACGTCGCGGCGAGCCACCGCACCGACCACATCCACCTGCTGTTCAACAATGCCGGCATCGGCGGAGGCGGGAGCATCGTCGTCGATCGACCAGAGGAGTGGGACAAGGTCTTCGGTGTCTGCTGGGGCGGTGTGTACAACGGGACCCGAGCCTTCCTGCCGATGCTGCTCGCCGCCGAGGAAGGTCATGTCGTCAACACCAGCAGTGTCAACGGGTTCTGGGCGTGCCTCGGACCGAACGCGCACACCGCGTACAGCGCGGCGAAGTTCGCGGTCAAGGGCTTCACCGAGGCGCTGATCGTCGACTTCCGCCAGAACGCACCGCACCTCAAGGCGTCGGTGGTGATGCCGGGTCACATCGGCACGTCGATCGTGTTCAACTCCGGTGCGTACTTCGGACGCGACCCGAAGGAGTTGCGCGACGAACACGTCGCCGAGCTGCGCGAACGGCTCGGCGCGATGGGTCTCGATGTCTCGGCGGCATCCGACGAGGACATCCGCCAGGTCGTGCTGATGCGGGCCGAGGGGTTCCGCGACAACGCCCCGACCAGTGCCGCCGACGCGGCAACGATCATCCTCGACGGTGTCCGTGCGGGCGCCTGGCGAATCCTGGTCGGCGACGACGCCGTGACGCTCGACGAGATGGTTCGGGCCGATCCCGAGACGGTCTACGAACCGGCGTTCATGGAGAGGCTGCGCTCCGGAAACGTGTTCGACTTCATCCCCGATTGATCGGTAGCCGTCGGCTGAACCGTCGACTGGTCAGTGCGTGATGCGTTCTGCCTGATCGCCGCGACCATCTCCGACCACCGCGACCGGGGCATGTCGTGACCCATCTCGGGGAACATCAACAGGCGCGAGCCAGGGATCGCGCGCGCCGTCGCGATACCACCGGAGGGCTTCACGAGCGGGTCGGCGAGGCCGTGGATCACGAGGGTCGGCACGCGGACCTGCTGGAGACCTGGCGTGCGATCCGGGCTGGCCACGATCGCCGCCGCCTGGCGCAGGACGCCGGACGGTCGGAAGCTCCGTTCGAGGCTCGCCCGCGCCTGCTTGCGGAACAGCTCGTCATCGGCCTCCGGCCCGGCGACCAGGCGATACACGCTCAGCGACGATTCCTCGGCGGTCTCGATGGTGGGTGGCCTGAGCCGCGACAACTTGAGGAGCACCCGGCGTTTCGGCATGCCGTGCCGGTTGTTGCCGGTGTTCGACATGATCGACGTGAGGCTCCTCACACACTCCGGGTGTTCGATCGCGAGTGTCTGGACGATCATCCCGCCCATCGAGGCACCGACGACGTGTGCGGGTCCGATGTCGAGCCCACGCAACAACGCAGCCGCATCGGCTGCCATGTCGGCGATGAGGTATCCGGCCTTCGGCCGGCGGCGGGCGAGGAGCGCGGCCGCCGAGCGTGCCCGGGACGGTGGGGTCCAGTCGAACTCGGTGCTCAAACCGGCGTCGCGGTTGTCGAACCGGATGACCTGGAACCCGGCGCCGACCAGTAGGTCGACGAACTCGTCAGGCCAATCGATGAGTTGGCCGCTGAGTCCCATCACGAGCAGCAGCGGTTCGCCCTCGCCC
This sequence comes from Ilumatobacteraceae bacterium, assembly GCA_963722415.1. Classification (GTDB taxonomy): domain Bacteria; phylum Actinomycetota; class Acidimicrobiia; order Acidimicrobiales; family Ilumatobacteraceae; genus JALOLG01. Next base: position 277,258 of record CAVRNI010000039.1, read on the forward strand.
CGCACGTCGTACTCGATGGTGATGCCGTTCGCATCGATCGCAGCCATGCCGGCATCGTACCGGCGTCACGACGAGGCGGTCCTCAGGTCAACCGGCGCTCGATCGTGATCGTCAGCATTCCGCCGCCCCGCGAGACGGAGACGTCGTCGGCCAGAGTTCGAACGATCCCGAGGCCCCGCCCGGTGATCTGCTCGGCATCGGCAACGGTCCAATCGCACACAGGGGCCACGTGGTCGTACGGACTGTGACTGGTGACACTCAGCGACACCACGTCCGGATTCACGGCCAGCTCGACGATGACCGGTTCGTGGTTGCCGTGCTCGACGGCGTTCGTGACGAGCTCACTGGCCGCCAATCGGAAGTCGTCGACGATGCCGGAGTTCGGCGCCACGCCATCGAGCCGTTCGGAAACGAAGCGACGCGCTGTCGGCGACGTTCTCGAAGGCCGGCTCCAGCTCGATCTTGAACGGAACCATGGCGTCTCGGAGGGGTTCGCGTAACCAGGTCATGACGATCGTTCATGGGTTACCCCTGGAGGGAGCAGCGCAAACCGAGCGGGCTCACTCGCATCGCCGTCGCCGGTGGTTCAGGTGTCGATCGGGGGCCGAGGTGGCCCTCAGGACAGCCGGGTCATCGGAGGCGGCACTTCGTACCCAGTGGCTTTGAGCGCGGCCTGGGTGCGGTTGCGGACACCCAGCTTCGAATACAACCGTCTGACGTACGTCTTGACCGTGTCGACCGACAGATACAGCTCGGATGCGACCTCGCGGTTGCTCATCCCCAGCGCGATCAGCGCGAGCACCTCACGCTCGCGCATCGACAACTCGTCGGAGCGCTTCTCGCGTCCGCGGCTCACCCCGTCGAGACCCACCCGCTCGCCACGCGTGACGCGCTCGATGGCGTCGACGAGCTCGGCGGCGCCCCGCGACTTCAGGACGACCCCCGCGACGCCGATCCGCGCAGCGTCCTCGAGGAACTCCCACGGAGCGTCCCACGTGTACAACACGACGTGGCGGACGGTCTGGCCGAGAACCATCTTCTCTGCCCGCTCGAGTGAGTGACGGCGCCCGGCGAACGTGTCGAACAACGCAACGTCAGCGTTCACTTCCGGCTCGCGGCCGGCTTCGAGCTCCACGATGCGAATGCGCTCGGTATAAGGCTGGAGCATCGCCGCCAAACCACGAACGATGATCTCGTAGTCGTTGACGATCGAAACCGTCGGAGGTCGGTCGGGCAGTGCTGACATGGCCCGACGATTTCCAGCCCGCATGGGCTTCAAACAAACCCTCGAAAACGCGACAACGGCGCGACCGATCGGTCGCGCCGTTGCTCACCGACCTCGGAGGGTCGGCACTCGAGTCTCACCCGGTGCGGGTCTCTTCGACGTAGTGCTTCCCGTCGTCAGTGACATGGCGCTCGGTGTGCAGCTTGGTGTTGCTCATGCTCATCCAACCAGCACCCTGGATGGCGGCGATCAGCAACGACAACGCACCGCCGCCCATCAGGATCCAGCCGATGACGTCGAGATCGACGCCGTCGACGGCCTTGTCCACGGCGAACGTCAAGATCGCCCCGGCGGTTATCAGGATCACTCCAATTGCTGCGTACATCACAGTTCCTTTCTTCAGGACTCTCTTGGGGTCCAATTCAGGGGAATCGGGCCCCTGCCGAGCCCGTTGGCAGCGAGTTACCCTCATCGTCGACGTGGCAAACGTCTCACGCGAGAGAAGAATGCAAAGTCGTCGGCGGCGACTCGCCGCCGTCGCGCGACACCCGCGCCTCGGCTCGGCTCTACTCGTCGTCGAGGTTGTGTCGCATCTGGTCGAACGATCGACGCAAGAGGCGCGACACGTGCATCTGGGAGATCCCACAGCGTTCCGCGATCTCGGCCTGCGACAGGTCCTCGTAGAACCGCAGACGCACGATCTCCCGTTCGCGTTCGGGCAACTTCTCGAGCAGCATCTCGACGACGCGTTCGTCGTCGGTCTGCGCGAACCCGGTCTCGACATCGGCAATGGCCTCGCGCCGGTCGATCGCCGTGTCGTCGTCGGTCGTCGAGGCGTCGATCGACCCGACGCTTCGCGCGGCGGCGGCCGAGAGGCCGGTGATGACGTCGTCGCGGCTGATCCCGAGGTGCTCGGCGACTTCGGGCACCGATGGCGACCGGCCGAGCGCCTGCGTCAGCTCATCGTTGGCTCGCCGCACCGCCAGGTGCAGCTCCTTGGCGCTGCGGGGAACGCGCACCGACCACGTCTTGTCCCGGAAATGGCGTTTGATCTCACCCTCGATCGTGCGTCCGGCAAACGCCGAGAAGGCGCTCCCGATCGTCGGGTCGAACCGATCGACGGCCTTGACGAGAGCCAGCATCGCCACCTGTTGCAGGTCTTCGTCGCCGATCGTCGAGGGGCTGAACCGGCGGGCGATGTGCACCGCGAGGCCGAGATGACGTTCGACGATCTTGTTCCTCACACTGCGCCGCGGGTTCCGTTGGAACTCGGCGAACAACTCGTCGTCGTCTACTTCGCCCATCTGGTTACGGTGTCGGCGCCGTCGGCGTGGCCGACTTCCACAGCAGGAACGAGCCGTCGGAGATCTCGAACGCGTCGACGACCACGCCGAGGATCCGGCGGGCGAGCTCGTCGATCGGCTCGGCGCGATCGAGCCCGTCGACCTCCGAGCGGCGAACGGCGACGGCAATGGTCGAGTCCTGGACCGCGAACTCGACGAGCAGACGAGCCTGCGCCGGCGCGTCGACGTCGGTCATGATCGATACGGCTTCATTGATGCCGAGTCGCAGATCGTCGATCTCGTCGATGTTGAACCCGCAGTCGGCCGCCAAGGACGCGGCGACGACGCGCACCGTGGATGCGTGCCGAGCCGACAGAGGAAGGCTGAGCGTGATGACTTCACCTGTGCTGGACATCTGTTCGCAACCTAACGTGCGTCGTGGCGATCGGTCGTACCCACGGCCTCGCATACCCAGCCGGTCCGCCGCCCAACCTGAACATGCCGGGAACCAGCGATAACGTCGTTTCACGTTTAGGCGTCGAGGAGCCCGGGTAGTGCACGGCCCATGCTTTACACCGTCTTCATCGTCCTGGCGATCATCGCCCTGTTGCTCTTCATCTTCGGCCGCCGGCGCGTCTGAGCCGCTCCCGGTCAGCCATTATCAGTCCGTCAGCCCCTTCGATCAGCCCAAGGACATCATGAGCACCACACTTCCTTCTCAACTCCTCGGTTCGGTGGCTTCGGCCGCCGGAAGTGGGCTCGACGCCGCGGGTCAACTGGTCGCCGACGCGGGTCATCTGGTTGCCGACGCGACCGAGTCGCTCGGTGACATCGCCGGCGCGGCAATCGACGTCGGCGGGAGTGCGGCCGGTGTGATCGCCGACAGCACGGTTCGCGGCGCTCGTATCGCGTTGGCAACCACACCGGGTGTGGTTGCCCTCGTCAGGCGTCACCCGGTACTCGTCGCCTCTGGCGCGGCGGTCATCGTGGCCTGTTTCGTCCTCAGCCGGCGCCGCCGGCAGTCCGGCAACGACGCAACCGACTACGCCGACCGTCCGGTCCCTCGTGGGGTGAGCGCGGTCGCCTGATCGCCATCCGCGACCCCACGCCACAGTCCCCCCACGACGACCGATCACACCCAGTCGTCGTTCTCGGAACGACCCGCACTCCTGCCCCCAGCGAGGATGAGCGGGTCGTTCCGCGTCTGACCGACGCACCGGTGCACGTCCAGGTGAGTGCGAACGTCGGCAAGTTCACGTGATGGTTCGGTAGCGTTGCGGCCCATGACCGGGACCGGGGCGCTGCAGATCACGACCTCGCCGTCCGGTCTGCACCTGCGAGGTGAGATCGACGCCCACTCGGTGACCGTCCTGGTGAGGTATCTCGATCCACTGCCGGGATCGGCGGGTGACGTGGTGATCGATCTCTCGGGCGTCGGATTCGTCGACTCGAGCGGGTTGCGGGTGCTGGTCGAGGCCCATCAGCGAGCCGAGGCGGAGGCGCGTCGACTGGTGCTGACTGGCTCGAGCCGGCAGATGCTGCGACTGCTCGAGATCAGCGGCTTGATGCAGTACCTCCACGTTCAGCCATCGACCGAAGACATCGAGGCCGACGACAGCACCTCCGGCGAGAACGGGTCGACCAGGTCCTGACGCAGGCTCCGCGAGTTGGGGTGGAGCGCGATGATGGGCCGCATGGAACGCGTCGTCGAGTTGATCGTGCTCGATGACCTGCTCGACAGCCTCGACCAAACCTGGTCGCAGGTGAGCGCGCGCCTTGCTGGCCTCACCGTCGACGAGTACCTCTGGGAGCCGTCCTCCGGGTGCTGGAACGTTCGTGCCAACCCGGACGGAGGCGGGTCGGTCGACGAGCACGACACGGAGGCCGATCCGGCGCCATTGACGACGATCGCGTGGCGGATGTGGCATGTCGCGGTCGACTGCCTCGACAGCTATTCGTCGCGTGTGTTCGGCCGCACCGGCACCGGGTTGGTCGGCACGGCATGGGTACTCGATCCCAACGAGGCCCAGGCGCTCCTCGAGCGTGCGTGGTGGGTGTTCCGCGGGGGCGTGGCCGACGGTGGATCGGACCGGCTGTTCGACCTCCTGGGCGAGGGATGGGGGCCGTACGCCGAGAGCACCGTGCTCGCCCTCGCCTTGCACGCCCAACGCGAGGTCACGCATCACGGCGCCGAGATGGCGCTCCTGCGCGACCTCTTCCGAGCCCGTTCGGCGTGACACCGAGGAGCGCCGCGCTCGATCACCCCGGGGCGGTCGGGACGTCGATGCGGTCGAACACGCGGCCGGCCGGGCCGACCGTGGTGCCGGTGCCGATGCGTTCGGCAGCGGTGGCCGCGGTGTCCGGGACGAACGCAGCTGCGAGCGCGACCAGACGTCGGCAACGCCCGACGACATCGCCGAGGACCTCGTCGATCCGCGGGTCGTTCGGATCCACCTTCGCGAGCTCCCACGGACGCACACGCTCGAGCTCGGCGTTGGCCGCGTCGATCAACCCGCGCAGATGACGCGTCGCCCGCCGCAGGTCGAACACGTCGAGGGCAGCGGCAAGGTCGCATTCGCCGCATTCGCCGCATTCGTCGCACTCGCCCGACGCCTCCGTCGGGACGATCTGCCCACCGCGCAGACGGTGCACGAGCGCGACCGTACGGCTCACGAGGTTGCCGAGACCGTTGGCAAGGTCGTCGTTGGCCCGGCCGACGAGCCGGTCGACGGTGAAGTCGGAGTCGGACACCGAGCGGTGACTCGCTGAGCAGCCACCAACGGACGGCATCAGTCCCGAACCGATCGACGAGGTTCGCGGGAGCCACCCCGTCGCCACTCGACTTCGAGATCTTGGTTCCGTCGACCGTCAGGTAATCGTGCACGAACAGCGCGGTCGGAAGCGGCAGGTCGGCCGCCGCCAGGATCGCCGGCCAGTAGAGCGCGTGGAACCGGATGATGCCCTTCCCGATGAGATGGATCCGTTCGTCCGCACCGTGCCACCACTGTGCCTCGTCGTCTCCTCGCCCGAGCGCGGTGAGGTAGTTGGCCAACGCGTCGAACCAGACGTAGACCACCTGCGACGGGTCGTCGGGCACCGGGATCCCCCAGCCGCGGGCCCGCTCGATCGATCTCGACACGCTGATGTCGCGCAGTCCCGATCGCAGCTGTGCGAGCACCTCGTTGCGACGCGACGCAGGTTCGATGCGCAACGCGCCATTCGCGATCGCAGTGCCGATCCGATCGCCGTAGCGCGACAGACGGAAGAACCAGTTCCGCTCCCGAACGACGTCGGGGATCGCTCGGTGCTCGGGGCACCGACCGGCGGAGTCCAACTCGTCAGGGTCGAGGAACGCCTCACAGCCGATGCAGTACGTGCCCTCGTAGTTCCGCTCGTACAGGTCGCCCCGCGCCGCGCACGCTCGCCACAGACGCTCGACGCCAGGTCGGTGGCGCGGATCGCTGCCGGTGCGGATCACGTCGTCGAGCTCGACCGACAGTGGGCCGAACAGATCGACGAACTCGTCGCCGTGGGCCCGTACGAAGTCGGCGACCGGCACGCCGGCCGCCTCGGCAGCTCGGACGTTCTTCAGGGCATTGTCGTCGGTGCCGGTGAGGGTGCGGACCTCGTGGCCGCGAGCCCGCCACGCGCACGCGAGCGCGTCGACCTGGACCAGCTCGAGCGCGTGTCCGATGTGCGGCGCGCCGTTGACGTACGGGATCGCGGTGGTGAGGTAGATGCGGCGCGGGTTGACGATTCGCGCGTTGCGTTGGCTCATTGGAGTGCTCCTTCGAGAGAGGTCCCGAGCGGGAGCACACCAGCACCTTGCCGGCCCCACTCGGGACCGACGGTGATGACGCGTCAGCGACGACGCAGACCGACGTGCCCCGTGGCGGGGCCCATCATCAGGGAGAATCGTTCGCTGTTCACGGGGCCAAGCTACCGACCGGGCTGGAGTCGACGCGTGCCGGTTTCACTCTCGGGCGGGAGGAGCCGGCCGTGACACTGCTGCGGTGGCGAGGATCGCCGGATGCAGCGCGGCGTTGGAGTACACCGCGGTCCCAGTGTCGAGTCGACGCCCACCCCACAGGTCGCTGAACGTGCCACCCGCCTCCTCGACGATGACAGCAACCGCCGCATAGTCCCAGGCGCCACCGCGCAGCACGAGCACCGCGTCGGCGTCGCCCTCGGCGACCGCGAGCGCGGCGTGGGCGAAGCACGCCCCGGCGCCGGGATCGCATCGCCGCAGTGCAGTCGCGACCGGCAGGTACGGATCGGCGAGGTACTTGTCCGGCGGGGTCACCACGACCCTCGCACCCTCGAGCGCTTCGGTCGTCGTGCAGCGCAACCGCGTGCCACCGTCGAGCGTGTTCGGGGAGATCGGCCCGGTCCATCCGCCGCCGCCGCGCTCGGCCCACCAGCGCCGTCCGATCGCCGGACTCGTGACCACGCCGACCACGATCTCGCCGTCCTCTTCCAGGGCGATCAGCGTCCCCCACCCGGGGTTGTGCCTGACGTAGTTGTGCGTGCCGTCGACGCCGTCGACGATCCACCGCCGACGCGCCGGCCCCGAGTGCCCGGACTCCTCGCCGAGAAAGCCGTCGTCAGGGTGATGGGTGGTCAGCAGGGCACGGATGCGGTCCTCGACCGCCCGATCGACCGCCGTCACCGGAGTGCCGTCGGCCTTCGTCTCGACGCGCAATGTCTCGCTCTCGAAGTGGAGGAGCGAGATCTGGTCAGCTGCGTCCGCGAGCAGGTGGGCGAGCGCCAGTTCCGTCGTCACGACGCCCGAGCATGACACGACGCGCGGTCGGAGCCCTGATCACGCACGGGTCGGCGGTCGTGTCAGCCGTGGCGTGGCAGGAAAGCGATCACCAGCGACGACGGCTCCACCGGCCCGGGGTCCGCAGTCCGCATTCGGTGTCGTTGCCGCGGTCGAGCATCGCCGCCAGATCCTGGTCGGCGATCGACGGGCTCATCGGCCCGGCCCACCCCCGCCATGCCGGGCGCGGCGTTGTGGCGCCGGCGAACTTCCGCACCCGGATCGTTCCGTACCGCATCGCTCCACGCTCCTCACCTGGCTCTCAGTTCGTCTGTCGAACTCAGGTGAACAATACGCGAGGACCCTGGATCTGTCAACCGAACCCAGATATGTTGTCCCTGTGACATCCGTCGTGGGCACCCAGACACCCGCGTCCAGCATCGACCGCGAGCGTTGCTCGATCGTCGGCGCGCTCGACGCCCTCGGTGACACCTGGTCGGTCCTCGTGCTGCGCCAGGTGTTCTTCGGCGTCCACCGGTTCAACGAGATCCAAGACGGTCTCGGCATCTCACGCAGCGTGCTCACCGACCGCCTCAACCGCCTCGTCGAGCTGGGGGTGATCAAGACGGTCCCCTACCAGGAGCCCGGTCACCGCGCCCGCAACGAGTACCGGATGACCCGCAAGGGCGTCGGGCTGCTGCCGCTCATGGTGGCACTGATGCAGTGGGGGGACGAGCACGTGAACGCCGACGACCCTCCCGTGGCGTTGTACCACCGCACTACCGGTGAGCGGGTGAAGCTCGAGCTGCGCACCGACTCCGGCCCGATCGAGCCGAACGACATCGTTCCCCACCAACTCCCCTGATCTCGTGAGTTTCGGCGGTGTCAGACGCCGAAACTTCACGGGATGATGGCTAGTGGCGCTTGACGCCGCCGTACTTCATGCGGGTGTCGGCCATCGAGGCCGGGCGGGAGTCGTCGGCGCGGATGCCGGCATCGACGACCTCGCCGATGAACAGCGTGTGCGTCCCGAGATCGAGGTGCTGACGCACCTCGCAATCCAGCCACGCGATCGCCTCCTCGAACACGGGCGCGCCGGTTGTTGCGCTTCGTACGGGACGACCGTTGAGCGTCGACCCGTCGTCGGTGGCCGGCTTCGAGAACTTCACGAAGACGCGGGTGTCCTCGGCGTCCCACAGGTTCACCGTGAACGCGCCGCCCTCGCTGATCAGGCGATGGGTGACGGCGTCGTTGTCGACGCCGACGCCGATGAGCACCGGTTCCATCGACAGTTGCGTGACCCAACTCGTCGTCATGCCGTTCCGCTCGTCGCCCGCTCTCGAGCCCACGAGCACCAACGCGTTCGGGATCTTCCAGGTCACCCGGTTCAGCAGTTCGTCCTCGACAGCCATCGCGCCAGGGTACGCGAACATGTCAGGCGCTTCGTCGGCCCGCAGCAAGCACGTTTCACCACCCGTTGCGGTGGACGAGTTGGTCGACGTCGCGGCGCACACGCTTGCGCGCCGAGGAGGTCGACGACTGGTGGTCGGCCTCGGTCGGGTACCCGAGGTGGATGACGCCGATCGGGCGGAAGCGGTCCGGCACGCCGAAGTGGGCCAGCAACTCCGCCTCTCCGTGGGCGATTCCCGCGAACAGCGCGCCGAGCCCGCACTCGACCGCCACCAACAGGATCAGCATCGAGGCCATACCGGCGTCGATGTCCCAATACGGAACCGGCCACCGCTCCGCGGCATCGAGTCCGAACTCGATCTTGTCCGGCTGGGAGTAGCGGTCGACATACGCCGTCTGGTTCGACAGCGGGATGACGACGACGGGCGGGAGCACCTCACGGTCGGCGTCGGTCAGCGGGTAGTCCGGATGCTCGGTGATGCGGACGTAGTCCGCAACCGCGGCCTCCGAGGTCAGCACGAGGAACTCGTTGCCCTGCGTGTAGCCGGCGCTCGGGGCATGAACCACGCTGGCCAGCACGCGGTCGATCACGTCCTCGGGCACCGGTTCGCGTCGGAACGATCGGACCATCTTGCGGCGACGCAACGCCTCTTGGAGCTCCATGCCACCCTCCGGTCTGGCGAACAACGTCGGCGCTGCTCGTCTCGTCGCGAGCATCACCGCTACGGCTGAGCAGGTGCAAGACGAGTCGAACGCACGCTGTGACGCGATCTTGCGATCATCTGGACCTTCCTCAAGGCGGGGCCGGTGGTGTCGATGACAGGGCTGTGACCAGTCTGGGGACGCCGCGCGTACCTACGACCGGTCCACTGCGTGGGGACACGCAGGGATCCGACCGGTGGTCGAGTCGTCCGCTGGCCAGTCGTTTGCTGCGCGTCGGCATCATCGCCGTGCCGGTGGTCGCCTCGTTCGCCACCGCGTGGACGCTGAGCTCTCTCACCGCTGTGCCGTCGACATTCGCCGGCGCCGCCCTGCGCTGGCTGCTGGTCGCGGCCGCCGCGACTGTGGTGCTGCTCGCCGTCGAGCGCCTCACCCGCCGCCTCGCGCCGCTGGCGACGTTGCTGGCGCTGAGCCTCACGTTCCCGGACCGGGCGCCGTCGCGATATCTCGTCGCGCTCAGAAACAGTTCGACGCACCAGCTGCACCTCCGCATCGACGAGGCGCGCCGAGGCGTGCTCGGCAACACGCCGTCGGAGGCCGCCGAGCGCGTGCTCGAGCTCGTCGCCGCGCTCAGCATGCACGACCGGATCACGCGTGGACACTCGGAACGGGTGCGTGCGTACAGCCGGATGCTCGGCGAGGAGCTGGGTCTCGGCGAGGTCGAGCTCGACCGACTGCAGTGGGCCGGGCTGCTCCACGACATCGGCAAGCTGCTGATCCCGGACGCGATCCTGAACAAGCCTGGCGCACTCACCGCCGAGGAGTACGAGGAAGTGTGCCGGCACCCGGACTACGGCCGCGGCATGGTCGCGCCGCTGGTCCCGTGGCTCGGCGAATCCGCTCGCGCCGTGTGGGAACACCATGAGCGTTGGGACGGTGGCGGTTACCCGTCCGGTCTGGCCGGCTTCGACATCGCGCTCTCGGCGCGGATCGTCGCCGTCGCCGACACGTTCGACGTGATGACGTCGGCACGCTCGTACAAGGCCCCGGTGTCGGCGGCCGAGGCGCGCGCCGAGCTGGCGAGATGCTCCGGCGGTCAGTTCGACCCGACGGTCGTGCGGGCTTTCTTGAACATCTCGATCGGCCGCCTGCGGCTCGTCACCGGACCCATCTCGTGGCTCTCGCAAGTGCCCCTGTTCCCGACCTCCGTCCTCAGTGGTGCTGTTGGCGGCAACGCCGCCGCGACCCTTGCGGCGACCGTCGCCGTTGTCAGCGCGGCCACGTTCGGCATTGCACCGATCAACGCCGTGCCCGGGACCGCCGACATCGGACAGGCCGGTCCCGCGCCAACAGCGGTCGTCGAACGTGCGGACACCGGGTACGTCATGGAATCAAGCGGGCTCGCGGCCGTCGTGCAGCCAACCGTCGGCACCGTCAGCACGACCGTGGCGCCGCTCGGCGACGGTCAGTGGCTGGAGATGGCGTCGTTCGCCCTCGCCGGCGAACCGATCGTGGCGCCGGCACGGTCCACTCCTGCTGCTTCGGTCGTGCCCACACCGGACGGGGGCGCAACGTCGCCGGCGCCGATCTCGACGCCTGTTGTGACGCAGCCCGCGTCGCCGGTCGTGACCGTGCCATCGACACCGGTCGTGACAGTGCCATCGACACCGGTCGTGACCGTGCCGACGACACCGGTCGTGACCGTGCCATCGACACCGGTCGTGACAGTGCCGGTTCTGGCGCGGCCTTCGTTCGTCGACCTGGGCGCCGCCGCCGACTTCGCGGTGCTCGCCTACGCCGCGGTCACGTCGACGGGGCCGACATCGATCACTGGTCACGTCGGCAACACTGCCGCCGCGATCACCGGTCTGGTGCCGTCGCAGCTCCACTTCGGCGAGATCTTCGCGACCTCTCCCACCAATGCCGGAGCAGCCCAGTCGGCGGCTGCGGCCGCGCAGGTCTTCCTCGACGGACTGACCCCTTCACCGCTACCCGGCGTCGACCTCGGCGGTCGCACGATCGGGCCGGGCGTCTATGACGGTGGCACGATCGAGTTGACCGGGACGGTGACCCTCGACGGCGGAGGCGACCCCGACGCGATCTTCGTCTTCAAGGCGGCGAGCACGCTCGTCACGGCGTCGGCGAGCCGTGTCCTGCTCACCAACGGCGCGAGAGCGTGCAACGTGTTCTGGCAGGTCGGGTCCTCGGCGACACTGGGCACCACGACGCAGTTCGCCGGAACGGTGATCGCCGACATCTCGATCACCGCGACCACGGGCGTCTCCGTCGACGGGCGCCTGTTCGCCCGCAACGGGGCCGTCACGCTGGACTCGAACACGATCACCGTGCCCAGCTGCGACTGAAGCCTCGAACGCCCGCTGTGGCGCGTCGTCAGGGCCGAATCACGAGGACGCGTCGGCCGCGACGAGACCGCCGGGAGGAACGCCGACCGGGTCGGACGTCGTCCCATCGGGTTCACTCGACGGCGAGCGGTTCAGCACGGCATGGGCCTGGTTGTCGACCATGCGGGTGAAGATCTGCTGGGCGTATCCGAGCACGATCGAGTAGGCGATGATCTGGCCCTGGTTGTCCAGTGCTGACAGGCCTGGGATGAACGCCCCGCGGAGCATCAACATGCCGAAGAGCGCGGTCAACGCTCCGGCAGGCAGCTTGAGCCAGGCGATCGCGACCGGCACGCAGTACGGCGTCGACGTGCCGCGCATGTTCCGCACCGCCAGCGCGGCGGCGAACGCACCGGCCGCGAGGCCGATCACGAGCACGAGCGGAACGTCGCCACCCGTCGGACCGCGCTGCGCACCTGTGGGGCACACGATCTGATTGACCGGGCTGCCTTCGCCGCGAGTGTCGTCGGCGGTGAGCGAACCGGCATCGAAGCACAGCGGAAGGCTGCTCGGGGTGAACACGCCGATGGCCCCGAGCCCGATCGCGACGACGGCCAGACCGACGCTCGCGGCGAGCACGACGTTGCGGAAGCTGCGCACCCGCGTGAAGTTCTTGTCGCACGCGTCGTTCACCCATGTGAGCGAGGCGACGTACTCGCGACGCAACTTCTCAGAACGCGCCGTGTCGTCGCGCTCGGGGAGCTTGTTCCACATCTTGTCGGACAGCCACTGTTCGATCGCTTGCGACCGGGCGTCCTTCGCCGGCAGTACCCGCTTGGCCATCGACCGCACGGCGGGGCGCTGGCTCGACAGCTCACCCAACCCGATCACTTCGGCGAGCAGGATCTCGGCGCTGTGCACGTTGCGCCATGCTCGCTCGATCGGGCCACCGTCGCGCCAGTCCTTCCAGCGCTCGCGCCGATTCCGCTTGGCCTGAGCCTGCTGCTTCGTCTCCTCGAGCAGCCGCTCGATGCGAGCGCACCTGCGCTCGTCGCGCCCGTCGCCACCGGACGGACACACCGACTCCGCCGTGGCTTGAAGGACCGCGATCCTGGCGAGCACCTCGGCGCGCCACGGACGATCGTTGTCGTGGGTCGCCTCGCCAGCGTGTCGAACAATGGTCACGTTTCCGATGAGCACCCAAGGGGTCCCGTGATACGTGATTCCGCGCTATCGGTGGTGACGAAAACGCTCGACGTCGACAGCGACCCGATCGCGAAACACGGCTTGCCGCCATTCGGACGTATCCGAGCCCGCCGCGCCCGATCTGGATTCATGGAGCTGGAATTCCTGGAGCGCCCCTCAGCGAACGGCGCTCCGATCAACGAAAGGAGCGACGATGACCGAGACATCGACGACCGGTACACCGACGATCGACACCACGGTCGTCGGCGGGCTCGATCCCAACGCGATCGGCACCGATTTCGACGGCGAGACCGAACAGGACGATCCCACGGACGAGGTGCAGTGATGGTGCTGAGCTACGTCGGGGCCGGATCGCAACCGTCGAGCGGACCGACTCCCGGGATCGAGAAATGGAAGGCCTACGTGCTCGGTCGCTGGCCGGGCGGCATCGACCTCGGCACCTGGGGCATCCGCAACATGCGCGGCGGAAACACTCTGTCGGTGCACGCCGTGGGCCGCGCGTGGGATTGGCGCTATGCCAACCCGGGTCCCGGCCGAAAGGCAGCCGAGGAGGCGATGGCGTTCACGATCGAGCATCACGAGCTGCTCGGCATCCAGGCCATCCACGACTACGTCGGCTGCCGCATCTGGCGGTCGAGCCGCAGCGGCTCGGGACCGGCGTGGAAGCAGCAGAAGTCGGGCAACGGCATGGGCGAGGCGTGGGCGTCGTGGCTCCATTTCGAGGTGCACCCGGATTCCGCGCTGCACGTCCGCCCGGTCACCGACGTACTGGCCGGTCACAGCGTCCGAATCGAACCCGTCGTCGTGCCCGGTTCGACTGCCTCCCTCCCGCTCCCGCCACTACGTGCGGGTGCCGCGGGCGCGCGGGTCGTGCAGCTCCAGGAGATCCTCGCCTTCTGGGGCTACTACCAGTCAAGGATCGACGGTCAGTACGGTCCACGCACCGTTGCCGCGGTGCAGGAATGGCAGAAGGCGCTGGCGTCGCTCAACGTCGGTCGGGCGGACGGCGTCTACGGGCCGCGTACCCACGCTGCCGCGGCCGCGTCGTACGCCACCTTGGCCACGATGCGAGCGGCTTAGGGAGCCGGTGTACCGCCGCACAGGATGAGCGAGCGTGGGACGACCTCGAACTTGAACTTCTTCGCCGTGCCCTTGACGCCGCCGTCGAGCTCGAAACGGTGCTTGGACTCGGTCCGAACCGAGATCGATCGACCTGTCCACAATTGAGCATGTCCGCTGAGGTTCTGGCGGCCGCGCACTGCGCTCACCATCAAACCGGCCCACTCCTTGAGACCGGTCGACGTCATCACGGCGACGTCGAGGACGCCATCGCTCGGGGATGCGTCCGGGAATGCTTCCACTCCGCCTTTGAGGGTGCCGATGTTGCCGACGAGGACGCAGCTCGCGGATCCTTCGAACACGCGCTCGTCATCGATCTTGACGCGCGTCTCGAACGCCTCGCGCTCCCGCGCTTGCTTCACCCCGGCGCGCAGGTACGCGACCATCCCGAGTCGCTCCTTGTCGTCGTCGGCGGCGTCGATCATCGCCGCGTCGAATCCGGTTCCGGCCATGATGTTGAACGTCAGACCGTTGCAGGTGCCGGTGTCGATGGTGCGGCGCTCGCCGCCGCGTACCAGGTCGACCAGCTCGACTGGGTCGTCGGGGAAGTTCATGGCCGACGCGAAGAGGTTGGCGGTGCCGGTCGGGAACACGGCGAGCGCGGCGTCGGTGCCCACCAGCGCCTGCGACGCGGCGCGCACCGTGCCGTCACCGCCGCAGACCACGACGACGTCGGCCCCCCGGTCGAGCGCCTTGGCGGCGGCCTTGGTCGCCGCCGAGCCCTTCTCGATCGCGATCCACGTCGTGGGGTCCAGGCCCGCCTCCCGGAGCGCCTGCTTCAACTTGCCCGCGTCGCCCTTCGGGAGCTTCATCGTGTTCGCAACTACGGCGACGCTGGTCATGTTGATCCTCCTGGGTGCATGGCGGCGGTGCCGTACGGCACCAGGACGGCGTCGGGTTCGCTCTCGCTCACCTTTGCCTCGTCGCGCGGCGCAGCAACTCCCGCACGGATCGCTTCGAGCTGTGCCGCGCAGGCCAGTCCGTAGAACAGGGCGATCGAGCTGCCGTACGCCCACAGGAGCACTCCCATGAAGCCGGCGAGTGCCCCATACGTCTCACCGAAGCCCCCGCTGGCCGTCAGGTAGAGCGTCAAGAGCAACGAGACGATCAGTGATCCGACGACCGACACCGCGGCGCCGAAGGCGAGCCACGACATCGGCGGCTGGTTGCGCCGGGGCGAGAGCTTGAACACGAGCGCGATCGCGCCGGCGAGCAGCCCGAGACCGAGCGGCCACCGCGCGATCCACCACACCATCGCCCACGGAGAGTCGCCGACATCGCCCATCCATTCGCTGCCGAGACCGAGCACGAGGAAGTAGAGCACCGCCAACGTGCCGGCGCTCAACATCATGAGCGCCGCGAAGCTGTACTTCTGAACGGGCGCGCGATCGGCCTCGATGCCGTAGATGCGGTTGGCCGTCCGTTCGACCTGTCCGAAGGCGGTCGTGCCGGCGATCAGGAGCGCGGGTCCGGCGACACTCAACGCGGTCCATCCCGATTCGGTCCGTCCCCGCATCCTCGCCCTGACCGAACGCCTCGCGGAACACGTCGCCCGCCGGGCCCGGCGCGAGCGCCTCGACACTGCGAATGATGGCGTCCGACAGCGAATCCCAGCGCAGTTCGGCGGCGAGTGCGACGAGCACGATCGTTCCGGGGATGAGCGCGAGCACGAGTTGGAAGGCCATCGCCCGGCTGTGGCTGAAGCCGTCGGCCACCCGCAGCCGCTGGAAACCGTCGCGCAGCAGTGTCTTCGCGCCCGCTGAGTGGATCGTCTCGAACGCATCCTCACCGTCGATCAGGCCGGTTGTCTCCGGGACGAGGTTCGCCGAGCTCATGCGTCGACCCTTCTCCCTGACACGCCCGTTCGGCTCGATCGCCTGCTGCTCCTGTTTGGTGTCGCTCACTGGATCCCCCAGACGCTGCGTTCGGCCGCCGAACACGACGGCGACGAGAAGGAACCATCCCCAGCCGATGGCCAGGCCGGCAACGACGTCGCTGACCCAATGGACACCGAGCAGCGCCCGGCTCGTCGCGACGACGATGGCGATGAGCGCTGCGCCCGCGGCCAACACGGCCCGCACCGCGCGCGGTCGATCGCGTCCGAGTACGAGCGCGACAGCCGACCAGCAGGCGGCGGCGGCGGCCGTGTGGCCGGACGGGAACGAGAAGCCGTGGACGTCCATCAGTTGCATGACTGCTGGGCGGTCACGCCGCACGATGATCTTGAGCAGGTTGTTGATGAGGTTCTGTCCGAGTCCCGACGACGGCCACGAACAGGAACACCTCATAGTTGCGGCGCCGGACGAAGTCGGCCGTGGCGACGACAGCGAGCACGAGGAACACCACCCACGTGGTGCCGAAATTGGTGACAACCTCGACAACGTCCACTGCCCTGGAGCCGGCATGCGTCGAGCCCCACTCGGACACCTTGCGGTCGACGTCTTGCACTGTGCGGTTGTTGTCGATGAGGGCGAGCAGCAACCCGAGCACCAGCGATGCGGCGAACACGAGCGCGAACGCGGCGGTGAGGAGATACCCACCGGCCGAGGTGCGGTCCATCCGCTGCTCGAGGAAGCGACGGACCTTCGGATGATGCCGGATCGAACGCTTGACGGCGCGTTCGGCAGCGGTCGGATCGACGGTGTCGACTTCGATCTTGCGCGAGGCCGACAGTGCAAACGCGATGACGGCCGCGGCGACGCCCAATCCGACGATGATGCCGATCAGGATCACGATGCGTTCCCCGTGGGTACGACGATCGGCGGCGCGAGCTCGACATCAGGCGCGAGGTCGGCGGGAGCGGATCGGGCACCATCCACCTCACGCGCCATCTCACGCGATCGACGCCGATCTTCGGCGCGGCACAGGATCACTGTCACGAGCACCACCGAGGTCACGCCGAGGAGCGCCCCGGCGATCACGTCAGTGAGGTGGTGCATGCCGCGGTACATCCGGGCGATACCGACGATGAACGGCATCGAAACCGTCACGACGACGACGAGCGCACGGATCCAGCGCTTGCGCGTGTGCCAGAAGACCACGATCGCCAACGCCACGTAGCACGCGGCGGCGGCGGCGTGCCCGGACGGGAAGCTCGAGTCGACGGGCGACCCGTCGAGCCGCTCGACATCCGGCCGAGGGCGAGCCACGATCCACGTCACGGTGATGAAGACCATCGCCTCGAGGATCAGCGACACGGCCACGACGAGTGGATCGAGCCAACGCTTGACGGCCCACAGCAACACCAGAACGATGATCGCGGTGACGACGATCTTGACCATGGTCTCGGAGAGCAGTGATCCGGCGAGGCTCCAGTCGTCGCGCGTCGGGGTGCGCTGTTCCACGAACCAGTCCGCGACGCGCTCGTCCGTTCGCACGATCGCGGTGTCGTCGAGTGGATGGACGAGCGCCCACCCGACCGCCGACCAGATGCCTGTGAGCACCAGATAGCACGCCAACAGGAGACCGATCTCCCGCCAGCGGAGGAGCCAGGTGTCGCGTAGCCGCTCGGGCTGGTCCGTCACGCGGTTCCGCGCCATCTCGTATTCGCGTTGGTCCAGTTGAGGGCGCATTTGCACCGCGATCTGTTACCCCGTGTTCACCTGACCGAAACCCGAGAGTCGTGTCCCGCCCGTCAGCTCAACACGCGCCGAGATCGACTTCGAACACAACCTCGAGGTGCTCGGTGCCGTCATCGTCGGCTGTCGCCCGCTCCAGGCAGACCGTTGCCGCCTCGCCGTCGAACGTGAGGATGCCGACACAGTTGTCGAACACCGGTCCATGGTCGAGGTCCCAGTTCAGCTTGGGGCGCCGACCGCCAGTCGCCCGCCGCAGGCCCCGCGCGATCTGGGCGCCCACCCGTGACGTCGCGACTCGCATCGCGTTGCGCTCGAACGGCCGGAGCGCGTTGCGGATGGGCGAGTTGACCACTTGGTGGATGGAGCTGACGACGTGAGCTTCGGCCGGGAAGTGGAGCACCGAGTGGTAGCTGAAATGGATGTCGCCCGACAACACGGAGATCGTCGCCGGCGGGGACGAGCGGTCGGCGCTGCCGAGCTGGGCGAGGAGTGCCACGAGCGCGTCGAACGATCGCCCGAAGGCCGGCCAGTCCTCCAGGTCGAGGGCGCGCCGCACCCGCTCACCGAGGCGGATGCCGAGACGACCCCACGCCCCGTCGCAGACCCGCTCGTTCCACCGTTGCAGGTCGTGGATGCCGCCGGGCACGAACGCCGGCAGCGACGACCCGATGAGAAGGTGTCGGGCGTCGGTGTCGCAGTGGTCCACGATCCAGGCCCACTCGTCGTCGTCGACGATCGAGCGTTTCCCCGGCTCGAGCACGCGCCCGTTGCGGGCGTCGATCACGACGAGCGCGACGTCGCCCAGCCGGCGGGCGAACGAGAATCGGTAGCCACCCGGGACCGGTGTGAACTCCTCGGACGACTGCGCCCACTTGCGTAGGTACTCGAAACCGTCGTCGAGCTCGCCGAGCTCGGCGAGCATGCCCTCGGCGCGGATCTCAGCGGGGCTCAGGTTCCCGAGATGCTGATAGATCCAGTACGAGACCAGACCGCCGATGACGTGCTCGCTCCACCACGGCTGCTGACGGATCTCGCGGACCCACGAATCAGAGATGTTCCAGTCGTCGATCATGTCGTGGTCGTCGAAGATCATCGCCGTCGGCACGACCGAGAAGAACCAGCGCTCGACGTCGGGCGACCACGACTCGTGGTACAGCCAGCAGTACTCCTCGAAGTCGCCGACGAGCTCGGGCGGTAGGCCCTCGACGGGCACGTGCTCGCGTCGTTTCTCGATCCGCTTGTGCGTGACGGGTGACGAGTCGTCGGCGTAGACCTGATCGCCGAGCATCACCGCGATGTGCGGCCACTGGTCGATCGATTGACCGAGCATGCGCAGGGCATGCGCACGAAGAGCGTCGACACCGCGGCCGGTCGGGTCGAGCTGCATCTCGAGGGTCCACGGTGGCTCGTGCGGGGCGGCCGTGCGACACGAGCCGAACAGCACCCGCACCTCGCCCGCGTCGCCGGTGCGAATCACGCTCGGCGGGAACGGACTGTCGAGCGACGGCCAACGCCGCTCGCCGTCGACGCGGACGTCGTATTCCGTCGACGAGCCCGGTGCGAGCCCTTCGACGATCACGAGCGCGTAGTGGTGGCCGGCCACGGTGAACGTGCGGGCACGGCGCCCGAGCACCTCCACGGTGCACGGCGCGTCGGTCTCCACCCAGATCGTCGCCCACGTGGGCCCGACGTCGCGAAGCATCGGTCCGAGGATCAGGTCGGCCACGTCGTCAGCCGTCTCTTCGCGTCGTCGTGCCGAAGCGGTTCATGCTCCCGAACGCCGCCATCGCGGGGTGAGGGACGAAACGGGTGCGGCAGTCGATCACCGAGGGCAGCCCACTCGCGAGGCCGCGTTCGATCGCCGGCGCCACGCCGTCGACATCCGACACGTGTTCTCCATGGCACCCGAATCCGCGAGCGATGGCGGCGTAGTCGGTGTCTTCCAGGCCCGTGCCCAACTCGAAGCCGAACTGCTTGCTCTGGCCCTGACGGATGACGCCCCAGGACTCGTTGTTGTGGATCACCGTGACGACGGGAAGCTGGTATCTCCGTGCCGTGTCGAGCTCCTGGAGCGTGAAGCCGAAGCCGCCGTCGCCGGTGATGTTGAACACAGGTCGGTCGGGATCCGTGAGTTGCATCGCCATCGCATACGGAAGCCCAAAGCCGAGATGCGCCATGCCGGGATCGTGGAACCGTGTGCGTACGTCGTGCACGGGAGTGAGGTCGTTGCTCCAGAACGACGTGTGGCCCCCGTCGAACACCGCGAGTGAATCGTGTGGCATCGCTGCGGCGATGGCGGACGCAAGGGCGGCGGGGTGCATCACCGGATCTCGCTCGGCGGCCATCGCTGCCAACAGACCCGAGTACGTCTCGCGAAGGTCCCGCAGCGAGGGCAGCCATTCGTCGTCGACCGCGATGTCCTGTCCGCCGAGCGCCTCGATGAGATCCCGCAGACCTTGACGGGCGTCAGCCTGAAGGCCGACGTCGTGCAGGGCTGGCGCACCGAGTGCCGAGGGATCGATGTTGATGTTGACGTGCTGATGCGCGCGCCGAACCAGCGGCCCGACCTCGTCCCACGCCCAGCTGGAGTACCTGCATCCGACACTCAGCACGACGTCGGCCTGCTCGATGGCGGCCAGCACGGCCGGACCTCCGATCAGGCCACCGTGACCCACGAAGTGGGGACTTTCGGTCGCGATCACGCCGAGCGCCATCTGCGTCGGAATGACCGGCGCACGCGAGCAGTGCCGCCAGTTCTCGCACCTCACCCTCGGCGCCGGAGAGCACGACGCCGCCGCCGGCAACGATCGCCGGACGGCGCGCCGCGGCGAGCAACCCGGCACCGCGGGCGACGCCCTCCCGGTTCGGACGCGGACCGTCGATGGCACGCGTGCGCGAGGGCTCCACGTCGAACTCACCGTCCGCGAAGTCGGCCTCGGTCGCCAAGACGTCGTGCGGGATGTCGAGATGCACCGGGCCCGGCCGGCCGGTCAGCGCTTCGCGGAACGCCGTGCGCATCAGTTCCGGGATCCGACCTGGGTCGGCGACGACCGCGTTCCACTTCGTCACGGGGGCGAACAGGGCACGGCTGTCGAGGTCCATGAACATGCCGACGTGCGGATACGAGGCGGCCCGATGCTGGTTGGTGGTGATCGCGAGGACGGCCAGATTGTTGTTGAACGCCACGCCCATGCCAGACGCCAGGTTGAGTCCGCCTGGACCCATCTCGCCGAGCGCGACGGCCATCGCTCCCGTGCGAGCGAACACGCCGGCGGCCATCATCGGGCCGGCACCTTCATGGCGCACACCGACGTACCGGATCGACGGTGTTCGGGCGATCGCATGCAACAGCGCCCCCATCTTTCCGCCCGCGACCCCGAACGCGAACGCAGTGCGCTCGGCTTCGAGGCACCGGACGAGGGCCTGCGCTCCGGTGAGCTTCACCGCCGCGACGCCTCGGAGAACTGGGCCTCTCTCACGATGGTGTGTCGGCCCTCCTCACCTCGACGTAGGGACCTGGAGAGTAGGCCACCGACCGCCGTTCGGATGCACTTCGCATCTGTCGTCAGGTCACGCGTCTGCTCGCTTGGCGTCGCGGACCCGGTGCTTCTCCTGCTTGACCTCGGCGGCCGTCTCCCCGAGGGTGTCGGCGGCGGTCGCGTTTCGGGAGCCCATCGGTCGGGCAGGACCCACGGTGCTGTCCCGCGCCGTCTGACGTTCGAGCTCGCAGTTGATCTCGGCGCCGATGATGACCACGAGCGCGGTGAGGAACAGCCACAGCAACAGCACGACGACGGCGCCCAGCGATCCGTACGTCTCGTTGTACCTCGCGAAGTTGGCGGTGTAGACGGAGAAGATCATCGATCCGAGGACCCACATCAGGGCTGCCACGATCGCCCCAGGGGACACCCATTGCCAGCGCGCGTCGTCCCGGTCAGGACCGTAGCGATAGAGGACGGCGAGGCCGAGCGTCATCCCACCGAGGAGCAGCACCCACCGCAGGGACCCGACGACGATCCGACTGCTTGCGCCGAGACCGGTCTTGGCCAAGCAGCGCCGGGAGCACGGCAACGATCGCGAACGCCACGACCATGAACAGCACCGACCCGACCGTGAGCGCCAGCGAGATGACCTTCAGCCTGACGAAGCCGCGCGTCTCCTTCTCGTCGTACGCGCGGTTGATCGCCTCGATGACGTGCCCGACTCCGCTCGACGCCGACCAGAGCGCCAGCACGATTCCGATGATTGCTCCGACAACCGCATCACCGCCCGCCGACGCAACGATCTCTTCGAGTTGCGCTGTCACCAACTCGCGTACCTCAGCGGGTGCCGCTGACAGCGTGGACGTCACCTGTTCGGTGACATCGCTGGGCTCGGCGAGCAATCCGTAGATCGAGATGAGCGCCACCAGCCCTGGCACGAGCGCCAACAACGCGTAGAACGCGACCCCGGCCCCCATCAACGTCACGCCATCGTCCTTGGCCTCCGCTCGCACACGAGTCAGAACGTCCTTCCATCCGGTCGGCGGGATCTCAGTCGGCTGGTCGGCGTCCCGACCGCGCTGATCTGCGCCTTCGCCGTGTGCCGCCCGCTCGCCGTTGGAACCGCTCGTGGCCATTCGGCGCGGGGCTTACCCGGCAGCGAACGCGCCAAAACAGCACGACGTGCAACCGTGGAACGGCTGCACGTCCGCGGGTCGGGCATCATGTCCCGATGCGCACCCCTGTCGTCGTGGTGGCATTGCTGCTCGCTCCGGCCGCGTGCTCATCCGACGGAGACGAGTCGGCGTCGACATCGCCAACGACGGAGACGGCAACGGACGACGACGACGACGGCGACCGCCCGACGACCACGGTGCCTCCGTCCGTCGTCCACGAGCCTGCCGACTGTCCGGTCCGTGACGAGGCGTTCTGCGTGGTCGCCGCCGAGGCCGCCAATGCGCTCGCGGCAGGGAACGTCGACCGGCTCCTCGAACTGAGTCGATCGGACACGATCAACTGTGTCGATGTGGAGCGCGAGTACTTCCCCGGATGCGAGTCGCAGGAGGTGCTGGACGGCTACGGGCTCAGCGGTCCGGACTTCGTCGTCGATTTGGTGGCTCTCGACGCATTCGCGGCGCAGCTCGAGGCGATCACGGGCGGCGTCGACCCGTCGTTCTCCGACGAGCACGGCGACGGTGCCGTTCGTGTCGTCGGTGTCGGGACATGTGGGCCGGACGAGCCGGGCCGCCGCACCTACCACCTCGCGTGGACAGCTGCGTTGCGCGACGACGGCGGACCGGCGACCCGAACGCTCGGCAGCTTCGAGTGGCTGTTCGTCGACGACTGGCGGATCGTGCTGACATACCGGGGAACGCTCGCGGACTGGGAGGCGGCGCAGACCGACCCACTCGACAATGCGTTCTGTGAAGCGGGTCGAAATCCATGGCGTGCCTGACGCCGTTCCGTCGCGTCACGTACTCAGGTCGGTAGTTCGAGAACCACGCGGACGCCGAGGAGCCGCACCGGTCGCGTGAGCTCGAAGCGGTCGAGGACGACGCGCGCCGTTCGTGCCACTTCCGCGGGATCGGTCGTCGGCAGCGGGAGCTTGCTGATCTTCGTTCTGGTGAAGAACGTCGCCGTGCGGACCTTGACGGCCACATGAGTCACGCGCCGTCCCTCGGCGATCACCGACTCGGTCACCTCGACGCCCAAGCGGGCGACGTGTTCTGCGATCTCGGTCGGGTTCGTGAGGTCATGCTCGAACGTCACCTCTCGGCTCCGCGACCGGGGCACATACGGCTCGTCCACGACCGGCGAGTCGTCACCGCCGAGACCGAGCATCTTGAGGTACGGCCCGATCGTGGGACCGAACTGTTGGGCCAGCTGACGGTGGTCGGCGCCGGCCAACTCCGCGACGGTGTGGATCCCGCTGTCCGCCAGCCGGCTCGCGGTGCGTCCGCCGACGCCCGACAGCGCGGTGACGGGTCGATCGCCCATCGTCTCCATCCAGGTCTGCCGAGTCAGACGGGCCACACCTCCCGGCTTGGCGAACCCGGTCGCCGTCTTCGCCTGCAACTTCGTCTCGCCGATTCCGACCGCGCACGTCAGCCCCGTTTCGGCGCGCACACGTGCCTGCAACTCGCGGGCGAACGACTCCGGGTCGGCGGTGCGGACGCCCACGAATGCTTCGTCCCAACCCCACACTTCCACGGTCACCGGGAACGACCGCAACGTCGCCATCACCCGGGAGGACGCCGCGTCGTAGGCCGGGCGGTCGGAGGGGAGGAACACCGCGTCCGGACACTTGCGGGCGGCAAGGCCCAGCGGCATGCCCGAACGCACCCCGAACGCACGGGCCTCGTAGGAGGCCGTGGCGACGACCTGACGCGGCCGGTTGGGGTTCCCATCGCCACCGACGACCACTGGGCGACCGGCGAGCTCGGGGCGGCGCAGGACCTCGACCGCAGCCAGGAACTGATCGAGATCGACGTGCAGGATCCAGTCATCCATCGTGCTGCCAGCACACCTGATCCGACCTCACCCCTCGGTCGTACCACGTTTCTCCTTGGCTTCGCACCCGAACTGGCATCCGTCGCATGCCGACGCGAGGCTGGACGTGTGCACGTCGAACTCGATGGCGTCGAAGTGGACTATGAGGTGGACGGCACGGGCGACCAGGTCGCGGTGCTGCACGCGCGTCCATTCGTGTCGTGGTACTCACCACTCGTCGAGCGCATGTCCTCGTACTCGGTGCTGCGCTATCGGCGGACCCCGCCGAGCAACCGTCCCCGGTTCGGCATCGACGACGACGCCGAGTTCTGTGCGCGGCTGCTGAGCCACGTCGGTTTCGACCACGCGCACCTGGTCGGCCACTCCTACGGCGGTCTTGTCGCCCTCGCGTTGGCGTGTCGCGACGATGTGCAGCCGCGTTCGATCGCCCTGCTCGAGCCGGCGTCCAGTGGTTTGCTCAGTCCTGAGGAGGCGGCCGCCGGTCTGGCTCCGCTGATGGACGCGTCCCGATCACAGGGTCCCGAGTTCGCGATGGACCTGTTCCTGCGCGCCGTCTGCGGAGACGAGTACCGGGAGATCCTCGACCGGTTGGTGCCGGAAGCCGTCCCCGACGCGATGGCGCACGCGGAGCAGTTCTTCCGGGTCGAGCTCGAGGCCGTGGCGAATTGGAGCTTCGGGCCCGACGCGGCCGGGTGCATCGACGTGCCCGTCCTCAACGCCGTCGGGGCGGAGAGCGCCCCACGATTCGTCCACGGCGCCGCCCTCATCGAGAGCTGGCTCCCGCATTCGGTCCGCTACGAACTGCCGGGAACCGGGCATCTGATGATGGCCCAGAACCCGACGGCGATGGCCGAGCGACTGGAACGGTTCTGGAGCGACAACTGACCTGCATCAGCACGGGGTGACGCATGGCGGCTGGACGGGCGTCATGCGACCGTCGATCATGGTGGCCGATGACCCACGATCCGACGTCCGGGGCCCCCGACCCCGACGAGCTGTGGCGGCCGCCGCCGACCGCGCCGGAGACGGCTGGACCTGTCGTGTACGAGGAACCGCCACCGAGGACCGACCGCAGTGTGGTGGCGTTCGTGACGGTGCAGGGCCTCATCACCGAGGAGCACGACATCTTCCGCACCATTCTCGGTCACCTCCCGGGCATCGAGCCCCTGAACGTCGGACATCAACTGGGTCAGGTCGCCGGGCCAGGCGGGGCGAGAACCGTCGACGCCACGTTCGACACGGTCACCGATCCCGACATCGTGATCGTGCCGGGCGCACTCGGCACGCGCCAGCTGGTGGGCGACAAGGTGCTCTGTTCGTGGCTGCACGACGTGGCGCCCCGATGCCGCTGGATCGCCGCCAGCTCGACCGGCTCGGTCGTGCTCGCCGCGGCCGGGCTCCTGAACGGGCACCCCGCCGCCACCCATTGGCTGGCGGGCGATCTGCTCGCCGAGTTCGGGAGCGACATCGCGGACCAACGGTTGAACGTCGACGCCGAGCGAGTGATCACCGCGACCGGATCGATGACCGCGTTCGAGGCCGCCTACCTCGTGATCCAGCGTGAGCTGGGCGAAGACGAGGCGAACCGGGTGCGCGAGCTCGTCGGATCGCAGAACGAGAAGGCTCCGGCGGCCCCATCACGAGGACGCCGGATCCTGCGCCGCAACACCGGGTAGTTGTCGATCCTCGCGGCCGGCTGGGCCGGAAACCGCGAGATCTCCTCGCCGAACTTCTCAGGACGGGTGACATCAGTTCCCCGCCCGAGGAGTCGACATGAACAGTCACCGGTCCACGAAGCTGATCCTCCAGCTGACACCCTGCATCGCGGCGATGGCGACCGTCCTCGTGTCGGTCCCGCAATCGCCCGCGTCGGCGATCACCAGCGGCGGCGTGCCCGGGCCCCCGCGTCGGTCCGCCGCCGTGATCGCAGCCGGGCCAGAGCACACCTGCGCCCGGCTGTCGGACGGGACGGTGAAGTGCTGGGGACGCAACGACCACGGACAACTCGGCCAGGGCGACACCGTCTCTCGCGGTTTCGAGGTCGGCACGATGGGTGACGACCTGCCACCCGTCGACCTCGGCACCGGACGTACGGCAATCGCGATCTCCGCCGGCATCGGACACACGTGTGCGCTCCTCGACGACCACACGGTGAAGTGCTGGGGATCCAACGTCTCGGGGCAGCTCGGGCCAGGGGGACACCGCGGACCGCGGTGACGGCCCAGGAGAGCTCGGTGACAACCTCGCCGCGATCGACCTCGGCACCGGACGCACGGCGACGGCGATCTCGTCCGGCGGATACCACAACTGTGCGATCCTCGACGACGCATCGGTGAAGTGCTGGGGATACGACAACTTCGGCGAGCTCGGTCTGGGCTACTTCGAAATCACCGGCGATGAACCCGGTGAGATGGGCGACAACCTGCCGGCAGTGGATCTCGGCACAGGGCGTACCGCCACCGCGATCGCGGCCGGCCTCGCCCACAGCTGCGCGATCCTCGACGACGGCACCGCGAAGTGCTGGGGGGCGAACACGCATGGCGAGCTCGGTCAGGGCGATACCGACAACCGCGGCAACAACCTCGGCGACATGGGCGACGCGTTGCCCGCGATCGATCTCGGCACCGGCCGCACCGCAACGGCGATCAGCGCCGGACTCGCGCACACATGCGCGATCCTCGACGACTACGCCCTCAAGTGCTGGGGCTCGAACGGCCTCGGCCAGCTCGGCCAGGGCGACACCGAGACCCGCGGCGACGAGACCGGCGAGATGGGCGACGCTCTGCTCGAGATCGACCTCGGTGGTGGCGCGGTCTTCGGCGTGGCCGCCGCCGGGAATCACACGTGCGCCGTCACCTCCTTCGACGACGTCAAGTGCTGGGGCCGCAACAACTTCGGCCAGCTCGGCCAAGGGACCAACGTTGCGCAGGGCGACAACGGCGGCGAGATGGGGGTCGCACTCGCCAGCGCCAACCTCGGAACCGGACGATCGGCCATGGCGGTGAGCGTGGGGAACGATCACTCATGCGCACTACTCGACGACCTGACGATGAAGTGCTGGGGTCGCAACGTTTGGGGCCAGCTCGGTAAGACCCAGGCCGGCAACACCGGCGACGGGGCCGGCGAGATGGGCGACTTCCTCCCGGCGATCGACGTCGGCACCCAGGACGCCGTGACGGCCGTCGCGACCGGAGCAGCGCACACATGCGCGTTGCTCGACACCGGTGCCGTGAAGTGCTGGGGCGACAACGCCTCCGGCAAGCTCGGTCTCGGCGACACGATCGACCGCGGCGACATGGCCGGTCAGATGGGTGCCGTCCTCCCCGCCGTCAACCTCGGTACCGGCCGCACGGCGACAGCGATCGCAGCCGGCGGCAACCACACGTGCGCGATCCTCGACACCGCCGCCGTGAAGTGCTGGGGCGAGAACGGCTCCGGGCAGCTCGGTCAAGGGAACACCGCCGACCGCGGTGACGGCCCGGGTGAGATGGGCGACAACCTGGCGCCGATCGACCTCGGCGCCGGTCGCACGGCGACGGCGATCGCGGCCGGCGCGGGGCACACCTGCGCGATCCTCGACGACGGCGAGATCAAGTGTTGGGGGCAGAACGGCTCGGGTCAACTCGCTCAGGGTGACACGGCGACACGAGGTGACGGCCCGGGCGAGATGGGCGACAACCTCGACCCGACCGACATCTTGCCGAACGCGGTCGCGATCGCCGCCGGACAGCTCCACACGTGCGCGCTCTTCGGCGGCGGCGTCGTCTACTGCTGGGGCCAGAACGTGTTGGGCCAACTCGGCCAGGAGAACACGACCAACTGGGGAGACGGCGGCACTCGATGCCGTCGATTCCGATCGATCTCGGCACCGGACGCACCGCGATCGCGATCGCCGCCGGTGGCTACCACTCGTGCGCGGTCCTCGACGACGGCACCGCCAAGTGCTGGGGCGCCAACGGTTCGGGCAACCTCGGGCAGGGCGACACCACGACCCGCGGCGACGGCGCCGGCGAGATGGGCGACGGTCTCGATGCGATCGACCTCGGCACCGGTCGCACCGCGATCACCGTCGGCGCCGGGCTGGAGCACACGTGCGCGGTGCTCGACGACGGAAGTGCGAAGTGTTGGGGTCAGAACGCCTTCGGGCAGCTCGGTCGCTTCAACACGAGCGACATCGGCGACGGCGCCGGCGAGATGGGCGACAGCCTCGCCGCGATCGACCTCGGCACCGGCCGCACCGCCACGGCGCTCGCCGGCGGGACCGACCACTCGTGCGCGCTGTTGGACAGCCGCGCCCTGCGGTGTTGGGGCGGCAACGGCCAGGGCCAGCTCGGACAGGGCGACACCATCGCCCGAGGTGACAACGTCGCCGAGATGGGCTTCCTCCTCCCCGTGCGACTCGCCGGCAACTCACACGTGTCACCGGTCATCGACGTGCCGTTGCCACCGACCGATGTCGCGGCAGTCGCCGGCGTCGCGTCGGCCACGGTGACGTGGGAGATGCCGGAGGACAACGGCGGCCGGCCGATCCAGGGCTTCCGGGTCCAGTCGGCGCCCGCCGGTACCTCGTCGTGGTCGACGCGGATCGTCAGCACCGGATCTTTGGCCACCAACGCCCTCGTCACGGGACTGGACGCAGCGGCGGTGCAGTTCCGGGTGGCGGCGATCAGCGTGATCGGTGCGAGCGCGTACTCGTCGCCGTCGGCGGCCGTCGTTCCCGCCCCGGTGCCGGCCGCACCCCTCCTGCCCGGCCCGGTCGGTACGGACCTCGTCACGGTGCCTCCGGCGCGCCTCCTCGACACCCGTGGACCGGACTCCACCGTCGACGGTCTGAGCTCCGGCGGCGGACTGGCGCCCGCCGGCTCGGTCACCGAGGTCCAGATCACCGGACGCGGCGGGGTGCCCGGCGACGCCGGCGGAGCGATCCTCAACGTCACCGTCGTCGGCGCCGACGTGGCCGGGTTCGCGACCGTCTTCGGTTGCACCGACACGATCCCGACCGCCAGCAACCTCAACTATTCCAGCGGACAGACGATCGCCAACAACACCATCGTCGAGCTCTCGCCCACGGGCAGCGTGTGCGTCTACACCGACGCGGCGGCTCACCTCCTCGTCGACGTGAACGGCTACCTCCCCGCCGGCAGCCATGTCGGCACCGTGGCACCGGCTCGCTTGCTCGACACCCGCGGTCCGAGCTCGACCATCGACGGTCTGCACGCAGGTGGCGGTCCGGCCGCTGCGGGCTCCGTCACCGAGGTCCAGATCACCGGACGCGGCGGCGTCCCCGCGGACGCCATCGCGGCGATCCTCAACGTCACCGTCGTCGGTCCGGCGGGCGATGGATTCGCGACGATCTTCCCGTGCCTGCCCGTCCCTCCGACGGCGAGCAACCTCAACTACGCGGCCGGACGCGACATCCCCAACGGCGCCGTCGCCCAGCTGTCGCCGCAGGGGACGGTGTGTGTCTTCACCCACGCGTCCGCCCATCTCCTGATCGACGTCAACGGGTACCTCCCCGGCGGTACGTCGGTGGGAACGCTCGCTCCGGCGCGACTGCTCGACACCCGGGGCCCGAGCTCCACCGTCGACGGCCTGCACTCCGGCGGAGGACCGGCGCCGGCTGGCTCCGTCACCGAGGTTCAGATCACCGGACGCGGTGGCGTCCCCCAGAACGCAACCAGCGCGATCCTCAACGTCACCGTCGTCGGCCCCCACGCCGACGGGTTCGCCACCGCGTTCGATTGCGCGGCCGTCGTGCCGACGGCCAGCAACGTCAACTACACGACCGGTCGCGACATCCCCAACAACACGATCACCAAGCTGTCGCCGTCCGGCACCGTGTGCATCTACACCGATGCCGCCGCGCATCTGCTCGTCGATGTCAACGGGTACGCGTGACGCGGCCTGACGCGCCTGATCCGCGTCGCGTCAGTTGGTGTCGTCGGCCATCGCACCGATGTGGCGGAGCGCGGTCAGGCTCGGCAGGAACGTGTACGCGCCGCCTCGCGTCCGTACGAACCGTGGCAGGCCCGTCAGCGTGATCGAGCCGGACGCGGTCGGGATGTCGAACCGGCTCTCGGCCGTGTCGTTGGCGCCGAGCAGCGGGTCGTTCGTGCCGGTGAGCTCGGGGTGCTGGAGCCCGAGGTTGAGCCAGTCGTACTGGACGGACTCGAACTGGGCGGCGAGGTCGGCGCAGAGGAAGTTGCCGAGCAGCCCCCGCTCGACGTCGTCCGGGTGCTCTCGGTCGAACGGCGGCCCGTACGGCATGCCCCGGCGGACGAGCCGGCGCGTGCCGTTGGCGACCCGCTGCACGATCTTGGCCCCGCGTGGGTTGCAGCGACGGGTGTGGGCGCCGACCGGGCAGCGCAGACCCGTCACTGTCGTCGACGAAGTCGAAGTCGGTGTCGGACACGCCCGGTGTCGGTGACGGGTTCAAGGGCGACAGCTCCAGCGGCGTCCCGTCGCGCCACCGGCCGCAGAGCTTGGCGGCGACGATCTCGCGCATCGCGTCACGCCGGGTCCCGTTCGGCGTGATGGCCGCCTCGGCGCCGAGTGGGAGCAACTCCTCGGCTAAGCGATCGCGCAACACGGCGTCAGCCGCGTCGTCGAGGAAGGTCTCGAAGGCCGCCGTGTCCTGGGCGAGGATGCGGAAGGCGTTGAACGCGCCGTTGTTGCCGAGCGCTGTGGGCTGTGGCACCCGCCAGGTGACTCCTTCGAACGCGGTCGGGTGGCCGAGCAGCACCGTGCCGAGGGGCGCCAGCGGCTGAGGGTCGGGGAACAGCGACGGATCGTGGATCCCCTCGAACCGCGGCTGGGAGATGTTGTCGCGGTAACCGAAGTGGACGGTGTTCCCGTCGTACAACGCCCCGTCGAGCACGCCGACCAGTTCGAACGCGTGACCGGCCAGGCCCGCCAGCGCGCCGCGCTGGACGTCGTCGAGCGCGGCCACCTCATCGGCGTAGATCGAGGCGATGACGTGCACGCGTTCGGCGTCGCGGAACGGCTCGATCCACGTCTCGGGCGCGGACTCGCCGAGATCGCCGAGCTTGACGTTGCGCGCCGCCATCCCCTCGACGAACGGAGCCGGGAACGACTCGAGTGACGACGCCGGGAGCCGAAGCGCGCGCAGCCCGGCGAACGTGATCCCGAGGTTGAAGAACGTCTCGGGCTTGTGCGCCCACTCGGCCGCGGGCGTGATGGCGGGCGCGAGCGCGCGATCGTCGCCCGCCGTCGCGCCGATCCATCGCCGCGCCGAGGCGACGTCGGCGACACGCAAGACGAGGTGGCGAACCCGCTGGGTGCGATAGCCGCGCAGGATGTTGCCCTGAACGTCGGCGAGGTCGACGGTGACGGTGCTCACCATCCCATCCCCAGGTGCTCACGGACCTGCGCCACCGAATACCCCGGGTAGCCGCGATACGCGCCCAGGAGGACGTTCGGGTTGGTGTGCATGCGCAACGTCAGCACCCGGCTCAGCGCGCGGAGGTCGGTCACGTCGGCGATCTCCGTCACGTCGTCGGGCAGTTGGTACAGGTCGTGGCGGTGCACCCAGTCGATGAACTCGTCGACGTGCTGCTTGCACGGCGTGAGCGGTGGGTCCTGCACGATCGCGACGATCGCGTCGAAGGCGTGCCCGAGCGTGACGATGAAGTCGCGGATGTACGTGTGGAAGTCGCCGTCGTAGTACGAGAACATCAACAGGTTGTCGTCGACGATGGCGAAGCGCGCGAAGTGGACCGTGCCGACGTTGTCGAGCCCGCTGTAGATCTCGTCGATTCCGCTGGCGACGACGGCCGCGGCCTGGGCCCTGCCCACGGCAGACGTATCGGCCAGGGGCATCACGAGACTCATCGCCCGCATCAGGTTGTCGCTCGGTTGCCGGGCATCGGGCGGCCCGCCTTCGGCCACCGCCGGGTGCTCGCGCCACGCCCAGTAGCGCACGAGCAGACGTTCGAACCATTGCTCCAGCCGGCCCATCAGCGCACCTCCTGCGGCGCCGCGAGGTGCACGGGGCAGCCGATCGCGCCCCGCTCCTCGGCGGCCAACTCGTACACCTCGCCACGGGCCCGGAGGATCTCGTCACCGGAGGCTTCGATCCCGGCGGTGAGGCGCATCGGGTTGTAGCTCAACCGTTCGCACTGGTCGATCTGGTCGTCGGCGACGCGGTCGAGGTACAGCGAGCCCATCATCACGGCGCGGCGGGTGACCGGCCAGGCCTTCGTCGGATCGTCGAACGCGTCGCCCTCGTCGCCGATCGTCATCTTGAGCTCGAAGCGGGCCGGCGCGACCTTCAGCCGTTGCCGCATCTCGGTCGACAGGAAGTCCGTCGCGGCCGTGAGCGGATCGTCGAGCGGGCAGACGCCGGCGACCGGTTGCCAGGCGAACCGCACGTGTCGCCGGGCGCCGTCGTCGCCGACGACCACGAACGTGTGGACGGCGTGGTACTTGACGCGCGCCCAGCTGATCGGGACCGCTTGCATGCCCGCACCCGCGACGCCTGCCTGGGCGTCGCGTTGCCGCCCGGCGTAGGCGAGGAGGCCCGCCGCGCCGCTCGCCGTCTGCCCAGGGGGCGGCGGGACGAGCGGTAGCTCGAGCCGCAAGTGGTCGAGCAGCTTCTGCCACCAGCGCTCGCGGGTGACGGGACGAGGGAGGTCGGCCTTGGCGACTTCGAGGAACTCCGCACGAGTACGGGCGATGAACACGTCGAGCGACACGGCGATGAGGTCGACGTCGACGCTCTCACCGCCCTGTTCGTCGAGGTGGAACTTGGTCGCCATGCCCCGGATGTCCTGCCACTCGTCGTGGCGCTGCGCTTCGCTCGAACTGTTCGAGAACCGCACCGTCACCGGGACGCGTTGGCCTCCGAAGTGCTCGGCCACGCAATACCGACGGGCGACGTCGGAGGCGACGAAGTGCCCGATCACACCGAGCCCGTGCGTGTGCGCCCAGCGGGTCCCTGGCCGGTGGTCGATCACGTCGTTCCGGAACGCCGCCAGCAGTTCGCGTGCCGCGATCTGGTGTGCGTCGCGTCCCATCATGCATGAACCTCCATCTGTGTGGCGCGAACAGTAGCCATCGAGCGGATGACGAACTGACGCGTCTTCGTCGGGTCTGTCACAATCAGGCCGTGCGCGATGCGGACGTCCCGACGGGCACGATGACGTTCGTCTTCACCGACATCGTCAGCTCCACCCGGTTGTGGAACGACCCGTCGTCGATGGGCCCGGCGCTCAGGATGCACGACGAGATCCTCCGCAACGTTCTCGTCGCCGAGGGCGGATACATCTTCTCCACGACCGGTGACGGCTTCGGAGCCGCGTTCGAGCATGCCGATGCTGCGATCCGGGCGGCGGTGTTGGCGCAACGCCGCCTCGGACAGACCCAGTGGCCGAACGGCGCCGACATCGCGGTGCGGATCGGAATGCACCTCGGCCGTGCCGAGGAGCGCGACGGCAACTACTTCGGGCCACCGGTGAACCGGAGTGCGCGTGTGATGGCGATCGCGCAGGGTCGCCAGATCGTCGTCACGGCGACGGTGCGTGCTGCCGCCGAGACCTGGCTCCCCGACGACATCACACTCGTGCCCCTCGGCGAGGTCGAGCTGAAGGACATCACCGAACCGATCGAGGTGTTCTCGGTCGCCAGTGACGGCGTCGACGTGCCGACGCGACCGGACCGGGCGCCGGCGCTCGTTGCCGGCAACCTGCCGGAACGGGTAGCGACGCTCGTCGGACGGGGACGCGCCGTGTCCGATGTCGTCGAGGCGCTCGACAACCACCGGCTCGTCACGCTCGTCGGTGTCGGTGGAGTCGGCAAGACGACGCTGGCGACCGACGTGGGCCGCAACGTTCATGGGTTCCCGGACGGTGTCTGGCTCGTGAAGCTCGGACAGATCCAGGAGGGCCGCGCGGTCGTCGGCGCGATCGCGGACGCGCTCGGTTTGTCGGCGACGGGTGTCACGCTCGACGAGCTGATCGACAACGCGCTGCGTGCCCGGCGCATGGTTCTGCTGCTCGACAACTGCGACCACGTCCTCGACGCGGTCGGCGATGCGGTCGGCGCGATCCTCGGCGGCACGCCGAACGTCCATGTGCTGGCGACGAGTCGCGAGCCACTCCGGCTCGCCGGCGAACGCGTCGTCCCAGTGCTCCCGCTCGCCGTGCGGCAGCCGGGACCCGGGCAGAGCGACGCGGCCGAACTGTTCCTGCAACGCGCCGCGGAGAGCGGCGCATCGCTCGACCCGGCGGCGCACGGCGCTGCCATCGACGAGCTGTGCCGGCGACTCGACGGGCTCCCACTGGCGATCGAGTTGGCGGCGGCGAAGACCCGCGCCTTCGATCCGTCTCGACTGGTCGACCTGCTGGACCACCGGTTCCAGCTGCTCGGTGCCGATCACCGCTCGGGCGATGCCCGGCATCAGACGCTCCACGCGACGTTCGACTGGTCGTACGAGCTGCTCGACAAGGGCGACCGGATGGTGTTCGACCGGCTCGGGGTGATCGCCGGTCCGTTCGACATCGACGACGCAGTCGCGCTCTGCGCGGACGTCGTGACCGAGTTCGACGTGATCACGTCGCTCGCGTCGCTCGTCGACAAGTCGCTCGTGCAGCGGCTCGCTTCGTCGCCACCGTTCCGCCTGCTCGAATCACTCCGCGAGTTCTCCCTGGAGCAGCTGGTCGCGGCGGGCGCCGATCAGTCGGTGCACCGCCGACATGCGGAACGGTTCCGCGACCTGGCGGCGACGCTGCGCCGGACGTGCCTGGGACCGCGCGAGCCTGCGATCTTCGATCTCATCACCGCCCAGGTCAACGACTTCGAGGCCGCGACACGATGGGCGGCGGCCAACGGCGAGCTCGACTGGGCGCTGTCGATCGTCGTCGACCTCAACACGATCGGGTTTCAGCGCGGCTGGCGGCCGGCCGCGACGTGGCTCGCTGACCTGCTCCGTGCACCGCCCGACCCGCTTCCCGACGCGTGGGCCGACTTCCTCGCCGCGTCGTCGGCGACGGCACTCAACGAGCTCGGAGCGGTGGGCCGCGCGCGCGAGCTCGCAGGTGCGGCCCTGTCCGCCGATCCGGACAACCCCCAGGCGCTGATCGTGCTCGCTCATCTGGCGCGTCATCCGAACGAGTGCTACGAGAACGCACGGCGGGCGCGCGAAGCGGCCGCGGAACGTGCGCAGCTGCAATGGGAGCTCAACGCCGCGACGTATCAGGGGTTCGGCGCCGTGGTCGACGGGAACACGGCGGAGGCGCTCGACGTCGCCAGGGAGATCCGCCTCCGCGGCGACGAGCTCGCCGACCGCAGCACGATCGGCTGGTCCCACTACGTGGTCGCGCGGGCCCTGTCGTCGACCGATCCGGCGCGCGCACTCGTGGCGCTCGACGAGGCCCGAGCGGTCGCCGACGAGGTGGCCAACCCGAACCTCGAGATCAGCTCCCGGCGTCAACGCGCGTCGGCGCTGATCACGGGCGAGGATCCGGAGGCGGCCGAGGACGCGATCCGCTCGTTGCTCGATCGCACACTCGAGCTCGGTGAGATCGATCAGGCGCGGCGCACGTGTGCGCTCACCGGGGTGACACGGGCGATGCGCGGTGACGATGAGACGGCGGCGCTGCTCATCGGCCGCCTCGGCCTCCCGATCCGGACACCGGCCGATCTCGTCCACTACCAACGCATCGCCGACGAGCTCGCCGAGCGTCTCGGTGATCGCCACCAGCCGCTGCTCGAGCGGGGA
Organism: Ilumatobacteraceae bacterium; assembly: GCA_963722415.1. GTDB lineage: Bacteria > Actinomycetota > Acidimicrobiia > Acidimicrobiales > Ilumatobacteraceae > JALOLG01. The sequence goes on from CAVRNI010000039.1 coordinate 313,071, forward strand.
CGCTCGATGTCGATCAGCGACACGATCGACCTCACCATCGCCGCCCTGCGCTGACCCGGTCGCGCAACGGCAAATCGAGCCGCTGAAACGGCGCGCCGCAGTAGTGTCCCGACCGCACGCGCCAGTTCGGGGGGTGGTGCGATGACCCGTGTCTTCATCTCCTACAGCCGGAACGATCGTCGCCGGAACCGTCGGGCGGTCACCGACCTCGCACGCGCACTCGACGCGGCCGGCTATGCGGTCTGGCGCGACAACGAGTTGTACGGCGGGCAGTCGTGGTGGGACGAGATCCTCAGCCAGCTGCGGATGGCCGACGCGGTCGTGGCCGTCATCAGCCCGACGTCGGCGAAGTCGGCGGCCTGCCGCTCCGAGCTCGGCTACGCCAGCGCCGTCCGTCGGATCGTGATCCCGGTCCAGGTCGACGACCTCGGTCCCGAAAGCGCGCCCGGCACGCTGCCTTCGGTCCAGTGGATCGACTACCGGAAGCGGTCGCAGGATGCGCTGCTGTCGTTGGTCAAGGCGGTCAACCGGGCCAGCCCTGATCCATTGCCCGATCCGCTCCCGGACGCGCCCGAGGCCCCTCCCCCGCCCCGCCCGCGGAACAAGTGGTGGCAGCGACCGAAGATCCGGCTCCTCGGCGCGGGCGCCGCGGTCCTGGTCGCGCTCGTCGCCGTCGTGCTCGTCGCCGTCGCGATCTGGCCGGACTCCGGCGGCGACACCGATGTGAGCGTCCCAGGCGATCGTGCGTGGACCGACACCGGGATGGAGGTCGGCGTCGGCGACGTGGTGACCGTGCGATCGAGTGGGGAGATCGTGCACGACACCGCTCTGCCGAACCCCGTCGGGCCCGACGGTGACGTGGAGTCCGAACTGCGCCAGTTCAATGTCATCATCCGACGTCAACCACGCCGCCTTGATCGGTCGCGTCGGCGACGAGGGTGTGCCGTTCCTCGTCGGCGCGTCGAGTCAGTTCACGGCCGACCACAGCGGCATCCTCTACCTCGGCATCAACGACGTCGGGGTCCAGAACAACACGGGCAGCTTCACCTCGGTCATCACGATCGCCCCGCCGTGACCGGCGGGCAAGCCGCGCGCGTCGTCACATCATCCGACGACGACGTGCTCCTCGAGCGCGGCGCTCCATCCGCCCACGATCCAGTCGCGGTCGAAGAGCGTCACTGCGTCCTCGTTCATCTCGTCCCACTCCGGTGCGGCGTTCATCGTGTCGTAGGCGGCGACGTCCTCGAACCAGCACTCGGAGAAGCCGTCGAACACCGGCCGGCGCGCCGGGTCGGGCTCGATCACGTGGTTCTGGAGATAGCGACCGATGCCCGGGACCTTGACGCCGAACACTCGACCGTGGGTCGCCGTCCAGTACTGGCTCGACGCCTCGGTGCGCGCCGCATCCTCCCTGACGTCGTCCGGAAAGCGGCAGAACCACACCGTCTTGACCGGTCCGGCAGGACCGTCGACGATCAACCGCTCGTCGACGGCGGCGAACGTCGAAGCGTCGAACGCTGGATCGAACATCGCCGCGCGGTCGTCGGCCATTGCCGCCCACGCCGGCGATCGGGTCGCCACTTCGTAACTCGAACGGTCGTCGAACCACACGCACGCGTAGCCGTCGAACGCGGCCGGTCCGATCGGGATCGATACCGACGAGGTGGAGCGCAGACGACGCCAGGTTCTGGACGTAGCGCCGCACGCCCGGTACCGACCGACCCAGATCGGCATGGGCGCCGGTCCAGTGGTCGAGGCCCGCCTGCCGCTCGACGCCCGGTGCGACGCGAACCATCTGAACGATCTTGAACATGTCGATCCCCCTTCGGTCGAACGTCCTCCGGGGATCGTATACGATCTTCGCGACGGGCCCGAAGCAGTTGGTGGATGGAGGCTCTCGTGTACAAGATCATCAACCTCACGAAGTTCAAGCCCGGCGCCCGTCGTGAAGATGTGCTCGCCTGGTGGCGCGGCCCGCACGCCGATCTCGCCAAGGCAACACCGGGCATGGTGCGCTACGTCCAGAGCCACTGGTCGAGCGGTTTGGACCCGGCGACCGGGCTCGCGACCGGACACCCCGGTGCCTTCGACGGGCACGCCGAGCACTGGTTCGTCGACGAGGCTTCGTATCGCACCGCGATGGCGAGCGAGGAGTGGCACCGCTGCATCGAGGATGGGCCGACGTTCTTCGACGGCCCGTCGATCGTCGGCGGCGAGCTCGAGGAGACCGTCATCCTGTGGACGCCGTCGGGCGACGGCCGAACGTACTGACGGCGCCGTGCTCGACGAACGGCTCCGAGCGTTGTGCAAGGGCGAGAACTACGGCGTCCTCACGACGCTGTTCCCGGACGGGCGCCCGCAATCGCAGGTCATGTGGATCGACTGCGACGACGACCACGTGATCGTCAACACCGAGGTGCACCGGGCCAAGTACAAGAACCTGACCGCCGACCCACGCGTCGCGATCACGATCTGGAAGACAGGTGACCCCACGTCGTACTTCGAGGTGCGTGGGACGGTGGCCGGCGTCGTGATCGGCGATGAGGCCAAGGCGCATCTCGACTCGTTGGCGCAGCGCTACTTCAAGGTCGACGAGTACCCCTATCCGATCGAGACCCAGCGGGCGATCGTCCGCATCGCGCCCGACCGAATCGTCGCGTTCCCTCCGTAGAGGGGTCGGCGCGAGTCGTCGGCGCTACGACTGCGCGCCGGCGATGTTCACCATCCAGCTCACACCGAACTTGTCGACACACATGCCGAACGTGTCGCCCCACGGCGCCTTCTCGAGTGGCAGCGAGACATCGCCGCCATCCGACAGCTTCTCCCAGTAGCCGCGCAGCTCGGTCTCGTCCTCGCCGCTGAGCGAGATCGTTCCGTTGCTGCCGGGAGAGAAGTCCATGCTGTTCGGTGTGTCAGCTCCCATCAGCGTGAGCCCGTTGTCCGTCACCAGCATCGAGTGCATGACCTTGTCCTGCTCGGCCGGATCGTCGCTCGCGCCGAACTCGCCGAACGTGCTGCGCGTCAGCTCACCACCGAACACCGACTCGTAGAAGTCCATCGCCTCGCGGGCGTTGTCGCGAAACGACAGGTACGGGTTGAGACGGGTCGTCATGGTCGGGCCTCCTCGACGTAGATCAATGCGGATCGCGAGTGTCGCGCGTGATGCGGCCTCTCGCGGCGCGTGCATGCGCACGCGCGGCGCAGCCGCTCACGCGTCGACGCAAGCGAGACGGCCGGAGACTCAGGGGATGAGGATCCGGCGGGTGATCTGGCCGTTGCTCTCCCAGTAGGTGACCTTCGTGGCGATCGACGGATCGGTCGGTGCCGGCTGGACGTTGCCGGCCGAGTCGATCGCCCGCGACGCGATCGTGTGCTCCCCGGATGAGGGCGTGCCCCAGTCGAACGTCCAGAACCTCCACGCGAAGCCGCTCGACTTCTTGTGGTTCGACCCGCGCAGCTTCGCCCGCGTCCACGGACCGCCGTCGATCGACACCTCGACCGCTTTGATCGGGGCGCCCCACGCGGCACCGATGATGGTGAAGCGTGAGTCGTGCACCGTGACCTTGGCCGGAGCCGACTTGAGCAGCGCCTGGCCGACGGTGGTGAACGTCCACAGGGTCTGACCACCAACGGTTCGTTCGCGGAACGTGACGTAGTCACGGGCCATGAACCGGCCGGCATAGCGGCGGTCCGTCACCTCGATGTGCGTCAGCCACTTGACGTTCGCCACGCCGTACCAACCAGGTGCGATCAGACGCACCGGGGCACCGTGCTCCGCCGGGAGCGGTTCGCCGTTCATCTCGTAGCAGAGCAGGTTCGGCGAAGCCATCGCGTCCTCGAGCGACATGCTGCGGGCAAACCGCTCCGTGATCGTGAGACCTCCATTGGCATCGGTCGGGAACGTCCCCGTGACACCGCCCCCGGTCACCCCTGAGTTGTCGCGGATCGTGACCGGGCCACTGTCGGCGCCCCAGAAGATCACTTCGGTGCCGTTGTCCAGGACACGTGCATCGCGCAGCACCGAACTGAGTCGCGCGCCGGCCCACACCGCGTTCCCGACGCCGCCGATGAAGAACGGCAGGCCGGTGTTGCCGGAGCACTCCAGCGTGAACTCCACCTCGCGACGTGGACGCGCCTTGATGTCGTCGAGCGAGAGCTCGCGGGGACGGGCGACCAGTCCGTCGACGGTCAGTCGGTAGTCGGTCTCCACGCCCGTCGGGTTGCCGTAGTGCTTGACGGTGAAGAAGTTGTTCGCCGGCGTGAGCCGCGAGGTGAGCGTCTTCCCACACGAGCAGGTTCCCGACGACGTCCGCCGCGGGCGGCGGGACCGGGGCCGGCTGATCGAGCCAAGGGATCACCGCGTCGTTCGGATCGCCGGGGAACGCCGACGATGGGTCGTCGGTCCAGCGATCGTCATCGTCATCGCCGCCGTGGGCCGGGAAGGCCTGGGCGGGTCCGGCCACCTGCAGGACACTGAGTCCGGCAAGTGCCGCGCCTCCCCCCTTCAACAACGCGCGACGGGACACATCCGGACCGTGCATCTGCGGCCCCCTTCCACTCAGCAGAATGTCATCGACTGCCCGTCTCGGTCATCGTCCGCCTGCACCTCACCGGTGTCAAGAGACCGTCGTCGCGCCACCCGTCCTTAACAGCGACCGACGCGTTGCGGCCGATCATTACGATCCGTTCGTGGCTGATGCGGCATCCGGTCGAATCTTCATCAGCTACCGGCGCGACGAGACGGCCTATCCGGCCGGGTGGCTGTACGAACGCCTCGCCGACCACTTCGGCAGGAGCCGGATCTTCAAGGACGTCGACTCGATCCAACTGGGCGACGACTTCGTCGAGGTGATCACGAGCGCGGTGGGATCGTGCGACGTCCTGCTGGCGTTGATCGGAGATCAGTGGCTCACGATCACCGACGAGCACGGTAGGCGTCGCCTCGACGATCCCGATGACTTCGTGCGGCTGGAGATCGAGGCCGCACTCGCGCGCGATGTCCGCGTCGTCCCGATCCTGGTCGAGGGCGCGAAGATGCCCGTGGCCGACGAGCTACCGCCCGGGCTCGCGATGTTGGCGCGCCGTCAGGCGCTCGACCTCAGCCCGAGCCAGTTCGACTTCGATCTCGGCCGGCTCCTGAGAGTGCTCGACAGGACCGTCGGCGAGGTCCACGATGCGGGGCTTGCAGTCCCATCGACGACAGCGGCGGGAGGCGTAGCGGATCTCGACGCTCCGAGCCTCCGAGTGGGAACCGGTGTCGACTCCGGGCCACCTCCCGCGCCGAGCAGCCCCGCGGGCAAACAACGCCTCTCCAAACGGGCCCGAGCTTCTCTTGGCGGTCGGGGTCGTCAGCGCCGTCATCGTGCTCGTGATCGTGGTCATCGTCGCCAGCTCGAACACGGACCCACCGTCCGAAGGCGTCATCTTCAGCGACGATTTCTCCGGCCGGTCGGCCGCATGGACGGACGCCAACGGTGACTCGAGTCTCGGCTACTACAACGACGACGCATACCGCATCCGTGCCGAACCGAGAGACGAGGGCGGCGGGGAGTTGAGCTCACCCCAGAGCGCTGCGAGCGTGTACCCGTCCGCGCCCTCGAACATCCAAATCGATGTCGACGCGCTGCGGATCCTCGGCGGGGAGGGACATGCGTACGGGATCCTCTGTCGTCTGGACGGGCTCAACTACTACGCGTTGTCCGCAGGGGAGAAGTTCGTCTCGATCGAGAAGTTCGTCGGAGTCGAGCCGTTCTATTTCGAGTTGGCGTACGAGCCGGTTACGTATGACGTGAATGCAACGAGCCACCTGCAAGCGTCGTGCACCAGTGACGACGAAGGGCAGTCGGTGCATCTCGTGCTCTCTGTGAACGGTTCGGTGGTCGCCGAGGCGACCGATACGGACGATCCACTCGTGGAGCGGCACCGTCGGCCTCTGGGCGGCGATGATCCCGAACACGCCAGACGCGACAGAGGCAGAGTTCGACAACTTCGCCATCACGGAGCTCTGAGCCAGACATCGGCATGCCCTGCCGGATTGTCACTCTCGATCGCTTGATGCGCCAGATTCGCCCCGTTTCGGCGAACGGCGTACCACGGCGTTGCCACGCAGCATTCACGATCCGCCGTGACGAGACCGATTCTGTGCCGGCTCGGAGCGCGCGATGGTGTGATCTCCGTGAGTGCTTGCGCCGTGCGTCGTACGCTCGCTGGCGATGCCAACCGCCGAGGAGATCACTCGCCACTTCGACGACGATCCCGATGGCATCCAGTGGGTGGGGGTCGACCCGCCGCCACAGCCCATCAAGGTCGTCGAGCCCGACCCAGCCTGGCCGGCTCAGTTCGAGGTGCTCGCGGCGCGGATCCGCAGCGCGCTGGGCAACCGGGCGCTCGCTGTCGAACACGTCGGATCGACGAGCGTGCCCGGCCTCGCCGCCAAGCCGATCATCGACATCGACGTGACCGTCACCGATCCTCGCGACGAGCCGTCGTACGTGCCCGACCTCGAGGCGGCCGGGTTCCGGCTGCGCCTCAGAGAGCCAAGTTGGCACGAGCACCGCCTCGTCGTCGCCGACGACCCGCGGGCAAACATCCACGTGTTCGGCGCTGACAGCCCAGAGGTCATCCGCCATCGCATGTTGCGGGACTGGCTGATCGAGCATCCTGACGACCGCGAGCGCTACGCGGCGGCCAAACGGACGTCAGCCGAGGCGTCGAACAACGGTGGCAGAGGCGTTGAGGACTACAACCAGCGCAAGCAACCGATCGTTCGCGACATCCTCGACAGGATGTTCCGGGCCCACGGTCTGCTGTAAACGCCGCCCTCGAACGGCCACCGGGTCATCCGGAAACAACGCGGAGCGACCTGTGGGGGCGCGTCACCTACCGCCGGGACCGAACGCGCTCCGGGTAGCCGATGCCGCCCGAGCACCGAGCGTGGGACACGGTGGTGGTGTCAGACGATGGCGGCGACGAAGCCTTGGAGCTCGAGGCCGAGCGCGAGCCGGCCTGCGGCGTCCAACATCAGGGGGCCAGCGGCAACGTGCTGGTTGATGGTGATGGCGTCACGTACGAGGCGGTCGAGGATGCTCGTCGAGTAGATGGCCTGCGTACCGACGAGGCGGACCATGGCTGCGGTGACGTCCTGCGCCATGCGGAACGCTTCCACTCGCGACAGGATCAAGTCGACGCGCTGGTCGACACTGAGCGCAGCTCCTGAGGAGAGTTGCGTCCAGGCGTCGTCGATGCTGCGACTGGCGTAGGCCTGTGCGGAGCGGTGCTGACGTTTCGCGTCGGCGATGGCCTCGCGGACGCGAGGCACCTCGTGCATCAGCCAACCCGCCCAACCCGTCGACCGCGTAAGGGCGCAACCACTCGTGCACGGTCTGCCGGGCGACCCGTGACGGCGTGCCACATCGGTGACCGACGCACCATCATTGAGGACTTCCGGCACGGCCTGATAGCGCTGCGCGACCGCGTTCAACTCCACCAACACGACAGCGGCCTCCTCCGAATCTGCAGGAACCACCCCACAGCGAAGAAGGTGGCCACCGTCGAATCGTGGACCCCCGAGTGTCAGGCACCTACCGGGGCCACTGTCGCCCAGGAACCGGGGCCGCGTCCCGCAACTGTCAGGCAGCTACCGGGGCCACGCTGTCCACTATGAACCGGGTCCGCACACTCCGCCTGAGCGCAAGACCGCCCGCCCGGCATCCTGACACATCGGCACGATCGCTGCCTGCGTAAACCGCGGACGTCCACTACCAGGACTTTTTCAGTGCCCCCGGCAGGATTCGAACCTGCGACGCACGGTTTAGGAAACCGATGCTCTATCCCCTGAGCTACGGGAGCGGGGCTCCGCGGTCCACTCACGTCGACTGCGGCATCCAGAGCATACGAACGCGTCGGCTACGCACCGACTACCAGCGCGCCGCTTGCAGATGCCCATCAGGCGCCCGCGCCATGCCGGATACGGTGCCTCCGTGAAGCACGCCAACGCAGGCCTTCGGTTCCTGCTGGAGCTGGCGATGCTCGCATCGCTGGGGTACTTCGGATTCACACAGTTCGACGGCGTCGCGGCTTGGGTGCTCGGGTGGGGCCTGCCACTCGTCGCCGCCGTCGTCTGGGGCGTGTTCGTCAGCCCGAAGGCGAGACATCCGACGGAAGACCCGGCGCGGATCCTGCTCGAGATCGTCCTGCTCGGTTCCGGTCCTGTCTGCGCTCGCCGCAGCCGGCAGCACGGCCCTCGCCGCGATCGCCGGAGTGCTCGTCGCGGTCCACCTCGGATCGACCTTCGTGTTCGACCAGCGAGGGGCGGGTGTGGTGTAGCCGCGGCAGCGTGCTTAAGCCGGGCGGTTGTCGGCGAGGAACTCGAGGATCGCCTTGTTGAACACCTCATTGCGGTCGCCGGCGACCATGTGGCCGGCGCCGTCGACGTCGGCGAAACGTGGCGTGGGGAACGACATCGAGAAAGGCTCGTGCCCCCGCCTCGCTGAGCAGGTCGCTGGAGCGGCCGCGGACGAGCAGCGTGGGCAGGCTCAGCGAGGCGGCAGCGGCGTCGAGCCTGCCGGGGTTGACCACCGACGAGCGGGTCTCGTCCGGCGAGCCGAACTTGCCCGTGATGAACCTCGGATCCCAGTGCCAGACCCAGCGACCGTCCTCGCGATGACGCAGGTTCTTCTCCAGGCCGCTGAGATCCCTGGGACGCGGTCGATGCGGGTCGTAGGCGGCCACGGCATCGGCAGCCTCCTCGAGGGACGCGGTGCCCGGGGGTGCGCTCCGCATGAACGTGCCGATCCGCTCTCGTCCGGACTCCTCGATCTTGTGCGCGACGTCGACAAGGGTCAGCGACGAAGCGAGAGCAGTACCGCCGCCGGAGTCGCCGATCGCGACCATCGACGAGATCCCGCCGAGGCTGGCGCCGACGAGCGCCGGCTGGCGGTCGAACGTCTCGGCCACGAGTGTGATGTCGCCCGCGAACGCATCGAGGGAATAGTCACCTTCGGGATCCCAGTGGCTCTCGCCGTGACCCCGCATGTCGAGGGACACGGCGCGCCAGCCCCGGTCGGCCAGCGTCGTCGCCGTGCCATGCCATGAGTGACGGGTCGGGCCGCCCCCGTGAAGCAGGATCACCGGCGGTCCGTCGTCGGGGCCGAGGACGTCGGCGACGAGGTGGAGGCCATCGCGCCCGACGAACGTCGAGGCGGGCATCCCGCCAGCATGCCCTTCAGGGTGGGGAGATGTCGAA
>CAVRNI010000040.1:0-6923 GCA_963722415.1 Ilumatobacteraceae bacterium
GCGCGAGCCGGGTGTGCGCATGGCTGGACGAGGTGGACGGGTGAAGGGTGAGCGCGGGTCGGTAGTCCGTTCAGCGTTGCGCGGCGGCGGTGATGGCGGCGAGCCAGGTGTTGAGTGAGGCGTGGAGCTTGGCGCTGCTGAAGAACAGGACGAGGAGGGGGCCGGCCATCGACTCCTCGCTGGCGAGGCGTGTCTGGTTGTTGTTCGTCGGGGTGAGGAGGTGGCGGTGTACGGCCTTGGAGCCGAGCGCGGTGCCGGTCCAGGTCAACTCGCGACCGGGGTTGACGACGGCGAAGCGGGAGGACAGCTTGGTCTTGCCGTTGCGCCAGGTGAAGCGGCCTCCTTCGACGACGCCGTCGTCGAGCCGCACGTCGCGGACCTCGGACGCGAACTGTTCCCACCGCTGTGGTTGGCTGAGCAGTTCCCAGACTCGCTCGGGCGGTGCGTCGATGATCGTCTCGCAGCGCGCTGAGATGGGCGCGAGGTCGTCGATGCGGCCACGTCGGGCGTAGTCCTCGTACAAGACGTCTGTCGATGGCCCTGTGTAGAACAGGCGTCGCCAGGGGCTGAGCGGTCGGTGGGTGGTGAGGTCGATCACGGTGTCTCATCCTTTACTGCAACGGTGTGTTGCGTTAAGTTGAGCGTGGCAGATCTCGAGCGTTAACGCAACATCTTGTTGCAGCGGAAGGTGGATGGCGTGAGTGGCACGACACGGCCCGGCGGTCGGACAGCCGAGACCCGGTCCAAGGTGCTCGCCGCCGTGCTGGCCGAGCTCATCGCTTCCGGCTATGGGCGCACGAGCGTTGAGGGCGTCGCCGAGCGGGCCGGGATCCACAAGACCACGATCTACCGTCGCTGGGGGAACAAGGAACGGCTCGTCGCCGAGGCGCTCGAGAACGCCGCCGACGTGCGAACCGAAGTCGTCGACACCGGCGACATCGACGCCGACATGCGCACGCTCGCTCGCGCTGTCACGGCGACCCTGTCCACCCACGAGGGAGCGGCCACGGTGCGCGCGATCGTTGCCGAGGCGCCGGGGTCGCCACAGCTGGCAGCCGTCATGTCCGGGTTCTGGGCAGCCCGTCGCGCCCAGATCGGGCCGATCATCGAGCACGCCATCGCCCGCAAGCAGTTGCCGGCGACGACGGACCCCAGCGAGGTCATGAAGTACATCGCGGCGCCGATCTACTACCAACTCCTGATGAGCGATGAACCGCTCACCGAAGCCACTGCCGACCGAGCAGCTGCCGCCGCGCTCACCGCCGCCCGCGCCGGCCTACTCACACACGGCTGATGACGCAGATGGCTGGACTGGCTGACACGCCCGTTGCCTGCGTCAGGGCCGGCGGTCACGGACACTGCGGTCGAGCGTCGTTCCCGTCCTGCGCCGGGCGGTCCACGGGGGTACGGGTGCAACTGCATCGTGAACGTGGCGTACGCCGGGTCTGCGGTCACCGAGGGGGTCAGCGTGACACGTGAAGAGTGGGCGCTCGCTGCGGCTGTCGTGTTCTCGGGGCTGTGGTCTGGTCTGTTGGGGATGCTCACGCTGGTGATGCATCCGATGCTCGCCGCGATGGACGGACGGGACTTCGAGCGCTTCTTGCAGGCCTTCCTCCCTGTTGGCAGGAAGGCGTGGTTCAACTATGTCTGCGCAATCGGGATGGCCGTGGCGGCGGTCGTCGGACTCGTGGCCCTGTGGGATGACCGGAGCTCCGCCGCATTCGTTCTCTGTGCGATCGGTTTGGCTCTTGTGGTCATTGGTGTGTACGTGGTGTCCAACGTGTGGAAGGAACCCCACTACGACGTGATGCTCGCCTGGGACGCCGACGCCATGCCACCGGACTGGGAGGCCGGTCGGCGGCGCTACTTCACGCTCAATTGGATCCAAGCAGCAGCCACCTGGGCTGCGTTCGGCGTCTTCCTCCTCGCGTTGATCAGCCTCTGACGGCCTGCTCCGTGTGCACTCGGCGAACGATGCGAACCAGCCTGCGACGCTGCGACGACCTCGATGCCGCCTGTCGCCGTCGGGACCAGCCACGTCGCCACCGAGCCGGCGTTACCGGCTACTCGTGGATCGCGTTCTGGACTGGGACTATCGGGCAGTGCAGGTGGGCCGACGTGCTCTGCCTCGACGGACGTCGCTCGCCCTGTTATGGGTGGCGATATGCACGCCTGCGCTCGTCGGTGACCCTTTTCCGAGGAATGCCGATCGCCGAATGGGGGCGCGTCGGGGTCGACCACGGATGTCGTGCGCGGCCGCGCCATGGCAGCGTCGACGATCGCTCGGACGGCGTCGTCATGGCACGCGGTATGGGCGAAATGCACTGCCGCGTTCGATGCCTTGTTGGATCTCTCTGATCGTCGTAGTCGGTCTCGGCCGGATCGAGCGTGGGGCTCACGCTCGCGAACCAGGTGCTTGGTGGGCTCGACCGGCGTGTAGCGAGGTGCGGTAAGCATGGTCACACCATGGGGGCGTTCAGGGTGCTGGCAGGTGGCGGCCGGTGCGGGCGAAGTAGGCGTCATCGGTTTCCCCCGATGCCGGATCACTACCCGTGACCGGCGCTCGCCCGTACCACCACGGTCCATCGACGGCGGCGGCGGTCGACAGGCCCGGGAGGTGTCGGCTGGTGCGGGCGAAGTAGGACTCCTCGGTTTCGCCGTGTGCCGGATCGCCTCCGAAGGTCGGGGCGAGACCGACGTAGACCGCCTTCGGCCCGTGACCGATCACGATCGGGTCGGACTCCGCCTGCCGGGCCTCCCCCAGCGATGCGACTCCGACGGTGCAGATGAGACCGGCGGCAACGGCTGACACGGTCCTCCGGACGAGGTTGGGTGTTCTGGGTTCGGCGCTCATGGGATGCTCCTTGTCGATGTGGCGGGGCGGTTGCCTCGCCAGTCGCATCGTGAGCGTCGGCGGTCGGGGCGCTGTCGGGGTCGAGTCGGGGTGTCGTGTCGAGCTTCCGACGATTCTCCGATCAGCGCTCGACGGCGGTCACCGAGCGGTTCGGTTCAGTCGAACTCGATCGAGTTGACGATCTCCTCGAGTGCGGCTCGATCCTCGTCCGAGGTCTGGGGGAGGTACGAGGCCATGATCACGAGCCGGGTGCCGTCGACGTCGAAGATCCAGACTCGGGTGTGTTGGTTCGGCAGGACGCCATACCAACCCTCCCCGGGTCCGCCGGGGATGGCGCGGCTGTCGCCGGCGAACTGCCAGAGGTAGAAGCTGACGCAGTCTGGATCTTGGGTGTAGTCGGGGAGTGTGAACTCCATCTGCTGGCCGTCGAACCGGCCGTTGTCGATGGCGCTGGCGGTGGTGGCGTCGCCGGGCAGGTCGGCCAACGCCGAGACCAGGTCGTCCACGGTCGGGCCGACGGGCGGGTCGGCCAGCCGCACCGCACATGGGTCGGCGTAGACGTTGGCGATATCGTGGAAGAACTCGACCGCGACACTGTGGTAACCACGTCCGAGCGTCGGGTCATCCTCCGACTTGAACACTGACCCGCCGTTGCCGGACGCTTCCCAGCCGGCCGGCACCGCGTACGTGATGGTCACGTCGGTGCCTGGCACGGCGTAGGTGGCGGTGCCCGTTCCGGGTTCGAGGGGAGGCGGCGGGGTGAGCGGACCTGTCGGGTGGCGGGGCGGTGTCTCGCCCGAGGCGAGTCGCTGGATCGCCCGGTCGAGCTCGGCGCGGGCGTCGGGACTCATTGCATCGCCGCTCTGGGAGTAGGTGATCATCTCGTCGGCGACGGTGAGTCGCCGCGCTCCGGACTCGAGGCCGCCATCGAGGTGGTCCTCGATCGCGGTGTAGATCTGTTCGTCGAATCGCTTGATGATCGACGTCAGGATGTGGGGGCGGTGTCGGGTGCTCGCCGTCTGCCATTCGTCGCTGTCGACCCCGATCGCCCAGCGGTGGTCCGCGGCCAGTTCGGAGTCGGCCGCTTCGAGGACCCCCAGGCCCGAGCGGCCTACCTTGTGGACGATCACGTCGGCTCCGCCGTCGTAGAGCAGACCGGCGACCTCGCGGCCACCGTCTGGTGCGTCGAACGGCGCATCGTGGTATTCGTGCTGGGCGAGGTACGCGGCCTTGACCTCGATGTCGGGGTCGACCGACTTGACGCCCGCTTCGAAGCCTGCTCGGAGCGCCTCCTGGTCAGCCGACGGTTCGGCGCCGACGAAGCCGACGATGCCGGTCTCGGTCGTCGTCGCCGCGGCGACGCCGGCCAGGTACCCGACCTGTTCATCCGCCCAGGAGTACATCGTGACGTTGGAGACGTCGTCGAAGTGAGCACCGCTGTGGTCGGTCAACACGTACCACTTGTCCGGGTCGAACATCGCCTGCCTCATCGCCCCCGAAGCGTCCGGATCGAGGATCACGACGTCGGAGTCGACAGCGGCCAGTTCGGTTCCGAGCGTCCCCGGTGTGAGCGGGTCGCGTCGGTCCACCTCGACGTCGAAGTCCCGCTCGGCGCGGACGAGACCCTGCTCGAACAGCTCACCGGTCTGGCCGTCCGCCGGATCGGCCGAGGCGACGACCGCGATCCGCGGGGTCGGGCCGGAAGGGACGGCGGCCACGACGGCAACGATCGCTGCGGTCGTGATCCCGGCGGCGACGGCGCCGAGCGCGAACGCCCTTCGTCGGGCCCGGCGACGCAGGCGGGCTTGCTGCGCACCGCGCGCGGACTCGGCGGCCTCGACCTGCTCGCGCCGGCGGAGGGCTTCGTCGAGGAACTCGCGTTCGAGGGCGGTGAGCCGCATCGTGGTCGTGGCCCGCCACTGCTCGAAGACGTCGAGACGACCGCCGGCGAGCAGATAGTCGGGATCGCGGCCGGCGGTCAACCACTCGTCGACGACGAGCGAGTAGGCGCCGTGTTGGCGCAGGTCGTCGCGCCCGTCGTCGATCCATCCGCGCAGCCGCTGCCACTCACCGAGCAGCGCCTCATGGGCGACCTCGACCGTGAGGGCACCCGAGAGGGCATCCCGGTCGCGGACCAGGAGCCGGCTGGCGACGAAGGCTTCCAGGGCTGCGTGCATGGTGACGATGTCGACATCGAGCGTGACCAGCTCGGAGGCGGCGACGACGCGGCGGGTCTCGGAGTCCCGGCCGACGGTGACCAGCCGCAGGAACAGCTGACGGGTGGCGTCCTGCTGCTCGACGTCCAGATGCTGGTAGATCTCCTCGGCACGACTGGCGACCGCCCCACGGATCCCGCCCAACGCCCGATACGCCACCCTGGTGAGCGTCGAGTCCGCTCGGCGATCGAACAGCTCGGTGAGGGTGTACTGGAACAACGGCAGGGCGTTCGGTTGCCCGCTGACCTCCGTGATCAGTTCGGCCAACAGACCCTGCTCGAACGTCACCCCGACACGCCGCGCCGGTCCCAGCGCGGCGGCTTCGAGCTCATCGGCGGCCAGCGGCGTGACGTTGAACACGTGGCCGGTCATCAGGCGGCCGAACGCCGGATGCATCAGCGGGCGGTCGTAGAAGTCCGCCCGCAGGGTGACCAGCACCCGGGTGCGGCCCCGAGGGTCCGTGGCCAGCGTGATGAGGCTGTCGAGAAAGCGGTCGCGCTGCTCGTCGTCGACCAGCGCGAACAGCTCTTCGAACTGGTCGATCACCAACAGCAGCCGCGACGCGTCGTCGGGAAGGATCCGCAACACGGTCCGCAACAGCTCGGAGTCGTTGTCCGCCAGCGCACTCGTCGATCTGGCCGGCGGATCCGCGACGGCGCCGCCGAGCGCCGCTTCGAGCTCGGTGAACGGGTAGGCGCCCGGACGCATCAGCGCGATCACCCAACGATCGGAGCTTCGCAGCGCCGGGATCAGTCCGGCCTGCACGAGACTCGACTTTCCCGACCCGCTCGGCCCCACCACCGCGGTGAACCTGGCATCACCTGCCACGGTGGTCACCAGCTGTTCGATCAGCTCGTCCCGACCGTAGAAGTTGTCGGCGTCGGCCTCGGTGAAGGCTCGCAGACCGACGAACGGGTTGCTCCCCGGCCCGCTCGCATCGGACGGTGCTGCGCCGCCGACGGGAGCCAGATCGAGTGCTGGGTCCTGCACGAGGATCTGCTCCTCCAGCTGGCGCAGCAGCGGCGACGGCTCGATCCCCAGTTCGTCCACGAGGACCGCCCGTGTCTGCTGGAACGCCCGCAGCGCCTCGGCCTGGCGGCCCGATCGATACAACGCCACCATGTGCTGAGCGCGCAGCCCCTCGCGATACGGGTGCTCACGGCACAGCGCGTCGAGCTCGGCGGCGACCTCGCGGTGCCGACCCGACGCCAGCTCAGCAGCGACGCGATCCTCGAGCGCCAACAACTGGAGCTCCACCAGACGCGTTCGCTCGGCCCGCAGCACGCCAGAGTCGTCGAGCCCGGAGAACGGCGGGCCCCGCCACAACCGCAGACCTACCCGCAGCATTTCTGCGGCCACGTCGGGATCCTCGGCGAGCGCTGCCCGGCCCTCGCGTGGTCAAGGTCTCGAACTCCAACGAGTCGAGCGACTGGCGATCGACTCGGACCGCATAGCCCGCACCATTCCGTTCGATGACCGGGCCGAGCAGCTTGCGCAGCTCCGAGACGTAACCCTGCACCGTGTGACGGGCGGCGCTGGGAGGCGAGTCGCCCCACAACCCGTCGACCAGCGCGTCGGTCGAGACGACCGAGTTGGGTTGGGCGAGCAACATCGCCAGCACCAACTGCTGACGGGCGCCCCCCAGGCGCAACCCAGCGCCGTCGGCGTCGGCATGGTTGCACTCATCGATCACGCGCAATGGGCCGAGCACCTCAAAGCGCACTCGGCCAGCATACGAGCCCTCGTCGTCACCGATGTGCTGGGGAAACCCACCCGCATCGAACACGAGACCAGCATGTCGCGACCCGATCGGAAGATCGTCGGAACCGAGCGTGGCACTCATGTGGCTCGAT
>CAVRNI010000041.1:0-76404 GCA_963722415.1 Ilumatobacteraceae bacterium
GACGAACTGGGAGAAGGACGAGGCGACGAGGCTCGTCGCTCGTGACCTCGCAGGCGCCGCGGTTGTCGATCATCTTGGCGCAGGGCGCGACGTGGTCATGGCTCAGTACTTCGGCCGGCTCGGCTACCTCGTGTTGCTCGAAGACCTGGCGCGTGAGCACGGCGCTACGTCTTGTCGAGGTGATCCTCGCAACAGACGCAGCTCTGGCGATCGAGCGGTTCCGTGCCCGCCGCCGAGCAATGACCGAGCGTGGCGAACGCCATCCCGAGCGCGACATCGCCGACGGCGACGTCGAGGCCTTCATCCTCGACGCCGTCGACCGCCTCACCCGGCTACCGACGGCCCGACCCGAGTCGCGGATCGTTCCCGTTGCGCGCGAGGCGTCCGAAGACGAGATCTACCGCCGCCTGCTCTCGGTTCTCGGCGAGAAGGCCCGGCCTTCGCCTCGTTGGTTGTAGCGAGTGGCGCGGAAATCCCGGTGTGCGCACGCTGTCGCAGTTCCGCCGATTCGGCGCGGTGTTGAACAGTGGCTGGGGTCAGCCCACCTTTCTCACGAATCGGCGGATCTCCGTCGCACACGCCTCGGGATCCTCCACCACACACGCGTGGCCGAGCTTCGGGAGCACAACGAGCTGCGATGTCGAGATCGCCGCATGAAGGGCTTCGGCGTTCGTGAGCGGCGACCGAGCGTCGGCCTCACCGTGCAGGACCAGAGTGGGCACGTCAACGGTAGGCAACACCGGGCGGAGGTCGGTCTCGGCCCCGATGTAACCCGCTGCTCGAACGGATGACGGGCGTACGTTCTCACGCATCATCGTGGCCAGCGCCGGGTCGCGGTCGCCCGGTATGAGGTCCGTGAACAGACCCGGGTAGGACTTCGGGTCGAACGCATCGCCAAGGTCGGCGATGCCGAGGAACATCTCGAGCTGTCTTGCCACCTCCTCTGGTGGCAAAGACCCTGCCCAGCCCGCGTAGCCACCGATGAGCACGAGACTGGCGGCGCGGCTGGGTGGCGCTGGAACAATGAGAGGGCGACCATCGTCCCGAACGAGTGACCCACGAGATGCGGCTGCTCAAGGTCGAGCGTGACGATGAAGGCGGCGAGAGCGTCGGCGAACTCCGCGGCGCGCCACGTGTCATCGATGTCTGACGACTGCCCGAAGCCCGGCGCGTCCCAGGCGATGACGGTGTGGTCGCGTGCGAGGTCGGGAGCATCCACTGCCAAGTGCGGCTGTCGGCCGGGGCGCCGTGGACCATGACGAGTGGCGGCCCGGATCCCGCACGGGTGTAGGCGACCTGGGTCCCGCCGACGTCGACGTGCTCCATGCGTGAATCCTGCCGCAGTGCTGCCGCCAGCGCACGGGTGCGCGACGTGACCCGTCGGTCGCTCAACCCAGAGCCCCCCCATCCGTCGTCGTGGAGTGATACAGATCGACTGTCCTCGTGCGGCGCGAAGACTTATAGTCCTTTTCCCTCCTAGCCTGCCTCGGCATTTGGCTGAACCGGCCCGACGTGAACGGACCGATACCGATCTGCCGTGATGCGCTACCTGACCGTGCGGAGGTACCCGCACGCTTCACACAGATCAGCGCCACAGAGCCGGCGGTCGAGGGCACTGGCTACGATCCCTCGATGGCGATCATCGCTCGCATCCGCCTGGCTGGCGCGACCGCCGACGACCATGACCGCCTCGAGCAGGAGGTCGCGACCCGGCTTGACCAATGGGTGGCCCTCGGGACGGGCTGATGGTCCATCTCGGCTACGAGGAGGGGACGACCTCGTTCTCGTGGAGGCGTGGCGCACCGAGGACCTGTTCGAGTCGGACTACCGCGATCTGCTTCAGCCGGCGTTGGGGCGGCCCATCTCCGAGCGACCGTCGCCGAGATCAGCGCTGCTCTGTCGATCGCACGGCCGTAGTCGCAGCCGCGTCACCGAGGCGGCGGATCGGACACTTGCCACGCAGCCGCGATCGAGGACGGTGCTCTCGCAATTCGCGAGTGTGGGTTAGCCGACGGTGTTTCAACGGTAGCGGCGAGCGCCCCAGATCATCAACGCGAGAGCGACGAGACCGGGCAGGCAGTGCACGGCGAGCACGCCAACGAGGGACGGCCCACCCCAATCGTCCTCGTACGACGCGGAGTTGCCGTAGTCGATCGTGACGAGTTCGACCACCGCACGGACGACGAGGTATGCGCCTACGACGTACGCCAGAACGATTCCGACAGTCTTCATCGCACCGACGACGCTAGATCCGCGATCACCCGGGTATCCGGCGTTGCCAGACGCTGCCGGCGTGCCAGTCGCGTGAAAGCGGTTCCGGACCGGGGCGGGCGTCGCCGGTGTCGGCTGGCACCACCGATCGAGGGTTCGAGTCCGTCTTGTAGCGTCGAGCGTGCCGCACTGCCGCCGCGATTGGGGTCGAGCGACGGCTCGAGAGGCGAAAGGGATCGAGATGCAGCCGGCTGAGCTCCACGAACGGATCCGGGACGGCGTCAACGCCGCCGACGTCGACGCGCTCGTGAACTGCTATGAGCCCGATGCCGTGTTCATGGCCGAGGACGGCGCGCAGGCAGTGGGGCTGGACGAGATCCGTGCCGCCTACGAGGCGATCGTGTCGTTCGGCGGCACGCTGACGCTGGAGACCCGTTACGCCGTGGAACGCGGTGAGCTGGCGTTGATGTCGAACCAGTACACGTTCTCGATGCCCGGGTACTCCGCCAGTTGGATCACCGCCGAGGTCGCCCGACGCCAACCCGATGGATCGTGGAAGTACGTCCTGGACAACCCCTACGCCGCGCCGGCGCCGGGCCCCTGACCGTCAGCACTGCGTGAGCCAGCCCGCGCCGTTCCGGACGCTCGCGAACGCCTCGACCCGGCGTTCGAACCGATCTCGGCAGGATTTGCGCGACGCGAGAGACAGGTTCTTGATTCGGTTAGGCGGCGAGATAGTTGTCGGCGAAGCGGTCGTCGTGGAGGGCGATGGCGGCGGTCATGACGCGTTGGCCGTAGCGGGTGACTCGGTAGCGACGAGCGCGTGGGATCTTGGCGACGAGGCCGTGGCCGCGGAGTTTGACGATGAGCCGTGAGACGCGTTCGCAGCGTCGGTGGGCTTCGTCTCGGTCAGTGGGTGGGCGCCGGTAGAGACGTCTGGTGAGGTCAGTGTTGCGGAAGCCTTGGATGGCGTGCTCGCCGGCCATCGCGGCTCGGAACAGGGCGAGGTCGGTCGGGCTGAATGGGCTGAAGCGGGCGTATCGACGCCCGCGGTTGGTTCTCGGCCGGCACAGGGCATCCAGCGCGGCGACGCCCTCGCCTTTCAATGGGGCGGCGGCGAGGGCGTCGAGGTAGCGGTGGTTGGCCGCGATCCCCACTTGGTAGTTGCGCCACAGGTCGCTGACGCCCTTTCGCATCGGGCACCACCGCCGCTCGCGCCGGCCTTCGTCGTTGGTGACCCAACGTTGGATCCGGAACTCGCGCGGATTGTTGATCGTGGTCTCCACCCGCAGGACGGAGGCCTTGTCGTAGACCTTCACCCAGTTGCCGGCCATGCGATGGCGGATGCGCCATCCTTGCGGACGACGCTTGGTGTCGGTCACCACCTGGGCCTGGAGGCAGGGGTGCAGCTTGCGGCCCAAGAAGCCCAGGACATCTTCGGAGGACATGTTCAGCGCGGCGTGGCGGACCAGATCAGGCCACACCTCCAGCAACTGAGGCCGGGTCTGGAACATGACATCGGTGGCGATCTCGGCCTGGTCGAGCACCCAGTAGTAGCCGCCATAGTTGGCGGCTCGGATGGCGGGCAGGATCGGATTGAGGAGTCTGGCGAAGGCGTTCAGCACCCGCGGCCACGCCTTGTGAGCGAAGCGGTCGCACAGCTCGGCGGCGGCCTCGAGGTCGTCGACGGCGAGCAGCGAGTTGTCGTAGCGGACATAGCCGATCCCGGCCTTGTCGAGCTGGCGGGCCAGCCACTCCCGGCCGTTGAGATAGATCTGGCACTCGTAGGGGATCCACCCTTGGATGCGCACGTGCATGAACCCGAACTCGTCGTCGATCAGATACAGGTAGTGGTGCAGGCACTTGCGTTCCCGGCGGAACAACTCCAGCTTGCCGCTCTCGTACCGCTTGCGGACCTGGAAGCTGAAGCACGTCTCCACCGCGCTGATCAGACAGATGATCCCCTCGGTGATCCCGTCGCGCTCGGCGATCGACTTGGCCAACTCGTCTTTGTGCTGGGTGCGGTTCCGGGTCTTCACATGATCGAAGGAGATCACCGGTCTCCCCTCATCCGTCACCAGCTTCCGGGCGTTGTTGGCGATCCGCTCGGTCGTGGCCTTCGCATAGGCGGTGAAGTCCTTCAACGCCACGCCCTGGGACCACAAGAAGCAGCGGGCGCCGTCCTGCTTATACAGACGGCTGAGATGACCCTTGAAGATCATCCGGTCGAACATCGCCAAACTGCCGGTGATCCGGTCCCGGTGAACATTCTCGAACGCACCCATCGCTCACCTCCGCGCAACAGCACCGTGCGAAGTCTCACCCGCGCGATGCAAGGGCACAGGGCCGGCTCCGCCGGCCCGACACCGACTCGATCACCACCGGGCCAGCCCATTGGTTGCGGCCGAGCGAAGCGAGGCTGCGGTAGGGGACGCGCGCTCGTGCACGGCTCGACGTGGGTTTGGGGGCACTGGCGAGTTGGACGAACTCGGCTGCCTTTCGCCGTCCGCACCCTTCCGGCGCCGGGTCGGTGGTTCAGAGCCTTTCGAGGACGTCGGCTTCTGCCACCACCGCGCACACTGCGTCGACGCGGAGCGGGGTTTCTCTGCCCTGACCGGCGGCGCTGGCGATCGAGCCGGACACCGCCAGCTCCGCGAGGTGGTCGCGCCGGCACAGCTCGGCCAGCTGCATCCGGTCGACGGGGTGCCCGGGAAGCCGACAGCCAGGGTGCAACAGCGAGCGCCTGGCTACCGGTAGCTGATTGGCGGCAGTTCGAGTGCTTCCGCAGCGGGCTGAATGATGCAGCGCTTGTCAAGGTGCCGACGCACCGAATTGTTCGGTCATGCCCTTGACTTCTCCGCCGCTTGGGCGTATGACTTAGTCATCTGCCCAAGACGAGTAGCAAGGATCGGTTGAGAACATGGAGCGTCTTGGGCGTTTGCGTGTTGGGGAGCCACCCTCTGTGCAACCGCACAAGCGAGGTACGTGGTGAGCGTGAGCGCCGCACGGCAGGAGGCGACCGAGGCGATCCTTGATGCCGCCGAATGTCTACTGGTTGATGTGGGATATGCGAGGATCACAACCCGGCGGCTCGCCGAGCGGGCCGGCGTCAACCAAGGTTTGGTGCACTACTACTTCGGCTCCATGGAAGAGGTGCTCCTGCAGGCGGTGGAGCGATTCACGAGCCGGCTGGTCGAGCGGCAGCGGTCGATGTATGCGTCGGACGCACCGTTCATCGAGAAGTGGCGGGCGGCGATGCGCTACCTGGAAGAGGACTCGGATTCGGGTTACCAAAAGATCCTGCTCGAGCTCTATGCGCTGGGTTGGAACGACGAGGCGATCAGGAATCGTATGAAGCAGGTGCACGAGCAGTGGATGAACGTGCTGCTCCCTTCGTTCGAGGCCGGGCCTCACCGAATTGGGGGTCGACAAAGAGCAGTATCCCGTCGAGGCGATTGTGTCACTTGTAGTGACCTTCAACGAAGGCATCATGCTCGAGCGCCTTTCCGGCATCGATTCGGGGCACAGAGAGTTGCTCGAGATGATCGAACGGCTTCTGGCCGAGACCACCAACGAGGAGGTAGATGGATGCGAGCAATGCAGCCTGACCGGGACGGCTTCATCGAGCGCGACGGCGTCAAGGTCTTCTTCGAGGTGTTCGGTGCGCAACACGAGCCGACAGTGCTGTTGTTGCCGACTTGGTCGATCAACCACAGTCGCAATTGGAAGGGCCAGGTGCCCGACCTGGCCCGTCGGTACCGAGTGGTCACGGTCGACGGTCGAGGGAACGGCCGTTCGGACCGGCCGCCGGAGCCGAGCGCGTATTCGCCGGAAGAGTTCGTGGCCGACTGCATCGCCGTGCTCGACACCATCGGCGTCGACCGGGCGGTGGTGGCCGGCGCCTCGTTCGGCGGCCTCCTGGGATTGCTGCTGGCTGCGGAGCATTCGGAGCGGGTTCTCGGTGCCGCCTTCATCGGGCCGGCAGTCCCGTTCTTCGACCGTGGACTACCGGCCGGGGCCATGGTGGACTTCGACGCCGACGTCGAGAACCCCGAGGGATGGGACAAGTGCAACCGGCACCACTGGCAACATCATTACGCCGACTTCCTCCACTTCTTCTTCCGCCAATGCTTTCCCGAACCACACTCGACCAAGCACATCGAAGATGCGGTGGCATGGGGGCTGGAGACCGATCCCGAAACCCTCGTCCTGACTTACATTGCCATGGCCGAGGCGATAACGGGGCTGGCCGGCGAACCGCTCGACTCACTCTGCGCCGCGGTGGCGTGCCCGACGCTGGTGATCCACGGCGAAGACGATCAGCTCTGCCCTTCCGGGTGGGGCGAGGCGCTGGCCGAACGCACCGGCGGTGACCTCGTCATGATCGCCGGCGGCGGCCACGTCCCGGCAGGTCGCCACCCGGTGGTCGTCAACCGGCTGCTCCGCGACTTCGTTGACCGGGTCGCGCCACGTCCGCCTCGGCGGCACACCTGGACCCGGGCGCTGCACCGCCCGAAGCGGGCACTGTACGTCTCCTCACCGATCGGGCTGGGCCACGCCCAGCGCGACGTGGCCGTGGCCGACGAGATTCGCAAGCTGCGTCCCGACCTGGAGATCCACTGGTTAGCGCAGCACCCGGTGACCGCCCTTCTCGAAGCGCAGGGCGAACGGATCCATCCGGCGTCACGGTTCCTGGCCAACGAGTCGGCCCACATCGTCTCGGAAAGCCATGAGCACGACCTGCACGCCTTCCAGGCGATGCGTCGCATGGACGAGATTCTGCTCGCCAACTTCGGGGTGTTCGAAGACCTGATGACCGACGAGCACTACGACGTCGTCATCGGCGACGAGGCATGGGAGCTCGACTACTTCCTCCACGAGAACCCCGAGCTCAAGCGCACCTCGTTCGTGTGGATGACCGACTTCGTCGGCTGGCTCCCCATGACAGAGGGCGGTGCGCAGGAGGCGGCGCTGACCGCCGACTACAACGCCGAGATGCTCGAACAGGTCGAGCGGTTCCGTCGGGTACGAGACCGCTCCATCTTCGTCGGCGACCCCGACGACATCGTGCCCGACACCTTCGGGCCGGACATGCCCGCCATACGCGACTGGACCGAGCAGCACTTCGACTTCGCCGGCTACGTCACCGGCTTCGACGCCACCGCGTTCGCCGACCGGGAGGCGCTGCGATTCGAACTCGGATACCAGCCCGACGAACGCATCTGCATCGTGACCGTCGGCGGGTCGGGCGTCGGCGGATCACTCCTGCGCAAGGTCATCGCCGCATACCCGCTGGCCTCCAAGCTGGTGGACGGACTCCGGATGATCGTCGTCGCCGGCCCCCGCATCGACCCAGCCTCACTGGCCGCTACCCGAGGCGTCGATGTGCGGGCTTTCGTCCCGAACCTCTACCGCCACCTCGCCGCCTGCGACGTAGCAGTCGTTCAAGGTGGGCTCACCACCACGATGGAGCTCACAGCCACTCGACGGCCCTTCCTCTACTTCCCCTTGGCCCGTCACTTCGAGCAGCAACGCCACGTCCGCCACCGCCTCGACCGCTATCAAGCAGGGAGATTCATGGATTACGCCACCACAACTCCCGAAGAGATCGCTACCGAACTGGCTGCCGCACTCGTCAAGGAAGTCGACTACCGGCCCGTCGCTTCCGACGGCGCCGCTCGGGCGGCCCGGTCCATCGCCGAGGTGCTCTGACATGGCAATTGACGAAGAGCGCCTGGGCGAGTTCATGGGCAGGTTTGTTACCGACATGAGCGGTGCGGTGATGATGGCGTCAGTCATGATCGGTGATGAACTCGGCTTATACCGTCTGATGGCCGACAGTGAACCGATAACAGCTGACGAACTGGCACAGCGCGCCGGCTGCAATCCACGCCTCATACTGGAATGGCTGAACGCGCAGACCGCGTCTGGCTACGTCGAGTACGACGACGGTACGTATCGGCTCCCTGAAGAACAGGCGCTCGCGCTCGCTGTCGAGGACTCACCGGTGTTCGTCGCTCCCGCACCTGCCGTCGCCGCGTCGTTGTTCCTGGACAAGGACAAGACCATCGCGGCGATGCGCGGCGATGGTGCGATGTCGTGGGGTGACCACCACCCGTGCTTGTTCACCGCAACGGAGAAGTTCTTCCGCCCCGGCTACAAGGCGAACCTCGTCGCGTCGTGGCTTCCTGCGCTCGATGGTGTCACCGCCAAGCTCGAAGCGGGCGCGAAGGTTGCCGACGTCGGCTGCGGCCACGGCGCGTCGACGATCATTCTCGCTCAGGCGTACCCCAACTCGCACGTTCCACGGTTACGACTTCCATGCACCCTCCATCGCCGCAGCGCAAGAACGGGCCGCCGATGCCGGCGTTGCCGACCGGATCACCTTCAGCCAGGCCTCGGCCAAGGAGTACACGGACGAGGGCTTCGACCTCATCTGCTTCTTCGACTGCCTTCACGACATGGGCGACCCCGTCGGCGCAGCACGCCACGCGTACGAAACTCTCGCTGATGACGGAACCGTTCTGCTCGTTGAACCATTCGCAGGAGACCGCCTCGAGGACAACTGCAACCCAGTCGGGAGGATGTACTACGCCGCTTCAACCGCCATCTGCACACCGAACTCACTATCTCAAGAGGTCGGTCGCGCGCTCGGGGCACAGGCCGGCGAAGCACAACTTCGCCAGGTGTTCACCGAAGCAGGCTTCACCCACTTCCGACGTGCAACCGAGACCCCGTTCAACCTCATCTTCGAAGCCAAGAAGTAGCCAAGAGGCGCCAGCCGTTCGGCGTTAGCGGTGGCCACGTGAGACGCCCTCCGTCCGTCCGAGAGGATACGGCCGGGGCGCCAGCCGCCGAACGGGCTCAGAACCTGCGATTGCCGGCGCTTCGGAAATGAGCGGGGTGTAGCTGCGAGGGGGTCCGCGGCGCGTGGCACAGGGGCTCTGCGAACTTGACGGTGTCTGACGCCGACCAGGTCGGGAGAGCCCCTGTGGAAGTGGACCCTACGCGCATGTGCGAGCTGCTGGTCGGCTTGCCGGCGGTGACGTGCTCGGCGATCGTCGACGACGCCGGTGGCCGCTGCGGGTGCACGTCGAGACCCGGGCGACCGGCCGGTGTGTCGCGGCTGTCGGCGTCCGGCGGGGGTCAAGGACGCGGCCGTGGTCGAGCTGGTGGACCTGCCGGCGTTCGGGCGGCCGGCCCGGCTGGTGTGGCGCAAGCATCGCTGGTGTGCCCGGCGCCGGCGTGCCCGGTCGGGTCGTGGACCGGCGAGGACCCGGCGATCGCGGCGCCCCGGTTGGCGCTGACCGATCGGGCCGGGCGGTGGGTGACGGAACAGGTCGGCCGCTGGGGCCGCACCGTGAACGAGGTCGCCGTCGAGCTCGGCTGCGACTGGCACACCGTCAACGACGCCGTGATCGCCTACGGCACCGCGCTGGTCGAGACGACCCCGACCGCATCGGTGAGCCGACGGCCTTGGGGCTGGACGAGACGCTGTTCGTCCGGCAAGGGCCGTGGCGCCGCCAGCGTGGTCGACCTCGATCGTCGACGTCGACGCCGGCCGGCTGCTCGACGTCGTCGCCTGGTCGAGCGCCGCGCGAGCCGTGCCGCTGGCTGGCCGCCCGAGCGACGCGTGGCTGGTGCGAGCGATCGCGCTGGGCGACGCTGGATCTGTCCGGGCCCTACCGGGCGGTGTTCGACACGATGCTGCCCGACGCCACCCAGATCGCCGACCCGTTCCACCTCGTCAAGCTGGCCAACCGCAAGCTCGACGAGTGCCGCCGGCGGGTGCAGAACGAGACGCTCGGCCATCGGGGCCGCAAGGACGATCCGCTCTACCGGTGCCGCCGCCTGCTGACCAAGGCCGACGAACGCCTCGACGACCGCGGCCGCACCAAGCTGCTCGGCCTGCTCGACGCCGGCGACCCCCGCGGCGAGGTCCGCACCGCCTGGCACGCCAAGGAAGTCGTGCGCGCGATCTACGACCACACCGACCCCGACCTCGCCGTCGAGTTCGTCGACGCGGCTCGGCCACGATCTGCAGGACGACTCCTGCCCGCCCGAGGTCCGCCAGCTCGGCCGCACCATCGTCCGCTGGCGCGACCAGATCGCCGCCTGGCACCAGGCCCACGTGACCAACGGGCCGACCGAGGCGGCCAACAACCTGATCAAGCGCGTCAAGCGAGTCGCGTTCGGGTTCACCCGCTTCCGCAACTACCGGATCCGCGTCCTGCTCTACGCCGGCCGACCCAACTGGGACCTACTCGCCACCATCACACCCCGCTGAAATCCGAAGAGCCCGATTGCCAAGCCGCAGCGGGTCCTCGAAGGCCTGGTCGAGTGAGGACGGACGCGCTCAGATCCTTGGAGGCGAGCATCCAGGAACGGGCGTCCGCTACCGCGACAAGTCCGCAGGCATCAGCTAGGCGCCGGTCGAGGATGGGTTCAGGCTCGGCCAGACGTGTCCGAGAACGCGCGTCCGATACCGCCCCCTGCGACGAGCCAGAGCGCTGTCATCGGAGTGCCGCTCCTCCCGCACGCGATCGTGAGCACTGCAGCGCCGGCCGCGGGCCACACCACGGCGCACCTACCTGCCGTTCGGCATCGCCGTCGTCAAGCGTGCTGGCGACGTTCGGTGTGTCTGTTCGGTGCGTTCGTTGATTCGTCGCCTTGGACGATCCGCTAGCACCGATCGCCGATTCGGAGCGCTCTCGAATGCGACCAGTCGATCGTCGAAGTAGGTCGCGGCGCCTGTAGCCGTCGTTGATGGCGCGTTCGCTTGGGTTCCGACCGCTCGCCGCGAGCACGCCCTGCGGCCTAGATGTCACGGTGGTCTTGTGATGTTGGGACTTTGGGGACGCCTCGTCAACGGTGCGACGAAGGTTTGGATTGCGATGATCAGAGCGTCGATGGCGTCGGAGAACCAGATGAGGTGGTCGTCGCTGTCGAGCTCTACGAGCGACGCACCTGGGATGTGTGCGGCAAGGAAGTATGCGTGCTGGAGTGGAACACAGCGGTCGCCCGAGGGATGCAGGACCAACGTGGGAGCGACGATCTGCGGGAGGGCGTCCCTCACGTCCAGGAGGCTGACGATCTGGGCGTATTGACGTGCGGCTGAGGGGCTGGCAGCACGCGGCTGAAACCGCCTCCACTGTTGCTGGGCCGCACTGTTCGCGTCGGCGCTCGGGCAGTACCACCCAAGCCCCATATCCATGCCGCTCACGGGATCGATCTGGTCCGATCGACCCCAGGTGGCTGCTGTCGCGTCAACGCCGGCGATGATCTGATCCTCTGGAACGCCGAGTGGGAAATCGGCCGCCCACTCCAGCCTTGCCCACGTCGCGTACAGCACGAGCGCCCGCACACGTTGAGGTCGGGTGGCTGCGTAGAGGGCGGCGATCCCGCCGCCGCCCGACATCCCGATGACGACTGCTTGTTCGGACCCGGCGGCGTCGAGGATCACGTCAATGTCGTCGACCCACTGCTGGGCGTCGATGCCCGCCGGCCGGTCCGACAGCCCGGTCCCACGCTTGTCATAGAGGATGACGCGAGCGAACGATGAGAGACGACGAACCAACCGTCCCGCGTAGGCCTCCCACCACGTGTCGAGATGGGACACGAAACCGGGCACGACGATGAGGTCGGGCGGGCCGTCGCCGACGACTTGGTACGCGAGATACGTCCCGTCGGGCGTCTTGGCGTAGTGAACGGGCGGCGTCGATACAGCGACTGTTGCCTCGGTCGACGGTGACGGCGGCGGCTTCCAATCGAGATCGGAACGCTGAGCGAGGATGTCGGCTTCGAGATCTCGCAGCGCTGGCCCAGGTGCCACACCGACTTCATCGGCGAGCGATCGCCGGAGCGACCGGCACGCCCGCAAGGCTTCCGACTGTCGACCGGCACGGTACAGGGCGAGGATCTTGTGTGCCCACAGACGTTCGTCGAGTGGATGATCACCCAACAGTTCGTCGACGCCGGCAAGGACGGCGTCGTGGTGCCCGCGCGACAACTCTGCGTCGAACAGATCCTGGGTGGCTGCCAATCGGGCTTGTTCAAGCCGATCCGACTCGCGCTCGAGATGACGAGACAGTTTGACATCGTCCAGTGCGCGACCGCGCCACAGAGCGAGAGCAGCTCGCAAGGTCACGGCCGCGTCGCCGAGTTCATCGCTGCTCGCCTGCCGCGCACCCTCGTCGACGAGTGTGAGGAACCGTCGCCAATCGACGTCGATGCCGACCGTCGAAAGCCGGTAACCGGGCGCCAGAAACTGCACCGCGTTGTCGCAGCCAGCTTCGTGCAGCACCCTGCGAAGGGCGGCAATGCGAACCTGAAGGGTCCGTCGCCCGTTCTCCGGCGGCAAGTCAGGCCACAGTTCCTCGATCAGCAGGTCGGCCGGCACGACCTGATCGGCTCGAAGTGCGAGCAACGCCAACAGGGCCCGCTCCTTACGCGCCGACGGTGTGATCTCCCCGTCCCCGGCGAAGAGTTGCACGGGCCCCAGCAGTCGAAGCGCCAATGTGGCCACCGACTTTGCACAGTACACACGATGTCCGTGAGCGTCGCGTGAGCTCCACGTCGCGCGGTGATGAGCGGATTGGCGCATCGTCACCTCCATGATCCACCGCCCAGATCGCACGACGCCAACCCGGACCCCTGCCCGCAGAGCTGACCGCCTCGTCCTCGTCGGCGCTATGACTGTCGTCTGCGTCATCAGCGGCGCCTTCAGCGACTCAGCGACGGCGGCGCCTCAACGTGCCACGGCCGACGTGGGGGCAGTCGCTGCTCCCTCACCCTCCGACACGATCCTGGGCTGGATCCTCGGCGCCGAATTTCCCGACCTCAGCGCCTTCCCGGAAACCTGGGCCTCCACAGCCTTTCCCAACCGCTGCATCACCATCTCACCACTACCCTGCCCCTGACTTCCGACGTCGCTCGTCGCGTTCGCCGACCACCGCGTCAGTGCTCTGTGCAGACGTACGATCCGCGACACCATGCCGGTAAATCCGAGCATGTCCGGGAAGCGCCGTAGGTGACGCTCGCGCCAGCAAGCGTCTTCAGGTGGTGCCTGCGTGTTGCGCGACCGATCGACGGATCCGGCGCGACCTCCGAGGGTCGTGCTGGACTGTCGACGACGCCGACCGGATCGCCGGCTTTCTGGATCGAGAGCCGGCTACGCGGACTGAACGCGGCCCGCATGGCGGTGTCCGCTAACGACGGGGATAACGACGAGCGGCCGCGTCCTCGACCGCCGGCTCGATGGCGGCACCACCGAACGTCCGGCGTCGTCGTTCGGTCACCGGCACGGTCTTGCCGCGGGATGCCGAACGGCAGTTCGGTGCTGGTCGGACGGCGGTGGAGATAAATTCTTGTCCGGGCGTGCATAAATCCGGGTCGCTCATGCGTGTGTGTTGATATGGGGACTAGTGGGCTGTTCGAGGTGGCGGTGATGTCGATCGAGCCGATGTCGTTGACGTCGGGGTTCGAGGACGTGTATCGCCGCGAGTATCCCGGTCTGGTGGCGGTGGCGACGGCGCTCACCGGTGATGTCCGCGACGGCGAGGACGCCGTGCAGGACACGATGGTGCGAGCGTTCGTGCGTTGGGATCACGTCGGTCAACTGGAGCGACCGGGGGCGTGGTGTCATCGGGTGTTGCTGAATGCGTGTCGGTCGCGATGGCGGCGGCGGCGCACCGAGGCAGCGGTTCTGGTCGCGGTGCGCGTCGCGAGGAACGGTCGGTGGCGGAGCCGTCAGCGGATGTCATGGTGTTCTGGGCGCTGGTGCGCGAGTTGCCCTCGCGACCGCGGTTGTCGGTGACGTTGCACTTCGCGGGTGAGCGCACGATGGCCGAGATCGCTTCGATCCTGGATGTGCCGGAAGGAACCGTGCGGTCCGACATCGCCCGCGCCCGAGTCGTGATCACCAAAGCACTGAGGAGCCAACCATGAGCACCGAGATCCCTGGGCTGCCGGAGTCGGAGCTGGACGGTGATGACGATGCGGTGTTCGACGAACTTGCGCGTCGCGCCGGGGCGGCGCTGCGGCGCCCGGCCCCCGAGGACGGTGTACGCGCCATCGCCGACCGGCATCGACGCCAGCAAGCGCTCAAAGCGATCGTGGTCGGCGGGGTCGCGGTGGCGGCACTGATCGGCGCGCTGGTCGCTCGTCGCCAAATCGCGACGACCCCGACAGCCTGACCCCGGTCGATTCGTCACCCGCCACGATCCCAGCGACCACGACCCCGGCGCCGAGCGACCGCACGGTCCGGTCGTTTCGTCGCCCGCCACGATGCCAGCCACCACGACGCCCAGCGCCATCGACGACGCCCCGGTGACGACGCCGACGCGACCGGTCAAACGCAGCTGTTCACCGAGGTTGCGCCCGACACGATGGTGACACTCCCACTGGCGCCCTCGATGCGCCACAGTGGCCGTCCGCGGTGTGGTCCGGAACCGAGATGATCGTGTGGGGAGTAACACCCGACGCGGTCGGCGCGGCGTTCAATCCGGCGACGGGCACGTGGCGGGTCACTGCTCCGGCACCCATCGACGGTCGATGTGGCCGGCCGCCGTTTGGACGGGTACGAGATGATCGCGTGGGGCGGCAATCCTTCGGCGGCACGGGACGCAGACGGCGCCGCCTACAACCCCGCCACCGACACGTGGCGACAACTGCCCGATGCCCCGCTCGGTCCGGGCAGCCCGCGACCCGGTGTGGACAGGCGACGAGGTCGTCATCATCGGCGCGTACCACGTCGGCGAAACACCGCACCGACGCCAGTTCCGATGCACCACGGCCGTCGCGGCATACAACCCGGCAACGGACCAATGGCGCCCGCTCGCTGATTACCCGGTGAGAGCCGAGGCAGGCGGTTTGGACCGGAACGACGATCCTCACCGACGGCCTCGTGCTACGACCTGGAGTACCGAAGCATGGAACATCCGATGACGACGCCTCCTACACCGCTCTTGTCGGGCTCCCCGATCGCGATGGCGTGGCGCGGACGGTCCTCGCGTTGCCGTCCGAGAACGGCGCGCCCGTCGCCGTGCTTGACAGCGACGGCAACTCGATCGGGAGCCTCCCGGGCATTCCCGCCGACCGCGGCACATTCGGTGACCGTCTCTCAGCAATCGGAGTATGGGCAGGAGAGGAAGCACTGTTCTGGATACACAGCGGTGACTCGTCTTCGTCACGGAGACCCGCTCGAAGGGTGGGCACTGAACCCCGCGACCAAGACCTGGCGACCACTTCCCGGTAACGACCTGATACCGACCCAATCGGGTAACGCACATGCGTTGGTGGCCGCCGGTGACGTGGTGCTCGCGTGGGGAGCCACATCTTCCAAGGCATCGCGTACCGCGCACCAACGAGCGCGACCGGTTGATCGGCGATTCCACACGAAGGCGCCCGAACCACCAGAGCGCAGGGTCCGGGACTGCGACTAGCACCAGCACCGATTGCCCGTGATGGGCGCCGGGGCGCCAGCCTGCACGTGTACGAATGCCCTCGCGGTCGAGGTGTCCGAGAAAGACGGGGAATAGCCTGGCCGGCCGCGTCCTCGACCGCCGGCACTCGGCGGCGGTACCGAACTCCGCTGGGAACCGTTCGGTGCGAGGCCTGCGTCACGCTCGCTGGCTCCGGCTCGTCGTGTGAGCGAAGCAGCAACTCGCTGGACGTCGTGACGACCACCACGCCGAACGCCGAGTAGGGACGCGTCGAGTCGCGCTGCGGATCGCATGCAAACAGAGCGATGGCAGCGTCGACGTCCGGCTGGGCAGCGTCGTTCTGGCGCGCCTCGTTGGGGCCCAAGTGGGACGCGCAGGAGGCCCTGGACGAGGTGATTACCGCTGCGGCTATCGCTGGTCCTGCGGGTGTGGGCGAGATGCGGGATCGACGCCCGTTGTAACCTGTCGGCCCGTCGCGCAGACGCGTTTGTGCACTCGGTCGGGCACGAGGCGTCGACGACATACTGCTCCGCTGCCGTCGCCCGTCGCTCATCCGCGGGACCTCGCCGCGGGACGAGGTCATCTCCTGGGGGCGTCGAGGAGTCCCAGGCGCCGAGCCTCGTATTGGATGAGCGCTGCGCCGGTTCGGTCGGCGATTGCCAGCGCCTCATGGACGAGGTCCTTGGTGGCGTCTCGGGATTCACCGAGATGCTGGCGGGCGACGGCGAGTCGGAGCAGTTCGCGGCCGAGGAAGAGCGGGGTCTTGCGTTCGCGGCTGGCGGTGACGGCCTGCTCGGCGAGCTGTCGTGCGCGATGGTGGTCACCGGTGACGAGCGCCATCTGGGCGAGGACGAGGTCGACGGTGGAGACGACGGTCGACGGGAGGGCGGCGATTCGTCCGGTGAACGGGTGCAGCTGCGCGGCGATCGCCGCGGCGGCCGTCTGGTGGCCCAGGATGTCCGCGGTCTCGGCGAGCGAGGTCATGTCGGTGAGCCAGAGCTGGTTGCGGCGGACCTCGCGGAAGCCGTTGCTCAAGAAGGCGGTGAGGATCGAGCGCGCTTCGTCGAGCTGGCCGGCGAAGGCGTGGGCGGCGGCGAGGACTGTCCGGTACGACGCGCCGAAGGCGGGATGGCCGGTGCCGGGTTCGATCAGCGGGATGAGCTCCCCGAGTCGAGCCTGCTGGCCGCGGATGACGATCAATGCCGGTCCGTACCACAAGGAGGTGTCGAACCCGGACGATTCGAGATCGAGCACTTCGTTCGCTGTCTCCTCGGCCCCAGCGAGGTCGCCGGCGAGCAGCAGTTGCGACGACCGGTAGAGCATGAACAGGGCGACATAGATCGGTGCCGGTTCGCCACCGAGGAACGAACGGGCGGCCGACATCGCTCGGTCAGCCGACGCCAAGTCGCCCTCCTCGCGGTACGTCCATGCCCGCTGGACGAAACCGTGAAGGACGAACGGTGTGTGGCCGGTTCGCCGGCCGAGGGTGATCAACCGGTTGGCTGTCGGATGCCCGGCGTCGGCGTTGCCGGGGGTCTTGCCGGCGAGGCGGTAGGACAGCAGGACGTGACCGAGTGTGTCTGGATCGCCGAGCTCCTCGGCGATGGTCAGTGCTTCGCGCAAGACCTCGAGCGCTCGGTCAGGATCGGTGAACGTGACGTACTCCGACAGGGCGGCGAGCGTCCGGGCCCGGAGCGCGCTGGGTTCGCGACCAAGTGCCTGGAGGGCCTCTTCGACGATGACGACAAAATCGGGATCGGCGCCGTAGACGGGCACACCGCCGTAGCGCATCATCGCCAGTGCGACCTCGGCGAGCGCCCCCGGATTGTCGGCGTTGCGGGCCATGGTCGCGGCGCGCAGCAACAGCTCACGGGACTGCGGGTCGCCGATGCCGTTGAGGACCTCGCCGAGTTTGGTGGTGAGCGTGAGGACGAGGTCCGGTCGCGGTTCCTCGATCACCGCCGCGACCTGGAGCGCCCGGCGATAGTGCGTCGCCGCCTCTCCCAGCCCCAGCGAGCGCTCGGCGCGGGCCGCGGCCAGCATTGCGTAGTCCACAGCCTGGGGCGCGTTGCCCAGTGGCGCGGCGATCGAAGCGTGGCGGGCGAGTTCCGGCAGCACTTCTTCGTCGGCCGGCAACCGCGCCGCGAGGGTGGCGGCGACGTCGCGGTGGATCCTCAAGCGTGCGCTGCGGGAGAAGGCTGTCGTAGCGGGCTCGCCGGAACAGCGCGTGGGTGAACGCAAACTCCCCCGGTCGACCCGGCACGGAGTGGACGAGACCGGCTGCCGAGATGCGCTCGAGGCTCGCCAGGGCGGCCTCCACATCGCAGCCCACGGTGCGAGCGACGACGTCGAGGTCGAACTCGGTGCCCACGACGGAGGCGACATCGACGACGGGGAGGTCGGCTTCCGTCAGGAGCGCATACCGCCGGGCGAGCATGGCGTGCAGCGACGCGGGGTTGTCGCGACGGCTGCGGGCGACCTCGACGACGAGGAGCGGGTTGCCGCCGGTCTCGTTGGTCACCGTCGTGGAGTCGGCGGTGGACCCGAGCCGGGCGAGGAGGTCGGCGACCTCGGCGGCCGGCAGACCGCCGAGGTCGATGTTGTCGACCGCCGGCATACGGGCGAGGTCGCCGAGCAGCACCCGGAGCTCGTCATCGACATCAGGTGCAGTGTCGCGGGTGGTGATCAGCGTCAGGATCGGGGCGTGTGTCGACGAGCGGGCGATGTGACGCACCGTCGCGCGTGTCGTTGCGGTGGCGAAGTGGAGATCCTCGACGACGAGCACGAGGGGAGCTTCGTCGGCGGCTCGCCGGAAGTAGCGACCGACAGCGGCCGCGATCGTCGCCTGCCCCGACACCGCGTCGAGCTCGGCGGGCGTCGCGACAACTCCGACCTCTCGCGCAAGGCGAGGGACGATCCGGGCAAGGACGGCGGCGTCAGTGCCGGCACGGCGTCGAATGGACACGTCCGAAAGCCCTGTCAAGTCATCAGTGATGGCCTGGACGAACGGTTGAAACGGCGCCTCGGCATCCTCGAAGCACATTCCGAGCATGACGTGGCCTCCGGCCTGGTCGACCTCGGCCGAGAACTCGGCGGCCAGCCGGCTCTTGCCGATCCCGGCTTCACCGGCGATGACCGCGACGCGCGACGGTCCGGTGAGACACTCCCTCCACAGCTCCCCCAACCGTCGACGCTCGCGGACACGACCGACGAAGCCCGCCGGCTCGACGAGCAACTCGAGCACGGCGGGAAGTCGCTTGTTGCGATCGCGTGCCTGCTCGCGCGCCGCGATCTCAGCGAGCTCGCGGCGATTCGTCGCCTCGAGCTTGCGCAGCAGTGCTGCGACGTGCGACTCGACGGTCCGCTCGGAGACGAACAGACGCGCCGCGATCTCGGCGTTCGTGAGCCGTTCAGCCAGCGCCGCGAGCACGTCCGTCTCACGTCGGGTCAGCTGCGGGCTGGATCCGCCTCGCGCGTCGGCGGAATTTCCGTACTGAGCACGGATGCTTGACCTGACCGTGAGTCGTCACTATAGACCGCGCCAGTCTCGGCTCCGTTGCGCATCGGAGCCGCCGTCGAAGACGCTCGAGCGACACACCACCCAACCCGAACTCGAGAGGGAGAACGATCCTCGTTGACACACGAAGACAGCGCTGCCGTGAGCCCGCACTTGCGAGCCTCGACATCAGCGAGGACCGAGCGGCACCGGCGGAATCGGCGTGGACGGGACGAGAAGCTCCGACGGGTACGCCGACACGTGCCGACGCCGTTGTCGAGGCGGTCGCCCGACGCGACTTCGGCTGCCTGGCCGCTGCGCTGCACGACGACGTTCATCTGCTCGCGCTGTTGCCCGGCGGCGTCAGGGAGTGGCACGGGCGTGCCGGCGTGAATGCGGCCTTCACCGGCTGGTTCGACGGCTTCGACGAGTACGAGCTGGTGGACGCCGAGATCTGTGAGGTGGGACCTCGGCTGCACCTCTCCTGGCGCCTGCGTGTGCGCACCGCAAGGATCGCGGATCGCTCGCTGCTCGTCGAGCAGCACGTCTACGCCGACGTCGACGCTGACGGCCAGATCTCCCGGCTCTCCTTGCTCTGCTCGGGCTTCTGGCGGGAGCGCGCCCGTGGCTGACGCGTCGATCGCCTGGGGAGGCTGGGAGCCCGCTGTCCGAGACGATCCGTTCCCGCTGTTCGCCGACATGCAGGCCGAGGGCCCTGCGCATCAGGTGCGGCTGGCCGATGGGCACGAGGCCTGGCTCGTCGTCGGCCACGATGCGGCGCGCCAAGCGCTCGGCGACGCTCGGCTGTCGAAGGACATGATCGCCGCGCTCGCCGGCGATCGCGACGTCGTCGCGGAGGGCCTTCCCGGTCCTGCGTTCTCGCGACACATGCTGAACGTCGACCCGCCTGATCACACACGCCTGCGGAAGCTGGTCGCACCGGCGTTCATGCCGTCGCGAATGGCTGCACTGGAACCGTCGATCCAGCGCACCGCCGACGAACTGCTGTCTCGGCTCGAGGCGGAGGGACCCGACGCCGTCATCGACCTGGTGGCCGGCTTCGCCCACCCGCTGCCGTTCAGTGTGATCAGCGAACTGCTCGGCGTCCCTGCGGTGGATCGGAGCATGTTGCATGAATGGTTCCGGACGCTCCTGGCGCCGTGGGCCGGGGAGCCGCCCCCTGAGGCGGTTGCTGCGTCGGACGGCATCGTCGGGTACTTGGAGGATCTCGTCGACGCCAAACGTCGCGCCCCTGGCGACGATCTGGTGAGCGTCTTGCTTTCGGCAAGCGACGACGGCGACCGGCTGTCACAACAGGAGTTGCTCTCCAGTCTCTTCCAGCTGATCGTCGCCGGCCAGGACACGACCACGAGCCTGATCGGCAACGGCGTCGTTGACCTGCTCGACCACCCGGATCAACTTCGCCTGCTCCAAGCCGACCTGCGCAGGGTCCCTGAAGCCGTCGAGGAGCTGATGCGCTTCACCGCACCCGTTCCCCACGCGACGTTTCGGATGACGTCGGAGCCGGTCACCGTCGATGGGTTCGAGATCCCGGCTCGGCGTCAGGTGCTCGTGTGCGTCGCAGCAGCGAACCGTGATCCCAGCGCGTTCCCCGATGCGGATCGCCTCGATCTCCGCCGGTCGAGACGACCCCATCTCAGCTTCGGGCACGGCATCCACTTCTGCCTCGGCGCACCGCTGGCCCGGTTGGAGGCACGCGTCGCGTTTCGCACGCTGCTCGGCCGCTTCGCCCAACTGCGGCTGGCCGTTCCCCGAGCAGACCTGGCGTGGACGCACGGCGACGGACTCGTCCTTCGCGGCCTCGCCTCGCTTCCCGTCATCCTCGGGCCCAGCACCGCACTGGCGCACTGACCCTGTCCCGCCCTTCGGGACCCAACCAAAGGAGCACCACATGACCAACACCGAAGCACCCAGCGTCGAGAACGGCGTGAACGTGGAGGCACTCCTCGCCGCGCGCGAGGCCCTCACCGCCGCCCCCGAAGCCGCCCAGTTCCAGTGGCGGGCCCGCTGCGAGTGGGTCTACGGCACCCACGCGCGAACGACCATCGAGGACTTCTCGGGCCTGGGCGCCGAGCAGTCGCACCGCACCTCGTTCGCCGTCGACACCGACCATCCCGAGATCTTCGCGTCCGAGGACCACGGGATGACTCCCGTCGAGATGGTCCTCGCCGGTCTCGCCGGCTGCCTGACCGCCGGCGTCGCTGCCGTTGCGACCAATCGGAGCGTGAAGCTGCACTCGGTCACGGCCACCCTCGAGGGTGACATGGACATCCAGGGCATCCTCGGGATCGACCCCGAGGTGCGCAACGGCTTCGATGGGATCACCGTCAGGTACGAGATCGCGGCCGATGCCTCGCGAGCCGACATCGAGGCCATCGTCGCCCAGTCGCAGAAGCGTTCGGCCGTCTACGACATCGTCACCAACCCGACGAACGTCGTCGTCCTCGTCGCCTGAGAGGCGGCGCACGCTTCGCGTCCGAGTCGAAGTCGTGGACGTCACCGCGGTCGTCGTCATCGGCGCCGGGCCGGCGGGCCTGGCCATGAGCCGATGTCTGCGCGACGAGTCCATCGATCACGTGCTGCTGGAGCGGGCCGAGGTGGCCTCTTCGTGGCGGCACGAGCGATGGGATTCCCTCCGAACACTGACGCCGAACTGGATGAACCGGCTTCCTGGCCTTCCGTACCGGGGAGACGACCCGGACGGATACATGACCGCCACGGAGGTCGCCGACAGCCTCGTGCGATACGCGCACGACATCGACGCCCCGGTGAAGACCGGAACGACGGTGGTCGGGATCGGTCCGGCCACGAAGGGCTGGCGGGTCGAGACCGACCACGGACCCTGGCGGTGTCGGGTGGTAGTGATCGCCACGGGGGCCAACAGCCAACCCCGCGTTCCCGCCGTCGCGGCACAGCTACCCGCCACCATCCAGCAGTTGAGCCCGACGGACTACCGGAATCCTGAGCAGCTCGGTCCGGGCCGGATGCTCGTGGTGGGCGCATCGGCCTCGGGCGTCCAGATCGCCGATGAGCTCACCCGTAGCGGCCGTGACGTCGCCCTCGCCGTGGGCGAGCACGTCCGGCTTCCGCGTACCTACCGGGGCCGCGACATCCACTGGTGGATGGAGGCGATCGGCCTGGCCGACGAGCGATGGAACGAGATCGATGACCTCGCCCGGGCGCGCCGGGTGCCCTCACCGCAGCTCGCCGGCACCGCCGACCGACGATCGTGCGACCTCAACACCCTCCGAGCAGCAGGCGTCACCGTGGTGGGCAGAGTCGTCGGCGTCTCCAGCGGTCGACTGCAGTGCTCGGGCTCGCTCGCCAACCTCACCGCCAACGCCGACCTCAAGCAGAACCGGTTGCTCGACCGCATCGACGCCTACGCCGCCGAGGCCGGCCTCGACGACGCCGCACCCGAACGCCCGGCTCCCACCACGCTCGGAACGCCGGCGACCGATGTTGACCTGGCCGGCGTCGGCACCATCGTCTGGGCGACCGGTTACCGCGCCGCCTACCCCTGGCTCGACAGTGCCGTCCTCGACCGCCGCGGACAGATCATCCACGACGGTGGAGTCATGCCGGTGCCAGGGCTGTACGTCGTCGGCCTTCCGCTCCTCAGGCGCCGCAAATCCAGCTTCCTCGACGGCATCGGCGCCGACGCCGTCGACGTGAGCGCCCACGTCCGCGAACACCTCGAGCGCAACGCAGCCGCAGCCTGATCGGCGCGTCAGGAGGCCAAGGCACGCGGTGGGTCGAGCTCAGACCCTGACGCCGAGGAGTCCGGTGAGGGTGGCCAGGGCGATACCGGCGGCGCAGGCGATGATCCAACGCCGACGGAAGGAAGGCGACGTCGCGGCCCCGCCGAGCCCGGCGAGGAGGAGGCCCTCGATCAGGAACCACGGCTCGAACACGAGAAGGTCCCAGATGACCCAGCCGTGTCGTGACGCGTCGAACGATTGGCCGTCAACGTCGATGGCTCCGGCGACGGTGAGGGACCGATACACGATGCCGTACAGGCCGTGGGCGGCGGCGATCGCCGAACCGGCCAGGCTGATGAGCAGAAGGCCGGTCTTGACCGCACCAGGGCGGGCGCGCACGAGCGCAACGGCGACGAGTGCTGGCAGCGCGAGTACGCCCGTTGCCGCCCAGTTGATGGCTCGCCACTCTGGCAGCGCACTCGCCGATGGCTTCACCGCCGAGAGCCCGATCGTCCCGCCGAGAGCCCAATACAAGTGCGGGATCAGGTAGGCAACCGACCAGAGGGCCAGCGCCGTCGCGAACACGACGAGAGTCCGGTCGGTGCCTGGCGATGTCGGTGGTGCCGCGGCCCTGAGCAGGCGCTCTCTCGCGCCCTGCGGTTCGTGGCCGATGAGCGTCATGAGGAGCCGTTCAGCTGAAGGATTGCGGGCCGAACCGGCCCCACGCGATGAACGCTGCGAGTGCGAGGTAGACGATGTTGAGCGTGACGAACTTGCGCTCGCCGCGGCGAAGGTGCGTGATCATCGCGCCGACCATGAGCAGGATCCAGCAGGCGGCGGTGATGGGTACCAGGACGGGTGCCACGTCGGTGACGGCGGGCAGGATGAGGCCTGCCACGGCGAGCAGTTCGAGGACCCCGAGGGTCTTGACGAAGCCGGCAGTGTGGTCCTTGGTCCATCCCCCACCCGGGACGTGAGCGAGCTTGTCCTTGGACACGAACGTTTTGCTGATGCCGCCAATGAGGGCGACGACGGTCAGCAGGCCGGTGGTGATCCACAGCGTGAGGTTCATGATGTTGTCCTTCGGGTTCGTGAATGGCCGGCGAAGGCTCGTAGCTGGTCGATCGTGTTCGTTGACTTGAACCTCGCATGTCGCAGCTCGGCTCACCGCGCATGACGGTGTTGGTGGCCATGACGATGTGACGGTTGGGGGCGGATCGGCGTGACGGGTCCGGACGGTGACCCCGTTCACAGCAGGGATCGTCACGCCCGCTCGGGCTGTCACGCTCCGCGGCCCTCGTCCGTCAATGCGGTGACTCGGCCGTTCTCCTCGGAACTCGCAATCGGGTCAGCCACGTTGTCGTAGATGGAGGAACTCATGCGTAAGGTCTTCGTTTCGGGAGCGACGGGGGTGTTGGGTCGCCGAGTGGTCGCCGAGCTGGTCGCGGCGGGCTTCGACGTGACCGGTGTTGCGCGTGATCCCTCGAAGCACGCCGATCTTGCTGCGCTCGGCGTTCGGCCGGTCGCGTTGGACCTGTTCGACCGGGCCGCGGTGCACGCGGCGGTCGCCGGGCACGAGGTGGTGTTCAACCTGGCGACGGCGATCCCGCTGGGAGAGCGCGCCAACAACCCGAAGTCGTGGGAGGACAACGATCGGATCCGTCGCGACGGCTCCCGCAACCTGGTGGACGCCGCACTCGCGGCAGGCGCGAGCCGCTACCTGCAAGAATCGATCGCCTTCGTGTATGCCGATGGCGGCGAGCGGTTGCTGGACGAGTCCGCTGCGATCGCTGCCGCCGGCGTCACGAGCGCGGCCCTGGTCGCCGAGGCCGAGGCGGCCCGGTTCGCCGAGCACGGCGGGGCCGGGATCGCCTTGCGATTCGGACAGTTCTACGGCTTCGACAGCGGCCACACCGTCCAAGCGATCGAATCCACCCTTGCCGGCCTGCCTGTGGAACTCGGTCCTGAAACGGCCTACCGCTCGTCGGTCACGACCGACGACGCAGCGTCGGCCGTTGTGGCGGCGCTGAAGGCCCCGAGCGGCGTCTACAACGTCGTCGATGACCGGCCGCTATCCCGAGCCGAGTACGTCGATGCCCTCGCCCATGCGCTCG
Source organism: Ilumatobacteraceae bacterium (assembly GCA_963722415.1). Classification (GTDB taxonomy): domain Bacteria; phylum Actinomycetota; class Acidimicrobiia; order Acidimicrobiales; family Ilumatobacteraceae; genus JALOLG01. The sequence goes on from CAVRNI010000041.1 coordinate 24,986, forward strand.
GCGTGCCGACCCCCACCGTGCGGTCAGTGGCCCTCGAGCTGCCGCCGACGTTCTCTGTGATGTTGCGCTCTCTGCGTGTCTCGAACCAGCGGTTCAAGGAGATCACCGACTGGCAGCCGCGGTTCCCGAGCGCGTGGGAGGGCTGGCCGTACGTCATCGCCGCGTGGCGAGCCCATCATGCCCAGGCCGGGCAAGCGTGACGACATGGCGGTGAGAGCCTCCATCGTCGGCAGCCCATCGCTTCACCTGTCACGTTTCGTCGCGCTGAGCCGTCAACGCCGTGGCACCGACGCACCGCTCCACAGAAGGGAGTCAGCGTGACCAGCGCGACACCGACCTTGACAGCATCCGGACAACCGTCTGGACTCGAGCCGTCGCTGCATCGCCGGGTCGCTCGGCGGCGTCATCCCGGCCGCAACTACCAGCCCGACCAGATGAACCCCGACACGCTCGCCCGAGACTTCAACGAGTACCGGCCGCGGCTGCTCGGGATCGCCTACCGGATGTTGGGCAGCGCCTGGGACGCCGAGGACGTCGTCGCCGAGGCCATGGTCCGATGGATGGGCGTCGACCGGGAACAGATTCGCGAGCCGTTGGCGTTCCTCACGACAGTCGTCACCCGGCTGGCGATCGACCAACTTCGATCAGCACGAGCCACACGCGAGACGTACGTCGGGGAATGGCTCCCCGAGCCCGTGGTGACCGACCCCTCACGGCTGGGCCCATTGGACACTGTCGAGCGACGCGACACCGTGTCACTGGCGACGTTGCGCATGATGGAGGCGCTCACGCCTCCCGAGCGCGCGGTGCTCGTGCTGCACGAAGCCTTCGACATGAGCCACGCCGAGGTCGCCGACATCCTCGGGATCAGTGAGGCAGGCGCCCGCCAACACCTTCGTCGTGCCCGTCGCCACCTCGACCGCGATGTCGAGCGCTCCGCACGCGCCGTGCACGACCAGACCCTGGAGCGGTTCCTCACCGCCCTCGAGAACGGCGACCTCGCCCAAGTGCAAGACGTGCTGGCCGCTGACGTCGCGTCCTACAGCGACGGGGGCGGCAGAGCACACGCCGCCCGGCGACCCGTCCTCGGCGCCGGACAGATCGTCCAGTACGTCGGAACGCTTCGGCGCCACCTGCCCGTTCGCGACGTGCGCCGAGTGGACGTGAACGGACAGCCCGCGGCCACCCTCTGGTTCGGCCGCCAGTTCGCACTGCTCGCCCTCGACGTTCGCGGCGACAAGATCCGGGAGATCCACTGGATCATGAACCCGGACAAGCTCCGATACCTGCACCGACAACTCGCTGACGCTGAACGAAGCACCGCCGAGGACGCCGTCGTGACCGTCTCGGTCGCTGATCGGACCGCGGCATGAGCACCAACCGAGACGTCGGGATCCGCGTCGCCGTAGCGGGGGGAACCGGACGGACAGGACGTCGAGTCGTGTCAGCACTGCAGCGAGCGGGACCACCAGACCGTCGTGATGTCTCGCTCGTCTGGCGTCGACCTCGTCGCTGGACAGGGCATCGATCAAGCGTTGGCCGACGTCGATGCCGTCATCGACGTCACGAACACGTTGGTTGCTGACGACGACGCGGCACGAGAGTTCTTCGCCAACGCGACGGGGAACCTCCTCGAAGCCGAAGAACGAGCCGGCGTCGCTCACCACGTTCTTCTGTCGATCCTTGGCGTCGACCGCGTCCACGGCAACGCTCATTACGTCGGGAAGCGACACCAGGAACACCTCGTCCAGACCGGGCCGGTCCCGTACACCATTGTTCGCGCTGCCCAGTTCCATGATTTCGCCGCCATGGTGGTCGGTTGGACTCGACAAGGGCAGACCGCCGTCATTCCCCCATTGCTCGTGCAGCCCGTCGCGGTCTCTGACGTTGCCGACGTCGTCGTTACGAGCGTCGCCGCGCCGGCGCGATTCGGTGCCATCGACCTTGCCGGACCCGGCCCACAAGATCTGGTGGACATGGCACGGCGCACACTCACCCGGCGCGGCGAGTCCCTTACCCTCATCCCGAGCTGGCAGGGTGGTCCGTTCGGCATCGAGATGGCCGGGGACGTTCTTCTTCCCGGCCCTGACGCGCTTCTTGCCGCCACCACCTTCGATTCATGGCTCGAGACCGAGGGGGCGAACTCCTCAGGTTGAGTCGAGCGCGTCCAGGGAGGCGCTCGCGACGTGCCACCGTGAAGGTCATCGGGTGAACGTGAGGTGGGTGACGCCGCTGGGCGTCGAGACCGCCTCCACGTCGTACTGCTGCTCCAACGCCTCCAGTCCGTCCCACAGCCGGACACCGCGGCCGAGCACGATCGGCACCAGCACGACGTGCAGGTGGTCGACGAGACCGGCGGCGATGAACGCGCGCATCATGGTCGGGCCCCCGCCGATGCGGACGTCCTGACCGGCGGCTGCGTCCCGCGCCACCTCGAGCGCATCCGCTGGCGCGGCGTCGAGGAAGTGGAACGTCGTACCACCCTCCATCTCCAGCGACGGGTGCGGACGGTGGGTCAGGACGTACGTCGGCGTGTGGAACGGCGGGTTGTCGCCCCACCACCCGCGCCACTCCGGGTCGTCCTGCCAGCCCGGAGGGCCGAACTTGCCCGCGCCCATGATCTCCGCACCGATCCCGGGTCCGTGCCGGTCGGCCATCACGTGATCGACACCCTCGGTGCCGCCCGACTCGCCGAGGACTTCGCGGTGGGCGAACCGGGTGGCGAGCATCCACTCGTGGAGCCGATGCCCGGCGTGGCCGAACGGCGTGTCGAGGGCCTGCCCCTCGCCGGTGGCGAACCCGTCGAGCGAGATCGAGAAGTTGTGGATGCGGACGCGCGACATGGCGGCTCCTTCAGGTGGTGGTGGTCGGTCAGAAAGGTTGACCCGTCCCGCGGCCGGGATTCGTCGGCCGCGGGATTCAGGCGACCCCGAGATGGTGAGCGAGCTTCTGCATCGTCTGCAGACCGAGCTCGACCGCGCCGAAGCCGAGTTTTGCATTTCGCTGCTCGACGGTTGGGTGGAGCTGCCGCAGCGTCAACACCGTCTTTCCATCGGCTTGTTCGTCGAGGACGATCGTCACTCGGAAGCGTGCCGGGTCATCGTCGGCGTCGGACCCGTGATCCAGCACCAACCTCTCGACTGGAACGACTTCGAGGTAGTCGAAGCGATTCGTGAACACGGTGCCGTCTCCGGAAACCATGTCGAAGCACGCTCGACCTCCCGGGCGCACGTCCATCTCTCGGACAGTGCAGGTGAACCCATCGGGACCAAACCATTGGCAGAAGGCATCCGCATCGGTCCACGCCGCGAACACCGCTTCGCGTGTGGCGTCGAGAACTCGAACGAGGACGATCTCACGATCGAGAGCCCACGTCGTCGGATCGGTGATGGCCGGGGTACTGCTCACTGGTGCACCCTTACGGTTGTGGTCGTGTTTGCTTTGTTCTGGGTGCACCCGTGAGCGCTTCGCCCGTTTTCGATGATTCGCTCGCTGCGCTCGCTCATGGCTTCTCCAATGTCGGTGGGGATGCGGTTCGGTCAGATGTGCGCCGGAGGTGCGCATCGAGCCGGTCGAGACGTTGCTCCCACGCAGCTCGTGTGTGCTCGGCCCATGCGGCGATCTCGACCAGAGGCTCCGGCCGCAGCCGGCACGGCCGCCGTTGTCCATCTCGGCCGCGACTGATCAGACCCGCCCGCTCGAGGACCTTCAGATGACGGGAGATGGCCGGGAGACTGATCGGGAACGGCTCGGCCAACTCGAGGACGGTTGCCTCACCGTCGGCCAACCGACGCACGATCGAGCGCCGCGTCTGGTCCGACAAGGCGGCGAAGACGACGTCGAACCGATCGGGGGCCGTCACGGTCATCGTTGCCGTCGCTCCTGCAGATACTTCACAGTTTGGTTATTTAACAGAGTGACTACATATAGTCAAGGATGCCCGGTGTCGCCGGGTCGTTGCCCCCAAGTGCCTGCTTGAGGCTCGTTGCTGACGCGACGGATGTCGGAGCGCTTTCGGCGGTGCGTGGCTCGACGGCCGCCGCTCGAGTTGCGCCCCGAGCGGAACGCGCTGCCGCGACCCGTCGTTGCGTGCCGGCGACAATCACGCCGACCGCGCCCACCACATCCCAACGCAGGGCAGGCGGACGGACCGCCGGCCGGTTACCGCACGATGACCTTCATCGCTTCGGTGTTGACGACCGAACCGTCGCCGGCGGTGATGACCACTGCGATGGTGTGCTCGCCTGGGATGAACGACTTGGTCGTCTTCACGTCGATCTGGAACTTGTTGGCCGCCGCGTCGTAGCGGACGCAGCCCTTGCTGACGCCGTCGAGCGTGACCTGGACCCGGCACACCGGAGCGAGCAGCGCGGCCGCGGCCTGATCGGAGAGCAGGGCACCCGAGGCGGTCCCGAGTTGGAACCTCACGGGGATCGTCGACCCCCGCCGGTAGTTGGTCTGCGGGATTGGTTCGAGGAACCCGCCGAAGTCGTACTGCACGACGTACGTACAGGCGACCGTCGTCATGTTGCCGGCTCGGTCTGCCCCGGAGACGTCGACCGACTTGACCCCCGGTGAGGCCAGATCGGCCGCCGCGATCGGGCTGGTCACGGTCCCGTCCACAGGCCCGGAGAGCGCGTCCGTGACCGTTGCCGAGACCGAGCCCACTGAGCTGCCCACCACCAGCGCGGGTGTCGCCGAGCAGGTGACGGTTGGCGCGGTCAGATCCACGTTGACCGTCGCCGAGGCCGAGCCGAGGTTGCCGGCAACGTCGGCGCATCCGGCGGTCAGCACGATCCCGAGTCCCTCGCCGATCGTGGATGATGACGTCATGCAGTTGGCCGGATCGATTCCCGAGCCACCCGCTTCGTCGGCCCAGTTCCACGTCACCGTGACTGGGCTGTTGGTCCATCCGTTCGCATTCGGCGCCGGTGCTGTCGTCGGGTCGGCCACCGGTGGGATCGTGTCGGACGGGCCACCGAACTCGTATGCCCCGATGTCGAAACCAGCGAACTGCGGACGGGCGACGCCGCGTTGGTCGTCCGGCGGTGCCAGGACCGGATCGCCGGCGTCGATGGCCGGACTCGCGGCGTTGAGCGCCATCGTGGGTGTGCGTCCCGGCCAGGCGAGCGTGAGAGGCGCGAGCAGCGGATCACCGGTCTGGGTGATCCCCGGGCACGACGTGCGTGTGTCGTCGAGCGGGTGCGGCGTCACGAGATTGTTCCACCCGCTCATCGACACGCCACCCAGGACGAAGCACTCGTCGCGGCCCGTGTTGGCGGCGACGATTGTGTTGCGCAGGACAAAGGACGTCGCCTCGCCGGTCGTGGGGTTGTAGACGGTGATGCCGGCGCCGTCGCCGGTGCTCTCGTTGCCGGCAACGGTCGAGTTGACCACGGTCAGCGAACCGGCGACGGTGAAGATCGCTCCACCGGCGTCGGCGCCGTTCTGGGCGCCCTCGCCACCGCCGACACCGCGCACGGCGGCGTTGCGCGTGAACGTGCTGTTGCTGATCGTGATGTCGGCCTGGTGGCCGAAGATCGCGCCACCCAGCCCGGCGCCACCACCACCGCCGAAGTCGGTGGCGTTGCCGGCGAACGTTCCACCATCGCCCGGCTCACCGAAGACGTCCCCGCCCGGGCCGGAGCCACCGCCACCGCCGAAACCGCCATCGCCGCCTCCGCCGCCGGGGAACGGTTCGGCGAACGCCGCTCCCGCGCCGCCGCCACCGCCGAAACCGCCGTGACCGCCGTCCCCTGTGTCCCAGCCCCCGCCGCCGCCTCCTCCGCCGTAGCCGCCGGTGCCGCCCGTGCCCGACTGGGTCAGCACACCGCCGGCCGGCGACGGATCGCGCGCGGCTCCGCCGCCGCCCCCGCCGCCGGCGCAACCGTCGTGACCGTCCTCACCAGTGAACGGGATGGGCGAATTGGCGTCGCCCCCGGCGCCGCCACACCGGAACCCACCGTCCGCGCCGCCGTCGCCGACGGTGCCTCCACCACCAGCACCGTGGTCCGCGGCGTCCCCGCCGTTGCCGCGCGACCCGCCACCACCTCCGCCACCACCACCAGGATCGCCGCCTCGCCCGCCATTGCCACCCACGCCACCGCCTCCGCCGCCGGCACCGTCGAACTGGCTGCCGGTACTGCCGTTGCCACCCGTCGCCGTGTTCCCCTCGAACGTGCTCCACTGCACGAGCAGCGAGCCGCCGTGGACGAAGATCGCCCCCCCGGCGCCCATCCCGCCGCCACCGCCGCGAGCACCGTTGCCGCCCCTGACGGCGAAGCCCTTGACGTGCACCTCGCGTAGATCGAGGTTGCCGAGCTGGCCGACCACGAAGGCGCGCATTGGCGCCGTCGATGTCCGGATCAGCACCGCGCCGCGGCCTTCGATGATCATCGGCGACGTGATCATCGGCGTCACCGACGGACCCGTGTAGTTGGCGGCGTCGGTGGTGTTGAGCACGTCCGTCACCTGCCCCATCCGGTAGACGCCAGGCATCAGTTCGATGATGTCTGCGCCGCTCCCTGCCGCGCACCCGCTGTCGATCATGACGAGGTTGAATGCGGGGTCGAGGAACGAGCTGGCGTCGTGGTTCGCCGCCAGGATCGCCTCCTGGAGCGAACAGCCAGGGATGCCGAGTCCCTGATCGGTGGTGGTGACGACGATCGACGCGGCGTGGACCGGCGACGTCACGAGCGGGCTGAGCGCCAGAACGCCTCCCGCGAGCACGCCGGCGGTCATCGCGCCGAGAGCACGTCGGAGGTCCAGGTTCGACTTCGTGATCATTTCCTCTGCCTTTCGTGATCAGACCGCTCCGCGGCGAGCCTTCGGTTGGCGTGTTTTCGGGTTGCGATCTCGATCAGGGTCTGGACCGCCTCGCACGTCACACCCAAGGTGACGGCGATCGCCGCGTCCGAGGCCCCGGCGTCGCGAAGTTCGATCGCCCGCCCATAGATCGGCGCGAGACCTCGATCGGCGGAGTCCTTGGCCACGGTGGCGATCGTGCGCCCGCCGTACCCGACGCGCACGCGTAGTGGACTACGCGTTCTGGGCCCCCGTTGCCTACACTCGGCGGGTGCACGAGCGGCGGGCGGCCAGCACGGGCGTCGGGGCGTGGCCGTTCCGGGGGCGCGACGAGGAGCTGGAAGTCATCCGCGGCGCGATCGGGCCAGGCGGGGCGGGTTCGGTCGTCGTCCTCGGCCAGGCCGGTGTTGGCAAGACCCGGTTGCTGCGCGAGGTCGCCTCGAGCGCTGAACGGGCGGGGCATCCGGTGCGGTGGATCATCGGCAGTCCACTCGTGCAGCACGTCGCGCTCGGCGCGGTCACGGAGTTCCTTCCGGCTGAGACCGTCGGCGCCGAGCCCGCCGCGCTCGCCGCGTACGCCCGTGGTGCGCTGCTGCGCCGTGACGGTGACTCGACTGCGATCGTCTTCGTCGACGACGTGCATCTTCTCGACGCGGAATCGGCCGCGATCGTGCATCAATTGTGCCTGTCTCGCTCCGTTGCCGTCGTCTGTGCTGCTCGTCGACAGGTGCGGACGCCAATGCTCACGGCGCTCTGCCGGGACGAACGGACAACCGTTCTCGAGCTCCAACCGCTCGGCCCTGGCGATGTCGCGGCCGTGCTCGCTGACGTCCTGGGTGGGGCGGTGGACCCGAGCACCGCCCATTCGTTCTACGAACGGAGTTCTGGCGGGGCGCTGTTCCTCCGCGAGTTGGTCGAGGACGCTCGTCGGTCCGGTGCGCTCCGCCGCGAGCCCGTGGGCTGGACCGTGCGACGCGAATGGAGACCCGGCACGCAGCTGCTCGATCTGGTCCACGCCCGATTGCAGCGTGATGACGAGGACGAGAACCGCGCCCTCGAGATCGTCGCCGTCGGCGAGCCTGTCTCCCTCGGAGTCCTGCTCGCGCTCGCGCCGGACGCCGCAGTCGAGCGTCTGGAACACGAGCGCTTGCTCGAAGTTCGCCGTGATGGGCGTCGCTCGTTCCTGGCCTTTGCCCACCCGCTGTACGGCGAGGCGAGTCGACCTCGGCTCGGGTCCTTCGCGGCGCGCCGCCACCGGTTGCGGCTCGCAGACGCGGTACTGGCAGCAGGTGCGCGACGCCGCGGCGACCTCTTGGCGATCGCGCTCTGGCGACTCGACGGCGGTGACCTCGAACCGCAGCAGTGGCTGCTGGCCGCGCGACGTGCACTCTCGCTCCGCGATCGGGCATCCTCGCGCGCTCGCCGAGCGAGCGGTCAGCGCGCTGGGAACGACCACGGCTTGGACCGTTCTCGGCGAAGCACGGACCGTCGAGCGCCAGCTCGACGGCGCGATGGCAGCGTTCGACATGGCCCGAGCGGCGGCGGACACGGACCATGATGTCGCGACCGTCGCCGCGGCGCGTGCCCGGTCGGCATTCTGGCTCGGCCAGGAGGTCGAAGGTGCCATCGACCACTTGTTGGTCGCCGAAGCAGCAGTTCGCGACGACGCGAGCAGGGCGGTGATCGCGGCGCAACGTGTCAGCATTCTGGTCAACTCCGGCCGCACTCGTGAGGGCGTGAAGCTCGCCGACCAGCTCGTTTCCGGCGGACTGCTCGCGCCTGCAGAGCGGCGATGGGTGCAGTCGGTCGCCGCCAACGGGCTGGCCTTCCTCGGTGAGACACGCCGCGCCCGCTCGATCGCCGAGGCGTTGATGGCCGAACCCGAGCGTCCCGGATTGGAGCTCATCTCGACGGGTACCGCCCTGACCAACTTGATCATCGCCGACTTGCTCGGCGGGGATCTGCGTCGCGCTGACGACCTGTTGCTCGCCGCCGGGGAACTCGTGCAGGATCCGGAGAGCGCCGGCTTCGTCGCCACTCTTCACGGGCGAGTGGCGCTGTGGCAAGGCAGGCCGCGGACGGCGCTGGGCCGCCTCGAGCGCGGACGCGACGGACTCGCCTTGGGCATGTCGCCCTGGCGTTCGGCGTGGTGCGACGCGCTGCGTGCGGAGGCGGCGGCACTCATCGGTCTGCCGTCGCAGCCGGTGCGTCCCGTTCTCGGTCCGACGAACGAAATCTCGCATCGATTCCTCGCCCTCGACTCACTTCGCTCCGAGGCCGCCCGAATGGCGACGGGCGGTGACCTCCTGGGCGCCCGCGCCGTATTGCGGGATGCAGCGGGCCAAGCGGCCGCCCACGAGCTCCTTGCCGCTGCGCTGCTCGGGAACTACGAGCGGTTCCGGCTGCGCGACCCCGATGCGGAGGCTGATCTTCTCGCGCTGGCCGACCACGTGGACGGATCATTTGGTGTCTTGTTCGCGGCGCACGTACGAGGCTGGCAATCCGCTGATGCCTCCGCGCTGGTCACAGTTGCCGCGCAACTGGCGGATGCTGGCATGACCCTGTACGCCGCGGAATGCGCGGCCGACGCGGTGGCTGCCGCCAGGAGCGCGGGGCAATCGACAGCTGCTCGCCGCGCCAACGCGTTGGCCCTTGAACTCGGTGGCAGATGTGAGGGCTGTTGGAGTCCGCGCCTCGGTACGGTCGCGAGCACCACGCTGCTCACGCCGCGCGAACACGAGATCGCGTTGATGGCGGGCGGCGGCTTGTCGAACCGACATATCGCCGAACAGCTCACCGTCGGCGTGCGCACTGTCGAAGGTCACTTGCTACGCATCTACGCGAAGGTCGGAGTCCGGAGCCGGCGAGAGCTTGCGGAACTCTTCGCCGCGGCCACCCCGCCCCCGACGCCAGTGACATCAACAACGTGAGCGAGGCCGTGTCCGCGGTGAGACAGACGGCCCATCCGTCGCCGACGGTCATCCCGTCGTTGGTATCGGTCGGCGGATCGTCGGCATGCTCGCCGATTCCGCGGTGCTCAGCGGCCGGGGCGGTGCACGCGCTCCCACGGCCACTCGGCGGCCAGCCAGGCGGCGACGGCGTCGGCGAGGGGGACGTCGAGCTCGGCGTGACTGGAGCGCACCCACGACTGGGCGGTCACGTCGGCGTCTGGCGACTGCGAGGGGTAGAGGTAGACGCACCCGATCACGTCGCCCGTGACCGGGTCGAGGACGGTGAACGTGAACCCGGTGCGAGCGACGAAGTCCGCGGCGTGGCGGCGGAGGTCGTCGAGGTTCCGGTCGAGTGACATGCCCTCCGGCGGCGGCCAGTTGCCGTCGGGAAACCCCGGTGTCGAGCGGACGTGGGCGATGCTCGATGTCCACGCCGCGTGATCCGCCTCGTTGTGCTGCGGGCCGAGCGGCTCCAGCCGGAAGTGGTCGTTCTCGAGGGTCGTCGGCGGCTCGAAGTCGGTTGGGACGAACGGCGGCTCGGCCACGACCCGGACGCTAGTGGGGGACGCCCGGACGACAGCGATCCGCGCCGACGAGAGGTCTGTCCGGCCCCACTAGCGTGGCCTGCATTCGGACGTGACGACGCGGAGGGAATCACGCGATGGACAAGGCACGCAAGGGAGCGTCGACCCGAAAGCCACCCGTGCCGTCGGATAGCCATGCCGAGATCGACGATTGGATGCGGCGCGTGATGCCCGACCTGCAACCCATCGTCAAGCGACTGGACGAAATGATCCGTGAGACGCTGTCCGGGACTCAGTACGCCGTCAAGTGGAAGAAGGCGTACTACGGCTTGCCGGACCACGGATGGATCATCGAGATGGTCGCGTACGACGTGTCCGTGAACGTCGTGTTCTTCGGAGGCGCCGACTTCGACGCTCCGCCGCCACTCGGAAACACCGACCGATCCCGCTACATCAAGGTCAAAACGCTGGACGAGCTGGAACAATCGGATCTGCCCAAGTGGATCGAGGACGCGGTCGAGTGGCAGGCTGGACATGAGCCCCCACGAGCGGCAATGGCCGACATGCTGCTGACCGAACGCGCGACCTCGAGCTCTCGACGAGCGCCGATCGGCAACGGCGTCGTACACCTCCGCTACCGCCCGCTGAGGAAGCCACGTCGGCCTCCGGGGGACGGAGCGTGCGGCCCGTCATCTGATGACGTCGAGCGCGGCGGCGAGGAAGGCGTCTCGTCGCGTGAGCAGGGTCGTCGGGTCCAAGTCGGTGCGTCCCTGCCCGGCGTAGATCTGCACGAACGAGCCCATCGTCGGTGGCGTGGTCAAGGCGGCGGCGACGTCCCAGTAGGCGACGTCGGCGGCGGGTCGCCCGATGGCCGATTCGTAGCCGGCGAGAACGGCGTCCGCGCCGGACAGTCCCACCACCAGCGCGGCGTCGCAGCGTTGCATGCCGAGGTCGATGCCCGGATGGCCAATTCCCGCACACTCCCAGTCGATGATGCCCGTCAGTCGATCGTCGTCCCACATGGTGTTGCCGTACCAGAAGTCGCCGTGGACGAACACCGGGCGGTGGTCAGGCATCGGGCTGCGCCGCAGTACGTCCTCGGCTTCGCAGAGCAGCGCCCTGGTCGGCTCGCACCGGCGCGCGGCGTCGAAGTCGACGGGTTCGACCGGGCGCTGTCGGACGGGAAGGTGACGCGATGTCGGGATCGGCGCGGCGTGCACCAGGGCGACCGCCTCGCCGAGTGCTCGCAGTCGAGCCGTCGACGGTTCCGTCGTCGATCGACTCGTGCCAGGGACGCGCGTCATCACGAGGGCGAACACACCGGGCGTGGCCGGCCCGCCCATCGCGACGCCGAGCAGCCGCGGGCCGGGGATCTCCGAGACTGCGATCGCCTTCAGGGCTGCCGCCTCGGTCGCCAACAGCGCAACGCTCGACTCGCTACCGACACGAACAACGACCTCGTCGATGTCCGAGCCCGAGAACCGCACCAGCCACGGCGATTCACCGCGCCGCAGTCCGGTGACCGACACCACCGATGCCCCGCGGTGGACACAATTCGTCACCCACGTCAGCAATCCCAGGTCGGGCTGAACCATCGACCCACGCTAAGTGCCGTTACGCCCCTGCGGTTCGCGGCGTCGCCCAGCTCGTCCGGTTCGCCGATCCTGACGACCCTGCCATGCTGTGTCCGTGCTCAAGGCGTTCGGGCTCGGAGCGATCGCCCAGTCGTCGCTGCTGCTGGCCGGACTCCTGGTCTTTTGGGTCACGGTGCCGCGGCGCGTTGTCGGCATCATGGCCGGGTTCGGTGCCGGAGCGCTGCTGGCTGCCGTCTCCTTCGACCTCATCGCCGAAGCCGAGGGCCTCGATGAGTGGGAGCTGGGCCTGTGGATGCTCGTCGGGGTCGCCGTGTTCCTCGTCGGCGACCGCATCGTCGAGCGGCGCTTCGGCAGTGAGGGGACGGGCGGGGCGATGGGCATCGTCGTCGGCTCCGTCGTCGACGGCGTCCCCGAGTCGATCATCTTCGGCATCCAACTGGCGACTGGACTGCCGGTCAGCGCCAGCTTCCTCGCCGCCGTGCTGATCTCCAACATCCCCCAGGCGATCGCCCCCTCCGCCGACCTCGCCGCAGCCGGATGGGGTGCCCGCCGGCTCGGACGTCTCTGGCTCCTCGTCGTTCTCGCGTGTGGCGTGGCCGCCGCCCTGGGGTACGCGGGTGCAAACGCGAGTGGCGACATCACCGGTGCCCGCATGGCCGCCCTCGCCGCCGGTGGGCTGCTGGCCATGATGACGAACTCGCTGATGCCGTTCGCGTACGAACGCGGCGGTGAGTTGGCCGGGTTGGCCACCGTCGTGGGCTTCTGTTTGGCGATAGGTGGGAGCTGACCACGAGCTGAAATGGTTCAGTGGTTGATGAACGACGAGAGATCGCCGCCCATCACGTGACTCGGTTGGTCACATACCGGTAGGCGCGCATAGCGTCGCCGCACTGCACGGAGAGGGGTCGAACGTGGCGCAGGATGAGACACCGGTGCTGATCGTCGGCGGGAGCCTGGTCGGGCTGACGAGCGCCCTCCTGCTCGGCGATCTGGGCGTCCCCTCGCTCGTGGTCGAGCGCCATCCCGGCACTGCGATTCACGCGCGCGCGGGACACTTCCAGCTCGGCACGACGGAGATGCTGCGTCAGGTCGGGCTCGAGCGGACGGTGCGTGAGGCGTCGGCCAAGACCTACCACCCGATCGGCGGGATCATCGCCGTCGAGTCGCTGGCCGGCAAGCAGCTCGCCACGTTCGTGAAGGAGCTCAACGAGGGCGTCGAAGGATTCAGCCCGACGGTGCGCGTGTTCATCGATCAGGACGTGCTCGAGCCGATCCTGCGTGAGAAAGCGGTGGCGCTCGGCGCGACCGTACGCAATCGCGTCGAGGCGACGGCCCTCGAGCAGGATGACGATGGTGCGACGGTGACGCTGCACGACCTCGAGTCCGACGAGGAGTACACAGTCCGCGCTCGCTACGTGATCGCCGCCGACGGCAACCGCAGTCCGATGCGGACGCGGCTCGGCATCGGCATGGAAGGCCACGGGATCCTGTCGCACAGCATCACGATCTACTTCCGCGCCGACTGCACGCCGCTCTTGGAGGACCGCCACGAGAGCGTGATCTACGTCCACAACCCGGAGCTGCGCGGCTTCTTCCGGCTCGACCGCGCGGGGAAGGCGGGCTTTCTCGTGATCAACTCGGTGGGGGCGGACGTGACCACCGACGAGGCCGTCAATGTGGGCGAAGGCATCACCGAGGAGCGCGCGGCGGCGATGCTGCAGACGGCGATCGGAGCGCCGGACATCGCTGCCGAAGTCCTGCAGATCGTCCACTGGAGGGCCGAGGCGAACTGCGCCACACGCATGCGCGACGGGCGCGTGTTCCTGGCCGGCGACGCCGCCCACGTCGTGCCGCCCAACGGCGGCTACGGGGGCAACATGGGGATCCTGGACGCGCGCAACCTCGCGTGGAAGCTCGCCGCGGTCATCCACGGCGAGGCCGGGACGGGGCTCCTCGACACCTACGACGCCGAGCGCCGCCCGCTCTCGGAGCTGACCGTCGAGCAGGCATACACGCGCTACGCCACCCGGGTGGTGCCGGAGCGCGGCACCGACGACGCGCAGCCGTTCATCGACGACCTGACGATGGAGATCGGGCTCGTGATGAACTCGAACGCCGTGATCGGCGGCGCGACCGACGGCACGCGGCATATGCCGCCGGCGGAGATACGCGGGCGCCCCGGCACGCGCGCGCCGCACGTTGCGCTCGGTCCGGACCGCTCGACGCTCGACCTGTTCGGCCGTTCGTTCGTACTGCTCCGCGCGACGGGCGACGACTGGGCGCCGCCCGGCGTGGAAGCGCACGTGATCGTCGCCGACGGATTCCTCGATGCCTACGGCATCACGCGCGAGGGCGCGGTGCTGATCAGGCCGGACGGGATCGTGGGCTGGCGGTCGACTGGCGCATTCGCGCACGACGAGCTCACTGCCGCGTTGGACTCGATCCTCGCGCTGGGATGTCACGCCGTCGATCGCCTGAACTCCACCGCTGCGGCATCGCTGCCGTGTGGCGTGCGTCCTCGGCGCTGACGGGCCCGGGTCAGCTGGCGCCGGCCCAGCCGGTAATGCCGACGATGCGCAGCACAAGCACGCGGGCGAATGGCTGGTCCCGGTACTGCGGGTAGCGCCCGGCCAGCCGGGCGGCCAGGTCCGCCCCCCGAACGTCGTCGGCGTCGCCGTGCCAGCTGCAGTTGGGCCCGCACCCACCACAGCCGTGACCAGTCGCCGCGGTCCCAGTGCTCGACCAGCAGCGTGGCCCGCGGATCCGCCTCCAGGTTCCGCTCCCGCTGCAGCCGCGACGACGCCTTCGGCTTCACGAGGTCGACGGGCACGCCCACGTAGCCGTCCTCGTCCACCGCGTACGCGACGGGCACGGCGTCGACGCCCCGCTCGACGTGCACCGTGCACAGGATCCCGTGGTCGTGCGCCGCCAGCCGGGCCCGCGCCTCGTCCTCGGCGAGCCTCATCGCAGGAGAGCGGTGGCCATGGACATGGGAGACGGGTGTGATGACGCCCCGCGGCGCGGTGGAGACGTGATCTCCGGCGACGGCATGGTAGTTCGTCGAGCGGTTGGGTCGTCGGGGTGGTCACGCTCGCCGGGCGAGTTCGGCCCGGCCGGACGTCGCTACTCTGGCCCCCGTGTCGGGGCAACCGCGGCTGCCTGATCTCACCTCCATCTCCGCCTCCATCTTCGACGTCCGGACGGTGCGATGAACCCGGCCGTCTGGGTGGAGCGTCACGGCCGCCGGCGGCCCGACGATCCGGCGCTGGCCGACGGCGAGCGCGTCCACGCCAACTGGGGTGCGTTCGCCGCCCGGACGGCGGGCGCGGCCGCTGGCCTGCGCCACGACCTCGGCCTGTCGCCCGGTGACCGCGTCGCCATCGTGATGCGCAACCGACCCGAGTACCTCGAGGCGCTGTTCGCCATCTGGCACGCCGGTCTCGTGGCCGTGCCCGTCAACGCCCGCCTCCACCGCGACGAGATCGCCTACATCCTCGAACACAGCGAGTCGGCCGTCGTCGTGACCGACGCCGACCATGCCGGCGACGTCGAGTCGCTGGTCGGCACCGTCGCTTCGCTGCAGGCGGCGGTCGTGGCGCCCGGTGAGCGGTGGGACCGGCTCACGGCGTCGTCGCCGGCGCCGCTCGTCGGCCGGGAGCCGGAGGACCCGGCCTGGCTGTTCTACACGAGCGGCACCACCGGCCGGCCCAAGGGCGCCACGCTCACACACCGCAACCTGCTGATGATGACACTCAGCTACTTCGCCGACATCGACGCGGTGGTGCCGCAGGACTCCATCCTCCACGCCGCGCCGCTGTCGCACGGTTCGGGGCTCTACGGGCTCCCGCACGTGGCCCGGGGCGCGGTCAGTGTCGTGCCGCAGTCCGGTGGCGTCGACGGCGACGAGATCGCCGCGCTCCTCCGGCACTGGCCGGGAATGTCGTTCTTCGCCGCTCCCACGATGGTGAAGCGGCTGGCCGGCGATCGGGCTGTCGCCGCCGGGGACCTCTCGCACCTCAAGACGATCATCTACGGCGGCGCGCCGATGTACCTGGCCGACCTGGAGGACGCCCTCGCCGTCTTCGGCCCCCGCTTGGCCCAGATCTACGGGCAGGGCGAGACGCCGATGACGATCACCGCCCTCTCCAAAGCAGACCACGCCGACCGGAGTCATCCCCGGTGGCGGGACCGCCTGCAGAGCGTCGGCGTCGCCCGCACCGACGTCGAGGTCCGCGTCGTCGACGACGACCGCGAGCTCCCCGCCGGCGAGGTCGGCGAGGTGGTGGTCCGGGGCGACGTGGTCATGGCCGGCTACTGGAACCAACCGGATGCCACGGCCGAGGCGCTGCGGGGAGGCTGGCTGCACACCGGCGACGTCGGCAGCTTCGACGCCGACGGGTACCTGACGCTGCGGGACCGGTCCAAGGACCTGATCATCAGCGGTGGGATGAACATCTACCCGCGGGAGGTCGAAGAGGCGCTGCTCCGCCATTCCGGCGTCCGGGCCGCTGCCGTCGTCGGCCGGCCCGACGCGGAGTGGGGCGAGGCGGTGGTGGCCTTCGTTGTCGCCGCCGACGGCGCCGCGCCACCGCCGGTCGAGGACCTCGACCGGACGTGCCTCGACCACATCGCCCGGTTCAAGCGGCCCAAGGAGTACCGGTTCGTCGACGCCCTGCCGACCAACAACTACGGCAAGGTCGTCAAGCGGGAGCTGCGCGACCGGCTCCGAGCCGAAGCGGACACCGGGGAAGCGCCGTGAGGAGACCAGCTACCATCGGCCGAGGCCGGCTGCTCGAGGGGGCTCGGAAGCGTGCCGCTCGCGCGCAGCGTTGGCCGTCGCCATCCATGTACGCACGGTGAGGAGGCCCTCTCATGAAGCTCGCGTTGTACTTGCCGAACTTCCGCGACAAGGTGACCGTCAAGGAGCTCGAAGATCTCACCGGCCTCGCCGAGGAGCTCGACTTCGACTCCGTCTGGACGCTCGACCGGATCGTCGTGCCGGAGGCGTCCGACCGCGTGGAGCTCCAGTACTCGTTCGGCATGATGAACGAGTTCCCGAAGGCATTGCCGGTGTCTTCCGCGCGGTCAGTGGCTCCAAGGCTGGCCGCTGATCCCCTGGCTCGCCGCGAAGACGACGAAGGTGCGGATCGGCATGAGCATCACCGACACGCCATACCGCGCGCCCGGCGTCCTCGCGGCGGAGATCGCGACCGTCGACCACCTCTCGAACGGCAGGGTCAACGTGGGCGTCGGGTCCGGCTGGATGCCCGAGGAGTTCGCGGCCGCGAGCGCCTCGCACATCTTCCCCAAGCGGCACAAGCACGTGCGCGAGACGATCGAGATCATGCAGGGCATCTGGACGAACGACCTCTTCGACTACCACGGCGAGTTCGCCGACTTCGAGAGATGCGGGTTCGGAGCGAAGCCTGTACAGGAGCCGCACCCGCCGATCTTCTTCAGCGGGCTCAAGGACCCGAAGCGCTCGGCGAACCGCATCGCGAAGTACGGCCTGTCGGGCTGGATCGGGATCCAGGACACGCCGGACGAGCTCGCGCAATGGCGCAGCGCCATCCAGCGCGAGCTCGAGGAGCTCGGAAGCTCCCGCTCGATCGACGATCTCGAGATCTGCAGCATGATCTGGTTCGTCATCACCGACGAGGAGACCGATCAGACGCCGCAGGGCAAGGGCAGCAATCTGTTGGCGGGAACCGCAGCCCAGATCACCGACATCCTCAAGCGCTACAAGGAGGCCGGGCTCACGATGCCACTCCTCTGGCCGCCGTTCCAGGACGTACCGGTGGCGAAGACGCTCGACGATCTCAAGCAGCTGAAGGAAGAGATCATGCCCAAGGTCGACGCCGCGTAGCTCCGCCGTGCCAAGTCAGCGAGCGGTGGCTGTTCTGCGTCGCTGGCTGAGCTGACGGGATCTCGAGGATTCCCTGCCGAGAGATGTCGAGATCGGTCGGTCGACTCCGTCCCAGGGGTGAGCGCGGCCACAATGGACCGCCCATCACCAAGGAGAACCGACGATGGCGAAGTACCTGCTTCTCAAGCACTACCGAGGCGCCCCGAAGGCCGTCCACGATGTGCCGATGGACCAGTGGACACCGGAGGAGGTCGACGCCCACGTGCAGTTCATGCGGGACTTCGCCGACCGACTGGAGGGGTCCGGCGAGTTCGTCGACGGTCAGGCCCTGTCTCCGGACGGGATGTGGGTCCGCTCCGACGGCGCCGGCAAGCCGCCGGTCACCGACGGCCCGTTCGCCGAGACGAAGGATCTGATCGCGGGCTGGATGGTCATCGATGTCGAGAGCAAGGCGCGGGCGATCGAGCTCGCCGGCGAGCTCTCGTCGGCACCGGGCGCCGGTGGGAAGCCGATCCACGAGTGGCTCGAGGTCCGACCGTTCCTCGAGTCCGCACCGACCGTCACCGAGTGAGCCGAACCGACGTGGAGCTGGACGACGTGAATGGGACATCGGGCGTCGATGCACCGCTTCTGCGTGCGTTGGCACCCGAGGTGCTCAACGTCCTCGTCCGTCGCGGCGCCGATTTCGCGACGGCCGAGGACGCCGTCCAGGACACGATCCTCAAAGCTCTCACGGCGTGGCCGAACGACCCGCCCCGTGATCCCAAGGGATGGCTGATCACGGCGGCGTGGCGCACCTTCATCGACCGCACCCGCTCTGAGTCGGCCCGACGCGGCCGAGAGCTGCGCGTCGAAGCGGAACCGCCGGGCGGCGAGGTGTCGAGCATCGACGACACACTCCGGCTGTACTTCCTCTGCGCGCACCCGGCACTCACCCCGGCGTCGGCGGTGGCGCTGACGCTGCGTGCCGTGGGCGGGTTGACGACCGCTCAGATCGCCCAGGCCTACCTCGTGCCCGAGGCGACGATGGCTCAGCGCATCAGCCGGGCCAAGCGAGCCGTGAGCGACCTCGACCTCGACCAGCCAGGAGACCTGGCGACGGTGATGCACGTGCTCTACCTGGTCTTCAACGAGGGCTACTCGGGTGACGTCGACCTCGCCGCCGAGGCGATCCGCCTCACGCGGCAGCTCGCCACGATGACCGACGACCCGGAGCTCGCCGGCCTGCTCGCCCTGATGCTCCTGCACCATGCTCGCCGCTCTGCTCGGACACGGCCCGACGGAAGCTTGGTGACGTTGGCCGAGCAGGATCGCAGCCAGTGGGACGTGGCGCTGATCTCCGAGGGGGTCGCGAGGCTGCAATCGGCGCTGGCGCGAGACCAGCTCGGCCCATATCAGGCCCAAGCCGCGATCGCCGCGCTCCACGCGGATGCACAGCGTGTGGAGGAGACTGATTGGGTTCAGATCGTCGGCTGGTACGACGAGCTGCTGCGGCTCACCGATACGCCGGTCGTCCGGCTCAACCGGGCCGTCGCGGTCGGCGAGGCCGACGGGGCCCCGGCCGGGCTCGCGGCGTTGGCCGAGGTTGCCGACGACGTCCCGCGTCGCAGCGCCGTCGCCGCCCACCTCCACGAGCGCAACGGCGATCTCCGCACCGCGGCGCGCCTGTACACCGAGGCCGCTCGCGACGCCCCGAGTCTGCAGGAACGCGCCCACCAGTCCCGTCAGGCCGCACGCATCAACCAGCTCCTCACGTCACGGTGAGGATCTCGATGTACCCGTCCGTTCCATTGACACGGATCCGCTGCCCATCCTGGATCAGCCGCGTGACGTGCTCGACGCCCACGACGGCCGGCAAGCCGTACTCCCGAGCGATCACTGCGCCGTGGGTCATCAGGCCGCCGACCTCGGTCACCAGGCCGTCGATCGCGACGAACACGGGCGACCAGCTGGGGTCCGTGGACAGCCGTGACCAGGATGTCACCCGCTTCGAGGTCGGCCTGCGCCATGTCGAGGATGACACGAGCCCGTCCCTCGACGATTCCAGCGGACACTGGCAGACCGACCAGGGCACCGGGCGGCACGTCATCGCGTCGATACGCCCCGGCGACGGCCTCACCGTCCGACGTGAGCACGCGGGGCGGCGTCAGCGCCTGATATGACCTGAACGCGTCCTTGCGCTGGCCGATGAGCTGGTCATCCACCCGGTTCGTGCGCACGACGTCGTGGAACTCCTGGAACGTGAGGTAGAAGACGTCCTCCTTCTCCCGGAGCACCTGGGCCCGCACGAGGCGTTCGGCCTCTTCGAGCAAGGCCTGTTTGTACACGAAGTAGCGGCTGACCATGCTGTACTTCGGATACTCCCGGTACCCCATGAAGGTGCGGACGAGGTCGATCTTGCGTTTGGTCTCCTCGGCCTTGTGCTCCCCATCCGGCAAGGCTCGCAATCGTTCCAACACTTCCTGTTCCTTGGCCCAGGCCTCCTGCCGCCCTTGCTCGAATCGCCGCGCGCCCGCGCCCGGCTCGAAGCTCGAGATGTTGCCGAGGATCACGGGCACGAGCGTGGTTGGTCGTTCGCTCCATCGCGGCCTCGTGATATCGATCTCGCCGACGCAGCGCATGCCGTACTTGTCGAGGAAGGCTTGGATGGCCTCGCGCGCTTCTCCCCCGCCCTCGAACTTGGGGAGCTCGTCGAGGAAGCCCTCATCGTCGACGTCTTGCAGAAACGCCACCACTTCCGGATGCGGGCGGATCACGTCGGCGACATCCAGGAGCGCCAGCCCCATCTCCGACGTGACGTTGTGGGGAACGGACTGCGACAGCGTGTCGGCTGCGCTCTTCTCACCGAGCCATGCCTGCAGCCGCTCCATGAGCCACCACGTGGCCTCGATCGCCGACATGAACACCTGATGGCTCTCCGGATCGAACAAGATCCGCCTCAGCTCCTGGATGTCCGCCAGGATGAAGTCGAACAGCGCCGATCCGGACTTTGTCCGGATGTCGCGTCGGAGAGCGGCGATCGACGCCTGGTTGTGCCCGATCAACTCGGTGACGATGGCCGGATCGGTCTCGATCGGCGCGGGCGCGCCGACGGGCGGCGGCCCGCCGGGCGCGTCGTCCGCGACCGACGGGATGAAGTCGCCGCGGTCGAGGACGGTCTGCAGCGCATCCCCGATGAGCGGATCGGACTTACCGACCATCTCCAGGAGACCGTCCCGGCCCGATGGCGAGGCCAGGGCCATGGTGACGTCGACGAAGAGACGCCCGCCGGCCTCTGCCATCGGCCGCGGGGTCGTGAGCTGCCAGAACGAGAGCCCCAGCGGCTTCATGGGGTCGGTCATCATCTGCTGATGACCGACGGAGATGTAGACGTGGTTCTCCCGGTCATCGGTCTCGGGAATGGGGAACAGCGTCGTGATCGGCCGGCTCTGGACGATCTGGAAGCCGTCGTCGACCAGGCACCATTCGATGTCCTGGGGGAAGCCGAAGTGCGCTTCGATCCGCCGGCCCAGCTGCGCGAGTCGCACGACCTGCGCATCCGTCAGCGCTGGCTGCTCCTGGCGCGCCGGCTCGATCGCCTGCTCCTCCGTCCCGCCCGCCGGCGAGGCGTAGGTGGCCCGTTGTTTGGTGGCGACTGCCTTGGTGACGATCTCACCGTCGCGCACCTTGTAGACGTCGGCGTTCACCAGACCGGAGACCAGGGCCTCGCCGAGGCCGAACGTCGCCTCCACGGAGACGACCTTCCGGTTCGACGTGACAGGGTCTGCCGTGAACAGGACGCCCGCAGCCTCCGGGAAGACCATCTGCTGCACGACCACGGCCATGTGGACGGTCCTGTTGTCGACCCCATTCCGGAGGCGATAGGTCACCGCCCGCTCGGTGAACAGCGAGGCCCAACACCGGCTGACGTGCTCGAGGACCGCCGCCGCCCCCACGATGTTCAGGTACGTGTCCTGCTGGCCCGCGAAGGAGGCCGTCGGCAGAGTCTTCTGCCGTCGCGCTGGATCGGACGGCGTAGGCGCCTTGCTCGCCGAGCCGGGCGACCGCACGGGTGATCGCCGCCGCCAGATCGTCAGGGATGGCGGTCCCTTCGAGGATCCGGCGGATCTCCGCGCTGAGCGTGCGGATCGACTCCCGATCTCCTGCGTCCACGCGCGACAGGCGATCGAGCTGATCGTCGATCGACGGCGCGTGCGCCACGATCGTCCGGAACGCGTCCGTCGTCACGCAGAAGCCGTCTGGCACGCGGATGCCTTCGATCCGCGACAGCTCCCCCAGGTTCGCACCCTTGCCACCGACGACGGCGACCTGCGTCTGATCGATCTCATGGAAACCCAGCACGTAACGGTCGGGCTGGAAGGTGTCGAGGGTCGCCTTCGTTCCCATCTCGTTGCCTCCAATGTCGCGCCGGCCCGTCAGCCCACGGCGAGCATTCACAGCACACTTGGGGTCCTTGCAGCAAGCCCCCACCCCTGAACTACATTGAAGGTGGCGGGGGCGGTGCGCACGTCGTCGTGTCGAAATGCGGTCAGATCTGATGACGGCGCGCTGATCGCCGTCGCTTCGATCCGGTTGGTGGCGCCGAGCTTGCGGAGGATGTTCGAGACGTGGACGCTCGCCGTCTTCCGGCTGACGAACAGCTGCGCGCCGATCTCGCCGTTCGACCGGCCTTCGATCACCAGCCGCAGCACCTCGAACTCGCGAATCGTGAGGCCGAACGGCAGCGAATCGGAGGGTTCGGGCGCCGTGACGTGGGATCGATCCTCCAGCCGCAAGCGGGCCCGGGTGGCGAGATCGAGCACATCGTGGCAGAGAGGTTCGGCTCGAAGTCGCTCGGCTGTCCGCAATGCGACGCCGAGCAACTCTGTCGCGACAGCTCGCTCCTCGGCCGCGCGACCGCCGCCGACCGTCAGCGCGGCATCGGCCTGGCGATAGCGGGCCTGCGCCGCGAAGTAGGGGGATCCGAGCTCGTCCCACGCGGCCGCCTGGCGCGACCACGTCTCGGGAGCGCGATCGCCGCGTGCTGCACCAAGCTCGGCGCGGGCCTGCTCGAGCCACACATCCAGCACGACAGGGACACGTTGAAAATCGCCGTCGGCCAGTCGACGGACGTGATCGATCCAGCCTTCGACGGAGTCGGCGACGGAACGGTGGTCGACCGAGGTCGGCGGCGGCACGAGATGCTTGGCGGCGATTGCCGCCAGGCGCGCCGCCCACAATGCTTCGCTGGCAGGGAGCACCTCGAACCACGAGTCGACGAGGTCGCGCGTCACGGGTGGAACCGCTCCCACTGCGGCGAGCTCGATCAGGCCACCGCCGAGCTGGCCGAGGTCGCCCGCGTAGTAACCGGACGAGCGCAGCTCGAACCCGCGCTGATACAGCGGCGCCGCACTGTCGTACTCACCCCGATGGATCTCGATCTGCCCCCAACCGACGAGCGCCGATGCCCATTGGTGCACGCTGTCGCCGCCATTCCGACGAACGATGTCCTCGACGATCGTCTGAGCCTCGTCCCACCGACCCAACGGCTCCAGCGCCTCCAATCCGTTGCCCTGCAGCAGCATCCCGTGCAACGCCAGCAACCCGTAGCGTTCGGCAGTGCTCACGCCATCGATGCCGAGTTGAGCCGCCTCTTCGAATCGGCCCATGAAGACGAGCGTGTTGGAAAGGTTGACCATGATCTTGGTGGCGACCTCGCCCGCGTCGGCGTCGGTCGCGAGCGCCAGCGCCGCGTAGATCTCGGCGAGCGCCGTCTCGTCCCCGAACACCGCGCGGTCGTAGCCGAGCGTCGACCGAGCGTCGGCCTCGACGCCCGGATCGCCGAGTGCTCGGGCGGTGTCCGCCGCCCGTTGGAGCAAGACCGCGGCCTCCTCGTTCTCGCCCCGCAGGCGGAGCCGGTTGGCGCGGCGGATCTCCATCCGGGCACGCTCGACACTCGGCGGCTCGGGAGGGAGCACCTGCAAAGCACGGTCGATGACTTCGTCGAGGCCGGGTGCGCTGGCGTTCCACGTGTACTGGGCGAGCTCGAACAGCGTCGCGCCTTGGACGATCGGATCTTCGTTCGCCGCCGCGTCGGCCGCGATGCGACCGAGCTCGACGGCGCTGTCGAAGTCACACGACAGATCCGCGGCACGTGCGGCGCGACGGAGCAGCTCGAGATGCGAACACGACGCCAGCTCCGCCGGTCGGTCGACGCGGTGCCAGATGTCGAGGGCGCGCGCGTAGCTCTCGCTCGCCTCCGCCATCGCGCCGATCGCCTCAGCGGCGGATGCCGCCGACATCGATGCCCGCAGCGCCTCCCCGAGCTGGGCGCCGGCGGAGTGCAGGCGGGCGATCTCGCCCAGTCGCCGCGGCTGGTGACGCTCCAAGGCCGCCGCGGCGCGGGCGAACAGCGCTGTGCGCTCGCCCGGGAGAAGCTCGTCGAGGAACACCTCGCGGACGAGGTCGTGACGGAAACGAAAGCCCTCGGGGTCGTCGACGAGGAAGCGTTCGCGGCAGAGCTCGTCGATTCCCGCTTGGTGGTTCGCCGGGGCGAGCTCGGTCGTCGCTCGGAGGACGAGCGGGTCGACCGGTGCGGCAAGGGTGGACGCCGCCTGGACGCAGCGGATGGCGTCGGCTCCGAGGGCCTGGCTGCGTGCGAGCACCACATAGCGGACGCCCTCGGGGAGCCGGTCGCCGGCGAGACCGGCGGCCAGGATCTCCTCGACGTAGAACGGGTTGCCACCGGAACGCCGTGACAGATCCCGACCGGTCGGCTCGCTGGGTTGCTCACCGAGGATCGCCGTGGCCAGTTCGCTGATGACGCTGTCGGGCAGCGGTGCGAGATCGATCCGCTCGCACCGCACGGTGCGTTCGACCTCGGCCAGGAACTGGAGCAACGGGTGCCGTCGGTGCAGCTCGTCGCTGCGATAGGTGCCGATCATCAAGTACGTCGTCGAGCCCCCGTGCCCGGAGCAGCGAGATCAGCAGCGCCCGCGTCGTCTGATCGGCCCAGTGCAGGTCCTCGATGGCGACGACGACCGGCTGCCGGGCCGAAACGTCGCGCAGCAGCGCCTGGAACAGACCGTCGAGGCGCGCCGGCCACCGGGACAGTGCTGTGGGCTCCGCGTCGCGGCTGACGTCGACGAGCGGTGTCAACTCCGGATGGATCGCGACTCCGAGCTCGGCCGCGACGGGTACGAGCTCGGCGACGATCTCGGAGATCGCGCTCAAGGGCCGGATCTCACCCCCGTGCTCGAGGCATCGCCCGCACACCGCGTGCACCCCACGCGCACGAGCGTTGTGGAGCAGTTCGTCGAGGAGACGGCTCTTGCCGATCCCGGCCTCGCCCGCCACGAGCAGCAGCGGAACACGATGCGCCGGGTCGCGCGCCAGCAACGAGTCGATGGCCAGTCGCCCCGACCTGACCTCCCCGTCACGACCGACGATCCGGTCGCTCGAGAGCCGCCTGTTCATCGCTTCCATCATCGCATTCGAATCGTCATCGATCGGCCGGATCAGCTCATCGGGACGGCTACCTCAGATCGGACCTGAGGTGCCTCAGATGCACATCTGAGGCACCGAGCACCGAACGATCGGGCACCAACCCAATGACCGTCGGGGTCGTTCGCCTGCAACATCGCCGGTATGGCCCGCGACCACGACGACTCGGAGTACGGCCCCACCGGCGACCTGCGCATCGCCGCCGCGGTCTCCCCCGGCGGGCGGGTGGTGGCCACGGACCTCTCGCCGAGCATGGGGTCGGCGACCGAGGTCCGTGCCACCACCGCCGGGGCCGACAACGTCGAGGTCGCCTGTTGCGACGCTCGCCTACGGACGGTTCGACGCCGAACCCCGCGACTGCTCGAAACCCAGACACCCACCAAGGAGAAGAACCATGACCATCACCCACAAGCCCGTCGACAACGGCGTCAACACCGAAGCCCTGATCGGCGCCCGCAACGCCCTCACCGAGCAGCCCGCCGCGGCTGACTTCACCTGGCGGGCAACATGCTCGTGGGTGCACGGAACCCACAGCACGTCGACCGTCGAGGGATTCGCCGGCCTCGGCCAGGAGATGAACCATCGCACCAAGTACCGGTTCGAGGTCGACCACCCGGAGTGCTTTGCATCACAGGATCTCGGCGCCACTCCGGTCGAGTACGTCCTCGTCGGACTGGCCGGCTGCCTGACGGCCGGCGTGGCGGCCGTCGCCCAGCATCGCAACGTTCAGCTGCGATCGGTCACGGCGACGATCGAGGGGCACATGAACGTGCTGGGCATCCTCGGCGCCGACCCCGAAGTGCGCAACGGATTCGACGGCGTTCGCGTCCGCTTCGACATCGACGCCGACGCGTCGCGTGCCGACATCGAGGCGATTGTGGCGCAGTCGCAGAAGCGGTCGGCGGTATTCGACATCGTCACCAATCCGACCGACGTCGTCGTCGAAGTCGCCTGACCGGCGACGCCATCGATCCTGCCGGTCCGGACGTGCGCACCACCGCTGTCGTGATCGGCGCGGGCCACAGCGGGCTCGCCATCAGTCGTCGCCTCACCGAGCGCTCGATCGACCACGTCGTGATCGAGCGTGGTGAGGTGGCGAACTCCTGGCGCACCGAGCGGTGGGACTCGCTGCGACTGCTCACGCCCAACTGGCTCACGAACCTTCCCGGCCTGCCGTACGGAGGCGATCAGCCGGACGGCTATATGACGGCCGCCGATCTGGCGACCCACATCGGCGGCTATGCGGCGACGATCGATGCTCCGGTGCACACCCGGACCAACGTCATTCGGGTGCGCGCCGGATCGTGCGGCTATGACGTCGTGACCGATCGTGGACGCTGGCAGTGCGCGGCGTTGGTGATCGCCAGCGGACCCTGCAACTCGGCGCGGCTGCCGGCAGCGGCGGCGTCCGTACCGCCGACGATCGCCGTTCGCACCGCGATGGAGTACCGGTCACCGGCCGCCTTGGACAAAGGCGGCGTGCTCGTGGTGGGCGCCTCGGCCACGGGCGTCCAGTTGGCAGAGGAGATCCACCACTCGGGTCGGCCCGTGACGCTCGCTGTCGGTGAGCACGTCCGTATGCCACGCACGTACCGGGGGCGCGACATCTTCTGGTGGACCGACGCCACAGCCACCCTCGACGAGCGGTACGACGAGCTCGACGACCTCGTCCGGGCACGACGTCTGCCCTCACCCCAGTTGGTCGGCTCGGCGGATCGTCGATCGATCGACATCAACTACCTCGCCCGCGAGGGCATCACGATCGTCGGCCGTCTGGGACGCATCACCAACGGCGTGGCGCAGTTCTCCGGGTCCCTGACGAACACGTGCGCACTCGCCGACCTCAAGATGAACCGCCTGCTCGACCGGCTCGATACGTGGGCGCAGCGCACCGACGCCGACGTCGACCCGCCCGAACGGTTCCGGCCCACCCAGGTGTTACGACCCCCGCTCGAGGTGGACCTGCGGCGAGCCGGCATCTCGACCGTGCTGTTCGCAACCGGATTCCAGCCGGACTACCCGTGGCTCGACCTTCCCGTGCTCGACCGGCGCGGCCGCATCGTCCACGACGGCGGCGTGATCACCGGAGCTCCGGGCTGTTACGTCGTGGGCCTCAACATCCTTCGTCGCCGACGCTCCAGCTACATCAGCGGCGCCGAGCGCGACAGCGCCGACATCGCCGGCGCGCTGCACCACCATCTCGACATCGCCGCCCGCACCGTTGCCCGGCCGAACCGCTCCGGTCGATCACAGACCGTTCTGGGTGGCTGAACGTTGCGGCACCCGCAAGGAATGCCCATCCAGAACGCTTGCGGCTCGCAGGGAACGATACTGATGGGGTGGTACGGACGGCCGGGACGTTCCCGTCGGGACTGGTGACCTTCGTGTTCACGGACATCGAGGCGTCGACGCAGTTGCTCAGGCGGATCGGTGACCGGTATCCCCCGCTGCTGCAGCGTCATCAGGAGATCCTCCGCGCGGCGTGGACGGCGTGGGATGGGTGCGAGGTGAAGACCGACGGAGACTCGTTCTTCGTCGCGTTCTCGGTTGCGACGGCCGCCATCGAAGCGTGCGCGCAGGCGCAGCGTGATCTCACCTTCGAATCGTGGCCGACCGACGCGGTGATCCGTGTGCGGATGGGGGTGCACACGGGCCTCGCCTCGCCGCACGGGGATGACTACATCGCGCTCGCCGTGCACCAGGCGGCGCGAGTGGTGGACGCCGGGCACGGCGGCCAGATCGTGGTCTCCGCCGAGACGGCCGAACAGGTGAGCGATGCGAGCCGTCAGACGCTCGCGACGCTCGGTCGCTATCGGGTCCGTGACTTCGACGACCCCGTCGAGTTGTTCCAAGTCGCCGCGCCGGACCTCCCGGCTGAGTTCCCGCCGCTCCGGGTCCTCCCAGCCGACCGACACAACCTCGTCGGGGCGCCGACCACGATCGTCGGGCGCGACGATGATCTCCGCGCGCTGACCGACCTCGTCGCAGCATCCCGGCTCGTGAGCGTCGTTGGACCGGGCGGTCTCGGCAAGACGCGTCTGGTCACCGAGCACGGGATCCGTTGCGCCAGCGACTGGGACCACGGCGTCTGGTTCGTCGACCTCGCACCGCTCAGCGACCCTGCGCTCGTCGCCCGGACCGTCGCCGACGCGGTGGCCGCTCCGAAGCAGGCCGAGCGGGACGCACTGGCGACGGTGCTGGAGTATCTCCGGGATCGCCGCGCCTTGGTGATCATGGACAACTGCGAGCACCTCACTGTCGGAGTCGCCCGACTCGTCGACGAGCTGTTGCGCGCCTGTCCTGGCGTGCAGGTCGTGGCAACCAGCCGTGAACCGCTCGGCCTCCGAAGTGAGCGGATCTGGCGGCTGTCGCCGCTCGCCTCGGACGATGCCGCCGTGCAGCTGTTCTGCGACCGAGCGGGCCTCACGCACGCGCCCGACGACGCGCTGCGATCGACAGTGGTCGAGCTCTGCCGGCTCCTCGACCGCCTCCCACTCGCGATCGAGCTGGCGGCGGCCCGCTGCGACGTCCTCGCCCCCGCGGAGATCCTCGCTCGGTTGGGCCCACAGCCGACGCTCCTTCGAAGCGGCGATCCCACCATCAGCGCCCGCCAGCGCAGCCTCGACGACACGATCTCGTGGAGCTACGAGCTCCTCAGCACGGGCGAACAACTCGCCTTCCGCCGAGTCGGCGTGTTCGCCGCCGATTTCGGTCTCGAAGCATCAACCGCCGCCGTCGCCGACGACGACATCGACCCCTACGACGTCCCCGAGCTCGTGTGGTCGCTCGTGTCGAAGTCATTGGTGGCGAGCGAGCCGGCGGCGGGATCGACTCGCTACCGGATGCTCAACACCGTCCGTGCAGTCGCCCAGCGACGTCTGGCCCGATCAGGCGAACTTGCCTCGGTCGCGGTCCGACTCGGGCGGTTCTATGTCGGACTCGTACGGACCACAGCTGGAAAAGGCCGACGCCCAACTCCTCACCGAACGAGCTCGAGAGATCGACAACATCCGCGCCCTCATCCCGACGGTCGCCCCGCACGACGAGGAGTTGGCGCAGCACCTCGCGTGCACGGTCGTTGTCAGCCACCGTCGTGCCTCACACCGTACGGGCGGCGACGAAGGACTTCGGCTGCTCGATCAGCTGACCGCCCGCACGCCTACCAGGGTGGCCCTGCTCGTCGAAGTCATCGTGCTGACCGTTGACCAAGGCCTCATCGATGTCGCCGCCGATCTGCTGGACGAAGCCGAGCTCCTTGCCGCGGAGGTCGGCAGTCCAACACTGGGTCGACGGTCGGATCGACCAGTTCGCGGCGTCATCGCGGCTCTTCGAGGCGACTTGGAGGGCGCTCGTTCCATCGCCCGCGCCGCCCTCGCTCGCACATCGAGCCCGGCCGCCCGGTCCCACCTGCTCAACGTGCTGTGCATCGCGGCCTGCGAGGGGAGCGGGTACGACGAAGCACGCGAGGCGGCACTGGGATCACTCGAGATCGCCACGCGGACTCGGCAACATCGAGAGCCTGCGCCGTGGACCTCGGGAACCTCGCCGAGATCGAGCTGCTCGCCGGAAACCCGCAGGCCGCCGCTCGACGCCAGTCGGAGTGCCTCACCATCGCGCTCGAGCTCGGCTCACTCCGCGAGGTCATCTCGTCCTGGGTCATCGCCGCCCGACTCGCCGCCATGAGCGGTGACTGGGAGACCGCGACACGCCTGCAGAGCGCCTCCGATACCACCATGGAGCGGATCGGGCTGTCGTTGTATCCGATGGACCGCGCGCTGTGCGACGAGCTCCTCGCCGAGGCGCCAACGCACACCGGGTCATCACAGTTCGAGACCCAGCGCGAGATCGGCCGGACGCTCGCCGTCACCGACGCCACCGACGAAGCTCAGCGCGTCCTCACGACCGTCGCCGGCGCAGGCCCACTCTCCGAGGCCTGATCACCGCGTCGGCGCTGGCGCCGATCAGCGCGGAACAACACGGCCATCATCACGGCCAACACGATCGCCATCGCAGTGAGCGCTCCCGGGAAACCGACGTCGGAGTCACCGAACGCACCGATGACCAACGGTCCCACCGCTCCCCCGATCCCGACCGCCGAGAACCACAACCCGTACGCGAGACCGGCATTCGCCGCCGTGACCTGCTCGGCCTCCATGAGCACGAGGATCACCAGCGAGCTCAGCGTCGACCGGAGCCCGAGGACGAGCGCCGCCGCCACGTCGGTGCCCGGCGGCCCGACCGCCATGAGGACCATCGCCACGCCGAGCGCGACCATCACGCCGTACAACAGCTTCGAGCGTCGCTCGGGACTGGCGAGACCGGGGATGACGAGCCGGGCGAAGATCCCGACGGCCAGCGACCCGGCGGCCCAATTCGACGCCGCGCCGGCGGAGATCCCGCTGTGCTCCTCGAGGATGTTCGGCAGCCACGCCGCCAGCCCCTGGGTGATGAAGAACGTGCCGATCCCGAGCAACATGGCGAGGCGCACACCGGGGCTCGCGAACAACGCCCGGGCCGCTGCGGTGCCTCGGAGCGGCACGGTCTCGAGTACATCGGTACCGACCGGCTCGCTCGGTGCCCGGCCGCTCACCAGCATCCAGACCAACGCGGCGACAAGGTTGAGCGCGGCCTCGAACACGAGCACCGACCGCCAGTCGCCGAACACCGGCAGCAGCACAGAGTTCGTCAGGAGGAGTGCGAACACACCCCCGAGTGCCGGCGCCGTCGTGTAGAGACCGACGGCGAGCGGGCGTTCGCGTGGGCTCGTGAACCACACGGCGACCAGCTTCGGCGCCGACAACGAGACGAGCGGCCCTCCGATCCCGATGATCCCGATCGCCAGCCACAGTGTCGCGACGTCCCGCGCCGCCGACTGCACCGCCGCCGACGTCGCGACCAGCAACGACCCGGCGGCCAGCGACCGGCGCAGCCCGATCCGGTCGATGATCCGGCCCGCGGGCGGGGCGGTGACGATGTACAGCAGCGCCCACGCGCCGAGCGCGAACCCGAGCGTGCTCCGGCTGACGTCGAGCTCCGTTCGCACCTGCGTCACCATCGGCGGGATCGCCAGCAGGACGATCCCGAACGCGACGTAGACGCCGCACATCGCGCCGAACATCGCCCAGCGGTACGGGGGTCGCTCCGGGTCGGCGCCCGCCAGGCAGCCGCTCACCCCACAACCCTCACTGGCGGGATCGAGCAGCGTTCGATTCGTGTGTCGACCGAAGCGCGAGATGCGAAACGGGCGACGTCGTCGTGGGGGTCATGGCCGGGCCCCGGTCATCTCCCGCCGCGCGAACAGGCGCCGCGTCATCGGGCTGCGCCGGGGGTGCGTTGCGGAGGTGCTCGATCCAGCGCCGGCGCTCGTCGACCTGCACGGTGGCGATCGACTTCGCCATGTCGCTGTCGCGCCGCTCGAGCGCGTCGAGCAGCATTCGCTGGTGTGCGAGCGCGACGTCGCGCATCGCGGGATCGGAGCTGAGCCACGCCCGGCGGGCGTTCTCGCCGCGGAGCTGGAGGGCGCGAAGGATCGAGCTGAGCGTCTCGTTGCCCGTCGCATCGCCGACCAACGCCTGGAACCGGCGATGGAGTCCTGCGATCTCGTCGGGGTCAGTGGCCACCTCGAGCTGATCGATCACGGCGTGCATCTCGGCCACCTGCTCCCGAGTCACGCGTTGTGCGGCGAGGGCGGCTGCCGGCGGAAGCAGGAGCCGGCGTACCTCGAGCACCTCCTCGAGATCCTGCGGCTGGAGCAGTTCGACCGCGAACGCCAGGCCCGACAGCAACTCGCTGGGAGCGAGGCTCGTCACGTACGTGCCGTCACCCCGGCGGACGTCGAGCACCTTGATCTGGGACAGGGCCCGCACCGCCTCGCGCAGCGACCCGCGCGACACGCCGAGTTGGTCAGCCAACTCGTGCTCGGGCGGCAGCCGATCCCCGGGACTCAGCTCGCCCGAGCTGATCATCGCCCGAATGCTGTCGATCACGCCCGACGTGACGCCCACTCCAAACCTCCAATGTTCCAGCCGCCGCCGTCCCGATTCCGGACGTACCAGTCGTCCGCTCGGAACCGAGCGTAACCCACGCTTCGTCGTACGCCGTACGGCGCCACGGTCGGACGCGAGCAGGCAGCCGTCGGCCATGATGAGCAGCGGGGCGCCCAAACGTAGGATGACTTCAGGCGCCGCAGGGTGACAGAGAAGGAACCATTGGTGAGCAGCTCGCTGGATGCGATCAGACGGGTCGTCGAAGCGTTCGAGCGGTCGGATTGGTCCGAGATCGACGTTCGTTGGGGCGACGTGCGCGTCCACCTCGCGACGGGCGCGCCTTCCAACTCGCCGGCCAACTCGCCGGACACCACGTACGTCCCCACCCCGCCGCCCGCCCCGACCACGGGCGGTCCGGCTCCCGACGGTGCCGGCGACGACCCCGCCGCGGCAGCTTCCGACCGACCGTCGACGACATCGGCGCCCGTGCTGCCGGCCGGCGCGCACGTCGTCGTGTCGCCGTCGCCGGGCATCCTCTGGCGCTCGCCTCAGCCGGGTGCGCCTCCGTTCGCCGACATCGGCGACGTCGTCGACGCGTCGTCGACCGTGGGCATCGTCGAGGTGATGAAGCTGATGACCCACGTCAAGGCGGGCGTCAGCGGCGAGATCGTCGCCGTCTGCGTCGACAACGGCGTGGCGGTCCAGAAGGGCGCGCCCCTGTTCGCGATCGCACCGTCCGGGTCGTCGTCGTGACGTCCAGCACCAGCATCCGTCGGGTGCTGGTCGCCAACCGCGGCGAGATCGCGGTTCGGATCGTCCGGGCCTGCCGCGAGGAGGGCATCGACGCGATCGTGGCCGTCAGCGAGGCCGACCAGGATTCGCTCGCCGCACGGTTGGCGACCGACGTCGTCCACATCGGCCCGGCGAGCCCGACCCAGAGCTACCTGCGCGTCGAGCAGATCGTCGCCGGAGCCCTCCTCACGGACTGCGACGCCGTCCATCCCGGCTACGGCTTCTTGTCCGAGCGCGCCGAGCTGACCGAAGCGTGCGTCGCCAACGGGCTGATCTTCGTGGGTCCGACCGCAAGCACGATCCGGCGGGGCGGCGACAAGATCGAGGCGCGCCGCGTCGCCCGCGCGGCCGGCGTCCCGACCGGCGCCGGCTCGGACGCCGTGAGCGGAGCCGACGCTGCGCTCACCGTCGCCGGCGAAGTCGGCTACCCGATCCTCCTCAAGGCCGCGGCCGGAGGCGGTGGACGGGGGATGGTGCGCGTCGACGCTGCGGATGAGCTAGCGGCGCGGTTCGGCACTGCATCGCGTGAAGCCGAGGCGGCGTTCGGGGACGGGCGCATGTACGTGGAGCGGTACGTCGAGAACGCCAGGCACGTCGAGGTGCAGCTGCTCGGCGATCATCACGGCAGCATCGTCCATCTCGGCGACCGGGACTGCTCGACGCAGCGCCGGTTCCAGAAGCTCGTCGAGGAGGCGCCGGCCGCCGTGCTGTCCGCCGATCTCCACCAGCGCATCGCCGACGCGGCCGTCGCGATCGGCCGCCGGCTCGACTATCGGAGCGCCGGAACGGTCGAGTTCCTGGTCGATCTCGACCGCGACGAGTTCTCGTTCCTCGAGATCAACACGAGGGTGCAGGTCGAGCACCCGGTGACCGAGATGGTGACCGGGATCGACATCGTGCGCGAGCAGCTCCGCATCGCGGCCGGCGAACCGCTGAGTTTCGGCCAGGACGACATCTCGATCGGCGGTCATGCGATCGAGTGCCGCATCAACGCCGAGTCGGTCGCCGACGGCTTCCTGCCGTCACCCGGGACGCTCACCCGCTGGGATCCCCCGAGCGCCGACCACATCCGCGTCGACAGCCACGGCTTCGTCGGCTACGAGATCCCGCCGTACTACGACTCGCTGATCGCCAAGCTGATCGTGACCGGCGCCGATCGGAGCGAGGCGATCGACCGGTCGCTCGACGCGCTCGCCGACTTCGGGATCGAGGGCATCGAGACGACCCGTGATCTCCATCGCGCGGTGTTGTCGCACGACGACTTCAGGAACGACACGATCAACACCCGCTGGCTCGAGACGACCCTCCTTCCCGAGCTGTTGCCCACTCTGATTGCACCGCGATGATTGCAAAGGCACTGATTGCAACCCAACCGATTGCAGAGGAATCGACCCGTGGCTGAGATCGACATCATCGACCAGACCCTCCGAGACGGCCAGCAGAGCCTGTGGGGGATGCGCATGAAGGTCGCCCACCTCGCCGATGTCGCCGACGACATCGAGCAGGCCGGCTATCGCGTGGTCGACCTCACCGGCAGCTCGATCTTCGAGTGCATGATGCGATACAACCGCGAAGACCCGTGGGACGGGCTCGATCTGTGGCGCTCGTGGATGCCGACGTCGCGGCTCCGCTCCGGGTCGAGGAGCAACTGCATCGCCAAGTTCGGTCTGACCCCCGACTCGCTGATGGAGCTCTGGATCAGAACGCTCGCCAAGCACGGCATCGACAGCTTCTGGATCTACGACTGCCTCTACAACATGGACGCGATGGAGCGCCTGTGCCGCGTCGTGGCCGACGAGGGGTGCGAGGCGGTGCCGGCGATCATGTACGGCATCAGCCCGGTGCACACCGACGAGTGGTTCGCCGATCGAGTGCGCGAGTTCGTGAGCTGGGGCATCACCGACGCGATCTACGTCGAGGACGCGGCCGGCATCATGACGCCCGAGCGGGCCAGGTCGCTGATGCCGGCGCTGGTCGAGGCGGCCGGCGACCTGCCGGTCGAGATGCAGTGCCACAACACCGTGGGTGTGGCCGGCATGAACTACCTCATCGGTGTGGATGCCGGCGTCAAGGTGCTGCACACCGCACCCGGGCCGATGGCGAACGGGCCGTCGGTGCCGTCGACCGAGCAGACCCTCGAGAACCTGCGCTGGGAGGGCCACACGACCAGGGTCGACCTCGATCGGGTCCGACGCATCAGTGCGCACATGCGGCGCGTCGCGTTGCAGGAGGGACATCCGATCGGCGTCCCCCACGAGTACAACGTGTTCCCGTACCACCATCAACTGCCCGGCGGCATGACCGGCACGCTGAAGGCTCAGCTCGCGCAGTACGGCATGTCGGAGCGGTTCGAGGAGGTTCTCGAGGAGATCGTCCACGTGCGGGAGGATCTCGGGCATCCCATCTCCGCGACGCCCTTCTCGCAGCTGATGGGAATCCAGTCGGTCCTGAACGTCGTCACCGGCGAGCGCTACGGCTCGGTGCCCGACGAGGTGCTCGTCTACGTCCTCGGTCATCTCGGTGAACCACCGGCGCCGATCGACCAGAACGTGCTCGACCGCATGCTGTCGACCGATCGGGGCAAGGAGATGCAGGCGTGGGAGCCACCCCAGCCGACGATCGGTGAGCTGAAGGAGCAGTACGGCGATCGCACGATGAGCGACGAGGAGCTCCTCCGGCGCTACCTGGTCCCCCTCCAGGACGTCGAGGCGACGCGTGCCGCCGGACCGGCGTTGCGGACGTACCACTTCGAGGACGACGGGATCCCCGAGTCGCTCATCACGGACCTGTTGGCCGGCAGCAGGGCGACCTACGCGCACATCGAGACCGAGGCGTCGGCCGTCACGCTCCGGCGCTGACCTTCGGGGCGCCTCTCCGGCTCGGCGCCTGTCGACCAAGAAAGCTAGGACATCAGGAATATCGGACCCATGGGGAGGGCTGCGTGACCGCATACGAGTTCGATACGACGCTCGACACGGACTATCCCGTGCTCACGCGCGGCAACGCCGGCGAGATCATGCCCGACATCGTGTCGCCCCTCTCGGCGACGGTGTTCTTCCCACCGCTCGAACGCGGCTGGCGGCGCTCGTTCACCGAGACGTGGGACGTGATGGACTGGCCGGAGTGTCCGACGACGTTCGCGCCGATCGTCGGCGGACGGTTCTACATCAACATCTCGGCCTTCCGGCGTCTCGCCGATCTCACCCCGGGGACGAGCCCGGAGGACATCGACCGCACCTTGTTCGCCGCTGGTGGCATCCGGCTCGACCCCTATGAGACGCCCGACGAGGAGGGCTACGCCGAGCGCGGCGAGCGGATCGCGGCGGCAACCGCTGCCTTCCTCGCGGAGCCACCGGTCGAACAACTCCAGCGCGAGCACGACGCGGCCCAGGCCCGTCGCGTCGAGGGCCGCGCCCGGCGGGCGAGCAGTTCGAACGAGGACCTGCTCGCCCGGTTCGAGTCGATGCAGCCGCTCATGGAGTCCGACTTCGTCAGCCTGTTCATCGGATCGTCGGTCAGTCCGGTCGTGCTCGGGTCGTTGCAGGCGGGCCTGGTCGAGATCTACGGCGACGAGGGGTACGAGCTCGGGCGTCAAGCGGTGGTGGGTATCGGGGGCATCGAATCGGCCGACGCCGGGAAGGCGGTCGCCTCGCTCGCCGGACTCGAAGGCGACGAGTTCGAAGCAGCGTTCGAACGGGTGCTGGAGCGATACGGGTTCCGCGGTGTGAACGAGTGGGAGATCGCGTCACCGTCGTGGGAGATCCGTCCCGACGTCCTCCGACGAGCCGTCGATGCCGTCAGGGCAGGCGGTGCCGAGCGTGACCCCGACGCGGTCCGTCGAGCCGCGCTCGCGAAGTTCGAGGAGGACGGCGTCCGTGAG
Source organism: Ilumatobacteraceae bacterium (assembly GCA_963722415.1). Taxonomy (GTDB): domain Bacteria; phylum Actinomycetota; class Acidimicrobiia; order Acidimicrobiales; family Ilumatobacteraceae; genus JALOLG01. The sequence continues at coordinate 61,866 of CAVRNI010000041.1, forward strand.
AAGTTCGCCGAGCTCGACCTGTGGCTGGAGCGCTGCACGGTGTGGATGGGGGTCCGCGAACGGACGAAGGCGACCTGTGTCCTGACCATCAACGAGATGCGGCTCGACGCGCTCGAGATCGGTCGACGACTCGTCGAGGACGGCAAGCTGGAGTCGGCCGACCAGATCTACTTCCTCACCTTCGACGAGTTCCGCGCCGCAGCTCGCGGCGGCGACGTCGACCTCGACCGGGTGCACGCCCGGCAGGCCGCCAAGGCCGACCTGTTGCGCTATCAGGAGCCGTTGTTCGCGATCGCCGGGGAGGTCCCCCCGGTCGAGGAGTGGCCCCTCAAGTCGGCCGCGGCCCCCGACACCGCCGACCGGGACGAGGTCGCGGGCGCCGCCGGCAGTCCCGGCGTCGCGATCGGCCGGGCACGGGTCGTGATGGACGCCTACGCGGATGCTCCGCCCGAACCGGGCGAGGTGTTGGTCGCCCCCATCACCGATCCGGGGTGGCTGCCGCTGTTCGTCGGCGCGGTCGCCGTCGTGGCCGAGATGGGCGGCGAGCTGAGCCACACGATGATCGTCTCGCGCGATCTCGGCATCCCCGCGGTGGTCGGCGCGGTCGGTGCCACGATCGGCGATCAGGACCGGTGATCTCGTCGAGGTCGACGGATCGAACGGCGTCGTGCGGATCCTCGAGCGCGCGTGACCGTCACCTTCGACTTCACCGGCCGCACGGTCCTCGTGACGGGCGGCGCCAGAGGCATCGGCCGGGCGCTCAGCGAGTTCTTCGCCGAGGCGGGCGCGACGCTCGCTGTCGCCGACGTCGACGCGGCGGCGCTCGCCGAGGTGACGACCGACCTCCGCGGTGCCATCCCGCTCGAGATCGACGTCTCCGACCCCGAGTCGGTCGACGCCGGCGTGGGTGACGTCGTCGACCGCACGGGACGGCTCGACGTCGTGGTCAACAACGCCGGCATCCTGCGCGACCGGGTCGTCTGGAAGCTCACGGACGCCGACTGGCAGGCCGTCCTCGGCGTCCACCTGACCGGCACGTTCAACATGACCCGCGCCGCGGTCCCGATCATGCGGGAGCAGGGCTACGGGCGCTTCGTCAACGTGACCTCGTACACGGGATTGCACGGCAACGTCGGCCAGGCCAACTACGCGGCCGCCAAGGCCGGCATCATCGGCTTCACCCGCACCACGGCCAAGGAACTCGCACGGTTCGGCATCACGGTGAACGCGATCTCACCCAACGCCGAGACCGACATGGTGGCCTCCATCCCGGAGGACCGTCGCGAGGAGCTGCAAGCGACGATTCCGATGGGCCGCTTCTCGGCGCCGTCCGAAGTGGGTCCCGCCGTCGGCTTCCTCGCGTCGGAGGAGGCCGGCTACATCACCGGTGTCGTGTTGCCCATCGACGGCGGCCTGTCGATCTGACACCGCGTCAGGCAACGTCAGCTTTGGCGGTTGATGGCGTAGTCGTCAGCGTCGGCGAAACGGTTGCCGCCGGCGATGGCCGCGGCGCCTGCCGCGGCGAACTTCTGCTCCATCCCGGACGGTGTGTAGATCTCGATGATCTGAGCGAACTCCTCGGTGTCGTTCCACAGCTCGTGTTCGATGTGGCGTGGCATCAGTAGAACGCCGCCGGCTCCCAGGACCGTTTCCTCGTCGCCGACACGGAACCGCACCTGTCCCGACAGCACGACGTTGATCTGTTCCTCGGTCTCGTGGGTGTGTGCGTCGACGTGCAGACCCGGTGGCATGTCGACCGTCAGCACCACCGCGTGCCCACTCGCATCCGAACCAGGCACGACCACGCGGAACGGCGTCCCTTCAATCTGGTCTCCGGCACCCCACGCGACTCCGATACCCATCACGATCCACCTTTCGCTAGATCAGGACACTAGTGGCTTCCACTAGTGATAACCACTAGTATCCTTGTCCTGTGGCGCGTGTCAAGGGTCAATCTCGACAGGACAGGGCGGCGGCCACTCGCCGGCGCATGCTCGACGCGGCCTACGAGCTGTTCTGCCGTGACGGCTACCGCACGACGACCATGGAGGCGATCGCAGAGCGCGCGGGCGTCGCCGTGCAGACCTTGTACTTCACGTTCCACACCAAGGACGAGCTCTTCCAGGAGGTCCACGAGCGCACGGTCCTCGGCGACGAGAACCTTCCGCCGCCGATGCAGCCGTGGTATCTGGCGGCGGTCGCAGCCGACGACGTCAAAGACGCGGTGCGTCACATCTGCCGAGGCGTGCTCTCGATCTCGCGACGCGTCGCACCGATGATCCCTGCCTTCCACGCGGTGGCTGGCGATCCGGCGGGCGAGGTGTGGGAACGCAGCCAGCAGATGCGCCACGACGGCATGGTCGACCTCGTCGCCGCACTCGCCAAGAAGGCGCCACTACGCAAGAAGGTCACCAAGGACCACGCCGCCGACGTGCTCTACCTCCTGCTCGGTCCCGATCTCTACTGGACGATGGTGCTCGGACGCGGCTGGACGGAACGGCAACTCGCCAACTGGACCGAGCGCGTCGTCCTCGACGACCTGTTCGGCCTCGATCCCGCTCAGAACCCATAGGCCCAGCGTCCGCGACCCGCGCCCGCTTGGCGGTGCGGTCGTGTGATCGGGGTGCCCGGGAAATGGAGGGGTGCGATCTGCGCGACCGCGGGCGGCGATCGGGACAGCGGTCGAGGTGTCAGACGAGGCAGACATCGTCAGCTCCTGACACGTCGAGGCCCTTGACAATTTTTACTGTCAAGGCGTACCCTGGGGTTCGTGGACGACGTTCGAGTGCTCGCTGATGCCGCCGCTGTGGAAGTGGCGCTCGATCCGATCCGGGCCTCGATCCTCGACGCGTTGACTGAACCGGGGTCGGCTGCGACGGTTGCGGCGGCGGTCGGGTCGACCCGTCAGAAGGTGAACTATCACTTGAAGGCGTTGGAGGCCCATGGGCTGGTCGAGTTGGCCGAGGAACGCCTGTGGGGCGGTATCACCGAACGATTCGTCCGTCGTTCAGCGCGCCATCTCGTTGTTGCTCCGGATGTGTTGCAGGGCGCTGCTCTCGATCCGAACGAGGTCGCCGATCGTCTCTCGGCTGCGTATCTGATCGCGGTGAACGCTCGGACTGTGTCCGAGGTAGGGGCGATCGCCAGCAGCGCGGCGACTGGAACGCGTCTGCCGACCCTGACCGTCGACACCGTGATCGGGTTCAGATCGCCTGACGATCGTGCCGCGTTCGCCACCGACCTGCAATCAGCCATCGCTGCGCTGGTCGCCCGATACCACCACGACGACGGGCGACCGCACCGTCTGACCGTCTCGTCATATCCCCGACCCAAGGAGCTCTCGTGACCAATCCCGACCAACCCGACCGTGTCGAACATCGGATGGAGCACACCTATGAGGTGGCCGCTACTCCGGAACAGGTGTGGGACGCAATCGCAACTGCCGATGGGATCTCGGCCTGGATGGTACCGACCCGACTGGACCCGCAGATCGGTGGTGAGGTGTCGTTCGATCTCGGCGGGTTCACAGTCGACTGGTGTCGTCACGGACTACACGCCGAATGTTCGATTCGCGTACGAAGAACCGTGGCCGATCGCCGACCAGGCCGAGGCCATGCCGGCCTCGATGGTCGAGTGGTTCAACGCGATCGGCGTGCCGCTGTCGGAGGTCTACCGCGGCCTGTCGTCGGTCACCCCGATCGCTACCGAGTTCCTCATCGAGTCAGGGTCCGGCGGCAGTTGCGTGATCCGGGTCGTCACGAGTGCTTACGGAAGCGGAGCGGATTGGGAGAACGAGTTCTTCACCGAGATGGTGGCCGGCTGGGGCACAATCCTCGACAACCTCGCCTCGCATCTCAACAAGGCGATGTAGCGGGATGGGAACGCTGACGTCGTTCATCATGCATCGCCAACCGGGCGTGCAGTCCAACCAACCGAGCACTCGCCGCCTTGTTCGAAGCGGTGCGCTCGCGGGCGCAGTCGCGGCCGTCTGCACCACCGTCGTGGCTGCCATCGCGCGCGCTGCCGATGTCAGTCTCGAGATCAACGACACCGCCATTCCGATCCCCGCGTTCGCGTGGTGGACCCTCGTCGGTGCCGCTCTGGGCGTCGTGTTGGCCCGACTCCTTCGCGAGCGCAGGCGGTTCGTCGTCGTGACCACAGTCGCCGTCGGCCTATCGCTCATCCCGCCGATCGCAGCTCCCGACGACGCCGCCACCACAGCCGTTCTCGTGGGGACCCACCTCCTCGCGGCGGCCATCATCATCCCGACCCTCAGCCAGCGGCTCGCCGCGGTCGACAACGACCGCTAACAGGGAGCTCGAGATCGCGATCGCGAAGCCGCCGGGTACCCCCTCTCGCTCTCAGCTCCTCCCGGCGACGAGTCGCCGGGAGCTTCCCGTGCGAAGCTGCCCGCGATGTCCGGCGTGGAGGTGCTCGTCGCGCTCGGCATCGCCGTCGGACTGGTGGGCGTCGTGGTGCCGGTGGTGCCCGGGGCGCTGCTTGTCTGGGCGGCGATCCTGGTGTGGGGAATCGACGTCGGGACGGCCACCGGCTGGGGCGTCGTGGCCGCTGCGACGGGCTTGATCGTCGGCGGCCAGGTCGTCAAGTACACGATCCCCGGCAAGCAGCTGAGGGCAAGCGGCGTTCCCAACCGTTCGCTGGTCATCGGCGGGCTTGTCGCCATCGTCGGGTTCTTCGTCGTTCCCGTCGTGGGCCTCTTCATCGGATTCGTCGTCGGCGTCTACGCGTCCGAGTATCAGCGGGCCGGCGCTCGAATGGCCTGGCCTTCGACGAAGGCCGCCCTGCGCGCCGTCGGTGTCTCGATGCTCATCGAGCTCATGTCCGTCCTGCTGGCCACGGCCGTGTGGATCATCGGGGTGATAGCCACCTGACGCGGCTCGTGACGCCGGAAGCTGCGGTCCGCGAGACCTCGCCCGAGCATGAGGATGCCGCGGAGCACGTGGCCATGGCATTCATCGTGCGGACGCTCTGGCGCGGTCCCATGCGGCGACCCGCTGGGTGTCTTCGTAGTCCTCCCATCGGACCAGGCGCCCCCATCTGAGTTCGAGAAAGAGCACGGCCCGGTTGTTGTACGCGTCTTCCCCTTCGTTCTCGACGGGGACGAAATCGTGCACGCGGAGGGCGATCCGGGTGTTCCACGGCGGCCCGTTCACCAGGATGTCCTCGATCTGAAACTGGATGCCTGCGTCGACGAAACGGTCAGCAAAGGCGGCGGCCTCGTCGACGCCGCGGTGGGTGACGTGACGACGTCGCCCGAGCTGCTGGGGCCGGAACATCGTCGCCCACGAGTTCTCGCCCGGGAAGGCGAGCTCGAAGTCGGGACTCGCCATCTTGAGCATCAATGAGTAGTCGCCGCTGTTCAGCTTGTTGATGCTGTGTCGCAGCAGCGCTCTGATCGAAGCCTTGTACATCGGACTCGCCTCCCGATCTGCAGAACGGTCGCTCTAGAACGATCACTCTAGTCGGGTCGGAGGCCAACACTAAAACGGACGTTCTAGACTGGGGGGATGGCGGGTACACGCGACCGGATCATCGTTGCGACCAACGAGCTGTTTCGGCGCTACGGGTACAACGGCACGACACTCACCCAGATCTCCGAGGCATCTGCTGCCACGATCGGGTCGATCTACCACTTCTTTCCCGGAGGTAAGGAGGCCCTCGCGGTTGCCGTGGTCGAGACGACGGGTGCGGTGTATCGAGAGCTGTTCGAATCGATCGTCGCCGAGGCCGACGACGCTGCCGCGGCGTACGTCGACTTCTTCAACGGCGCGGCTGCCGTGCTCGAGGAGAGCGATTTCATCGATCCGTGCCCCATCGGAACCATCGCCCGGGAGGTCGCCAACACCAGCGAACCACTCCGACGCGCGGCCAAGTCCGCCTTCGACTCATGGATCGCCGCCGCGCATGCCCATCTCACCGCCGCGGGAATCCCGGACGACGTCGCCGGCGAACTCGCCACTCTCTTCGTGTCGACCGTCGAGGGCGCGTTCGTGCTGTGCAGGACGCAGCGAACAACTACGCCTCTCATTGCCGCGAGTCGCCACCTCTCCGCACTCGTCGAGAACAGCATCGCCGAGCCAGGTGTCCTCAACGTCGTCGCATCGACGCGACGGACCATCGTCGACACTGGACCTCGGTAGACGATGCGCTCACGATGTTCTGTGTGAAGCGGCGATCGCCGCCTTGGTCACCAAAATCGGCCACAGGTACGGGGAAGCGGTGACCAAGCGAGTCCATCGGTCCACAGGTGCGATCGGGGCGCCGATGAGAAATGGCGCCAGCAGTCGTCTGAGTACGGTCCGGTGAACAGCGGCGCGCATCAAGGGAGAGCAACGAGATGAGACCACTTCGATACTCGATCAACGTCACGCTCGACGGCTGCTGCCATCACGAGGCAGGGCTCCCCCCGGACGAGGAGTCGATGCGCTACTGGACCGCTGAGATGGAACGAGCCGATGCCCTGCTATTCGGCCGGGTGACCTACGAGATGATGGAGTCGGCGTGGCGGCAGCCGGCCACGGGCACGTGGCCTGACTGGATGGGTGAGTGGGAGATCCCGTTCGCCGAGACCATCGACCGGGCGAAGAAGTACGTCGTGTCGAGCACGCTGAGCGGGGTCGATTGGAATGCCGAGCTGGTGCGGGGCGACTTGGGGCAAGCGGTTCAGCGGCTCAAGCAGGAGCCCGGCGAGGGCCTGTTCGTGGGTGGCGTGACGCTCCCCCTGGCGTTGGCAGATCTGGGACTGATCGACGAGTACGAGTTCCTTGTGCAGCCGGTCCTTGCCGGACACGGGCCGACGTTGCTCGCCGGTGTGCGCGAGCGCATCCAGCTCGAGCTCGTGGATCGCCATGAGTTCCGGTCGGGGGCGGTCGCCCTGCGATACCGGCCCACGCGAGTTACGGTTTGACGGATTTGTCCGGGCGGAAGTCCGTGTCGACGCGACCACGAGGGATCACAGAAATGTTGCAGCGCATCGAAGCTCCCGACCACGTTCTTGCCTTCCGCGCCGTTGGCAAGATCGAGAAGTCCGACTACCAGACCGTGCTGGACCCGGCAGTCGACGCGATGATCGAAACGCAGGGCGAGGTGCGGTTCGTCTACATCCTTGGCGACGAGTTCGACGCGTACACAGCCGGTGCCTCGTGGGAAGACGCGAAGCTCGGGATCGGCCACGCCTCGAAATGGAAGCGGATCGCCATCGTCACGGATCAAGATTGGGTGCGGCATGTGGTCGGCATGTTCGGCTGGATGGTCCCCGGCGAAGTGAAGACGTTCACGACCGACGAAGAGCAAACCGCAATCGATTGGGCGGCGGCATAGTCGAGATCGAGACTCACGCAGAAATGCGAGCGGGCACAGGGCGTGCCGCATGGAAGAGACTGCAGACCGGCCACGTCCCGGGCTCTCCCACGAGCGGGGTGACAGTCGATCCTGCGCTGACCGACAGGCTGTCCTGTCAGCTTCCTGCGCGTGTTCGACGAACCTCGACGAGGAGCGCCGAACTGCTGAGATGCCCGAACGATCCGCGCTCGTGCCGATCGGTGCTTCGGGAACGACGACCGGGCATTCGGCGCGACCTCCTGTGCTCGTGCCGTACTCTGCCTTGCAGGGCACAGATGAGGGGACGCACATGTCTGGCAGCACGGTGTGGTTCGTCACAGGCGCTGCAAAGGGAATGGGTCACTCGTTCGTCACGTCGGCGCTCGCTGCCGGTCATGCGGTTGTCGCGACCGGTCGTCGTCCAAATGAGATCACAATGGCATTCGGCGAGCGCGACGACCTCCTCGCTTTACGACTCGATGTGACCAGCGGCGACGAGTCGAACGCAGCGGCAGATGCTGCCGTCGAGCGTTTCGGACGCATCGACGTACTCGTCAACAACGCGGGCGCTTCGTTCAAGGGGTACTTCGAGGAGATGTCACCTCGACAGGTCGAGCAACAACTGGCGACGAATCTGCTGGGACCGATGAACGTCACTCGCGCCGTACTGCCGGTGATGCGGCGTCAGCGCTCGGGGCACGTGATCTCCATCTCGTCGGGTGCCGGCCTGATGGCGTTCGAGTATTCGTCGGTGTACGCCGCGTCGAAGTTTGGGTTGGAAGGATGGATGACGGCGTTGGAGCAAGAGGTCGCCCCGTTCGGAATCTCGACGACGATCGTCAATCCGGGGTTCTTCCGGACGAGCTTGGCCAGTCCGGAGTCATTGATCTGGCCGGAACTGTCGATCGACGATTACGCCGAGCGCAGCGCCGACCAACGCACTTGGTGGGCGGCGCAAGATGGGCAACAGCCCGGCGATCCCGACAAGCTCGCGCGGGCCATCCTTACGATCGCCGACGAGCAACCGCCGCCGCGCCGCTTCCTAGCGGGTGCCGATGTGATCGCGCTCGCCGAGCGAAAGATCGCCGACTTGAAAGCACAGATCGAGTCGCATCGCGCCCTCTCGGAGTCGTTGACGTTCGACCGTGTGCACGACACAGACGGCGAGGCCTAGCGCCGCGCCGATGGTGCAGTGGGGACAGCCGGTGTGGCTGCCTCACGTCGTCGAACCGTCGTGGTTCAGTTCAGCCCTTGAACCTGGCGGCGTTGCCTTCGGTGTCGTCGTCGGACCCGTCGTCGAGGCGACCCGACTTGGCAACGTTGCCTTCGGTGTCGTCGTCGGACCCGTCGTCGAGGCGACGACCTCGCATGACCCTCGGGTCGTCGTCGGATCCATCGTCGAGGCGACCCGACTTGGCAACGTTGCCTTCGGTGTCGTCGTTGGATCCATCGTCGAGGCGACCCGACCTCGCCAGGTGACCCTCGGTGTCGTCGCCCTCGGACGCGTCGTCAATCCCTCTTCTGAGTGGCATTTGTCTTCTCCCTCGTCGTACCGGTCACCCGGGTTGGTTTGTTGATTGGTCGTGTCGATCATGACGGACGGCAGGGCGTCGTTCCGTGCCCACCGACACACTCCGAAGAGCTCCGCTGTCCCGCGCGGCGCGCCACGATGGCCACTGCCGCCGTCGTGACGTGTCCGCCGCAATCTGCCACCGTTCTGTCGATCCCCGATCCGCCGATCGGTCGGGGCAGCATAGGCGGCACCCGGGGCCGGGGCCAGCGGGCACTCTGCGCTTTCTGATTCCGTCAAGTCGTGTGTCGGTGGCCACCACGGCGGGCGACGACGAGCAGTACCCCACCGAGGCCGACGAGCGCGACGGCCAGACCACCAACCGTTGATGACATCCCCGTCGCTGAAAGGGTGGCCGCCGAACCGCCTGGCGCGGGTGCGAAGGCCAGTCCTCCGGCGACCTGTTCGAGGAGCCACGGCAGCAACCTGAACGGCCGATTGGGCGGAGGGACCGGCCCTGGCGCTTCGGTTGTTGCCGTCGTCGTCGACTCGATCGTCGTGGTCGTATCTGCGACCGTGCTGGACGTTTCCGGGATTGTGGTGGTCGGAGCGTTCGGGTCAGCGGTGGTGGTCGTGGCGTTCGGGTCGGCGGTGGTGGTCGTGGCGTTCGGATCCGCGGTGGCGGTCGTGGTGGCGGCGGGCGGTGGCGGCGGCTCCGGTGGCGGTGTTGGCACGGGCGCGAGCGGATTCGTGACGGGCGGCAGGCGAGGCCGGTCGACCGCCTGGATCGGATAGTACGACTCGCCGTCGGGGCCGAGACCATCGCGAGTTGGTGTCTACGTCAAGCGTGTTCTCACGTCTGAAGTGCGGCCGGACAGTGACGCGTACGATACGGCGCGTGCCATTCGCGACCGCGATCACCGTGACCGGGCCGCTGCGATCACCGGCTCAGATGCTCGCCGATCAGGTGGTTGACGGGCATGCCAGCCTGCACGATGGCGACGCGGCTGCGTCGCTCGGCCTGATCGGGGCGCCCATCGAGGGACCGACCCACTTCAGCCAATTCGATCCGTTGGCTGTCGCCTTGTGGGGGCAGACCTGGTTCGAGCGGGGGTGCATCAGCAGCCATTTCCGGACCATGGTCGTCGAGGGTGAGGACGTGCAGGCGTCGATGACGACGAATGGCGAGCGGGCCGCTCGGATCGAGGCCCACAAGTCCGACGGCACCCCGGTGCTGACGGGAACCGCGTCGATCGGGCCGGATCACCCTGTCACCGAGCTCGACTCCCGCCGCGCCGCCCAAGGAGATCCGGGCGAGCTGTTCATCGTCGACCAACTGAAGGTCGGCATGCGCCACAACGACGACGACGTGGTCTCGATGAGTCACTTCAACGGGAACGGCGCCGCGTATCCGTTCTCCCTGGCGGACAAGCTCGCTCGGATCACCGAACCGCACCCGTGGTACACGCCCGACGGCGGGGCTTCGTCGCCATGGGGCCGGGCCGTGGTTCCGATGGAGATGATGAGCGTTCTGACCAACAAGTCCGGCAACGCATGGCCAGTCCGGTCGCCCGCCCTGGGGTTGTTTCTCGACCTCGAGATTCGCCTCCTCGACGGTCCCGTGTTCGTCGACCAGCCCTACACCGTGGAGCGCGAGGTCCTCGGGCTCAGTCAGAGTCGACGCACCGAGTCGTACTGGACCAGAACGACACTCAGCGACGCCACCACCGGCCGGCCGGTGGCGGCAGTGGTGTTGCACTCTGGCGTGTTCAAGGAGTCGTACCCCGGCTACCCGAAGGTGTCTCCGAACTGAGCCACGCCGATCCGGCCTTTGCGTGCGAAAACCCGACCGACGAAGTCAGGGCGGGGTCAACTCGCCAGACCATCGATCGGACATCATCACCTCGCCGACCGGGAGCCGCCGTACCGGGCCGAACTGCCCGAGGGGGAACCCGACCGGGATGACGGCCTGAGCGCGGACGCGCTCCGGCAGCTCGAGCAACGACTCGAGCTCGTCGCGATACGCGAGCGCGTAGGTCGTCGGTACCGCCCCGAGTCCCGACGCCCGGGCGGCCAGCAACAGGTTCTGGACACCCGGCCAGATCGAGCTGGCGTACCGGCCGGGATCCTGCGCCGCGTCGTCCATGATGCAACACGCGACGATGATGACCGGTGCCTCGTGCATGTGCTCCGCTTGCCAGAGCACCGCGTCCCACATGCGTTGCCGGCGCTCGCGGTCATGGTGCGGCAACTCGCGACCCGCGTCGCGCTCGGCGGTGGCGTGGTCCACGCTCGCCCGCCGATTCAGATCGCCGATACGACGCCGCTGGTCGGGGTCGCGGACGACGATCCAACGTCCGCGCTGGAGGTTCCGTCCCGACGGCGCGTAGTTGGCGGCCTCGACCAGGCCGCGCACCGCGGCGTCGGGCACGGGATCGGGCCGCAGCCGTCGCTGGGCGCGGCACGTCGACATCGCCTCGAACAGATCCATGGGCAACCTCCCAGCGCCACGAGGAGACATCAGATGTCTGCGAATTACTCTGACATACGTGACCTCGCCGCTGCACGACCAGCCGTTGCTCCCGCATCTGATCATCCGCAGCCTGGACTCGCAGGACGACGCCCCGTGCATCCATCTCGCCGGCCGGGTCGCGACGTACGCCGAGATCCGCCGACGGACCAGCCAGCTGATCCAGGCCCAGCGCGCCCGCGGCGTGTCGCGCGGCACCCGCCTCGCCGTGCTGTCGAAGAATCGTCCGGAGGTGCTCACGAATCTGACGGCGTCGCTCGTCAACGGCTGCGTGCTGACGCCGCTCCACCCGATGGGCTCGCTCGCCGACCACGCCTATGTGATCGGCGACGCGGAGATCGAATGCCTCGTCTTCGACGCCGACAACTTCACCGAGCGTGCACGCGAGCTCAAGGCGCAGTACCCGGGTCTCACACTGCTCGGCTTCGGCCCCAACGACGCCGGCGACGACTACCTCGCACTCGCTGACGGGTTCGCGCCGGCGCCGCTCGAAGCTCCCGACGTCGGCCCCGACGATCTGTGCACGATCGTCTACACCGGCGGGACGACCGGACGCCCCAAGGGGGTGCTGATGAGCCATCGCGTGTGGCAGGCGATGACGTGGATCCAGATGGCCGAGTGGGAGTTCCCCGAGCAGTTGCGAATCGCGATCGCCACGCCCTTGTCGCACGCCGCGATGTCCCTCGTCGCACCCGTGCTGCTGTCGGGCGGAGCGTTCTACGTGATGGAGTCGTTCAGTCCCGACGGGTTCTTCGACCTGGTCGCCGAGCATCGCATCACGGCGACGCTGATCGTCCCCGTCATGCTCTACGCCCTCCAGGGCCACGCACGCTACGCGACGGCCGACATGTCGTCGATGGAGACCATCTTCTACGGCGCCTCCCCGATGAGCCCGGCCAAGCTCGCCCAGGCGATCGAGGACTGGGGTCCGATCTTCTACCAGTTCTACGGGCAGACCGAGGCGCCGATGGTCATCGCCCATCTCAAGAAGGGCGAGCACGATCCGGCGCGTCCCGATCGCCTCGCCTCGTGCGGCCGACCGGTGCCGTGGATGCACGTCGCCCTGCTCGACTCGGACGACAGACCCGTCGCTCCCGGAGCGTCCGGCGAGATCTGCACCCGAGGTCCGCTCGTGATGACCGGCTACAAGGACCTTCCCGACGAGACCGCCGAAGCGCTGTCGGGCGACTGGTTGCACACCGGCGACGTCGGCCGCTTCGACGATGACGGCTACCTGTACATCGTCGACCGGACCAAGGACATGGTGATCACCGGCGGCTTCAACGTGTTCCCCCGCGAGGTCGAGGACGTGATCAGCACACATCCTGCGGTGAGCATGGTCATGGTGATCGGCGTGCCCGACGACAAGTGGGGCGAAGCGGTCAAGGCCGTCGTCGTGCTCCAGCCCGGCAGCGAGCCATCGGACGAGCTGACCCGGGAGCTGCAACAACTCGTGAAGGACGCGAAGGGTTCGCAGCAGTCGCCGAAGTCGGTCGACTACGTCGAGTCCCTCCCGCTCACCCCGGTTGGCAAGCCCGACAAGAAGGCGGTGCGGGCGCGGTACTGGAACGACGTCGATCGAGCCGTCTCATAGCGCCGCCGACGATCTCGTGAAGTTTCGGCGTCCTCAGAGCACCGAAACTTCACGAGATGAGATCGGGTGCGGCGATCAGCCGGCGGGGAGAGCCAAGTCGCCGACGTCCTCGAACTCGGTCGTCAGCGGAACGACCTTGCCGTTCTCCAGCTGGCTGTACACCACGCTCCTGTTGAAGAGTCGCTGGTAGCCCTCGAGGCCGTCGGTCCATTCCTGGGTGAAGTCGAGCACCGGGACCATGCCGTTCAGGTCGAGGTTGGACGTGGTGTTCGCCGCCTCGTAGAACGACTCGGCCGTGATGTCACCATCGATCGTCTCGGCGATCTGGGTGAATCCGACGAACGCAGCCCACGTGCCCATACCGCCGAGCGAGTTGTAGTCCAACGCGCTGGTGTCCAGACCGGCCTCCTCGAGCGCGACCCGGTACTCCGACCACGGATCGGTCGAGATGTCCGGGTACATGCCGACGATGATGTCGCCGTCGGTGGCCTCTTCGTTGCCAGCCGCCGAGACCTCGTTGAGGTTGCCCTGCGGACCGTACTGACGAGCTTCCGTGCCCGACTGGGTCCACGCGGTGTTCCACGTGATGTACGGCGTCTCGGAGATGATGCCGATCACGCAGTCGGCGCCGGTGGTCGCCTGGGCCACCTCGGCGGAGTAGTCCTGGGCGGTCGGCGGCAGGATGATGACCTCGCCGAAGGTCTTCCCGAGGTTCGCCATGGCGTTCTCCATCGGTGGGATGAAGATCTGGGCGCCGTCGATGATCACCGCGTTGATGTTCTCGCATCCATCGTCGATGGCCTTCTTCACCGCCCCGACCGCATACATCGGTTGGTTCCCGATGTTGAACGAGTAGGGACTCGTCAGCTCGGATGGCGTGATCGGGCAGCACGCCCCGAACCAGGTGATGCTCGATTCGGCGATGACGGGCACGATCGACTCGGCGAAGAACGTGAACGACCCGACGATCGACACCATGCCCTCCTCGACGGCCTGCCGGGCGCACGTCGTCGCCACGGCCGGATCGAATTGCTCGTCGCAGACGGTGACCTCGAGCGGCCGGCCGGCGATCCCGCCGCGCGCGTTGATGTAGTCGGCATACGCATTGGCGGTGTTGGCGATGTTCTCGTAGGTCGGCCCGGCCGCGTTGAGCGTGGTCACGGTCATGATCTTGAGCGGTTCGCCGGTCGGTGCTTCAGCAGTTGACCCAGCCGTCGACGCGTCGGTCGCATCAGCCGGTGCCGAATCGGCCGTGTCCGCGTCGTCGTCATCGCCGCCGCAGGCCGCGACACCCAACGTCAAGACGGCGAGCAGCGCCACCTTGAACCTCCACGACTGCCGGTCTGGTACCGAACGCGAGTCACGCCTACTGGACATCATGTTGCTCCCCCAGTTGAAGATGTGTCGGGCGCAGAACGCGCACGACCCCCGTGCTGTGTGCACCGACAGTTCACCACAAGACATCGGACTTCTGCGAGTCGACGTGCCGCCCGTCGGACGGGACGACGGGCGCGGGCGTGGCGAAGCATCGACGGGTCATTGCCTGGAGCATTGGCGGGACGTC
>CAVRNI010000042.1:0-35485 GCA_963722415.1 Ilumatobacteraceae bacterium
GGCGAGACGGCGCCAGGCGTCGCGGGGGAGCGCGGCTGCGTCGGCCTGTAGGACCTGGACGCAGACGTGGTCGGCACCCGCGTCGTGGTGCTCACCGATGCGCGCTGCGATCGTGTCGAGTGCGCCCCACGGGATCACGCTGTCGACGAGGCGGTCGCTGCCACCGTCGAGCAGGTCGTCCTCGGTGAAACCGTGGCGGAGGAAGTTGTTCGTGTAGTTCGGCAGCACCATGTACCGCGAGAGGTGCTGGCGGGCGACCGCCCGGGCACCCGCGGGGTCGTCGTCGAGTACGACCATCACTTCGGTCGCGAGCAGCGGGCCTTGCCGAGCACTTCGCGTGCGGTCGCGGTGTGATCGGGGGTGACGAGGTACGGGTGGGCGCCCACGCTGCGGTCGCGCGCCAGCTCGAGCATGCGGGGGCCGAGGGCCGCCAGCATCCGCTCGTCGGCCGGCACCGGTGTGTCGGCGGAGTCGAGGGCATCGAGGTAGGCACGCATCTTGGCGAGCGGGCGCTCGTACACCTGGCCGCTGTTCGTGACCGGCGGCTCGTGGCTGACGCCGAGGCCGAGCAGGAACCGGCCCGGGTGTTCGCTCGTCAGTGTGGCGTGACCGGTCGCGGCCTCGTCCGGCGTGTGCATCCAGATGTTGAGGATCCCGGTGGCGACGGTGGCCCGGGTGGTGGCGGCGAGGAGACGGCCGGCGTCACCGAACACGTCGCCGCCGTGATCCGCCGGGGATCCAGATCGCACCGAAGCCGAGCTCGTCGAGCTCGGCCGCGGCCTCGCTGATCGCCGCCGGATCGGCGCGCCGTAGCTGTCCACTCCAGATGCCGACACGTCCCAGCTCCATGCGGCGAAGCTACTGGCGCCGGCGGTGCTCCACCAGCTCGGACAGACTGTGGACGACGAGGTCGGGCGTGGCGTCGACCGGCACGGCACGCGACGCCCCGCCGGCAGCACCCGCCCGACGATCGACCCAGACCGATGCGATACCGAGTCGGTTGGCCGGCTCGATGTCGTGACGCAGCGACTCGCCGACGTGGACGTGACGGTCACGGTCGAGCCCCCATCCGTCGATCGTCTCGAAGAGGCGTTCGAAGTGGGGCGCGGCCGGCTTGTACGCGTCGACGTCCTCCGCCGTGATCACCGCGTCGAACTCGACTCCGAGCTGCGGCGCGGTGTGGTCGAAGAACATCGACCGATCGACGTTCGACAGGATGATCAGCTTGGCGTGCCGTTGCAGCTCGCGAAGCCCGTCGGGGACGTCGTCGAACACCGGCCAGTCGTCGAACGCCGCGGCGAACGCGTCCGCGTCGGCGTCGTTCGCCGGTACGCCGAGCTCACGCGCGATGTCGCCGTGCACGCGCCGCAAGACCTCGCGGTAGCGCAACGCCGGCCGCGACGTCTCGTGCGTCGGTTCCGACCGCGAGAACGCGGCCAGTAGATCGTCGTCGGACGGCGTGATCCCGTTGCCTGCAGCCCACGGGCGCAGGGCGGCGAGGATCCCGGTCTCCCAGTCGACGAGCGTCCCGTAGCAGTCGAACGACATGCTCGTGGCGGTGGCGAGGTCGAGTGCGCTCATCGCCGAGAGTCTGGCCGACACCATCGCCATCTCGTGAAGTTTCGGTGGTCTGAGGCCGCCGAAACTTCACGAGATCAGGGGTTGCGGCGGACGTCGCGATAGGGGAGGTCGCGGTCGATCTGAGGTTCTTTCGGGAGGCCGAGGATTCGCTCGCCGATGATGTTGCGCTGGATCTCGTCGGTGCCGCCGGCGATCGACGCCGCCGGCACCGACACCAGCACCTTGGCGATCACGCCGTCGAGCAGGCTCTCCGGCCCGTCGAGCATCGCGTGAGCGCCCGCGACGAGCGCGTGCACTTCAGCCGATGCCTTGGCGATGAGGCTCCCGTGCAACTTGCCGAGCGAGCCCTCGGCGCCAGGTGGTCGACCCAGCACGCGTGCCGCCTGTGCCCGGCGGTTTGTCCATTCGGCGGTGCGGACGATCGATTCGAGGCGGGCCAGCGCCTGCCGGATCACCGGATCGCGGTTCCGGCCGAGCGACTTCGCCAGCGGGGCTGCCAGCTCGGCGCGTCCGGCGCGCTGGGGGTACCAGTCGTACGGCGCCAACAACTCGTCGGCTTCCGCCTCCGCCTCCCGGACCGTCCGACCCGCGCCCGGATGGACCGTCATCCGCGGCGGACGGCGGTCGAGCCGCCGCTCGTGGGCGAGGGTCGCGAGGGCCACCCGCCATCCCTCGCCGGGCTCGCCGATGATGTCGGCGTCGGGGACCCTCGCGGCGGTGAAGAAAACCTCGTTGAACGAGGCGTGCCCGTTCATCTGTCGCACCGGGCGCGCCTCGATGCCGGGCTGGCGCATATCGATCGCGAAGCACGTGAGTCCGCGGTGCTTCGGCGCGTCCCAATCGGTGCGTGCGACGAGCAGGCCGTAGTGGGCGTGGTGGGCGCTCGTCGTCCACAGCTTCTGTCCGTTGACCACCCACTCATCGCCGTCGCGGTCAGCGTGCGTCACGAGTCCGGCGAGGTCGGAGCCGTAGCCCGGCTCACTGAAAAGCTGGCACCACGGGTGCTCACCCGTGGCGATGGGCCGGAGGAAGCGCCGCTTCACATCGTCGCTGCCGTGTTCGAGGATCGTCGGCGCCGCGAGGCCGAGCCCCACGCCTGCAGGCGGTCCGGGCACACCCGCCGACGCCAGTACGGTCGCGACGAGCGACGCGTTGGCCGTCGAGAGCCCGCGCCCGTACCACTCGATCGGCCAGCCGGGACACGCCCAGCCAGCGACGACCAGACGCTCGCGCCACTCGCCCAAGGGCCGCTCCGGATCCCAGTGCTGGTCGAGGAACGACTGGAGCTCGCGCCGGACATCGTCCGCGGTGGGCTGGGTGCGATCCATCACCAGCCGTGGCGGTCGAGGAACCCCAGCACGGCGTCGCAGAAGGCGGCCGGTTGCGACACCGGCGGGGCGTGCGCGGCGCCCTCGATCACGGCCAGTTCGGCACCCGGGATCTTGCCGGCCATGTACTGCGAGCTGCCGAGGAACTCCGCGTCGTCCGCGCCGACGAGCACGAGCGTCGGGACCGTGATCGACGGCAGCGACTCCATCACGCGACCGTCGTGCTGTTTGAGCACGTGGCGGGCGGCGAGCACCAACCCTGACGCGTCGCGGAACACCGACGCGTCGAGCTCCTCGCTGTCGGCGAGCGCGGCGAGCCCCTTGCGCTCGTACGACGCAGCGATCTTGTCGGCGTAGTCGTTCCACCCGTTGCGACCCTCGTCACGACGGAATCCCGGCCCACTGCCGATGAGCACGAGACCCATCGTGCGTGCCGGATGGGTGAGGAGGAACTCGAACGACAGGTAGCCGCCGAGCGAATGCCCACCGATCACCGCGGCGTCGACGCCGGCGACGTCGAGGAGAGCGGCGATGTCGGCGACGGCGAGCGTTGGCGAGTACGACGCCGGATCAGTCGGGTAGTCGCTGCGGCCGTGACCACGCTGGTCCCACGTGATCACCGTGTGCGTCTCCGCCAGCGGATCGACCACCTTGGCGAACATCTCTGCCGATGCCGCGAAGCCGTGGGTGAGGATCAGCGCCGGCCCGGTGCCGTGGACCTCGTAGTAGATCGCGACACCGTCGCGGTCGAGCATGGACATGTCGTGTGCCTTCTCTCAGCCCTCGGCGGTCAGCACCGCGAACGCGGCGCGCATCTCACTCACGAACAGTTCCGGTTGCTCGAAGGCGGCGAAGTGGCCGCCGCGGTCGAGCTCGTTCCAGTAGCGGATGTCGGTGTACTTGCTCTCGGCCCACCGTCGGCTGGACCGGATGATCTCGTGCGGGTAGATGCTGCAGCCGGTGGGCATCGTGACGAGGCCCTCGCGGAACTTGCCGAAGCTCTCCCAGTACAGCCGTGCCGACGATGCGGCGGTCGCCGTGAACCAGTAGACCGAGACGTTGTCGAGCAACTCGTCGCGCGTCAGCGCGTTCTCGATGTGATCACCGCAGTCCGTCCACCTCCAGAACTTCTCGAGGATCCACGCCGCCTGTCCGGCGGGCGAGTCGACGAGGCCGTAGCCAAGCGTCTGCGGCCGCGTGCTCTGCTGCTTCGAGTAGCCGGAGTCCCAGTCCTGGTAGAACTTCGCCGCCTCGATCGCCTGCTGCTCCTGTGGCGTCAGGTCGGTCAGCAGGTCCGCCGTCGGCCGCACCGTCGGCATGTTGGTGTGGATCGCCTTGCAGCCGCCGAGGTCCTGGGCACCGATCATCGTCGTCACCGCCGAGCCCCAGTCGCCGCCCTGGGCGACGAAGGAGTCGTAGCCGAGCGCGGTCATCAGCTCGTGCCACGCCGTGGCGATCCGTTCGACGCCCCACCCGGCGGCCGTCGGCTTGCCGCTCCACCCGTAGCCGGGCAGCGACGGGATGACGAGATGGAACGCATCATCAGCGGTGCCGCCGTGGGCGGTCGGGTCGGTGAGCGGCCCGATCACCTTCTGGAACTCGACGATCGAACCCGGCCAGCCATGGGTGAGCACGAGCGGGGTGGCGTCGTCGTGCGGCGAGCGCACGTGCTGGAAGTGGATGTCGAGCCCGTCGATCTCGACGATGAAGTTGGGATGCGCGTTGAGTGCCGCTTCACACCGGCGCCAGTCGTACCCGTCGCGCCAGTAGCCGCACACGTCCTGCACATACGCCAGCGGGATGCCCTGCGTGAGGTCGTCGACCGCCTCCGCCTCCGGCCAGCGCGTTGCCGCCAGGCGGCGCCGGAGATCGTCGATGTCCGCGTCGGGCACGGCGATCGTGAAGGGCCGGATGTCGCTCATGTCGACGGTCTAGCCCGCAACCCCCTCCGTGACGTGAGTCGAGATGCCCCTTCCCTCGCCTCGGTCACCATTCTCCGCGTGCCACGCGGAGGATCGTGACGAAGGCGCTTTCGGGGAACGGATGTGGGAGCGGCCGGCGTGGGTGGGAGACTGTTCACGTGAAGGCTTCGCTCAACAACGGTCGTGACATGGTCGCGATCCCCGGGCCGTCGGTGACCCCCGACCGCGTGCTGGCGGCGATGCACCGGCCGATGCCCAACATCTACGCCGGCGAGTTGCTCGACATCACCGACGAGATCTTCGAGCAACTTCCCGGCATCGCCCGCACGTCGGCGACACCGTTCGTGACCGTCTCGAACGGTCATGGTGCGTGGGAGATGTCGATCAGCAACACGCTGTCGCGCGGCGACCGGGTGCTGGTGCTCGAATCCGGCCGGTTCGCGGTGGTGTGGGGCGAGATGGCCGCGGTGTCCGGTGTCGAGATCGAGACCGTCCACGCGGCCGATCGGTCGCCGATCGACCCGGCCGACGTCGAGGAACGCCTGCGCGCCGACACCGATCGGAGCATCAAGGCGGTCTTCGCCGTGCACGTCGACACCAGCACGTCGGTGCGCAACGACATCGCCGCCATCCGCCGTGCGATCGACGCCGCCGACCATCCGGCACTGCTGATGGTCGATTGCATCGCCTCGCTCGGCTGCGACCGGTTCCTCATGGACGAGTGGGGCGTCGACGTCACGGTCGCCGCCTCGCAGAAGGGCCTGATGGTGCCGCCGGGTCTCGGGTTCGTGTGGGCGGGACCGAAGGCGTGGGCGGCGCACGAGCACGCCGGGTTGCGATCCGGCTACTGGGACTGGACGCACCGCTCGCAGGACGGTCCGCACTACCTGCGCTACTGCGGCACGCCGCCCGTGCCCCACATGTACGGCCTCCGCGAGGCCCTGGCGATGATCCGCGAGGAGACGCTCGACTGTGTGTGGGATCGCCACGCCACGCTCGCCCGGTCGGTGCACGCCGCGGTCGACGCGTGGGCGGCGCCAGACGGGCTCGAGCTCCACATCGTCGATCCCGACGCCCGATCGAACGCGGTCACGACGATCCGCACCGGCGGCATCGACGGATCTGCACTGCGCGACCTGTGCGAGGAACGCGCCGGGCTCACGCTCGGCATCGGCCTGGCGCCGTACGAGCACCTGTCGTTCCGCATCGGTCACATGGGCCACGTGAACCCGCCGATGCTGCTCGGCACGATCGGCACGATCGAAGCCGCGCTGATCGCGATGGACGCACCGATGGGGGCATCGGGCGCTGCCGCCGCCGCCGGCGTGATCGCCACCGCGATGCGCTGAGATGAGCTGACGTGGGCTACGCCGACCTGCTCGCACGGGTCGACGCCGGTGACGTGGTCGTGATCGACGGTGGCACCGGTACCGAGATCCAGCGCCGAGGCGTGGCGATGGACGGCGAAACCTGGTGCGCGCAAGCCAACATCGACGAACCGGACGTGGTGCGTGACGTGCACGAGCGGTACATCGCCGCCGGTGCCGAGCTGATCATCGCCAACACGTATGCGACGAGCCCCTTGTTGTTCGACCATCTCGGGCGTGGTGACGACGTCGAGCGCATCGATCGTCTGGCCGTCGGACTGGCACGGCAGGCTTCTGTGGGCCGGGTGCCGGTCGGCGGCTCGATCTCGGTCATGCGTCCGGTCGTGGCGGGCGGCGACCGCAACGAGGTGTTCCGCAACTGGACCGAGGAGCGCGCCCGCGACCTGTACCGGCGCAAGGCGGAGACGATGGCGGCGAGTGGGGTCGACGTGCTGGTGATGGAGATGATGCGCGACACCGACTACTCCGTCTGGGCGACGGAGGCCGCGATCGCGACCGGCCTACCGGTGTGGGTGGGGATCGCCGTCGAGCGAGGCCCGGATGGAGAACTGGTCGGCGCCAGCCGGCCGGACTGCTCGCTCGACGCGATCGTCGACGCGCTCGCCCCGCTCGGTCCCGATCTCATCGCCATCATGCACTCGTCGCCGGACGACACCGGTCCGGCGCTCGACGTCGTTCGCATCGCGCACGGACGCCCGGCTCGGCGCCTACCCGGAGAGCGGGTACTTCGAGATGCCGAATTGGCGCTTCGTCGAGATCGATGTCGACGACCTCGTCACCAGGACACGCGGGTGGATCGACCAGGGGGCGCGGGTCGTCGGTGGCTGCTGCGGGATCACGCCCGACCACATCGCCGGTCTGGTCGCCGCGTTCGGCCGAGCCTGAGCGTCAGGCAATCTCGCGGCCGGGAATCATCTCCAAGACGCGGGCCAGCGTGTCGAGGCGCGCGTCGAGGGTGTCGCCGGCCGGATAGAGCCGGGCCGTGGTCACCCCGACCTGGTCCCAGAGCGCCAGCCGGTCGCGGACCATCTGCTCGGTGCCGATGAGCGTCGTGCCGAGCACGAGCTCGTCGGGGATCAGCGCCGCCGCGCCGGCCCGGTCACCGTCGACCCATCGCGCCTGCGCCTCGCGTGCGACATCGGCGAAACCCTGGCGGGCGTAGGCCTGGTTGTAGAAGTTCGTCGACGCCGAGCCCATCCCGCCGAGGCTGAACGCCACGCCGGGGCGCCTGGCGTCGATCATCGCCGCCAGGTCGCCGTCGTCGCGGGCGAAGGCGACCTCGGCCCCCTGGCAGATGTCGAGGTCGGCCAGCGAACGACCGGCTCGATCAGCGCCACGTCGCAGGTGCTCGAAGTACGCGTCGGCGCCTTCGGGGACGAAGCTGGTGCCGAGCCACCCGTCGGCCTGCTCGCCGGTGAGCTCGAGCAGCTTCGGCGACATCGAGGCGAGGTAGATCGGGATCGAATCGTTGCCGGCGATCGACAGCCGCAGTGCCTTGCCCTCGCTGTCGGGCAGTGGCAGCCGGACGTGGTCGCCGTCGGCACTGATGCGCTCGCCGGCGAACGCGAGGCGGATCACGTCGAGCGTCTCGCGCATCCGCCCGAGCGGGTGCGCGAACGGCACGCCGTGCAGCCCTTCCATGACCTGGGGCCCCGACGTGCCCAGACCGAGCGCGAACCGGTTGCCCGACATCGCGGCCAACGTGAGCGCCGTCTGTGCCGTCATCGCCGCCGAGCGCACGCCGAGCTGGAACACGCCCGAGCCGAGCAGCATCCGCGAGGTCCGTGCCGCGAGGTACCCGAGCGGGCTGGCGGCGTCGCTGCCCCACGCCTCGGCGACCCACACCATGTCGACGCCCATCCGTTCGGCCTCGACGACGTACGTGACGAGGTCCGGCCACGGCGCGGCGTCGGCGGTGAGCTGGATGGCCGTGCGCATCAGCCGCCGCCGACCAGCGTGGCGATCCCGTCGAGCGTCGTCTCCATGTTCCGTCTGAACTCCTCCAGGCGGCGCTCGATGATCCGTTCCTCCTTGTCGGGCATCGCCTCGATCGCCGGTGTGAGCCCCGACGGCCCGGGACCGATCCGGGCGGCGAACGTCACCAGCGTGCCGTCGCCGTCGGGTTCGAGGTCGAAGCGCCACGTCGCGCTCGGGTCGGCGGGATCGCCGACCGCCCACGCGAACGTGCGTCCCGGTTCGAAGCCGACGACCGTCGATGTCGTCGTCCACGAACCGATCGCGTCGTGACGGTTGTGGCCCTCGAAGCACGCGCCGAGCGCACCGCCCGATGCGTCGCCGACCCATTCGGCGCCGATGAACTCCGACGAGAACCGGGCGGGCACGTTGATGTCGCTCACCAGCTCCCACACGGCGTCCGTCGATGCCGCGATGCGTCGGCGTGACCTCGACCGTCGGCCCGTCGGCGTACCTCACAGCAGCGACGTCTCGGTCGGGAGGCCAAGCGCGATCCGTCCGACCAGCTCGTAGGTGCGCTCGGCCGTCATCGCGTGCTGGGTCGCGACGTTGACGTCGCGCATCAGCTTCTCCAACACGCAGCGGTCGTAGACGGCTTCGCCGCCTGCGCTCCGGTAGAGCCGGTTCACGGTGTCGGCGCAGCGTTGCGTGGCGTCGGTGTTGGCGAGGCGGATCATCCGTCGCTGGTCGTCCGACAGTTCGTCGCCGTTCGTCGCGCTCTCCCACGCGTCTCCCATCGCGTCGTGCAAGAACGCGGTCGCGCTCCGCACCGTCGCTTCGGCGCGCGCGACATCGTCCTGGGCGCTCTGCTCGCTCGGCCAGGACACGGCTGGAGTTCTGGGGCGTCTTCACGGCGGCGAGCGCCTTGAACTCCTCGACCGCCCGATCGGCGATCCCGATCGCGGTGCATGCCACTCCGGCCGCGAGCAGGCCATAGAACGAGAAGCGGTACAGCGCGTCGTCGACGCGCCGTACACGGTTGCCCATGTCGGCCCAGCGTCCCTCCGGCACGAAGGCGTCGCTGCACCGCGTAGTCGCACGAGCCGGTGCCCCGCAGGCCGACGACGTGCCACGTGTCGAAGAACTCGACGTCGGAGGGGTCGAAGAACACGAACGCACCGCGCAGCCCGTCGTGGCGCGCCGCCGGTGCGCCGTCGTCGTCGACGACGAGTGCACCGCCTCCGACCATCGTGGAGTGCTGCGTTCCCGAGCCCCACTGCCAACGCCCGGTCACCGACAGCCCGCCGTCGACGACCCGGGCCCTGCCCATCGGCTGCGCGAAGCCACCGGTGATCGCATCCGGCGGCCCGAAGACGGCGCGCGCCTGCTCGGGTTCCATGAACGCCGCGAGCAGCGCCGTCGTGTTGGCGATGAACGTGCACCAGCCGGTCGCCGCGTCGTGGCGGGCGAGCTCGATGAACGTGTCGAGGCCGGTCGCCACTGGCACCTGCGAGCCGCCGTACTCAGCAGGCACCCAGAACCGGAACATCCCGGCGTCGGTCAGGCTGTCGACGAGGTCGCGGGGCAGCGTGCGACATTGCTCGATCTCCTCCGAGCGGGACCGCAGCTCGCCGGCGAAGGCGCGGGCGGTGTCGAGCGGTGATGCGATCGCGGGCGCGGTCATGCGTCGGAGTCTTGCACCCGTGGTTGTCAGGCCTCGGTGCGAGCGAGCACGCGACGCATCGTCTCGACGACCTCGTCGGCGGTGGCGCCGGGTGTGAGCACCGCCGCGACGCCGGCGTCGAGCAGCTTGGCGACGTCGGGGTCGGGGACGATGCCGCCGACGACGACGGGGATGTCGACGCCGCGGGCGCGGACCTTCTCGACGACGAGCGGGGCCAGTGTGAGGTGGGCGCCGGAGAGCATCGACAGGCCGATCGCGTCGACGTCTTCGTCGACGGCAGCTGCGGCGACGGTGTCGGGCGTCTGGAACAGCCCGGTGTAGACGACCTCGTAGCCGGCATCGCGAAGGATGCGGGCGACGACTTTGACGCCGCGGTCGTGGCCGTCGAGGCCGACCTTGGCGACCAGGATCCGATCAGCCATGGATCCGTGCCGTGCTGACGGGACGCCGGTCATCAGGTCGTGGCCATCAGATGGTGGGGACCTCGACGTGGCGGCCGAACACCTCGCCCATCGTGGCCATCAGCTCGCCGAGTGTCGCGTAGGCGGACGAGGCGTCGATCAGGGCGGGCATCAAGTTGATCTCCGGGTCGGCTGCTTCGGTCCGCAGCCGGTCGAGGGCGGCGTCGACGGCCTGCTGGTCGCGCTCGGTGGCGGACCCCGTCGAGACGCTTGAGTTGGCGGGCTTCGTCCTCGTTGGTGATCTGCAGCAACGACATCTGCGCCTCGTCGTTGCCTTCGGTGTAGCCGTGGACACCGACGATCGTGCGGCGTCCCTGGTTGAAGAGGCGTTCTTGCTCGTAGGCCGAGTCGGCGATGCGGCCCTGGAACCAGTTGTCCTCGATCCCGGTGATCACACCGTCGAGCATCGAGCCATGTCCAAGCGTGTCAAGACTGTCGAACAGCTCTTCGGCTCGCCGCTCGATCTCATCGGTCAGCTCCTCGACGTACCACGACCCACCGAGCGGGTCGGCGACGTGGGCGACGTTGGTCTCGTTGGCGATCACCTGCTGGGTGCGCAGCGCGATCCGCGCCGCCCGCTCCGTCGGCAACGCCAACGCCTCGTCCATCGAGTTGGTGTGCAACGACTGGGTGCCACCCAACACGCCGGCGAGCGCCTCGATCGCGGTGCGCACGATGTTGACCTCCGGCTGCGTCGCCGTCAGCGACACCCCGGCGGTCTGGGTGTGGAACCGCAACTGCATCGAACGCTCGAGGGTCGCCCCGTAGCGCTCCTTCATCCACCGCGCCCAGATCCGGCGCGCCGCGCGGTACTTGGCGATCTCTTCGAAGAAGTCGATGTGGGCGTTGAAGAAGAACGACAACCGGGGCGCGAACGCGTCGACCGCCAGACCGGCGTCCAGCGCGAGCTCGACGTAGGCGAAACCGTTGGCCAGCGTGAACGCCAACTCCTCGGCCGCCGTCGATCCGGCCTCGCGGATGTGGTAGCCGGAGATCGAGATCGGGTGCCAGCGCGGCATCTCCGCCGCGGTGAACGTGATCGTGTCGCGCACCAGCCGCATCGACGGCCGCGGCGGGAACACGAACTCCTTCTGCGCCTGGTACTCCTTCAAGATGTCGTTCTGCAACGTGCCACCCAGCGCCGCGCGCGGCACACCCGGCCTTCTCGGCCTGGGCGACGAACATCGCGAAGATCACCGCCGCCGGGGAGTTGATCGTCATCGACGTCGTGATCGACGCCAGATCGATCCCGGCGTACAGATCCTCCATGTCGGCCAGCGAGTCGATCGCCACACCACAACGACCGACCTCGCCCAGCGACATCTCGTCGTCGGAGTCGATCCCCAACAGCGTCGGCATGTCGAACGCCGTCGACAGCCCGTCACCACCCGAGCGGATGATCTCCTTGAACCGCCAGTTGGTGTCGTCCGCCGTGCCGAACCCGGCGAACATCCGCATCGTCCACAACTTCGAGCGGTACATCGACGCATACGGGCCCCGCGTGTAGGGGAACTGGCCCGGGAACTCGCCGTCGTCGGGGCCGTACACCGGCTCCAACGGGACGCCCGACATCGTCGTGAAGTCGGCGTCACGATGCTTCGACGCCTCGAACGCCTCCAGCCAGCGCTGCCTGTTCGTCGTCATGCGCCAATGCTACGGCGGAGTGTTCCGTGAGTTCGAAGGATGGCTGCCCTCGACGCGACGGTGCCGCCGGCGACGTGCTACACACCCACCTCATGTCAGCTGACCGGATGCGTATCGGCGCGGTGTTCTCACAGGCGGACGCCGGCACCGACCCCGATGCGATGCGTCGTTGGGTGGTCGACGTCGAGTCGGCCGGGTTCGAGCACGTGCTTGCCTACGACCACATCCTCGGTGCGTCGCTGGAGCGACTCGGGCCGGGACCGTTCGGTGCGTTCCCGGCCGCGCCGTACACATCGGAGCACACGTTCCACGAGATCCTGGTGCTGTACAGCCACTTCGCCGCCCTGACGTCGACGTTGCAGTTCGTGACGAGCGTGCTGGTGCTGCCCCAGCGCCAAACCGCTCTGGCGGCCAAGCAGATCTCGACGATCGATCTCCTCAGTGGCGGCCGGCTGCGAGTGGCGGTCGGCGTCGGCTGGAACTCGGCGGAGTACGAAGGGCTCGGTGTCGACTTCGCCGACCGCACGGCGATCCTCGAAGAGCAGATCGACGTGATGCGCCAGCTGTGGAGCCAGCCGATCGTCGATTTCGAGGGGCACTTCCACCACCTCGACGGCGTCGGGATCAACCCGTTGCCGGCCCACGAGATCCCGATCCTGATCGGGAGCGGAGCGTCCGACGCCGTGCTGCGGCGCGTGGTCCGCAAGGCCGACGGGTGGATGCCGCTGCTGATCCCTGGCCTCGACGCCATCGACCTGGCGGCCGGCGTCGCCCGGCTGCGCGAGCTCGCGACCGAAGCGGGCCGTGACCCGGCCACGCTGCCGATCCACGGTCGTGTCTACCTCGGGCCGGGCTGGGAGGCGCAGCTCGAACAGGCGGTCGAGCTCGGGTTCCGCGACTGCTCGATCGGCTTCAATCGCCTCGCCTTCCCCGGTCGCACCCAGGCCGAACATCTCGACTCGATCCTCGAGGCCAAGCCGACCGTCGACCGCATCGTCGGCTCGTCCTAACCGAACGGCCCCTCCGCCCACCCCACGGTTTGTGTCACCGCAACCGGCGGAGATCGCCGATGTCGGTGACACAAACCGAGGAATCGGGCCGTCAGTCAGTCCTCGAGGCGCCGGACGCGCTCCCACGTCAGCGTGCCGTCGTCGCCGAGGTCGAACACCGTGGCGCCGACCAGGCCGTCGGGGACGAGCCGGTACGTGTCGCCCTCGTGGACGATCGCGTACCACGTCGACGGGCAGCCGACGAGGGCGATGGCGGCGGCCGACCGCTGGAACGCCTCGTGGAGGTGTCCGCTCACGATGCCGCGTACGTGCGGGCGAGCCGCGCACATCTCGATCAGCTCGGTCGCGCCGGCGAGGTGGAACATCTCGAGCGTGCTGGGGGAGACCGGAGGGTGATGCAAGGCGATCAGCGTCGGTCGTGCGTCGACGGCGTCGAGGCGGGTCCGCAACACCTCGACATCGACGGCCCCGTCGTCGTGACCCGGGATCACGGTGTCGACCGTGATGATTCGCCAGCCGCCCACCTCGGCGCTGCCGACGGGGCCGAACACCTCGGCGACCGACGCGGCGAGGTCGTGGTTCCCGGGCGTCGCGAGGATTGGTGCACCGAGGTCCTCCAGCAGCCCGCCGAGCCGGCGGCACCCCGCGACCGACCCGTCGTCGGTGAGGTCGCCGGTCAGCAGCACGAGATCGGGCCGGCGGTCGCCGAGCGCCGCCACTGTGCGGCGCACACCGGCGTCGGGGCTGGTCGTGTCATCGGTGCTCGGCTCGTTCTCGACGAGGTGCGTGTCTGACAGCTGGAGCACCATGACCATGACGCAAGTGTGCACCGTTCGCGGAACGACGCGACGGGACGAATGGCCCTATCTGCGTCGGGGCCGGGTCCGTACCGTCGAATGCATCGGGAACATCCATTGCACCCCCAACAGGTCAGGAGATTCGAGATGCGCGCAGTCGTCTATCACGGTCCAGGTCAGAAGACGTGGGAGGAAGTGCCGAAGCCGAAAGTTGTCGAGGACACCGACGCCGTCGTGCGCGTCGATGCGGTGACGATCTGCGGTACCGACCTGCACATCCTCAAGGGTGATGTCCCAGCGGTCACGCCCGGCAGGATCCTCGGCCACGAGGCCGTTGGCACGATCGAGTCCGTCGGGTCGGGCGTCAAGACCCGCAAGCCCGGCGATCGCGTGCTCGTGTCGTGCATCACGGCTTGCGGCGCGTGCCGCTACTGCCGCGAGGGTGTCTACGGGCAATGCCTCGGCGGCGGCGGCTGGATCCTGGGTCACAAGATCGACGGCACGCAGGCCGAGTACGTCCGCGTTCCGTTCGCCGACACGTCCACCTACCTCGCTCCGGACGGTGTGAGCGACGAGCAACTGTTGATGCTCGCCGACATCCTTCCGACGGGCTACGAGGTGGGCGTGCTCAACGGGCAGGTCCGGCCGGGCGATGTCGTGGCCGTGGTCGGCGCCGGGCCGATCGGCCTGTCGGCGATCATGGGCGCCCGCCTGTTCAACCCGAGCCATGTCATCGCCATCGACCTCGCCGACAGCCGGCTCGAGGCGGCCAAGCAGTTCGGCGCCGACGTGACCGTGAACAACGGCCGCGAGGATCCGATGGAGGTCGTGCGCGGCCTGACGGGTGGGCTCGGCGCCGATGTCACGATCGAGGCCGTTGGCGTGCCGGCGACGTTCGAGCTGGCGGCCGCCCTCGCCCGGCCCGGTGGCCACATCGCCAACATCGGTGTGCACGGTGAACCAGTCACGCTGCACCTCGAGGAGCTGTGGATCAAGAACGTGACGATCACCACCGGACTCGTCGACACGTACTCGACACCGACGTTGCTGCGTCTGGCGCAGAACCGGCAGGTCGACGTCGACAAGTTCGTCACCCACCACTTCCTCCTCCACCAGTTCGAAGAGGCGTACGACGTGTTCGCCCGTGCGGGTGAGACTGGTGCCTTGAAGGTGGTCCTCACCAGGACCTGAGCCCTTCGGCGATGGCGTAAGCTCCTGGGTTCGCAACCGCACGCGCACCCAGGAGCACACATGCCGGGCAACCTCGTGATCGATCCGGATGCAGCGTTCGTACACGGTGTCGCGCACCGCTTTTCGCTGTCGCTCGCAACGCTCGTGGTCGATCAGACGTTGCTGAGTGAGTCCGACGTCCCGTTCGAGCCGTTCACCGCCGCCTTCGCTGTCGATCGACGGCTCACCGCCAGCGCCTTCCGCGACGCCGTCGGCTTCGACTCGACCCGACGGGTGGACCTCGGCCCGGCATCGACGTTCTTCGATCGGGCCGTGGCGGCAGCCCGGGAGAACGGTGACGGGCGCGGCGAACAAGTCATCTCCGTGCTCGAGGTCGTGATGCGTCGCACGCTCGGAACCCTGAAGCAGGCGTTCGTCCGCGGCGAGGGCGTCGTCGAGGTTCCCTTCTTCCTGTTCGGTCGCCTGAGCGGCGGTCCCCTAGTCGGGCTCCAGTCGATCGCGATCGAGACCTGACATGGGGTGGCCCCAGGATTCGATCATGGCGCGGCGCGGGGTGGCGGGCGGTCGCGTCGGCGCGACGCACCTGCTCACCGAGGAGGGCCAAGGCACCTTTCACTTCACGATGGGTCCGTACTCGTCGCCGGTGCTGACGATCCAGCCAGGCGACCGGGTCACGGTGGAGACCCGCGACGCGTTCGGCGGCGTGATCCACACCGAGGACGACCTGCCGAGCGCCAAGTTGACGCTGCCGTTCGTGAACCCGCAGAACGGGCCGATCATGGTGGAGGGCGCCGAGAAGGGCGACGCGCTGGCCGTCTACATCGAGTCGATGGAACCGCGCGGCGACAACCCGCGGGGCACGTGCGCCATGATCCCCGAGTTCGGCGCGCTCACCGGCACGTCGCTCACCGCCACGCTGAACGAACCGCTGCCCGAGCGGGTGCGGAAGGTGAACCTCGACGACGAGCACGTCTACTGGAGCGACCGGGTGACGCTGCCGTACCGGCCCCACATCGGCACCCTCAGCACGTCGCCGGAGCTCGACTCGATCAACTCGCTCACACCCGACTCCCACGGCGGCAACATGGACTTGCCCGACATGGGACCGGGAAGCGTCACCTACCTGCCGGTCCGCACGGAGGGTGCCCGGTTGTTCATCGGCGACGCGCACGCGTGCCAGGGCGACGGCGAGGTGTGTGGCACGGCGATCGAGTACGCCAGCCTCACCACCATCCACGTCGAGCTCATCAAGGGATGGACGATCGACTGGCCGCGTCTCGAGAACGACGAGGTGATCATGGCCATCGGGTCGGCCCGACCGCTCGAAGACGCGGCCCGGATCGCGTACCGGGAGTTGATCTACTGGATGGAGCGCGACTTCGGGTTCGACCGATGGGACGCCTACATGATGCTCAGCCAATGTGGCCGGGTCCGGTTGGGCAACTTCGTCGACCCGAAGTACACGGTCGGCGCCGCCATCCGCAAGACGTACCTCGCCAATCCCGACGTCGAAGGAAGCTGAACATGGATCTGGGACTCAAGGGCCTGAACGCCATCGTCACCGGGGGCACGAGGGGCATCGGACGCGCCATCGCCGAGACGCTCGCCGACGAGGGGGCGAACGTGGCCATCTGCGCCCGTCACGCCGACGACGTCGAGAGTGCCGTCGCCGCGTTGCAGGCAAAGGGAGTGCGGTCGACGGGTCGAGCCGTCGATGTCGGGGACGGTCCGGCGCTCCAAGAGTGGGTGCGGGACGTGGCCGGCGAGTTCGGCGGGATCGACATCGTCGTCTCCAACGTGTCGGCGCTGGCGATCGGTGGCGACGAGGACTCCTGGAACAGCGGGTTCCAGATCGACATGATGGGCGCCGTGCGTCTGGTCGACGCGGCGATGCCAAGCCTCGAGAGCTCCGAGGCGCCAGCCATCGTGACGATCTCCAGCGTGTCGGGCCGCGAGATCGACTTCGCGTCAGGCGCCTACGGAGCGTTCAAGGCGGCCCTCGTCCACTACACGCAGGGTCTCGCCTACCACCTGGCCGGCACCGGAATTCGGGCCAACACCGTGTCGCCCGGCAACACCTATTTCCCCGGCGGCGTCTGGAACCAGATCGAGACGGGGAACCCCGAGCTGTTCGCCACCGCGCTCGGCCTCAACCCCACCGGGCGCATGGGCACGCCACAAGAGATGGCCAACGCCGTCGCCTTCGTCGCCAGCCCACGCGCCAGCTTCATCACCGGCGCCAACATCGTCGTCGACGGTGCGCTGACCAAGGGCGTCCAACTCTGATCACTCTCCGACCGAGGTCAGCATGGCTTCTGCATCACGCACAGGTCGACGTTCGGCATGCGGGGGTACTCACCGTTGATGATCGCCCGCTCCTCGGGGCCGATCAACGGCTCGAATGAACCGTTGACCGCGGAGACCGTCGCCGGTCGGGCCGGCGTGGTGTCGTCGGTGGAGCGGAGTCGGTCGACACCGACGACCGCGGTGACGGCAACTGCGAACATCGCAGCGGGACCGACCCAGCGGCGAGCGGCGCTCCCACCTGAGCTCCGGCGGATCTTCGGGACCGTCGTCGTTCCGGTGGTGGTGGGTGGCGGTGCGGAGGTTGTGCTGAATCGTCATGTCGTTTCCCCTTTGTGGTGGGCCGGCTCCTGGTTGGCTCCGGCTGACATGACTGACTCTCGACGACACCGGTTGGCGGGCAGCCTGCAACCGGTTTGCGCCCGATTTGCACCCGGTTGTCCGGCTTTGGACGCCTACCGGGTGTTCGTGGCGGACGCCCCGTCGACTGTCGGGAGGTCGCTCCACTCGGTGTTCGCCCCCTGGGCTGCGAGCTCGTCGAAGCGTGCGGCGCCGAGTGCTGCACGGCACGCCTCGCGCGCTCGCTCGACGAGTGGCTGGA
This sequence comes from Ilumatobacteraceae bacterium, assembly GCA_963722415.1. Lineage (GTDB taxonomy): Bacteria > Actinomycetota > Acidimicrobiia > Acidimicrobiales > Ilumatobacteraceae > JALOLG01. The sequence continues at coordinate 17,826 of CAVRNI010000042.1, forward strand.
CTGACGGTCGCAGCGTGATGTCGAGGCGATTCTGTTCGGCAGCGGCGAAGCCGAACAAGGAAGCTGCGGTCCCGTGCTGTCCGAGGTCGCTTGCCGTGACGGCGAGGAGCGACGCGACGTGCATCGCGAGCGCGAGCCGTCGTTCGTCGCGGGTGATCATGTCGGCGAGCAGTGATGAGCCGCTCGAACGCTGCACCTGGGTCCTCTCGCGCGAGATCGATCGTGGCGCAGACCAGATGGGCGCGTTGGATGTCGATCTGGTAGTCGTCCTCGTACGGTTGTCGGGCCAGGGCGAGAGCGTCGTCGTAGCGGTCGAGTGCGCCGAGCGCCTCGCTGCGCAGCAGACGGATGTCGGTCAGCGATTTGTCGAATCCGGCGGCGGTTTCGGTCAGGCGCATGACTTCGTCCCAGTGTCCGGCGCACGCTGCGGCGCCGGCCGCGATCTTCGCAGCCGTCGGCGGCGGCTCGGAGAGGAGCTGCAGGACCTCGTCGAGCCGCTCGTGGATCGTCGCCCCGTCCAGTGTCCCGACGAGCCATGACAACTCGATGTAGTTGTTCAGGATGTCGATGGACCGCGGTCGCAGCGGTGCCGTGCTCCACGCCTCGTCGAGCAACGCTTCTGCGGCTCGTGGGTCCGAATCCATCACTGACGTGCCCAATGCCGTCAGGAGCCGCGACCTGACGACCGGGTCTTTGACCGCGCCGAGCCCTCGGCGGACCCGTTTCGCGGCGTAGGCCTCCGCGTCGCGGTCGCCGAGGTTGTAGGCCTCGATCACCGTGCCCGCGGCAACGAGTAGGACGCCATCGTCGTCTTCGTCGATGAGTTCCAGGGCGGTACGACCCCAGCGAACGTTCTCGTTCCCGCCGCTCGCCTGCTCCCAGAAGTATCTCCAGAGGTCTGAGGCGATCGACATGCCGAGTCGGGCGTGGAGGTTCGTGAATGCCCAGGTCATGGCGGCACGGAGGTTGCCGAGCTCTTGATCGCCGAGCCGGACCGACGTCTCGTGATCTTCGAATCGCAACGCACCGATGCGGGCCGCGATCGTCGAGTAGTAGGTGGCATGACTGAGCCCGAGTCGGTTGCGGTCGTGCTCGTCCAGCCGACCGGCGGCGAAGTCACGCACGGTCTCGAGCATGCGGTAACGCGCCGCGCCGCCGGCTTCGACGAACGTGATCAGGCCGGCGTCGACGAGCCTGTCGAGGCTGTCGAGCACGTCGGCGGTCGCCGCTTTCGCCGTTGTCGCCGTTGTCCCGTCACTGCCGATCACGGTCGCCGCTTCCAGCGTGAAGCCGTCGGTGAAGACCGAGAGCCGCCGCAGCAGTTCGCGATCCGCCTCGTCGAGCAGGTCGTAGCTCCAGCTCATCGTCGCCACCATCGATCGTTGCCGTGCGTCGGCACTCCGATCGGCTCGGGTCAGCAGCCGGAATCGATTGTCGAGATGTTCGGCGATCTGGGTCACGGTCATTGCCTTGAGTCGTGCGCTCGCGAGCTCGATCGCCAACGGGATGCCGTCGAGGCGTTCGCAGATCTGCTCGATCACGGCACGGTTCGAGTCGTCGACCACGAACCCGGGTCGCACCAGCCGCGCTCGTTGTGCGAACAGCTCGAACGCCGAAGTGGCGACCGCGAGCGGTTGGACGTGCCAGATCGCCTCGTCGGGCACACCCAGCCGCACCCGACTCGTCGCCAGCACCCGGACGTTGGGAGCGGCGCGGACGAGACGCCCCACGAGGTCGCCCACGTCGTCGACGAGGTGCTCGCAGTTGTCGACGACGATCAACGCGTTCTGCGTCGACAGCCGCGACAGCAGGTACTCATCCGGGTCACGGTTGACGGTGGCCGGTAGTCCGACTCCGGCGATGAATGCGTTGGCCAGCAGGATCCCGTCGCTGAGGGGGACCAGGTCGACGAACCACACGCCGTCGTCGAACCGATCCGTGAGGTTCGCCGCGACCTCGATCGCCAATCGGGTCTTGCCGACCCCGCCGAAGCTGAGCAACGACACGAGGCGCGTCGTCGACAACAGCTCGCAGATCTCGCGAATCTCGTCGGTTCGACCGACGAACGACGACAGCGGGGTGGGGAGATTCCCCACCCTCCCGCATGCGGCGTCCGACGAGTCGGGCGTGGGCGTCGACGGTGGTCCGCTCTCACCGTTGAGGAGTTGCTGTTCGAGTTGTCGGAGTTGACCGGAGGGCTCGATGCCCAACTCCGAGCCGAGTCGGTGCCGCAGTTCGCCATAGGCCCGGAGCGCGTCCACCGTGCGACCGGATTGGTGCAGCGCAGTCATCAGGAGTTCCACCACGGCTTCTTCGAACGGCTGCTCGGCCGCCATCGCTTCGAGGTCGCCGATCACGTCGGCGTGGCGGCCCTGTGCGATGCGGGACTCGGCCAACGTGCGCCGCGCCAACAGGTAGCGCCCTTCGAGACGGCGGGACTCGACCTCGACGAAGGCTTCGTCGCCCAGGTCAGCGAACGGACGACCCCGCCAGAGCCGCAGCGCCTGCTCGAGCAGCGCCTGACTCGCGGCCGGATCCCTCGGCAGCGCATCGCGCGCGAGGTCCACGAGACGATCGAACTCGTTCACGTCGACGTGGGCGGATTCGAGGTCGAGCACGTACCCGGCCGACGTGGTCGTGATCAGCGAGCCCTCATCGGTGCGGTCGGGCTCCAGCAGGCTGCGCAGTTTCGACACCTGATACGCAACGGCCCGGACGCCAGAGTCGGGCGTGTCGTCACCCCAAACGTCGTCCAGCAAACGATCCGCTGACACCGCTTCGCCTGCATGAAGAGCGAGACAGGCGAGCACGGCGCGCTGGCGGCGAGCCGTGATCGAACGCTCGACGCCATCGACCTCGATCCGGACCGGTCCGAGTAGCCCGACCCGAGCGCCGGTCGCGACGCCATCATTTCGGGATGGCTGCGTCACCGCGGCCTCCCTCCTCATCCATCTGACAACCGTAACCAACACTCGATTGACCGGAGTTGGGTTAGTGAGCCGCCGTCGACGCGGTCACCGTACGGTGGGTCTGTGCCGCTGACCGAGTTGCCGACCGTCGAACGCTTGACGCTCGCGCGAGTGACCAGGGTGCCCGAGTGGCACCCCGAGTTCGGCGCCTTCGAGCCGTTCCCTGTCCATGCGTGGGTGATCCGCCATCCCGATGGCGTGATCCTCGTCGACACCGGCATCGGTGAGGGCCACGACGTGATCGACGACTGGTACGGCCCGGAGGTCGTGGCGCTCGGGGACGCGCTGGCGGCTGTGCACCTCGACATCGGCGAGATCGCCGCGGTCGTGCTGTCCCATCTCCATTTCGACCATTGCGGCCAGCAGCGGCTGGTCGACGCCCCCGTGTTCGTCCAAGCGGCCGAGCACGCCGAAGCGCAGAGGTCCCGGTACACGGTCACCGAGTGGGCTGCCGTGGCACCCGAGCGACTGCGGCTCGTGGATGGCGACGAGGAGATCGCCGAGGGCATCCATCTCGTCGCCACGCCGGGCCACACGCCGGGTCACCAGTCCGTGGTCATCGAGGCGCGCGAGGGCCGGTTGGTGTTGGCGGCCCAGTGCGCGTTCCGAGCGACTGAGGTCGACACCGGGGAACCCGCGCCGACCAACCTGCACGACGAGACATGGCGGGATGCCGCCCGTGAGTCACTCGCACGGCTGCGCGCGTTCGGCCCCACGACGGTGCACTTGAGCCACGACACAACGGTCGTCCGTGTGCCGTAGCCGGGCGATCGGCCGCCATTCAGCGCAGCAACCTCGCCAACCCGGCACACGCGACGACGCAGCCGCCGAGGCCGAGCAATCGTCGCCACGGGTTCACGCCCCGGAACAGCTCGTCGAGCGCCCACCACGCCAGGGCGGCGACCCCGACGGCATCGATGGCGGTGCGGGCAGCGGTGTCGGCAAGCACCCGTCGCAGGATGACTGTGACGATGAAGGTCCACAGGGCGACGTTCGGGAACTGACCGATCGTGATCCGACCCGTCTCGCGATTGCGGAAGAACCAGTCGAACAGCGCCGCGACCGTTCGGGCGGGTGAGCCGTGCCTCACGACGTCGTCGGGTCAGCGGCCGGTGGAACCGTCGATGAGCTCGCGGAGGATGTCTGCGTGTCCGGCGTGGCGAGCCGTCTCCTCGAGCAGGTGCATGAGCACCCACCGCAGGTTGACCGGCGGCCCGTTGCCGAGTCCACGACATGGCTCGTCGAGCGTTGATGTGGCGGACACGATCGAGTCGACGCGCGCCCAGGTCGCTCGGTACGCGTCGACGGCGGACGTGAGAGTGTCGGTCGGACGCACCGCATCGTCCATCGCGACCACGTCCTCTCCGGCGAAGCGGTCGACGATCCACACCGTCTCGGCATACGTCACGTGCTTGATCAACCAGAGCAGGCTCGTTCCGCTCTGGACGATCGGTCGCCGCGCGGCGTCTTGATCGACGTCGGCGACCTTGCGGACCAACGAGTCCCGCTGGTACTGCAGGAGCGCCAGCAACGTCTCCTTCTCTCCGCCGACGAGGCGAGGAGGTTTCTGGTCCGGCACCTCGTCATCGTACGGACAGGCGTCCGGCAGGGTGCGCAGGAGACGATGCTGGCGGGCAGCGGCGGGTGGCGATGACAGAATGCTGCGCCATGACCGACGCGGCACCCGATCTCCACATGCTCAACGTTGTCGTCCAGGACATGTCGGCGGCGGTGGAGTTCTACCGCCGGCTCGGAGTCGTGACGGCTGACGGTGTGGATGTGTCGGGGCCTCACGTGCAGCTGCGGATGCCGGGTGGATTCAGCCTGGAGCTCGACACGTCGGAGTCGACACAGCTGTGGCATGCGGGCTGGCGCGCCGATCCGGCGAGCGTCGGCGTCGTGATCGGGTTCGCGCTGGCGAGCCGGGAGGCGGTCGACGAGCGCTACGCCGAGCTGACGGCGGCTGGTTACACCGGGCGCCAACCACCGTTCGACGCGTTCTGGGGTGCGCGCTACGCGATCGTGGCCGACCCGGACGGGAACGACGTCGGGCTGATGAGCCCGCTGGACGAATCGCGCCGCACGTGGCCGCCGGAGGAGTCGCCGACCTAGATGTCCGCCGACGACTCGAACCACTCCTTGACGGTCCAGGAACGCACGACGCCTTGAAGGACGAACGGGTCACCGCCGGCGAAGGATTCGGCCGCGTCACGCGAATCGAAGATCGCCATCGAGCCGTCCGCCTGTGGATCAGCGAAGGTGCCCACCATCAGCAGCTCGCCGCGCGCCTTGAACTCCTTGAGCCGCGCAAGGTGATCTGGGTAGACAGCCGGCGCCTTCGACATGACGTCGTCGGCTGACTCGTAGAACAAGACGTACCGGTTCACAGCGGGATTCTCGCGGATGTCGCGGACCTCAGCTGACACTGTGCCAACGTCATCGTGCGAACACCGTCACTCGTCGCCGAGGAGCTGCTGTCGGATCGACGCGGTGTCGAAGTAGACGCGCTCGCACACGATGCGGTCATCGCCGTCCTCGAACAGGAACAGGGCGACCATGCGTGACCGGAACGAGGTGCCGAGCGCGGAGTGGGTGCCGAGCAAGTCGAACTCGACGACGACGCCGTCCTCGGTACTGCGCAACACGCTGTTCTCGTTGCGCTGATCCGGGAAGTCACCCCGCGTGCACGCGTAGTAGGCCCGCACGTCGTCTTCGCCCTCGAAGACTTCATCGGTCGCCATCAGCTCGTACCGCGGCCGGGCGAACGTCACGATGGTTCGGTCGAAGTCCTGGGTGTTCTCCGACTCCATGTGCTCGCGCACGACGGCCAGTCGTCGTTCCTCGAGATCCGTGGTCATGGCCCGACACTACGAAGGCCTCGACACACCCCGCGACCTGTCTGCGCCAGATGCCGCGATCGGCAATCTGAGGCAGACAGAACGGGGTAGCGGCGGCGGGCTCACTGCGGGCCGGCAGCCTCGCCCAACTACCCTCCGACGCGATGCTGTTGACGCCGCGGTACGACGAGCCCTTGTTCTTCCAGCTCGACCTGCCGCTCGGCGATCCGGCGGTGCCGTTGCTGCGGCAGCGGCGACGGCTCGCGTCGCTCCTCGGCGAGCTCGACGGCGAGCAATGGGCGGCCGCCAGCCGATGCGAAGGGTGGTCGGTGCAGGACGTCATCGCCCATGTCGTCAGCGTCAACCAGTTCTGGGCCTTCTCCATCGGGGCCGCGCTCGGGGGCGAACCGACCCGCTTCCTCACGGCGTTCGATCCGGTGACGTCGACGGTCGAGTTGGTCGACGCCGTTCGATCGCAGACTCCGTCGGAAACGCTCGACCGGTTCGTCGAGACGAACGACGCCATCGCCGACGCCATCGCCGGCCTCGACGACGACGGTTGGTCGACGCTCGCCGAGGCACCGCCCGGCCATGTCCCGCTCCGCGCCGTCGCGCTCCATGCCCTGTGGGACGCGTGGGTCCACGAGCGCGACATCGTGCTGCCGCTCGGGCTCGCCGCGGTCGAGGAGCCCGACGAGATCGCCGGCTGCCTCGGCTACGTGGCCGCGTTGAGCCCAGCGTTCGTGGTGGCCGGCGGCTCGACGCGTCGCGGCGCGATCGCGGTCGAGGCCAGCGACCCCGCCGTCCGTTTCGTCGTCGACGTCGGCGAGTCAGTGATCGTCCGCGCGGGGGAGGCACCCGGCGGCGCGCTGCAACTCACCGGGCCGGCGGTCGAGCTGGTCGAAGGACTCAGCTTCCGTGGTCCGCTGCCCTGTCAGGTCGCCGACGAGCACCGGTGGCTCCTCGAGGGTCTCGCCGAAGTCTTCGAACACGAATCGTGACCGCGACTGCTTGACATATACCGTTATCGGTATATGATGTGCGGTATGGCGAGGAGTGCGACGACGACTGATGTGTTCAATGCGATCGGCGACGGCTGTCGGCGGCGAATCCTGAGCACGATCGGCGGGGGCGAAGCGTCCGTCGGTGAACTGATCGACCGGCTCCGCCTCCCGCAACCGCAGGTCTCCAAGCACCTGAAGGTGCTGCGCGACGTCGGGCTCGTCAGGTGTCGGACGTCCGGACGCCACCGGCTCTACAGCGTCAACGGTGCCGCACTCCGTCCGATCCACGAATGGACGAGTCAGTTCGAACAACTCTGGAACGAGCGGTTCGATCGGCTCGACGACCTCCTCGTCGATCTCCAGGCCGAACACCTCAGTCCGAACACCCAATCCGAACACCCTCAGTCCGAACACCCTACAATCCGAACACCCCCAGAAAGGCGACACGTCATGACCACCCGACCCGGATCCGCCGTCGTCTCCCTTCCCACGGACACGACGATCCTCATCACCCGTTCCTTCGAGGCTCCCGTCGCGCTCGTGTGGGAGACGTTGACGACACCGCGTCACCTCCTTCGATGGTGGGGGCCGAGCTGGTGCCCGCTGGTGTCGTGCGAGATCGACCTCCGGGTCGGCGGCTCATGGCGTTACCTGTCGAAGACGGGCGACGGCACCGAGCTCGGCTGGCACGGCACGTACCGTGAGATCGCCCCGCCGCACCGCATCGTGAGCACCGAGGTCTTCGAGGGCTTCCCCGACGCCGAGTCGGTGAACACGATGACATTGACCCACGTCGACGGCGTCACGACGCTCGAGACACTCGTGCAACACGCGTCCCAGGAGTTCCGCGACGGCCACATCGCGTCGGGCATGGAAGTCGGGATGCAGGAGACGTTCGACCGACTCGACGACCTGCTCGACCGGTCAGGATCGACCGCCGAACGGTTCCGGCGCGTCGCCGGCCGCTTCACCGACCGTGCCCGCGAGGTCGCGCCCGACGCGTGGGACAATCCGGCGCCGTGCGACGGCTGGGTCGCCCGAGACATCGTCCGCCACATGGTCGAGTGGATGCCGGGCATTCTCTCGAACGCGGGCGTCGAGCTGGCGCCGATCCCGTCGGTCGACGACGACCCGGTTGTGGCGTGGACCGCACTCGCCGACCAGTTGCAGGGACTGCTCGACGATCCGATCGCCGCCGCGACCGAGATCGACCTCGGCCCGGCCGGGCACCACACCATCGAGAGTGGGATCGGCATGATCATGCTCGGCGACGTCGTCGTCCACACGTGGGACCTCGCTCGCGCCACCGGTCTCGACGAGACGCTCGACCCGGGCATCGCTCGCGAGATGCTGCTCGGCATGGAGCCGATGGACGAGATGTTGCGCTCGAGCGGCCACTACGGCCCGAAGGTGTCGGTTCCGGACGACGCCGACGACCAGACCAGACTGATCGCCTTCACCGGTCGCGACCCCAACTGGACCAGGGTCATGACCTCGGCACGCGACTGACCGCAGGGTCGCCTCCGGTCCGGGTCACGCGAAGTTGCGGGGAGTGAGCTGGTCGGCGGGGATGATGCCGAGCCGGCCGGCTTGGAAGTCTTCGACGGCCTGGAGGATCTCCTCACGGGTGTTCATCACGAACGGGCCGTAGTGGGCGATCGGTGCTCGAATCGGCAGCCCGCCGAGCAGCAGCACGTCGAGCGGCTCGGCGTGCCGGCCGGAGGACGCCACGACGACATGGTCGCCCGGGTCGAAGACGATGAGTTGGCCGCTCTCGACCGGGCGGCGCTCGGCGCCGGCGGTGCCCACTCCGGTCAGCACGTAGGCCATGGCGTTGAACGCCGGATTCCACGGAACGGAGACCTCTGCTCCGGGCGCCAGCGTCACGTGGGCGTACGTGATCGGGGTGTGGGTGACGCCGGGACCGGCGAATCCCGCGATGTCGCCGGCGATGAGGCGGATCAGCGCCCCGCCGTCGGGTGACGTCAGGAGCCGGAGCGCGTCCCGAGTGATCGATTGATAGCGCGGCGGCGTCATCTTCAACGCCGGTGGGAGGTTGACCCACAGCTGGACCGCGTGTGACGGCCCGCCGTTGCGGTACACCCGCTCGGTCGGCAGTTCGTCGTGCAGGATGCCTGCGCCGGCGGTCATCCATTGGGTGTCGCCCTCACCGATGACGCCTCCACCGCCGTTGGTGTCGTGATGGGCGATCTCGCCGTCGAGGATGTAGCTCACGGTCTCGAAGCCGCGATGCGGGTGCCACGGCGCACCCTTGGCCTCGTCGGGTGCGTTGATCTGCGGCCCGATGTGGTCGAGCAGCAGGAACGGGTCCGACTGGACCATCGACAGGGCGCCCGGAAAGGGCCGCCGGACGCTGAAGCCGGCGCCCTCGGTCTGGCGGTGGGCGGTGATGACATCGGCGATCGGTCGCGGCGTCGAGACCGCGCGGTCGGGGGCAGGGATGCGGGGGAGGACGAGCGTGTCGTCGACAGTGATGGCGGCCATCGGGATCAACTCCTCGTCGCGTCGAGCACAGCCTCGATCTCGAGGTTCAGTGCCACCTTGTCACTGACGACGACGCCACCGGTTTCGAGCACGGCGTTGAAGTCGACGCCGAAGTCGCTGCGCTTGAGCTCTCCCGTCGCCGTGAATCCGACGCGGGTGTTTCCGTACGGATCGGGACCGAAGCCACCGAGCTCCAGGTCGAGGGTGATCGGCTTGGTGATGTCCCTGAGCGTCAACGTGCCGTCGAGCAGGTAGCTGTCACCGTCGACGCGGACACCGGTCGACTGGAAGGTCATCGTCGTGTGGGTGTCGACGTCGAAGAAGTCGGCTGAACGGATGTGGTTGTCGCGATCGGGATTGCCGGTGTCGATCGAGCCGAGGTCGATGGTCGCGCTGACACTCGAGTCGACGGGCGACTCGCCGGTGACGATCTCACCGCTGAACTCGTTGAACTTGCCGCGGACCTTGCTCACCATCATGTGGCGAACCGAGAAGCCCACCTCGGAGTGGACGGGGTCGATGGTCCAGGTGCCGGCGACGTAGGCGGGAACGGTTACTTCGTTGGTGACGGTCATGGTGCACTCCTCATGTAGTTGATGTATCAACCTTGTGCAGCGACACAACAATGGTGATACGTCATCTATTCCCGCGGATACGGTTGAATCGTGTCCCAGACGCGATGGCTCAGCCGGCGAGAGCAACACGCCTGGCGCCAGTTCCTGCTCATGCAGGGTCAGCTCCGCAACCGGATCGGGAGCCGGCTCCAGCGAGAAACCGGACTCTCCGAGGCGGACTACGAGGTCCTGGTCAACCTGTCAGAGGCGCCGGGCGGCCGGTTGCGACCGTCCGAGATCGGTGGCGTCACCCGTTGGGAGAAGAGCCGGATCTCACACCACCTCACGCGCATGGAGGCGCGCGGCCTCGTCGAGCGAATGCCCTGTCCGACCGACAACCGTGGCGCGCTGATCGGCATGACCCCCGCGGGTCGTCGAGCAATCGAGCGCGCCGCACCACTGCACGTACAGCACGTGCGGGAGGCGTTCATCGATGTGCTCACCCCGGCGCAACTCGACGCCCTGACCGAGATCTCCGACGTCGTGCTCACACGGCTCGCCGAAGAGACTGCCGCCGGATCCACCGCGCCCTGAGCCCGGTCGTGGCCGGTCCACTACGGTCGCCCGGCATGCCGCATGGATTGCCGACCTTGCCGACGTGCCGATCAGTTCGTGTTCGAGTACGGCACGCGGGAGATGTCGGAGATCGAACAATGGATGGACTGGGCACCCGATCGCGAGCTCGGCGCGGGCATCATCGACATCCGCACCCACTACTGCGAGACACCCGACGATGTCGCCGAGCGTGTACGGACTTGCCTTCGTCACGTACCGGCCGACAAGCTGTTCCTGACGACCGACTGCGGGCTGCGCTACGTCCATCGCACGCTGGCCAGGGAGAAGATCACCAACCTCGTGGCCGGTGTGCGGATCGTCCGCGACGAGATGTGAGGTGACGATGCGAGTTTGGACCGCGTGACGCACGACGCCGTAGTCGTCGGTGCGGGTCCCAACGGGCTCGCGGCCGCCATCACGCTCGCCTACGCCGGGCATTCGGTCCTGGTGCTCGAGGCGGCCGACACGGTCGGTGGCGGCACTCGGTCGGCGCCGCTGACGCTCCCGGGATTCATGCACGACGTGTGCTCGGCCGTGCACCCACTCGGGATCGCGTCGCCGTTCATCGAGGGGCTGCCGCTGGAGGACCTCGGGCTGAGGTGGCTCCAACCAGAGCTCGCCCTCGCCCATCCCCTCGACGGGCGGCCGGCGGCCGTTCTGCACCGCTCCGTGTCCGAGACGTCCGAGCAGTTCGGCGCGGGCGCTCGCCGATATCGGAGGCTGCTCGCTCCGCTCCTCGACCGCTGGGAGCCGATCCTGCATTCCGTGCTGCAGCCGGTGGTGTCACGGCCGCGCCATCCGATCATGTTGGCGCGCTTCGGTTTCCGTGCCCTGCCGCCCGCCACGCTCGTCAGCCGCTTCCTGCGCGACGAGTCGGCGGGCGCGATGTTCGCGGGGTGCGCCGCGCATGCGTTCCTGCCGCTCTCGCACCCGCTGACGTCGTCGTTCGGGACGTTGCTGCTGATGACCGGCCACACCGTCGGATGGCCGGTCGCGGCCGGCGGATCGCAGGCCGTGGCGGACACCATGGCCGCGTACCTCCGCTCGCTCGGCGGCGAGATCCGTACCGGGACGAACGTCACCACGTTCGCCGATCTTCCGGCCCATCGCGTCGCGCTGTTCGACACCGATCCGCAGCAGCTCGCCTCGATCGCAGCCGGACGAACTGCCGAGCCGCTATCGGCGTCGGTTGACGAGCTACAAGCCAGGCCCCGCGGCGTGGAAGGTCGACTATGCGCTCGACGGACCGGTGCCCTGGACCGACGAGGCGTGCCGCCGTGCCGGCACGGTCCACATCGGAGGCACGTCGGCCGAGATCGCCTCCGCCGAAGCTGACGTCGCCAGGGGCCGGATGCCTGAGCGTCCGTTCGCGCTGGTCGCCCAGCAGAGCCTCATCGACCCGTCTCGGGCGCCGGCCGGCAAGCACACGCTCTGGACGTATGCCCACGTCCCCAACGGCTATGACGGCGATGCCACCGAGGCGCTCGAACGACAGCTCGAACGATTCGCGCCGGGCTTTCGGGACCTCGTGCTCGCTCGCCACGTGACGACACCGAGCGAGCTCGAGGCGTACAACCCGAACAACCGAGGTGGCGACATCACCGGTGGCTCGCACCGGGGTACCCAACTCGTGTTCCGACCGACCGTCGCGCTGCGTTCATATCGCACTCCGAACCCGGCGATCTGGCTCTGCTCGGCATCGACGCCACCGGGCGGTGGAGTGCACGGCATGTGCGGCCACAACGCGGCGCGTGCCGTCCTTCGTGGACCGCTCGCGTAGTCGATCGCCCGTGCGCCGGCCTCAGTCGTGCGGCAGCTCGTGTGGTTCGATCGTCGCCACCACGTTCGCCCGCGCCGGATGGTCGTGCAGGACGTGATCCTTGATCTCGTTGTGGTAGCTGAACCGGAGGTCGCAATACGGGCACTGATGGGTGAGGTCCTCCATTGTTCGATCGTCTCGCCGGACGGTCGCCGGCGCAAGGACCTTTGGTCCCGGTTTGCCGCCAGCGCCCCGGCGGCTCACGTCGGCGTGGCTGGTTCGCCGCGACCGAGGTAGTCGACGAGGAACAAGGTGGCGTCGTCGCGGCGCGAGTTGTCGCCGTGGGAGATGACGCTCATACAGAGCCGGCGCGCCGTCTCGGTCGCCGATACGCCATCGAGCGTGGCCCTGACGAGAAGGTCCGCGAGCCGGTCGGCACCGAACCGTTCGCCATCTGGCGACAACGGTTCGGTGATGCCGTCCGTGTAGAACAAGACGCGGTCGCCGCGCTGGAGCTGCTGTGTCGCGACCTCGACCACCGGACCACCGAGGCCCATCGGAATCGACGGCCGGCACTGGAGCTCACCGACGTAGCTGCCGTCGCGAACCAGCATCGGCAGGGGATGGCCGGCGTTGAGCCAGGTGAGCACGCCGCTCGCGAGATCCAACGATGCGATCTGTCCCGTGACGTAGAACGAGTGCCCGAACTGGGCGGCGATGATTCGATCGACCTGGCGGTAGGCCGCTTCGAGCGAGGCCTGCTCGCGGCGCGTGTTGCGCAGGCTGTTGATCGCCGCGATCGACATGAGCACGGCCGGCATGCCGTGACCAGTTGCATCGACGATCGCGAACTCCAAACGCCCCGGATTCAGCGCGTAGTCGAACGAATCACCGCCGATCTCGTAGGCGGGTTCCAGGATGCCGCTCAACGCCACCTCGTCGGTGGAGCACGTCAGCGGCGGCAGGAGATCCCATTGCGCCTCGGCGGCGTCGGACAGAGGCTGGGCTCGACGGGTTCGGTGCCACACGTCGGTGTAGCGGCGCTTGCTGACCACGACGAGCACCAGCATCCTGACCACCACGTCGAGGTTCGGCGGCATCTCGCCGTTCCACTCGCTGTAGATCAGCTCCAGCACGCCGATCCGCTCGCCACCCTCCGACAGCGGAACCCAGAGGACCGTCGGGTCCTCACCGGACGCGATCGGTTCGCCCGTCGCGAACACACGGCCGGCCACGGTGCCTTCGATGGGGTGTGGCTCATCGACCGGGCCATCACGATCGAGCGCTTGGAGACAACGGAGCGCGTAATCGGCCACGTACACCCGGCCGCGCACGGCGCCGAGGACCTCGGCGACGACGTCGACGATGTCCGAGATGGATCCGGGAGGCACGGCGCGGGCCGACGTCCATGACCCTCGTGACGGCGTGCCCGGCCGACGCGTGGTCGTCGTGGGTTCGTTCGTCGGGTCCGGTGTGCATGCTCCCTCGGCGCCGCCAACGTACTGCCAACCGGATGATTTCACGCGACCTTCATGACGGTTGATGACGGTTGGCCGTCGGGTGTGACACGGTGGTGAGGGTGGAGATCGCGATCGGTTGCCGCTTGGTCTTCGACGTCGCCCACCCGACGCACGCGGTCGTGGTGGTCGAGCCCCACGTCGACGAGGAATGGCGAGTCAACGGTGCGCGCTTCTCGATCGAACCCGAGGTCCCGACGTCGACCTACGTCGACCTGTTCGGCAACCGGTGTCGCCGGATGACCTTGCCTGTCGGGGAAGTCGAGCTGCAGTTCGCGGCGACCGCCGAGTCCAGCGGCACACCCGACGAAGCCGACATCCACGCTCCGGAGCGTTATCCGGCTGATCTGCCCGACGACGCCCTCGTGTTCCTCCTGCCGAGCCGTTACTGCCAGTCCGATCAAGTGGGCACGTTCGCGTTCCAGCAGTTCGGCGCCGTGCCTCCCGGGTGGTCGAGGGTGCAGGCCATCTCGCAGTGGGTCCACGACCACGTGCGATTCGACTACGGCGCAGCGTCCCCGCTGACCACCGCCGTCGACGTGCTGACCGACGAACACGGTGTGTGCCGCGACTTCGCCCACCTGGCGATCGCGCTGTGCCGGGCGCTCAACATCCCGGCCCGCTACGTGTTCGGCTATCTCCCCGACATCGACGTACCTGACACCGGTGTCCCGATGGACTTCTGCGCCTGGATGGAGGTGTACCTCGGCGACCGCTGGTACACGTTCGATCCCCGCAACCATCAACTGCGCATCGGACGCACCGTGATCGGCCGTGGACGCGACGCCGCCGACGTGGCGATGGTCACGACCTTCGGCGGAGTGGTGCTCAAGACGATGACCGTGATCGCCGAGCAGATTTCCGTCCATCCCCACCGGTCGTGATCGACGCTCAGCGAGGCAGACCGTCCCGCGCGAGCGCAGCGTTGGTCCATTCGGCCTCGCCGGTGACCTCGCGGCCGAACCACTCCGGTGGCACGAATGCGGATGCCTCGCGCTCTGAGTCGAATTCCACCTCGGCGGTGTACAGTCCGGCCAACGCGCCGGCGTAGACGTCGATGTCGGCGACGTGATCGCCAAGCTCGGGTCCGGCGACCCGGTGGCGGGTCTTCTGGATCCGCCGTCCATCCGTATGTGGCCACAACGCTTCCGCCTCTTCTTTCGAAATCGACAGCTCCACCTCCGTGCGAGACAGTCCACCGCCGGCCTTGATGGTGAGAGTCGCGTCCTCGTCGGTGATCCGGACGCGCACGACGACGTCGTCCTCCTCGGCGACGTAGCCCTGACGGAGCTCCTTGCCGGTGCCGAGGACGTCGGCGCCGGGGACCTCGCTGAGCACGAACTTGCGCTCGATCTCGGTCGTCACGAGCAAAGTATGACCTGGTACGCCGATACGTTGGATTCCTCCATGCTCGGCGCCCCAGCGACGTTCACCGCTCGCCAGCATGAGGCGACCGTCGCCGTCGCCGCGCTCACCGATCTGGGCCTCGAGTTCGAGCCGTCGCACACCGCGGTCCGAACGTTGCTCGACACGTTCGACGGCCGAATCCACGGCGCCGGACTGCGTCTCGAGCTGCGCGAATCCGGCAGTCCCGAGCTGCGCGACGGCGGCGGTTTCGAGCTCGTCGTGTCGGGCCCCGACGCAGTCCCCGCGCACTTCGGCGTCGAATCCGTGCCGCGGTTCGCCGCCGACCTGCCGCCCGGTCCGTTTCGTGCCCGGCTCGCTGCGATCGTCGAGGTGCGGGCGCTCCTTCCGATCATCCGCGTGACCGCGACGCAGAGGCGTGGCATGTGGCGCGACCGCGCTGGCAAGACGGTCACCTCGGCGGTGGTGCATGAAGACGTACACGTCGACGACGCCCACACAACCGACCTGCCCGCGTGGCTGCTCGAGATCGATGAGTTGCCGGGGTACGCCAAGCGCGCCGAAAGGGCACACGACGTGCTCGAACGGATCGGGTTGGAACGCCTCGACGGAGACGTGCTCACCATCGCCGCACGGGCTTCCGGTGTCGACCTTGCCGGCTTCACGGAGTCGCCGACCGTGCCGCTCGATCACACGATGCCTGCCGTCGACGGGTTCCGCGCCGTCCTCGCCAACCTCGCTGACACGATCGTCGCCAACTGGCAGGGAACCGCCGACCAGGTCGATCCCGAGTTCCTCCACGACCTGCGCGTCGCGGTGCGCCGTACCCGCTCCGTCGTCTCCCAGGGCAAGAAAGTGCTGCCGCCCGCGATCGTCGAGCAGGCCCGTGAGCGGTTCGGGTGGCTGGCCGACCTCACCGGCCCGGCACGTGATCTCGACGTCTACCTCATCGAGTGGGACGGATACACCCGTCCGCTCGGACCCGCCGTCGCTGCGGCCCTCGAGCCGGTCAGGCTCCTTCTGGAGCAGCGCCACGCTGCGGCGTACGCAACGTTGATCGCGGCGCTGGAATCACCAGAGGCCAACGAGTGGATGAGCACGTGGCGCACATGGCTGCGCGAGCCGATTCCCGCCGAAGCGGAGCAGGGAGTCCATGCCGATCAGCCACTCGGACATGTGGTCCGCAAGCGCATCGCTCGGACCCAGAACCAACTGGTGGACGATGGCAGGTTGATCCGCTCCGACACTCCCGCCGAGCAGGTCCACGACCTTCGCAAGGACGCCAAGAAGCTGCGCTACCTGCTCGAGTGCTTCGGGAGCCTGCTGCCGAAGGCTCCACGGAAGCGGTTCGTCAAGCGGCTGAAGGTGTTTCAGGACAACCT
Source organism: Ilumatobacteraceae bacterium (assembly GCA_963722415.1). Lineage (GTDB taxonomy): Bacteria > Actinomycetota > Acidimicrobiia > Acidimicrobiales > Ilumatobacteraceae > JALOLG01. The sequence goes on from CAVRNI010000042.1 coordinate 34,333, forward strand.
TGGTGAGCACCAGGACGCCGAGGTCCACATCGCCGTCCTTCGGGACATTTCACGCGAGCTGTACGCGGCGGGCGTGGCGTCGGACACGATGGTCGCGATCGGGCAGCTCAGCGAACGTCTCGACCAGCGCCGTATCGCGGCGCGCGTCGAGTTCACGGAGCGATTCGCGGACTACGACACCAAGGCCACGAAGCGCGCCCTCGCGGCCGCGCTCGACGGGCTGACGTGATGAAGACCGTCGCCACGTACAGCATCAAAGGTGGCGTCGGAAAGACGACCTCGGCGGTGAACCTCGCGTACGAAGCGGCGCGTTCGGGCGCCCGCGTGCTGCTCTGGGACATCGACCCGCAAGGCGCGGCCAGCTTCTTCTTCCGTGTGAAGCCTGTCGTCAAGGGCGGCGTCGAGCGACTCATGGGCGACGAGGGGGCACTGGCGAGCAATGTCCATGCGACCGATCACCTGGGGCTCCACATCGTCCCCGCCGACTTCTCGCTCCGCTATCTCGACCTGCACCTCGGCGACATGAAACGACCGACTCGACGTCTCGCCGCGCTCTTGGATCCCGTCGCCGATCTGTACGACGTGGCGATCCTCGATTGTCCGCCGGGCGTCACGCTGACCAGCGAGAGCGTGTTCGCGGCCGTCGATGCCCTTCTCGTGCCGACGATCCCGACCACACTGTCGACGCGGACGCTCGATCAGCTCTCCGACTTCCTGGCCGACGATGCGACGCGGCCCACCATGCTGCCGTTCGCCTCGATGGTCGATCGTCGTAAGAAACTGCAACGTGAGCTCGTCACCCTGCTGATGCGAGACACTCCCGACTTCCTTCCCACCGTCATTCCGAACGCCAGCGCCATCGAGCTGATGGGCGTCCAGCGGGCGCCCGTCGCCGTGTACGCCCCGAGGAGCCCTTCGGCCATCGCCTTCCGCGAGCTGTGGGGCGACGTCGCGGCCCGACTCTGGAACTGAGCCGCACCGCGACCGAGGAATCCGCCGGGCTCAGCGTGGAGTTGCCAGGTGCTTCTCGAACCAGTGGTGCGCATACGGCTCGTCGTTGAACGCCGCGACCTCGACGTATCCCGCGGACCGGTACATGGCGACCGCTTCGATGAGCGTTCGATTCGTCTCCAGTCGAACCACCCGGCTGCCG
>CAVRNI010000043.1:0-277439 GCA_963722415.1 Ilumatobacteraceae bacterium
TCGGCAACGACCACGTGATCGCTCCGATGTACCCGTTCTTCGACCCGTCGGTGCCCCAGCGCGAGCGCGACACCGAAGGTGCCAAGGCGTTGCTCGCCGAGGCGGGGTTCCCCGACGGTCTGAGCGCGGTGCTGCACTTCGGTGAGCTGCAGGAGATCCCCGAGCTCGCCCAGCTGATCCAGGCCCAGGCGGCCGAGGGCGGGTTCACGCTCGAGCTCGCCGGCGAGAGCCTCGACACGTTCTACGGTGCCCAGTGGTGCCCGGCCGAGCCGGCCGACCCGCCGTGCTCGGGAGCGGCCGAACTGGGCATCGTCGACTACGGCCACCGCGCGACGCCCGACGTCTACCTCAACGCCGCCCTCTCGACCGGTGGGGTCTGGAACTCCTCGCAGTACTCCTCGCCCGAGTTCGACGCCGCCTTCGCCGCGTACTCGGCGGCGGTCGGCGTCGAGGCGCAGAAGGCGGCCTGCAAGACGATCGAGGAGATCCTCCTCGCGGACACGCCCGATCATCGTGCCGTACTTCTACGACTACATCTCCGGGTACTCGAACAACTTCACCGGTGTGCGGGTCTCGGCGCTCGGCCAGATGTTCCTCGACCAGGCCTGCCGCTGTCTGAGTCGATGCCCGACGACGCAGGGCGGCGCGCCACGGCGCGCCGCCCTGCGTGCATCCCGGGGACAGGAGGCACATGACGCGATACGTGCTCCGCCGGCTGGCGCTGTCGATCGTCACGCTGTTTCTGATCGTCACGATCGTCTTCCTCATCAACAACGTCTTCCCGAGCGACATCGGTAGGCGGCTCGCCGGTCCGTTCGCTCCCCAGGAGCAGGTCGACGCAGGTGAACGAGGAGCTGGGGACGAACGATCCGCTGATCGAGCAGTTCGGCAGGTTGGTCAAGGGCGTCGTGACGTTCGACTACGGCGACTCGTACGCGCAGAACCGGCCCGTGTCGGAGGTGATCGGCGACGCGTTCTGGCGGTCGATGAAGCTGCTCGTGTACGCGCTCGTCCTCACGATCCCGCTGAGCATCATGGCGGGCATCTTCGCCGCCCGCCGGCAGGGCAAGATCGCCGACCGGTCGGTGGTCACGCTCGGCCTCGCCAGCTCGTCGATCCCGGAGTTCGTGTCGAGCGTCATCCTCCAGGCGGTCATCGGGGTCAAGCTCGGATGGTTCCACGTGGTCGCCAACGCGCCCGCCGGGTCGAGCATCATGACCCAGCTCAGCTACCTCACGTTGCCGGCGATGGCGCTCGTGATCGTGTACTTCGGATACATCGCCCGGATGACCCGCGCCGGCGTGATCGGGGCGCTCGACGCCGACTTCACCCGCACCGCCACGATGAAGGGTCTGTCGAAGTACGCAGGTGATGCGCCGGCACGTGCTGCGCAACGGCCTCCAGGCGACGGTGTCGGTGATCGGCGTGCAGATCGGATACGTGATGGGCAGCCTGGTGGCGATCGAGAAGATCTTCAACTATCCGGGCCTCGGGTCTGACGATCTTCAACGCCGCGTCGAAGGATCCGCCCGTGCTCGTTGCGGGCGTGCTGGTGGTCGCCACCGTGTACATGCTGTCGACGCTCGCCGCTGACCTGGTGCTCGCCTGGATGAACCCGCGCGCACGTCTGGAGGTGAGTCGATGAGCGCGACCACGCCCTTGACCACCGCCGCATCGGCGATGCCGCCGAGCTCGCAGGTCCGCACCGAGCGCAGCCTGGCGCGCCGCGAGCGGTGGCGGCTACTGCGCCGCCGACCGGGGTTCATCGTCGGTTCGCATCGTGCTGTTGTTCTGGGTCGTCTGCGCCGTCGGCGGCGAGCGGGTGAGCCCGTACGGGCCGCTGCAGACCGGGTTCCCGGCCGAGCCAGGCGCCGAGCCGGCTCCCACCCGTTCGGCACCGACCAACTCGGTCGCGACGTGCTCTCGCGGGTGATGGCCGGCGCACGCGACGTTCTGATCGTCTCCCCGATCGCGGCCCTGCTCAGCGTGATCGTCGGAACGCTGTTCGGCCTCGTCGGCGGTTACATCCGCGGCGTCGCCGACGAGGTCATCAGCCGCTTCATGGAGGCCATGCTGGCGATCCCCGTGATCCTCATGGGCCTGCTCGTCTTCACGACGTTCGGAATGTCTCGAAGGCGGTCCAGATCTTCACGATCGCGTTCTTGTTCACGCCGATCGTGTTCCGCACGGTGCGCTCCGTCACGCTCGCCGAGGCCGAGCTCGACTACGTCACGTCGGCCCGGCTGCGCGGCGAAGGGGCCGATGTACATCATGACCCGCGAGATCGTGCCGAACATCACGGGCCCGATCGTCGTCGAGCTCACGGTGCGGGTCGGCTACGCCATCTTCACGCTCGCCACGCTGAAGTTCGTCGCCGGTGCCGGAAAGCCCGAGGAACCGGAGTGGGGGAACATGGTCAACCAGACCTACGGCCTCATCCAGGGCGGCACGTGGTGGCCGGCGATCTTCCCGGCGCTCGCCATCGCCAGCCTGGTGATCGCCGTCAACCTGATCGCCGACTCCCTCGAGACGGTGTACTCGTCATGAGCGACACGATCGCCCCGGCGCGAACTGCCGCTCTGAAGGTCGACGACCTCCAGGTCGCCTACCTCGTTCGGGGGATCCCGCGCGAGGTGCTCCGCGGTGTGTCGTTCGAGGTCGCGCCGGGCGAGGCGTACGGGCTCGTCGGCGAGTCCGGGTGCGGCAAGTCGACCACCGCCTACGCCGCGCTGCGATACCTGCCGTCGAACGGCCGCATCACCGGCGGCCACGTGCTCGTCGGTGGTTCCGACGTGACGGCGATGGACGACGCCGCGCTGCGCCGGTACCGCGCCCGCGACGCGTCGATGGTGTACCAGGATCCCGGCGCGGCGTTGAACCCGGTGTTGCGCATCGAGCCGCAGATCGTCGAGTGCTTCACGCTGCTTGGGACAGTCGCAAGGACGAGGCGAAGACAGCATGCACTCGACGCGTTGCGGCGCGTTCGCATCGCCGACCCGGTGCGGGTCATGCAGCGGTATCCGCACCAGCTCTCGGGTGGGATGCAGCAACGGGTCGTGATCGCCATGGCGCTCGCCTGCGACCCGAAGCTGCTCGTGCTCGACGAGCCGACCACCGGTCTCGACGCCACCGTCGAGGCCGAGGTGCTCGATCTCGTGCGCGCCCTGCGGTCCGACACCGACGCGGCGATCCTGCTGATCGCCCACAACCTCGGCGTGATCCGCACGATGTGCGACCGGGTCGGCGTGATGTACGCCGGCAAGGTCGTCGAGGAGGGTCCCGCCCAGCAGGTGTTCGACGATCCCCAGCACCCTACACGGTCGGCCTGCTCAGCTGCCTGCCACGCCACGGCATCCGCAAGGGCGAGCGCCTGCTGACGACGATCCCCGGCACGTTGCCCCAGATCGGCACGCCGTTGCCGACGTGCGTGTTCGTCGACCGCTGCCCGCTCGCCACCGAGATCTGCCGGGCCGAGGTGGCGCCGGTGGTCGAGGTCGGCCCGGGACGCTGGACCCGGTGCCATCACGCCGACCGGATCGGCGAGATCCTGGCTGCCGACGACACCGAGGGGGTCGAGGTCGGCCACCAGCCACCGCGTCGTGTTCGAGATGCGCGACGTGTCGAAGACGTTCCGCCAGCACCGCCACGACGTACCGGCGCTCGTCGGCGTCGACATCGGCCTCGAGGAGGGCGAGACGCTCGGCCTCGTCGGTGAGTCGGGTTCCGGCAAGTCGACGCTGGCCAAGGCGATGCTCGGCATCCACGCGCCCGATGAGGGTGGCGAGCTCGAGATCGACGGGAAGGTCGTGGAGGGCAAGACCGGCGACCGCACGTGCCGACGAGCGGCGTGCCGTCCAGATGGTGTTCCAGAACCCCGACTCGGCGCTCAACCGCAACTGGACCGTCCGGCGGATCCTCAAGCGGGCGATCGTCAAGCTCACCGGCGTCAAGGGCCGCGCGGCCGACGAGCGCGTCGAGAAGCTCGCCGAGTCGTTGCGCCTCTCGCCACGCCACCTCGACCTCAAGCCGCGCCAACTGTCGGGCGGGCTCAAGCAGCGCGTCGCGATCGCCCGGGCGTTCGCCGGCGATCCCCGCATCGTCGTCTGCGACGAGCCGACGAGCGCCCTCGACGTTTCGGTGCAGGCCGCGATCCTCAACGTGCTCGCCGAGCTCCAGGCCGGCGAGAAGACGAGCTACCTGTTCATCTCGCACGATCTCGGTGTGGTGCGGTACCTGGCCGACCGCATCGCCGTGATGTACCTCGGGCGGATCATGGAGATCGGCCGCACCGACGAGATCTTCGACGGTCCGCATCATCCGTACACGGAGGCCCTGCTGTCGGCCGTGCCGACCGTCGACGGCGAGCCGTCGACGCGCATCAGCCTGGCCGGCGAGATCCCGAGCCCCGCCAACCCGCCGTCAGGATGCGTGTTCCACACCCGCTGCCACCGCTTCATGGCCGGCACGTGCGATGTGATCGAACCGCCGGTCGTCGAGCTGTCGATCGGGCACCGCATCCGCTGCCACCTTCCCGTCGACCAGCTCGCCCGCTCCGCCGGGGTCGATCTGAGATGACCTGGCTCCGCGCCGGCGGTCGCTCGCGGCGCGGGTGAAGTCACGTGCGGATACCGACGCGCACCCGACTGCGCCGGCGTTCATCCGTCGCCAGATCCCGAACTACGAGTTGCTCGGCGAGGAAGGACTGGCGCTGATCGAGCAGAAGGGTGACCAGATCCTGGCCGAGATCGGGATGGACATCCACGACGACGTCTCCGTCGGGCTCTTCCAGCGAGGCCGGCGCGACGGTCGACGGTGATCGAGTGCGCTTCGACCCGGGACATGTGCGTGCGCTGTGCGCGACCGCGCCTCGCTCGTTCACGCAGCACGCCCGCAACCCGGATCGGTCGGTCGAGATCGGCGGCGACAACGTCGTGTTCGCGCCGGCGTACGGCTCGCCGTTCGTGCGCGACCTCGCCGGTGGTCGACGGTACGGATCGCTCGTCGACTTCGAGAACTTCGTCAAGCTGGCGTACGCCACGCCGTGGTTGCACCATTCCGGCGGCACCGTCTGCGAACCGGTCGACATCCCGGTGAACAAGCGCCACCTCGACATGGTGTACGCCCACCTCCGGTACTCGGACAAGGGCGTTCATGGGCTCGGTCACCCAGCCGAGCCGCGCCGAGGACTCCGTCGAGATGGCCCGCATCGCGTTCGGCGCCGAGTTCCTCGAGTCGAACTGCGTCATCCTCGGCAACGTCAACGTCAACTCGCCGCTCGTGTGGGACGGCGCGATGACCGGTGCGATCCGCGCCTACGCGTCCGCCAACCAGGCGCCGGTCGTCGTGCCGTTCATCCTCGGCGGAGCGATGGGACCGGTCACGCTCGCCGGTGCGATCGCCCAGGCGCATGCCGAGACGATGGTGGGCGTCGCGCTCGGCCAGTTGGTACGACCGGGTTCGCCCGTCATCTACGGCAACTTCCTGTCATCGATGGCGCTGCGATCGGGTGCACCGACGTTCGGCACGCCGGAGCCGGCGATCGGATCGCTCGTGGTCGGGCAGATGGCACGGCGCGTCGGCCTTCCGCTGCGGTGTTCCGGGTCGTTCACCACGTCGAAGGTGCTCGACGGCCAGGCGATGCTCGAGTCGGCGGTGTCGATGCAGGCGGCGATCCTGTGCGGTGCCAACTTCATCCTGCACTCGGCCGGCTGGCTCGAGGGCGGGCTGGCGATGGGGTACGAGAAGTTCATCGTCGACGCCGACTTCTGCGGTGCGCTGCACACGTACCTGCGGGGCATCGATCTCAGCGACGAGCAGTTCGCGCTCGACGGCTTCCACGAGGTCGGCCCCGGGAAGCACTTCTTCGGTGCCCAGCACACGCTGCGCCACTACGAGACCGCGTTCTGGGACAGCTGGACCGCCGACAACTCGAGCTTCGAGCAGTGGCGCGACGCCGGTGAACGGCGTGTCGAGGAGCGCGCGGCCGACAAGGTCGCCGAGATGCTGGCGCGCCTACGAACCACCACCCATCGACGACGGAGTCGACGAAGCGTTGCGGGACTTCGTGTCCCGCCGCAAGGCGGAGATGCCCGACCAGTGGTACTGAGATGACTGAAGCCGATCCACTCCTGCAGCCGTTCACGTTGAAGCACCTGACGTTGCGCAACCGGGTGTTCTCGTCGTCGCACGAGCCGGCGTACTCGGAAGACGGGATGCCGAAGGACCGCTACCGGCTGTACCACGTCGAGAAGGCCAAGGGTGGCCTGGCGATGACGATGACGGCCGGATCGGCGGTCGTGGCCGAGGACAGCCCGCCGGCGTTCGGCAACCTCCACGCCTACGCCGACGAGATCGTGCCGTGGATCCGCCGGATGACCGACGAGGTCCACGAGCACGGCGCGGCCTGCATGATCCAGTTGACCCACCTCGGTCGCCGGACCGGATGGGCGCAGGACGACTGGCTGCCCGTGCTCGCCCCCTCGCCGGTGCGCGAGCCGGCGCACCGCGCCGTCCCCAAGGAGGCGGAGGACTGGGACATCGACCGCATCGTCGGCAAGTACGCCGACGCCGCCGAGCGGATGCAGGCGGGCGGGATGGACGGCATCGAGATCGAGTCGTACGGGCACCTGTTCGACCAGTTCTGGTCGCCGATCACCAACCGCCGCACCGACGAGTACGGCGGCTCCTACGAGAACCGGCTGCGATTCGGCTGGCGGGTGCTCACGGCCATCCGCGAGCGGGTCGGGGCGGAGTTCATCGTCGGTCTGCGGATGGCGATCGACGAGCGCATCGAAGGCGGCATCGACATGCCGATCGGGCTCGACCTGCTCCATCGTTTGGAGGCCGACGGGTTGATCGACTTCGTCAACGTGATCCGTGGCAACGTCGCCGATGAGGTCGCACTCACCGAGGTGATCCCGATCCACGGCATGCCGTCGGCACCGCACCTCGACTTCGCCGGCCGGGTGCGGGAGGCGACCGGACTCCCGGTTCTGCACGCGTCGAAGGTCGACGACGTGGCAACCGCTCGGCACGCGATCCGGGAGGGCAAGCTCGATCTCGTCGGCATGACCCGGGCGCACCTCGCCGACCCGCACATCATGCGCAAGATCATCGAGGGCCGCGAGTCGGAGATCCGACCGTGCGTCGGCGCGACCTACTGCCTCGACCGGATCTACGAGGCGGGCGAAGCGCTCTGCATCCACAACGCGGCGACGAGCCGCGAGCAGACGATGCCGCACGTCATCGAGCGCGCGCCGGCACCCCGCCGGATCGTCGTGATCGGCGCCGGGCCGGCCGGTCTCGAAGCCGCCCGTGTGGCGGGCGAGCGAGGGCACGACGTGACGCTGCTCGAGGCGATGCCCTGGGCCGGCGGACAGATCCAACTCGCCGCCCGCAACCCACGCCGGCGCGACCTGCTCGGCATCGTCGAGTGGCGGGTGTCCGAGCTCGACCGGCTCGGCGTCGACGTGCGATACGACGTGCTCGCCGAAGGCGCCGACGTCGTGGCCCTCGATCCCGACGTCGTGATCGTGGCCACCGGCGGCCTGCCGCAGCTGCCGCACGTCGACGAGGGCGCCGAGCGGATGGTGACCAGCTGGGACGTGCTCGGCGGCGACGTCACGCCGCAAGGGTGACGTGCTGTTCTACGACGACAACGGCACCCACTCGGCGATGTCGGCGGCGGAGATGATCGCCCGTTCCGGCGCCTCGCTCGAGATCGTGACGCCCGAGCGGATGCTCGCCATCGAGGTGGGTGGCATGAACCACGTGCCGTACGCGAGGGCGTTCAACGAGATGGGAGTGCGCATCACGCTCAACCAGCGCGTGATGCGGATCCGCCCGGAGCACGGGCGGCTGTGCGTCGAGGTCGGGAGCGACCACACCGCACACCGCGACGTCCGCCACGTCGATTGGGTCGTGACCGACCACGGCACGGCCGCGTCCGCCGACCTCTACTTCGAGCTCAAGCCGGCCTCGTCGAACCTCGGCGCCGTCGACTACGGCGCCCTCATGGAGGGCCGTCCGCAGGACCTCGTGCGGAATGCCGGCGGTGCGTTTCAGCTGTTCCGCATCGGCGACGCCGTCGCCAGCCGGAACATCCACGCCGCCGTGTACGACGCGTTGCGTCTCGTGAAGGACCTCTAGCACGGATCGAGCGGAGGCTGTTGCAATCCGCTGCGGGGGCGGGAAGGATTCTGGGCAACCAACCAACCGAAATGAGGCGATCGCCGATGATGGACCTGGTCATCGAGGTGGACAACGAGCCGGGAGCGCTGGCGCGCGTCGCTGCGGCCATCAGCGACGCCGGTGTGAACATCTCGGCCGCAACCTGTACGGGTCCCTCATCGATCGCTGAGATGCACATCCTCGTGCCGCACGCCGAGGCCGCCAGGCACGCGCTGGCGATCTCCAGCCTCGCCGTCACCCGCGAGCGCGAAGTCGTCGTCGTCGAGGTCGACGATCGTCCTGGTGTCCTCGCCGACCTGGCCCGCAAGGTGGCCGATGCCGGGATCAACATCGATCTCGTCTACGTCGCCACCCGCAACCGCGTGGTGTTCGGCGCCCACGACCTGCAAGGCCTCAAGACCGCCCTCGCGCCGCCTGACGCCCCGCCTACCGAACGTCGGTGGCGAGTGGACGCCGGGAATGGCCGGGTCTGACAGGCCCGCGTTCGCCCACACGACCTGGTCGAGCCGGGCGAGGCCGACCTCGAGGGCGCGGGTGAGCCGGCGGCGCTCGCCGGTCGCGAGGAGGTCGACGACGAGGCCGGTGAACATCGCCTTCACGAGCGACGCCTCGACGGTGGCGACGTCCGCCTGAACTCCCTCGGCGACCAGGCGTTGCTCGATGTTCGATCGCCAGAGCCCGATCTGATCGGCCCGCACCGGTCCCGGCAGTCCGGTCGCGGTCGCGTCGAGGGCGGCGGCCTCGATCCCGAGTCGCACCAACGCGAGGTTCGCCGACGAGGAGTTGATCCATCTCCACCACCGTCGGAGCAACTCGGCCTGCGAGAGCCCAGGATTGCGTGCCGTCCAGCGCACCTGAACCTGGTCCTGCACATCGACGGCGCGCTGCAGTGCGGCGACCACCATGTCGTCCTTGGTGCCGAAGTGGTGCACGAGGGCGTTGACGCTGACGCTCAGTGACTTCGCCATCGGCCGCAACGACACGCCCGCGATGCCGTGCTCGGCGAGGTAGGCGACGACGTCGTCGAGCAGTTCGGTGCGGCGACGGACGTCGACGAGCCTCCCCATCATTCACGCATCCATCACGCACGCATTCGTTGACCGCTCGGATCCAGGACGGGTTCACTGAGCAGACGGGCCGGACGTCGGTGCCCGATGATCTCGATCTCCAGACCTTGTCCGATCTCCGTGGTTCCGTCGCCGCGTTCTCGGGAGTCGCCAGCGCGGCAGGGATGTAGCCGAGTGCGAGCGACACGCCGCTGTAGTGCGCGTACGCGCCGGACGTCACCCAGCCGACGACCTCGCCGTCGTGCCAGATCGGTTCGTCGCCGATCACGTCGGCGGGCTCGTCCGGATCGGGGTCGACCTCGAGGTAGACCATCCGCCGTTCCGGGCCCGACGCGCCATCTCGGCCTCCAGCGCGGCGCGCCCGACGAAGTCGTGGTCGAGCTTGAGGTAGCGATCCATGCCGGCCTCGAGCGGTGTGTAGATCGGCCGGTACTCCCGGTACCAGGTGCCGAACATCTTCTCCATCCGCATCGACATCAGCGCCCGGAACCCGAACAGCGCCATGCCGTACGGCTGCCCGGCACGCCAGAGGACGTCGAACAGCGCCCGCTGGTGCTCGGGCGCCACCCAGATCTCGTACCCGAGGTCGCCGCTGTAGGTCATGCGGCCGACCCAGGCGGGGATCATCCCGATGTCGATCTGCCGGAACGCCATGAATGGGAAGTCGGCGGTGGCGAGCGACTCGACCGTCACCGATTGCAGGACGTCGCGCGAATGCGGACCGGCCACCGAAAGACCGACGAGCGACAGGGCGAGCACCTCGAAGCGGATCGCGCTGTCGGCCGGAAGGTGGGCGAGGAACCAGCGCGAGTGGTGCACCTCGGCGGCCTGCGACCCGAACAGGAAGAACTCGTCGTCACCCACGCGGGCGACCGAGAACTCACCGACGATGCGGCCCTGCGGGTTGAGCATCGCGGTCAGCGCGATCCGCCCGACCTTGGGGAGGCGGTTGGTGAACAACCCCTGCAGCCAGTCCGCGCTGCCGGCACCCGACACCTTGTACTTGGCGAAGTTCGAACATTCCGTGAGGCCGACGCGCTCGCGCACGGCCCGGCATTCCTCGGCCACGATCGGGAACGCGTTGGAGCGGCGGAACGTGACGTCCTCGACGGGTTCCTCGCCATGGCGTTGGAACCACAACGGATGCTCGAGCCCGAAGCCGGCGCCCCAGACGGCGTTGTGCTCGGTGAGCCGGTCATAGACGGGAGTGGTGTGGAGCGGTCGGGCGGCGGGGAGCTCCTCGTTCGGGAACGTGATCCGGAACCGCCGGCTGTAGTTCTCGCGCACCTTGGCGTTCGTGTAGGCGAGGTTGGCCCAGTCGCCGTACCGGGCCACGTCCATCCCCCAGATGTCCATGCCGGGGTCGCCTTCGGTCATCCACGTCGCCAGCGCCAGGCCGACGCCACCGCCCTGCGACAGCCCGGCCATCACCGCGCACGCCACCCAGCAGTTGCGGATGCCGCGGATCGGCCCGACGAGCGGGTTGCCGTCGGGTGCGAACGTGAACGGGCCGTTGACGATCGTCTTGATGCCCGCCGTCGCCATCGCCGGGTAGTGCTTGAACGCGATCTCGAGCGAGGGTGCGATGCGGTCGAGGTCGGGTTCGAGCAGCTCCATGTCGAAGCTCCACGGCGCCTCGCGCGGCGACCACGGCACGCACGCCTGCTCGTAGGTGCCCATCAACATCCCGCCCTGTTCCTGGCGGATGTAGATCTCGCCCTCGAAGTCGAGCGCCATCGGCATCTCGTGGCCGGCGGCGGCGTTGTGCTCGGCTACCTCGTCCATCGGCTCGGTGACGAGGTACATGTGCTCCATCCCCAGCACCGGCAGCTCGAGGCCGATCATCCGGCCGACCTCGCGCGCCCACAGACCACCGGCGTTGACGATGTGCTCGGCGTGGATCTCGCCCTTGTCGGTGATGACGTCCCACGTGCCGTCGGCGCGTTGTCGCAGGTCGTTCACCCACGTGTGGCGGTAGACCTCGGCGCCGGCCTGGCGGGCGCAGATCGCGTAGGCGTTGGTGACGCCGGTCGGGTCGACGTGGCCCTCGACCGGGTCGAACAGGGCGCCGACGAAGTACTGCTCCTCGAGCAACGGGAACAGCGCCTTGGCCTCCGACGGCGTGATGATCTCGAGGTCCATGCCGAGGTAGCGCCCGCGGGCCTTCGCCATCCGCAGCCAGTCGAGCCGCTCGCGGTCGTTGGCCAGCATCAGCCCGCCCGGCAGGTGGATCGAGCAGCTCTGCCCCGACTGGGCCTCGATGTCCTTGTACAGCTCGATCGTGTACTGCTGCAGCTTCGACACGTTCGGGTCGCCGTTGAGCGTGTGCATCCCGCCGGCGGAGTGCCATGTCGATCCCGCGGTGAGCTCCTTGCGCTCGATCGAGCACGACGTCGGTCCAGCCGGCTTTGGTGAGGTGGTACAGCACCGAGGCGCCGACGACACCGCCCCCGATCACCGCGACCTGCGTGCTCGCCTCTTCATGCGGTGAAGCGGCTGCGCCGCACCGCCGGCACCGGGTCTGCACTTCTGAACGACGGGTTCGCTGGTCGGTCAGTAGTCGGTGGGGACGCCGCCCTCGGCGACGCGGCGGGCGACGAACGCCTCGAGCTCCTCGCGGACCGCCGGATCCATCGGTGGTGGCTCGTACTCGGCGAGGAACTGGGTGGCGAGGGTTGCCGCCCGCCCCGGGGCCTCCGGCTTGCCGGCCTCTTCCCACGTCTCGTAGTTGCGCCAGTCGGAGAGCATCGGGCGGTGGAACGCGTCCCGGAACCGTTCCTGGGTGTGGGCGACGCCGAAGAAGTGGCCGCCGGGACCGACCTCGGCGATGGCGTCGAACGCGAGCGTGTCGTCGTCGACGACGACGGGGTCGAGGGCGGCGGCGACCATCGCCAGCAGGTCGGCATCGAGCACGAACTTGACGAACGAGGCGTGGAGCCCACCCTCCATCCACCCCGCGCCGTGCATCAGGAAGTTGACGCCGCCCATGATCGCGCCCCACAGCGAGAAGACGCTCTCGTATGCCGCTTGGGCGTCGACCGCGTTGGCGGCGCACACGTTCGACGAGCGGTACGGCACGTTGTAGCGGCGGGCGAGTTGGCCGCCGAGCATCGCCGTTCGCACGTACTCGGGCGTGCCGAACGCGGGGGCGCCCGACAGCATGTCGACGTTCGACGTGAACCCGCCGTAGACGACGGGCGCGCCGGGTCGCACGATCTGCGTGAACGCCATGCCGGCGAGTGCCTCGGCGTTCTGTTGGGACACGGCGCCGGCGAGCGTGATCGGTGCCATCGCGCCCGACAGGGTGAACGGAGTCATCACGATCGACCTGGTTGCGCGACGCGAACTCGATGATGCCCTGCAGCATCGGCAGGTCGAGGCGCAGCGGGGACGACGAGTTGATCACGGTGAACACGGACGGCTCGCGTTGCAGCGTCGCCTCGTCGACCTGACGCGCGATGCGTGCCATCTCGATCACGTCGCGGTTGCGCTGGCGGCCGAGGCTGTAGCTGTGCAAGAGCTTGTCGGTGAGCGTGAGCACGTCGAACGCGGCCTCGAGATGGCGGACCGAGTGGTGCAGGTCGATCGGCTCGACGGGATAGCCGCCGACGAAGTGGACGACGTTGAACGACTGGCAGAGCCGCAACAGGTCGCGGAACGCGGCGCGGTCGCCCGGGCGGCGAACGCCGTCGAGGCCGACGATGTTCGGCGGGCTGCCGACCGATCCGAACGCCAGATAGTCGCCACCGATCGTGAGCGTGTGTTCCGGGTTCCACGAGTGCATCTGGAACGACGGCGGGCACGTCTTGATCAGGTCGGTCACCAGCTCTGGGTCGAAGCGGACACGGTTGGCGCCCGGCTCGACCTCGGCGCCGGCGGCCGCGAGCAGGTCACGTGACTCGGGATCGAGGAAGTCCATGCCGATCTCGGCGAGGATGCGCAACGAGGCGTGGTGGATCGCCTCCAACTCGTCGGCCGACACGACCTCGGTCGGTCGGTAGATCATGCGCGGCTGGGCGAACGGTCGTTGAACGGGCAGGCGCCAGCTCATGCCCTCGGTCCGGCTCCGGCCTTGCCGGCGGCCACGTGGGATGTCGGTCTCGGTCAACGTCCCTCACTCGTACGACGTCTCGATACGCCCGTAGCGCGTTCGTTCGCGCCGGGAATTACCGGTACGAACGTTCCGACATTACTTGCCTCGATCGCAGTTGTCGAGTGCCCGTCGAGTGATCAGATGTCGACCAGCAGCAGCGTGGTGGCGTACTCCGCGTTGTCGAGTGACACGAAGCCGTCGATGCAGAGCTCGGCGCGCGCAGCGGCCACGGTCGGGTCCGCGACACGGCCCACGTGAACGCGTCGCGCAACGAGTCGACGAGCGCGCCGGCGTCGCCGCCGGGACGATGACAGGAGGGCTCGGCACGAGTGGTCCGTTGCCGATCTCGTGCAGGCCGGAGACGAGATCGGGGTAGTGGCGCTCTGATGAGCGCCATGCTCAGCGCGTCGATGCACGCCACGTCGGCGCGGCCCTTCGCGCAGGTGACGCAGGCTCTCGATGTGGGCGCCCGACCAGATCACCTCGCCGGGCCACCGGTCGCCCGCGCCCGACGCGTCGACCGCGGCGGCAGGAAGCTGATCCAGCCCGACAGGCTGTCGGCGCTGTTGGCGACGGCGACGGCACCGGCGGCGGCCAGTTCGGCGAGCGAGCGTCCGTCGCGACCGACGAGGACGCTGCGGTACCGATGCCCGCGTGCACCAGGGACGGTCAGCGTGAAGGCACCGACCACGTCGACGGTGTCGCGCAGGAGGGCGGCGACGGGCCATCCGCACGCCTGCCCGACGACGCAGTTCGGATCCGTCCACGTGGCGTGGACGTCGTCGGTCCAGCGCAGCGTCGCCGGCGTCCACGGCGCCGACCGGTGGACCGCCGCCCACAACGTCTCCCACGCCGCCCGGATCGGCTCGAACGGGTACATCGCGAGGCACGCGTACGCGGGATCGACGGGTGACGGCGCCACGGACCCAGGGTAGTGATCGGCCGATCCCCGCGCCCCAGCTCGATCTCATGAAGTTTCGGCGCCCTCAGAACGCTGAAACTTCATGAGATCGGATGTGGAGGCGGGTGTCGTTGCCGATCGTGGCGCGGACGGCGGGGGCGAACGGGCTCCAGAGGAACCAGTCGCCGAACGCCTTGGTGAGCTTCGACGGACCGAAGAGGTGGATCTTGTCGTCGGCGATGGCGTCGGCCAGCGTCGTGATCCCCGAGAAGACGCGCATCATCGAGACCGGGTCGGTGACGACGACGAGATCGACCTCGAGGCCCGGGATCCTTCACGCACACCGACGGCTCGCCGTGGTCGAGAACCAGCCACAGCGTCGTCGGCATCGTCGCCGGTGTAGTCGAACTCGACGACGACACGCGCGGTCGGGCAGGTGGTGGTACGTCGACGCGGCGGTGGAGCCACCACGTGAGCGTGATCGGGTCGACCTCGGCCGGGAGCGGTTCGGCGAACAGCCACCGCACCGCCCATTCGCCGATCGCCATGATGACCGGCTCGAGGTCGCGGCCGGCGTCGGTGAGGTGGTACTCGTTGCCCCGTCCTGACGGGAGCGGGACCCGGCGCAGCACGCCTCGCAGTTCGAGGTGGCGCAGCCGCTGGGCGAGCAGCGTGCGCGAGATGCCCGGCAGGCCGCGCTCGATGTCGTTGAAGCGGGTGCTGCCGAGCACCAGCTCGCGGAGGATCAGCGGGGTCCACCGGTCGGCGAGCACCTCGCTGCCCAGAGAGACCGGGCAGTACTGGCCGTAGTCACGCATGGGTCTCGAGAGTACAGAAAATGCACTATTCGGACGAACCGTGCTTGCGTACCCTCGCCCGCATGAGCACAACAGAGCAAGTACAAGCGCTCGACGCGGAGCGCGAATTCATCGCCGCCGCCGCCGAGCTCGGAAGCCGGATCGAGGCCACGCGGCGGGACACGATCGGGACGGAACGTTCGTCAACGAGGCATACGACGAGATGCGGGCCTCCGGCTACCTGACCCTCGCCGTCCCCACCGAGCTGGGTGGACAGGGCGCCACGATCCGCCAGGTGGCGATGGCCCAGCGTGAGCTGGCCCGTCATTGTGCGTCGACCGCACTCGCGTCGACGATGCATCACCACGTCGTGCTGTTCACGGCGTGGCGGTACCGCCGCGGTCTGCCCGGTGCCGAGGCGACGCTTCGACGCGTCGTCGACGACGGGATCGTGCTGGTGTCGACGGGCGGGGCCGACACGACCCGAGCCGCGCGGCGAGGCCAAGAAGGTCGACGGCGGCTTCCTGGTCAGCGGCCGCAAGATCTTCGCCAGCCAGTCACCCACGGGTGCGGTGATGTCGACGATGTTCCCGTACGACGATCCCGACGAGGGGCGCATCGTTCTCAACATGGCGGTCCCGATGGCCGCCGAGGGCGTGAACGTGCTCGACAACTGGGACGCGATGGGCATGCGCGGCACGGGCAGTCACGACGTCGAACTGCACGACGTGTTCATCCCCGAGGACAAGGTGATCGCCCGCCGTCCCTACGGCCGCCTCGATCCGCCCCTCCAGGTGATCTTCTCGATCGCCCTCCTGCCGATCGCGGCCGTCTACCTGGGCGTCGCCGAGGCCGCCTGTGACCATGCGGTCGCGGCCGTCGCCGGGACGCCCCGTGCCGACGATCCGACCATCCAGCGCCAGGTCGGCCTGATGCGACACCCGGTTGCGGGTGGCCGGATGGGCGCTGGACGGCGCGCTGGCGACGGTCGGCGACGACCCGGCGCCGTCGATGGACACGCGTCGTCGAGGTGATGGCGGCGAAGCGGGAGATCGCACTCGCCGGCATCGAGGTCTGCGATCTCGCCCTCGAGGTGGGCGGTGGCGCGGCGTTCTACCGGACGTCGCCGATCGAGCAGTGCTACCGCGACGTGCGGGGCGTCAAGTTCCACCCGTTCGGGCCCGAGGAGACGCTCGTGCACGCCGGCAAGGTCGCCCTCGGCCTCCCCGCCGACGAGCGCTGAGTCGGCCGATCAACTGATCCCGCGGCGCCGCCGGATCTCGGCCGAGATGGCCGGGACGACCTCGTGGAGGTCGCCGATCACGGCGTAGCCGGCCTTGGTGACCATGTTCGCGTTGGGGTCGGTGTTGATGGCGAGGATGTTCTTCGACGCCATCGCACCGACCCAGTGCTGGATCGCACCCGAGATGCCGCACGCGAAGTAGATGTCGGGGGCGATCCGGGTGCCCGTCTGACCGACCTGGTCGGTGTGGTTGCGCCAGCCGTTGTTGGTGACGGCGCGTGAACAGCCGACGACACCGCCGAGCAGGTCGGCGAGCTCCTGCAGCGACGCGAAGCCGTCGGCGGACCCGACGCCCGCGGCCGCCGCCGACGACGACCGGAGCCGTCGACAGCGTGATCCCGGCGACCCGTTCGACGCGGTCGGCGACGACGCTGCGGGCCAACGACGGATCGAGGTCGGGTTCGAACGGGCGCGGTTCGGCGGCGCCGGGCGAATCGGCCGGCCGCGCGTCGACGGCGTGGTGGGCGACGGTGAACAGCACGGGACTCGCGTCGACCGTGGCCTCCTCGAGCAGCGAACCACCCCAGCGGACACGGGTCACTTCGAACGCGTCGCCGGTCGGCGAACTCGATGCAGTTGGCGACCATCGGCAGGTCGAGCCGGGCCGCCGCGTGGGCGAGGACCTCGTTGCCGCGGTCGGTGCCGGTGGCGACGACGGCGGCCGGATGGAGCGTGACCGCGGCTTGGGCCACGACCTCGCCCCACGCCTCGGGTCCGTAGTCGCCGAGCATCTCGTGGTGGGCCTGGTGGACGGCGGCGACGCCGTACGCCGCGAGCACCTCGACGAGCGAGTCGGCGGAGGCGCCGATCGTGAGCGCCTCGACGGTGTCGTCGCGTTTGTGCGGCGAGGCGGGTCGCGGCGGTCACGCCTTCGAACGCGGCCGGCGCGATCGCGCCGCGGTCGTGCTCGATGACGGCGAGGATCACTTCAACACCCCGAGCGACTCGAGCAGGTCGACCACCGCCGGGACCGCATCGACACCCGATCCGAGCACGACGGTCTTCGACGCCTGCTCGGCGGGCGTGCGCAGCCGGACCATCTGCTGGCCGCCGGGCTCCGCCGCCGCGGCCACGTTCGCGACCTCGACCTTCTTCGACGCCAGCCGGCCCTTCATCGTCGGGTAGCGGGGGAGGTTGATCCCTTCCTTGACGCCGACGACGGCGGGCAGCGGCAGCCGGTAGACCTCGCGGCCGGCGTCGGCCTCGCGCCAGATCTCGGCGCCGCCGTCGGCGACGGTGATGCCCTTGGCGCCGTTGACCATCGGCCGGCCGAGGGCGTGGGCGACACGGATGCCGACCTGGAAGCCGCCGGAGTCGGCCGACTCGTTGCCGAACAGGATCAGGTCGAACGGCCCGTCCGTCGCCTCGAGATCGCCGACCGCCGACGTGATCGCCCGCGCCGTGCGCTGCGGATCCCAGTCGCTGCCGTCGGTGGCGAGCAGGACGGCGTTCGTCGCTCCCACGCTCGCGGCGTAGCGGAGTTGCTCCTCGGCTTCCGCGGGTCCGAGCGTCAACACGGTCACCTCGCCACCGCCGCGCTTCGACGAGTTGCACGGCGGCTTCGAGCGCGCACTCCTCGTGCGGGCTCGTCGTGAAGCCGAGGAACGCGGTGTCGACCGCCTGCCCGTCGGCGGTGATGTTGATGCGCGCCCCCGGCGCCGGCACCCGCTTCACGCAGACGAGGATCTCTCACGTCTTCATCCTGCGTGTCGTCGGGGTCGAACAGCGGCTGGCTGCCGACCCGCGCGACGACGCACCGGGAACAGCTCGTTCATGTACATCACCCGCAACTCGTTGCCCTCGACCGCGTGCTCGGGCGGGAGGTAGGCGAGCAGCAGGTACGAGTCGAGCGACGGCGCGGCGCCGGCCGTGGTCACCCGCGACACGCGGCCGTGGGCGTCGACGATGCGCTCGCCGTCGAGCGTGAGGATCGGCTCGTTGCCGCCGGTCGGGTAGCGCAGCGTGCCGTCGGCGCTGGTGTGGTCGAGCATCGCCAGCGTGCACAGCGTCGTGACCGGTTCGGCGTCCCGGGCGGCGAGGTAGGCGGCCTTGCCGATGAAGTCGGCCGACTTCACCTTCGGCCGCGCCAGCCCGGCCTCGACCGGGTTGTACTCGCTCTCGAGCTCGGCGCCCATCAGCCGGTAGCCCTTCTCGATCCGTCCCGTCACGGCGTACACGCCGATGCCGATCGGGCGGATGCCGAACTCCTCGCCGGCCTCCCAGATCGAGTCCCAGACGCGCAGGCCGTGCTCGGTGTTGGTGTAGATCTCCCAGCCGTTCTCGCCGACGTAGGAGATGCGGAACATCGTGCACGGCACGCCGTCGATGAGGACCTCACGCACCGCGCCGTAGGGGAATCCGGCCTGCGACACGTCGTACGGCTTCGACTGCCCGGTCACGATCTTCGCCATCGTCGCTTCGGCGTCGGGACCCCACACGCCGATCGTGCACGTTCCGGACGTGCTGTCGGTGAACGTGACCGATCCGTCGGCCGGCATGTGGCGCGTGAACCAGTACTTGTCCCGGCCACCGTCGAACGCGCCGGTGATCACGCGGAAGCGCTGGTCGCCGAGCCGCATGATCGTCAGGTCGCCACGGAAGCCGCCGTGCGGCGTGAGCAACGGCGTGTAGACGGAGCGGCCGACCGGCACGTCGACGTTGTTCACGCACATGTACTGCAGGAAGTCGAGCGTGCCCGGCCCCTCGAAGTCGAACTCGTTGAACGCGGTCAGGTCGACCATGCCGACGTGGTCGCGCATGTAGAGGTGCTCGGCGTTGGTGATCGGCGACCACCAACGGGCGTCCCACTCGTGCGGACGCGGTTCGCAGCGGCCCGGGGTAGCGGTGGCCCAGATCGATGTTCGACTCGTACCACTGCGGTCGCTCCCAGCCGCGGGCGTCGAAGAACACCGCGCCGAGCGCCTGCTCCCGCGCGTAGAACGGGCTGCGGCGCATGTCGCGCTGGCTCGCCCACTGCTCGCGCGGGTGCACGATGCCGTAGGTCTTGTTGAAGTGCTCGGCGCAGCGGGCGTAGATGTGGTGCTCGGTGCGCTCGTACGGGTAGAAGCGCGAGATGTCCGACGAGTGCGGGTCGCACAGCTTCGGGTAGCCGTACGTCATCCACTCCGCCACCAGCTGGGCGATGCCGGGACCTTCCTTGACCCACACCGCGGCGGCCGACCACAGGTTGCGCACCTCGATCGTCTCGCCGAGCACGGGCATCGCATCGGGCGTGAGCGACAGCAGGCCGTTGATGGCGTACTTGATCTCGGCGTCGCCGAGCATCTCCATCAGGTCGATGGCCTCTTCCATCTGCTGGTCGAAGTCGTCGGCGGTGAACGGCAGCTCGGTCGCCGTCAGTGCGGACTCCTCGTTCGACGGGATGTCGTCGGGGTGGTGGAAGATCGGGCGGTGGGCGTACGAGCCGACCTCCATCGAGCCGGCCGCTCTGACGCTCGTAGCAGAACGTGTCCATGTCGCGGATGATCGGGTAGGCGACCTCCATGTTGGTCTGCGCCAGCATGTCGATCGGTCCGACGTCGGCCATCTGGTGCACCGCCGGCGTGAGCGGGATCGTCGCCCCCGCCATCGCCGCGATGCGCGGGCTCCACACGCCGCACGCGATCGCGACGTGCTCGGCCTCGATGCGGCCCTTGTCGGTGACGACGGCGCTGACCGTGCCGTCGGTGACCTCGATGTCGAGCACCTCGGTGTTGGCGAACACCTGCAGCGCGCCCTTGGCGACCGCTTCGTCGCGCATCAGCGTGCCGGTCTGCAACGAGTCGACCACCGACACGCTCGGCGTGTAGTAGCCGCCGAGGAGGATGTCGGCGTTGATGAACGGCACCAGCTCCTTGATCTCGGCCGGCGTCAGCAGGCGGGCGTCGATGCCCCACGCCTTGGCCGACGTCATCCGGCGCTTGAACTCCTCGAGCCGCGCCTCGTCGCGCGCGACCTCGATGCCGCCGCACGTGGAGTTGAGGCCGAGCTCCTCGTACTGGCGCTGGCTCTCGAGCGTGAGCAGCGCCATCTCCTTGTTGTGGTCGGTCGGGAAGATGAAGTTCGAGGCGTGGCCCGTCGAACCGCCGGGGTTGGGGAGCGGCCCCTTGTCGAGCAGCACGATCTCGGTCCAGCCCAGGCGGGCGAGGTGGCCGGCCAGGCAGTTGCCGACGATGCCGGCGCCGATGATCACGCACTTGGCGCGTGCGGGGACTTCAGTCACGGGTTCTCTCCAGGATTATCTCTGCGGGGATGTCGTCAGCGGGTGGTCAACGGTGATATATCTTTACCGTATCACAGGTCCGACATGAGCATTTCCCTGAGCGAGCAGGCCTATCAGCAGATCCGCCGGATGATCATCCGGCTCGATCTCGCGCCCGGTGCCGTCGTGCGCGAGGACGATCTGCAGCGCCAGCTCGGCATCGGCCGCACGCCGATCCGCGAGGCGCTGCAGCGCCTGGCGCGCGAGCAGTTCGTGACGGTCGTGCCGCGGCGCGGGATGTTCGTGTCGCGCCTCGACGTGGCCGAGCTGTCGATGCTGTACGAGACGCGGGCGATCCTCGAGCCGTACGCGGCCCGGCTGGCGTGTGCGCGCGGCGGGCCGGCGCACTGGGAGGCGATGGCGGCGTGCCTCGTCACGTGCCGAGCGACCGGGCGTGTCGCCCGCCGAGCTGATCGACATCGATCGTGAGTGCCACGAGATCATCTGGGCCGCCGCCGAGAACCGGTTCCTCACCGACACGCTCGACATGTTGTACGCCCAGAGCGACCGGCTGTGGCACATGTACCTCGCCGACGTCGCCGACATGCTGCACGCCGTCGACGAGCACCGCCCGATCCTCGACGCGCTCGTCGACGGCGACGGCGACCGCGCCGCCGAGCTCGCCGCGGCCCACGTCCGCTCCTTCGACCAACAGATCCGCGACGCCGTCACCCGCCGCCTCGGCCCACCCCTCGCCGGCACCTGAAACCCATCCGTTCTGTCTGCTTCAGATTGCCCGTGGGCGCATCTGAAGCAGACAGTTCGGGGGGTGGGGGTCGTTCGGGTTCAGCCGGGGAGGTTTTGGACGTGCTGGAAGCCGAAGCGGCCTTTGATGCACAGGTTGCCGTGGGTGACGGGGTGGTCGGGGGGCGACATCACCTTGACGATCGTGTTGTCCTGGACGTGCAGCGACAGCGTGCAGCCGACGCCGCAGTACGGGCAGATCGTGTCGGTGACGGCCTGGCGTGACTCGTCCCACGTGCCGGCCTCGCGCATCTGGTGCTCGGACGAGAACATCAGGGCGCCGGTCGGGCACACCTGGATGCAGTTGCCGCAGTACACGCACGCCGAGTCGGGGAGCGGGACGTCGAACTCGGTGGAGATCCGGGCGTCGAAGCCGCGCCCGGCGACGCCGATGGCGAACGTGTTCTGCCACTGCTCGCCGCACGCGTCGACGCACTGGTAGCAGAGGATGCACTTCGCGTAGTCGCGCACGTACAGCTCGTTGTCGACCTTCACCGGCTGGTCGACGTTCTCGGCAACGGCGCCCGTCGGTGCGTGGTGGTGACCGGTGACCGCCTCGTCGCGATCGGTGGTCGGCTCGGCGGCCGGGCCGAACCGAGTGGGATCGGCGCCGTACTCGGCGTTCCAGCGCTCGACGTTGCGGGTCAGCGAGAGGTCGACCGACGAGCCGAGCAGCTCGAGCACGAGCCGGCGGCTGTGGTGGGCGCGCTCGCTGCCGGTGCGCACGACCATGCCGGCTTCGGCCTTGCGCGAGCACGACGGCACGAGCACCCGCGAGCCCTCGACCTCGACCATGCAGACACGACACGCGTTCTTCGGGGTGATCGTCTCGCCGTAGCACAGCGTCGGGATCTCGGTGCCGATCTCGCGGCACGCCTGCAGGATCGTCGTGCCCTCGAGCACCGACACCGTCTCGCCGTCGATCTCGAGGTCGATCTTGCGCCGGATCGACAGCCCCTCCGTCGTGCTCATCGGAACACCCCGAGACGGTCGATGGCGGATTCGATGGCGCTCGGCGCGGTCTGTCCGAGACCGCAGATGCTGGCGTCGCGCATCACCTTGGCGAGGTCGCGGAACAGCTCGAGGTCGCCCGCACGCGGACTCGCTGGCGAGGCGGGCGAGGACCTCCTCTTGGCGCACGGTGCCGACACGGCACGGCACGCACTGCCCGCACGACTCGTCGCGGAAGAACGCCGCGATCCGGCGCAGCTGGTCGATCAGGTCGACCGAGTCGTCGAGCACGAGCACGACGCCGGAGCCGAGTGTCGTGCCGGCCGCCCGCGCGCCTTCCATCGTGAGCGGCAGGTCGAGATCGTCGGGACCGACGAAGCCGCCGGCCGCGCCGCCCAGCAGGATCGCCTGGAGACGGGCGCCACCGCGCACGCCGCCCGCCAGTTCGAGCAGCTCGCGCAGCGTGGCGCCGAACTCGACCTCGAACACGCCGGGTCGGGCGACGGCACCCGACACGCAGAACAGCTTGCGACCCTTCGACCCCTCGGTGCCGAGCGCGGCGAACGCCGGCCCGCCGCCGGCGACGATCGGCACGACGTTGACGAGCGTCTCGACGTTGTTGACGAGGGTCGGCTTGCCGAACAGCCCGACCTCGACCGGGAACGGCGGCTTGTTGCGCGGCTCGCCGCGGAACCCCTCGACCGAGTTGAAGATCGCCGTCTCCTCGCCGCAGATGTACGCGCCGGCACCGCGGAACATCGTGATGTCGAACGCGAACCCGGAACCGAGGATGTCGTCGCCGAGATAGCCGCGGGCGCGCGCCGCGACGAGCGCGGCCTCCAGCGTGTCGAGCGCGCGTGGGTACTCGCCGCGCAGGTACACCCATCCGTGGGCGCAGCCGGTGGCGAACGCCGGCGATCGTCATCGACTCGATCAACGCGAACGGATCGCCCTCGATGAGGACGCGGTCCTTGAACGTTCCGGGCTCCGACTCGTCGGCGTTGCAGACGAGGTGGTGCGGGCGGGCTCGGCTGGCGGGCGACGGCATCCCACTTGCGTCCGGTCGGGAACGCCGCACCGCCGCGTCCGACGAGCCCGGAGTCGGTCACCTCGCGGATGACCTCGGTCGGTCCGATGGCGAACGCCCGGCGGAGCGCCTCGTACCCGCCGTTCGCCCGGTAGTCGTCGAGGCTGGTCGGGTCGACCCGGCCGACACGTCGCAGCAGCACGAGCGACGGGTCGTCGTCGGCGACCTGCGGGACCGCGGCGATCACGGGTGCCTCGGCATCCGGCCACGCGCCATCGGCGATGCGCCGCACCTCGACCGGTGTCGCGGGCGCGAACAGCGCGCGGCGTTGCGGATCGCCCGACTCGATCGCCAGCGCGGCCGGCGCCCGCTCGCACGCGCCGAGGCACGGCGACGGGTGGGTGCCCGACGGGAGGTCGTGCTCGGCCAGGCCGCCGGCGGCGCGGCACGCGAGGTCGACGCACACGTGCACCTGACGTGCGCGGTCGCTCGTCCATCGAGAACAACGCGTAGAACGTGGCCACGCCGTAGATCTCGGCGGGCGCGACGTCGAGGCGCTCGGCGATGTAGTTGATCGCACCCCGGCTGATCCATCCGACGCGGTCGTTCACCGCGTGCAGCGTGGGCAACAGGAGATGACGCAGCTCGCGCAACGCCGCACCGCCGCGGGCGAGGAAGTGGTCAGCGGCGTCGCGAGCACCGCCTTGCGCGGCCGCTGGCGCCGGGCCGAGCAGTGCATCGACGGCGGCCCGCTCGACGTCGGTCGCGCGGGCCGAAGCGACCTTCAGATCCATCCGGCCGATCCCAACGAGCTCATCGAAATGGTCAGTCTGCCGCGGAGGGCACGCGGTCGGCGATCTTGTCGATCCGCACCGCGGCCGCCTTGAACTCGGCGGTCCCCGACTTCGGGTCGGTGGCGTCGATCGTCAACAAGTTGGTCTGGATCTCGTCGGGGAAGTGGAACGTCATGAACACCAGACCCGGCCGGAGCGTGTGGTCGATGCGCACAGGGGCTTCGACCGCGCCACGCCGCGAGACCACACGGACCATCTCGCCGTCGTCGAGGCGCAGCCGTTCGGCGTCCTCCGGGGAGACGTCGATCGTCTCGCCGAAGCGGAGCGGGCTCTGGAACCCACCGGACTGCACCCCCGTGTTGTAGGAGTCGAGCCGGCGGCCGGTCGTCAGCCGCAACGGGAACTCGTCGTCGAGGAGATCGACCGGCGGGTCGTCGATGACGACGCTGAACGGCGCCAGGCGGCCGCGATCGGCGGGATCGTCGGCCCACAGCCGGCCGTGGAGGAACGACGGCTCGAGCCGGTCCTCGGAGTAGCACGGCCACTGGATGCCGCCCAGCTCGGCGAGCCGCGCGTACGACATGCCGGCGTGCATCGGCGACAGCGAGCGCAGCTCGTCCCAGATCTCCTCGGCGGATCCGTAGGTCCACTCGTGTCCGAGGTTGGCGGCGATCGCGAGCAGGATCTCGATGTCGTCACGGGCGTCGCCGGGCGGGTCGAGCGCCTTGCGGACCAGTTGCACGCGACGCTCGGAGTTGGTGACCGTGCCGTTCGCCTCGCACCACGACGCCGACCCCGGGAGCACGACGTCGGCGAGCTCGGCGGTCTTGGTGAGGAAGATGTCCTGCACGACGAGATGGTCGAGGTCACGCAGCAGCTGGATCGAGTGATCGACATCGGCCTCCGACTGGGCCGGGTTCTCGCCGATCACGAACAACCCTCTGAGCTCGCGGTGCGCCATGGCCTCGAACATCTCGGTGAGGTGCCAGCCGTTCTCGGGCGGGATCGTGGCGCCCCACGTGGCCTCGAACTTGGCCCGGGCCACGGGGTCCTCGACGTCCTGGAAGCCGGGCAGCTTGGTCGGGAGGGCGCCCATGTCGCCGCCGCCCTGCACGTTGTTCTGGCCGCGCAACGGGTTGAGCCCGGCGCCCCAGCGGCCGACGTGCCCGCACAGCAGCGACAGGTTGATGAGGGCGAGCACGTTGTCGACACCGTTGTGGTGCTCGGTGATGCCGAGCGTCCAGCAGATCTGCGCCCGGTCGGCGCGGGCGTAGGCATGGGCGAGCTCGCGGATCGCCTCGATGGGAACTCCGGTGACCTGCGAGCCGCGCTCGAGCGTCCACTCCTCGACCGATGCCGCGTACTCGTCGAAGCCGGTCGTGCCGCGTTCGATGAAGACCGTGTTGACGAGACCGGCATGGATGATCTCGCGGGCGATCGTGTTCGACAGCGCGACGTCGGTGCCGACCTCGAGACCGAGCCAGACATCGGCGAACTGCGCCGTCGAGCTGCGGCGCGGGTCGACGACGTAGAGCTTGGCGCCGTTGCGCACACCCTGCAGCACGTGGTGGAAGAAGATCGGGTGCGCGTCGCGCGCGTTCGATCCCCACATCACGATGACATCGGTGTCCTCGATCTCCGCGTACGACGAGGTGCCACCGCCAGCTCCGAACACTGTGGCCAGACCGACCACGCTCGGAGCGTGTCAAGTGCGGTTGCAGGAGTCGATGTTGTTGGTGCCGGCTGCGACGCGAGCCAGCTTTTGGACGATGAAGTTCATCTCGTTGGTCGACTTCGAGCACGAGAAGAACCCGATCGCCTGGCCGCCGTGCGTGTCGCGAATGGCTCGGAAGCCATCGGCGGCACGCCCCAGCGCTTCGTGCCAGCTGGCCGGCCGCAGTTCCCCGTTGTCGCGGACGAGGGGCTGCGTGAGCCTGCTGTACGGCACGTAACGATGTCGACGTGGCACGCCCCGACTGTACTCGCGGGGCCCGGCGCGAGTCCGCTCGTCGTTCCGCACCGCGGAACGGACCCGGATCGTGGAACAATCGCGATGTGCGACACTCGCGCTCTCGGCCGGTCGAGGGGGACGAGCTCGGACCACGACCAAGATGGACGAGAGGAAGATGAGGCGACGAGCATGACGAGCAATGTCCTTCCCATCCGACCTGGAGATCGCCCGCGCCGCGACCGCCAAACCACTGCCCGAGATCGCGTCGCAGATGGGCATCGGCGAGCACCTGCTCGAGCCGTACGGCTCGACCCTCGCCAAGATCCGCCTGGAGGCGATCGAGGAGCTGAGCGATCGTCCGAAGGCGAAGTACGTCGTCGTCACCGCGATCACGCCGACGCCGCTCGGCGAAGGCAAGACCACGACGACCGTCGGCCTCGGGCAGGCCATGAAGCACATCGGGAAGCGTTCGGTCATCGCCTTGCGGCAACCGTCGATGGGCCCCACGTTCGGCATCAAGGGTGGCGCGGCCGGCGGTGGCTACAGCCAGGTCATCCCGATGGACCTGCTCAACCTGCACCTCACCGGCGACTTCCACGCCGATCACGGCCGCCCACAACCTGTTGTCGGCGATGCTCGACAACCACCTCCATCAGGGCAACGAGCTCGGCCTCGACCTGTACAACATCACGTGGCGACGAGTGCTCGACGTCAACGACCGGGCGCTGCGCAACATCGTCATCGGGTTGGGCGGCAAGGAAGACGGCATCGTCCGCCAGACCGGGTTCGACATCACGGCTGCGTCCGAGGTGATGGCGATCCTCGCCCTCGCGACGTCGCTCGAGGACCTGCGGGCGCGGATGGGGCGCATCGTCGTCGGCTACACGAAGACGGGGGAGCCGGTCACGGCCGAGCAGCTGCACGGCGCAGGATCGATGGCGGTGATCATGCGCGACGCGATCAAGCCGAACCTCCTGCAGACGCTCGAGAACACGCCGGTGATCGTCCACGCCGGCCCGTTCGGCAACATCGCCCACGGCAACAGCTCGATCGTCGCCGACCTGATCGGCATCCGCGGCGGCGACTACCTCATCACCGAAGCCGGCTTCGGCGCCGACATGGGGGCCGAACGGTTCTTCAACATCAAGTGCCGCGCCTCGGGACTCGTGCCGGACGCCGCCGTGCTCGTCGCCACGGTGCGGGCGCTCAAGGCGCATTCGGGCAAGTACAAGATCGTCGCCGGCAGGGATCTCCCCGCGGACCTGCTGCGCGAGAACCCGGACGATGTCGATGCCGGCGCGGCCAACCTGCGCAAGCAGATCCAGAACGTCAAAGCCCACGGCGTGACCCCGGTGGTCGCGATCAACGGGTTCCCGACCGACCACGACGTCCGAGCACGCCGCGATCCGCCGCGTCGCCGAGGGGATGGGCGCCCGGGTCGCGGTGTGCACCCACTTCGCCGACGGTGGCGCCGGCGCGACCGACCTCGCCCACGCCGTGGTCGAGGCGTGTGAGGAGCCGAGCGGGTTCCACTTCCTGTACCCCGACGACGTCTCGCTCAAGGACAAGATCGAGGCCGTCGCCACCAACATCTACGGCGCCGAGCGCGTCGAGTACACACCCGTCGCCAACCGCCAGCTCGCCAACTACACCGACAACGGGTTCGCCCACCTGCCGGTGTGCATCGCCAAGACCCACCTGTCGATCTCCGGCGACCCGTCGTTGAAGGGTGCGCCGACCGGTCACACGTTGAGCGTGCGGGAGGTCAGGGCGTCCGTCGGCGCCGGCTTCGTGTACCCGATCTGCGGCGAGATGCGCACGATGCCGGGCCTCGGTGGCCACCCGGCGGCGGCGATCATCGACTTCGACGAGAACGGTGAGATCGTGGGGTTGAGCTGATGGCGGTCGGTGCCGCGGAGTCCGCTGTGGAGTTCGAGCGCACGCCGGGGGGCGCGGTGCTGATGAACGGCAACCGGCTCCGCGACGAGATCGTGGCGCGGCTCCGAGGCGAGATCGAGGCGGCGGGATCGCCGCCGGTGTGCCTGGCGACGGTGCTCGTCGGCGTCGACAAGCCGAGCCAGATCTACGTGCGGTCGAAGCACAAGAAGGCCGAGGAGGCGGGCATGCGGTCGTTGGGCATCGAACTGCCCGAGACGGCGTCGCAGGCCGAGGTCGAAGATGCCGTCGACGCGCTGGCCGCCGATCCATCGGTGCACGGCATCTTGTGCCAGCTCCCGCTCCCGGCCGGGCTCGACGCCGAGGCGGTGCTCGCCAGGGTGCCCACCGCCAAGGACGTCGACGGGTTGACCGAGAGCTCGATGGGACGCCTCTTGCGCGGCCAGCCGGGGCACGTCGGCTGCACGCCGCTCGGCGTGATGCGCCTCCTCGAACGGTACGGGGTCGCGATCCCGGGCAAGCGTGCGGTCGTCGTCGGTCGCTCGACGCTCGTCGGCCTGCCGATGGTGCTGCTGCTCGGCCGCAAGGGCGTCGACGCCACCGTGACGTTGGCCCATTCCCGCACCGCCGATCTGGCCGGCGTCTGCCGCGAGGCCGACATCATCATCGCCGCCGCCGGGTCGGCTCGGATGATCACCGCCGACCACGTCAAGCCGGGTGCCGCCGTCGTCGACGTCGGGGTGTCGCGCACCGAGGCCGGCATCGTCGGCGACGTCGACTTCGACGCCGTCCAGGCGATCGCCGGGGCGATCACCCCGATGCCCGGCGGCACCGGCCCGATGACGATCGCCTGCCTGCTGGAGAACACCCTCGCCGCGGCCCGGATGCAGGGAGCGTTCCCGGATAGGAACAGGCTGGGAGGTCAACCGCCGGGCAGAACGCGACCCATCGTGCGGCGTTCCCGGAGTAGGCGGTGGCTCGCAGGGTTCCCGCACACGCAGGGTGACGTCCGGTAAGATCCCGACGATTCGCGCGAACAGATGGCTGGGCAACGCCTCGGCTCGATCCCACCCCCCACGGACCCGGCCCGCCGGGTGTCAGCATCTCGGGCAGACCACGACGTCATGACTCAAACAGGTCACAAGAAGCCGCAGCGGACCAGGCGCCGGATGCCCGCGTCCCAACGCGACCGTGAGGCACGGATCGCGATCATCGTGGTGCTCGCCACGGCGATCGGCCTGATCGTCATCGCCCTGTCCGGTCGCGGCTCGGAGACCGATGCGGCGTCGTCCGACGAGGTCCAGTCGCTCGCGGCGGCGGACGCGACCGAGTCGACCGAGTCGACCGCGCCGCCGTCGGACGCCGCGGCCGCCACCGATCCGGCGGGTTCCACGCCGACGTCGGAGGCCCTGCCCGATCTCGACGTCGTCGACGACGAGACGTCTGCCGAACTGTCGAGTGATGCGCAGTCGACTGGCGACGGGTGCACGATGACCGTGCTCTCGTTGCGCCATGGTGAGGCCGGCGAGAGCGTGAGCTGCTTGCAGGGCGCGCTGGCCGCCGCGGGTTACTTCACCGGCACCGTGTCGGGCGAGTTCGACCAGGCGACGTTCGACGCCGTGAAGAAGGTGCAGGTCGAGCGCAACCTGTACGTCGACGGGGTCGTCGGTCGCGAGACCGCGCTGTCGCTCGAGATCTGGCCGGAGGAAGAGTCGCTCGTCACCCGGACGCCGGCGCCGGCCGCCGGCGCGGTCGACGCGTGGGGGTACCCGTTGTCGTCGGTCGCGAGCACCGGCGATGGCGCGCCGCCCGTTCCGGCGAACTCCGGGTCAGGACGGCGGGTCGTCTACGAGCGCGCCGGCCAGCGCGTGTGGGCGATCGACAAGGACGAGAACATCATCCGGTCGTGGCTCGTGTCCGGGAGCCAGTACTCCAACGAGGTGCCCGGCACCCACCAGGTGTACAGCAAGTCCGAGGTCTCGACGGCGTGGAACGGCAAGGCGTTCCTGCCGCTGATGGTGCGCTGGTACCAGACCGACATCGGCCACCTCGGGTTCCACGCGATCCCGTTGCACCGCGACGGACAACTCGCCGTACCAGACCGAGGCCGAGCTCGGCACCCGCATGTCCGGCGGCTGCCAGCGCCAGGCCAACCGCGACGCCCAGTTCATGTGGGACTTCGCCGACATCGGCACCACCGTCGTCGTCCTGTAACCCCGCCGCCCGGCTGGCGTCGCCACCGTGCGCGCAAGTCGAACAGTTCGACCTGTCGCACCGACGTGCGCGCGGTGAACTGTTCGGACAGAACGATTTATCGCGCCGACGTCGGTGCACGAATTCGGACTGTCCGCGATTTGGGCGCGGGCGGGGTGCCGAACTGTGCGTCGGTCCGCGATGGGGGTCAGCGGGCGGCGGCGGGGGGTTGGAAGCGTTCGGC
Organism: Ilumatobacteraceae bacterium; assembly: GCA_963722415.1. Taxonomy (GTDB): domain Bacteria; phylum Actinomycetota; class Acidimicrobiia; order Acidimicrobiales; family Ilumatobacteraceae; genus JALOLG01. The sequence continues at coordinate 30,413 of CAVRNI010000043.1, forward strand.
GAGGGCTTGGGTGAGGCGGTCGAGCACCATGGCCATCAACGTGAGGGCGATCGCGACCTCGAACCCCTGGCCGATCTCGTTGCGCGTGAACGTGTCGATGATGAGGTAGCCGAGGCCGCCGCCACCGGTGAGCCCGGCGATGACGACCATCGCCACCACCATCAGGATCACCTGGTTGACGGCCAGCATGATCGCCGGCAGGGCGAGCGGGATCCGCACCCCCCACGACACCTGGCGGCGCGAGGCCCCGAACGTGGTCGCCGCCTCGATCGTCGATTCCGGCACCTGGCGGACGCCGAGGGCGCTGACCCGCACACCCGGTGGGATCGCATAGAGGACGGAGGCGATGATGCCGCCCGGCACGATCCCGACGGCGAAGATCATGACGAACGGGATCGCGTAGACGAGCGACGGAATCGTCTGCATCGCGTCGAGGAACGGTGACACCGCCGACTCGGCACGTGGATGCCGACCGAGCCAGACGCCGAGCGGCAGCGCGATCGCGGCCGCGATCACCACCGCGATGAGCACCTGGACGAGTGTGTCGATCGCCGGCTCCCACAGCCCCATGAGGCCGATGCCGAACACCGCAACGCCGCAGAACAACGCCAGCCACCAGCCCTTCACCCACAAGCCGAGGACAGCCGTGCCGATCACCAGCACCGGCCAGGCGATGGTGAGCTTCAGGAAGCTGGTGCTGCGCACCCAGAGCTCGCGGACGATGAAGTCGTTGACGTCCTTGGTGAGCCATCGCACGTGGTCGCGGATCCACGTGATCGCGTCGTCGATCGGGTCGGCGAAGTCGGTCCCCCACGCCACGGGGAACTCGATCCACCCGACCGCCTTGGACACGACGACGGCGACCAAGATCCCGCCCGCGACGAGCAACGTGCGACCGCGACGTGAGGGAGCGTTCGGCAGCGGCGTCGGTCGCTCGATGAACGAACGTGTCACGCGGTCGAAGACGAGCGCCAGGGAGACGATCGCGGCGCCGATGACCAGTCCCCGCCCCGGCGCGCGCAGCCGGAGCGACTCGAGCACGGCCTCGCCGAGTCCGCCGGCACCGACGAGGGCGGCGATCACCACGATGCCGAGCGCCATGTTGATCGTCTGGTTGATGCCGGTGACGATCGACGGGACCGCCTGGGGGAGTTGCACCTTGGTGAGCAGTTGACGTCGCGACGACCCGAACATGTACCCCGCCTCGACCGTGTCGCTGGGCACCTGGCGGATGCCGAGCGCGGTGAGTCGCACGACAGGCGGGAGCGCGTAGATGAGCGTGGCGACGGCGGCCGGGACCTGCCCGATGCTGAACAGCAGGACGGCCGGCACCAGGTAGGCGGTCGACGGCACGGTCTGCATGGCGTCGAGGATCGGGCCGCATGATCCGGCTGGCACGTTCGTTCAGCGCGGCCAAGATGCCGAGCGGAACGCCGATCAACACCGCCAGCGCGACCGACACGATCATCAGCGACAGCGTCTCCATCGCCGGCTCCCACAGACCGACGACGCCGGGGAACGTCATGCACGCGGCGGCGAACGTGGCCGAGCGCCAGCGACCGGTCCTGGCGATCAACGCGAACACGACGACGGGCAACGTGAACCACGGCAGCCAGAGAAAGAACTCGGTGAGCCAGTCGAGCGTGTCGTTGACGCGGTGCCGGAACGGCTCGAGGAACCACGTGAACAGTCGGGTGGGTGAGGCGGTTCTCCTGGATCCAGTCCTGCAGGTCGTCGATCGGATCGGCCAAGTGGATGTACAGGCTCTCGGGGAACTCGTCGAAGCGGTCGAGTGATCGCAACGCGAGCTGCAGCGCGACGAGCAGACCGGCTCCGACGGCGGGCAGCATCCATCGCGGCCGGGCGGTGCGCTCGACGGGCGCCGTCCCACCGATGGCGACGACGCTCACTGGTGCACCGCCACGCCGCATACCCCGCATCCCTCAGCGACTGCTTCGCCGAGCAGGGCGAGCAACGCTCGTGCGGTCGACGATGCCGAGTCGGTCGTCCGTCGTCGTCGACGACGCAGATCGGCTCGCCGCTGTCGAGCAGCAGCGGGATCAGCTGGCCGATCTTGGTGTGCGCCGGCACACTCCGGACGCCGTTCGTCTCGCCATCGTGCATCACCGAACGCACGGTGAGGACCTTCGACTTGGGGATGTCGGTCGTGAACTCGCGCACGTAGTCGGTGGCCGGGTGGGCCACGATCTCCTCCGGCGTGCCGACCTGATCGAACACGCCGTCCTTCATGATCGCGATCCGGTCGCCGAGGCGCAGCGCCTCGGCGAAGTCGTGGGTGATGAACACGATCGTGCGGTGCATCGTGTCCTGCAGAGCGAGCAGCTCGGCCTGCATGTCGCGCCGGATCAGCGGGTCGAGGGCCGAGAACGGCTCGTCGAAGAACAGGACCTGCGGATCGAGCGCCAGCGCCCGCGCCAGCCCGACCCGCTGCTGCATGCCGCCCGACAGTTGCTGCGGATAGTGGGAGGCCCAGGCCGACAGCCCGACGATCTCGAGCACGACGCCGGCTCGGGCGCGCCGCTCGGCCTTGCCGATGCCCTGCACCTCGAGCCCGTAGGCGACGTTGTCGATGACCCGCCGGTGCGGGAACAGCCCGAAGTGCTGGAAGACCATCGACATCTTCGTGCGCCGCATCGTGCGCAGCTGCTCGGCGTCCATCGCCAGCACGTCGTCGCCGTCGATCACCACGGATCCCCTGGTCGGTTCGACGAGGCGCGAGATGCAGCGGATCAACGTCGACTTGCCGCTGCCCGAGAGTCCCATCACGACGAACGTCTCGCCGCGCCCGACGTCGAACGACACGTCGCGGATGCCGATCGTCTGGCCCGTCTCGGCGAGGATCTGCGCCCGGTCGGCGCCCGCCTCACTGAGCCCGAGGGCGTGGTCGGTGCGGCCGACGCCGAACACCTTCCAGAGGTGCGACACGGTGACCATCGACGACGCGTCAGCCGCACTCTCCGGCGCCTGCTCGGTCCTCATCGTCACGATTCGTCCCCCATCCGTCGCACCCGTGCGTCGTCGCACCGTGCTCGTCAGACTATTCGTGCGCTGCGGCGCTGTCGCCGTGACCGCACCGAGCAGATCGGCGCCGACCGGTGCCGCTCAGCGCGCCCGAGCGCCGTTCGCTGAATTGTGGAAGCATGATCGATCTGGAACACTGACCGCGCCCGGCGATGTGTCGGGGCTACGGATTCGGGGAGGATCAAGTGGGACGGAGGCGCTTTGCGTCGGTCCTGTCGCTCGCGGTCGTGGGTTCGCTCATCTTGGGCGCCTGCGGTGACGACGACGAGGATGCGGCCGATACCGGCGACACGACGGGCAGCGACGAAACGGCCGCACCCGCCGCCACCGAAGGCGATACCGGCGGCGACACGGGAGGCGAACGGGGCGACAAGCCCACGATCGTGCTCGTCCAGAACGCGTGGACGGCATCGGCGCTCAACGTCGAGATCGCCAAGCAGCTCATCGAGACCAACCTCGGCAACACCGTCGAGCTGACGTCGATCGACGAGAACACGATGTTCGCCGGGCTCTCGAGCGGTGAGCTCGACGCGGCGCTCGAGTTCTGGCCGTCGGGCCTCAGCGAGGACGAGCAGAAGTACCTCGACGACGGCACGGTCGTCGAGATCGGCGAGCTCGGCGCGATCGGTCGGATCGGCTGGTACGTGCCCGACTACGTGCTCGAGGAGTACCCCGAGCTGGCGACGTGGGAGGGCTTCAAGGACCCCGAGGTGGCCAAGGCGTTCGCCACCGCCGAGACCGGCGACAACGGCCGCTTCCTCGGCACCGATCCGTCGTACTCGCAGGCCGACGAGGCGATCATCACCAACCTCGAGTTGCCGTACCAGGTGGTGTACTCCGGGTCGGAGGCGGCGACGATCGCCGAGCTCGACAGCAAGGTCGCCGCCGGCGAGCCGATCGTCATGTACTGGTGGGCGCCGACGGCGGCCGCCGGCAAGTACAACCTGCAGAAGGTCGAGCTGCCGGAGTACACCGACGAGTGCTACGCCGATCCGGCGGCGATCGCCTGCGACTACCCGGAGGACGTGCTCGTGAAGCTCGCCTCGTCGGGGTTGGAGGAGAAGGATCCGGCGGTGTTCGCGTTCTTGCAGAACTTCCAGATCAGCACCGAGGATCAGCTCGCGATGCTGCCCGCCGCCGAGATCGACGGGGTGCCGGCGGCCGACGTCGCCGCCGAGTGGATCGCCGCCAACGAAGCCATCTGGAGCACCTGGCTCTGACACCCGATTTCCCCTGTTTGTGTCACCGCGATCGGCGTCGATCGCCGGTTGCGGTGACACAAACAGGGAGATCTAGGGGTCTTGGGGCGGTCGGGACGGTCGAGACGGTCGGGCTCGGAGGCGGCGGCCCATCGAGACGACGGTGACGGGGATGAAGAACGGCCTGGCGGCGAGCGAGACGTCGCTCCACGGCCGGCGGATGAGGGCGACCCGGTAGGCGAAGAACCGGTAGGTGAGGAACGCCGCGATCGCGACGTGGACCGCGATCACGGTCCACACGAACCCGTCGATGCCGATCGCGCCCATCATCAGCGAGGTCACGATCGGGCCGATCATCGCCCCGGCTCCGTAGAGCAGCACCAGCTGCGAGGCGGCGGCGGTGATCTTCGACGCCGGCACCCAGTCGTTGGTGTAGGCGCCGGCGATGGAGTACAGCGGGTAGCTGTTGCCGCCGATGGCCGCCATCAAGGCCAGGCCCGCCCACCCCTCGGGCCCGGCGATCAGGAGCAGGACCCCGGCCGCCGCGGCGAGCGTTGCCGCCACGACGCCAACGGCCCGCCGATCGATGTCATCGGACGCGGCCGCGATCGGCCACTGCAGGATCAGCCCGCCGATCATCGGTGCGGCGACGAAGCGGGCGATCTCACCGCTGTCGAGCCCGGCGCGCACGGCGTACAGCGCGCTGAGGCCGAGGAAGCCACCGTGGGCGACGCCGACGAGCAGGCTGGTGCCGACACCGGTGGGCACGATGCGCACCAGCTCCCGCAACGTCATCCGGGCCGGGACGGCGATCGCCGGTGGTCCGGCGTCTTCCGACAGGGCGACCGGTGCGACGGCGAGGCAGATCAGGATCGCGGCGACACCGAACCCGGTGAGCGCGAGTGGGTCGACGGGGCCGAACATCAGCTGTCCCAACCCGAACGCGCCCATCGTGACGAGGCCGTAGACGGCGAGCAGGCGGCCGCGGTTCTCGTTGCCGGTCAGCTGGTTGAGCCATGACTCGGCGACGACGTACTGCCCGGCGAGGCACAGCCCGGTGAGGAACCGCATCGCCACCCACGCCGGCGGGGAGACGATCAGTCCGAAGGCGAGGATCGTCGCCGCCAGGATCGACGCCGAGCGCGGCGTAGACGCGGATGTGGCCGACCTGGCCGAGCGCGTTGAGCGCGACGCGTGAGCCGAGCAGGAACCCGGCGTAGTAGGCGGCGCTGATGAGGCCGTTGACGCTGACCGGGAACCCCTCGAGGTCGCCCCGGACTCCGACGAGGGTGCCGAACAACCCGGCGCCGGCCAGCATCGAGGCGAGGCCGACGAACAGCGCCCACGTCGCCCACGCCAGCGATCCGGTGAGCGCCGGCCCGTCGCCGGTGCCGGAGATGCCGGTGCGCGGACAGTCGACCGAGTGGCGGACGTCGTCACGTGGCGGAGATCGCGGCCGAGGACGGTCGGATCCTGCGCCGCGGTCACGTGGCGATCGTACGACCCGGCGTTCACCGCTGTCCCGGCTTGTGGACCCGTCCCGCATTCTGGAACACTGACCTTCCGGGGAGGCCTTCGATGTCGAGCGTGCAGTCCGTCGAACGTGCGTTCGCGGTCCTCCGCTGCCTCGCCAGCGGTCCGGCGGGCGTGTCCGAGGTGGCAGAACGGTCGCACCTGCCCAAGAGCACCGTGTCCCGCCTCCTTTCGACGCTCCACGACCTGGGTGCCGTCGATCAGCTCGGTGCCGGCGGTGACTACCGCATCGGTGACCTGCTGGTCGAGCTGGCGGCTGCCGTCCAACCCGGCCGGAGCCTCGTCGCCATCGCCCGTCCGCATCTCGTGCAGCTCAGGGAGGCACTCGGCGAAGCCACCGGGCTGTCGGTGCTCGACGGTCGCGACGTCCTCTACCTCGACCACGTCGAGGCCGACCATCCGGTCCAGGTGCGCGACTGGACGGGCGAGCGGTTGCCGGCCCACCTCGTGTCGTCCGGGTTCGTGTTGCTCGCCGGCGCACCAGCCGCCGTGCTCGACGAGTTCCTCGCCGGCCCGCTGCCACGGGCGACCGCCAAGACGATGACCGACCCCGAGTTGATCCGGCGGCGCGTCGACGACGGCGCGGCGGCGGGGGAGCGCATGGGTCTACGAGGAGTTCGTCGAGGGCCTCAACTCGGTGGCCGCGCCGGTTCGCGACGTGGGCGACCGGGTGGTGGCGGCCGTCCACGCCCACGGCCCGTCGTTCCGCTTCCCCGGCCCGGGTCGCGCCGAATCGATCACCGAGCAGGTCGCGGCAGCCGCGGATCGGATCAGTGTTCGGCTCGCCGGACACCTCGAGCTCCTCGCACCATGACGCGGCCGTGACCGGAATGCGTGATCGACGCTCGGACGAGCACTACGACTTCGTGATCGTCGGCGGCGGCTCGGCGGGGTCGGTGCTCGCCAACCGCTTGAGCGCCGACGCGTCGAACCGGGTGCTCGTGCTCGAAGCCGGCCGTCCCGACTACCGCTGGGATGTGTTCATCCACATGCCCGCGGCGCTGATGTTCCCGATCGGCAGCCGCTTCTACGACTGGAAGTACGAGTCGGAACCGGAGCCGTTCATGAACGGCCGGCGGGTGTACCACGCGAGGGGCAAGGTGCTCGGCGGCTCGTCGAGCATCAACGGGATGATCTTCCAGCGCGGCAACCCGCTCGACTACGAGCGGTGGGCCGCCGACCCGGGCATGGCGGCGTGGGACTACGCCCATTGCCTGCCGTACTTCAAGCGGATGGAGACGTGCCTCGCCGGGGCCGACGAGTACCGCGGCGGCGACGGCCCGCTCGTCCTCGAGCGCGGGCCGGTGACGAACCCGCTGTTCGACGCCTTCTTCGAGGCCGTGCAGCAGGCCGGGCAGGTCCTGACATCGGATGTGAACGGCTACCGCCAGGAAGGCTTCGCCGCGTTCGACCGCAATCTCCACCGCGGCCGCCGGTTGAGCGCGGCGCGCGCCTACCTGCATCCGGTGATGCGACGGCCGAACCTCGACGTGCAGTGCCGGGCGAACGTGACCCGACTCGTGACGGAGGGAAGGCGCGTCACCGGCGTGGACTTCACGACGACCGGACATCGCCGTCACACCGTGCGCGCCGGCGAGGTGATCCTCTGCGGCGGCGCGTTCAACTCGCCACAGCTGCTCCAGGTGTCGGGCATCGGCGACGCCGATCACCTCCGATCGGTCGGGGTCACGCCCGTCCACCACCTGCCCGGTGTCGGCGAGCACCTCCAGGACCACCTCGAGGTCTACGTGCAGCACGCGAGCACGCAGCCGGTCTCGCTGAACCCGTTGATGAAGTGGCGCAACCGTCCGTGGATCGGACTGCAGTGGTTGGCGCGCCGAGGTCCCGGTGCCAGCAATCAGTTCGAAGGCGGCGGGTTCATGCGGAGCAACGACGACGTCGCGTACCCCAACCTGATGTTCCACTTCCTACCGATCGCGGTGCGCTACGACGGGTCGGCGCCCGCCGGGGGGCACGGCTACCAGGTCCATGTCGGGCCGATGTACTCCGACGCCCGTGGATCGGTGCGGATCACGTCGCCCGACGTGAGTGTCAAGCCGGCGCTGAGGTTCAACTACCTGTCGACCGACCAGGATCGGCGGGAGTGGGTCGAGGCGATCGGCGCCGCCCGCCACATCCTCGGCCAACCGGCGTTCGACCCGTTCAACGGCGGTGAGCTCTCACCCGGTCCCGGCGTGCAGACCGAGGCCGAGATCCTCGACTGGGTGGCCCGCGACGCCGAGACCGCGCTCCACCCGTCGTGCACCTGCCGGATGGGCGTCGACGACATGTCGGTGATCGACCCGGACTCGCTCGCCGTCCATGGCGTGGAGGGTGTCCGCGTGGTCGACGCCTCGTCGATGCCGTACGTCACGAACGGCAACATCTACGCCCCGGTGATGATGCTGGCCGAGAAGGCCGCCGACCGGATCCTCGGCAACACCCCGCTGGCCCCCGAAACGGTCGACTTCTACCGCCATCATTAGGCCGATCCAACTGATATCGTTCCACCATACGGATACGTTCCGTATCCCGGACCGCTCCGAAGCGCCAGCGCATGAGGACGTACCCGCGGCTGCGTCACGTCGTCGCCCCAGTGGGAGGGAACACATGACCGATCAAGCCCAACCCGATCAGCAGGGATCGGACGAGATCGATCTCGCCGCGCTCGACGACACCGAGCTCGTCAAGCAGATGCACGACGACTTGTACGACGGGCTCGCCGACGAGATCGTCGAGGGCACGATGATCCTGCTCGACCGCGGCTGGAGCCCGGACCGGACGCTGAACGACGCGCTCGTCGAGGGCATGCGGATCGTCGGCATCGACTTCCGTGACGGCATCTTGTTCGTGCCCGAGGTGTTGCTCGCCGCCAACGCGATGAAGGCCGGGATGGAGATCCTCCGCCCGCTGCTCGCCGAGACCGGCGCCGAATCGATCGGCAAGATCGTGATCGGCACCGTCAAGGGCGACATCCACGACATCGGCAAGAACCTGGTGGCGATGATGCTCGAAGGTGCCGGCTTCGAGGTCGTCGACCTCGGCATCAACACCGACGTCGACAAGTTCCTCGCCGCCCTCGAGCTCCACAAGCCGGACATCCTCGGCATGTCGGCGCTGCTGACGACGACGATGCCGTACATGAAGGTGGTCATCGACACGCTCGCCGAGAAGGGCCTGCGCGACACGTACATCGTGCTGGTCGGCGGGGCACCACTGAACGAGGAGTTCGGTGCGGCGATCGGTGCCGACGCGTACTGCCGCGACGCGGCCGTCGCGGCCGAGACCGCCAAGTCGCTCGTGACCGCCCGTCGCAAGATGCGCGCCGAACCGGCCGGACCGTCGGTGGCGTGATCGTGGCCGCGGATCGTGCGGAGAGCGGCGACGGCACGCTCGCCGCGGTCCCACCCGTCACCACACCGCTCGTCATCGGATGCGGCGCGCTCGGCGTCCGAACTGCGGGCCGTGCTCGTCGCCGGCGGCGTGGTCGACGCGGTCGAGGTCCGTTACCTGCCGGCCCATTTCCACAACCGACCGGAGCGGATCGTGCCGGCCCTCGAAGAGGCGCTCGCCGGCGAGACCGGGCGCGAGGTGCTCATCGCCTACGCCGACTGCGGCACCGGAGGTGCGCTCGACCGCTTCGTCGACGGCCGGCCGAACACCACCCGCCTGCCCGGCGCCCACTGCTACGAGCTGTTCGCGGGCCCCGACGTGTTCGCCGCCCTCCACGATGCCGAGCCGGGAACGTTCTACTTGACGGACTACCTGGCCAAGCACTTCGATCCGCTCGTGTGGCAAGGTCTCGGTCTCGATCGGCACCCCGAGCTGCGCGACGCGTACTTCGGGAACTACCGGCGACTCGTGCTGCTGTCGCAGTCGGAGGATCCCGCGATCGTCGAGGCCGGCCGGGCTGCCGCTGACCAGCTCGGGCTCGACTTCGAGCATCGCCACGTCGGGCGCCGGGGCCTCGCCGACGCGGTCGGTGTCGTCGTCTCGCGGCGGGTCGCCTGATGGCGCGGGGACCCAAAGGACCGGAGCTGGTCGTCATCTATTGGCGCGACATCCCCGCCCAGGTCAACGCCCAGCTCGGGCGCGAGCGCCATCAGGTGCTGCTGTCGGACAAGTTCCAGCGCGCCGTCGATCGGGCCAAGCGCAAGGCGCACATCTACACCGCCCACGAGGACATCGCGCAGTGGCGTCGCGAGAGCCAACCGTGCGAGGGTGATCTCGCGAAGGCTGCAACGGCGCTGGCTGTCCGGATCGAGGGGGAGTACACGCGCGATCGGCTCGGCCTGCTCGCGTTCGCGGGTGGCTGGGAGGCGGATGTGGGTGCCGACCGCGTGCGTGCCGCCGAGCTCGCCGCCCTCGAAGAGCTCGACGACGACGAGTCCGACACGTCGGCCACTATCGGCGCGTCCGAGCAGGACGCAATCGGCGCGTCCGAGCAGGACGCAATTGGCGCGGCCGAGCAGGACGCAATTAGTAGGGAGCAATCGTGACCCAGACCGTCGTCAGCTCGGCGAGCCGCGAAGTCGTGATCGGCTTCGACCGACCGTTCGTCATGATCGGCGAGCGCATCAACCCGACCGGACGCAAGCTGCTCGCCGAGGAGATGAAGGCCGGCGACTTCAGCCGCGTCGAGGCCGACGCGCTCGCCCAGGTCGCGGCGGGCGCCCACATGCTCGACGTCAACGCCGGGATCCCGCTCGCCGATGAGCCGGCCTTGCTGGCCCGGGCGATCGAGCTCGTGCAGGCGATCACCGACGTGCCGCTGTCGATCGACTCCTCGATCATCGAGGCCCTCGAGGCGGGGTTGGCGGTGTACAAGGGCAAGCCGCTCGTCAACTCGGTCACCGGCGAGGACGAGGTGATGGAGCGGGTGCTCCCGCTCATCGCCCGCTACGGCGCCGCGGTCGTGGCGATCTCGAACGACGAGACCGGCATCAGCATGGATCCCGACGTCCGGTTCATGGTCGCCCAGCGCATCGTCAACCGCGCCGCCGACTACGGCATCCCGGCCCACGACATCGTCGTCGACCCGCTCGTGATGCCGATCGGCGCCCTCGGCCAGGCCGGTCAGCACGCGTTCCGGCTGATCCGCCGGCTGCGCGAGGAGCTGAAGGTGAACACGACGTGTGGTGCGTCGAACGTGAGCTTCGGCCTGCCCAACCGCCACATCGTCACCGGCACGTTTCTCGCCATGGCGATCGCCTCCGGGATGACCTCGGCGATCATGAACCCGATGCACCCCGAGGTGAAGTCGGCGGTGCTCGCGGCCGACGTGCTGGCCGGCACCGACCGCGACTGTGCCGCGTGGATCAGGGCCAACCGTGACCCGCTCGCGCCCGACGGCGCGGGCGGCAGCCGCGAAGGTCGGCGCCGCCGGCGCCCGGCCGGATAGGAGGCGTCCCGTTGGTCGAGTCGCATCGAGTCGTGTTCACGCCGTCGGGGCTCACCGGCCGCGTCGAAGCCGGCACGACCGTGCTCGAAGCCGCCCGCCAGCTCGGCGCCGACCTCGACACGGTGTGCGGCGGCCGCGGCATCTGCGGCCGGTGCCAGGTCGTTCCCGGAGTTGGGTCGTTCGCCAAGTGGGGGATCGACGCGACCGCCGAGGCGCTGAGCGCGCCGGCGTCAGCTCGAGCTCGACTACCACGGGAACCGGCCGTTGCTCGCCGGACAACGGCTCGGTTGCTCGGCGCGGATCTGCGGCGACGTCGTGATCGACGTGCCGGCGATGAGCCAGGTGCACCGCCAGGTCGTCCGCAAGGACCTCGACCTCGCCCCGATCGTCGTCGATCCGACGTTCTCGCTGTTCTACGTCGAGGTCGCCCCCGCCGAGCTCGGTGACGCCGTGCAGCGCGTCCGGGATGCTGCGCAACGCCGTCGCCGAACAGCACGTGCGCTCGCTCCCCGACATCGACGGGCGGGTGCTCGCCGACGTGCACCGGGCGCTCGCCCGCGCCGATGGAGCAGCGACGGTCGCGGTCCGCCACCTCGGGCGCAGTGACGGCGCCGCCGATCTGATCGTCGCCGTGTGGCCGGGCTACGTCGGTGCCGTCCACGGCGTCGCGGTCGACATCGGCTCGACCACGATCGCCGGGCACCTGTGCGATCTCTCGACCGGGGAAGTGCTCGCGAGCGCCGGGCGGATGAACCCGCAGATCCGCTTCGGCGAGGACCTGATGAGCCGGGTGTCGTACGTGATGATGAATCCCGGCGGCGAGCGCGAGCTCACCGCCGCCGTGCGGACCGCGCTCGACGAGTTGGTGGGCGAGCTCGTCGAAGGCGCCGGCGTCGACCGCGAGCACGTCCTCGAGATCGTGCTCGTCGGGAACCCGATCATGCACCACATCGCGCTCGGCATCGACCCGACGCCACTGGGGTCGGCGCCGTTCGTGCTGGCCACCGACGAGGCGGTCGTCGGCCTGGCGCGCGATCTCGACCTCGACCTGCCGGCTGCGGCGTTCTACGCCGGGCCGTGCATCGCCGGTCACGTCGGCGCCGACACGGCCGCGGCGCTGCTCGCCGAGGGCCCGCACCGAGGCGACGCGATGCAGTTGCTCGTCGACGTCGGGACGAACGCCGAGATCGTGCTCGGCGACCGCACCCGTCAGTACGCCGCGTCGAGCCCGACCGGACCGGCGTTCGAGGGTGCGCAGATCAGCTGCGGGCAACGCGCCACGGCGGGCGCCGTCGAGCGTGTACGGATCGACCGTGAGTCGCTCGAGCCGTCGTTCAAGGTGATCGGGTCCGACTTGTGGTCCGACGATCCCGGCTTCGAGGAGGCGGTGAGGTCGTCCGGCGTCACCGGTGTGTGCGGCTCGGGCATCATCGACGTCGTCGCCGAGATGTTCCTGGCGGGTCTGATCGAGAGCGACGGCACGATCTCCGGCGAGATGGCGGCGCGGACCGATCGCATCGTCTCCGACGGCCGAACGTTCTCGTACGTGCTGTACGCCGCCGGCGACACGCAGCTCACGATCACGCAGAACGACGTGCGCGCGATCCAACTCGCCAAGGCCGCGCTGCGCGCCGGCATCGACTTGCTCGTCGAGCACGCCGGCTCCCCGGTGGTCACCGACATCCGCCTCGCCGGCGCGTTCGGCGCCCACATCGACCCTGTCCACGCGATGGTGCTCGGTCTCGTACCCGACTGTCCTGTCGAGGGCGTGCGTTCGGTCGGCAACGCGGCCGGTGCCGGAGCCGTGCAGGCCCTGTTGTCGCGCCGTCTGCGGGCCGAGATGGAGGCCGCGGTGCGCCGGGTCATCAAGATCGAGACTGCCACCGAGCCGCGGTTCCAGGAGTTGTTCGTCGCCGCGATGGCGCTTCCGCACGCGACGAGCCCGTCGCCGAACCTGTCGACCGTGGTCGAACTTCCCGCTCGGACACCCGACGCGCCGCGTGGCGGGCGCCGTCGCCGTGGGCAGCGCACCGAACCGGCGTCCGGCTCGAACGTTGTGCCGAAGAGTGTCATGGAGGACGTGTCATGAACGCACCAGTCGGGCGTCGTGGTGGTGGGCGGGCCGGCCGCCAGAGCATGCGGGCGGCCGCCGCGCCCGACCGCTTGCCGTTCATCACTCGCCGTCTGGCGCCGGTCGACTTGGTGTCGGCCGAGGGTCTCGAGATCCTCGAGCACAACGCCGACACGATCCTCGAAGAGGTCGGCGTCGAGGTCCGCGACCATCCGAGCGCCGTGAAGCTGTTCGCCGAAGCCGGCGCCGACGTCGATGGCAGCCGGGTGCGGTTCCCGCGCGGGATGTGCCGCCAGATCGTGCAGGCGACCGCGCCGGCCGTGTACACCCAGCACGCCCGCAACCCCGACAACAACGTCCAGATCGGTGGCGACGCGACCGTGTTCGCGCCCAACTACGGCTCTCCGTTCGTGCACGACCTCGAGGGAGGCCGCCGCTACGCGACATTGGCGGACTTCCAGAACTTCGTGAAGCTCGCGTACATGTCGCCGAACCTGCACCACTCGGGCGGCACCGTGTGCGAGCCGGTCGACGTGCCGGTCAGCAAGCGTCACCTCGACATGGTGTATTCCCACATCAAGTACAGCGACAAGGGGTTCATGGGTTCGGTGACCGCCGGTGAGCGGGCGGCCGACTGTGTCGAGTTGGCCCGCATCGCGTTCGGCGGCGACCTGCAGGATCGCACCGTGATGACGAGCCTGATCAACGCCTCCTCACCGTTGGTGTGGGACTCGTCGATGCTCGCCTCGGCGGAGGTCTACGCCCAGAACAACCAGGCGACGATCATCACGCCGTTCATCCTCGCCGGCGCGATGGCACCGACCACCTCGGCCGGTGTCGTCGCCCAGACGCTCGCCGAGGCACTCGCCGGGATGACGTTCGTGCAGCTCGTGCGACCCGGCGCGCCGGTCGTGTTCGGCTCGTTCGCCAGCTCGATGTCGATGCAGAGCGGGGCGCCGACGTTCGGCACCCCGGAGCCCGCACTCGTGCTGTACGCCGTCGCCGCCCTCGCCCGGCGGTTGGGCGTGCCGTTCCGATCGGGCGGCTCGCTCACCGCGTCGAAGTTGCCCGACGCGCAGGCCGCCTACGAGAGCGCGGCGACATTGCTGCCGACGATGATGGCCGGCACCAACTTCGTGTTGCACGCCGCCGGTTGGCTCGAGGGTGGGCTGGCGATCGGCTACGAGAAGTTCGTGCTCGACGCCGACCAGTTGGGGATGATGGCGACGTTCGTCCAGGGACTCGACCTGTCCGAGAACGGCCAGGCGCTCGACGCGATCCGCGAGAACCCACCCGGTCAGCACTACCTCGGCACCGCACACACCCTCGCCAACTTCGAATCGGCGTTCTACCGCTCGGACACCGCCGACAACTCGAGCTTCGAACAGTGGCTCGACGACGGCGGGCTCGACGCCGCGCAACGCGCCAGCCGGCTGTGGCGTTCGCGGCTCGACGCCTACGAGCCACCCCCCATCGACGACGCGATCGATGCCGAGCTGATCGAGTTCATCGAGCGTCGCAAGTCCGAGCTTCCCGACACCTTCGCCTGAAATGCACCACGAAACGGAGACCCATCGATGTTCCTGCTGAGCCGACTGTTCGGTCTCGACCGCGCACGTGGCCCGGCGTCCGCCGAGGTCCGACGCCTGGTGGCCGCGACGCGATACGAGCTGGTCCCGATGAAGGGCATCGATGAGGCGATCGAGGCGCTCCCAGAGATGTCGTCGGTTTCCGTCACGTGCTCGCCGGCCAAGGGCATCCCGGCGACACTCGACCTCACCGTGCGGTTGCTCGACCTCGGGCATCACCCGATCCCGCACATCTCGGCGCGGATGGTCGAGGGCCCCGACGAGGTGTTCAAGCTCGCGGTGTGGTTCCGTGAGCACGGCCTGCGTGACCTGTTCGTGGTCGGCGGCGACGCCGAGCAGCCGCACGGGCCGTACCCCGACGGCCTGACCTTCCTGCGCGACCTGCTCGCCCACGATCACGGGCTCGAGCGGATCGGCGTACCTGCGTATCCCGACGGTCACCCGTCCATCGACCGCTCGGTGCTTCGTGACGCGCTGCACGCCAAGCAGGCGCTGATCACCGAGGCCGGCGTCGGCGCGGGTGCCTCCACCCAGATGTGCTTCGACGCCGGACGTATCCGCAAGTGGTTGCAACAGGAACGATCAGACGGCCTGACGTTGCCGATCCATCTCGGTGTGCCAGGCGTGGTCGACCGCGCTCGACTGATGCGGATGGGGGCCCGTCTGGGTGTGGGGACATCGCTGCGCTATCTCAGCAAGAACCGGGCGTCGGTCGTGCGGATGCTCGCCCCGGGCGGCTACGACCCGACCGACCTCGTGCGCGCCATGGCGCCGGACGCCGAATCGCTCGGCATCGTCGGGCTGCATTCGTTCACGTTCAACAGCGTCGCCGACACCGCGGCGTGGCGCGACACGTTGCTCGCCGATCAATCGTGACGACGCAACAGGCCGACGCGGTCATCATCGGGGCGGGGGTGATCGGCGCCTCCGTCGCCTACGAGTTGGCCCGCAGCGGTCGCTCGGTGATCAGCGTCGACAAGGGACCCGCGCCCGGTGCCGGCTCGACGAGCTCCTCGGCGTCGATCATCCGCTTCAGCTACTCGACGCTCGACGCGGTCCTCACCGCGTGGGAGTCGGCCGCCGTATGGGAGGCGTGGGCCGAGCACCTCGGAGCCGACGATCCCGACGGAATGGCTCGCTTCGTGCGCACCGGGAACTTGATCTTCTGCACCGAGGGCTACGACGGGTCCGGCATCATGGCGCTGTGGGACGACATCGGGATCCCGTACGAACGACTCGACCCGAACGAGATCCGCGAGCGCTTCCCCAGGCTCGACCCCGGGCGTTTCTGGCCACCGAAGCGCATCGACGACCCGGCCTTCGCCGACGATCCGACAGGTGACCTGGCCGCGTTCTACAGCCCGGGGAGCGGGTTCATCGACGACCCGATGCTGGCCGCCCACAACCTGACGTTCGCCGCCCGCAACCATGGCGCGACGTTCCGCTTCCACGAGACCGTGGTGGGGATCGACCAGCGAGACGGTCGCGTACGCGGCGTCACGCTCGCGAGCGGCGACGTCGTCGAGGCGCCGGTCGTCGTCAACGTCGGCGGTCCACACTCGAGCGTCATCAACCGAATGGCCGGCGTGACCGGCGACATGCGCATCAGCCACCGCCCGCTGCGCAACGAGATGTACGCCGTACCGGCACCGTCGGGCTTTGCGCTCGACGACGGCGCGACGATCGTCGCCGACCTCGACATCGGCCAGTACTTCCGTCCGCAGATCGGCGGCACGCTGCTCGTCGGCGGGACCGAGCCGGAGTGCGACGAGTTGGAGTGGATCGACGATCCCGACAACTTCCGCGAACAGCCGACGGTCGAGATCTGGGAGACCTCGATGTTCCGCCTCGCGCGACGGATGCCCGAGTTCGGCGTGCCGAGCCGGCCGGTCGGGTTGGCCGCGCTGTACGACGCGTCCGACGACTGGGTCCCGATCTACGACAAGTCGAGTCTCCCCGGCTTCTACATGGCGTGCGGCACGAGCGGCAACCAGTTCAAGAACGCGCCGCTCGCCGGTCAGTTCATCCGAGCACTCGTCGACGCCGCCGGTGAGGGCGTCGATCACGACGAGGAGCCGGTGCAGTTCGTCGGTCCAGCGGACCGGACGGCCGATCAACCTCGGCGCCTTCTCACGGCGTCGTGATCCGGCCGTCACGTCCGGCACCGTGATGGGCTGAGGCGCGTCGATGGACGTGCATGTAGTAGACGTGCATGTAGTAGAGGTGTGGTGATGGGAGTGCGCCGGATGACGGCCGCGGTGGTGGTCGAGTGTGGCGACGAGCTCGGCGAGTGTCCGGTCTGGGATGCCGGCCGGTCGGAGTTGCTGTGGACCGACATCCACGGGCGACGTCTGCACCGGCTGACGTCCGACGGCGCGACCGTCGAGCTCGCGCTCGACGATCGGCTGTGCAGCTTCGCCGTCGGCGAGAGCGGCGACCTGCTCGGGGCGTTCACGAAGCGCGTCGCCCGCCTCGACCGTGACACCGGCGCCGTGCGCGAGCTCCATCCGGTGGAGCCGGACGTCGCCGCGACCCGGTGCAACGACGGGCGACCCGACCGTCACGGCGGGTTCGTGTTCGGCACCATGGACGAACAGAACGACCCCCGCCAGCCGCTCGGATCGTTCTTCCACTGGGATGCCGAGCGTGGCGCGACGGCGATCCGCCCCGGCGTGAAGGTCGCCAACGGGCTGTGCTTCTCACCGGACGGGCTGACCATGTACTACGCCGACTCCCCGCTCGGCACGATCTGGCAGGCGCGCTACGACCCCGACTCCGGCGAGATCCACGACGAGCGTGTGTTCATCGGTCCCGATCCCGAGCTCCCGGGCGACACCGGGTCACCGGACGGCGCCACGGTCGACGAGAGCGGTTGCGTCTGGAACGCGCGATGGGGCGCGTGGGGCATCGCCCGCTTCACGCCCGACGGCGTGCTCGACACGATCATCGATGTTCCCGTGCCGCAGCCGAGCGCGGTCACGTTCGGCGGCGACGATCTCGGCACGCTGTACATCACGACCGCCCGCGAGCACATGTCGCCGAGCGATCCGCGCTACGAGCTGTCGGGTGCGTTGTTCGCCGTCACGCCGGGTGTGACCGGCATCGCCGACACGCCAGTCCGCGTGTGAGCCGCGTGTGATCAGGGGTTGACCCTCCCCGTGCAGGAGGGTCCATGCTGAAGTCGTGGATGCCCTGCTGACGATCGGCGAGTTCTCCAAGATGACGTACCTGAGCGTGAAAGCGCTCCGGCACTACCACGACGTCGGACTGCTCGAGCCGGTCGACATCGACTCGGAGACCGGGTACCGCCGCTACTCGAGCGCGCAGGTGTCGACGGCGCAGGCGATCCGCAGGTTCCGCGAGCTCGACATGCCGCTCGAACACGTGAGGGCGGTCCTCGACGCGCCCGATGTCACGAGTCGCAACGAGGCGATCCTCGTCCACCTCCGTCACATGCAGCAGCAACTCGAGCGCACCCAGACGACGGTCGCCTCGTTGCAGGCGCTGCTCGAGGACGTCCAACGCACGTCCACGGTGACTCGACGGTCCATCGGACCGACGCCGTCGCTCGCGATCAGCGAGACGGTCGGGTTCGAGGACGGTGGCGAGTGGTGCGGCGCGGCGCTCGACGAGCTCCACGGCGAGCTCACCCGCGCCGGGCTCACGCCCGCCGGACCGGACGGTGCCCTGTACTTCAGCGACTTCTTCGAGCTCGGGCTCGGCAAGATGGTCGCCGTTCGTGCCGATCACCGGCGACGTGGGACCGACGGGCCGCACCGAGCGGCTCGACCTACCGGCCGCCGATTTCGCGGTGTTGGTCCACGAGGGTCCCTTCGCCGACCTCGACCGCACCTACGGCGCGCTCGGCACGCACGTCGCGCTCCAGCGCATCGGTCTCGACGGACCGATCCGTGAGCACTACGTCGTGGCCGGCCCCGATGTCGACCCACGCGACCACCGCACCGAGGTGTGCTGGCCGATCACCGTTCAGTCAACGACTTGAACCTCAAAGCAAAGGAGCAACCCCCTGATGAGCGTGACACTCAACCACATCACGTTCGACTGTGCCGACGCCGAACGAGTCGCCGGCTTCTGGTCGAGCGTGCTCGACGAGCCCGTCGATGACGGCGCGAGCGCGGACTTCGCCACGATCACGAGCCGCAAGGCGGCGTCGTGGATGTTCGTGAAGGTGCCCGAGGGACGTCCGAAGACGCGTGAAGAACCGGCGTCCACGTCGATCTCGGCGCGACGGCGGACGTCGACGCCGAGCTCCAGCGCCTCGTCGGGCTCGGCGCGTCACGCCTCGCGGACCTCGACGAGGGTGGCACGCGTTGGACGACGATGGCGGATCCCGAAGGCAACGAGTTCTGCCTCGTGTAGCGGGTGATGGGCCGGGTCAGCGCTGAGTCGGATCGGCGCGGGATGACCGGCGCCACGCAACAATTCGTCCCCTCCTGGGTCGGTGTCGGTCTCCCGGACAGGGGCACCGGAGGGCCATTGGTGAGGAGGATGGCTGGGACTCCCAAGGAGTGATCGGGTCTGTCGAACCCGACCTGGACGACCACGGTGGCGCCCTGGGCCACGTTCTGCGAACTCGCCCGAAGTGTGCCGGCGAGCACGGAACGACGGAGTGCCGTCCCTCATGAGCGACAGATCCAACCAGCGCGGGTGACCGGGGATCAACGAGAGGGGAAGACCAATGCCACTCACACGACGGATTGATGACGGCTCCGAGGGCGATGACATGAAGGAAACGAAATGCGACTTTACTATCGACAGCTGTGAGAAAGCCGCCGCCGAGGGCCACGCCGTCAGGCCCAGGGGGCTCGACGACGGCTCCGAGGGCGACGACACCGAGGGCCACGGCATTAGGGTCAGGACCCTCAGCGACGGCTCCGAGGGTGACGACACCGAAGGCCACGTCGCCACGGCGGGTCGCCTCGACGACGGCTCCGAGGGTGACGACACCGAAGGCCAGCGGAATTTGTAGTCGGCGACGTACCAGGTTTCCATGCCGGGTGCGGGCGCTGTGGTCTCGTTGACCACCTCGACGTCGGCCAGCACCCGCCAGCCGTCCTGGCGTTCCTGGGCCACGACCCCGGCTCCCGTGAAGGCGACGAGCCGCCCTGATCCGTCGGCGAGGGTCTGCACAGCGGGCGTCTGCGGGGCGAGCTCGAGCGCCGTGAGCGAATCGCGGTCGACCACCGTGCACGGCGGCACGACCCCCGGTGCAGCCGTGGCCTCGGGACCGTCCGTTGCGCCGCCGTAGTCGATGGCCGCCCGCCGCCTGGGTCGTCGGGGTCGGGCCACAGGAGCACCGCCGCGACCGCGCCAGCAGCAGCGGCGAGCACCACCGCCGCGACGACGAGCGGCCGTCGCCGCCGACGGGGAGGTTCGGCGAGGTGGCTGCGCAGGTCGCGCACGAGATCGTCGACGTCGCCGTTCCACACGATGTCTCGAACGGTGAACGCCTGCCGCTTGAGCAGGGGCCGCAGTTCCTCCGGTAGCTCCTCCGCCCTCGGCATCTGCGCCCCGCCGACGAGCACCGGCACGACGTGACGTTCGGACCGGAGGGCGACGCCGACCTCCAAGCGGACGAAGTCTTCGTCGCGGTCGAAGCGGGCGGGCTCCGCCGGGTTCGGTGACCGTCGCCCACTCGGGGCCGATGACGACGACCGAGGCGTCCGCTGACTCGAGCGAGTCGGAGACGGCTCGCTCGAAAGTCGAGACCGGGCTTGATCGCCTCGACGTCCTGGAACACCTGACCGGGGCCGAGCCGCTGCGTCAGCCCGTCGAACAGCCGTCCCGCCCGTCCGGCGGTGTCGTCCCGGCGGTAGCTGAGGAACAGACGCACGCAGCCACTCCCTCCGAACAGCTCACATGTCAACGCAGACGTCCGACCATAGCCAACGCCTCTACGTACCGGCGACACGACCGACACGGTGCTGTTCGCTCACGCTGAAGCGCGGCGCCGCACCGACGTGTCGGTCACGCTGTCATGGATTGACCGACGCGGCCCGCAGCAGCAGCAGCAGCAGATCGAAGCGGAGAACACCGCCACTGACCGAGCGCGCTGGGCGACCGACCCCGATGGCGTCAACCGCGTCGACCTCGCCACTGCGGACCTCGACGCCGACCTCGAGCGCCTCGCCGGTCTCGCTCGCGCTAGTCACCGCTGTCTCGCCGACCTCGAGAAGCAGCGCAGCAGTCGGCAGCACGTTGGATCCACCCTCGCCGATCCCGAAGGCAACGAGTTCGACGTCGTCCAGACCGGCGGCTGAGTCACGCCGCGGGAGGCTCTGGTTTGTCGGAGGGGCCGTCGGAGTGACGGCCCCTCCGACGATGGGTGTGAGGATGGGCGACCGATCACACCGATCGGCACACGACGAAACCCGGAGGGGACCACGACATGGATCTCGAACAAGTCAAGCGCGAGTCGGCCCGGCTCAGCCCGTGGGCCCACGTGGCGACGGTTGGCGCAGACGGCGACCCTGACGTCGTTCCTGTGCACCCGGCGTGGGAGGGCGACACGCTCTGGTTCATGACCGGGACGACCAGCGTCAAGGCCCGCAACATCGCCCACCAGCCCAACGTTGCGATGCATTGGCAGGTGACCGAGGCCGGCGACGGCATCGAGGTGTGGGGCACGGCGACCGTTCACACCGACGTCGAGACGAAGAAGCGCCTGTGGACCGGCGTGTTCGACTACGACCTCGACCTGTTCGCGCCCGGCGGGGCCGAGGGATCCCCCGAGACCGCCTTCGTCGCCGTGCAACCCGAGCGGGCGCTGTACCTCATCGCCTACGGCATGGGCGGCCGCGAGACCTGGTCGGCCTGACCGCCCACCCGCACATCTGGGCTGCTCGCGGTTTCGACAGTCGAAAGGATCAGCAGCCCAGAAGCGGACGGTGGTGATGTCGGGTGCTCGGGGCCGGTGCTCAGACCAGTTCGCCGCCGGCCCACCACCGCTCGAAGCGTCCCTTGTTGGCGGACGTGACCGGTTCGACCAGGAACCCGCTCGGGGAGCGCACGTACGCGAGCCGGCCGTAGCCCTCCTCGGGCGAGTTGGCGGCCAGCTCCAGTGTCCAGCCGGCGTCGATCATCCGTTGGACGTCGCCGCCGGGGTCGTCGGACCACACGCCGAAGTGGTGGGCGCCGGGGAAGTCGTCGGCATCCCAGATCGAACCCGGCTCACCCTGGAGCAGTTCGAGGTGCACCGGACCTTCGCACGAGTAGGTGAGGATGACGTGCTTGGTGACCTGCCCCTCGTCGGGGAGCCACACCGACATCTGGCGATCCTGCACCGAGGCCCACGTCACGCCCATCGCCGGGCCGATCTCGGCCATCGCCTTGTCGATGTCGCGCACGCGGATCCCGACGTGGAAGAACTGCGAGAAGTCGAAGAGGGGTTCGGGCACGAGCCGACGCTAGGCGCGCGTCGCGGTCCTGTTCGATACGGACTCCGTCAATTCACCGCTCCGACGAGCACCTCGTCCAGTGCCGCCCGCACCGACCTGTCGAGCTTGTCGACGATCTCGTCGATCTCGGCGTCGGTCGCGTTGAACGGTGGGGCGATGATCACCGTGTCGCCGTCGACGCCGTTGACGTTGCCCCCCGACGGGTAGCAGATGAGCCCGTTGTCGAGTGCATGGCGGCGGACGAGCAGATGGAGGCCCTTGGCGGCGGGGAACGGCTCCTTCGTCGCCGGGTCGGCGACGAGCTCGAGGCCGACGAAGAACCCGCGGCCGCGGATGTCGCCGACCTGGGCGACATCGGCGAAACGTTCTTCGATCGTCTTGATGAGCCGTGGCCCGTCGGCGCGCACCCGCTCGACGAGTCCGTCGCGCTCGACGATGCGCTGGACGGCGAGACCGGCAGCACAGGCGAGCGTGTGCCCGGTGAACGTGTGCCCGGTCTGCGGACCTCCGACCTCGGCCAGCACCGCCGCGACCCTGTCGTGGTAGAGCGTCGCGCCGAGCGGCACGTACCCGCCGCCGAGTCCCTTGGCGATGGCCATCACGTCGGGCGTGACGCCGTCGTGTTCGAGCGCCCGCCACGTGCCACAGCGCCCGGTGCCGCACATCACCTCGTCGGCGATCATCAGCACGCCATGGCGGTCGCAGATCTCGCGCACCATGCGCGCGTAACCGGGTGGGGCGGGTATCGCTCCACCCGCCGCACCGACCACCGGCTCGAAGACGAAGGCGGCGACGTTCTCGTCGCCGAGCCGGACGATCTCGCGTTCGAGCTCGTCGGCGCACACGGTGGCGACGTCGGCGGCGGCCACTCCCGCCGGCGGGCGGTACGGGTTGACGGCCGAGATGTGCGACGCCGGCACGAGCGCCCCCTCGTAGGGAGCCCGCCGCTCCTTGAAGTGCGACACCGACAGCGCGCCGAGGGTGTTGCCGTGCCACGAGCGTTCCCGGGCGATGAAGCGGCGGCGGGTCGGCGCACCGGCCGCATGGTGATAGTGGAGCGCGACCTTCAGGGCTGACTCGACGGCCTCTGAACCTCCGGTCGTGAAGATCATGTCGGTGAAGCCGGGTCCGCTGCGGCGGGCCACGAGCTCGGTGAGCTGCTCCATCGGATCGCTGGCGAAGTTGTAGCGATAGGCGTGGGCGACGGCGTCGAGTTGCCGCTTGATCGCGTCGTTGACCTCGGGATGGGCGTGACCGAGGCAGTACACCGCCGGTCCACCGGAGCCGTCGATGTATTCCTTGCCCGTCACGTCGTACAGCCGGCTCCCGCGCCCGTAGGCGATCTTCGGCAGCACGATCGGCTGGTCGTCCGTCGCCCGCCACATGGTCAGCTCCTGATGCGTTCGTTGGTCGGGTCGTACAGCGGCGCCGACGACGCCCGGGCGGGGTACTCGCGGCCGTTGATCTCGACGGTCCACGTGCCTGAGCTCAGATACGACGCGGTGACGGGCTCGCCGGCCTCGACCATCACCAGTCCAACGGCCCCGCCGAGCGTGTGACCGTACGAAGCGGCGCGGACGTAGCCGACGGCGCGACCGTCGCGGCGCACGACCTCGGCGTGGAACATCAGCGGTTCGGGATCGGTGACCAGGATCTGCACGACGCGTCGCGTCGGAGGGCCCGCTCGGCGCTCGGCGGCGACCGCGTCGTGGCCGATGAATCCGCCCGGCTTGTCGATCGCCACCGCGAAGCCGAGCCCGGCTTCGATCACGGTGTCCGTGTTGTCGATGTCGTGCCCGTAGTCGCGGTAGCCCTTCTCCATGCGCAGGCTCGCCAACGCCTTCAGCCCGGCGTGGCGCAACCCGCGGCGTCGCGCCGGCTTCGAGGAGCCGGTCGTACACGTGGGCGGCCTGCTCGGCGGGCACGTACAGCTCGTAGCCGAGCTCGCCGAGGTAGGTGATCCGGACGCACAGCACGCGCGCGAACCCGACGTCGATCTCGCGTGCGTCCCGGAACGCGAACGCCTCGTTCGACATGTCGCACGACGTCACCGCTTGCAGCAACTCGCGCGAACGCGGGCCTTGCACGTTGAGCTGTGCGTACCCGGACGTCACGTCGGTGACGAACGCATGCTGCTCGCCGATGTGGCGCCGCATCCACGTCTCGACGTGGCGGTGGGCGGTGTCGGTGGCGACGACCCAGAAGTCGTCGCCGTCGAGCTTGGTCACGGTGAGGTCGGCCTCGATGCGGCCGGCCTCGTTGAGCCACTGCGTGTACGTGATCCTGCCGGGAAGGCCGTCGACGGCGTTGGCCGACAGGTGGTCGAGCAGGCGACCGGCATGGGCTCCCTGGACGCGGAACTTCGACATGAACGACATGTCCATGACGATCACCCCGGTGCGCGCCGCCTCGTGCTCGGCTCGCCAGTGATCCCACCACACCGGCCGTTCCCACGTCAGCGGGCCGGGATCGGGCTCGTTGCCGGCCCCGGCGTACCAGTCGGCGCCCTCCCATCCGCTGACGTCGCGGAAGGAGGCGCCGGCCGCGGCGAGTCGATGGTGGACAGGTGACAGCTTGACGCCGCGCGCGGTCTGCATCGAGCGGGTGGGGTAGTGGCACTGGTACACCATCCCGAGCGACTCGACCGTGCGTGTGCGGCGGTACTCGGGGTTCGCCTGGTAGGTGTGCAGGCGGTCGATGTTGAATCCGGTGACGTCGACGTCGGGCCGGCCGTTGACGATCCAGTGGGCGACGACGCGGCCCATGCCACCGCCGGTGAGGATGCCGATCGAGTTGAGCCCCGCGGCCACGAAGTAGTTGCGCAACTCGGGCGCCTCGCCGACGACGGGCTGGAGGTCGGGCGTGAAGCTCTCCGGCCCGCAGAAGAACTTGCGGATTCCGATGTCGAACGAGATCGGCACCCGGCTCATGGCGCGCTCGACGTACGGCCCCATGCGGTCCCAGTCGGGGCTGATCTCGCCGAACGAGAAACCGTCCGGCACGCCGTCGACGTGCCAGGGCGCGCACTCCGGCTCGAACAGGCCGATCATCAGCCCGCCGACCTCCTCGCGGTAGTAGCCGTACGAGCCCGGATCCTCGATCACCGGCCACGACGGGTCGAGGCCTTCGATCTGCTCGGTGATCAGGTAGTAGTGCTCGGCGGCCTGCAGCGGGATGTTGACACCCGACCGCACGCCGAGCTCGCGGGCCCACATCCCGGCGCAGTTGACGACGTACTCGGCCTCGATCGATCCACGGTCGGTCTCGACTCCCGTCACCGCGCCGCGGTGCGTGGAGACGCCCGTCACCGTGACCCCCTGCACGATCGACACGCCCTGCTGGCGGGCACCGCGGGCGAGCGCCATCGTCACGTCGACGGGGTTCACACGGCCGTCGTCGGCGACGTAGAAGCCGGCCAGGATGTCGTCGGTACGGGCCAGCGGGAACATCTCCGCCACCTCGGCGGCCGAGATCTCCTCGACGTCGACGCCGCAGTAGCGGTTGAACGCCGACACCCGCCGGTACTCCTCGAGGCGGTCCGGGTCGGCGGCGAGCTCGATGAACCCGACCTGCTTGAGCCCGGTCGCCAGCCCCGTCTCGGCCTCGAGACGTGAGTACAGGTCGCGCGTGTACTTGCGCATCTCGGTCGAGGTCTCCGACGTCGACCCGAACGTCACCATCAACCCGGCCGAGTGCCACGTCGTTCCTGCCGTGAGTTGGTCGCGCTCGACGAGCACGACGTCACGCCACCCCATGTGCGCCAGGTGATACGCGACCGAGCAACCGATGACGCCGCCACCGATCACGACGACCCGGGCCCGTGCGGGCAGTTCGGTCACTGCGGCATCATCCCATGCCACGGCAAGTCAACCCCCAACCCCTGTTCTGTCTGCTTCAGATCGCGCGTGGCGCGATCTGAAGCAGACAGGTCGGGGAGTACGGTCGGACAGGTGGACGAGACCACGCTCCGGGGGCTCTACGCGACCGTGCCGACGGAATTCGTCGCGGCCCGCAATGCGCTGGTGAAGGAACTGCGTCGCGCGAAGGAGCGCGACGAGGCCGCGGTGGTCGCGGCACTCCGAAAGCCGGACTGGACGGACTGGGCGTTGAACGTCGTTGCCGCCGAGCACGCGGATGCTGTCGAGAAGTTCGCGACGGCGGCCGGCGATGTCCGTGACGCGCAGGCAGCGGCGATCGAGGGCCGTGGCGGGCTGGACGTCCGCGCCGCGTTGCGAGCTTTGCGCGAACGGACGACGGACGTGAGTCGCAAGGCGGCGGCGGTGCTCGAACACGTCGGGCGCGCACCGGGCACCGCCGAGGTGACGGCACGCCTTTCGGAGATCGCGGGCCACACGACGACGACCGACCAACTGCGCATGGGGGTGCTGGGTTCGGGCGAGCCCGACGCGAGCGATCCCTTCGGCGGGCTCGAGCCGGCGGATCAGCCGAGCCCGCGTCGGGACGCACCCGCCAAGCGGGCTGCATCCGGCAAGCGCGGCGGCTCCCGCGAGCCGCAAGGCGGATCAGTCGCCGCGCTCCGAACCGACTCCGAGCGCCGCAGACCGGCAGCGGGCCAAGCGCGACCGCGATCGGGCCGAGCAGGCACGGAAGGCGGCGGCGCGCGAGCTCGCCGGAGCCGACGCCGAGCTCGAGAAGGCAACGGACGCGGTCGCCGGCGCCCAGGCGAAGCTGGCCGATGCCGAGCGGCGCCAGGCGGATGCGACGCAGCGACGGCTCGCCGCCGCCGAGAAGCTCGCCGATGCCGAGGCCGCGGCTGAGGCCGCGATCTCGTCGCTCACCGCGATCTCGTGAAGTTTCGGCGCTCTGACGCCGCCGAAACTTCACGAGAACGGTGGCAACCGGACATTCGCGATCACCGTCGGTATTCTGTATTCGTGAGCCTCGGCCAGAGCCATCGGACCCTGCGTGAGGTCGTCGCCGACGAGATCCACGGCATGATCATGCGCGGCGAGCTCGAGCCCGGCGAGCGTCTCTACGAGGACCGTCTCGCCCTGCAGCTCGGCGTGTCGCGCAACCCGGTGCGTGAAGCGATCCGCGCCCTCGAGGGCACCGGCCTCGTCGAGGTGCTGCCACGCCGCGGCGCCTACGTCTCCAAGATCGAGCCCGATCAGGTCGTGCAGCTCCTCGAGCTGCGATGTGTGATCGAGGCCTACGCCGCCGAGCGGGCCGCGATCCTCCGCACCGACGCCGACCTGATCGCGCTCCAGCGCTGCATCGACGTCGGCCGGGCCGCGGCCCTGTCCAGCGACCTCGTCACCGCCGCCCAGTGCCATCGCGAGTTCCACATGATCGTCGAGCGCGCATCGGGCAACACGTACCTCGACACCGTGGTGGCGCCGTTGCGTCACCAGACGGAGCTGGTGTTCACGATGCTCACCGACACGCGCGGGCTGTTGAGCTGGGACGAACATCAGGCGATCTACGACGCGCTGAAGTCCGGTGACGCCGACAAGGCGCGCACGGCGACTGCTCAGCACATGGACAACGTGATTCTCGGCATGGTGCTGCGGACTCCGCCCGGTGCAGGCCACGCCCCAGTCTGAGTCGCCGTCGGGCGCCAGTCCCGGACCCGTCGATGTCTTCGATGTCGTCGTCATCGGGGCGGGCATCGCCGGCGCCGCCGCGGCGTGGTCACTCGCCGACCGCATGCGCGTCGTGCTCGTCGAACGTGAGCCGGCCCCTGGCGTCCACGCGACGGGACGATCGGCATCGGTCCTGTCGGAGACCTCCGGTCACCCCGCCGTGTGCATGCTCGCCCGCGCCAGCCGGCCGTTCCTCGAAGGTCCGCCGGACGCGTTCTGCGAGACGTCGTTGCTCGCTCCGCGCGGGCTGGCCTGGGTCGGCCGGCGGGAAGACATGGACGAGCTCGATGCCTTCGTCATGTCGGCGCGTCAACTGACGCCGAATGTTCGGCGGCTCTCACCGGAGGCGACGCTCGAACTGCTGCCCGGATTCCGACCGATGGCGGTCGCCGGCGGCGCGGCGTTCGAGCCCGACGCGATGTCGATCGACACGGCGGCGTTGCTGCAGGGGTTCGTCGCCGGTGCCCGTCGCCGCGGGGCCACGGTTCTCACGACGAGCGAGGCGATCAGTGCTGTCGGCACGGCGGGTGCGGCGGGCTCGCGGTGGGTCACATCAGTCGGCGCACGCGAGTTCACGAGCACGCACGTCGTCAACGCCGCCGGCGCGTGGGGCGATGTGGTCGCCGAACGGTGCGGCGTGGCACCGATCGGGCTGCAGCCGCTGCGCCGGACGGCGGCGATCGTGCCGGCGCCGGAATGGGTCGGTGGATGGCCGCTCGTCATGGACATCGCCGGTCGCTACTACGTCGAGCCGGAGGCGGGCGGGTTGCTCGTGTCGCCGGCCGACGAGACCGCGTGCGAACCGTGCGACGCCCGGCCGGAGGAGATCGACGTCGCCATCGCCCTCGACGAGTTGGCGGCGGCGACCGAAGTCCCGGTGCGGTCGGTGCGACGGGCGTGGGCCGGTCTGCGCACGTTCGCACCCGACCGCGTGCCGGTGCTCGGCGAGGATCCGGATGCGGCAGGGTTCTGGTGGCTCGTCGGCCAGGGCGGCGCCGGCATCAAGACGTCGCCGGCGATGGCCGCGCTCCTGACCGCCCAGATGACCGGCGACGATGCCGGATTTGATGGTGCCCGATTCGACGGTGCCGGATTCGACGCCGGCTCGCTCACCCGCCAGCTCTCACCGCAACGCTTCCGCTGACCCGTGCCGACCCACCAATCCCCGTGTTTGTGTCACAGCAACCGGCGCGGATCGCCGGTTCCGGTGACACAAACAGGAGTGTGGGGCCCCGGGGACCGACTGACCGCTGCGTTCGCGGGATCAGTCGTGGTCGGGCGAGTGGGTGAACTGCCACATCATCCGCAACGCCACCGCGGTCAGCAGCGCGGCGAACAGCCGGTTCGATGTCGTCTCGCTGAGGCCGACGGAGATCTTCGAGGCGCCGTAGGCCGACACGACACCGGCGATGCCGACGACGGCGGCGAGACGAAGGTCGACGTTGTGGTTCGATCGGTTCCGTATCGTGCCCATGATCGACGTCGGGATGATCACTGCCAGCGACGTCCCCTTGGCGACGACCGCCGGGATGCCGAAGCCGACGACCATCGCCGGGACCATGACGATCCCGCCGCCCACGCCGAGCAGCCCGGCGAGGATGCCGGTCAGGAACCCGGCGAACGACGAGGCCGATCCCGCTCAGGATCGACAGGTCGGCGCGGCCGCCGGCGTCGCTGTTGTCGACGAGCAGGCGCACCGCCGTCGCGAGCAGCACCACCGCGAACGCCCACCCCACGGCCCGCTGTGGCAGGCGGTGCAGGATGTGGGTGCCGATGACCGCGCCACCGATGGCGCCCAGCGCGAGCAGCGCGGCGACCGGCCAGTCGACCTTGCCCTCGATCGTGTAGCCGAGCAGGCTCGCCATCGCGATCGGGAGCACCGCCGCGAGCGACGTGCCGTGCGCCAGCTTCTGGCCGAGCTTGAGCACGATGACCAGCGCGGGGACGAGAAGGATCCCGCCACCCACACCGAACAGGCCGGACAGGAAACCGGCGGCGAGCCCGACCAGCGCGGCCTTCACCAAGCCCGGCCGGGTTGCCACGACGGACGTGGTGGACGTGTCCGACACTGCTGACTGTGGCACCGGGTCCTGGATCATCAGCGCACGAAGCAGGCGGCCCAGTGACCGGGCGCCTTCTCCTCGAGCGGGGGCGACTCGACCCGGCAACGCGGCTCGACGAGCGGGCATCGCGTCTGGAACCGGCACCCGCTCGGCGGGTTGACAGGGCTCGGGATCTCGCCCGACAACACGATGCGTTGCCGGGCCCGTTGCACCGGCGGATCGGGGATCGGCACGCTCGAGAGCAGCGCCTCGGTGTACGGGTGCTTGGTGCGCTCGTAGATGTCGTCGGTGCTCGCCAGTTCGACCAGGCGACCGCAGTAGAGGATCGCGATGCGGTGGCTGATGTGGCGCACGACCGACAGGTCGTGGGCGATGAACAGGTACGTCAGATCGAACTCGTGCTGGAGGTCCTGGAGGAGGTTGACGACCTGGGCTCGCACCGACACGTCGAGCGCGGAGACGGGCTCGTCGGCGACGATGAACTTGGGGTGCAGCGCGAGCGCGCGTGCGATGCCAACGCGTTGGCGCTGACCGCCGCTGAAGGCATGTGGGTAGCGATCGACGGCGTCTTCGGGAAGGCCGCACCGATCGAGCAGGTCGACGACCTGCGCACGCGCCGCGTCGCTGTTCTTGGCGATCCCGTGGACCACGAGAGGTTCGGCGACCAGCTCGAGCACCGTCATCCGCGGGTTCAGGCTGGCGTACGGGTCCTGGAACACGAGTTGCATGTTGCGGCGCAACGCGCGCAGCTCCTCGCCGCGGACGTTGGTGATGTCGGCACCGTCGAAGCGGATCGTGCCTTCTGTCGGCTCGATCCGGCGCAACAGGGCGCGCCCGAAGGTGGTCTTGCCCGATCCGCTCTCGCCGACGAGCCCCAACGTCTCACCCTTGCCGATCGTGACGCTGACGTCGTCGACAGCATGGACGTGGCGGACCTGTCCGCCCCAGAAGCCGGTCCGGCCGATCGGGAACCTGATCGACAGGTGCTCGACCTCGACGAGCGGCCGTGCCGTACGGTCGGCGTCGATCATCATCGCCTCGGTGCTGTCGATCATGACGGGATCCCGCCCGGCGCGTCAGACGGCGAACCGTCGGCGACGGCGCCGACCGACAGGTTCTCGAACGGCGCCTCGAACGGTCGCCAGCAGGCGACGCGGCGCGACGGCGAGTGGATGCGCAGCCCCGGCGTGGCGTCGAGGCACTGCTCGACGGCCAGCGCGCAGCGGGCGGCGAAGGCGCAGCCGTTCGGCGGGTTCACCAGGTCCGGCGGCGAGCCATCGATCGAGACCAGTCTCGGGATCACGATGTCGAGACGCGGCGTGCTGCGCAACAGCCCTGCCGTGTACGGGTGCCCCGGGTCGCGGTAGAGGTCGGCCGCGGGCGCCAGTTCGACGATCTTGCCGGAGTACATCACGGCGACGCGGTCGCACAGCCCGGCGACCACACCGAGGTCGTGGGTGATCAACAGCACCGACAGGCCGAGGCGTTGCTGGAGGTCGCCGATGAGCTCGAGGATCTGGGCCTGGATCGTCACGTCGAGCGCCGTCGTCGGCTCGTCGGCGATCAGCAGCTCCGGCTCGCAGGCGAGCGCCATCGCGATCAGCACGCGTTGGCGCATGCCGCCCGACATCTCGTGCGGGTGTTGGTCGACGCGCTCCGCGGGGTTGGCGATTCCCACCAGGTCGAGGAGCTCGGTGGCTCGCACGTGCGCGGCGCGCTTGCGCATCCCCATGTGGCGGCGCAGCACCTCGACGATCTGGCTGCCGACGGTGAACAGCGGATCGAGCGACGTCATCGGGTCCTGGAAGATCATCGCGATCTCCTTGCCGCGGACGCGTCGCAGGGTCGCGTCGGCGTCGTGCACGAGCGATTCGCCCTTCCAGCGCACATCGCCACCCGTGATGCGTCCGGGGAGGTCGATGAGCCCCATCAGGGCTTGCGCGGTCACGCTCTTGCCGGACCCGCTCTCGCCGACGAGACCGACGGTCTCACCCCGGCCGACGGTGAAGCTGACGTCGCGCACCGCATGGACGACGCCGCGGCGGGTGAAGAACTTGACGTAGAGATGATCGACTTCGAGCAGGCCGGTCGGCGCGTCGTCGACAGGTGCGACGGTGGTGTCGCTCACAGGCCGCCGCCGGTCTTGGCGCCCGAGCCGATGGCCGTCGCCGCGAACCGCTTCTCGCGCTCTTGCGGATCGAGCGCGACGCGCAGCCAGCTACTCAACAGGTTGGCCGCGAGCACCGTCAGGCTGAGCAGGATACCCGGGTAGATGATCAGCCATTGGTTGCCGAACAGCTCGTGATCCATGGCGCGGGCGACGTCGAGGCCCCACGAGACACCGGGGTACTGGATGCCGAGCCCGAGGTAGCTGAGGGCCGCTTCGGCGAGGATGATGCGGGCGAACTCGAGCACGGCGAGCGTCGTGAGCGGGCTGATGAGGTTGGGCAGGATGTGCTTGAACACGACCCGCTTCGGCTTGCACCCGACCAGCTCGGCGGCTTCCACGAACGGTCGCTCCTTGGCCGACAGGACGACGCCGCGCGTCATCCTCGCGTACACCATCCACCCGTTGATGGCGAGGATCACCGTCACCGACATGACGCTGCCGCCGACGAGGGCGATCAGCAGCATCGCCAGCAGGAGGCCGGGGAACGACACCTGCACGTCGACCCAGCCCATCAGCCAGCGGTCGGCGCGGCCGCCTTTGTAGCCCGCGTACAGGCCGACGAGCACGCCGAACGTGCCGGCGAGCAGCACGACCATGGTGCCGATGAACAACGATGTCCGGGCTCCGTAGAGCAGACGGCTGAGGACGTCGTAGCCCTGCCAGTCGGTACCCATCGGGTACTCCCACGTGCCGCCGTGCCAGACCGGCGACAGCATCGTTGCACTGAGGTTGATCTCGTTCGGATCGTGCGGGGCGATCCACGGGGCGAGCACCGCGCACACGACGAGCACGAGGAGGAAGGCGAGTGAGAGCAGCCCCAGCTTGTCGCGGACCAGTTCACGGAACAGCCCGCCCTGGTGCACCGCGGTGAGCTCGTAGGGGCGGCCGTGCAGCTCTTCTTCGACGTCCTCGGCCGCCTCGACGTCTTGCTGCTGAGCGCTGTACTCGTCGGGCTGCGTGTAGGTCACCGCGTTCGCCTCCTCACGCCAGTGTCACGCGCGGGTCGAGGAACTTGTACACGACGTCGATGGCGATGCTGATCAGCACGACCATCACGGCGACCACGAACACGATCGCCTGGATCAGATAGAAGTCCTGTTGGGCGATGGCCTCACGGGCCATGAAACCGATGCCGGGCCAGGCGAAGACACTCTCGACCACGACCGTGTAGCCGGCCAGGGCGCGGATGATCTCCCAGCCGAGCAGCGTGACGTACGGGATGCCGGCGTTGCGCAACGCGTGCACTCCGAGGATCCGACGGCTCGGCATCCCCTTCGCCTTCAGCACCTTCACGTACTGGGTGTTGAGCTCGTCGATCATCGACGAGCGGATCACCATCGACAAGCGACCAACGGCCGGGAGCGCAAGGCAGACCGCCGGCAGCACGAGGTTCGTGTACCACGGTCCGACTCCCGTCTCGAACCAGGGCAGCTTGACCGTGAACAGGATGATCAACACACCGCCGAGGAAGAACTGCGGCATCGACAGTCCGACGAGCGACAGCGTCGTGAGCAGGCGGTCGAGCGGCCCACCCGGCTTGCGCGCCGCCAGCAAGCCGAGGGGGACGCTCAGCACGATCGCCAGCACCATGCCGAACGCCACCAGTTGGAACGTGCGCGGCAGGTAGTCCGCCACGACCGACAACGCCGACTGGCCGCGGACGTATGTGCTCTCGCCGAGGTCGAGCCGCACCAGATCGCCGAGGAACGTGACGAACTGGCGCGGGATCGGCTCGTCGAGGCCGAGGGCGGCGCGAGTGGCTTCGCGCTCCTCCTCGGTGGCCGAGAGCGGCAGCATGAACTTCACGGGATCGCCGATCAGGCGGGTGACGACGAACACGAAGACGGTCACTCCGAAGATGACCACCAGCCCCTGCAGGAGGCGTCGTGCGATGTAACGTCCCATGGTCTCGCTGTCGCTCCCGGCCAGCGCTACGGCTCAGCCGGTCACGCTCATGTCCTTGACGAGCAGCTTGGAGTCCACCCGCGGCGTGTAGCTCAACCGCTCGCTCATCCCGTAGATGTCCTGGTTGCTGACGAGCCAGGCGAAGTACGCCTGATCGTACGCGAGCGCGACGGCGTCCTGGTAGATCGCATCCCGGGCGTCCGCGTCGAGCTCGGCCCGACCCTCGTCGATCATCGCCGACAGTTCGGCGTCGGAGTTCGACGAGCCGATGCCACCAGCCTGGTAGTACGTGCTGAGCTGACGGTCGGGGTCGAGGATGTCGTTCGAGCTCGACACGAAGATCGCGTCCTCGCGGTTGTCTCGGTCGAACAGGATGTCGAGGTAGGCGCCGAACTCGGGCGTCTGGAGGTCGACCTCCAGCCCGGCCGCCGTCCAGTAGCCGGCGACCGCTTCGACGAGGTCGCGGTCGTTCAGCCAGCGTCCCGACGACTCGCCGACGAGCGTGATCGTCTCGCCGGCGACGCCGGCCTCTTCGATGAGGCGAGCGGCCTCGTCGGGGTCGTAGGCATACGCCTCGAGGCTGTCGTTGTAGCCGAGGATCGACGGGCTCAGCACCTGACCCTCGTCGATCGCGGCGAAGCCGCTGAAGATCGCATCGGCGAGCGCCGCCTTGTCGATCGCGAGGTTCAGCGCCTTGCGCACGTTCGGGTCGGCGGTGATGCCTTCGTCGGCGTCGAGGATCAGCACCGGGTGTTCCTGACCCTGCTTGGCCTCGAACTTCGGGGCTTCCTCGACGTTGTTGGGCGCGAGGTTCGTGATGAGGTCGAACTGTTCCGACTTGAGCCCG
Organism: Ilumatobacteraceae bacterium; assembly: GCA_963722415.1. Taxonomy (GTDB): domain Bacteria; phylum Actinomycetota; class Acidimicrobiia; order Acidimicrobiales; family Ilumatobacteraceae; genus JALOLG01. The sequence goes on from CAVRNI010000043.1 coordinate 65,254, forward strand.
GCGAGCCGGGTCCCGGCCTCGGAGACGAACTCGTACCGCACGGACGCGATCGGCGGTGCTCCGTCCCAGTAGTCGGGGTTGGCCGCGAGCTCGACGAACACGCCGGCCTCGCGTCCCGTGAACGTGTAGGGGCCGGTGCCGTTCGACGCCTCCGACAGGTCGTCGCTGGCCTCGGTGCCGGGCGCGACCATCTTCAGCCAGTACATGCGCGCCGGCAACACGCCGTCGGGGCCGGTCGTCATGATCCGTACCGTCATGTCGTCGACCTTCGTGGCGCCGGCGAGCGTTCCGTAGAACCCGCTGTTGTCGGTCTTCTCCTCGGCCACGAGGCGGATGATGCGGTCGACGCTGGCGACCACGGCATCGGCGTTGAACGGTGTGCCGTCGTGGAACGTCACGCCGTCGCGGAGCTTGAACTCCCACGTGGTGTCGTCGACCTGGGTGGGCAGTTCGGTGGCGAGGCCCGGTCCGAGCTCGCCCTCGGCGTCACGGGTGAGCAGTGTCTCGTAGACGTTGTCGTTGACGGCGCGCTCACCGCCGTCGTCGACGACGTGCGGGTCGAGACTCGTCGGCTCGGAGCCGAGGGCGATGGTGATCGAAGCGCCGTCGGCGGGCGCGCCGTCGTCTGGCGTGGTGTCGTCGCTTCCTCCATCATCCGGCACGGTGTCGCCAGGAGCCGCGGTCGAATCGCCGCCCGGCGCCTCGGTCGAGTCAGTGGAATCGGCATCGTCGTCGTCGCCGCCACACGCGGCGATGACCGCGCTGAGGGCGATGACGGCACCCAAGAAACGGTGACGCTTGATCAAGATGGCTTTCCTCCCCGGATTGCGCGAGCGGCGCTCACGAATACTTTATACAATAGACAGGGTGACGGGTCTGCGACAAGAGGGGATGCCGTTCGGGACCGCGGCAGGGACCGATCGTGGCACGCCATCGGAGACGCCGGTCGGCACGTCGGAGACGTCAGTTGGAAAGGCGCACCAACCGTTGCGGGTCGCGGTGCGCGACGAGATCCGCCAACGGATCATCGTCGGCTCGCTCGCGCAGGGCGAGCGCATCTTCGAGGATCAGCTCGCCCAGGATCTTGGTGTCAGCCGCAACCCGGTGCGCGAAGCGCTGCAGACGCTCGCCCGCGAGGGGTTCGTGGAGATCGAGCCGCGGCGCGGCGCCCGCGTGATGGTGCTGTCCGACACCAGGGCGACCGAGCTGTTCCAGGTGCGCGAGCCGCTCGAAGGCCTCGTCGCGGCCCTCGCCGCGGAGCGCCGGACCGACGCCCAACTGGGCGACCTCGCCGCCATCGTCGAGGCCGGCCGCGACGCGCTCGGCGCCGGCAACCTCACGGCACTGCCCGCCCTCAACACGCGGTTCCACCGGCTGCTCGTCGAGACCGCCGACAACGCGTTGCTCGCCGAGTTGCTCGACGAGCTGATGCACGTGATCGAGTGGATGTACACGCGGCGCGTGCGCGAGCGGGCGTTCTGGTCGTGGGACGAGCACGCCGCCATCACGGCGTCGCATCGCCACGCGCGATCCCGCCGGCGCCGAGGCCATCGCCCGCGATCACATCCGCAAGGCGCGCGACGGCTACTTCGCGGCCAAGGTCGCGCCCTGACCTCGGTTCTGTCTGCTTCAGATTGCCGATCGGCGCATCTGGGGCAGACAGGTCGGTGGGGGTTGGCTCAGAAGCCGCGGACCACGCCGCCGTCGACGCGCACGGCAGTGCCGGTGACGTAGCTGGCGCGGGCACTGCACAGGAACGTCACGACGTCGGCGAGCTCGTCGGCGGTCCCGAGCCGGCCCATCGGTGTCGCTTCGATGTGCTCCTGCCGGATCTCCTCGGCGGTACGACCTTCGGCGGCGGCGCGGGCCGATTCGAAGCGGCCCAGTGCGGGCGTGTCGAACTGCCCGGTGACGACGACGTTGACGGTCGCGCGCGGCGCCAGCTCGATCGCCAGCGACCGGGCCGCGGCGTGCACACCACTGCGGAAGACCGAGCTCAGCGCCAGGTCGGGGCTGGCTTCGACGACCGAGCGCGACGTGAGGTAGACGAGCCGCCCGCGTCCGCCGGCCGTGACGTGATGGGCGGCGGCGCGGCTGATCTCCAGAACCGGGCGCAGCATGGATCGGTACGCGGCGTCGTCCGCCCCGTCGGTCGACAGGATCGGTCCGGGCGAACCGCCGCCGGTGTTCACCACACAGATGTCGAGACCGCCGAACGCCGACGCGGCAGCGGCAACCGCCGTCGCGCCGTCGCCGTCGGTCGTGAGGTCGGCGCGCAGGGCGACGTCGGCGCCGATCTCGTCGAGCGCAGCGCGGGCCCGGTCGATGCTGCGGCTCACGACGGCGACTCGTGCGCCTTCGCGAAGCAGTGCCGCGGCGATGGCGCGTCCGAGCCCGCTCGACGAGCCGAACACGAGGGCGCGTTGCTCGCGCAGCTCGAGGTCCATGTCAGCTCCCGAACCAGACGGTCCGAGTGGTCGTGTAGAAATCCATGACCGTCGGACCGAGTTGCTCGCGATGCATGCCGGTGCCCGATTGCTTGATACCGCCGAACGGCGCGTTGAACGCGGCGCCGACGGTCGGCCGGTTGATGCGCACCATGCCGGCTTGGATCTCGGCCGCGAACTTCTGGGCGGCGCCGACGTCGCGGGTGCAGATCGCGGCCGACAGGCCGTACTCGACGGCGTTCGCCGAGGCGATCGCCTCGTCGAGGTCGGTGATCGTCTCGAATCCGATGACCGGTCCGAACACCTCACGTGTCGCCAAGTCGCTCTCTGGCCGGACGCCGGTGATCACCGTCGGCGCGAAGAAGCACCCGTTCGCCAGGTCGCCGTCGTCGAGTGCCGTCCCGCCGCACGCCACGGTGGCGCCGTCGTGTTGGGCCGTGGCGACGGTCGTGCGCATCGCGTCGACGGCGTGCGCATCGATCAGCGGACCGAGCGTGACCCCGGCCGCGTCACCCCGTCCGACGACGTGCGCCGCGGCGAGCGCGACGACCTTGTCGACGAGGGCGTCGTGGACCCCCGCGTCGACGAGGATTCGCCCGGCGCCCGTGCACGCCTGACCGCTGAGGCTGAAGCTGCTGCGCGCCACGACCGCGGCGGCGGCTTCGAGGTCGGCGTCGGCGAGCACGATGATCGGATTCTTGCCGCCCAGTTCGAGTTGCACGCGGCGGCCGAGCCCGACCGCGGCATGGATCTTGCGTCCCGTCGCCGTGGATCCGGTGAACGTGATGGCCGTGACGCGATCGTCCGCCACGAGATGCGCTCCCGCGTCGAAGCCGTGCACGACGTTGAGCACGCCGTCGGGCAGGCCGGCATCGATGAATGCGGCCGCCAGCCGATCACCCATCAGCGGAGTCATCGGCGACGGCTTGAAGACCACGGTGTTCCCGGCTGCCAATGCCGGACCGATCTTGCGACTGGCGAGGTTGAGCGGGAAGTTCCACGGCGTGATGACGCCGACCACGCCGACCGGATCGAGCACCGAGTAGACGAGCGGCGTGTCGTCGCTCGGGAACGTGGCGCCGGTCAGTCGGTACGCCTCACCGGCGTACAGCTCGAGGTTCCGCGGCGTGCGCGACGCCTCCATCTTGGCGTCGGCGATCGGCTTGCCCTCTTCGGCCACCATCTCGCGGGCGATGTCGTCGGCCCGCTCGGCGAGGATGCGCGCCGCGGCCGTGAGGATCTCGGCGCGGCGTGTTGGGGTGGTGCGTCGCCACGCGCTGGCCGCGGCGCTCGCCGCATCGACGGCGGCGGTGACGTCGGCGATCGACGAATCGGGCGCGATCGACACGATCTGGCGCCGGTCGGCGGGGTTGGTGCGCTCGAACGTCGCGCCGTCGGCGGCCGCCACCTCGGCGCCACCGATCCGGTTGCTCACGGTGATCGTCATGGGAGCGATTCGCGTGATCCGCTCATTGCGACGGCGTTGGTGGCGACCAACTGTCCCACTTCGTGAAGTCGACCGCCTGGCCGAGGTGCTCGAGGATCGCCGTGACGCCCGCCTTGCAGCACGCGATGTCTTCCTTCGTGTGGCCGCCGCTCACCCCGATCCCGCCGACGACTTCACCGTCGACCTCGATCGGCCACCCGCCGACGAAGATCGCGAATCGTCCACCGTGCATGTTCATGATGCCGAACGCCTCGCCGCCCGACTGGGCATTGGTGTAGGTGTGCGTCGGGCGGCGATGACAGGCGGCGGTGAACGCCTTGTTGATCGCGATCTCGACGCTGGTCGGCTTGGCATTGTCGGGACGCTTGACCACGATCGGCCAGCCGGCGTTGTCGCACACGGCGACGACCGAACCGATGCCGAGCTCGGCGGCCTTGGCGATCGCCGCGTCGGCGACGAGCTCCGCCTCGGCGAGGGTCAGTCGGTTGTGCTGGATCATGTGGCGGCCTTTCGCACGGTGGGACTCGTGGACGGAGCGGACGTCTGTGGTGTGAGCGGAGCGGACTTGGTATGTGATCGTGATCTTGGCGAGGTAGCGCTCGAAGGCGAGGCCGGCGGCGGCGACATCTTGCAGCGCCACCCCCTGGGTCTCGAACAACACCGGGGCCGCGCCCGCCCGCTCGACGTCGACGGTGCCGGCCACGACGTCGTGCAACTCGATGGCGTGCGCCCAGTCGAACCGACCGGCGGCGACAGCGTGGATGAGGTCGCCGCACTCGACGCGGCTGCCGACCGCGTCGTCACACACGACGGCGGCGCAGCGCTCGACGACGTCGGGGCCGATCTCGCAGCGGTCGTACTTCGTCGATCCGACCGCGCAGATCAGCGCTCGGTCGGCGATCGCGGATGCGGGGAACAACGGTGTCGTGCTCGGCGTCGCGGTCACGATCACGTCGGCGTCGGCGACCGCGGCGGTTGCCGACGTCGCCGCGATGGCGGGGATCCCGCGGGCTCGGGCGCGCGTGGCCATCGCCTCGGCCGAGTGCGGGCCGTGGTCGTGGATGCGGAGCTCGCGGAGGAGCGGCATCTCGTGGGCGAGCATCTGCACGTGGGTCCAGCCCTGGCGGCCGGCGCCGACGACCGCCGCGACGGCTGGTGCCCGGGGGGCGAAGGCGCGCACGGCGAGCGCGCACGTCGCCGGCGTTCGCAGGCGGGTGAGCGCGTCACCGTCGAGCGTGCACAGCAGCCGACCGTCCAGGTCGAACAGCGTGACGACGAACGTGAACACACCCTGGTTCGTGGCGTAGACCTTGCCGCCGCTGTACGGAGGGGCGACGGCGGCCATCGCGCTCGCCATGGCGCCGCTCGCCTGGCTGCGCACCCGCTGTGTCGTGGACGCCTCGCCGCGTCCCCAGGCGCCGAAGGCGGCCTCGACCACATCGGTGACTCCTGCCAGGTCGAGCAGCCCGCTGACCGTCTGATCGTCCAGATGTGGGTGGATGGGAACGGCCGATTGGCGGAGCGATGGGACCGTCCCGGACATGGTGGATACTGTATACGAGATGTCCGCGGGCCAGCCCCGTTGGGGCGCGATCGCCCTCGTGTGCGGCGCGTACTTCGCCGCGACCGTCGGCGAGCAACTGCTCTCACCGCTGTTCCCGACGGCCCGCGACGACCTCGGGCTGTCGGAGGGGCAGGGCGGCATCGCATTCGGCGCCCTGGCGCTGGCGATCGCCGTGTTCAACATGGTGAGCGGCGTCGCGCTGCGGCGGTGGTCGGCGATCACCGTGATCCGGTGCAGCACGATCGTGACCGCGGCGGGCGCTGTCGCGGCCGCGATGGCCGACACGTACGCAGGCGTCCTCGTCGCCCAGGTGCTGTTGGGGGCCGGAGCGGGGTTGTTCTTCCCGGCCGGCCTGCAGGCCGTGGCGATCTTCGCCGGAGCGAATCGTCGCGGCTTTGCGATGGGCATCTACGGCGTCGCGTTCAGCATCGGGCTCGCGGTCGCCGCGCTGCTCGGCGTGCTGGGGGCCTCGTCCGGATGGCGGGTCTCGTTCTGGATCGCCGCCGGGCTCGCCGTGGTCGCGCTCGTCGTCACGTCGAGGATGACGACCGCGCCACCGGTGCGGGGCGCCCGCTGGACGCTGCCGTGGCGGGCCGTCCTGGGACTCCCGACGATCGTGGGCACGGTCGGCGCGATCCTGCAGTACGGGGTGCTGGCGTTCTTCGCAACGTACGCGGTCGACGAGTGGGAGCTGTCGCGAGGGCCGGGCGGCAGCCCTGCTCGCCGTCGGCCGGATCGTCTCGATCGCGGCCAAGCTCGTCGGCGGAGCCAGCGCCGACCGCATCGGGCCGCGCGCGAGCGTCGTGCGGACGGGCGTGCTGCTCTCGGTGACCGGCGTGCTGTGGGTGTCGCTCCCGGCGGGCGTCGTGACGTATTGCATCGCAGCGCTCTTCGCCGGCACCGTGAGCTCGATCTTCCCCGTCGCCAACGTGCTCGCCGTCGAACGTTTCGGGAACAACGGGTTGGCGCTCGGCGCCTATCGCAGCGTGCAGATCGGCATCGGGGCGCTGGCGGGCGTGATCATCGGCAACAGCCCGATCGGCCTGCGATGGACGGTGTTCGTCTGCGTGCTCGTGCCCCTGTCGCTGGTGTGGTTCTGCCGGCCGGTGCCATCGTCAGACAGCGCGGCTCACACACCGATCGCGGCGCCCTGAGTACGCGGGTCGGCGGCTCCGGTCCAGACCTCGCCGGCGTTGGGGATGCGCACGACCTGCTGGGCGCTCTTGCACCCCCATGGTGACGTGCTGACAGCGCGTGGCGCGGCCGCTCGGAGCGCTTCGGCGTCGGCGTCGGGCATCCCGTCCTCGATCCGGACGCCATCGTCGTCGGGCAGCCACTCCCACACTGGCGCCGTGACGAGGACGCCTGGCTGATCGCATCCGGCGAGCACGCGAGTCAGGGATTGCGTGTTCCACGGCATCTGGTTGGCGCCGCCGGGTGTGCCACCCATCAGGCGCACGCCGGAACCGTCGGGGCCGCTCGCCGCCCACGCGTGCAGGGTCGTCGCCGGCCGGCGCCCCGCGGTCGGGAAGTTCGGATGCCCCTCGATCGGGCTGAACCCTCGGCCGGCACGGTTCGCCAGCACCAGGTCGTACCCGTCGACGACGATCCCACTTCCGAAGCGCGGGAACGAGTTGCTGTGCACGATCACGACAACGTTGCCGTGCCGGTCGCCGGCGCTCACGATCGATGTCCCACTCGGATCGGCGAGGCTGTCGCGCGCGCGGCCGATGGCGGCGAGCACGTTGCGGTAGACGGCGCCAGCGTCGGCCGCCGTGGCATCGATCGCGTCGAGCAGGGAGGGGCCGTGTGTCGGCGCGGGCGTCGCCCACAGCTGCCGGCCGGCGATCGTCCGCGATGCGCACGGCGACCATTCGGCACGGGCGAACTCGAGGCTCGGACGATCGAGCACGCCGCCCCGCGACCGCACCGCGTCGACGATCGCGTCGCCGACTGGGCCGTCGAGCATCTGGTCGCCGAGTCGCACCCACTCGGCGAGCGCGTCGGCGAGCCCTGGCAGCTTCGTCAACGCGCCGGGCGTGATCGAGACGCCGTCCGGGTAGTACGCGCAGCCGTCGGGATTCATCTCGGTGACGAGCGCGGCGGCCTGGTCGGACAGGCGGGTGCACACGTCCGCCCACGGGAAGCCGTTGCGCGCCAGGTCGCGAGCGGGGGCTGCGAGCCGTTCACGACCGAGCACTCCGAGCTCGGTCAGGGCCTGATAGCCGGCGGCCGCGGCGGGTGGGCCGACCGAGTGCGGCCCCACCTCCCGCCACCCGCCGGTCGCGGCGACGGCGGCGAGACCCGACGGTGCCCCGCCGACGGCGATCAGCGCTTCGGGCCGATCGGCGCCCGACCGCAGGACGATCGCGACGAGGTCACCGCCGAGGCCGCACTTCGGGGGCAGGAGCACCGTCTCGCTGAGCGCCGCGGCGACGGCCGCGTCGAACGCATTCCCGCCCTCGCGCAGGCAGGTAGCGCCGGCGAGCGCGGCGAGAGGGGCGGCCGCGCACACGACGCCGTCGCGCCCGCGGCCCGTGCACTGCTCGGCCATCACCGCGGCCGCGGCAGACGCTCTCGATGACGCGGTCATTGTGTTACGTGTCGGATGCCGTGAGTCGTCTGTGGCACACCGCGGGCGAGCGAGAAGTGGGTGTGCACGCCGATCCATTGTGCTCGTTCACCAGCGCGGCGCAGGACGATCGTCGCCCGGCCCGGCCGTGCGAAGCGTGTGCCGTCCTCGGCGATGCCGGTCGACGTCCACGCGGTGGCGATGACTGCCATCAGCCCGTCCACCGACAACACGACCTGCGCATCGTCCACCAGGAATCCGAAATCCTCGATCGCCGGCCAGGTCGGCAACCACTGTTCGCGCTCGACCTGGTCGCGCCCGATCACCACGTCGGCACGCGTGCCGAACGCCGACAGGTCCGGCGCGAACCGGAGGCGGGCGGCAGCAAGATCGACGGCCGCCACCTCGGCGCCCCAGTCCTGCAACCAGTCGCGGACGGAACGCACGGAACGCACGGAACGTTCAGCGGTCGGGCGGCGGACCTTCGGTGGCGGTCATCGGATCCCCCTTCGGGTGACTGCGTGCGTGGTCGGGGCCCGCCGACGGGCGGCGGACGTCGGGTCTTGCAGGCCGTTCCGGTAAAGTATACAGTATACCTCAGTCGACGATCTCAGTCGGCATGTGTGGCGCACGGGGGAGTCCCGTCGCGCGATCCCACGAAAGGTACGAGCCATGGCCGAACTGCTCACCAAGCCCGAGTTCCGCGACGCCCTCGAGGCGGCGATCAAAGGTCGTGAGGCGAAGAACGCCTCGTTCTCGCTGGCGTGGTCGCAGGGTGAGCTGAGCCGCGAGCACTTCGCGCGGTGGGCCGAGAACCACTACCACTACGTCGGTCCCTTCGCCGACTACCTCGGCTACATCTACTCGAACACACCTGACCATGCCACCGACGCCAAGGACTTCCTCCTGCAGAACATGTACGAGGAGGAGCTCAGCGACATCCGCCACACCGACCTGTTGATCCGCTTCGCCGAAGCGTGCGGGACGACGCGCGAGCGGGTGATGGACATCGACAACGCGTGCGCCGTCACCCGTGGCCTGCAGGGGTGGTGCTACGCGACCGCGATCCGCGAGCACTTCGCCGTCGCCACGGCGGCGCTCGTGGTCGGCCTCGAGTCGCAGGTGCCGTCGATCTATCGCCGCCAGTACCCGGTGCTGCTCGAGAAGTACGGCTTCACCGAGGAGGAGACCGAGTTCTTCGACCTCCACATCACGAGCGACGAGATCCACGGCGAGCGCGGCTACCAGATCGTGCTCGAGCACGCCGACACGCCGGAGCTGCAGCAGCGCTCGCTCCAACTCGTCCGCCACGGCGCCGAGGCGCGCTTCGCGTACACCAAGGCCCTGTACGACACGTATGTCTCGCCCGATGAGGAAGTCGAGAATCCCGAGCCGGCGCTCGCCTGAGACGTCGCGATGCCGCGCATCCGCTTCGACACCACCGACAAGGAGATCACCTTCCCCGAGGGGGAAGAGGTGAACCTCCTCCGCGTGGCCATCCGGAACGACTGTGGGATCCCCTTCAAGTGCGCGAGCGGGAACTGCGGTACCGACCGGGTGCGGATGCTCGAGGGTGCGGACAACTGCGACCCGCCGCGTCGCCGCGAACGCGACCGCCTCGGCGAACTGCTCGGGCAGGGCTACCGCCTCGCCTGCCAGACGTATGTCAGAGGTGACATCAGCGTCGCGTGGGATCCCGACCAGACCGAGATGGACGCCAGCGGTCGCACGTACGACCGTCTCAAGCAGGTGTGGCTGTCGAAGGCGGACAACGAATGAGCGACGAACCCGTCGATGCGGAGTCGAACTGGGTCGACGTCGGTTCGACGGCCGAGGTCGCGAAGCGCCGCAAGGTCGTCATCGAGATCGGCGACGAGCAGATCTTCGTGCTCGCCCACGACGGCGACTTCTTCGCCCTTCAGAACATCTGCATCCATCGCCAGCGCGAGATCTCGAAGGGGGTCGTGCTGAACGGTCGGATCGTGTGCCCCGGCCACCAGTGGGCGTTCGACCTGCGGACTGGTTGGGAGTCGGTCAAGCAGGAGTGCCAACCGACGTACCGCGTGCGCATCGAAGACGACGTCGTCCAGGTCGACGCCGCCAGCCGTCGGGTACTGGTGGTCCCACCCGCCCCGCCCTCGCCATCTCATGAAGTTTCGGCGCCCTGACGACGCCGAAACTCGCGAGATGGGGATCGGGCGAAACCTCTGACGTCGAACGCAGCTTCCCCACCTAGCGTGTCGTTCATGGAGCACGCACCGCGGGCCACTCGTTCGGAGGGTCCGCTCGCATGGCGCAGCCGTACGACGTCGGCGCGATCGAGACGGCGTGGCGCGCCCGTTGGGATGCTGCCGGGATCGATCGCGTAGATCTCGACGCGGTCGCGCCCGACGACGTCTTCTACAACCTGGTCGAGTTTCCGTATCCGTCCGCTGAGGGGCTGCACGTCGGACACGTGTACCGCTACGGCGGCGTCGACACGTACGGCCGCTACCAGCGGATGCGGGGCAAGCAGGTGTTCCAGCCGATCGGGCTCGACGCGTTCGGCATCCACACCGAGAACTACGCGCTGAAGGTCGGGGAACACCCGCGGCCGCTGACGGCTCGAACGTCGGCGCGCTTCCGCGCCCAACTGGCGCGACTGGGGATGGCGTGGGACTGGAGTCGGACGGTCGACACCAGTGATCCGAACTACTACCGCTGGACGCAATGGCTCCTGACGCGACTGTTCGGCGCGGGCCTGATGTACCAGGCGGAGGCGCCGGTTCTGTGGTGCCCGTCGTGCCTGACGGTGCTCGCACGCGAGCAGACCGAGCGCGACGGGACGGCATGTGAGCGGTGCGGCACGCGGGTCACCGAGAAGGTGATGGAGCAGTGGTTCCTGCGCATCACGGCCTACGCCGATCGCCTGCACGACGGCTTGGAGGATCTGGATTGGCCGGAGCGCGCCAAACGCCTGCAGCGTCAGTGGATCGGTCGCGGCGACGACGGCACGATCCGGCTGCACGACTGGCTGATCTCGCGTCAGCGCTACTGGGGCCCGCCGATACCCATCGTGCACTGCGACGCGTGCGGTCCGGTGGCAGTGCCCGACGCCGAGTTGCCGGTCGAACTGCCCGACATCGACGACATCCGGCCGACGGGCACCGGCCGGTCACCCCTCGCTGCCGTTGAAGAGTGGGTGCGGACGTCATGTCCGAACTGCGGCGGGCCGGCGCGCCGCGAGACCGACGTCAGCGACACATTCGTCGATTCGGCGTGGTACTTCCTGCGGTACCCGTCGACCGACTTCGACGACCGTCCGTGGGACGCCGCGCGCACGGCCACCGCGTTGCCGGTCGACTTCTACGCGGGCGGCCCGGAGCACGTCCAACGCCATCATCTGTACGCGCGGTTCGTGACGATGGCGTTGCACGATCTCGGGCTGGTGCCGTTCGAGGAGCCGTTCCCGCGGGTGCGCCTTGGTGGTCTGATCGCCAAGGACGGGGCGAAGATGTCGAAGAGCCGCGGCAACGTCGTGACGCCCGACGACTACGTCGATCGCCACGGTGCCGACACGTTGCGGTGCGCGCTGCTGTTCTCGGCGCCGTGGGAACAGGGCGGTGAGTTCAGCGACGACGCGATCGTGGGCATCGAGCGGTTCTTCGCCCGCGCCTGGCGGGCGGTGACCGGACCGGATCGAGATGCCGCTGGTGCGGTCGACCTCTCGGTCACGGTCGCGGCCGTCGGAGCGGCGATCGAGCGGCTGAGGTTCAACGTCGCGCTGGCGCGCTTGATGGAGCTCGTGCGGCGGGTCGGCGATCCGACATCGAAGCGCGTGTTCGTGCGGCTGCTGGCGCCGTTCGCTCCCCATCTGGCCGAGGAGCTGTGGCACCAGTTGGGCGAGCCGTTCTCGGTCCACACCCAACCGTGGCCACCAGATTCGTCGGACTCGACCTGACGTCAGCCGACATGAGTCCGACGCGCGCGGGTGGCGACGCGTTCGGTGGCAGAGTCATGGGCATGGCCGATGCACTCGATCGTGGCCGCGAGGCGTTCTCGCGGCGACGCGTGGGGCGAAGCCCAGGTGCGACTCTCGGACGCCGATCGGCAGGCGGCGCTCGAGGCGGAGGACCTGGAACGGCTGGCCGTTGCGACCTACCTCGTCGGCGACGACGATGCCAGTGGCGACGCGTGGGCGCGCGCACATCAGGCGTGGCTGCAGGATGGAGACGCCCGACGGGCCGCACGCTGCGCGTTCTGGATCGGCTTCGGGCTGATGCTGAAGGGCGACATGGCGCAGGGCGGCGGGTGGCTGGGTCGGGCCCGCCGCCTGGTCGAGGGCGATGACGACTGCGTGGAACAGGGATACCTCCTCGTGCCGGAGGCCCTGCAGAGCTTCGGCGCAGGCGACTTCGAGACGGGGTACGCGACGTTCGCCCGGGTCGGCGACATCGGCCGCCGGTTCGATGACGTCGATCTCGTGGCGCTCGGCTGCCTCGGCCGCGGTCAGGCGCTGATCCTGAACGGTGTATCGCGCGAGGGGGTCGCACTGCTCGACGAGGCGATGGCGGCGGTCATGGCTGGTGAGGTGTCCCCGACGATCACCGGCATCATCTACTGCGCGGTGCTCGAGGCCTGCCACGAGGTGATGGATCTGCGTCGCGCCCAGGAATGGACCGCCGCGCTCACGCGGTGGTGTGAGTCGCAGCCCGACCTGGTGCCGTATCGCGGGCAGTGCCTCGTGCATCGATCGGAGATCCTGCAGATCAAGGGCGCGTGGGGCGACGCGATGGACGAAGCGGCCCGGGCGTGCGAAGCGCTGGCGGGCGAGCCGGCGGTCGGCGCCGCGTTCTACCAGCGTGCCGAGCTCCATCGCCTGCGCGGTGAGTTCGCCGAGGCGGAGGACGCGTACGGACGCGCCAGCGAACACGGACGGAGTCCGCAACCGGGGCTGTCGCAGCTGCGTCTCGAACAACATCGCGTGAGCGCTGCCCTCGCGGCGATCCGCAACGTCGTCGACGTCCCGCTCGAAGGTGTGTCACGCGCCCGCGTGCTCGCTGCGTACGCCGAGATCCTGCTCGCCGCGAAGGACCGCACGGCAGCGCGTGAGGTCGCCGGTGAGCTGTCGCGTGTGGCGGCCACGCTCGACGTGCCGTTGGTCCGTGCGGTCTCCGCGCACACCGACGGTGCGGTGCTGCTCGCCGATGGCGACCCTCGTGCCGCGCTGGTCGCGCTGCGGCTGGCGTGGGATGTGTGGCGGGAGCTCGATGCACCGTACGACGCGGCCCGCACCCGAATGCTGCTCGGCGTGGCGTGCCGCCAGACGGGTGACCACGACGGCGCGGAGCTGGAGCTCGAAGCGGCTCGTCGTGTGTTCGAAGAACTTGGCGCGGCTCCGGACCTCCGCCGCGTCGAGGAGCTGGTGCGTGCCGGCGACGAGAAGCGGCCCGGGGGGTTGACGGCCAGGGAGGCCGAAGTGCTGGCTCTGGTGGCGACCGGTAAGAGCAACCGGGCGATCGCCGAGGAGCTGGTCATCAGCGACAAGACCGTGGCCCGTCACGTCAGCAACATCTTCGTCAAGCTCGACATCTCGTCGCGGTCCGCCGCCACGGCGTACGCCTACGAACACGGCCTCGCCTGATCGACCGTCACGCACTGGCGCGCACGTGCACGAGAGTGCGCATGGCGGCCGGCGACGATCTGCATGATTTGCCCGATGCGGCGTGCCGTGCCGCGCTCGTACGTTGCTCGTATGACGAACACGACGAGCACTCAACGACGGCGCAGCGCCCAGACCGAGCCCGAGCTGGCCCGGCATCAGCTGTTGGCGGGCATTCCGGTGACCGAACGGCGGCTCGACCTCGCCGGGATCTCGACCTCGGTGCTCGAGGGAGGTGAGGGCACGCCGATCGTGTTGCTGCATGGTCCCGGAGGGTGCGCCGCGCACTGGATGCGAGTGATTCCCGACCTGACCACGACGCACCGCGTCGTCGCTCCCGACCTGCCCGGGCAGGGCGCCTCGAGCGTCGACGACGGCGCACTCGACGCAGAACGGGTCACGTCGTGGCTCGGCGAGTTGATCGATGCCACATGCACCGCGCCTCCGGTGCTGCTCGGCCAGACGCTCGGCGGCGCGATCGCGGCGACATTCGCGAGCGCCGATCCGACGCGGCTCAGCGCGCTGGTGCTGGTCGACCCGCTCGGCCTGCGGCCGTTCGAGCCGGCCGCGGAGTTCGGCCACACGCTCGAGGGGTTTCTCAGCCAGCCGAGCACGACGAGCCACGATCGGCTCTGGCAGTACTGCGCGTTCGATCTCGACGGTCTGCGTCACGACATGGCCGACACGTGGGCCGCGTTCACCGCGTACAACGTCGATCGGGCACGCACCCCGAGCGTCCAGTCGGCGCTGCACGCCCTGATGGGAGCGTTCGGGTTCCCCGCGATCGACCCCGACGTGTTGGGACGCATCACCGCTCCCACTGCGCTCGTGTGGGGGCGCCACGACCTCGCCACCCCGCTGTCGGTCGCGAAGGAAGCCAGCGCCCGCTACGGCTGGCCGTTGCACATCGTGGAAGGCGCGGCCGACGACCCCGCCGTCGAGCAGCCGGCGGCGTTCATGCAGGTGCTCCGGGAGGTGCTCGGGAGCACAGGGACGAGCACAGGGGCGGTGGCGTGATGACCGCAATCGACGAACGCACGGCAGGCGCGGATCGATCCGTGGGAACGCTCGAGGCGGTGCGGGCGCTGCTGCCGGCGATCGCAGCCCGCGTCGGCGAGATCGAGAATGGTCGGCGGATCCCGCCTGACATGGTGGAAGACCTCAAGGCCGCGGGCTGTTTCCGGTCGCTCGTCCCGCGCGGCCACGGCGGCGACGAACACGATCTCGCAACCCACATGCGTGTGCTCGAGGAGCTCGCCCGCACCGACGGTTCGGTTGGGTGGACGGTGATGATCGGCGCATCCGCGCCACTGGTCTTGGGTCTGCTGCCGGAGCAGACGTTCGAGGAGATGTACGCGGCGGGACCCGACGTCGTGGTCGGCGGAACCTTCAATCCGACCGGATCAGCGGTGCCGACCGATGGTGGGTACCTGGCCAGCGGCCGGTGGACGTTCGCGAGCGGCTGCCAACACAGCGACTGGTTCCTCGCCCACTGCATCGTCGACGACGGTCGCATGCCTCCGATACGGATGATGGTCGTGCCCGCTGCCGATGTCGACATCGTCGACACGTGGCGCGTGTCGGGGTTGTGCGGCACCGGGAGCCACGACTTCACGACGACCGACGTGTTCGTGCCGGACGCACACACGTTCCAGCTCGGTGATCACTCCGCGATCGATGCACCGGTGATGCGCATGCCGGAGTTGTCGCTGATGACGTTGCAGTTCGCGGCCGTCGCGATCGGGATCGCGCAGGGCGCGCTCGACGACATCGCAGCGATCGCGACGGCGAAGTTCCCCGCCTTTGCGATGGAGACGTTGGCGACGAACGCGCTGTTCCGCAACCGTTTCGGCGCTGCCGATGCCGAGCTCCGTGCGGCGCGGGCCCTTGCGTACGACGAGGCGACCACGGCGTGGCGCACTGCCACCGACCGTGTCGAGTTCACGCTCGAGCAGCGGGCCCGGATCCGGGCCGCCGCCACGTGGGCGGTACACGCCGCGGCGTCGGTGGTGGACGTCGCCTACACCGATGGGGGAGGGACCTCGATCCGCGAGGACAATCCACTGCAACGCCGGCTACGCGATGTCCACGCCCTCACCCAGCACTTCGCGATCAAGCCCGACACGTTCACGATGGCCGGCGCCCTGCTCGTCGAGCAGGAGGTCGACACCACGTTCCTGTGACGGTCGCCGGCTACGTCGGACAGCAGGACCCGTCACCGCTGACCGAACCGGTGACGTCGGTCACGATGCTGTTGACGAGCTGGTCGGCGTCGGCCTTCTTGACGTACCACTCCCAGCGCGCCCCGTCGGGGCCGTGGACCCACGTCTCGGTCTTCTCGGCGTAGCAACAGACGGTGTCGTCGATGCCGGTGGTCTCGAGACCGGCCTCGCCGAGACGGGATTCGGCGGCGACGACCTCGGCGGCGGTCTCGGTCTCGACACCGAGATGGTTGATGCTCCCCGGGTCACCGCCGTTCTCGAACAGCACCAGCTTGAGTGGCGGATCGACGATCGCGAAGTTGGCGTAGCCGGGCTTGGTCTTGGCTGGACCGACGCCGAACATCCGGGTGTAGAAGTCGACGGCCTCGTCGAGGTCACTGACGTTGAGTGCGAGTTGCAGGCGCATCGGGCGCCTCCTTCCGTGTGATGTGCATCATTTCGATGATTGTCGATACGTTATCCAACGCTTCGACGAATGTCAATATGTCGGTCGCCGCTTTCCCGAACTGTCTGCTTCATACCGCCCGTGGGCGCGTCTGAAGCAGACAGAACGGAGGGGTCTACGATGAGGGCGGTGAGCATTGATGCCGACGCCCAATCTGACGTCGACCTCGAGCAGTACAGGGTCGGGTTGACCGGGTACTGCTACCGGATGCTGGGGTCGGCGTTCGAGGCCGACGACGCCGTCCAGGAGACGCTGGTGCGGGCGTGGCGGAGCTTCGATCGTTTCGAGGGTCGGTCGGCCGTGCGTTCGTGGCTGTACCGGATCGCCACCAACGTGTGCTTCGACATGTTGAACGGACGGCAGCGCCGGGCACGCCCGATGGACCTCTCGTCCCCGAAGCCGTCGACCACGCCGCTCGGACCGCCGCTCCCCGAGATCACCTGGATCCAGCCGATCCCGGACGGACGCGCGCTGGTCGCGACTGACGATCCGGCCGAGCAGACCGTTGCCCGCGAGTCGATCCGGCTCGCGTTCATCGCCGCCCTCCAGCATCTCCCACCCCGCCAGCGGGCCGTCCTGATCCTGCGCGAGGTCCTCCGGTTGAAGGCCGAGGAAGTCGCCGAGCTGCTCGGGTCGACCGTGGCGTCGGTCAACAGCGCGCTGCAACGGGCCCGCTCGACGCTCGCGGCCACCGATCTCGACGACACCGCCGCGATCGATCCGATGGACGACGCGCACCGCGAGCTCCTCGACCGCTACGTCGACGCGTTCGAGCGGTACGACATGGAATCGCTGACGTCGCTGCTCCACGAGGACGCCACGATGTCGATGCCGCCCTACGAGCTCTGGCTGCGTGGCCACGCCGACATCCGCGGGTGGATGCTCGGGACGGGCATGCACTGTCGTGGCTCGCGCCTCGTGCCCACGTGGGCGAACGGCGCGCCGGCGTTCGGGCAGTATCGGCCGAGCGGGCCGGGCGGCAGCCACGAGCCGTGGTCGCTCCAGGTCATCGAGGTCGCCAACGGTCGGATCGTCGGCATCAACTCGTTCCTCGACACGGCGAACCTGTTCCCGCTCTTCGGTCTGCCAGAGCGCCCAGCGGCATAGCGCGCGTTATCGCGGTGGTTGCGGCCGCGCGGTGAGCGGCGATTCCCACAGGTTGGCGGTGGCCATCCCCAGCCAATCCACAGGAAACGCGCTCTGACGATCCACAGGGTCGACGCGAGACAATCGTCGTGTGTCGATGAGCATGCGCGGTTCCGCTCCCCGCCCACGCCGGCATGGGTTGACCCTCGAGCCAACCGATCGCCGGGCACTCGAACGCGCCGGCTGGCGGACGACGCTCGACTATCGCGAGAACCATCTCCGGGGTCGCGATGGACGGTTGCTGGAGGTCGTGCCGACCTGGACCGCCGAGGCCGAGCGATTCGATGGGGATCTGCTCGTCGCCTCGGCGGTCGCGACGACCGCCGACGAGGCCTGGGCGCTGCTGCGGGTCGAGGTCGAAGCCGACCGTTCCCGGACGACGCCTCGCGTTCGGCTCCTGCGCCCCTGAGCGGTCGGGGCCGTGCCGGCCCGTGGCGTCAGCGGAATGAGAGCGGGCGCGCGACCGCCGCGGGCACTGCGCATGCGGGTGGTGGAGTACCCGTCGGCGAGGTGGTCCATCCAGACGGCGAGCATCATCTGGGTGGATCGTTCAGCATCCATCGGTCGGTATGACGACGGCGCGACCGCCGCTCCGGGTGAAGGCACCTCACCGGTCGGCGGCACCGGCGGGCCGCTGCGTCGCGTCGTGCGGCCGCAGGTTGGCGATGTTGTCGATGCGGGCTCGTTGTCGTTGCTGCGGTGATCGTGGTCTGTCATGACGGTCACGGTAAGAGTTCAACAATGGTTGAAGTCAAGCGTCTTTTCCGACTTCGTCGCGTCCGGCGCGGCGGGCTCGTCGGGGCGACCATCCGGTAGCATTGGGGTCGTCCATTGCAGTGATATCAGCGATGGAAACGGCTCCAGTCCTCGGTCGAACCTCCGTCCTCTTCGGACGCGGGGAGACCGATGCGAAGGAGCCGCGATGACGCTGGAGCTCACGTCCTCACCACCCTCGGCCGTGCGCTCGTTCGACGACGACGAACGGCTGCCCCATGGCACCAGCCGGCCGTTCGACGACGACGAACGGCTGCCCGATGGCACCGGCCGTCTGATCACCGCCTTGATCGTCGGCGTTCCGTTCCTCGCCCTTGCGGTGGGGGTCGTCAGTTTGTGGGGCCGCGGCATCGGCCTGCGAGATGTGCTCCTCGCGGTCACGCTCTACTACCTCACCGGCCACGGCATGTCGATCGGCTTCCATCGGCTGTTGGCCCACAAGTCGTTCTCCGCCCGTCGGCCCCTCAAGGTCGTGGTGGTCGCCTGCGGTTCGATGGCGTTCGAGGGTGGACCGATCAGTTGGGTCGCCAATCACCGACGCCATCACGTCTTCTCCGATACGGCTGACGACCCCCATTCCCCGCACCACCATGGCGGGGGAGTGGGTGGCGAGCTCAAAGGGCTGTGGCACGCCCACGTGGGCTGGCTGTTCACGGCCAGGAGCACCTCACGGCAGCGCCACGCGGCCGACCTGCTGGCCGACCGCGACATCGTGGTGATCGACGCGCTGTTCCCGTTGTGGTGCGTCGTCTCGCTCGCCGTGCCGTTCGGTCTCGGCTGGCTGCTCGGCGGGTCATTCGCGGCTGCCGTCGAGCGCGTTGCTCTGGGCCGGTCTCGTCCGGGTCTGCGTCCTGCACCACGTGACGTGGAGCGTCAACTCGGTGTGCCACACGTTCGGACGCCGACCGTTCGCGACGAAGGACCGCAGCAGCAACGTCGCCGCCCTCGCGGTGCTCAGCATGGGCGAGTCCTGGCACAACGGCCATCACGCGTTCCCGCGTTCGGTGCGCCACGGTCTGCTGCGCCGGCAGTGGGATTCGTCGGCGCTGCTCATCGGGGCCTTCGAACGGCTGACGCTGGCCCACGACCTGCACCGGCCGACACCCGAAGCGGTCCGCAACCGCAGCGTTGCCAACGGCGAGGACCACGGCCGCCCGATGTCCCGCCGACAGACGGACGTGGCTTGAACAATGCTGGCGCTGATACTGTCCGCTCCACGTTTCGGAGTGCTTGATCGGGTCCTGGCCTTGCCGCCCACTCTGTGGTGAGGGAGGAAGCATGTTCAACGGCTCGTTGGGTGGAGTTGCAGCGGGAGGGGTCCTGTGAACGACGACCAGTCGCTGCGGATCGCGGTGGCGTTCACGCGCGAAGCCGCCAAGTCCCCCGAAGCTCGGTTGTGCTCGGCGTGCGTCGACGTCTTGGATGTGACCGGCGCGGGAATCACGATCATGGGCGGCGGCCACGCCGGTCCGGTGTGCGTGTCGAACCCGCGGATGGCCGCGCTCGAGGACTTGCAGTACACGATCGGCGAGGGTCCGTGCCAGGACGCGTTCCGGTCGAACAGTTTCGTGCACGCACCTCGGCTCGACCTCTCCGCCTCGGCGCGCTGGCCGTCGTTCGTCGATCTTGCACAGGAGACCGGGGTCGGCGCGGTCTTCGCCTATCCGCTGTCGGCGAAGGGCGCGAAGATCGGTGTGCTCACGTTGTACCAGGACGACGAGGGTGACCTGAGCGCCGTGCAGCACACTGACAGCATCGCGATGGTCGAGGTCCTCACCGAGACGGTCCTGAGCCTCCAGGACGGCGCGCCCACCGGAACGCTCGCCGCCGATCTCGACGATGCCGTGGCCTATCGGGCCGAGATCCATCAGGCGTCAGGGATGGTGTCGGTTCAGTTGCAGGTTCCGGTTGCCGAGGCCCTCATGCGGATCCGCGCGCACGCGTTTGCCGATGGCCGGCCGTTGGGAGCCGTCGCCGCCGACATCGTCGCCCGGCGGTTGCGCCTCACCGACGATCGCGACGATCCTGGGGGAGAGGAGTAGCGCCGTGTCGGATCACGATGCCCATCAGCGATCGGTCGATCGGAACGCCCTCACAGCCGTCACGTTCGTCGAGATCGTCGACACGCTCGTCGACGACTTCGACGTGATCGATGTGTTGACGTTGCTGACGTCCCGCAGCGTCGAGTTGTTGGAGGCGGCGGCAGCGGGCATCTTGCTCGTCGACACCACCGGACATCTGCGGGTCATGGCCGCGTCCACCGAGCAGATCGAGTTGCTCGAGTTGTTCCAGATCCAGAACGACGAGGGCCCGTGTCTCGATTGCTTTCACACCGGCGCCGTGGTCATGAACGGCAACCTGCAAGGTGCTTCGCCGTGGCCGCAGTTCGCGGCCGAGAGCGTTCGTGCCGGGTTCCCCTCGGTGTGTGCCGTCCCGCTGCGGCTCAAGGACGTGATCCTTGGCTGTCTGAACCTGTTCATGTCCACGTCCGTCTCGCTGGCGGCCGCCGATGTCGCACTTGCGCAGGCACTTGCCGATGTCGCGAGCATTGCCATCATCCAGGATCAGGCCACACGCGAAGCGGCGATCCGCGAAGGCCAGTTGCAGCACACGTTGAACAGCCGCATCTCGATCGAACAGGCGAAAGGCATGATCGCCGAACGCGGTGGCGTCGACATGGACGCCGCGTTCGCGATCCTGCGGAGATTCGCGAGGAACAACAACCGCGGCCTCACGGAGGTCGCGGGAGCACTGGTGAGCGGAACGCTCAAGATCGACGCGTTGACGCGCGACCGGCGCCCTCCACCGCCACCCCCACCGGCGACCAACCAACCCGCCTGACACGGCCGTCTCGCTCGATCCCGTCACACGATCGACTGTTGTAGAACGGTGAGCGTGGGTATACGGTGACTCTCAGCGGAATTCAATGCTGTCAGCCGCGCTGCTCCGGACCCCTGGTTGCGCCCCGCCTCTCGAGGGGGAACGTCGTGACCAACCACGATCCGAATGTCAGCCTTCTCACTTTCGACGCGCCGCCGTTGAACGTCCACGTGTCGATGGTCGCCGGGAGGCACGTCGTCAACTGTCTCTGGCGAGTTGGACGTGCGCACCCGCCACTTCGTCGAGCAGGCGTGCGTCGCCGGTGACGCCGTGGCCGTCGTGGTCGAGATGGCCGAGGTCACGTTCATGGACTGCTCCGGCTACGCCGGGCTCGTCGCCGCCAGGCGGGTGCTCCAGCAACACGGCGGATCGCTGACCTTGAATCACGAGGTCGGTCAGCCGGCGCGACTGCTGGCGATGCTCGGGGTCGAAGACGGCGTGCGCCGAGTGGAGGCGGTCGGGGGCGAAGAATCCCGGGCATCGGTCGCGCACGGTCACTGACGCGCTACGCTGCGTCACGGACGTTACTCACATCGCCCGTCCGGACCATGCGCGGGGTCGCTTTTGCAATACCTAGGCGGTGCGCGTGGTCAACGAGGACAAGTTGTCGTCAGTGCTCAGCGAGTTCGCGCGCACGCTGATCACCGACTTCCCGATCCAGGGCATCCTCGACCACCTCGTCGAGCGGATCGTCGAGGTGCTGCCGGTCACGTCGACGGGCGTCACGCTGATCTCCCCCGGGATGGCACCGCGCTACATCGCCGCATCCGACGAGTCGGCGTTGCGCTTCGAACGACTGCAGACCGACATCGGCCAAGGGCCGTGCCTGGTGGCGTACGCGTCGGGCGAGGCCGTCTCGATCCCTGACCTCGGCGCCGACGATCGGTTCCCCCGCTTCGCCCCTGCCGCGCTGGCGGCCGGGCTGGCTGCGGTGTTCACGTTCCCGCTGCGCCACGGCGACGGCCGGCTCGGCGCGCTCGATCTCTACCGCGACACGCCAGGCGAGCTCGACCCGCACGACATGGACGCGGCACAGACAATGGCGGACGTGGCCGCGGCCTACCTCCTGAACGCCCAAGCCCGCGACGAGGCCCGCGCCACATCGGAACGCTTCCACCACGACGCCCTGCACGACCCGCTCACTGGGCTGGCGAATCGGGTGCTGCTGCAGGAGCGGCTCGAGCACGCCTCCGAGCGTCGCAAGCGTTCGCACGCCAATGCCGCGATCCTGTTCGCCGACCTCGACTGCTTCAAGCAGGTCAACGACACCCACGGCCATCAGATCGGCGACGAGCTGCTGATCGCCGTCGCCCACCGGCTCGCGAATCTGGTGCGATCGGGCGACACCCTCGCCCGGTTCTCCGGGGACGAGTTCGTGTTCCTGTGCGAGGACCTCACCAGCATCGCCGATGCCGAGATCCTCGCCAAGCGCATCGACGCGGCGTTCGTCGAGCCGTTCGAGCTGGCCGACGCGACCATCACGATTCCGATGTCGGCGAGCGTCGGCATCGCGTTCGCCGGACCAGGCGAGCCGTTCACCAACGAGCTCGTCGTCCAGGCGGACATGGCCATGTACCAGGCGAAGCGCAACGGCGGAGCCGGCCACCAGCTCATCGACATGCGGCCCTTCTCGGCGAACGGAGCCGTTGCTCCGAAGGTGAGTAGTGGCGCGACCGATTGAGCGGCCGACCACGGTCGTGCTCATCGGTCACAACGATTCCGAGGCGGATCAGCTGGAGGCGACCCTGCGGGCCGCCGCTCCAACGACGTTCGAGGTGGCGCGGGTCACGGCGTTCGCAGACGCGACGTCATCGCTGTTGAGTGCGAGGGCTGATTGTGCCGTCGTCGACCTCGGGATGCCGGATGACAAAGCTCTCGAGGTCGTCGAGACGCTCGCCGCGGGCTGCCCAGCCGTGGCGCTCGTCGTCGTCACCGGCCGTGACGACGAGCTGCTCGGCGCGGCGACGATCGAGGCCGGCGCGAGCGACTACCTGCCGAAGAGCCAACTCGAAGGCAAGCTGCTCATCCGTTGCATTCGTCACGCCGTGGTCCGCAAGCGATTCGAGATGTCGCTGGCCGACGCCCGCAACCGACAGGGGCTGGCCGAGCAGGCCCTGGTGCACCAGGCACTCCACGACCCGTTGACCGGGCTGCCGAACCGGTCGCGGTTCCTCGAGAGCCTGGGCCAGGCTCTCGACCGATCGGGCGGGCGGCCATCGAGCGTCGGCGCGATCTACTTCGACCTCGATCGGTTCAAGGTGATCAACGAGAGCCTCGGCTACGCCGTCGGCGATCAGCTGCTCGTGGTCGCTGCGGCGCGGCTGATGGGGCTCGTCGGTCCGGACGTGGCGCTCGCCCGCGTCGGCAGCGACGAGTTCGCGGTCCTGTGGGAGGAGGTGGCCGGCGACGACGATGCGGTTGTCGTGGCCGACCTGATCTGCACGGCGATGACCGCACCGTTGGCGTCGGAGGGCGGGGAGCTCGTCGTCGGCGTCAGCGCCGGGATCGCGGTCGCCACATCCGAAACGGTCAGCCCGGGCTCGCTCCTCAGGGACGCCGAAGCGGCCATGTACCGCGCCAAGAGTGAAGGGCGTGGTCGATCGGCGGTGTTCGCGCCGATGATGCGCACGAGGGCGGACGGGCGTCTCCAGACCGAGGTGGCGCTGCGCCGGTCGATCTCCAACGGCGACTTTCGCCTCCACTACCAGCCGATCGTGCAGCTCGGCGACGGGCAGGTGTTGGGCCATGAGGCGCTGGTGCGCTGGGACCACCCGACGCGCGGGCTGCTCGGGCCCGAACAGTTCATCTCCGTCGCCGAGGAGACCGGACTGATCGTGCCCCTCGGCGCGTGGGTGCTGCAGGAAGCATGTCGACAGGCGAAGCGCTTCCAGATCCGTGATCCGAGGTGGTCGCGACTGACGATGTCGGTCAACCTGTCCGGCCGTCAACTCGGACAACCCGACCTCATCGAGCAGATCGCGGCGGCACTCGACGACGCCGAGCTCAGACCGGAGCACCTCCAGCTCGAGATGACCGAGGGCATCTTGATGGACGACGCGGTCGCCACGATCGACATCCTGCAGACGCTCAAGGGCTTGGGGGTCCGCCTCGACGTCGACGATTTCGGCACCGGCTACTCGTCGCTCGCCTACCTCAAGCGCTTCCCGGTCGACGTCCTCAAGATCGACCACTCCTTCGTCCACGACCTGGGCACCGATCCCGAGGACCTGGCCATCGTCACGGCCGTCGTGAGCCTGGCCGACGCCCTGGGTTTCGTCGTGATCGCCGAAGGCGTCGAAACCGCCCTCCAACGCGACTGCCTCGTCGGTCTCGGGTGCTCGCGCGCCCAGGGCTATCTGTTCGCCCATCCCGTCGACGCAGCCGAGGCGGAGACGGCGCTCGACCACGCGATCGGCCGTCTCCCGACTCGTGCCGAGCTCGAAGACGAGCCGGCTCTGGCGGGCCGGTGGTCGTCCGTAGGAGGAGTGTGAGCATGGACACCTGGGAGTATCTGATCGTGTCGCTTCCCCTGTTCGAGGCGGCCAGGTCTGCACAGGGTCAGTCGCCGGCGGTGAAGATGCTCAATCGGGAGGGCGAGAAAGGCTGGGAGGCCGTGGGGATGACAGCGCTCGGAGACGGTACGTTTGCAGTGCTGCTCAAGCGTCTGACCCCACCCAAGCCCCTACGCGTGAACGAACCGTGACGGCCCGATAAGGAGAATCACGTGGCTGGTCTCGCGATCATCACCGAAGCCTGCATCGACGTGAAGGACCGCGCCTGCGTCGACGTCTGTCCGGTGCAGTGCATCTACGAGTTCGATCCCGTGAACAACGTGCTCTTCTCCGAGCGGGAGGCCGGCAGCGGGGAGATCGAAACGCGACACACCCCGAATCCGGACGCGATCGCGATCTTCGCCGACAGCGTGCTGTACGTGAACCTCGACGAGTGCACGTCGTGTACTGCGTGCTATCAGCCCGACGTGTGTCCGGTCGGGGCGATCTACTCAGAAGAGCACGTGCCCGACGGAGCAACCAACACCAGGTACAACTCGGAAGATCCGAACAAGGGCCACGACCACACGTTCTTCATCCAGCACAGCCGCGACGTCTTCGCCGACTGAGCAGACCCACCGGGGCGATTCGTGCGGTTCGTTCGTGTCGAAGTCGCTGGCGGCATCCTGCTCGTCGCGGCGACGATCGTCGCGCTCGTGTGGGCGAACTCGCCGTGGCAGGCCAGCTACGACTCGTTCTGGTCGACGAACATTCGAATCGAGATCGGGTCGTACGTCTTCGACGAGGATCTCACGCATGTCGTGAACGACGTCTTGATGGCGGTCTTCTTCTTCGTCGTCGGGATGGAGATCAAGCGCGAGCTCGTCGTGGGCGAGTTGCGCGATCGTCGGTCCGTCGCCCTTCCAGCGATGGCCGCGCTGGGTGGGATGATCGTCCCGGCCTCGATCTACGTCGCCTTCAACGCCGGCGGTGAGGGTGCCCGCGGGTGGGGGATCCCGATGGCGACCGACATCGCCTTCGCACTCGGCGTCGTTGCTCTCCTCGGGAGTCGCGTGCCGAGCGCGGTGAAGGTGCTTCTCCTCACGCTTGCGATCGTCGACGACATCGGCGCGATCGCGGTGATCGCGGTGTTCTACTCCGACGCCCTCGAAGCCGAACTCCTGTTGGTGGGACTGGCGATCGCGTCGCTCGTCGCCGTGCTGTACCGCGTCGGCGTGAGGTCGGCGCCCCTGATGGTGCTCCTGGGCGTCGCGCTGTGGCTGGCGGTCTACGAGTCCGGTGTGCACGCGACGATCGCGGGTGTGGTGATGGGCTTGCTCACGCCGGCGCGGCCGACCCAGACCGCGACACCTCACGCCGAATCGACGCTGCATTCGGAGTCGGCGTGCGATCGCCTCATCGAAGTGCTCCATCCGTGGACGAGCTTCTTCATCGTGCCCGTGTTCGCCCTTGCCAACGCCGGCATCGCCCTGTCGACCGACGCCTTCTCGGACCCTTCGGCAGTGCTCACCGGAGTTGCCGTGGGCCTCGTCGTCGGCAAGCTGGTCGGCGTCACATCGTTCAGCTGGATCGCCGTGCGGCTCGGACTCGCCCACCTTCCCGAGGGCGTCCGATGGGGACACATCCTCGGGTTGGCGTCGGTCGCCGGGATCGGGTTCACGGTCTCGCTGTTCATCACCGACCTGGCGTTCGACTCACCAGTCCTCCAGGACGACGCCAAGATCGGGACGCTGATCGCTTCCGTCGTGGCGGCGATCAGTGGCGCGACCGTGCTCGTCGTCGCCGCGCGCCGGACACGGCGCGCGGCGGCCGACGCGTCAGCGGTCGAGGGTCACGTTCTTGCGTCGGGCGACAACCGTGGCCGCGAGGCCGAGCGTGAGTGCGATGGCCGCGAGCAGGAGCGTCGTCTCGGCCTGTGAGCCAGTCCTCGGGATCGTGCCGCCCGGAGGGGTGGTGCCGCCCGGAGGGATGGTGCCGCCCGGAGGGATGGTGCCTCCGCCCGGTGCGGTGCCGCCGCCTGGCGTGGTGGTCGGGGTGTCGGCAGGAGAGGTCGTCGGGGTCGTCACCACAGGAGTGGTCAGGTCACACGTCGGGCTGGTGAAGACGTCGGTGTCCAACGTCACCGCTCCGGTTTGGGCGAGGGCCCGGCCGTGGACGGTGACGCCCGTGGTGACCGCGATCGACGCGAGCGCCAGGATGTTGCCGGCGAACACCGATCCGGTGCCGAGCGTGGCGGAGCTCCCCACCTGCCAGAACACGTTGCACTCCTGGGCGCCGTTGATCAACGACACCGTGCTCGACGAACCGGTGATCAGCGTCGAGTCGGTCTGGAAGATGAACACCGAGTTGGGGTCGCCCTCGCCGTCGAGCACGAGCGTCCCGGCCAAGCTCAACGGGGACTTGCTCGGCCCCGCGTAGACGCCGCCGACGAGGGTGAGACCAGTGAGGTCTGCAGTCGTGGTGGCGTTCAGCGGCCGGCCGGCGGCGTCCAGGTAGGCGGTCGTCAGGTCGAGCTTGGCCTGCGCGGCTGTGGGTGTCGTCGCGTCGATGATCGCCGGCGGCAGCACGATCCCCGGTGGGAAGCCGACGATGTCCGTCCCCGGCGACAGCCCGACGCTGTTGTCCAGCACGCTCGGGCCGGTGTTGGTGACGGTCGTGTAGCCGAGCACCGAGTAGTTGGCTGCGGTGGCCAAGGGCACGGTCGGCACGATCGCCGCGTTGGCCGTGCTCCCAACCATCACCAGAGACGCCGACAGGGCGGACGCGATCAGAAGTGCACCTGTTCGGCGCATCGTCGGGACGCGGTTGACATGCATGGCGGGAACCTTCCTGCAAACCGGGGAAGGACCGCCAAGAGCGATAAAGCCGACGTGCAGCGTGGGGAATACCCCGATTCCGTCCGCTCAACCGCTCCGACAGGCATCTTCGCGCGCACACGGTGCGTTCAGCCCGCCACCGACGACCGCCTGGCACTACTGGCGAGTGCTGTCCCGTGCCGTCGAACGAGTGGGTTCGAGGAGTTGGGTCTCGAGGGTTGCGGGGTCGAGCGGCCGTGAGAGCAGGAAGCCTTGGGCTTCGTTCACGTGTTGCAGCCGCAGGACGTCCAGCTCGCCGGTCGTCTCGACGCCCTCGGCGAGGGTGCTGAGTCCGAGGTCCTTGCCGAGTTGGACGAGCGTGCCGATCAGCACCTTCGATTCGGGTGACGTGCTGATGGCCTGGGTGAACTCGCGGTCGATCTTGATGCAGTCGACCGGGAACTGCCGCAGGTAGGCAAGGGAGGAGTAGCCGGTGCCGAAGTCGTCGACGGCGATACGCACGCCGAGGTCCTTGATCGCCTGCAGTCGCCGGGCGATGGCGGGCACGTTGTTCATCAGCACCGTTTCGGCCACCTCGATGATCAGTGAGGTGCCGTCGAGCCCGCTGATCGCGAGTGCCTCGCGGACCCGGTCGATGATGGCGTCGTCCTCGAGTTGGCGACCGGAGATGTTGACCGAGACGTCGAGGTCGTCGCCCCTCGCGTGCCACTCGGCGGTCTGCTCGCACGCGCGGCGGAGCACCCAGCGGCCGACGTCTTGGATCTGGCCGGTCTGTTCGAGGATGGGGATGAACTCGTTCGGTTCGATGTTGCCGAGCGTCGGATGTTCCCAACGCAGCAACGCCTCCACCCCGACGACGCTGAGGTCGTCGAGGTTGTAGATCGGCTGGTAGGCGAGGCGGAACTGATCGTTGACGAGTGCCGAACGCAGTTCGAACTCGAACTCCATGTGGCGGGTGATCTCGGTCTGCAGCTCGGGGAAGTACACCTCGTAGCGGTTCTTCCCGGCACGCTTGGCGTGGTACAGCGCGACGTCCGCATCCCGCAACAGCTCTCCACCCGTCGGGCGATCGCCGATGGCGATGCCGACGCTGGTGTTCACCATCAGCGGCATCGTGACGCCCTCGAGCTCGAACGGCTGACGCATCACATCGAGCAGGCGCTGGGCGACGAGCTCCGGCGTCGACGTCGAGCTTGGCATCGTCGATCAGGACGACGAACTCGTCACCACCCATCCGGCCGATCGTGTCGGCATCCCGCAACGTGCCCGTCAACCGCGCGGCCACGGCGACGAGCAACCGGTCGCCCGCCTCGTGGCCGAGGGAGTCGTTGACGTTCTTGAAGTCGTCGAGGTCGATGAACAGCGCCGCACCCGTCGTCCCGTTGCGCTTGCTGCGGGACGAGGAGCTGCTCGATGCGGTCCATGATCAGTGCCCGGTTCGGCAGGTCGGTCAACGCGTCGTGCAGCGCCTGATGGCGCAGCTCGTCGGTGCGCTCGGCGACCAGGCGCAGCGCCCGCGCCCGCCCGGTGCGCAACACCAGCATCAGCGCCGCGACGAGAACGCTGAGCGCGATGCCTGCGACGAGCAGGGCGAGCGGGCTGCCCTCGAGCAACCCACCGGTTGTCGGCGGGCCGAACGTCTGGACGGTCCATCCATTGCCAAGGTCGATCGTCAGCGTCTCGGCATCGTCTGGGATCTCGCCGAACGGGAACTCGGCGTCCGAGCCGTCGCGTTGGTACCGCATCGACACGGCCATCTCAGGGTGACTCTGCAGCGCTCGCTTCAGAAGGACCGACGGCACCGAAACGGTGCCGACCCATCCCACGAACGACTCGCGGCGGCCTTCGACCGTCGTCCGATCGGCGCCGTCCCGGTACACCGGCACGTTCACGCCCAACAACTTGCCGAAGCTGGTTTCGATCGGCTGGTAGGAGCTCGCTCCCGAGTCCCGCGCCACCACATCGGCGAGAGCCGCTCCGTCGGCGGCGCAGAAGTCGAAACCGGCGCTCGTCAGCGGCACACTTCGCACGACCCCGTACTTGGCGAGGCAGTAGAGCTCTCGATCACCAGGCGGGGTGACCTCGAACGATCCATCATCTGCGAGGTAGCCCACCGGATCGACGACCGCGTTCTCGATGAACGCCGGCAGCTCGGCGGCGGGCACGATCACGACGAAGCCGAAGCCGAGCACCTCGGGGAAGCGGTCCATGTGATCGGCTGCCTCCGACCAGTGGACGACATCGGCCTGCGTCGCGTTCGGGTTGGCGATGACATAGGCACCGACGTTCAGCACCAGGTCGTCCTGGTGGGCGATCGCCAACTGCAGTGTCGACGCAACCTCCGCCGACGACCGCTCGAACACGTTGCGCGCCTCGCTGGCCGCGCTGCGCTCGACCGAGCGGGCCGCGAAGACCGAGCCGACGATGCCGCCCACGACCAGCATGACGGCCACCAGCACCCACAAGTCGTGGCGCTCCGAGCGCGCGAGAGCAGCGGCCGCCTCGGCACCTGATTCCCAGGTCGGCCGGGTGTCCGTCTGACAATGTCTCTGGCGACGATCTCTGCGGGCGCTTGCCCATGGCACTCCAAACACGCATAGCGATGGCAACCCGAACGGGCACCACGTCCTCATCGGCACGAAGGGAGGCGCACTGAACCACATACCGGGGTCCGCTTTGCAGGACGCGGTGAAGGATTTCACGAAATCACGACGGTGCGCGGTGGAACACACTGGGTGGTAGCATCCTGACCAGCGACCACCGCGTGGTCGTGGCAGTCTCGAGAGACGCCAGGTTGTGCGCGTACGACGAATTCGTCGACGCCCCGGATGACCGGCTCGACGCCTCCCGATCGGAGAGGCGGGACATGGCAGCCACTACGTCGATCGACCCTGATCAGCCGAGCACCAACGGGACGGGCAACGTGCCCGGCGAGCTCCCGAAGACGTTGACGGGCATCAGCGGCCTCGATGACGTGACCGGCGGCGGCCTGCCGCGTGGCCGATCGACGCTCGTCTGTGGACCCGCCGGATGTGGCAAGACGCTGCTCGCGATGGAGTTCATCGTCCGTGGGATCAGCCAGTTCGACGAGCCAGGGGTCTTCGTGGCGTTCGAAGAGACCGTCGAGGACCTCACCGCCAACGTCGCCTCGCTCGGCTTCGACCTCGCCCAGCTCGAAGCGGATGGAAAGCTCGTGGTCGACCACATCGCCGTGGTCCGCGGGGAGATGCAGGAGACCGGCGACTGGGACCTGGACGGGTTGTTCATGCGGATCGGTGCGGCGATCGACGCGATCGGCGCCAAGCGGGTCGTCATCGACACCATCGAGACCTTGTTCGGTGCGTTCGCGAACACGGCGATCCTCCGGTCAGAACTGCGCCGCCTGTTCGGCTGGCTCAAGGACCGCGGGATCACATCGGTGATCACCGGCGAGCGCGGCGACGGCACGCTCACCCGTCATGGCATCGAGGAGTACGTCTCGGACTGCGTGATCGTCCTCGACCACCGGGTGACCGAGCAGACGTCGACCCGCCGACTGCGAATCCTCAAGTACCGGGGATCTCTGCACGGGACGAACGAGTACCCGTTCCTCATCGGTGAATCGGGTGTGTCCGTGCTGCCGATCACCTCGCTCGGTGTCCGCCACAGCGTTTCAGCGCGAGCGAATGTCCACGGGGGTGGCGCGTCTCGACTCGATGCTCGGCGATGGAGGCTTCTACGAGGGGAGCACCGTCCTCGTCAGCGGCACGGCCGGCACGGGGAAGTCGACGCTCGCGGCACAGTTCTGCGATGCGACCTGCAGCCGCGGGCGAACGAGCGCTCTACTTCGCGTTCGAGGAATCCGAGTCCGAGATCGTGCGCAACATGTCGTCGGTCGGCATCGATCTGAGGCGATGGGTCGACGCTGACCTGCTGCAGTTCCAATGCTTCCGCCCCAGCCTGCTCGGCCTCGAGGCGCACCTGTTCGCCCTCCAGAAGGCCGTCGGCGAGTTCGATCCCGCCGTGGTCGTCATCGACCCGATCTCCGACCTCGTGGCCCTCGGAACGGGCGCCGACGTGTCGGCGATGCTCACCCGTCAGGTCGACTTCTTGAAGGCCAAGGGTGTGACCGCGCTGTTCACCAGCCTGAACCATGTCGGCACACTGAGCAGGGCCGAACAACAGATGACGTCGCTCGCCGACACCTGGCTCCAGGTCAAGGCGATGGAAGGCAACGGCGAGCACAACCGCGTGCTCTACGTGCTCAAGTCGCGGGGGATGGCGCACTCCAACCAGATCCGCGAGTTCCTCCTCACCAATCAGGGCATCGAGCTGGCCGACGTGTACGTCGGGCCGCAGGGCGTGCTCACCGGCTCCGCCCGCCAGGCGCAGGAGGCCAGGGAACGCTCCGACGGGACGGAACGCAAGGAGGACCTCGAGCAGCGTCGGACCAACCTCGAACGGCGACGCGAGTCGGTCGAGGCTCAGACGGCGACGCTGTGGCGTGAGTTCGAGGACGAGGCCGACATCGTGCGACGCCTGTTGAGCCATGGTTCGACCAACGTCGAAGATCGAGCCGGTCAGCGGGCCGAGCAGGGCCGGCTTCGTGGCGCCGACACCGACAAGCTTGCCGACAGATGCCGCCGACGTCCCCGATCGTCGACATCGCCACCGGTGCGCCGTGAGCACCACCGGCACGTCGACAACCGCCGACGGTGGCGGTCACGTCGGACGATGACGGCTGGCAACCCAACGGTGATGGGCACGTGTGGTGGTACCTCCGGCTGTACGTCGCAGGTCAGTCCGCCAAGTCACTCCGTGCCTTCGCCAACCTGAAGGACCTGTGCGAGGAGCATCTGGCCGGCCAGTACGAGATCGAGATCATCGACTTGGTCGAGAACCCGTCGCTGGCCGGCGGCGACGACATCCTCGCCCTCCCGACGCTCGTGCGCCGGCTCCCCCCGCCACTGCGCAAGGTCATCGGGGACCTGTCCGACTTCGAGCGCGTCCTGGTCGGCCTCCGCGTCGAGCCGGAACCCCACCGTGACCTCGCCGCACGACGCGACACTCGAACGATTCGAGGACGAGCTCGCCGCTCTCGACGGGACCGACTACGACCTGACCCTGTTCGTCAGCGGAGCGTCGGACCTCGCGGCGCGCGCGATCGCCAATGCCAGGCGGCTGTGTGACGTTCATCTCCATGGCCGATGCCACCTCTCGGTCGTGGATGTGCACGAGGACCCCGCGGCCGTTCTCAACAGCCGTCTGCTCGCCACTCCGACGCTCGTCCGGAACCGGCCCCTCCCGATGCGGAGGGTCGTCGGAGACCTGTCGGACACCGACAAGGTGCTTCGGGCGCTGGACCTTCCGCTCGCACGACCGACGTCGACCGATCGGCTAGACACCTCATGCCCGGACAGCCCCCGACCGTACGACCTACAGTGCGTCGGAGCCCGATCGCGATCAGGTCGAGTGGGCCCACACGCTCGCCGAGATCGTGACCGCCGCCAACGGAGTCGACGATCAGACGACGCGATCCGATGCGCTGATCCGGATGGCCGAGGCCGAGGACACGCTTCGGCGATCGCCGCGGGTGAGGTCGACGCCTTCGTCCTCTCCGATGGGGGACGGCCGGCGCGTGTTCACGCTGTCGACCGCTGACCGGCCGTACCGGATGTTCGTCGAGAACATGCGCGACGGCGCGGCCACGGTGTCGTCGAGCGGAGTGATCCTCTACGCCAACCGAAGGTTGGCGGAGCTGCTGTCGTGCCCCCGAGAGGCGATCGTCGGGTCGCGGTTGGCGAAGTTCATGGTCGGTGGGCTTCCGATCGGGCTGGACGAGATCCGAGGGCCGGACGGGCTCGGCACCACGATCGAGTTCGATCTCGTCGACACCGACGGCATGGCTGTTTCGGTCCTGGTCGGGAGCTCACCGCTGGCGGTCGACGGCGACGATCTCACGTGTCTCACGTTCACCGACCTCAGCGCCCAGAAGGCCCAGGATCGTGAGATCGACCGGCTCAGCCGGGCCCAGGCGGAGCGGATGGCCGACCTGCAGGACGCGCAGGCGGCGCTGACCAAGCAGGCCACCCACGACGCACTGACCGGTCTGCCGAACCGGGCGCTCCTCGTGGACCGCATCGACCAGGCGCTGTCCCACTCGAAACGCTCTGGTCGGTGCACCGCCGTGTTCTTCGTCGACCTCGATCGGTTCAAGCAGGTCAACGACTCCCGGGGGCACGCCGCAGGAGACACCGTGTTGCGCAGGGTCGCCGCGCAGTTGGAGTCGATCCTGCGGCCGATGGACACCGTCGCACGCATCGGCGGCGACGAGTTCGTGGTCCTCGCACCGGACGTCGAAAGCCACCTGCACGCAGTCGACATCGGGGCGCGGATCGTCGCCGAGTTGTGCCGTCCTCCCGCTCGGCTCGAAGAGGGTGACGCGGTGGCAGCGAGCGTGGGCGTTTCGGTCTCCATTGGCGGGCGAGGAACGGCGGAAAGCCTGCTCAACGAGGCGGACAAGGCCATGTACCGCGCCAAGTCGCTCGGCGGGAGGCGTGCCGAGGTCTTCGACGCCGCCCTCGGCCGGCAGGTCCAACAGCGTTCGAATGGGCAACGGATGCTGCAGTCGGCCCTCGACGACCATCGGATCATCGTGTACTACCAACCCCTCATCGATCTTCCGAGCGGGAGCGTGGCCGGCTTCGAGGCGCTCGCGAGGATCACTGAGCACGACGGCTCGATCCTGCCGCCAGCCGCGTTCATCGCCGTCGCCGAGGACAGCGGTCTCATCGTGCAGCTCGGTGCCGAGGTGCTCGAGTTGGCGCTGTTCGAAGCGCGTCGCTGGCAGCCGGCGGAGCACCCGTTGACCGTCGCGGTCAACCTCTCGCGCGCGCCAATTCGAACCCGGCGACCTGCCGGCGGTCGTGAGCGCGACGCTGGCGCAAACGGGTCTCGATCCGGCGTGTTTGCACCTCGAGCTCACCGAGACCGCGATCATCGACCTCCGCCCCGACATCTTGCAGCAACTCGGAAGCATCAGGGATCTCGGCGTGCAGATCGGCCTCGACGACTTCGGCACGGGGTATGCGTCACTCACCCATCTCCGTCGCCTGCCCGTCACGTTCGTCAAGATCGACCAGACCTTCGTGCAAGGTCTCGGTGTCGACGACGAGGACGAGCGGATCGTCGCGGCGGTCGTCGACCTCGCCGCCAACCTCGGTCTGCGATCCATCGCCGAAGGCGTCGAAACGGACGATCAACTCGACCGTCTGCGAGAGCTCGGTTGCGACCAGGCGCAGGGTTACCTCTTCGCTCGGCCGTTGCCGCCGAGCGACGTCGCCGCGGCCATCGCCCACGCCGCCTGGTGAGCTCAGTCCGAGGAAGCGGCGGCGAGCTGATTCATCATCTGCGCACCCGTTCCCTGCCGACCGTTGGCGACGACCGGACGACCGTCCCGAGCGTGCTTCGCGGCGTACATCGCGGCATCGGCTTCGGCGATGAGCGCGCCGGCGTCGGCTCCTCGACCGCCGGCCGTCCAGGCCACACCGACGCTCGCGGTCGGCGTGAGGCTGGCGAGTCCGATCGTGAGCGGTGACGTGATCGCCGCCGTCACCCGCTCCCCGAGCGCCAGCGCCTCAGCGCCGTCGGTGATGTTCCGGCACACGAGCAGGAACTCGTCCCCACCCAGCCGTCCCACGACGTCATCTCCTCGCACCACCCCACGCAACCGGGCACCGACCTCGGCGAGCAATGAGTCGCCGACGGCATGACCGAACCTGTCGTTGACCGACTTGAACTGGTCGAAGTCGACGAAGACCACCGCGATTCCATGCGATTGGTCCGACGGCACGTCGTCGTGAGTCGGTCGTCGTCGAGCATCGCCGCGAGCGTCGGCGATGACCGACGATCGATTCAGACATCCCGTGAGAGAGTCGACGGTGGCGCGTTCTTCGAGCTCGGCGCGCATCCGGGCGGCGTCGGTGATGTCGGCGAGGCAGGCGACCCCGCCGAACACTGCGCCGTCGCTGTGGGTGAGCGCCCGCATGGCGAGCGTGCACAGGCGCCGCCCACTTCCGTCCAGACGGTCCATGTACAACTCGATGTCGACGTCTTCTCCCGAGTACAGGCGGGCGAGCGCGTCCTCGATCACGTTCGAGTCGACGACACAGGTGAGCAGCGTGTCCTCGTCGGTGTCGGGGTGGGCACCGACGATCTCGTAGAGCTTCTCGTTGGCGTACACGATGCGCCGATCGAGGTCGAACTGCACGACGCCGACGGGCAGGGCGCCGGCCAGACTGCGCAGGAGCTGTTCGCTCGCCCGCACCAGCTCGTGGGCCTCCATCTCCTCGGAGATGTCGAACATCTCGCAATCGACGTAGCCCGGCTTCCGGGATCGTCGAGCAGGTTGTGGTTGGAGAACTCGAGCCAGATCCACCGTCCGTCGCGGTGCGCGTGGCGCAGCCGCGAGCGGCAGGTGTAACCGGGCTGGCTGAGGCACTCCATCCACATGTTGATCGCCCGCTCGTGGTCGTCGGGATGGATGAGGTCCAACGAGCGTTGCCCGACGATCTCGGGGACGTCCCAGCCGAGCACCGCGGTCACCGTCGGCTCGGCGCCGATGATCACGGCCATCGCGTCTTTCCTCGTGCGCGTCAGCCGGGTCGGAGTCGGATCGATGGCGGTGGCCTCGTCGAGCGGGACGATGGTCGAATCAGTCGCGACGATGATCCCGATGAACACCCCGTGTTCCGGCGTGGCATCGAAGAGGTACATGATCGCGGTGGTGTTCGCCTCGCCGGCGAGGACGACCGTCGCCCGTGAGGCACCCTCCGTTCTGGCCAGTTCCCACGCGGTGATCACCGCATACCGGTGTGCTGGCTGCACCAAGTCGAGTGCGGACCGGGCGATCGCGATGCGGTGGTTGGTGAGCGGCACGGTGTGGGGCATGTCGACGAACAGGCCGTCACGATCGACCGCCGCAACCAAAGCGTGTTGGATGTCTGGGCCAACGTGGCGCGCATCGCGGTTTCCTCGCGCGAACGCTCCATCTGCCCCGCCGGTTGACTCATGCCGCACTGATCGGCCCGCCAGCCGCGTTCTTGAGCGTCCGAGCGAATCTTGAGATGCCGACGTCGGACGCGACGCGATCCGTGATTCGTGGTGAACGCGTTGTCAGGTGGCAGTCTATCCTCGTAGTATACTCAGTATGATACCAAGGATAAGACTCGTGACGATCCGCCATGCCCTGTTGGCGCTGCTGAGCGAGGGCCCCAAGTACGGGCTGCAACTGAGCCAGGAGTTCGAGGCGCGGACCGGCGAGGTGTGGCCGTTGAACACCGGGCAGGTGTACACGACGCTGCAACGCCTCGAACGGGACGGGCTCGTCGAGTCCGACGACGCGGCCGACGACGGACCGCAGAAGGGCTTCCGGCTGACCGCCGCTGGGAACGACGAGCTACGGGAGTGGCTCCGAACGCCGCCGGACACGTCGGCGCCGCCGCGCGACGAGTTGGTCATCAAGGTGTTGGTGGCGTTGCGGGTGCCGGGCGTCGATCTCGTCGATCTGGTGCAAGTCGCACCGCCGGCACCTCGTCGAGACGATGCGTTACTACACGCGATCTGAAGGAGGACGCCGGCGACGAGGACGTCGGACTGTTGCTCGTGGCGGACGCCGAGCTGTATCGCCTCGATGGCGTGATCCGGTGGCTCGACGCCGCCGACGCGCGGATCAAACGACTGCCTGCGACCACCGAGGCACCGCCGCTTCCAGCGTGGCGCAAGCCGCGTCCGCCGGGTCGGGGCGAGGCGATGAGCGCGGCGCTCGAACTGCGTCAGGTGTCGAAGTCCTACGGCGAGGGTCCAACGCTCGTCGAAGCGATGCGGGATGTCGACCTCGCAGTCGACGCCGGTGAGCTGGTCGCGATCATGGGTCCGAGCGGATCGGGCAAGAGCACGCTTGTTGACGATCGCCGGGACCCTCGAGGAGGCCACTACCGGTGACGTCTTCGTCGACGGGCAGGACGTTTCGACCATGTCGCGCAACGATCGAGCCCGGCTGCGGCGCCGGTCGATCGGCTACGTGTTCCAGGACTTCAACCTGCTGGCCGGGTTGACGGCGGCCGAGAACGTGTCGCTGCCGTTGGAGCTCGACGGCACCCGTGCCCGGACGGCGCGGGTGGTGGCGATGACCGCCCTCGAGGAGTTGGGCCTGGCCGACCGTGCCGGGCACTACCCGGACGAATTGTCGGGTGGTGAGCGTCAACGGGTCGCGATCGCCCGCGCCGTCGTCGGCGACCGGCGGCTCCTGCTCGCCGACGAGCCGACGGGGGCGTTGGACTCCGTCAACGGCGAGGGTGTCATGCGCCTGGTTCGCGCCGCCTGCAAACGTGGCGTGGCCGGGGTCGTCGTGACGCACGACGCGCAGTTGGCGTCATGGGCCGATCGGGTCGTGTTCCTGCGCGACGGTCGGGTGGTCGACCAGACCGCCACGGTGCGTGGTCCCGAGTCGCTCCTCGCGCCGGCGCCGGGCGCATGAGCGTCGCGGCCCGCCGCGCCGTGGTTCGGTGGGCGTGGCGACTGTTCCGCCGGGAGTGGCGCCAACAGATCCTCGTGCTGACATTGCTCACTGTTGTGGTGGCGGCGGCGGTCGGTCTTGCGACGGCGGCGTACAACATCGCGCCGGCCGCCGGGTGAAGCCGAGTTCGGGACGGCCAACTCGTTCTTCAGGTTCGACGAGCCAGAGCCGGAGGCATTGCAGACCAAGCTCGAGGCGGGCGAGGAATGGTTTGGTGCGATCGATGTGATCGGCCATCGTTCGGTACCGGTCCCGGGCTCCATCGAGACGGTCGACTACCGGACGCAGGACCCGCAGGGCCCCTTCGGCGGCTCCGATGCTGGAACTGCGCGACGGACGCTTCCCGGTGGCCGTCGACGAGGTCGCCGTGACCGACCGGGTGGCCGAGACGTTCGCCCTCGACATCGGCGGCACGTTCTCCCTCGACGGAGTCGACCGGGTCGTCGTCGGCCTTGTCGAGAACCCGAGCGATTTCGACGACGAGTTCGCGCTCCTGGTTCCGTCCCTCGTCGCGTCGTCGGACTCCGTGTTGATGTTCGTCGACGCTTCCCAAGAACGTGTCATGTCGTTTCGTCCGCCCGGTGACACGGGGCGCAACATCTCCTCGAGAGGGGATCTCGCCGAGGACGTGTTCGCGGCCGATCAGCGTGCTGGTCGTGTCCGCGGTTGCGTTGTTCCTCGTCTCGTTGGTCGCCGCGGCCAGCTTCGTCGTGGTCGCCCAGCGCCGCCTCCGCCAGTTGGGGATGCTCGCCGCGGTCGGGGCGACCGAGCGGCACCTGCGACTCGTGATGGTGGCCAGCGGGACGGTGACCGGTGCAGTTGCCGCCACCCTCGGGGCGATCATCGGTGTGGCCGGTTGGGTTGCCGTCGTGCCACGGGTCGAGAACGCGGCCGGTTACCGGATCGACGCGTTCAACGTGCCGTGGTGGTTGGTCGTCGCGGGCATGGCGCTCGCCGTGCTGGCTGCGACGGGCGCGGCGTGGTGGCCGGCCCGGACGATGGCGCGCATCCCGACCGTGTTGGCCCTCTCCGGTCGGCCGCCCCGACCGACGCCGGCGCATCGCTCCGCAGCGATGGCCGGTGCTTCGTCGTGGCGGGCGTCGTCTGCCTGGGCCTCGCGGGCGGTGTCGTGGACGAGACGTCGATGGATTGGACCAACGCGCTGCTCATCTTGGCCGGCACGGTGGCCGTCGTCCTCGGCGTGCTGCTCCTCAGCCCCATCGCGATCCGGGCGCTGGCGGGGTGCGCGTCGCGATTTCCGATCGCGCCCCGGCTGGCGCTGCGCGACCTGGGCCGGTACCAGGCCCGCTCCGGTGCCGCCCTCGCCGCGATCAGCCTTGCTCTCGGGATCCCTGTCGCCATCGTCGTGATCGCGGCCGGGGCCGAGCACACGGCGGCGGCGGGCAACCTGTCGGACCGGCAACTCCTGATCCGGGCTGCCGACATCGACGGGCCGTTCGTGCCAGAGGCGGTTGATCTCGCCGGCTTGCAGGCCGGGGTCGACCGACTCGTCGCGTCCCTCGACGAATCGACCGTGATCGCGCTCGCCGCCGCCGTCGACCCGGCTGCGCCACAGACCGCCGAGTTCGAAGGACGCATGGCGATCTCGTTGGCCGAACGGTCGGGAGACGGATGGAGTGATGTGTCGTTGCTCTACGTCGCGACACCGGACGTCCTCGATCGCTTTGGACTCGATCTCGATCGGATCGGGAGCGAGGGCGTCGACATCCTCACGGTCGAGACCGCCGAGTTGGCGATCCTGGGCGCTCGACAGCTCCTCGCGTCGACCCGAGCCCGAGATGGTCGAGACGCGGTGAGTCTCCCGAGCTCGTACTCGTCACTCCCGGGATCGTTCGTCACCCCGGACGGCCTCCGCCAACGGGGCTGGGAGGCGGTGCCGTCGGGTCGGTGGCTCGTCGAGACGAGCCGGCCACTCACGAGCGAACAGCTCGTCGACCGCCCGGGACGTCGCCGCGGGCGCCGGGCTGACGATCGAGTCGCGGGACGAACAGCAGGGTCTGGCGGCGCTGCGCACCGGGGCGACCGTGGTCGGCATGCTGCTCGCGCTCGGCGTCCTCGCCATGACGGTGGGGCTGATTCGCAGCGAAGCGGCCGCCGACGTGCGCACCCTCACCGCCACCGGTGCCACCAGTGGCACCCGCCGGATGTTGACCGCCGCCACGGCCGGAGCGCTCGCCTTCCTCGGCGTCGTGCTCGGCACCGGCGGGGCGTACATCGCGCTGATGGCGGGACACGTGCGCGATCTCGCCGCTGAGTCCGGTCCCAGTCGTCCACCTCGCCGCGATCGTCATCGGCACACCGCTGGCCGCGGCCGGTGCGGGATGGCTGCTCGCCGGACGCGAGCCCAACGCGCTCGCCCGTCGGGCCGATCGAATGACGTCGCGGACGACATCGGGCGATGCCGTCGCGACGCGACGACGCCCGCCCCGACAACGCCGTCCCCCGAAGACGGCCGCCGGGACGGTGGAGGTGCGCCCGCCCGTCGGGCCGTCGTGCGTTGGGCCTGGCGGCTGTTCCGTCGCGAGTGGCGTCAACAGGCACTCGTAGTCGGATTGTTGACGGTCACGGTGGGCGCCGCGATCACGTTGTCGGCGGCGGCGTACAACACGGTCGGGGTGCCCGAGAATGCGGTATTCGGTTCCGCCAATCATCGCTTCGAGGTCGACGAACCGAATCTGCTCACGTTGCCCGGCGACCTCTCCGCCGCCGGCGAGCGGTTCGGAGCGGTCGACGTGATCGCGAGGTGGTCGCGTGCCGTGCCCGGCTCCGTCGAGTCGGTCGAGTACCGCGCCCAGGACCCCGGCGGTCCGTTCAGCGCGCCGATTCTGGCGTTGCGCGGCGGGCGATATCCGAACGCAGTCGACGAGGTCGCGATCACCGATGGCATCGTCGACATGTTGCAGATCGGCGTCGGCGACGAGCTCGGGCTCGACGGGCACCTGCGGACCGTTGTCGGCACGATCGAGAATCCGAGCGATCTCAACTCCGAGTTCGTTCTCGTCGCACCCGGCCACGACGACCTCGTCGAGTCATTGACGATCTTGATCGGTGGCACCGGGGTCTTCGACGAGGTCCGCGCGATCCGCGATTTCGGTGCCGACCACCTCCCGAACGCCGACGTGACGACCCGTGGCGACGTCGAGAACGTCCAGGCGGCGGCGGCCGTGCTCGGCGTCGCCCAGGTGGTTCTGGTGCTCGTGGCGCTCGTCGCCGTGGCGGGTTTCATCACGGTGGCGCAACGTCGGCTGCGACAACTCGGAATGCTCGCCGCGGTCGGGGCGACGGAGAGGCACCTGCGACTCGTGGTCGTGGCCAACGGCGCAGTCGTCGGTGTGGTCGGGGCCGTGCTCGGCGCGGTGATGGGTATGGTGGCGTGGACCGCGGTGGCACCTCGCATGGAGAATGCGGTCGGGTTCCGGATCGATCGGTTCAACGTCCCTTGGTGGTTGATCGTCACGGCGATGGTGCTGGCCGTCGTGACCGCGACGTGCGCCGCATGGTGGCCAGCCCGAACCGTCGCCCGAGTCCCGATTACCAGTGCGCTGTCCGGGCGGCCACCCGAAGCCGCAGCCGGCGCACCACTCGGCCGCGCTGGCGGGTCTGCTGATCATCGCCGGCACCGGCCTGCTCGTCTGGAGTGAGAAGTCGGATGACCTGCTGACCAGCGCCGGCGTCTGTGCGACCGTCGTCGGGGTCATGCTGCTCAGCCCGGTCGCGATCAAGGCCCAAGCGGTGGTCGTCAGGCTGCATTGCCGGTCGCGATGCGGTTGGCATCGCGCGACCTCGCCCGCTATCGGGCGCGGTCGGGTGTCGCGCTCGCCGCCCTGAGCCTCGCGCTGGGCATTCCCGTGGCGATCGTCGTGAGCGCCAGTGCGGCAGAGGCGAGCGCCGAGCTCGGAAACCTCTCGGACCGCCAACTGCTGGTGTGGACACGCGACTCCTCCCAGCCCGAGGGCGTCTCGCCGTTCTACACACAGGACCCGAACGATGAAGGCTTCGCCCCGTACCTTCCCGAGCTCACGGCGGTCGACCTCGAAACGATGGGTGCCGAGGTCGATCAGATCGCGATCGAGCTCGGCGAGGCGACTGTGATCGGTCTCGACGTCGCGGTCGATCCCGCGGTCGACGGCGATCCGGAGGGTCCGCGAGCGGTCACGTTGGCCCGACCGACCGAGATCGGCTACCTCGATGTCGCGCTGGTCTACGTCGCGTCCGATGCGCTGGTCGACCACTACGGGGTCGACCTCGCGACGGTCGACGCGGACATCATCACGTCGGCACCTGCCGGGCCATCCGATGTCGTCTCCGCCGGAATCGACGAGCTCTGGTTCGCGAACATGTCGACCCCACCGGTACCCGCCACAGGTCTCCACACGATCGACCCCGACCCACACGTCGTTCCCGGCATCGTTCATCACGCCCGAGGCGCTCCGGGAACGCGGGTGGACGACGAAGCGGATCGGCTGGCTCGTCGAGTCGGACACATCCATCAAGGGCACGGAGGTCGCAGACGCTCGAGAAGCGGCTGCCGATGCCGGCCTGCTGCTCGAAGCGCGGCGCGACCACGAGAGCCTCATTGCCCTCCGGTGGGGAGCGACCGCCGCCGGAATGCTGCTCGCGCTCGGGGTCCTCGCCATGACCGTCGGCCTGATCCGCGCCGAAGCGGCTGGCGACATCCGTACGCTCACCGCGACCGGCGCCACGAGCACGATCCGCCGCGCCGTGACCGCCTCGACGGCCGGTGGGCTCGCAGTTCTCGGCGCGCTCCTTGGCACCGTCGGGGCCTACCTCGGCCTCTCCGCCGGCTATCTCCGATGACCTCAGCAGTCTGACTCCGGTGCCGGTCGTCCACCTCGCCGTGATCTGCTTCGGCCTCCCTGTCGCCGCCACCGTCGCGGGGTGGCTACTCGCCGGGCGGGAACCGCCCGCATTCGCCCGTCAGCCAATCGAATGAAACCCCCACACGCCACGCTAGGCGGTCGGTCGGTCGGTACTCTGCGATCCTTGACGAGGTGAGGTGGATGGTGGTGGGCGCGGTGTCCGCTGGTGTGGTCGCCCTCAACGCGCCAGGAGACGTCGCGACTCCACCGCCGGTGGTCAGGGTGCTGGTCTTCTCCAAGACCAGCGGATTCCGCCACAACTCCATCGTCGATGGTCTCGAAGCGATCGAGCAGCTCGGCGTCGCCAACGGGTTCACCGTCGACCGACCGAGGACGCTGCGTCGTTCACCGCCGAGAAGCTCGCCACCTACGACGCGGTCGTGTTCCTGTCGACGACCGGCGACGTGCTCGACCCCGACCAGCAGGCCGCGTTCGAGGGGTACATCCGCAACGGCGGCGGCTACGTCGGGATCCATTCGGCGGCCGACACGGAGTACGACTGGGCCTGGTACGGCGGGCTCGTCGGCGCGTACTTCCTCAGTCACCCGGAACCGCAGGATGCGACATTGCTGGTCGAGGATCACGTGCACGAGTCGACCTCACACCTCGGCGACACGTGGCAGCGCTTCGACG
Organism: Ilumatobacteraceae bacterium; assembly: GCA_963722415.1. GTDB lineage: Bacteria > Actinomycetota > Acidimicrobiia > Acidimicrobiales > Ilumatobacteraceae > JALOLG01. Next base: position 108,809 of record CAVRNI010000043.1, read on the forward strand.
AGTGGTACGACTTCCGTGACGACCCCCGCGACCGGGTGCACGTGTTGTTGAGTGTCGATCCGTCCACCCTCCCCGACAGTCAGATGACGGTGGATCACCCGATCGCATGGTGCCACGAGTACGACGGCGGACGTGCCTGGTACACGGCGCTCGGACACACCGACGAATCATGGGCTGAGCCGGCGTTCCTTCAGCACGTCCTCGGCGGCATCCGAACCGCGGCCGGCGTTGCCCCGGCCGACTGTTCGCTGGGGGACGTCGTCGTTCCGGCTTCGACACCGTCGAGCAGCTCGTCGGCGGCGACGACCACATCGCCGCGACGACGACGACCCGACGACGACCTCGACCGCCGACCGCCTCTGCGGTGCCGACGTCGGCGGCGACGACGTCAACCCGAATCGGGCCGGGCCGGACGTCGAATCGCCACGTGAAGCGACCACCACACGTTGGGACATCATCGCGGTCGTCGCCGGCGTGCTGGCGCTCCTCGCCGGAACGGTGTTCATCGTGCGCCGGCGACGCTGACGTTCGAGGCCGAGACTCGATGTTCGCCGCTAGGGTGAACCTCCGCACATCGCAGTGGCGAGGGTCTCAGTACCCGATCCGTGCTACCTCCGGTGATTCTCATGCGAGGGGGGACGGTCGCCATGGAGGCTCCGGTGTGGTGTGTGCTTCTCGCCGCAAGCTGACGTCGTCGGTGGGATCGTGGTGGGCGCGATCGGCGTCGACGCCTTCCGCCACCGGCGAGGTCGCGGCAGCTACCTCCTGCTCGCATCGCTACCGCTGCTCCTCGGTGCGCACCAGATCGTCGAGGCATTCGTGTGGTGGGGTGTTCGCGGGGAAGTACCCCACGCCGTCGAACGTGTCGCGCTGTGGGCCTACCTGCTGATCGCGTTCGTCGTCTTACCGATGTTCGTACCGCTCGCCGTCCTCGCCATCGAACCGACCGCCGGCCGGCGATGGCGCATGGTTCCCTTTGTGGCGCTGGGCGCCGGCGTCACCGCGGTGCTGCTCGCGGCCATGCTTCGGTCTCCGATCGAGGTCGTCGAGCATCCGTACCACCTCGAGTACGTCGTGCGCATGAGCCACGGTGGTGTCGTCGTGGCGTTGTACGTCGTGGCCGTGTGCGGGGCGTTGTTGTTCTCCGGCTACCGGCACATCGCGATCTTCGGCTTCGCCAATCTCGTCGCCGTCGCGCTGCTCGTCTGGCTCACGCTCGACGGGTTCGCCTCGCTGTGGTGTGGCTACGCCGCCGTGTCGGCGGGCGCGATCGCGCTCCACATGCGATTCGCCAACCCCCATCCAGCGACGCCCTACGCCACGACCTGACCGCCGCGCGATCGTCTGCTTCGGACGGCCCGCGGCGTCATCTGGCGCGGACAGAACGGCGTGAGTCGATTCATCCTGGACGCGTGTTGACGTGTGCCGATCGATGGTCTATCGTCTGAAACGATTCAAATCGGCGTCATGCTGAGCCGCGAGAGACTTGGCCGCAAGAGGGGGCAGCGTGTTGGATGGGGGTGTGCCGGCAGGCCAAACGCTGCTGTCCGTCGCCGAGGTGTCGAAGAGCTTCGGTTCCACCCACGCGTTGCGCGGGGTCACGATCGACCTGCGGGCCGGCGAGGTGCACGCCCTCGTCGGTGAGAACGGCGCCGGCAAGTCGACGCTGATCAAGATCATCACCGGGCTGTACCGACCCGATCAGGGAAGCGTCAGCGTCGAGGGTGACGTCGTGGAGCTGCGCAGCGCGGCTGACGCGCAGGCGCTCGGCATCGCCTGCATCTACCAGGAGCCGCTGGTGTTCCCCGACCTGAGCGTCTCGGAGAACATCTTCATGAACAGCGGCGGCGGCCGGTTCGTGCGGTGGCGCGACATGCATCGGCGGGCCGCCGAGATCCTCCGCCAACTCGAGGTCGACATCGATCCTCGCTCGCTCGCCTCGCAACTCAGCGTCGGTGCCCAGCAGGCGGTCGAGATCGCGAAGGCGATGTCGCGCGACGTCCGTGTGCTGATCATGGACGAACCGACCGCCGCACTGTCGGCGCACGAGGTGCAGCGCTTGTTCCGGCAGGTTCGGCGTCTGACGGCATCGGGCGTCGCCGTGCTGTTCGTGACTCATCGCCTCGACGAGGTGTTCGAGCTCAGTGACCGGATCACCGTGCTCCGCGATGGTCAGCACATCTCCACGAACGCAACGTCCGAGGTCACCGAAACGACGCTCATCCGCGACATGGTCGGCCGCGAGCTCGCCGATTTCTTCCACCGCACGGCTCATACTCCCGGCGCGGTCGCCCTCAGTGTCGAAGGATTCGGTCGACGCGGTGCGTTCGAGGACGTGAACTTCGAAGTGCGCGAGGGCGAAGTGCTCGGTTTCGCCGGCCTCGTCGGGTCGGGACGCACCGAGATCGCCGAGGCGTTGTTCGGTGTATGGCCGGCCGACAGCGGGATCGTCCGGCGCGGTGACGTGGCCGTGCAGATCGACAGCCCGCGCACGGCCATGGATCACGGGATCGCCTACGTGTCCGAGGACCGGCGCCGTCTCGGACTGTCGCTGCCGCAATCCGTGACGACCAACATCACGCTGGCCGGGCTGCGACGGTTCGTGTCCCGCTGGCGACTGGTCGACCGCGCCGCGGAACGACGCACCGCCGACAGCTATCGCCAGCGCCTGGGCATCCGCACCGCATCCCTGTCGGCCCCTGTCGGCAACCTCTCGGGTGGCAACCAACAAAAGGTCATGCTCGCCAAGTGGCTCGACGTCAAGCCATCGGTTCTCGTCCTCGACGAACCGACCCGCGGCATCGACGTGGGAGCCAAGGCCGACGTCCACGAGCTCATCGGCGAGCTGTCGGCGTCCGGGGTCGCGGTCATCCTGATCTCATCCGACCTCCCCGAGGTCCTGGCCATGAGCGACCGCGTGCTCGTCATGCGCGAGGGCCACCAGATGGGGATCTTCGAGGGAGCCGATCTCGAGCAGGAACGGATCATGAAGGCCGCGGTCGGAGTCGCGTGAGCAACGCCTCACCTGTCGCCGTGGTCGCGCCGACGCAACGGCGCGCGGTACGCCGCGCGTGGCTGCGGCCGGAGCGGGTGAAGGGACTCTCGCTCGTCGCCGTGTTGGTGGCCACGATCCTGCTGTTCAACGTCGTCATCGACGATTACCTGAGCGCTCGATTCGTGAGCCGTCTCCTCATCGCGGTCTCCATCACGGCGTTGCTCGCGGCCGGCGAGTCGCTCGTGATCATCACGCGCAACATCGATCTCTCGGTGGGCTCCACCGTCGGCGTCGCCGCGTACCTCACCGCGGAGATGCTGGCGAACAACCCAGACCTTCCGTCGGTCGTCGCGGTCGGTGTCGCGATGGCGATCGGGGCCGGCCTCGGGCTGATCAACGGGGTGTTGGTGGCGTTCGCCAGGGTGCCGTCGATCATCGTCACCCTCGGAACGCTGTCGATCTTTCGCAGCGTGTTGACCAGCCACGCGGGCGGGCAGACCATCGCCACCGGCTCGCTGCCGGCATGGCTGGTCGACCTCCCTCGCAGCACCGTGTTCACCATCATCGGCTACGAGGTGCGCACGATGTTCGTGATCGCGGTGGTCATCGTCGTGGCATTGCATCTCACCCTGCAGTTCACGCGAGGCGGCCGTCACCTCTACGCGCTCGGGTCCAACCCGGACGCGGCGCGCCAGGCCGGACTCAACGACCGCCGCCTCAAGATCGCCGCCTTCGTCGCCTGCGGCGCACTGGCGGGGCTCGCCGGCTTCTTGTACGTCGGACGGTTCGGCACCATCAATGTCACCGCCGGCTCCGGGCTCGAGCTCGCCGCGATCGCGGCCGCCGTCGTCGGTGGGGTGAGCACGCTCGGAGGCTCGGGCACGATCATGGGCGCGTTCCTCGGCGCAGTGCTGATCGCCGTCCTCGATCAGAGCCTCGTGCGGGTCGAGCAGATCAGCGAGTTCTGGCGCGACGCGATCCTCGGCGCGCTGATCCTCCTGGCCGTCACGCTCGACATCGTCGTCGGTCGACGGCTGCGTGCGCATCGGCTCGAACCGAGGCCCTCGCCGAGCCCCGAGGGGGCGGCGATGGCTGACTGGGCACGCCGTTACACCTGGGAGCTCCTGCTCGGCGTGATCCTGCTGGGAACGATCATCTTCAACATCTCCGAGTCGAGCGGTTACCTCGGGGTCGACAACTTCGTCAATCTCTTCCAGCTGCACATCGAAAAGGCGATCGTGGTGGTGACGATGACGTTCGTCATCATCTCCGGCGAGATCGATCTCTCGGTCGCATCCGTCATGGCGTGGTCGGCCAGCGTGCTGGCTGCCTTGCACGAACACCATGTCGCCCTCCCGCTGGCGGTGCTGGCGGCGCTTTGTGCAGCCGCCGTCGCCGGTCTCATCCACGGGTGGTGCGTTGCCAAGCTGGGTCTGCCATCGCTCGTCGTCACGCTGGCCGGCCTCATCGGATGGCGCGGTGCGGCGCGTGTCCTCGTCGAGGACCGCTCCATCGGCGGCTACCCCGAATGGTTCGATCGCATCGGCCAGGACAGCATCCTCGGACCCCTGCCCCTCGCGTTGCTGATCTTCTTCGCGATGGTCGTCGTCGGATGGGTGATCCTGCACCGATCCGCCGCCGGCCGCGTGCTCTACGTGATCGGCGACAACGCCGAGGTTGCGCGCTACTCGGGAATCGACGTCGGCCGGAACCGCCTCGTCCTGTTCACGGTGTCGTCCACGGTGGCCGGTCTCGCCGGAGTTCTCTTCGCCGCCCGGCTCGGCACGGTGCGTGGCGACATGGCCAACGGCTTCGAGCTCGAGATCATCACCATCGTCCTGCTCGGCGGCGTCAGCATCTTCGGCGGATCGGGCCGCATGAGCGGCGTCGTGCTCGCCATCCTCATCGTGCTGAACCTCCGCAACGGATTCGGTCTCGCCAACGTCGGCGGCAACACCCAGACCGGAGTGACCGGAGCGATCCTCATCTGCTCGGTGCTCGCGCAGAACCTCATCGAGTGGCTCGGCGCCCGACGCCGCGGTCCGGCGACGCGCGTCCCCGCCGGCATGCATCTCCCGCCGGAACCGAACGCGGTGGCGGGCCCGTGAACCGCACCAACGATCTCAACAACCAAGAGTTCAGTGAACAACAGGAGGAGAACCAATGAAGCTCACCAGAACGACCGCCGCCCTCGTGGCAGCGATCGCCCTCATCGCCGCCGGTTGCGGCGACGACGACGAGGAATCCAGCGACACGAGTGCGCCGGCCGCGACCGACGCACCCGCCGCGACGGACGCGCCCGCTGCGACGGACGCCCCCGCTGCGACCGACGCCCCGGCTGCGACCGACGCGCCGGATGCAACCGACGCGCCGGACGGGACCGACGCGCCGGCGGGTGATTTCGCCAGCATCCTGCTGCCGAAGTGCACCGGCATCGCCGTGTTCGACCAAGCCAACGAGGGGGCCATCGAGGCTGCCGGCGAGCTCGGCGTCGCCGAGGCCGAGTTCGTCGCGCCGGCGTCGTGTTCTGACAGCACCGGTCAGGTCGAGTTCGTCACCAACGCGGTGACCCAGGGTGTCGACGCGATCATGGTGTCGAACAACGCCGGCGATCAGATCGAGCCGGCGGTCGAGGCCGCGGCTGACGCTGGCATCGTCGTCGTCAGCTGGGACTCGCCGATCCCTTCGGGCGCGGGCGAGAGCCTGTTCGTGGCCCAGGTCGACTTCGACGAGACCGGCACCGTGATGGCCGACATGGCCGTGTCGATCCTCGGCGACGAGGGTGGCGAGTTCGCGATCCTGTCGGCTTCCCCGGACGCGGCCAACCAGAACGCCTGGATCGCGTCGCTGGAAGAGGTGCTCGCCGAGCCTGAATACGCGTCGCTCGAGCTCGTCGACACGGTGTACGGCAACGACGACGCCGACGAGTCGTACAACCAGGCGCTCGCCCTGATCGACGCCCATCCTGACCTGAAGCTGATCATGGCGCCGACGACCGTCGGCATCGCGGCGGCGGCGAAGGCGATGCAGGACGAAGGTCTGTGCGAGACGGTGAAGGTGTCCGGTCTGGGACTGCCCGACGAGATGCGCTCGTACACGGAGAACGGCTGCGCACCGCAGTTCGCGCTCTGGAGCTTCGTCGATCTCGGGTACACCACGTTCTACGCCGCGCACGGCTTGGCGACGGGTGAGTTCGTCGCCGAGGAAGGAGCCACGTTCACCGCCGGCCGCATGGGCGACTACACGATCGAGAAGGACCCGACGCGCGACGCCGGGCTGCGGATCGTGATGGGGCCGTTCACCGTCTACGACGAAACCAACGTCGGCTGACCACACTCACGTTCGGGACGTGGAACCCGCCTCGCGCGGGTTCCACGTCCCGAGTCGGGAACCACCGATGAACAACCAGACCAACCTCACTCGTGTCGGCTTCCGGTTGCAGGTGCTTCCGGACCGGCTCGACGAATACCGATCGCACCACGCCGCCGTGTGGCCGGACATGCTCGACGCACTTCGGCGCAGCGGTTGGCAGAATTACTCATTGTTCCTCGACGACGACGGCACCTTGTTCGGTTACTTCGAGACGACCGGAACGTTGCGCGATGCCATCGCGGCGATGCAGAACGAACCCGTCAACGAGCGCTGGCAGGCGTTGATGGGCCCTTACTTCGCGACCGGCGATGCGCCGGCCGACCAGCAGATGCGGGAGCTCGACGAGGTCTTCCACCTTGCTTGATGAGGTGTTCCACCTATGCCTGAGCTGCGGCGCCGATGAGGCGCGATGACGAGGAGAGCACGCAAATGACAATCCATCCAGACGTGGCAGCCGGTGTCCGCGATCTCAGCATCGAGCTGCCGTCGTGGGCGTTCGGCAACTCCGGGACACGATTCAAGGTGTTCGCGCAGAAGGGAGTGCCGCGCGACCCGTACGAGAAGATCGCCGACGCGGCGCAGGTGCACCGGTTCACCGGCGTGGCGCCGAGCGTGGCGCTGCACATCCCGTGGGATCGCGTCGATGACTACGGCGACCTCGCCAAGCACGCGGCCGACCAGGGTGTCCGCATCGGCGTCATCAACTCGAACGTGTTCCAGGACGACGACTACATGCTCGGATCGGTGACCAACCCCGACCCCCGGATCCGGCGCAAGGCCACCGACCACCTGCTCGACTGCGTCGACATCATGGATGCAACCGGGTCGCGCGACCTCAAGCTGTGGTTCTCCGATGGCACCAACTATCCCGGCCAGGACGACATCGTCGCCCGTCAGGATCGTCTCGCCGAGGCACTGGCCGAGGTCTACGCACGACTCGGCGACGATCAGCGCTTCCTGCTCGAGTACAAGCTCTTCGAGCCCGCGTTCTACACGATGGATGTGCCCGACTGGGGCACGGCGTACGCCCACTGCATCGCCCTCGGGCCGAAGGCGCAGGTCGTGATCGACACCGGGCACCACGCGCCGGGCACGAACATCGAGTTCATCGTGGCCTTGCTGTTGCGGGCGGGAAAGCTCGGCGGCTTCGACTTCAACTCCCGCTTCTACGCCGACGACGACCTGATGGCCGGCGCGGCCGACCCGTTCCAGCTGTTCCGCATCATGTGGGAGGTTCGCCGGGGTGGCGGGCTCGACCCGAGCACAGGGGTGGCGTTCATGCTCGACCAGTGCCACAACATCGAGCCGAAGATCGCGGGTCAGATCCGCTCGGTGATGAACGTCCAGGAGGCGACGGCCAAGGCACTGCTCGTCGACACCGATGCGCTCGCCGGTGCACAGGCGGCCGGCGACGTGCTCGGCGCCAACGCGGTGTTGATGGACGCCTACGCGACCGACGTCCGGCCGCTCCTCGGAGAGCTGCGGACCGACATGGGCCTCGACCCCGACCCGGTGGCTGCGTATCACCGCTCCGGGTACTACGAGAGGGTGTGCGAAGAACGCGTCGGCGGCACCCAGGCAGGCTGGGGCGCGTGAGCGTTGTCGAGCAGTTGATCGCGCGGTCGAACCGGCTCGGCTCCGATCCCCGCAACACGAACTACGCCGGCGGGAACACCTCGGCGAAGGGTGAGGAGATCGATCCCGTCACCGATCGACCGGTCGAGCTGTTGTGGGTGAAGGGCTCCGGCGGCGACCTCGGTACGTTGACGAAGGAAGGTCTCGCCGTGCTCCGGCTCGATCGCGTCCGCGCGCTGGCCGACGTCTATCCCGGCGTCGATCGAGAAGACGAGATGGTCGCCGCCTTCGACTACTGCCTGCACGGACGCGGCGGCGCAGCACCGTCGATCGACACGGCCATGCACGGCCTCGTCGACACCGCCCACGTCGATCACCTCCATCCGGACTCCGGGATCGCGCTGGCGACGGCGACCGACGGCGAGGCTCTGACCAAGGAGTGCTTCGGTGATCGCGTCGTATGGGTGCCGTGGCGGCGCCCGGGATTCCAGCTCGGCCTCGAGATCGCGGCCGTGCACACGGCCAACCCCGAAGCGATCGGCGTCATCCTCGGCGGCCACGGCATCACCGCATGGGGAGACACGAGCGATGCGTGCGAGGCGAACTCGCTCGAGATCATCCGCACCGCCGAAGCGTTCCTGGCCACTCGGGGCGACCCCGAGCCGTTCGGACCGGTCGTCACCGGATTCGAACCACTCCCCGACGATCGCGCGTCGAGCGCGTGCTGCCGCGCTCGCTCCGGTCATCCGCGGGTTGGCGTCGACCGACCACGTGCAGGTCGGCCATTTCACCGATGCCGCCGCGGTGCTCGATTTCTGCGCCCGCGAGAAGCTGGCGCGCCTGGCTGGTCTTGGAACGTCGTGCCCCGACCACTTCCTCCGCACCAAGGTCCGCCCACTCGTCCTCGATCTTCCCGCCACGGCACCCCTCGATGAGGCGGTGGCGCGTTTGCGTGAGCTCCACCAGGCCTATCGCGACGACTACCGCGCCTACTACGAGCGCCATGCCGAGGCGGGTTCGCCCGCGATGCGCGGTGCTGACCCCGCCATCGTGCTCGTCCCGGGAGTCGGCATGTTCTCGTTCGGCGCCAACAAGCAGACCGCGCGGGTCGCCTCCGAGTTCTACGTCAACGCCATCAACGTGATGCGCGGCGCCGAGTCCGTGTCGACCTACGCCCCGATCCCCGAGGCGGAGAAGTTTCGCATCGAGTACTGGGGCCTCGAGGAGGCGAAGTTGCAGCGGCTGCCGAAGCCGAAGCCGCTTGCCGGCCGGATCGCGTTCGTCACGGGTGCCGGATCCGGCATCGGCCGAGCCATCGCCCACCGCCTGGCCGCGGAGGGCGCCTGTGTCGTGGTGGCCGACGTCGATGCGGGATCAGCTGCAACGGTCGCGGCGCAGATCGGATCCTCGGACGTCGCGGTTCCCGTCGCGGTCGATGTGACGGATTCCGAACAGGTCGCCGACGCGATCGCCGCCACGGCCCTCGCGTTCGGGGGTGTCGACCTCGTCGTCAACAACGCAGGTCTGTCGATCTCGAAGGCCTTGCTCGACACGACCGAGAGCGACTGGGACATTCAGCACGACGTGATGGCCAAGGGCTCCTTCCTCGTCGCTCGCGAGGCCACCCGGGCGATGATCGACCAGGGCATGGGCGGCGACATCGTCTACATCTCGAGCAAGAACGCGTTCTTCGCCGGGCCGAACAACGTCGCCTACGGCGCCGCCAAGGCCGACCAGGCCCACCAGGTCAGGCTCCTGGCCGCCGAGCTCGGCGAGCACGGCATCCGTGTCAACGGCATCAACCCCGATGGTGTCGTGCGCGGCTCGGGGATCTTCGCCAAGGGATGGGGCGCCCAACGCGCCGCGGTCTACGGCGTGCCAGAGGAGGAACTCGGCGCCTTCTACGCGCAGCGCACGTTGTTGAAGCGCGAGGTGCTTCCCGAGCATGTGGCGGCGGCGGTGTTCGCACTGACCGCGGGGGAGCTGTCGTTGACGACCGGGCTGCACATTCCCGTGGATGCCGGCGTTGCCGCCGCGTTCCTGCGCTGATCCGTGCCGACCTTCGTCGCCGTCGACCTCGGAGCCACGAGCGGGCGCGTCGTCAACGTCCGTGTCGATCGGGACGGATTCGAGCTCGACGTCGTGCGTCGATTCCCGACCGTCGCCATTGCCGGACCCGACGGCGAGCTGACGTGGGATTTCGATGCCGTGCTGGACGACGTGACCAGCGGGCTCGCGGACGCGGCGACACGGCAACGCGCCGAGTCGGTCGCGGTCGACTCGTGGGCTGTCGACTACGGCCTGCTCGACAGTGGCGGGCGGCGCGTCGGCCCTGTGCACGCGTACCGCTCGGCGCGCACGGACGGCGTGATGGACGCGGTGTGCGAGCGCGTCGGTCGCGAGCGCATCTACGGCATCACCGGCATCCAGTTCCTTCCGTTCAACACGGCGTACCAACTCGTCGCCGCCCGCGACACCGTCGAGTACGCAGGCGCGCACGCGCTGTTGATGGTTCCTGACCTCGTGAACCACAGCCCTCTGCGGCAGTACGACGAACGACATCACCAACGCCAGCACGACCCAGTTGCTCGACGCGGGCACCCGGTCGTGGAGCGACGAGTTGGTCGCGGAGCTCGGGCTCCGTCGTGACATGTTGCCGGTGCTGCACGAACCGGGCGCCGAGCTCGGCACGGTGCGAGGCATCGGCGGCGACGTCGACGGCCTGCCGGTGATCGCGGCCGCCAGCCACGACACGGCGAGCGCGGTTGCCGGCGTGCCGCTGCGCCCCGACCGTCGGGGTGTCTACATCTCGTGCGGCACGTGGTCGCTCGTCGGTTGCGAGGTCGCGGCCCCGAACACGTCGAGCGAGGCGTTGCACGCGAACGTCACCAACGAGCTGGGCGTGAACGGCACGGTGCGGCTGCTCAAGAACGTGACCGGGCTCTGGCTCCTCGAGGAGTGCAGGCGGACATGGGCCGCGCAGGGGCGCCCCACCACGGCCGCCGAGCTCACCGCCGCTGCCGGCGCCGTACCCGGCGGCCGCAGCGTGATCGATCCCGACGATCCGCGCTTCGCCGCGCCGGGTGACATGCCGGCACGAATCGCCGACTACTGCCGCGAGACCGGCCAGCCGGTCCCGGAGTCGCCCGAAGAGTTGACGCGGACGATCCTCGATTCGCTCGCCCTGACATGGCGCACGACGGTGGCCACCATCGAGCGCGTCGCCGGCTTCGAGGCCGACGTGATCCATCTCGTCGGGGGCGGCTCGTCGATCCCGCTGCTGCGCGAGCTCTGCGCGAGCGCGTGCGGGCGTCCTGTGATCGCCGGACCGGCCGAGGCCACGGTCGCCGGCAACGCGATCGTGCAGGCGATCGCCAGTGGTGCGCTCGCCGACCTGGCCGAGGGACGCCGGCTCGTCGAGCGCGCGCTGGACCTCGTCGAGGTCCCCCCACGCCAGACCCTCGACTGGCCCGCCCTCGCCGTCCCGGATCTCCTAACCCTTCCGGTTCTGTCTGCTTCAGATTGCCGATTCGGTCATCTGAAGCAGACAGTTCGCTTCTCGTGATCGAGGACGCGCGGACGACGAGCTCGGGTCTGAACACGACCTGTTGATGGACGTGGTCGGTACCCGCCGCGCTCTCGGCCAGCAGCAGATCGGCAGCCGTGCGGCCGAGCAGCTCGCGCGGCTGACGCACCGAGCTGAGCGGCACGGCCGCCGCACCGGCGAACTCGATGTCGTCGTAGCCCACGATCGCCAGCTCACCTGGAACGTCGACGCCCATCACCGTCATCTGCTGGAGCAGCCCGAGCGCGACCAGGTCGTTGGCACAGAACGCCGCCGTGGGGCGACGTGCTCGCGGCAGTCCGCTGAGTCGTTCGCCGGCGCGCCGGCCTTCGGCCACGTTGAGGGTCGTCGTCTCGATCACCGACAGCGATTCGGCCGGACGCCCGAGGGCCGCCAGCGCCCGGCGCGACCCCTCGAGGCGATCGGCAACCTGCACGGTCTGCATCGGACCACCGACGAACGCGATGCGCTGATGGCCCTGCTCGCACAGATGGGTGACGGCGAGTTCGCCACCTTCCACGTCGTCGACGCCGACGCTGCACCACGCCGCGTTGGGACTGCGGTCGACGAGGACGACCGGCATGCCGCGGCGCGCATGGACGGCGAGCTGAGACGTCTCCTGGGTGACGGGGGTGATCAGGATGCCGCGCACACGCTGTTCGAGGAGGAGATCGAGGTAGTCCGCTTCACGTGCTGGATCTCCGTCGCTGTTGCAGATGTACAGCGCCACGCCGGCCGCGCGGGCGACCTGTTCGATGCCCTTGGCCACGTCGGTGAAGAAGGGGTTCGACGCATCGAGCACGACGTAGGCGACGGTGCGGCTGTGTCCCGCCCGCAGCTGCCGCCCGGACTCGTTGCGGACGAAGCCGAGCTCCTCGATCGCTCGCAGCACCTTGCGGCGCGTCGGTTCGCTGACCATGTCGGGGCGGTTCAAGACGTTGGACACGGTGCCCACCGAGACTCCGGCATGGGCCGCGACCTGCTTGATGCCAGTGGGGCCTTCCCGCACCGAGATGTCTCCTAGGTTGCTGGTTTGAATCGGTTCAACAACTCTACTGGTGGTCGTTCGTCGTGACCTTGTGCGCCGTCGGGGAGCCAGCCGAGCCACTCGTCGAAGGGGCCACGAATCCGCTCGCACGGCTCGCCCGCGAGCCCGCGGCCTTGCGCGCGGCGTGACCCTCGTGGTTGACCGAATAATCCCTGCTCACGAGCGTTGTGACACCCCTTGTTTAGGGTGGTTGGTGTCCGGCTTCCCCCTGGTTGATCGTGTGGATCGAGAGGGGTTGGTGTGATGGATGATCGTGGTGTCGGCGAGGCGATCGCCGGGTTGTTGGCGGTCGATGTGGCTGGGTGTGACCGGGCTGGTTTGGCGGGGGCGGTGAGGTTGGCGCAGCGGGTGCGGGGTTGGGTCGATGCGGTCGATGTGGCGATCGCCCGCCGGTCGCGCGAATTGGCCGCCGAGGGTCGCTCGGAGTCAGCGGCTGAGGTGTTGACCGGATACGGCAGACGCTCGACGCGGGAGACGAAAGCGGCGTCGGATCGGTCTGAGGTGTGCGAGCAGATGCCCGGCTTCGAAGCAGCGCTGGCTGCCGGCGATGTGTCGTCGAGCCATGTGGACGCGGTTGCCAACGTGGCCAAGGGGTTGGATGACGCCGGGCGGGAACGTCTCGGCGAGTTGCAGGACGCCTTGTTGGGGTTCGCCCGCGTGGAGCCGGTGGGGGTGTTCGAGCGTCGCTGCCGGCTGCTGCGGCAAACGACTCGCCGGTGACGAAGGCGAGTCCGAACTCGACAGGCAGAAAGCGGCGGTGTCGGTGCGACGCTGGGTCGACAAGGCATCCGGGATGCACCACACCCACCTCACCCTGGATCCGGAACGGGACGCCAAGTTGTGGTCGGCGATCGACGCCCAGTTGGCCGTCCATCAAACAGGCCGACGGCAACGCCGGCACCCCGATCGATGTGTTGTTGGCCGACGCCGTGGTCGTCGGCGGTGTCTGGGGAACGGTCCGGGGAGCGGCGGGTGCCGGAGATCTGTGTCCACATCGACTACGCCACGATGCTCAACGGCCTCCACGAACGTGTCGGTGTGTGAGACCGCCGATGGGATCCCACTGCCACCCGAGACGGTGCGCCGTTTGGCGTGCGAGGCGGCGATCGTGCCGATCGTGCTCAACGGCGCCGGCGAAGCCTTGAACTGTGGCCGCGAGCAGCGGGTCGCGAACCGGGCGCAGCGGCGGGCGTTACGGGCGATGTACCGCACCTGCGGCTACCCCGGCTGCGACGTGGTGTTCGACCGGTGCGACATCCACCACGTCATCGAATGGCTCCGATTCGGAACCACCGATCTCGACAATCTGCTGCCCGTTGTGCTCGCAAACATCACCATCTGGTCCACGAAGGACGCTGGCGCATCACCCTCGACAAACACCGGGTGATCACCATCCACCGGCCAGACGGCGCCCGACACTTCCACGGCACCACCATCAACCGCACCGGCTGGCGCCGGGTCGGCGCCGGCAGGACGCGCCAAGATCGGCGATCGCGCTCCGAGCGGACCGACTCGGCGGCCACCGGAGACCGCCTAACGACCGACAGCACGTGCGGCGGGTCCGCCATGATCGGGCCGGGACGGACTGCGGCGCCGGATAGGTCGCGGGTTCGTCAGTCGCGTCGGGCGTGCCGACGCCCCCGCCGACGGTATGGAGGTGTCAGGAGGCTGTCATCAGTACATTCACTGACGATGTCCGCGGCAGGGCACGAACTCTCGACCTCTGGTCGAGGTCGAGCGAGCTGAGACGGCGGGAGCGGGGAGATGCGAGCTCGCCGTTACCGCAACGGCGTCGCCATCGTCTCGAGGAGTGCTTCGGCGTGTTCCAACGGGAGCGGCCTGGCGAAGAGATAGCCCTGCCCGAGCTCACAGCGCTGCTCGCGGAGCTGGTCGAGCTGGACGTCGGTCTCGATGCCCTCGGCGATCGTCTCGAGCTCGAGAGTACGGGCCAGCTCGAGGAGCCCGCGGACGATCGCCGGGACCTTGTCGCGGTCGGTGATGGTGTTGATGAACGAGCGGTCGATCTTCAGAATGTCGACGGGGAACTGCCGCAGGTAGCTCAATGACGAGTAGCCGGTCCCGAAGTCGTCGATCGCGAGACGCACACCGAGGGTGCGCAGTTGGTGGAGCCGTGCGGCGGCGAGAATCGGATCTTGCACGAGGGCCGTCTCGGTCATCTCGAGCACGAGCGCCGAGGGGTCGAGCCCGGCGGCCTGCAACGCGTCCTGCACGTGGTGGAACAACTCGGACGACGCCAGTTGGCGGGCGGAGAGGTTCACCGCGATGGTCAGCTGGCCAGGATGATCGGCGAGCCACCGTGCCGCGTTGTGGCACGCGGTGTTCAGCACCCAGCGTCCGATCGGGATGATCATGCCGTTGTCCTCGGCGAGCGGGATGAACTCGTCCGGCATGACCGCACCGAGCTCGGGATGTTCCCAACGGAGGAGTGCCTCGAATCCGACGATGCGGTTGGTTTCGAGCTCGACGACCGGCTGGTACACGAGCTTGAACTGGTCTCGCTCGAGGGCGTGGGCGAGCTCGTTCTCGAGCTGGAGGCGCTGGACGGCGGCGGCCCGCATGGTCGGTTCGTAGATGACCCAACACGCCTTGCCGGTCGTCTTGGCCTGGTACATCGCAACGTCCGCGTCGCGGAGCAGCGAGGTGGCGTTCGACTCCGCGTCGGCGTGTGCGATGCCGATGCTGGCCGACACGGTGACGTCGTGGTCGCCGAGTGTCACCGGCGCCGTGAGGCTCTGCAGCACGCGCTCAGCGATTGCTTCGGCCTCGACCATCCCGCGGGAGGACTGCTCGACGAGTACGGCGAACTCGTCACCGCCGAGTCGTGCGACCGTGTCGCCCGATCGCGCGACGCCCAGGATGCGCAGCGCGATCTCGCGCAGGAGGCTGTCGCCGGCCTCGTGGCCGAGTCCGTCGTTGACGTTCTTGAATCCGTCGAGGTCGATGAAGATCACGGCCGGATCGGCCCCGGTGCGGGCTCGGCGACTCAACGCGTGCTCGACCCTGTCCCGGAACAGTGCCCGGTTGGCGAGTCCGGTGAGCGAGTCATGGAAGGCCTGGTGCGCCAGCTCTTCCTCGGCCAGCTTGCGGTCGGTGATGTCGTGCAGGTTGACGACGATGCCTCGGACGTCGGGCTGGTGGAGGAGGTTGACCGCCCTGGTCGACAGCCACATGTCGGCGCCGTTGGCGTGGGTGGTGCGCGCCTCGCCCGACAGGGTCACCCCCGGCGCGAGCAGGGCCTGGTCGAACAGCGTTCGGGACCCCACGTCGTCGGCCGACAGGAAGTCGAACGCGCGATAGCCGCGGGTCCGCTCGCCTGGATAGCCGAGCAGCGTGGCGAGGTTCGGCGCGTCGTTCGTGACGACTCCGTCGGCATCGAGGACGAGCACGGCGTCGGACGAGTTCGCGGCAAGGGCGCGGTACAGGCGCTCACTCGACGCCAGATGCTCTTGGGCGTGGTCGCGGAGGCGGATGAGTCGCAGACCCCTGGCACCGGCGAGGGCGACGAACACGCACGTGGCTGCGAGAAGCGGCAGCGGGTTGGCGTCGCGGCCCTGGACATACGCCGCCCATTCGATGAACCCCGGAACGAGAAGTGGCGCGATCGCCAACGCGACGCCTGCCTGCCCGGTCTGCCGCCGGTACTCATCGAGATCGTCTTCGATCTCGTCGGTCGCGGGGTCCGGAACTCGGCGGCACCCGGCGGCCAACAGGGCGGCCCCGGCCATCCACCCGACGTCGAGCACGACGCTGACGAATCCCTCGGGGGCGGCGATCATGAACGTGAAGTCGGAGATCAGCCAACAGACCGCGCCGCCGGCGAGAAGCATCCCCATCGTCGAACTCGATCGGAGCTGGAGGAGCGTCCTGAGCACGACCGCGAGGAGAATCGCGTCGAGGATCGGGTACGACGCCCAGACGCTCCGCACGAACAACGGCACGCTTGTGTCGCTGACGCTCGCTGAGATCCAGAACTGCCACAGGATGAGCACCGCGATGAGGGCGATCACCGCCATGTCGATCAGACCGTCGATGTCGCGGCGGCTGCGGCGGTGGCCACGGCGCAGCAACTGGAGCATGCCGACGCCAACGGCGAGGTACGACGCGATCCACGGCGCGTCGGCGATCGACACATCGGGAACGGTGTCCTTGACGGCGACGTAGGCCTCGTACAGGACATCACCCAACGCCGATGCGCTGATCCCGATTGCCAGCCAGACCCGGCTCGATGCACCGCCGCGGCGGACGCTGAGCCAGGCGACCACACTGGCACCGATGGTGACCGTCAAATAGGTGAACTGTCCCACCCAGCCGTCGGGCTGGATCACGTGGATGACGCACAACACTGCAACGATCACGGCGCACACGCCGCGCGACGAAACCTGGACCGGCCGGGCTGATCTGAGTGGCGGCGCCGCTCCGTTGGCGCGCACGATCAGGGGCATGCACCTGTATCGGTCGATAACAGGTCGGAGATGAGCCAAACGACCAGCGTCAGACGCTGTCGACGCTCGTCAGCAACTTGCGCAGCAGTTGCTGGAGCGCCTCGCATTCGTGCTCGTCGAGGCCGGCGACGAGGCGATGCTCGACGTCGGCGTGCACGTTCATCGCCGCGTCGACGATTCGGCGTCCGTCGTCGGTCAGTTTGACGAGGTTGCCGCGGCGATCGTTCGGGTTCGGGAGCCGTGACACGAGACCCTTGCGTTCGAGTCGATCGATGGCTGCGGTCATGCCTCCCGAGGTCATCATTCGGTGTCTGGCCAGGTCAGTCGGGGTGAGCTGGAACGGCGCTCCGGCTCGCCGGAGGGCGGCGAGGACTCCATAGTCGCCGTTCTGGAGCCCGATCTCGGCGAACGCATCGCCGTACGACTGCTGGAACAAGGAGGCCAGGCGCACGATTCGCCCCGTGATGTGCTTGGCCGACGGGTCGAGCTCTGGCCGCTCGCGGCGCCACTCGTCGACGATCGCATCCACGGCGTCAGCCACGAGCTTGCCCGCGAAGTATCTCGACGCAAAATATCTTGACGCATTGCTTTCTCCGATCTATCTTGTTGACAAGTTAATTGTCCGAAAGGAAAAAGGCAATGAGCAGCGTTTCTGGGCGAGTCGAGGTGACCCCGTTCTTGCCGCCGGGCGGGACGATGCCCGTTGTTCTCGTGACTGCCCTGGCCCCTGCGGCCTGGGGCACGACCTATCTCGTCACCACCGAGTTGCTGCCACCCGACCGCCCGCTGCTCGCCGGCGTCCTGCGGGCGTTGCCAGCGGGGCTCGTCCTCGCCGCCGTGACACGCCAACGGCCCGTCGGATCGTGGTGGGCGAAGGCGCTCGTGCTCGGCACGCTCAACATCGGCGGGTTCTTCGCCTTGTTGTTCTTCGCCGCCTACCGCCTCCCGGGCGGCGTCGCCGCGACGCTCGGCGCGGTCCAGCCGCTCATCGCCGCCGGGCTCGCGGCGATCCTGCTGCGCGAACGGATGAGGGTCGACGTCGTCGTCGCCGGCGCGCTCGGCGTGCTGGGCGTCGCGCTGCTGGTCCTGCGTGCCGGCGCGCACATGGACGGAGCCGGCGTGTTGGCGGGGTTCGCCGGCGCGGCGTCGATGGCCAGCGGCGTCGTGCTCACGAAGCACTGGGGACGACCAGTGCCCCTCCTCACGTTCACGACCTGGCAGCTGGTTGCCGGTGGGCTCGTGCTGCTCCCCCTGGCCCTCGCGGTCGAAGGTCCGCCTCCGGCGTTGTCGGGAGCGAACCTGCTCGGCTACTTCTGGCTGGCGACCGTCGGCACGGGCATCGCCTACAGCCTGTGGTTCCGCGGCATCGACCGGCTGCCCGTCGGTCAGGTGTCGCTCCTCGGGCTCCTGAGCCCGATCGTCGCCACGGCCGCCGGCTGGCTGGCCCTCGAGCAGCGACTGACGGCGACGCAACTCGCCGGCGCGGCGCTCGTCCTCGGCGCCATGTGGCTCGGCCAAAGGCCCAGGGGCACGACAGCTAGATCGACGTCCCCTCCGGATTGGGCCGCCCGAGAGAAACGGGCGGCTCTGCCGACCGGGGGAGCAGCGCCGTGCCCGACAGGATGATCACGGCCGCGGCGAAGGCGGCGGACCACGGGACGTTCCGCCGGGGCGACTGGGTGGCGATCGGAAGCTTCATGGCGTTTCCTCCAATTCGATTCGGCGCGGTTCGCCGACCTCGTGCGGAGGTACGCACCGGAGCCGTCATCAGTTCTGGCCGGCAGGACGGCATCAGCCCCTATGTTCGGCGGAACACGGCGACGACAGCCGTCGCGCCGTCGTGCTCACTGCCGGGGAGATACATGTCGACGATCCTCGGATCGAGATCCGTGATCGTGCCGGCGGCCGACTCCTCGGCCAGTTGATCGGCGAACCCCATCGCCGCGAAGTGCTCGGCGTTGATGCCGATGGCAAAGACGGCTCCCGGCCGGCCGAAGCGGATCAACGCGCTCAGTGCGGCAGGTCCGAGGTGGCCGTGTGTGAACGTGCCCGAACTGAGCACTCCTGCGTAACTGCCATCGGCGATGTCGACCGGACCAGCGAGGTCGGCTTCGATCAGGTGGCGGTAGAGCGGCCGGCCGTCGGGCCGCGACTTCGTCGCCGCGACGGCCAGCATCTCAGGTGAGATGTCGACGCCGTCGATCTCCCAGTCCACGCCCTCGCCGGCGGCGTCACGTACGAGCGCCACGGCGACGAGTCCCGTCCCGCACCCGACGTCGAGTACCGGACCCTTCACACCGCCGGCCACGTCTCGACCGACTTCGGCGAACACTGCTGCGACGCGGTCGGGGATCACGTACTGGTTGCGCGCGACGAACTCCGACTCGTACGTGGCTGCCCAACGTGCGTAGAGCCGCCGGCTGTCCTCCGGGGTCTGCAAGGCGTATGCCTCGGCGAGCGTGACCGGCCGTTCGTCGCTCATCGTGTCGCACGGGTGAACGTCACATGCGTGACTCCGCTGGGCGAGGACGTCGCCTCGATCTCGTAGTCCTTCTCGAGACCCTCCAGTCCGTCCCAGAGCCGCACGCCCCGGCCGAGCAGGATCGGGACCACCACGGTGTGCATGTGGTCGATGAGCCCGGCAGCAAGGAATTCGCGGATCACGGTGGGGCCTCCGCCGATGCGTACGTCCTTGCCGTCGGCTGCCTCGCGGGCCGTCTCGAGCGCCTCGGCGGGCGAAGCGTCGAGGAAGTGGAACGTCGTGCCGCCCTCCATCTCGATCGACGGGCGCGTGTGATGGGTGAGGACGAAGACCGGTGTGTGGAACGGTGGGTTGGGACCCCACGCGCCCTTCCACTCCGGGTCCTCGTGCCATCCCGGATGGCCGAACTTCCCGGCACCCATGATCTCGGCGCCGATCCCCGGCCAGAACTGCTGGGCGAAGACGTCGTCGACGCCGCCGCTGCCGCCGGGTTGCCACCACCGGGTGGTGAACATCCACTCGTGCAGCCGGTCCCCGGCGTGACCGAAGTGTGCGACGTTGCTCTGACCCTCACCGGTGCCGAAGCCGTCGAGCGAGATGGAGAAGTTGTGGACACGGACGAGTGACATGGCTGTTGCTCCTTCGGTCATCGGGGGAGTTGGTTTCCGTCTCGGTCTCGATCGAGGTCAGTCGTAGTAGCGGCGGGCGCTGGAGCCGGTGCGGGTGATGTCGGCACCGTAGATGTGGATGGAGATCGCCGTCGTCTCGCCGGTGTTGCGCACGCGGTGGATGTCGCCGGGCGGCGCGAAACCGCTGACGTCGCCGACGTGGTTCTCGTTGCGGGCGACCAGGTTCAAGTCGGTGTCGAACAGCTCCTCGTGCTCGACGCCCTGGATGACGCCGAGGACGCACCAGGTCACGTGGTCGTGGATCCGGGTGATCTGCCCGGGCCGCCAGACCAGGGCGACGACGGAGAACGATCCGTCCGGCTCGACGTACAGGTTGTGGGCGCAGTAGTCGTCGGGTGAGCCGAGGCGCTGCGCGGCGGTCAACACGTCCGGGTCGGGCAGGTGCCGGCGCAGCTGGTCGGCGACGAGCTGCGCGGTCTCGGCCCAGTCGGCACGCTGCTCCACGGCGGTGCGGATACCGGCGACGAGTGGGCTCAGCGTGGTGCCTGGTGCGGATCTGAGAGGTGCGGATCTGAGTGGCGATCATGCCTTCAGCTTGCGCCCGATCGTCTCATACGTCCAATGCCAACATTCGTGCTGATTCATAGATAAAGTTGATGAATGCTGGATGTCAACCGGCTGCGCGTCATCGACGCCGTCGCCCGCCATGGATCGGTCACCGCCGCGGCGAGGGAGCTGCACTACTCCCAGCCGTCGGTCACTCACCACCTCGCCCGGCTCGAGGCCGAGACCGGCGCGCAGCTGCTGCAGCGCGTCGGCCGCGGGATCCGGCTCACCCCCGCCGGGCAGCTGCTGGCCGACCGCGCCGCCGAGATCATCGGGCGGATCGATGCCGCCGGCGCGGAGTTGTCCGCCCACGTGGGGCTGACCGCCGGCCGCGTGCGTCTCGCCGCCTTCGCGTCAGCGATCGGGTCGCTCGTGCCGCCGGCGGTGGCCGCGCTGGCGGGCAGGCATCCGGGACTCGAGATCAGCCTGACCGACACGCATCCGCCCGAGGCGATCGAGCTGCTCCGAACCGGCAAGGTCGAGGTCGCGATCATCTTCCGCTACGACGAGACCGAGCCCGAGCCGCCCGGGGTCCGCCTCCATCACCTGCTCGACGATCCCGTCTACGTCCTGTCACCGCGCCAGGAACCGTCACTGGCCGCCCTGCGCGACGCGACGTGGATCGCCGGCTGCGAGCGATGCCGCAGCCACCTGCTGTCCGTGTGCGCCGACGCCGGGTTCGATCCGCGGATCGGCTACAGCTCCGACGACATGGTCGTGATGGCGGCGTTGGTGGCCGCCGGGCTCGGGGTCGCGACCCAGAGCGGTCTGGCCCTGCGCGCCCACCACATCGAGGGCATCGTCGCGACCGAACTGCCCGTTTCGAAGCGGCACATCTACGCCGCGACCTACGGCGAGCCGCCCGACCCGCCCGCCACCGTTGCCGTCCTGGCGGCCCTCGTCGAGGCCGCCGTCACACTTCGATCGTGAGGGTGATCCGGCCGGCCGGGTCGGCCACGAACTGACCGGTGCCGGTCGCCCCCTTGAGCTCGTCGGTGCCGGAGATCACCGTGAGCGTGGCCTTGGCCGCGCCATCCTCGAACGTACCGACATGTTGCAGCACGAGGCTGCCGCGTCGGCCGTCGATCGTTCCCTTGATGCGCTCCAGGCCGACGAAGTCGGCGGACTTGTCAGGGTGGTATGCCATCAGCCACTCGGTGGCCGAAGTTCCCTCGACGTCGCCCGTGTACTCCTTGGCGACCGTCGCCTTGGTGAGCTTGGCGACACCGACCGCTTCGTCGAACGGCTGCTCGTCCCATCCCTTGATCTCGAACGACGCGCTGATCTGAGAAGACATGACTGCTCCCTCGGTTGAACATATGACTCACTCATATTAACAGATCGAGACGTTGAACGTACGATCGAAGTGTGACCGAGTCACGCGACGCTCATCTGGTCAACGTCGTCGGAGCGTTCGCGCTGGCGCTGGTCGATCGGATGCGCGACGCCACCGAAGCGGCCGCCGGGATGTCGGGCGCGGCGCCCGCGGCCCTGGTCGCCCTTCGCCAATTCCTTGCCGGTCGCACGACGGAGGATCTCGCCCAGGCGACGGGACTCACGCACTCCGGCGCCGTGCGACTCGTCGACCGACTCGTCGATGCCGGCCTCGCGGAACGCCGACCGGGTCGTGACGGCAGATCGCTGTCGATCGTGCTGACAGCGTCAGGTCGAGCACTGAGTCGCAGGATCACCGTCGCGCGGGCGAGGGCGGTCGAGGAATCGCTCGGTGCGTTGGACGCCGACGACCGCCGAGCGCTGGTGGTGCTGATCGATGCGCTCGTCGGTGCCGTCACCGTCCAGCGCCTCGAAGGGCGTGAACACGGTGTCGAGAACGCCGGCTGGCTGTGCCGGCTCTGTGACTTCGCCTCGTGCGGCCGTCCGCTCGGCCAGTGCCCGGCCGCCAACGCCGCGCAATCGGACGCCTTTGATCACCGGCGGGAGCGACGACCGTGAGCGTGACGCGACGGCTCGATGCGTTTCAGCAACGCCACCGGTGGGCGGGCTTCCCGCTCGCCGTCGTGTACAAGTTCGCCGAGGACCAGGGCCCGTATCTCGCCGCGCTGATCACGTACTACGGGTTCCTGGCGCTGTTCCCACTCCTGCTCCTCCTGGCTTCCATTCTCGGATTCGTGCTCGAGGGCGATCCGGATCTGCAACGTCGAATCCTCGATTCGACGTTGAGCCAGTTCCCGGTCATCGGCGAGGAGCTCGGCGACCCGCGGGGGCTGCAGGGCAGCGGCGTTGCACTGGTGGTCGGCGCGCTCGTCGCGCTCTATGGCGCGTTGGGCGTGGCCCAGGCGTTGCAGAACGCGATGAACGTTGCCTGGGCGGTGCCGCGACACCGCCGTCCGAATCCGATCCGGCTGCGACTCCGGAGCCTGGTGCTGATCACGGTCGGCGGGCTCGCCGTGCTGGCGACGACAGTCCTGTCGGCGCTCGGAGGCAGCGCTGGTGCGTTCGGCGCCGACCTCGAGCAGTGGAGCACGATCCTCGTCGTGTTCGTCTCCGTGGTGCTCAACGCCGCCGTGTTCATCCTCGCCTTCCGGATCTGCACGGTTCAGCGCATCGCCATCCGCAACCTCGTGCCCGGGGCGATCACCGCCGCCGTCTTCTGGCAGCTGCTGCAGCTGTTCGGTACGGCGTACGTCGGCAACGTCGTCAAGGGCGCCGGTGCCACGTACGGCGTGTTCGCGTTGGTCCTGGGGCTGCTGGCGTGGATCTTCCTCGCCGCCGTCGGTGTCGTGCTCAGCGCCGAGATCAACGTCGTGCGGACCAAGCGCCTCTACCCACGGTCGTTGATGACGCCGTTCACCGACAACGTCGACCTCACGTCGGCCGATCGCAACGCGTACACCGACTCGGCGAGGGCCCAGCAGGCCAAGGGCTTCCAGTCGGTCACGGTGAGCTTCGACGACGAGGGCCAGCAGGCGTCGGCGCGTCGTCGGCAACGGGCGGCGTCGAGCGACCCGATCGCCGACGTCCCGGCGGAGGACGAGACCAACGGCCTCTGACGGCCTCATTCGCGGGACGAAGGTGGCCAGTCCGACTGCCCGACGCGAGGAACCCGACTGGGACCTCGCGCCGGGAAGCCACTGCACCGGTCAGCCCGGCATGAGGACGGCGTCGATGACGTGAATGATGCCGTTGCTCGCCTGGATGTCGGTGGCGACGACCGCGACGTCGTTGCCGGCGGCATCGGTCAGGGACACCGATCCATCGGCAGCCACGTTGACGGTGAACGTCGCGCCGTTGACCGTGGTGACGGCTTGGCCATCGAGTCCGACGACGTCGGCGGCTGGCACCGCGCCGGCGACGACGTGGTAGGTGAGGATGCCGGCCAAGTCGCCGGTCGGGTCGGCGAGCAGCGTGTCGACGGTTCCGGCCGGCAACGCCGCGAAGGCGTCATCCGTCGGGGCGAACACCGTGAAGGGACCCTCGCCACGCAACGTCGCTTCGAGACCTGCTGCTTGGATTGCGGCGACGAGCGTCGTGAAGTCGCCGGCCGCGATCGCGGTGTCGACGATGTCGGCCTCGGCCGTCATCGTCGTCTCGGCCGTCATCGTCGCGTCGGTCGACACCGTCTCGGTTGACATCGCCGCATCGGTCGTCACGGTCGCGTCGGTGGTCAACGTGGTGCCCTCGACCGGCGCCGCGCCGGCGTCGTCACCGTCGTCACCGCAGGCGGTGGCGAGGAGACCGATGACGGCGAGGCCGGCAGCGAGTCGAATGATTCGTGTTTGCATTGGGGAACTCCTTCTTTCATGGGGGTATGGGAAATGGTGGAAACTCACGCCCTGACGAGGGCGAACTGACTCACGCCGAGGTAGCGGGCGCGGAAACCGGCCTCGCAGTAGGCGAGGTAGAACTCCCACATGCGCCTGAAGACGTCGTCGAACCGCGGTCCGGCGATCGTCGGCCAGTTGGCGAGAAACGTCTCGCGCCAACACCGCAACGTGGTGGCGTAGTCGGGGCCGAAGTCGCGGCGTTCGGCGACCACCAACGACGTGTGGGCCTTCAGCGTCGACTCGATCGCGTCGACGGACGGCACGATCCCGCCGGGGAAGATGTACTTGTGGATCCAGGTGTAGGAGTCACGGGTGGCGAGCATCCGGTCGTCCGCGATCGTGATCGACTGCAGACCCACGCGGCCGCCCGGTCGGAGCAACCGATCGAGGGCGCCGAAGTAGTCCGGCCAGTAGCGCAGGCCGACCGCTTCGATCATCTCCACGCTCACGATCGCGTCGAACTCGCCGGTCACTTCGCGGTAGTCGGCGAGGAGGATGTCGACGTGATCGGACACGCCCGCCTCCGCGACGCGACTGAGCGCGAGGTCGCGCTGCTCGGTCGACAGCGTGACCGTGGTGACGCGCGCCCCGCGGCGCGCGGCCTGGATGGCGAGCTGTCCCCACCCGGTGCCGATCTCCAGCATTTCGCAGCCGGGTCCGACCGCGGCGAGGTCCAAGACGGCTTCGACCTTGCGGCGTTGCGCGGCGGCGAGATCGTCGCCCGCCTCGAACATCGCCGAGGAGTAGCTCAGCGTCTCGTCGAGGAACGCCGCGAACAGGTCGTTGGACAGGTCGTAATGGCGATGGATGTTCTGCCTTGCCTGCGATGGCGTGCCCTGTTCGACCGCGGGTTGGCGCCGTTCGACGAATCGCCTGAATCGCTGCAGCGGCTTGGGGACCAGCGTCGCGACGTTGCTCGCCAGGGGAGTGAGAAGGTCAGCGAGATCCGTACCGGCGCCGGTGTCCCAGTCGCCGGCCATGTAGGCCTCGCCGAAGCCGATCTTGGCGTCGACGGCAATTCGCGCGAAGAACGCGTCCGGCCGGTGGACGACCATGACCGGGTCGCCCACGCCACCCGCTCCGATCGAATTGCCGTCGGGGAACTGGACGCGCAGCGGCAGCTCGGCGACGGCGCGCCGGATGACCGGACGCGCGATGGCGCCGCGCAGCGGTGCCCGAGGCGGAACCGAAAGCCCACGCCAACTCGGCTCGAGGTCGGTGTTCCTCGCCGCGGTGTCGATCGTTACCGTGTTCATCGCTGCCCCACCCGGCGCATGGCCGCGGCCCACAGCCGGACCGGCAGGAGGCGGGCGATCTTCATCAGCACCGCCATCGGAAGCGGGAAGACGATCTCCATCTGGCCGCGCTCCAGTCCGTTGCAGATCGATCGGGCAGCCGCGTCGGCGTCGATCATGAACGGCATGGGGAACGCGTTCTTGGCGGTGAGGTCGGTCCGGACGAAGCCGGGGCACACCGTCGTCACGGAGATGCCGTGCCCGGCCACGCCGCCGCGGAGCGCTTCCAGCATGTTGATCTGGGCCGCCTTGGTGGCGCCGTACGCCTCGGCGCCGGTGATGCCGCGGTAGCCGGCCACCGACGCCACGCTCACGAGCCGGCCGCGTCCGGCGCGGAGCATTTCCGGCAGCACCGCACCGATGCAGTTGTTGAGCCCCAGCAGGTTGATCTCGACGTGGCGGGCGAACAGGTCACGGTCCCAGGCGGCCGCGTTCATCTGCTCCCAGAAGCCGGCGTTGAAGACGACCATGTCGATCTCGCCGAGCTCGTCGCGCACGGCCGCGGCGGCGGCGTCGAGGGCGGAGCGGTCGGTCACATCGACCGGCACGACCGTCATCCGGCCGGCGGCGACCGAGTCGAGCGCGTCCGCGCGGCGAGCGGAGATCGCAACGTGGGCGCCCCGCCCGACCAACTCGATGGCGAGCGCAGCGCCGATGCCGCTCGACGCACCGACGATCCAGATGTTCCGACCGGCGAGGCGGTGCCCGTCGTTCATCTCAGACTCCTTCTTCGCTCACATGGTGCGGGCGGGTCACGATCGGCAGGCCGCGCAACCAGAGCCGGATGCCGTGCATGCGGATCAATGCCGAGACCCGCAGCGTCATCAGCGGCCGCCTGAGCGCGAACCCGGCGATCGTCGCCGTGGTCGCAGGCGTGGTCGTGCCGGCGAAGCTGGCGTCGAACACGGTGCGCCCGTTGCGACGGAGCGCGATCGTCACCTCGACGTGGTGGTCGGTGAGTGTGAAGCGCATCGCGTACTCACCCGTCACGTCGTTGAACGGCGACACGTAGAACTGCTTGTCGACATCGACGTGGCCGTCTGGTTCCGGCGTCAGCAGGTACGCGTGTCGTTCGCCGTACGTGTTGTGCACCTCGGCAACCACACATCGCAAGCCGTGGTCGGTGCCGAAGCACCAGAACACGGTCAACGGGTCGAACACGTGGCCGAAGACCCGCGCGTTGGCGAGCATGACGATCCGGCCGCCCGCGCCGAGGTCGACGCCGCGCTGGGCGAGGAACCGTTCGACGTTGCGTTTGATTTCGCCGGACGCGTCGGGTCCCGTCCCGCCCAGGTGGTCGCGGGCGTCGAAGCGGGCAACCGGACGCAGGTACCACGGCGGACGGGGAAGGTGGTCGAGGTCGACCAGCCACTGGTACACGCGGTGACGAAACTCGTGGCCGATCGGACGTCGGCGACGATGGGCGACGAAGCCGTCGACGATCGCCGGCAGCACCGGCAGGTCGTCGGTCGTTGTCGCGTCGTGGACCGCCGCCGCGTCGTCGGTCGTCACCAGGCCACCCCGAGGCTGCGGGCGGCCTCGACACCCGAGCGGCAGCCGTCTTCGTGGAACCCCCAGCCGTGATAGGCGCCGGCGAAGGCAGTGCGCGGCGTCGTCAGCGAGGCCAGCCGGCCTTGTGCTGCGACGGCTTCGAGGTCGTAGATCGGGTGCTCGTAGTCCATCACCGCGATCACCGCGGCGGGGTCGATCCGGTCGCGGGCGTTGAGCGTCACCAGGTATTGCTCGGCGCTGTCGAGACCCTGCAGACGGTTCATCCAGTAGGTCACGACCGGGGCGTGATCTCCGTCGGGCGCCGCGGGCGTGAGGTAGTTCCACGACGCGCGGGCCCGCGGTGCGGTCGGGAGCAGACGGGCATCGGTGTGCAGGACGGTCTCGCTGCGGGAGTAGCGGAACGCCCCGAGGACGTCCTTCTCCTCGCGGCTGGCATCGGCCAGCAGGTCGAGCGCCTGGTCGGCGTGGGTGGCGATGACGATGGCGTCGTGTTCGCGCCACGATCCGGAGCGGTTCTGCACCGAGACCCCGGTGTCGTGGCGCAGCACGTTCGCCACCGCGTGGCCGGCGCGGACATGGGGCAGCCGATCGGCGATCGCGTCGACGTACGTGCGTGAGCCGCCGACCACGGTGTACCACTGCGGTGATCCGTACAGCTCGAGCAGGCCGTGGTGGGCCAGAAAGCGGAACAGGTACCGGGCGGGATAGTCCAACGCGGCGCCGGTGCCCATCGACCACACGCACGACACGAGCGGCACCGCGTACAGACGCACGAACGCGTCCGAGAAGCGGTGCGCCCGAAGGAACTCCCCGTAGGTCGGTTGGTCGCTGTCGTGGGTTCGCTTCAACAACGCGGCGGCCCGCATCTGGAAGCGCTTGATCTGCACGAGGACCGACATGAAGCGAGGATCGAGCGCGCGGCGCGGTCTGGGCGAACACACCACCCGCGCCACGCCCACCCGCGAACTCGATGCCGCTGCGCTCGTCGCGGATGCTCATGCTCATCTCGGTCGGACGCGTCTGAACGCCGAGCTCGCCGAACAGTCGCCGCAAGTGGGGATACGTGCGGTCGTTGTGGACGATGAATCCGGTGTCGACCGCGAGCCGGGTGCCTGCGGGGTCGGTCACGTCGTGGGTGTGTGCATGACCACCGAGCCGAGCCTCGGATTCATAGAGGGTCACCTCGCACTGCTGTGCGAGCACGTAGGCCGCGGTCAGACCGGAGACACCGGCGCCAACAACGGCAACCGATCGACGGTCGCCGGTCATGACCGCCGCCCGGTCGCCGGGAAGGCGGCCGCGCAGATCAGGCCCCAGCCGGCTGCGACGGCGATCACCTTCACCCGCGACGACGCCGGCACCGAGACGCCGAAGCCGACTGCGTCGCCGGCATCGCACGCCACCCTGACCGCGAGCGCGGTCCGCAATGCCGTACCTGGCGGGGCCAGCATCATGGCGGCTCCCGAGACGACGTCGCGCGCTCCGATCGCCCAGCCGAGGTTCCGCGTGTGCGCGCGAGGCCGGTCGGTCGGGCGTCACCAGGCCGGCGACTCGAGCGAGGGAGTGCGGCCGCGCCAGCGTGTACGCGCCGTAGGCGGCGGTGAGCGCCCCGAGGATCCGGGGAATTCGTGGCGATCGCATGTGTGCTCCTCCTCGCTCGTCGTCGCCGAAGTTCTGTCTAGAGTCTGTACAACTTCGTGGAGGAGAATATCCCTGGTCCGGCGAAAATCAACGGGAAATCAACAACTTTTGTCGAACTTTTGTAGAGTGTTGCCGTGGGACCTGATGACCAGCCCGGCGTGTTGCGGATCGGCGAGCTCAGCCGGCGCGTCGGCGTCAGCGATCACGTGCTCCGGGCGTGGGAGACCCGATACGGGTTGTTGACCCCGGTGCGGTCGTCCGGCGGCTTTCGGCTGTACTCCGACGGCGACGAGCGTCGGGTCCGCCGCATGCAGTTCCACCTCGCCCAGGGATTGTCGGCGGCGGAGGCGGCGCGCTCGGCGATCGCCGAGGCGCGCACGGGCGCTTCGGCGATCAGTGTCTCGCTCGACGGGACCGACCGCCTCGAGCTCGACGAGCTCGCACGTTCGTTGCAGCGGGCGCTCGACGACTTCGACGAAGGCGCGGCGCAGACCGTGCTCGACCGTCTGCTGTCGGACTTCACGCTGGCGACGACGCTGCGCGACGTCGTCGTTCCGTACCTGCGCCAACTCGGCGAGCGCTGGGAGCGCGGTGAGATCACGATCGCGCAGGAGCATTTCGCCAGCAACGTGATCCGGGGACGCCTGGCGGGTCTGGCTCGCGGGTGGGGTGATGGTCACGGGCCCCGGGCGATCGTCGCCTGCCCGCCCGATGAGCTGCACGACCTCCCGCTGCTGATCTTCGGGATCGTGCTCAATCGAACCGGATGGCGGGTCGACTACTTCGGGGCCAGCACGCCGATCGACGAGCTGGTCCAAGCGGCCGGTCGCTCACGCCCGGACCTGGTCGTCGTGGCGGCTACCACGACGGATCGCTTCACCGCGATCCTCGGCGAACTCACGCAACTCGCCGCCGTTGCACCGCTGGCCCTCGCCGGAGCGGGCGCGACACAGCACATGGCCGACGAGATCGGTGCCCGTCTACTGTCCGGCGACCCCGTCACCGCCGCCCAGCATCAAGGGCAGAGCTGGTGACGGTGACACCGAACCGCGCGATCAGCGGATGAGCGACGCCCGCGGACGCGAGGTGCTCGTGCTCGGCGCCACGGGGTACGTCGGCGGCCGGCTGGTGTCGACGCTGCTCGAAGCCGGTCATCGCGTGCGGGTGTTGTCCCGCTCGCCGGGCCGGGCGGAGCGCTACGAGTGGTCCGATCGCGTGCAGTTGTTCACCGGCGACGTGCTCGAACCCGACACACTCGTGGCCGCGCTCGAAGGGTGCGACGCCGCGTACTACCTCGTCCACTCGATCGGCACGGGTGGCGATTTCGCCGCGACCGAGGCGACCGCCGCCCGCAACGTGCGCGACGCCGCCGACGCCGCCGGGCTGCGTCGGATCGTGTACCTCGGTGGCATGGGGAGCGGCGACGCCTTGTCGAAGCACCTCGCGAGCCGGCACCACGTCGGCGAGATCCTCGCCTCCGGCCGCACGGCGACGACCGAACTGCGAGCGGCCGTGATCATCGGGTCGGGGTCGATCTCGTTCGAGATGCTGCGGTACCTCACCGAGGTGTTGCCAGCGATGATCACACCCCGCTGGGTGCGCACGAAGTGCCAGCCGATCGCCATCAGCGATGTGCTGCACTACCTCACCGCCGTCCTCGATGATCCCGAGACGATCGACCGCGTGCTCGAGATCGGCGGGACCGACGTGGTCAGCTACGCCGAGATGATGCAGACCTACGCCGAGGTCGCGGGGCTGCCGCGCCGGGTCATCGTGCCTGTCCCTCTGCTCAGCCCCCGGCTCTCGTCGCGATGGGTCGGACTCGTCACTCCGTTGCCGGCACGGATCGCGGTCCCGCTCATCGACTCGCTGCGCCACGAGGTGGTGATGACCAACCGCGACATCGACACGCTCGTGCCCCACCAGCCGCTCGGATTTCGCGAGTCGCTCGAGTTGGCACTGCGCCACACCCGCGCCGAGGCGATCGATACGCGGTGGACGGACGCCGGATTCGCGTCGGCCGACGCCATCCCGGGTGATCCCGATTGGGCCGGTGGCTCGATCTTCGAAGACCACCAGACGGTCGAGAGCGATGCGACGGCCGATGCGCTCTACCGCGCCTTCGCCCGCATCGGCGGGGAGCACGGCTACTACGTCGTCAACTGGGCGTGGTCGCTGCGGGGGCTGGCCGACAAGGTCATCGGCGGACCCGGGTTACGACGTGGCCGGCGCCATCCGGTCGACCTGCGACCGGGCGAGGCGCTCGACTTCTGGCGTGTGGTCGAGGTGGAGCCCGGCCACCAGTTGGTGCTCGAAGCCGAGATGAAGGTGCCCGGCAAGGCGTGGCTGACGTGGCGCATCGAACCCGGCACGGCGTCCGGCACGTTGCAGCTGCACCAGGTCGCCTTCTTCGCCCCCAAGGGTCTGTTCGGCCGCCTGTACTGGTACGTGATGCTGCCGTTCCACTGGCTGATCTTCCGGCGCATGGCCCACGCCATCGCCGACCACGCGGCGAACGGCGAGCCGGAGCCGCGCTCGGCTCACGCGAGTGGTCAGAGCAGCTGCTGGATCATCAGCGACGTCGCCCAGCGTCGGAACCGTTCGACGTCCCAGCCGCAATCGGTGACCAGGAGCTCGTACAGCTCCTCGTTCATCACGGCGTAGAAGACGTCGGCGGCGGTGGCGACGTCGAGACCCGGCCGGAGGTGCCCGGCGTCCGCCAGCATCTCGACCAGCCGGCGCTGGTCGACGCGCCGGGCGCGGCGGTTGGCGGTGAGCAGTTCGCCGACCTCCGGATCGGCGGCCGCCCGCCGGACGACCTCGTAGATCGACGCCGTGCGGGCGACGATCCCGACGCCGCCGCGGACGAGCAGTTCCACGGCCGTCACCGCATCGGGTGCGGCGGTGAAGCTCTCGAACCATGCTCGCTCGAGGACCGGCACCGGCTCGACGTCACCGGCGATGCGGACGTCGAGGACCGCAGCGAGCAGGTTTCGCTTGGTGCCGAAGACGTAGTACACGGTCTGCTCGGCGACGCCGGCGCTCGCCGCGACCGCCTCGATGGTGGTCGCCAGGTAGCCGTGCTCGACGAACAGGCGGGCGGCGGCGTCGACGATGCGAGCACGCGTGCGGAGCGAACGTTGGCGGCGACCGTCGGGCTCGTGTGGTGCCGTGATGGCGATCCCTCCTTGCGCGAGCGACGTTATCGCAGTAATAATCTAGTGTTCGACTCTAGAAAGTTTCGGTTGTGCCGCCCCCCTTTGCTCGATCGACACCGACACCCGCGTCTGCTCGCGACTCCGTCGCCCGTACTCGTCCCCGCAGCCCGCAAGACCGGGGTGACGGTGCCACGGTCACGATGACGTTCCTGTTCACCGACATCGAGGGATCGACCCGTCAGTGGGAGGAGTCGCCCGAGATGCACGAGCGCGTCGAGCGGCACTTCGTCGTGTTGCGGGCGGCGGTGGACGAGGGCGGGGGCGAGGTGTTCGCCACGATGGGCGACGGCATCGCCGCCGCGTTCACCTCGGTCGACGGAGCGCTCCTTGCGGCGGTGACGGCGCAGCAACAGATGTCCTCGATCGGTCTCTCCGTACGCATGGGCATCCACACCGGTGAGGTGGAGCGCGTCGGTGACGACTACCGCGGCCGCTCCGTCAACCGGGCGGCGCGGATCATGGCGGTGGGGCATGGCGGCCAGATCCTGCTGTCGGACGTGTCGGCCGCGCTCGCGCGGTCGGGCTCGGCGCGCTCGACGATGACCGATCTCGGCACGCACCGACTCCGCGACCTCACCGATCCGGAGCGCGTGTGGCAAGTCGTGCACCCCGATCTGCGCCGGCAGTTCCCGCCCGTCCGCGGTCTCGACACGTACTCGAACAACTTGCCGGTCCAACGCTCGTCGTTGGTCGGCCGCGACGACGACGTGCGGCGCGTCGTCGCTCTGACGCAGCGGCATCGCATCGTGACCCTCACCGGTGTCGGCGGTGTGGGCAAGACCCGCCTGGCGGTGCACGCCGCGGCGGAGATGCTGTCGGAGTTCGCCACCGTGTGCTTCGTCGAGCTGGCCAGCGTGGCCGACCCGGGCGACGTCGCCGACACCATCGCCCGAGCCCTCGGCGGCGTGGCCGCGGTCGACCCGTTGGCGACGGCCGCGGCGTCACTGGCCGGTGGACGGCGGCTGCTGGTCCTCGACAACTGCGAGCACGTGATCGACAGCGTGGCCTCGGCGGTCGACGTGCTCACCGTGGCCTGCCCCGACCTTTCCGTCGTCGCGACCAGTCGTGAGGTGCTGGGTGTCGACGGTGAGCACGTGCACGCCGTGCGATCGCTGGAGCCGGCGACGACGGCCCTCGATCTGTTCCGTGAGCGGGCGGCAGCCGCGGGAGTCGACCTCGCGACGCTCGACCGGGCGTCGATCGTCGAGCTCTGCCGGCGGCTCGACGGCATCCCCCTCGCGATCGAGCTGGCGGCGGCGAGGACGGCAACCCTCGGCATCCCCGCCATCACCGGTGCGCTCGCTGACCGGTTGGGGCCTGTGCGCGGCGGTCGCCGGCCTGCCGACGACCGTCACGCCACGATGCGGGCGACGATCGAGTGGTCGTACCGCCTGCTCGATGCCGACGAGCAGCGGATGTTCCGGTGGCTGGCGGTGTTCCCGGGCGGGTTCGAGCTCGACGCCGTCAGCCACGCGGCCCACATCATGGGGATCGCAGGGCCGGCGGCCGTCGATCACATCGAGTCCCTGGTGCACAAGAGCATGCTGACCCCCGACCTCGACGCGCGGGGCATGCGCTACCGAATGCTCGAGACGATGCGCGCGTATGCCTTGGAGCGGCTCGACGAGCACAACGAACGGCTGTCCGCGCTCACCGCGCTCGCCACGTGGATGACCACGCTCACGGATCTCCCGGTCGACGATCCGTGCAACGCCGCGGTGGAACGGAACGCGGTCCGTCTCGAACGCGAGGCCGACAACTGGCGAGAAGCGGTCGTGGTGGCGACTCGATTGCGCTCCGGCGATCTGGCGGCCGCGCTGTGCGGTCCTCCCGTCGCGTTCTTCCTCCTCGGCCGTCACGACCTCGCCGACGTCGTCCGGCCGCTGCTGGACCTGTGCGACTCCGTCCAGCGTCGGTCCGTGCTCACGGCGCTGATCGTGTCCGCCTCCGGCGCCACCGAGCCGTCGCAGATGCAGGCGTGGGCCGAGGAGGTGCAACGCATCGACGACGCCGACGCCACCGGTCTCGGCGGGCTGATGCGGTGGATGGCGCTGGCATGGCGGGGGGACTTCGTCGCCGCGATCGAGGTGTGCGTTGCGGCGTCGGTGGACGAGCGGCTGCGCCAGGGCACGCGCGACATGTTCGTCGGGATCGCCGTGCTCGATCACTTCAGCCTCACCGACGCGACGACCGACACGCACGGCCTCATCCCGCGCGCCCTCGAGGTCGCGGATCGCTCCGATGTCGCCCTCCATCGGGCGACCTGCCTGCTCGGCGTGGCGTGGGGGATCGCCGGTTCCGATCCCGAGCGAGCGCTGCAACTGGTGAGCCGGGCGATCAACGAGGTCCCCGATGTGCCGGCGCTGACCCGGCTGACCCTGCCAGGCAGCGCCTCGCGCCTGCTGACCCGGCTCGATCCGAGGGTCGCGGCGCGGGCCTGCTGGAACAGCTCGACGCCACGACCTCCCGCCAGTCGTTCGTCGACCTGATCCCGCTGTTCTACGCGGCCACGCTGCTCGACGGGCTCGGCGACCGCTCGGCCGAGCGTGCGCTCATCACCGTGACGGCGGCGCCGGCCGCCGCACACACCTCGATGATGGACTTCGTCGATCTGTCCCGGCGCGCCGCGTCGATCAGCAGCCCGGCATCGGTGGCGCACCTCGAGGCGACCGTGCGGTCGGCGCTGGCCGACATCGTGCGGGACGACGAGCCGGAGCCCGCCACGGTCGCGGTCGGTGACTGAGACGACAGACGGCGGCTACTCGGGTTCGGGGAACGACGGTGCGGCGGGCGGGGGCGCTGTGCCCTGCCCGTCGGGCGGTGGGGGCGGTGGCGGTGGGGGTGGCGGTGGCGGCTGCTCATCGGTAGGGCCGGCGCCGCCGCGAGGACATCCGTGCCCTCTGCCTCGAGCGTGCGCAACTCGCCGACCAGACGGACGATCTCGGCCTCATCGCCAGGCTCGCCGCGCTCGGTGCGCTGGCGGTACACGATCCGACCGAGATCGTCGAGCAGGTCGTCGACCTTGCGCTTCTCCTTCACGTCCCCGATCTTGTCCTTGGCCTGTTCGGCCAGTTGGCTCGCCTTCTCCTTGGCCTTGTCCAGGAATCCCATGTCCGCTCCAATCGACTGCTCTTGCCGTCAGTACTACCGCCGCCACGAGCAGATGGGGGCAGCAAGCGCAGCCGGATTCGTAGAGTGACGGGGTGCCCCGACATTCGACAAGCAGCGGGCCGTTGCTCGACGACCTCGCGCGCCGGTGTGCTGCGCTCGTCGACGAGGGATTGTTCAAGCGCGAGCGGGTGATCGCGTCGCCGCAGTCGGCGCACATCGGCCTCACCGACGACCGCACGGTGCTCAACCTGTGCGCCAACAACTACCTCGGGTTGGCCGATCATCCGGCGGTGATCGAAGCCGCCCATCGAGCGCTCGACACGTACGGCTACGGCATGGCCTCGGTCCGGTTCATCTGCGGGACGCAGACCGTTCACAAGGAGCTCGAGTCCGAGCTGAGCCGGTTCCTCGGCACCGAGGACACGATCCTGTACTCGTCGTGCTTCGACGCCAACGGCGGGCTCTTCGAGACGGTCCTCGACGAGCAGGACTGCGTGATCAGTGATGCACTCAACCATGCCTCGATCATCGACGGCATCCGCCTCAGCAAGGCGCGGCGGTTGCGCTACGACAACAACGACATGACCCAGTTGGAGCAACGGCTCCAGGAGGCCTCCGACGCGCGATACCGGCTGATCGCCACCGATGGCGTGTTCTCGATGGACGGCGTCGTCGCCGACCTCGCCGCGATCTGCGATCTCGCCGACCGATACGGCGCACTCGTGATGGTCGACGACTCGCACGCCGTCGGTGTCCTGGGCACGGGCGGCCGCGGCACGCCGGAGCATTGCGGCGTGATGGATCGGGTCGACATCGTCACCGGCACGCTCGGCAAGGCGATGGGCGGCGCGTCCGGCGGCTACACGAGCGGACGGCGCGAGATCGTCGACTGGTTGCGTCAGCGCTCGCGGCCCTATCTGTTCAGCAACTCGTTGGCGCCTGCCATCGCGGCCACGACACTGCAGGTCCTCGAGCTCCTCCAATCGGCCCACGAACTGCAGCACCAACTCGCACGCAACTCGGAGCGGTTCCGTGAGGGCATGGTCGCAGCCGGGTTCACGCTCGCGGGTGCCGACCATCCGATCATCCCCGTGATGCTCGGCGACGCACGCGTGGCCGTCGACATGGCCGATCGCCTGCTGGCCGAGGGCGTCTTCGTGATCGCCTTCTCGTTCCCGGTCGTGCCCAAGGATCGGGCCCGCATCCGCACCCAGATGTCGGCCGCCCACTCCGACGACGACGTCACGATGGCGATCGAGGCGTTCACCCGGGTCGGACGCGAGATGCGGGTGATCGCGTGAAGGCGCTGGTGAAGGCTCGACGGGAACCAGGGCTGTGGCTCGAAGAGGTCGAACTGCCGAGAGCTGATGACAACGACGTGCTGATCCGGGTCCGGAAGACATCGATCTGCGGGACCGACCTGCACATCCACCGGTGGGATGCGTGGGCGCAGGCGACGGTCCCGGTGCCGATGGTCGTCGGTCACGAGTTCATGGGGGAGATCGTCGAGCTCGGCGCCAATGTCGTCGGCCTCGAGGTCGGTCAGCGGGTCGCCGGCGAGGGCCACATCACGTGCGGTCACTGTCGCAACTGCAAGGGCGGGCGACGCGAGTTCTGTCACAACCACATCGGTGTCGGCGTCACGCGGCAGGGGGCGTTCGCCGAGTATGTGGTGCTGCCGGCCCAGAACGTGTTCTTCGTGCCCGCCCACATCGACGACAACGTCGCCGCCGTGCTCGACCCGCTCGGCAACGCGACCCACACCTCACTGCGCTACGACGTCGTCGGCGAGGACGTGCTGATCACGGGCGCCGGTCCGATCGGGGCGATGGCGGCCGCCATCGTCCGGCACATCGGGGCCCGCAACATCGTGGTCACGGACGTCAACCACTTCCGGCTCGACATGGCCACCAAGCTCGGCGCAACGCATGTGGTCGACGTGTCGTCCGAGCAACTCGCTCCGGTGATGACAGAACTGGGGATGACCGAGGGCTTCGATGTCGGGTTGGAGATGTCAGGCGCCGAGTCGGCGTTCAACCAGATGCTCGACGCGATGAACCACGGGGGTCGGATCGCCGTGCTGGGCATCCCGTCGGGCCCGATGACGCTCGACATCAACGACGTGATCTTCAAGGGTCTCGAGATCCAGGGGATCTACGGCCGCCGCATCTTCGAGACCTGGTACAAGATGGCCGCGATGCTGCAGAGCGGCCTCGACGTGAGCGCGATCATCACCCATCAGCTGCCGGCCGATCGGTTCGAAGACGCCTTCGAGATCGTCGCCAGCGGTGAGTGCGGCAAGGTGATCCTCGACTGGCCGTGAGCGATCCCACGGCCAGTCGCTGACCGTTACTTGGAGCCCGTGGCCGACTTGGCGGTCCTCGATGCGGCCCGCTTGGCGGTCGTGGCCGTACGCCGTGTTGCGGCTCTCGCGGTGTGGCGAGTCGTCGTCGCGGCCCGCTTGGCGGTCGACGCCGTGGTGGAGGCTGACTTCTTCGCCGAGGTCGCCGTTCCCTTGGCGCCCGACACCGCTGCCCGCGTCGTCTTCTTGGCGCCGGACTTCACGCTGCGCGCCGTTTGTCCGACACCGTCGGCGGCGGCCGACGCGCCGTTCCGGACGTTCTTCGCCTGCGTTCGCGCGGCGGTCGTCCCGGTCGGTGACACCTTGGGCTTGTCGTTGCCCAGGATGCGGGCGATGAGATCCTGGACGGCCGTCACTCCACCTTGGGCGATGCCGCTGATGTTGTCGCCGACCCGGTCGACGACGCCGGCAATCGCGCCGACGACGGCGTTGGCCGGTGGGACATCGGGCGACCTGGGGTGCGGATGGGTCGGCGCCGACTTCTTGGCGTCGGCCAACGCTTGGCCGAGATCGGCGAGCTCGGTCCGACTCAGTTCGCGGCGCACCTTCGGGAAGAAGTCACTCTGTTCCTCCTCGACGTGGTGGCGCACGTTCTCCATGAGAACCGTGACCTTGGCATCGAAGCGCTCGTCACTCGGGTCGAGGTCAGCGAGCTCGGACAGCAGCCACTTCACGATGTGGTGCTCTTCGAGGCTCTCCAGCGCGATGTCCTCGGTGCCGGGCACGGTCGCCCGAGCAACTGGATAGAACACCAGCTCCTCGATGGCGGCGTGGACCGAGAGCTCCTCGATGATCCGGTCGACGATCTCTCGCTTCTGGACATACGCGCGATCGCCCGCCTTCTCGAAGCGCTTGAACAGCTGCTCGACGGTCTTGTGGTCGTTACGGAGAAGGGTGATTGCATCCATGCCGGACTCCTACCCCGAATCTCGGCGTCCTAAGCGCGTACTTGTGAAACCGCGCACATGTCACACCGGAGCCTGTCCGAGTGGGGTCCGGCGGCGCCGCCTGTCGAGAAAACTCAGTGCCCGGCGAGACGCTCGGCGCGGCGGTTGTAGAACTCGTCGATCGGCCCGAACTCGGGTTCCTTCGAGAAGTGGTCCCGTGTCGTCTCGATGATCTCGTCGTTCGACAAGTCGAGGTCGAGCGGCTCGCCTTGCGGTTGGCGCACGTGCCACGGCGTGTCGATGAAGACCTCCACCCCGTTGAACTCGGGATCCCGGAAGTACACCGACCAGGCGTTGCCGTGGGTGAGCGGCATGATCTGCGTGACGCCGGCGTCGGCCTCGAGCGTCTTCTTCAACGCCCTCAAGTCGTCGAGCGTGCCGCTCGACCGGAACGCCATGTGGTGCACGTTGTTCGACGCGTCGGGCTCGGCGCGCCCGGTGATGAACGCCACTTGGTGGTGATGGTTGGCGGTCTGCGAGAGGAACACGATCTCGACCTCACCGAAGGGCTCACCGAGCGGTCCGCGATCGGTCACCTCGAAGCCGAGCGTGTTCGTGTAGAAGTCGATCATGCGGTCGACGTCGTGCACGTACAGGACGGCATGGGCGACCTCGAGTTCAAGTCCGGATGCCATGAGGCCACGCTAGTCACGCTGGCGGCCCGTCCGTCACGGCTGCGACGATG
This sequence comes from Ilumatobacteraceae bacterium, assembly GCA_963722415.1. Classification (GTDB taxonomy): domain Bacteria; phylum Actinomycetota; class Acidimicrobiia; order Acidimicrobiales; family Ilumatobacteraceae; genus JALOLG01. The sequence continues at coordinate 148,100 of CAVRNI010000043.1, forward strand.
CGACCCATGAAGGTCGCAGTGGTGACAGGTGCAGGATCGGGCATCGGGCGGGCAGTGGCGGTCCAACTCGCCGTCGACGGCTTCGACGTCGGGCTTGCCGGCCGCCGGCTGGAACCGCTGGAAGAGACGGCGGAGCTGGTGCACGCCGCCCGCGGCGATGCTCGTGCGTTGACCGTGCCCACCGATGTAGCCGTCGCCGAGTCGGTCGCCGCGTTGTTCGACTCGGTCGCGAACGACTTCGGCCGGCTGGATGTGCTGTTCAACAACGCCGGCATGGGCGCACCGCCGGTTCCGTTCGAAGACCTCACGCTCGCGCAATGGCAGGCCGTCGTCGACGTGAACCTCACCGGCTCGTTCCTGTGCGCGCAGGAGGCGATCCGTCTCATGAAGCGCCAGTCGCCGGCAGGTGGTCGCATCATCAACAACGGTTCGATCTCCGCCCACGCGCCCCGCCCGAACTCGGCGCCGTACACCGCGACCAAGCACGCCATCACCGGGCTCACCAAGTCGATCGCCCTCGATGGCCGGGCGCACGGAATCGCCTGCGGTCAGATCGACATCGGCAACGCCTCGACGCCGATGACGGCACGCATGGCCGGCGGCGTCCGCCAGGCCGATGGCACGCTGCAGGCCGAGCCGACCTTCGACGTGGCCGATGTGGCGCGCGCCGTGTCGTACATGGCCGGCCTCGGCCCGGAAGCCAACGTGTTGTTCCTCACGGTGATGGCCACCGGGATGCCGTTCGTCGGACGCGGCTAGCGCCGAGCGAGTATCCGTCCGTTGCACGGGGAGAGGCGGCGAGAAAGGCGCGGACCTCGGCATTGAATCGCTCGGCTGCCTCGACGCTGCTCACGTGACCCACCCCCGCCATCACGACGAGCCTCGCCGCGGGAATCGCGACGTGCAGGGCCTCGGCCACGTTCAACGGCGCTCGCACGTCCTCGTCGCCGCACAACACGAGCGTCGGCACGTCGATGCGGGGGAGCACGTCGCGCAGATCGGCGTCCGCCGACGCGAGTGCCATGGCGCGGAATCCGACGGGATGGAACTCCGCCACCGACGCCGCGAAATCATCGACCCGTTCCTTCGGTGCCGATTTCGAGAACATCGACGGGAGCATCGTGGTCACGAACTCCGCCGGCGCCAATTGGGACCACCGCAGGCATTGCTCCAGGCGTTGTTCGACGACGTCCGCTGGCAACGAACCGGCCCAGCCTGCATACGCGCCTGCCAGGATGAGCGTCGCCGGCAGCGTGGAGTGACGGCGATAGAGCTCGAGCGCGAGTGCTCCGCCGAACGAGATCCCGGCGACGTGCGGGCGTCCCAAGCCGAGCGTCGCCACGAAGCCCGCGAGGCAGTCGGCGTAGTCCGACATCCGGAACGACTCCGGCGGATCGGACGATCGACCGGCACCCGGCGCGTCCCAGGCGATGACCGTGAAATCATCGGAGAGGTCGTCGATCTGTCGCTGCCACGTCGACCGACCGTCACCGACGAACCCGTGCAGGAGCACGAGTGGTGGCCCGTGGCCTACCCGTTCGTAGGCGATGCGAAGGCCCTCGACTTCGATCTGTTCCATGGCGACCCCGATCAGCGCGTGTCGACTGGCTCGGACAGGCCATGTTGCCTCGGCCGTGTGCGACATGTCGACGCCTTTGTGACCGACGAGGGTGATCGACGATCCCATCGGACCCTGAGCAGCGACCTTGTCGCGCGTCACGGCGACAACCGGCGACTCTGATGCGAGAATGCGGATCATGGTGCTCCCGCCCGCCGAGGCTCGTGTGCGCTTGCGCATCAGCGCCGTCTCCGGTGGCGTGCGGGTGACGGCAGAGGCTCGCCCCGACGTTGTCGTCGATCGCGGCGGCGCCGCTGTGACGACCGCCGACGGAACATTCGAGATCCGGCCCGAGCGGGCGTCGAACTCGGTACATGTTCGATGCCCGGCGGGTGCCGATGTCATCATCGGGACGCGATCGGGCAGCGTCGAGCTGAAGGGGCATTTCGGGACGGTCGGCATCACGTCGCAGAGCGGCTCGATCCGTGTGCCGGTGGTGGCCGAAGCGGATCTGCGCACGGTCTCGGGCGGGGTGGAGGTCGGGGCGTGCGAAGGGCGATGCCGGGTCTCGACGACGAGCGGACGCATCACGGTGGGAGCGACGCGCGACGCGGAGATCTCCACCACGTCGGGAGTCGTCGGTGTCGACGGCGCGACGGGGTCCGTTCAGGTGCGATCGGTCAGCGGCACCGTCACCGTCGGCTCATCGGGCGAGGGGCCTGTGCATGCCAGCACCGTCTCCGGCTCGATCACGATCCACCTTCCGTCCGGGGTGCGCCCGACGGTGCGGTCGTCGGGTCTCGGCAAGGTGCGGAACGGCTTCGAAGCGGGCGACGACATCGTCATCGACATCGCCAGCGTGAGCGGCACGGTCCGGCTCGTCCCAGCCTGATGGAGGCGCCGACTCGAAGACAGTCGAAGACGGTCGAGGGGACGATCGTCTTCACCGACATCGTCGGGTTCACCGAGTTCACCGCCACACGCGGCGACGCCGAGGCGCTGCAGCTGCTGGCGACGCAGGACCGTCTCGTCCAGGCCGCGCTGCCTGAGGGAGCGCGCCTCGTCAAGGAGTTGGGCGACGGGCTGCTGCTGTTCTTCCCTGATCCGGTCGGCGCCCTGCACAGCGTGTTCGCGCTGCACCGCGCCTTCGAAGCGGAGTCGGCTGCGACCGGGCTCCCGTTGTGGATCCGGGTCGGGATGCACCACGGCACGGCGCTCGAGCGTGGCGCCGACGTCATCGGCCACGACGTCAACGTGGCGTCGAGGATCGCCGACGTCGCGGCTCCGGGCGAGGTGCTCGTCTCCGACGCGATACGAGCCGGAGTCGATCCGAGCGCGGCTCACGTCTGCTTCGCCGAGTTGGGACCGGTCGTGATGAAGGGCATCCCCGAGCCGATCCGGCTGTGGCGCGCGACCCCGAACTGACGGAGACGCCCGCGGCGTCCAGGCAGCGCCGGGTGCTGCCGTAGGCTGCGCTCGATGAGCCGCTGGAACGGCATCACCGTGACCCTTCCTGCTGGCGAGTCGCTGCGCTGCGAGCCGGCGACGTCCGAACGCCTCGCGGACGTTCCCGCGGTGCTCGGCGAGCGGGGCGGGCCCGGCGGCTGTTGGTGCATGTTCTGGCGGCAACGAACCGCTGAGTGGCGCGCCACGGGTCCGACGCGGCGCAAGGCGGCGTTGGCCGACCGGCTCGCCGAGTCTCCACCGTCGGCGGTACTCGGCTACCTCGACGATCGCCCTGTCGGGTGGTGCGCGATCGCACCGCGTGCCGAGTATCCCCGGATGCAGGAGTCGCCGACATTCGGGCCGGTGGACGACACGCCGTCGTGGGCGGTGTCGTGCCTGTTCATCCACCGCACCGCGCGCCGCCTCGGCGTTGGAGCCGCGCTCGTCAGCGCCGCGGTGGCGATGGCGAAGGCCAACGGAGCGCCAGCCATCGATGCCATCCCGGTCGCGCCCGGCGGAAAGCGCGGTTCGGGCGACCTGTACACGGGCACGCCGTCGATGTTCGAGCCGCTGGGGTTCACCGAGATCGCCCGGCGCAAGCCCGAGCGACCGATCGTCCGGCTGACCCTGCGCTGATGGCTCGCTCGGGCACTGACGAGTCGCGGGACGGGGTCGCGCTGACCAACCTCGATCAACCGCTGTTCGACGGCGCCGGTGCAACCAAGCGTGACCTGGTCGACTACCTGGACGGTGTGCGCGACCGGATCCTTGCCGAGCTCCGCGACCGGCCGTTGTCGGTGATCAGGGTGACTCGCGGCCAGGCGCCGTTCATGCAGAAGAACGTCCCGAAGTACACGCCGGATTGGGTGGCGACGGTGCCCCTGTGGGCGGAGGCTTCGAAGCGGACGGTCTCCTACGCGTTGTGCAACGACCGCCGGACACTGCTGTGGTTCGCCAACCAGCGGGCGATCGAGTATCACCCCACGCTGGGTCGCGTCGACCGGCTCGACCGGGCGACCCACCTCGTGCTCGATCTCGACCCACCGAGCGCGGATGATTTCGCCCATGCGGTCAGGGCCGCCCATCTCGTCCGGGCGGCGCTCGCCGAGGTCGGACTGTCGGGGGCGGTGAAGACCAGCGGTGCCAAGGGCGTGCACGTGTTCGTGCCGATCGATGCGCAGGTCACGATGGAGGACGCGGCGGCTGCGACGCGGGCCATCGCGCGGCGTGCCGAGCGGCTCGACCCTCAGACGGCCACGACGGCGTACATCAAGGCCGACCGCGAGGGCAAGGTGTTCGTCGACTCCACCCGCGCTGGTGGGGCGACAGTGGTCGCCGCCTACAGCCCGCGGGCTCGTCCAGGCCTGCCCGTGTCGTTCCCGGTCGACTGGGACGATCTCGACGACGTGACACCGGCCGACTTCACGATCCTCACCGCCGTCGAGCAGTTGGGCGATCGGGACCCGTGGGCCGAGTCGCTGCCCGCGCCCCAACAGATCCCGGCCGACCTGATCGCCGAGGGTCACGAGATCCCCGTCGCTCGCGTCGCCGCGATGCACGAGGGCAAGCGCCGCGCCCGCGCTCAGCGCGACGAGGAGCAGTGAGGCCCGGTCGCTCGTTGCCATTCTGCGGGGAGGTTGGGCATCACCTCACCAATTTCTCGCACCGACAGGGCGGCCTCCAGCGACAACCTCCGCCGGCCGTCACACCGATCCACCAGCCGGTGACGTCGAAGAGCGTGTGGGTCACCGTGGACGCCCACAGGCACAACCGCCCACCTTCGCCGACGCGCACCGTGACGCCACTCGCCGCGGCGCGGCCGGGCCCGGAGTTGACGTTCGAGGCGTTGGGGACCGCGGAGCCGCACGGATGGGCGGTCTCCCACCCGGTCGAGGCCGCACCGACCGCCGTCAACGATCCGGTGGTCGCAACCGCGCCGGGCGGGGCGGCGGCGATGTCGAGCGTCTGACCGGCACCGTGGATGGGCAGCCAACCGCCGATGCCGCTGCGGGTGTCGAGGATGCGAGTCGGCTGGGCGGCGACGAACGCCGCGCCGCCCGACCCGAATCGGCCATGGAGGTCGACGATCACCCGGACGCGGGCCGACGTGTAGACGCAGATCGCGCCATCCGCCGTCCCCACGTACGCCGATCCGGCGACCGCCTCGGACGGCCCGTAGTTGACGGTCGACGCCTCGGGCGGCTCGTCGTCGCACGGGTACACCGTGAGGTATCCCCAGGTGTCCGCGGCGTCGGCGGTGAGCCCGACCGCGACCGCGGCGGCCGTGCCCGGTACCGGCACCTTCCGGGTCGTTCCGGCCGGGACCACCTCGTCGATCAGGCGGGTCGGATCGACGGGAACGAGCCCGAGCGCACCGCCCGGTGCCAGGTATCCCGCCAGATCGACGACGACATCCGCGGCCGCCGACGAGTACACGCACACCGATCGCCCCGCTCCGACCGGCACCACCGCGCTCGCGGCACGATCCTGTCCGGCGATGAAGTTGACGTTGCTGGCCTCCGGGACCGGCGCGCCGCACGGGTACGCCGTCAGGAAGCCGTCCGCGCCCGCCTGTGTCGCGGTCAGGTTGACAACGACCGACGTCGCGGCGGCGGGCACCCGCGTCGCGAGCGCGACCGCGACCGACTGGCCGGCTCCGGCGATGCCGGTCTGCCGGGTGTCGAGCACTCGCACCGGGTCGAGTGGCGTCAGACGGGACGGCGCGGTGGTCGCCGGGGGAAGCGCTGCGTCAGCACCGACGCGGCGCGCCGTCGCCCACACTCCGTGGACCTCGTTGGCGATGCGCTCGGAGCGGCGCGCGTGGTCGGTCGGCGACGACAGATGCGTGCCGTCGTACGAGTGGTAACCGTCAGACACGAGCACGGACGGCCAGTCCCACGTCGTGAAGTCGTCGCGCGCGGCGTCGAACTCGGCGAGCGCGGTGTTCCACGTGTCGGCCTCGGCCTGACGCGTGTACAAGCGCGTGATCTGCGGCCACCAGATCTGGTGTCCGGGTCCGACCGCGTCGACGACGTGTTGGATCGAGTTGCGGGCGCACGCCAGGTCGGTGCGACAGAAGCCCGAGTCGATCGCCCCGACGTTCACGATCACGTGCGGCGCGTCCCACCCTTCGGCGCGCCACTGCGCCAGCCAACTGGACACCGTGACGTCAGCGGGCATGCCGAAGTACCCGGTCGGCACGTACCCGGCCGTGAGGCCGCTGGCGGCGCGCGCCACGATCGGGCCGAAGCCGAGGTCGGCGAGATACTGCGACAGCGACCGGTGTCCGCCCGCTGGGTACACGCTGGCCGCCAACACCGAGTCGCCGACGACCGTCACTGCGCCGAGCGGTCCGGCCGGGAAGGCGACCGGCGCCGCGGCGACCGGTGGCGCCGGCGCGAAAGCACCGGTCGCCGCGATCGTGATCCCGGCGACAAGACCGGCGAGCGTTCGTGGGGCCTTGATCGGGCTCAGCCTAGAGAGGGATCACCACAGCGTCAGGACGCGATCGCGGCGGCCGCGGCGACCACATCGACGAGGCCGGTCCCCTTGTCGAACGACGTGCTGTACCCACCGACGGACGTGTAGGCCGCGCCGTCGGCGTACTTGTACGTCGTCGACTTGAGCGCCGCCTCGATCTCGGCAGGCGTCGCCGTCGGGTCGGCCTGGAACAGCTGGGCGACGATGCCCGCGATGTGTGGGGCGGCCATCGACGTGCCGCTGATGGTGTTGAACGTGCCGATGTCGAGCGGGCCGGGACCGTTGTTCGGCGCGAGGCCGGTCGAACAGATCACGAGGTACGGGCGGCACGCCGACTCGATGTCCTCGCCCGGTGCCGACAGGTCGGGCCATGTCGACGGGTCAGACGCCGCGCCGCGTGAGGAGTACTCGCTGACGGTGCCGTTGCGTGTGCCGGTGCCCTGGTCGAAGAACGAGGCAACGGACAGGATGCCCCCGGTGGGGTCCTGGCCGGGAGGATTGGTCACACTCGCCGATCCATCGCCGCCGTCGTTGCCGGCTGCCCACACGGTCACCACGCCCTCGGCGGCAAGCGCGCGCTGGAGCTTGGCGGTGGCCGACTGGGGATCGAACGTTCCGCCTCCGACCGGCCCATACGAGTTGTTCGTCACCTTGATCGGGGGGCACGTCGCGGCGGGTACGCCTGCTCCACACGGCGCGTCGTGATTCTCGAGCACCCAGTTCAGCGCCGAATCGGCACCGACGATCAGGAGCACCGCACCGGTCGAGATCGAGACGAGGCTGGCGCCGGGCGCCGCACCTTGCAGCCGCGTGCCATCGGTCAGCGTCGTCGGCCGGCCGCCCACGATGCCATTCACGTGCGTTCCGTGCCCGCCGCCCGAAACGGTGTCGGTATCGACTGCTGTCGGCACGCGCAGGACGCAACTGGTGGTGGTCGTGCTCTCGTCGAGGCACACGCTCTTGAGGCTGGCGACGACGGCACTCGTCCCGTCGGCATTCCTGAAGAACGGGTGCGTCGGGTCGACGCCGGAGTCGATCACGGCGACGGAGACGCCCGACCCGTCGAGCGCCTTGCCGTTGGCCCCGGTGAGTGTGGCGACGGCCTCGGCCCCACGCGTCGCCGTGTTGCTGGTCTCCAACGTGTACTCGATCGGTGTGTTGCCTTCCAGATAGGTCACGCCGGGCTGGGCCGCGGCGGCGAGGATCTGGTCGTCGGTCCCGCTGGCGACGGCGACGCCGACCTTGTCGAATGTCGTGACCAACTCCATGCCGCTGGAGGCGACCGCTTGGCGGGCCGTGGCGATGGTGGTGCCGTGGACCATGACCGTCGTGCGCCCGGCGCCGAGCGCGGCGAGCTGCCCCGCCAGGAGGACTGGATCCGCGCTTGGCGGCAGGCGCGGAGCGCGGCGTCGGCCGAGCCGGCGCCCACGATGCAGGCGGCGAGCAGTCCGCCGCCGATGAGCACGCCTGCGAGTCGCACGCATGACGGGGACGAGGGAGCTGGGGTTGCGACATTGGGATCCTCCGGTGAACAGGCGGAGGGTTACCCGATCGGCTGTGAAATGCAACACATCCGTAATACGCCGTGGACAGGTATTTCCACGTCCGGCACCGCTCCGGCGTCCGTTCGGAGCCCGCAGCGCTTCTATCGCTCGAGCGCGGCGCGGTCCCATCGGGCGGCGTCGGCGGCGGCCGCGTACGTCGTGTGGAGGAACTCGAGCAGCACGGCGTCCGGATCGGACGCGGTCCGCACGATCTCGTACGGCAACACGAACTCGTTGAGCGCCTCGTCGTAGTGGGCGCCGTGAGGCGCGACCGATCGGCTGCGGAAGCCATCGGGTTCGGGATAGGCGTACGAGTAGAAGACACCCTCCCCGTCGGGTCCCGGCCAGTAGCCGGCGCTGCTGACCTCGTGCGAGTAGGCCTCGTGCATCACATGCGGGCCGCAGTTGGGTGCGCCACCGGGGTGTGGTGGGGCGCCGCGGCCGGAGAAGCGCGTGACGGCCAGGTCGAGCGCGCCCCAGAACAGGTGCACGGGGCTGACCTTGCCCACGAACTCGGCGCGGAACTGCTCGAACACGCGGACCATTTCGATCAGCGCCCGCCAGAACCGGTCGACCTGGCCACGGTCGTAGGAGGCGTGGATGTGATCCTTCTCGAACGGGATCGCATCGGGGATCTCGACGGGCATCGTCCAGATGGATGTCGCCAGTCCGAGGTCTTCGAGCATTGCCATCACGTTGGTGTAGAAGACCGCGACCGGCCATGCCTCGAGCCGCATCGTGCGCTGTTGACCGTCGCTGACCGTGATGTCGAGCTCGTGGATCGTGAAGTCGAAGTCGATCTGGAACCCGCGTCCGTCGACGGGGATCATCGACGTCGACAGTCCCCGCGCCGTCACGTACAGCGGGACGTTCCACCAGTGTGACGTCGTCGGTGTGTGGGCCAGGCGGATCTTGCCGACGATCTGAGTCCACAGTTGCAGCGTGTCGCGCGTGGCGTGCCACTCGGCGACCGACAGCGCGGGCCAGGTGGTGGACGCCTGATTCATGGACCGATCGTACGCCGCCGCTCACTCCACGTTCTTCGTCGGCACCCTGCGGCTCGGGTCGTCCACTCTCTCCTCGGCGTCGTCGCCGTTCGCGAGTTCGGCCAGGACGGTTCGAAACACGGTGTACCTGTCCGCACCGACCTTCGCCGACCACTCGGCCTCCATCGCCGCGATCGTTCGCTCGGCGGTGGCCAGCACGCGATTGCCCAACTCCGTGCGATGCACGAGGTGCGCACGCTTGTCGACCGGGTCGGCGTCCGTCGTCACCCACCCCAACCGCTCCATCTCGCGGACGCGTTCGCCGAGGGACTGCTTGGTGATCCACGCTCCGTCGGCCAGTGCCGTCGGACGGGCGCCCTCGGGTGGCACGAGGCTCAGGATGCGGCCGATCGAACCACGTAGTCCCGGGATCGACTCCGCCGTGTCGAACAGACGCCTGAAGTCGTGTTGACCACGGCGTGCGAGTTGGTCGAGGTGGACGAACACGTGAGTCGGCACGTGGGCCGGGGCAGGAACGCGGCTTGACCATGTAGTAAGTTTACCTTACTATCGCGGCGTGAACGCGACACAGTTCGACCGGTCCGACGTGACGGCGGCCGCCCGCGCCGCGACGAGCCGGCCCGATGCGGTCGTCGCCGACTGGGCGGCGACGCCGGCGCGGCATCGACCCGACAACATGACCACCGCCCGCCTCGACGTCGTGCGCGGCACGTTGGTGGACGGCACTGCGTTCGACGTGTTCGTGAAGACACTCCGACCGGCGTCTGCGTCGCCGCTGTGGTCCCTCATCCCCGACGTCGCCCGGCCCCAGGTGCTCGTCGAGCTCGATTGGCTCGCTGAGCCCGGCGCCTATCGGAGCGCGCTGCTCGCCGATCTTCCGGCGGGTATGCGGATGCCACGGCTGTGGCACATTGCCCAGTCAGAACAGCAGATCCAACTGTGGCTCGAGTCGATCGACGACCGAGGCGTGTGGGACGCCGATGCGTACCGGCGCGCGGCGACGGCACTGGGCCGGCTGAGCGGTCGCTGGCCGGCGGCGCGCGTCACGGCCGAGCTCGGGTTCAAACGTCGTGGCCTGGCGTTCCTGTGGTACGGCAAGACGGTTCAGTTCGATCTGCCCCGGCTCGCCGACGATTCGACGTGGCGGCATCCGGCATTCGTCGCCGATCCCGAGCTGCGCGCCGACCTCCGTCGGGTGATCGACATCGTGCCGTCGTTGATCCGGTACCTCGACGGGCTTCCGGAGGCGCTGGCCCACGGCGACGCGTGCCCGTCGAACCTCCTGCACGTCGATGGCGGAATCGTCGCCATCGACTGGAGTTACGCGAGCAACTCGTCGGTCGGTTCCGATCTCGGTCAGCTGCTGGCCGGGAGGTTCGTCGACGGCAGCGCCGATCCCGAACGGATGGCCGCGATCGCGCAGACGATCTCCGACGGGTTCGTGGCGGGACTCGCGGCCGAAGGGGCGGCCGTCGACGAGGACGCCATCGAGTACGCGTTCATCACGCACCTGCTCGTGCGCGCCGTGTTCGACGCGTTGGCAGGGGTCGCCGACGTCGTGCCGAGTCAGGCGGCAGCGCGCGTTGCGCTGGCCCGCTATCGCCGTCGACCGCGCGCTGACGCTCGCGCTCCAGCCGAGCGTTCCGACCGACTGATCCGCGGTTCGAGTCGTTCCTCTTACGCTCGGCGTGTGAACGCCGCCGCCGTCAAGGTTCCGCTGATCACGTCATGGGCGACATCGGCGAGGCGTTGGTTGTGGTTGCGCGCGTAGGTGCGCAACATGCCGAACGACTCGTCCACGTTGATGCCCATCCGCTCGGCGACGATGCCCTTGGCTTGCTCGATGATGACACGGCTGTTGAGGGCATTGCTGAGCTGATCGTTGACGACCTGGGCCTCTGACGCGTTGCGGTGCTGGATGATGCCGATGGTGGCGATATCCGCGAGCGCCTGGGCAGCAACGACGTCGGCCTCGTCCTTCTCGCCTGCTTCGACGTGGAAGAGATTGAGCGCGCCGATCACGATTCCGCGCAGTCGCATCGGCAACGCCTGCACCGAATGAAAGCCGGCGGCGAGCGCCTCGGCGGCGAATCGGGGCCATCGGCCGCCAGCGGCTGCGAGGTCCTGGTTCACGACTGGCTGGCCGGTGCGGTAGCAGTCGAGGCACGGGCCTTCCTGGGATTGCAGTTCGAACAACTCGAGCACCCGCATCGCGTCGCTGGACGAGGCCATCACGCGCAGATCGCCGTCGGGTGCGACCAACATGATTCCGGCCGCCTCGACGTCGAGCACCTCGACGCAACGATCGGCCAGAACCGTCAACAGCTCGACCACGTCGAAGTCGGCGACGAGCGTGTCGGCCAGCTCGACCATCGCCTTGGCGAGCATCGCTTCCCTAGACATCGGCACCTCCCGTCACCGCGTCCCGCATGACTTCCCGCCCGCGGACCGTGACCGTTTCACCACTCTACTTCGGTCGCCGAACCGTCGCTGACACGGCCGGGTGGGAGGACTGGTGCTCACGGCGCGGCGTCGTCCTCGCCGCTGAGAGCATCGAAGCGCAACACCCTGGCGACGACGTCGTGAGCGACGTCCTCGAGTGGACGTTCGTTCCCGAACGCGTGCGCCCGCAGACGGATGAGAGCGTGGCCGACACTGACATCGAGCTGGACCGCGACCATGCCGGTCGCCTGGTGCACCACGTACCGGAAGTTGGATCCCGTCTCGAGCTCGACGGCGAGCTGGCCCGGCGGCGCGTTCGCCTGCAGGGCGAGGATCGCGTGGGTGGCGACGTCGGCCGCGACGAGCGCGTCGGCGTGCTGTTCGGCCGTCAGGGGACCTGGTCGGTCGCAGTACAGGTTGAGCGCTCCGAGGCGGACTGCTCCCACGCGGAGCGGAAAGCCGAAGATCGCCCGCACACCCGCGTCGAGCGCCGGCCCTGTGAACGCAGCCCAGCGTGGTGTGCTGGGCTCGGCAAGATCAGGTTCGAGCACGGGGCGACCGAGTTGGTGGGCGTCGACGCACGGACCCTCACCGAGTGCGTACTGGAGCTCTTCGACGACCTTGCTGATGTCGTCGGTGGTGCACACCGACCCTCGGGCAAGGTCACCGGCCATCAGCATGATCCCCGCCCCCGTCATGCCGGTGAGCTCGACACACACCGCACACAGATGACTCGTCGCCAGCTCGGGAGCGTCGCGCAAGAGCTGGGCGACGATCCGTCGGCGGCGTTCACCCGCCACGACTCACCGCTCGTCGCCACCTGTCACGCGCGCGACGCCATCCAACTGTCATGCTCACCACCAGATCCCTCACGCTCGTCTCGTGGACTGGGCGGGAACCGACGCGATCCCCAACGGTCGAGCAGATCGAGCCTATGCCACGCGAACGTCGCAGGGCTCGCCGATGTCGGAAGTTGACAGGACGGACGACCGAGCGTACGTTCTTGGCAAGCGCTTGCCATGAGGCCGATCCATGGAGTTGCAATGACACTGAACCTGGAAGGGCTCATCCCGGCGACGGTCCTCCCGATGCACCGCGATGGCAGCATCGACGAGGACGGGCTCCGTTCGTACATCTCGTGGGTTGCCGGCCAACGGCCGGTCAGCGTTGGCCATCAACGTCGACACCGGTGAGGGGCCTCACCTCACCCACGACGAGAAGGTCAGGGTGCTGCAGATCGTCGACGGGGTCACCGATATCCCGATCGTGGCCGGCCTCGCGGGGCCGTCGACCGATGCCGCCGTTCGACAGGCTCGGGAGTTCGCCCAAGCCGGTGCCGACGCGTTCTTGGTGTTTCCGATCCCCGCCTACCTGAGCGATCCGCTCGATGTCCGGGTGCCCGTGCAGTATCACGAGGCGATCGCCGAGGTCGGCTTGCCGCTCATCCTCTTCCAGCTCCAGCCCGCACTCGCAGGACTGAACTTCGAGCCCGACACGCTCCGCGCGATGGCATCGGTCGAGGGCGTGGTCGCGATGAAGGAGGCATCGTTCGATGCCCGCCGATTCGTCGACACCGTTCGACTGCTCGAGGAGCTCCCCGCGCCCGATCACGATGCTCACCGGCAACGACAACTTCATCCTCGAATCGTTCATGCTCGGGGCGACCGGTGCGCTGATCGGTTTCGGCGCGGTGATGACCGGCGAGCAGGTCGACATGATCGACGCGTGGAGGGCCGGGCGCATCGACGACGGCACGGGCGCTGGGACGTCGGATCCAGCGCCTGGCCGACGTGGTGTTCGCCAAACCGGTCGGCGACTACCGGGTGCGCCTCAAGGAATGTCTCGTCGCGCTCGGCGTGCTGGAGGCCGCGCACATCCGCCGGCCTCTGCTCGGGATCAGCGACGACGAGCGCGCCGCGCTGTCGGAGGTGCTGGTCGAAGTCGGGCTGCTGCGAGCCTTCGCACGCATGAAGTTCGGCGTCTTCCTGCCGTCGTTCCTCATCCCCGGCCGCGAGCGGACGCACCCCGACGACGTCCGTCGGTTCGCCCGCCGCGCCGAGGAGCTGGGGTTCGACTCGCTGTGGATCACCGACCACATCGTCACCGCCCATCGCTTCTACCGGGTCGAGCTGGCTGGACTCGCTGATGACGCTGTCGCACGTGGCGGCGGTGACCGAGCGGGTCCGGCTCGGCACGTCGATCCTCATCCTGCCGACGCGGCAGCCCGCCGTGCTCGCCAAGGAGATCGCCACGCTCGCACTACCTGTCCGGCCATCGCTACATCTTCGGCATCGGCACCGGTTGGTACGGCCCCGAGTTCGAAGCGTGTGGCGTGCACAAGTCCGAGCGCGGTGGTCGAACCGATGAGGTGCTGGATGCGACGATGGCGCTGTTCAGCGGCCCGGACGTGCAGTTCCATGGCGAGGCACTACGACCTCGACGGCGTCACGGTCGAGCCGCATCTCGACCCGCTGCCACCGGTGTGGGCGGCGGGCGGGAGCCAGCTCGCGCACGAGGCGTCTCCGGAGCGGCCGGTATGCACCCCAACGTCCTGCGCCGGATCGCGCGTGCCGACGGATGGATCGCCCGGCCGACGTGCCCGCCGCATCTGATCGCCACCGATCTCGAGCTGATCACCGCGGCGCGGGCCGAGGACGGCCGTTCCGATCCGTTCACCGTCGCCCACGAGAACTTCACCTGGATCGAGGAGCGGGGCACCGCCGATGAGATCCGGGCGGTGCAACAGGCGCGCTTCGGCGACGTGGTGAGCGACGAGCGTCCGTGGGACTACATCGAGCGGTGTACATGCCGGGCACCATCGACGAGATCCAGGCCAAGGTCCAGGCCCGGATCGACGCCGGCGTGGAGTACCTGATGTTGCACACGATGTCCGCCGACGTCGAGCAGCTCGAGCTGATCGCCAAGCACATCATCGAGCCGTTCGGCGGCGTGTCATGAGCGCCGCACCGTTCGCAGTCGACGCGTCGTCGGCGGCGCTGATCGTGGTCGATCTCCAGAACGACTTCGTGCGCGAGGGCGCGCCGCAGGAGGTTCCCGACGCGCGAGCGTCACTGCCGACGGTGAAGGCGTTGCTCGACGGGGCACGATCGCACGGGATCCCGGTGTTCTTCACGCGGTACACGGCAGGACCCGAGGTCTCGCACCTCGGTTGGTTCTCGCCCGAGTGTGGCCCACCGCTGCGCTCGTGCTGGCCGGGCGTCCGGCGCGAGTACGGCGATCGTGACGGGCTGATCGAGGGCCATCAGGTCGTCGACGAGCTCGACCCGCGGCCGGCGAGGTGGTCGTCGACAAGTTCGGCTACGGCTCGTTCCACAACACCATCCTCGAGGACGCGCTGCGGACGGCCGGGGTCCGCCAGGTGTGGCTGGTCGGGACCGTCACCCAGATCTGTGTCGAGGAGACCGCGCGAGAAGGGTTTCGACGCGGCTTCGAGGTGGTCGTCGTGACCGACGGTGTCTCCTCGTACGACCCCGAACTGCATCGTGCGACGTTGAAGAACCTGGCCGCCAAGTTCGCCATCGTCGTCGATGCGGCGACCGTGGCGAAG
Source organism: Ilumatobacteraceae bacterium (assembly GCA_963722415.1). Classification (GTDB taxonomy): domain Bacteria; phylum Actinomycetota; class Acidimicrobiia; order Acidimicrobiales; family Ilumatobacteraceae; genus JALOLG01. The sequence continues at coordinate 163,145 of CAVRNI010000043.1, forward strand.
GCGGTCGACGTTGGTGGCGGTGCATGAGCGACGAGGTCGCCGACGTCCTCATCATCGGCACGGGCGCGTCGGGCGGTGTCGTCGCCCGCCGTCTCGCCGAGGCGGGGTTCGGGGTGGTCTGTCTCGAGCAGGGCCGCTGGCACGACCGCAGTGAGTACCGCGGGGCGGAGCTCGACTGGGAGCTCACGGCTCGCAAACAGTGGTCGGGCAGCCCGAACGTCCGTGCCCTCGCGGAGGACTATCCGGTCGACGACGCCGACTCCGATCTCTCGCCGTTGATGTTCGCCGGCGTCGGTGGATCGATGCTGCTGTTCGCGGGTGCGTGGCCGAGGCTGCTGCCGTCGGACTTCCGCGTCCGTTCGCTCGACGGTGTTGCCGACGACTGGCCGCTCACCTATGACGAGCTGCGTCCCTACTACGAGCGCAACGACCGGCACATCGGCGTGTCGGGCCTCGGCGGTGATCCCGGCCTACCCACCCGGCGAGGACCCGCCCCTGCCGCCGTTGCCGATCGGCGCGGGCGGCACTGAAGGTCGCCCGTGCCCACGATCGACTCGGCTGGCACTGGTGGCCGGAGCCCAACGCGATCCTCTCGGCCCCCTACGACGGTCGCCACCAGTGCGTGCAACGGGGCACGTGCATGCAGGGCTGCAACGAAGGCGCCAAGGCTTCGACCGACCTGACCCACTGGCCGCAGGCGCTCGCCAACGGCGCCCGACTCGTCACTGGCGCCAGGGTCATGCGCATCGAGACGAACGCGCGCGGTCGCGCAACGGGTGCTCTGTGGCTCGACGACGACGGACGGGAGCACTTCCAGGCCGCGAACGTCGTCGTTGTCGCGGCGAACGCGATCGGCACACGCGCGGCTGTTGCTGCTGTCGTCGTCGGACATCCATCCTGACGGATTGGCCAACTCGAGCGGGCTCGTCGGCACCAGGCTGATGATGCATCCGTTCGGCAGTGTGACGGGGCTCTTCGACGACGACCTCGAGAGCTGGCAGGGACACTTCGGATGCTCGATCGAGTCGTTCGAGTTCTACGAGACCGACGAGCGGCGCGGGTTCGTGCGAGGCGCGAAGTGGGGGCTCGCGCCGACGGGCGGTCCGATCAACGCCGCCCTGCCGAGCCGCGCCGGCGAGCAGACGTGGGGACCCGACCACCACCTTCAGATGCGAGCCCGCTTCGGCCGAGGCGTGAGTTGGGGGCTCTTCGGTGAGGACCTTCCAGACGAGTCCAACCGTGTCGTGTTGTCGTCGACGGTGACGGATTCGTCCGGGATCCCGGCTCCGGAGTTGCACTACAAGGTGTCACCCAACTCCCGCCGGCTCCTCGACTTCCACATCGACAAGGCCTCGGAATCGCTCCTCGCCGCCGGCGCGCACACGGTCGAGGTCGATCGGCTGATGCGCTACTCCGGGTGGCACCTGCTCGGCACGGCACGCATGGGCGACGATCCGTCGAGCTCGGTCGTCGATCGCTGGAACCGGTCCCACGATGTGGCCAACCTCTACGTCGTCGACGGGAGCTGCTTCGTCACCTCGGGCGGTGTCAATCCGACGTCCAGCATCTGCGCCTTGGCACTGCGCGCCGCCGATCACATGGTTCACACCCACTTCGACACAGAAGGTGCCCGCATGACTGCCGATCCCGTTGCGATCTCGCCGTCGGTCGATCTCGGTCGCGGAACGACTCGCCAGACTCGCGGCCGTCGCGGATCACCTGATTCCGGCGGCGCACGGCATGCCGTCGGCGGCGGCGGTCATCGACCGAGCCGCGCCTCCGCTTCGTCGGGCAGTGTCGTCCGGACCTGCTCGAGCCGCTGCGGCGGGCACTGCGCAGCGAGCTCGGCGATGACCCCGGTGCCCGGCTCAGCGCGCTCACCGAGCACGATCCCGAGGCGCTCGCCGCGCTCCAGTTGGTGATCGTCGCCGGCTACTACACCGACGCCGACGTCCGTGAGCGCGCTCGGCTATCCAGGCCAGGTGGCCAAGCCCGTGAGTGCGCTGGACTACCCGGCGTACCTCGAAGAAGGCCTCCTCGACCGCGTCATCGAACGGGGGCCGATCTGGCGCGACCCCGCCGCCGGCAGGATCGTCAGGGGCGGGCTGACGTGCCGTCGCTCGAAGACGTCGCCGCCCTCGCGAGGGTCTCGACGGCGACGGTGTCGCGCGTGCTGAGCGGTTCGTCGCACCCGGTCGCCGCACCCACGCGCGCGTTGGTCCTCGAGGCGGCGAGAACGCTCGACTTCGAGCCCAACATGCTCGCCCGCGGTCTGGCGCGCAGCCGTACGCAGACCGTCGCCGTGATGGTCCACGATGTGATGGACGAGTACTTCAGCGAGATCGCGCGGGGCATCGAGGATGAGGCGTACGCCAACGGCTACGTGACGCTCATCTGCAACACCGATCGCGATCCGGACAAGGAGCTGCACTACGTGCGCAAGCTGCGGGCGATGCAGATCGACGCGATCCTGTTCGCCGCCGGCGGTCTGCGCGACCGCGCCCATCGCTCGGAGGTCGCCCGCCAGCTCGTCCAGATCGAGGCGGCGGGGGGTGTCGTCGTGCGGCTCGCTCCTCACGCCGACGGCAAGCCCGACGTCGGCTTCTCCAACGACGTCGGTCTGCGCCTCGCCGTCGACCACCTCGTCGAGCTAGGGCACCGAGACATCGGCTTCCTCGCCGGTCCCGTCCATCTCACGACGTCGACAGAGCGCCTCTCGTCGATGCGGCGCGCGCTGCGGCGGCATGGGATCCGGCTGTCCGACACCGCCCTCCTCGACAGCGGGTTCAGCCGCGAGGGTGGCGAACAGGCCGCCGCCACGTTCGTCGCCATGGGCTGCACGGCGACGGCCATGGTCGGGGCCAACGACCAGGCCGCGATCGGCTTCGTGCGCGGGCTTCGGGCGCACGGGGTCGCGGTCCCGGACGATGTCTCAGTGGTCGGATTCGACGACATCTCGCCGTGCAAGTACGTCGAGCCGCCGCTCACGACAGTGCACGTCCCGCTGTACGAGCTCGGCGTGCGCGGCCTGCGCCTCGCGCTCGATCTCCTCGCCGGTCTGGAACGCCCGCGTCCCGAGTCACTGCCGCTCGAGCTCCACCGTCCGCTCCAGCACGCAATCACCGAAAGCGTCGTCACGCATGGCCGCGATCGCCGTCCTTCACACCGGGAGATGACAAATGACAAGGAGAACGAGATGACTCTCGCCGACGATCTCGCCTACCGATCAGCAACCGACCTCGCCCAGCTCATCCGCGATCGGGAGGTCTCGCCGGTCGAGCTCACCGATCAGGTCATCGAGCGGATCGAGGAACGCAATCCGAGCCTCAATGCATTCGTCTTCAAGGGCTACGACGACGCACGACGGGCGGCGGCCGACGCCGAGCGAGCGGTCGTGTCCGGCGCCGAGCTCGGTCCCCTGCACGGGCTGCCGACCGCCCTCAAGGATCTGTTCGACTTCAAGCCGGGATGGAAGGCGACGTTCGGCGGCCTTCCGGTCCTCGCCGACAACGTCATCGACGCATATTGCGTCTTCGCCGAGCGCGTCGAAAAGGCCGGAGCGATCATCGTCGGCAAGACGAACAGCCCGGTGATGGGGTTTCGCGGTGCCTGCGACAACTACCTGTTCGGACCGACGCGAACCCCTTCGACACGTCGAAGAACAGCGGGGGGTCGTCGGGCGGCAGTGCCGCGGCGGTCGCCGATGGGCTGTTGCCGTTTGCCGAGGGGTCCGACGGAGGTGGTTCGATCCGCATTCCGGCCGCGTGGTGCGGCATCTACGGTTTCAAGCCGTCGTGGGGTCGGGTGCCAGTGGTGTTGCGACCCGACGCGTTCGCCGCAACCAACCCGTTCGTGGCGGAAGGTCCGCTCACCCGTACCGTCGCCGACGCGGCGCTGGTACTGCAAGCCCTCGCCGGCTACGACTCGCGCGATCCCTACAGCCTGCCGGACACGCCTGACCTGCTGGCCGCGCTCGACGGCGATCTGCGCGGCAAGCGCATCGCGTACAGCGCCGACTTCGGCGTCTTCGCAGTCGACCCACGCGTCGCCGAGGTCGTCGCCGGCGGCGGTGCGAGCGTTCGAGGATGCGGGCGCGATCGTGGAGAACGTCGACATCGCGATCCCGTTCAGCCAACGCGAGCTCAGCGACCTGTGGGCGCGCCTGATCTCGCCTTTGAACGTGGGCACGATCGAAGGCGTTCAAGGCCGGCGGCCTCGATCTGTTCAAGGATCACCGTGACTCGTTCCCGCCCGAGTATCTCGAGTGGATCGAAGCCGCGTACGACTACACGATCAACGATGTCGCCGCGACCAGCAGATGCGCACCGTCGTGTCGGATGCCGTGCAGGGTGTGGTCGACGCCTACGACTTCCTCGTGACCCCCACGGTGTCGGCGGTGCAGGTCGACAACGCCACCGACGGCAACACCGTCGGACCACGTGAGGTCGCCGGCCGCGAGGTCGATCCGCTGATCGGGTGGTGCATGACGTTTTTCACCAACTTCTCCGGTCACCCGTCCGCCTCGGTGCCGGCGGGAATGATCGACGGACGGCTACCGGTGGGCATGCAGATCATCGGCGGCCGTTACGACGACGCCGGGGTGCTCACGGCGAGCCACGCGTTCGAGCAAGTGCGTCCATGGGACGCGGCCTATCAGTTGTGCCGTGACCGTCCCCTCGACTGACCGGCACCGTTCGTCAGGTCATGTCGCGGTCGACGATCACGTCGTCGTGTTGTTCCAGGGCCGACCCTGCACTGTCTGGTGGCGCGTTCGCATCAGATTGATGTCGTAGGCGCTGAAGAACGTCTTGCCCTTGCGGAACACACCGAGCGGCTGGGGTTCGTCCTTGTAGTACTTCACCATGCGGATGATCTCCGCCGGGTGGATGTTGGTCTGCTTCTGTGCGTCGTCGACAGAGAGGGTGTACGCGTCGGTTGTCTTGTTCCCTGCTTTCGTGCCGACGGACACATGCACGTTGATCTTGCCGGTGGCGCCGAGGGCGATCGGTGCCTCGAAGTTCGCCTGCGGCAGGTCGACGGTCGCGGCCGCCATGCTCTGGGTGCCCTTCTGGTGAGGTCCGCGATACTTCTGGTCGCTGGCCGCGAATCGGTACAGCCCGCTCGACCATGCCGGTCCGGCGTTGGCGACCGCCTGCGGTGAGTATGTGCCCTTGGCGGACGCCTGCAGGTCGGATGCGAAGTTCGAGCTGACGTTTCCGCCCTTGGTGTTGATGAGATCGATCTCGGCCTTGACGGCCTTCAGGAGTGCCACCACCTCGGTCTGGAGGGGAACGCTCTGGATTCGCGTCGGCACCTGCGTCAGCAGGACGCTGAACCGCTGGTCGTACTCGGCCTTCTGCTTCTCCCTGGCGGCGATCAGCGCCGCGACCTTCTGTTCTTCCCGGTCGTTCTTGGCGCCGACCGTCGTGTGACGGTCGAGGTCGGCTTTCGTGTCGGTGATCTCGCCCTTCACGCCGATGCCCTTGGCCGTCTCCCAACGCTTGTAGAGGAACCGCAGTTTGGTGACATAGCCGGCGGTCTGATCGCCCAGCACGAGGTTCGAGGCCGACACGTACTGCTGGAACGCCTGCTCTCGCGCGGCTTCCCGCGTGGCGGCCTCCGCTTTGGCATCCTCGGTCGCCTTGCGCTGTGCCGCGGGACGGGCAGGTTGGCTTCGACGACATCCCGAGCGAGGGTCGGCGGGGGCGATTCTGCCCGGGGGTGGCGGCTTGCGGTTTTTCGGCGCGGCCGGTTGTCTTGGAGGTGGGTGGTGAGTTGGGCGGTGGCGGGGGTCGGTGGCGGCGATCTCTGCCGGGGGTTGGTGTGGGTGTGTGGTGTGTGGCGCGGCCGGTTTCTTGGAGGTGGGTGGTGAGTTGGGTGGTGCGGGGGTCGTTGGCGGCGATCTTGCCGGGGGTTGGTGTGGGTGTGGTGGGTGTTGTGGCGCGGCCGGTTTCTTGGAGGTGGGTGGTGAGCTGCGCGCGGCGCGGTCGTTCGCCGCGATCGGGCCCACGGGACCGACAGCGGCTCGATCACGGAGATTGGCGTCGACGAAGACCTGGTCCTCGAACGCCGGGTCGAGGAGTCGTTGCACGACGAGGTCGCGAGCGGCTCGCCGGGGGAGGGGCGGGCGCCCTGCACTACGGCCGCGTCGGGTCTGCGTCAGCGCGAGGCGCTCTGCATCGGGTTGCTCGTCGGGTTGCGCCCGCTCGAATGTGTGCATGTCCCCTCCGACGTCGACGTCGCCATCGAACCATCCGTGCCCGCCGCCCGCAAGCGATCCCGAGCCATCGAACGCAGATCGGCATGTGCCGTCCCGGTCCGGGTGACGCAACCCATTGGAAACGGGCCAGCCGGTCGAGTGACCATGGTTGCGTGACGAGGCGCGAGATCACGCCGGCGATGGCTGCCCAGTTGGTCGCCGAGCAGTTCCCGCAGTGGGCTGATCTGCCCGTCGTGCCGGTTGCGCTGAACGGGTGGGACAACACCACGTTCCGTCTGGGCGAGGAACTGTCGATCCGTCTCCCGAGTGCCGACGGCTACGTCGCGCAAGTCGCGAAGGAACATCGTTGGCTTCCGACCCTTGCCCCGCATCTTCCCCTGCCGATCCCCGAGCCGGTCGTCATGGGGCGGCCCGACGTCACGTTTCCGTGGCCGTGGTCGATCTACCGGTGGATCGACGGCGACCCCGCCCGCGACGACCGGATCTCCGACCGCAACACGTTGGCGGCCGACCTTGCGCGATTCCTCACGGCGCTCCAAGCGATCGATGCGAGCGACGGGCCGCCCGCCGGCGCGCACAGCTTCTTCCGAGGCGGACCGCTCGTCGTCTACGACGCGGAGACGCGAGTCGCGATCGAGCGCGCGGCCGACGTGATCGACGTCGCGGCCTGCACCAAGGTGTGGGAGCAGGCGCTGTCCAGCTCATGGGACCGGCCGCCGGTGTGGGTGCACGGCGACGTGGCGCCGTCCAACCTGCTCGTCGACGCCAACCCGCTGCATGCCAACACCTCTCCATGCTGGCGTGCTCCGCGCCGTGATCGACTTCGGCTGCAGCGCCGTGGGTGATCCTGCCTGCGATCTGGTGATGGCCTGGACGTTCTTCGATGACGAGAGCCGCGCGGTGTTCCGAGACGCCCTCGCCCTGGACGAGGACACGTGGGCCCGCGGGCGCGGGTGGGCATTGTGGAAGGGACTCATCACCCACGTCGAGGCGCGCCGGACGGGGCTCGATCCGGACGCCGCGCCGCGTCGCGTCGGATGGCGAGTCAGCGCGCTCGAAGTCGTGGAGGCTGTCCTCGCAACGTGATCCGGGCATGGCTGGCCATCAACCCACGTAGGCGTCAACCCACGTAGCGGTCGACCGCAGCGGGGGACAGGACGTGGTCGATGACCATCACCGATGCGCCGAGGACGCCGGCGAGATCGCCCGCTGACGCCTGCACGATGCGGAGGTTGGCGGTGGCCAGCGGCAGTGACCGCCGGTACACCACCTCGCGCACGCCGGCGAGCAACGGATCGCCGGCTTCGGCCAGCGATCCGCCGATGACGATGACGCTGGGATTCAGCAGGCTGACCGCGCTGGCCAACACCTCTCCGATGGTGCGCCCGGCGGCTCTGAGCAACTGGGTGGCGAGCACCGACCCGCCGCGGACCAGCGTCACCACGTCCTGGCTCGAATGGGCCTCGATGCCGGCGGCCCGCAACTGGCTGGCAACCGCGGCGCCGCTGGCGATGGCTTCCAGGCAGCCCACGTTGCCGCACCGACAGACAGCGTCGACGTCGTGTGGAACCTGGATGTGGCCGAGGTCGCCGGCGGCACCTTGGGCGCCACGACGCAGGGCGCCGTCGCTGATGATCCCACTGCCGATCCCTGTCGCAACCTTGACGAGCATCAGGTGGTCGACGTCGCGGTAGCCGGTGAAGTGCTCACCGAGGGCCATGATGTTCACGTCGTTGTCGACCACCACGACGCACTCGAGCTGTGACTCCACGTATCCGGGAACGTCGAAGCCGTCCCAGCCGGGCATGATCGGCGGGTTCGTGGGTCGTCCGGTGGCGTGCTCGACCGGCCCTGGCAACCCGATGCCGACGCCCGCCAGTTCGGCCACCTGCCGACCGGCGCGGTCGAGCAGCTTGCGACCGTGCTCGACGACCCAACCGAGCACGACCTCGGGGCCGAGGGCGATGTCGAGGTCGACGATCTCGCTGACGAGGATCGTCGCCGCGAGGTCGGTCACCGCGAGACACACGTGCGTGGCGCCGATGTCGGCCGCGAGGATGACGCGCGCGGCCGGGTTGAACACGAACTGGGTCGGCGGACGGCCGCCCGTGGACGTGGCCTCGCCGGCCGGTCCGACGAGCTCACTCGCCAGCAGCGCGTCGACTCGCTGGGCCACCGTGGAGCGGCCGAGACCCGTGGCGGCGGCGAGCTCGCTCCGGGTGCGCGGGAGCCCGTCGCGCAGGTATTGCAGGAGCGCCCCAGCACTGTCCATCCCGAGTAGTGAAACATAGCGACCTTCGGTATTGCCAGGACGACTTTTGCTTGACATCCGGCAGAAGTGTCGTAGGGTCGGGTTTGATGGGAGGGGGAGCGCAGCAGTCGTGATCGGCTGTTGCGACGCGCCCAACCCCGTCGGCACGCTCAGAGCTCCTGGTGCATCCAGGGGGGAGACACGGCCGGCTCGCCGGTTCGACAAGGAGGCCCAACCAGCATGAGAACCTCGAAGATGAGGATGGGGGTGGCAACGTTCGCGTTGACTGCCCTCACACTCGTCGCCGCGTGCGGCGACGATGACGACAGCTCGTCCGATACGGAAGCACCGGCCGGCACGGACGCGCCAGCTGGCACGGATGCGCCGGCCGCGACCGATGCGCCGGCCGCGACCGATGCGCCGGCGGCAACCGATGCGCCGGACGGCACCGACGCACCCGCCAACACGGGCGGCGGTGAAGGCGGCTACGTCATCGGCGTCAGCAACACCCTCGCCGGCAACGGCTGGCGGGAAGAGATGATCTGCGCCGTGAAGGCCCAGTCGCTCGCCAGTGGCGACGTCAGCGAGGTCATCGCGATCTCCAAGAACGGCGGACCGACCGAGCAGATCCAGGACCTCCAGAACCTGATCTCGGAGGGCGTCAACGCGATCATCCTCAACCCGTCGGACCGTGAGCAGCTCAACCCGGTCCTCGAAGAGGCCATCGCCCAGGGCATCGTCGTGGTCGCCGTCGACCAGGCCGTCACCGCCGAGGGCGCCTACGTAGCCACCAACGACCAGGTCGAGTACGGCCGCCTCGGCGCGCAATGGCTCGCCGACGCCGTCGGCGGTGCGGGGTCCGTGCTGTACATGCGGGGCATCGACGGCGTGCCGGCCGACGCCGACCGCGACGAGGGCTTCCAGGAGGTCATGGCGGAGTATCCCGACATCGACATCAAGGAAGTCTTCACCGGCTGGGACTTCACCAAGGGTGGCGACATCGCCGTCCAGGAGCTCACCGCGGCCGACTATGACGGAATCTGGACCTCCGGGATCGACTACACCGTCGTGAACGCGTTCGACACCGTCGGCAAGGAGCCGGTGCCATTGGTCGGCGCCGACAACAACGAGTTCATCAACCAGCTCATCCAAGGCACGCCTGGTGCTGCGGTCACCAACCCGGCCGTCATCGGCGGGGTCGGGACGGCGATCGCCATCCGCGCCTTGAACGGTGAAGAGCCCGACCAAGAGACGTTGCTCACGCCGCAGGTGTGGGACGCCGAGAACAACATGGAGGATCTGGAAGCCAACTACTTCCCGGATCGTGACGCCACGTTCAGCTCGGCAGTCTCGGTGGAGGGCTACACGGACTTCACACCCGAACAGCTCTTCGCGTGCAAGGGCCCGGGTGAGTGAACTGAGGTGATCCGCAAGGGCGGTGCCGGCGTCGACCGGCACCGCCCTCGGATCTCTTCGTCATGACGGCTCTACTGCTCGAGACCAACGCCGTCGCCAAGGCGTTCGGCACGGTGGTGGCGTTGCGCGCCGTCGATCTGCAGGTTCGACCGGGAGAGGTGCACGCCCTCCTCGGCGCCAACGGTGCCGGCAAGTCGACGCTCGTCAAGATCCTCACCGGCGTCCTGCGCGCCGATGCCGGAGCGATCAAGATCCATGGCGACCCGGTCACGCTCCGGCGTCCGAGCGACGCCCAGGCACACGGTCTCGCCCCGGTGTTCCAGGACCCGGCGATGGCGCCCGACCTCACTGTCGCCGAGAACCTGCGCCTCACCCGCGTCGACATCGGCGCGGTACGCAGCCAGCTCGCCGCGATGGATCTCGACGGTCTCGATCTCGACGAGCAGGTGCGCGACGTGCCGCTGCCGTTCCTCCGCATGCTCGACCTCGCCCGCGCCCTCGCGTTCGATCCGCAGCTGCTGCTGCTCGACGAGATCACGGCCGCGCTCCCCCTGACCTGTCGGAGCGGGTGTTCAACGTGATGCGGGTGTGGAAGGAACGGAACCGTTCCGTGCTGTTCATCTCGCACCGTCTGGCGGAGGTGCAGGAGCACTGCGACATGTGCACGATCCTCCGCGACGGTCGCGACGTCGCGTCGTTCGTGCCGAGTGAGGGCGGCGAATCGCAGATCGTGTCGTCGATGCTGGGCGACGCGGCGACGGTCGTACGTGACGAAGCGCGCCTGCGCTCGGCATCGGCGACCGCGATCGGGGAGCGCCCGGTCCTCGAAGCCAAGAACGTCGGCGCGGGACGGCAACTCGACGACGTTTCGCTGAGCGTGGCGGCGGGCGAGGTCCTCGGCATGGCTGCCCTGGAAGGTCAGGGCCAGGACCTTCTGTTCGACGTCCTCGCCGGCAACCGCCGCGCCGATCGCGGCCAGCTGCTGATCGACGGCAAGGTGATCAAGGCCGGGCACCCCTTCGACGTCATTCGACGCGGCGTGGTGCTGGTGCCGGCCGACCGGCTGTACGCCCTCCTGCCGCAGCGCTCGATCCAGGAGAACATCGCGGCTCCGTTGTACAACCGCGTGCCGAAGTGGGGTCCCATCAACGGGCGCGAGGAGCGGCGGCGCGTCAACCAGGCGGTCGATCGCCTGTCGATCGACACCCGCGCCGCGAGCCAGGTCCGCCGCCTCTCCGGTGGCAACCAGCAGAAGGTGACGATCGCTCGCTGGTTGGCTCCCGGCCTGCGTGTGATGCTGCTGTTCGACCCGACGCGCGGCATCGACGTCGGAACCAAGCACCAGGTCTACGACCTCGTGCGTTCGTTGGCCGACGAGGGCGCCGCCGTCATCATGTTCACGAGCGAGCTCCGCGAGATCGCGCTCGTCACCGACCGCGCGGCGGTGCTCCACAACGGCCGCATCGTCGCCGAGCTGCCCGCCGACGCCGGTGAAGCGGCGCTCCTACGGGCTGCCCACGGACTCGAGGCGGACGTCGCATGAGTCTGTACGCCTCGAGCTCGTTCGGCGGGACGATCACGAAGCTGCCCGAGCCGTCGTCGCGGCTGTCGCGTCTCGCCCGTCGCCAGGGCTGGACCTTTGGTGTGGCGACATTGCTGGTGGTCCTGCTGCTGTGGCGCGTCTCGCAGCTGCCCAAGTTCGGGGACTTCGAGATCCGCACGATCACCGCAGGCACGATGAGCCTCGCGTTCGTCGCCATGGCCCAGGGCGTGGTCGTGATCTCGGGCGGCATCGACCTGTCGGTCGGTTCGATGATGGTGTTCGCCAACTGTCTGTCGGCGCTCTGGATGGAGGACCAGGGATTCGGCACGTGTCTCGCGCTCGGCGCGCTCGTGCTCGTCGTCACGGTCGCCCTGTCGACGCTGACCGGCGTCGTGATCACCGCGTCGGGTGTACCAGACATCATCGTGACGCTCGCCGCCAGCTTCATCCTCGCCGGGTTGGCGCTGTTCGTGATCGGATCTCCGGGCGGCGGCACCGCACCCCGCTTCCAGAAGATCATCGCCGGCGGCCTGTCGAACTACTGGCCGTCGGTGATCTGGATCGTGGCCGCGCTCCTGCTGGTGTGGCTCCCGCTGCGCCGCAGTCGCATGGGGCTCGCGATCTATGCCCTCGGCAGCAATCGCAAGGCGGCGTTCCTGTCCGGCGTGAACATCGCCAGGACCCGCGTGTTGGCCTACGCGATCGGCGGGTTGTTCGCCGGGTTCGCCGGCCTCGTCATCACCGCCTCGACCGGCGGCGGCGAGCCACGGGCGACGATCGGGACGTCGGCCACGCTCAACAGCGTCGCCGCCGTGGTGCTCGGCGGAGTGGCGTTGACCGGAGGCGTGGGTGGGCTGGTCGGCCCGGTCCTCGCGGCACTGTGCCTCACCCTCATCCCGGCGATCATGCTCGGCCTCGGCTGGGATCCCAGCAACGCTGAGACGGCGCGTGGCGTGATCATCATCCTCGTCGTGGCGATCGCCGGGCTCCTGCAGGCGCGGAGGCGGACCACGTGAGCGACGACACGCAGGCACCGTCGACGGAACCCGTTGCGACGGTCACCGAGTCGACGCAGGTCGTCGCGGCCATCGTCGAACAGGCAGCGCGGCCGGGCTGGCGCACCCGCCTCGCCGAGCAGCCGACCCTTGTGCTGGCCGGCGTCTTCGCCGTCCTCTACGCGATCACGGTGTGGAAGGACGACAGCCTGCTCACCGCGTCCGGCGTGCGGTCGGTGCTCCTGCTCGCGTGCCCCCTCGCGATCTTCGCTGCCAGCCAGACACTGTGCATGCTGACGGGCGGGATCGACCTCTCCGTCGCGATGACGGCGAACCTCGCGGCGTATGTGGCAGCCAATGAGAGCGATCGGGGAGCGTTCGTCGCGTTGACGATGGCACTCGCCGTCGGGCTCGCCGTCGGCGCCATCAACGGCCTGGCGATCGGTGTGTTCAAGGTGAACCCATTGATCATGACCCTCGGCATGGCCAGCGTGCTCCTGGGTGTGGTGACCGTCGGACTGCGGGGCTGGCTGTCGGGGTCGACCAACGTCCTCAGCATCGTGCGTGACGTCGGCTCGGGCACGCTGTTCGGCCCACTCCCCACCAACCTGATCGTCTGGGCGGTGGTCGCCGTCGTGCTCGTGCTCGGGCTCAGATCGTCGGGGCTGGGCCGCATGATCTACGCGATCGGCGACAACCCGATCGCCTGTCGGCTCGCCGGCGTGCGCGTGTGGCAGATCCTGCTCGCGGTGTACATCATCGCCGGGCTGCTGGCCGCCGTCGGTGGTCTGCTGTTCTCCGGCACGACGGGCTCGGTCGGCGTCGACCAGACGAACAACTACCTGCTGCCGTCCGTCGCCGCGACCGTCATCGGAGGCACGTCGATCCTGGGCGGCTCGGGCGGCTACGCCGGCACGATCCTCGGCGCCCTCATCCTCACGGTGCTCAACCGGCTGCTGCTGCGTCTCGACGTGAGCGAGGCGTTCAAGCAGATGCTCTACGGCATCATCGTGCTCGCGCTGGCGTGGCTCTACGTCCGGCTGACCGGACAGAAGGTGACCGAAGGTGGTGGCTGATCGCACGATTGGTGTCGGTGTGATCGGCACCGGGTTCATGGGAGTCGCCCACACCGAAGCGTTGCGCCGGCTCGGCCTCGATGTCGTCGGCATCGTCGGGTCGTCGCCGGAGCGGGCGAAGGCCAAGGCGGCGTCGAGCCCGCTCCCGCCGGTGGTGCCGAGCATCGACGACCTGCTCGCCGATCCGCGGGTCGATGCCGTGCACGTCACCAGCCCGAACCATCTGCACGCCGACCACGTCCGTGCCGTCATCGCCGCCGGCAAGCACGTCGTGTGCGAGAAGCCGCTCGGCGTTTCGTCGATCGAGACCGCCGCGCTCGTCGCCGAGGCGGCCGCTGCCGGTGTCGTGAACGCGGTGTGCTTCAACATCCGCTACTACGCCCAGAACCAGAACGCGGCGGCGATGGTCGCGGCCGGCGCGGTGGGTGAACCGCGGTTCGTCACCGGCCGCTACCACCAGGACTGGCTGCTGCTCGACACCGATTGGAACTGGCGCCTCGACGCCGCCCGCCAGGGCGCGTTGCGTGCCGTGGCCGACATCGGTTCGCACTGGTTCGACCTCGTGCGGTTCGTCGTCGGCCGGCGGATCGACGCGGTCCTCGCCGACCTCCACACGTTCGTGCCCGAGCGCAATCACCCGGACGGCGAGGTCGAGACGTTCGGTGCCGCGGGTGTCGACCACGACGTGGCACGGGTCCGTGAGCACATGACGGGCGACGACGCGGCCGGGGTGCTGCTGCGCTTCGAGGAAGGGACGCGCGGGACGTGCACGGTGAGCCAGGTCTCGGCCGGTCGCAAGAACACGATCGACTGGGAGATCGACGGGTCGCAGCACGCGCTCGCCTGGAGCTCAGAGGATCCCGAGCGGCTCTGGGCCGGTCACCGCGGCCGTCCGAACGAGGTGATCGAGAAGGACGCCGCGATCATGACCCCTTCCGGCATCGCGGCCGCCGGGTATCCGGCGGGGCACGTCGAGGGGTACCCCGACACGTTCCGCGCCCTGTTCGCCGACGTGTATCGCGACGTCGCCGCGGGTGGTCCGTCGGAGTACCCGGCGTACCCGACGTTCGTCGACGGCCACGACGCCATGGCAGTGTGCGATGCGATCAGCGAATCGGCCCGCACCGGCACGTGGGCCACCGTCGATCGCGTCCGTTCCGAACCCAACCATTCCGAACGTCACCAGACTGATCGAGACCAAACCGAACGTCATCAAACAGATCGAGACCAAACCGATCGTCAGAGGAGTGCGATATGAAACTGGGCCTGCTCACCGCCGCCTTCCCCGACACACCGCTCTCGGAGGTCGCCGACTGGGCCGCCGGCAACGGATTCTCGATGCTCGAGGTCGCCTGCTGGCCGCGCTCGGACGGGCCGACGCGACGGTACGCCGGTGTCTCGCACATCGACTGCGCCAACCTGTCCGATGGTGAGGCGAAGGACCTCGTCGGCGATCTCGCCGAACGTGGTGTGGAGATCTCGGCGCTCGGCTACTACCCGAATCCGCTGCATCCCGACCTCGATCATCGCGCCGAGGTGATCGCCCACCTGGGCCACGTCATCGATGCGGCGACCAAGCTCGACGTACCGATCGTCAACACGTTCATCGGCAACGACAAGGACAAGCCGGTCAAGGAGAACTTCGCCGAGTTCACCAAGGTCTGGCCCGACATCGTCGCCAGGGCGGCCGACGCGGGAGTGAAGATCGCGATCGAGAACTGCCCGATGATCTTCAGCCAGGACGAGTGGCCGGGGGGCAACAACCTGATGCACACGCCCGCCGCGTGGCGCGAGGTGTTCGGCTACCTCGAGGGCGACACGCTCGGTCTGAACCTCGATCCGTCCCACCTCGTGTGGCAGATGATCGACTACGAGCGCGTCGTGCGCGAGTTCGGTGACCGGCTGTACCACGTGCACGCCAAGGACATGGAGATCGACCGCAACGGACTGTACGAACGCGGTGTCCTGTCGGCGGGCATGGGATGGCAGGTCCCGCGGCTTCCGGGTCTGGGCGAAGTGCGGTGGGATCGTTTCGTCAGCGCGCTGTACAAGGCGGGGTACGACTACGCCATCGTCGTCGAGCACGAGGACCGTCAGTTCGAAGGGTCGGACGAAAAGGTCAAGGCCGGGTTCCTGCTCGCCCGCAACGCCGTGGCGCCCTACATCGTCTGAGGCGGGTCAGATGATCCGGTCGGTGAACTCGTTCGTCGCCGGATCCTTGAGGATCAGCTTGCGGCGACCGTCCGGGAGGTGTTCCTCCTTGATGACGATGAGCCCATCCTCGGTGCGCGCGGCGCGGGCGATCCGCGCAGTGGTGCCACCGCGCCAGTCGAGCTCGACCGGCGCCCAGTTCCCGCTACTCGCCGAGCGGTAGCAGGCGTCCATGACCGCGTTCACGACGTAGCCGTCGTACATCGTCTCGCGGGGCTCGCGTCCGTCGTCGATGGCGTCGAACATGTCGGTGAACATGTCGACGTAGCCGAACTCGGCCACCTCGTCACCGACGGGGAAGAGCCAGCCGCTCTCGATCTCCGCCTTCTCGGCGACGTAACCGCCGCCGCCGCTCGAGAACATCTCGAAGCCCGTGCGCAGCGAGTGGTTCGTCCAGATCGTGCCCTCGGTGCCTGCCACCTCGTCGCGCAGGTCCATCCCGCCGCGGAACGTCCAGCTGACCTCGAACTGGCCCATCGCACCGCTCTCGAACCTGACGAGCGCGATCGCGTTGTCCTCGGCATCGATCGGATGGACGAGGGTGTCGCTCCAGCACATCACCTCGACGGGCCGGTTGCCCTTGCCCACGTACGTCCGCATGATCTCGATGCAGTGGCACCCGAGATCGACGATGCAACCGCCGCCCGCCTGCGTCGCGTCCCAGAACCACGCGCTGTGCGGGCCGGGATGCGTCTCGCGGCTCCGGACCCACATGACGTCGCCGATGGCACCGGCCGCGACAGCCGCCACCGCCTTGAGCGTCTTGGGCGTGTAGACGAGGTCCTCGAGGTATCCCCCGAACACGCCGGCCGACTCGACGAGATCGAGGATCCGCTTGGCCTCGGCGGCGGTGCGGGCGAGCGGCTTGGTGCACAGCACGGCCTTGCCGGCACCGGCCGCGATGGCGATCGCTTCTTCGTGCATGTGGTTCGGCAGCCCGACGACGACGACGTCGACATCGGGGTGGTTGACGGCCGCCTCGACGCTCGTCGTCGCGCTCGGGACGTCCCACCGCTGCTTGAACGCCTCGCCGCGCTCGACCGATCGCGAGTACACGACCTCCACGCGGTCCCGGCTGCGCTGACCGTGCAGCGTCATGGTGTAGAAGTCGCCGATCAACCCGGTGCCGAGCATGGCGACGCGGCGGCCCGGTTTCACAGATCGGGTTCCCCTTCGTCAGCGAGATGTCCCGCCATTCAAGCACACCGCACCTCCGCATCGTGTCGCCAGGACGGCGGTCAGGGCACGTTGCGGGGTGCGCTAATCTTGCTCATCCTGAATCCGACCGCGGAGGCTGTTCGATGGCCAAAGAGCGAAAAGACGGACAAGAGGGTCACGTGGTCACCGTGTCCTCGCAAGAGGGTCAGAGCGTCCTCGTCACCGTTCCGATGGTGGGGTTTCCGGAGGGGTTTCAACTCCCACCGGGTGCCCGCGTCGTGTTGGTGAGCACCCCATCCGGCCCGGCAGTACGACCTCTCGTACGGGCGGTCCCGGGAAGTGTTCCGCCGGACGCGCTGGAGCAACGTGGCACGCCGATCCCCGGGGGCGGACGCAGAGTGCTGCAGGACGCGACCGAGGTCGGCAAGCAGCCTGCGCAGGGTTCACCCGGTGAGGACGTCATGTGGGTCGTCGAATCCAGCGACCCGGAGGGTCCCGAGCCGGTGATCGCCGTTCGCCGCGCCAACTCAGAGCGCAACTAGCCGTGGCGGGCTTCGCCACGACGGTCGCGTTGTTGGGCGCGGCGATCCTGCTGTGGGCGGGCCTGGAGAAGGCGCGCGACCCCGGGTCGACCGTGTCGACACTCCGGGAGCTCGGCGCGCCGACCGCGCTCGCCCGTGTCGGTGGATTCGTCCTCATCCTGGCGGAGCTCGTGATCGCGGTGGGGCTCGTGTTCTGGCCCGATTCGGTCTGGATCCAGGCCGGAGTCGTCGTCCTCGCCGGAGCATTCGCCTTGGCCGGCCTGCTCGCCCTTCGCCGCGGTGAACTGATCCGCTGTTCCTGCTTCGGCTCGGCCCGCCGCGGCTACCTCGGGGCCAACCAGATCAAGGCTCTCGTGCCGTGGTTGGGAGGTGTCGCGATCCTGCGCGTTGCGGATGTGGAGGCTCCGTCGCCGTCGCGAGGGGCGGCGATGCTGTGCGGCATTGCCCTGACGATGGCGTGCGTGCGCCTGGTTCCGGTTCTCGGCACGTGGCGCGAGGCGCGTGGCGACCGCCGTGCGGCAGTGGAGACGTACGTATGGGCACACCGATGACGATCCTCGTCGCCGTGCTCGCCCTGGTGGTCTTCATCCTGTGCGGGGTGGTCCTGGAGCTGTTCCGCGACGTGCGGCAGCTCCGTGACGCGGCCGGCATCCTCGACCGGCCCCTCGATGTCGACATCGGGGCGGTCGCCGGGACGACGCCCAGCAGCCATGGGCTGCCGGACGCGCTCGATTCGGCTCAGTCGGCGCTGGTGCTGTTCCTCTCCGATCGATGTGGCACGTGTCGGTCGATCGCCGCCGGGCTCGACCGCGAGCTGCCGCCGCTGCTCTGGATCGTGCTCGAGGCCCGCAGCCCCGATTCGGCAGCGAAGTTCGTCGAGTCGTACGACATGACGTCGATGATCGGCGACGGCCGGCTGCTGCTCGACGTCGACGGCGCCATCGCCGGTCACATCGGACTCGACATCACACCGGTTGGCTTCCGTGTGGAAGGCGGCCGGATCGCCAACGCCACGACCGTTCCGTCGAGGCGATACCTGCAGTCGATCCTCCCGAAGCCACTCGGCCTGAGGCGGACGAACGTCGTATCGAAAGAGAGGACAGTGTGGGAAGTTTCTTCACCACGATCCTGAACTGGCTCAGGAACTGGTACGCCTGGCTGATCGCGTTGATCCGGCGCCTCTTCGGCGGCGGCGGCACCATCGAGGACGACAAGTGTTGCCACCTCGCCCGTCCGGACAACGAATGCAGATACTTCGGCGACAAGGCGAGCTTCTCGTGTCCCGACGGCTATTACCGGCAGTGGTGGCACTGCTGTGAGGGCACACAGTTGATCGGCTGCGGTGAATGCACGACGAACACGAGCACGTGCTGGAGTGGAAGCTTCGAATGCTCGATCTGGTGGTGGACGACGCAACCATGCTGATCCGCGATCGATGACACCCGTCATCGCATTCGTGCTGGCCTCGGTCGCCGGCTTCTCACAACTGTTCAGCCCTTGAGGCACTTCGGTCCTCGGGACCCTGGGGCCCTTCGTGCAGGGGCCGTCGTCGAGCCGTGCTCTCCGAATTCGGACGTCGGTGGTACTGGGCGTTGCGTTCGTCGTCGGAGCGATCGTCCTGTTCGCGCTCGTCTACGGTCTCGGACGGCTGGTGGGAGTGAACGACCTGCCCGATGATTGGCGGATCGGCCTCGGTGCGGCGGGCCTCCTCACGCTGGCGGCGATCGACATCCAGGCGACCAGGAAGTCGACGTACTGCCGGCTCAGCTGGCGGCGCCAGACCCCGAAATCGCTCATGCACCGGCACTCGCCGACGGTGGTCGCGGCCGTCTGGGGATTCGACATCGGCCTTGCGATCACGACGGTGCGGGTCGCGGCCGCCACCTGGGGAGCGATCCTGCTGACCGGTCTCGGCCTGTCCGTGTGGTTCACCGGGCTCGGTTACGGCCTGGGTTTCGCCGTGCCCTTCGTCGTCCTGCTCTGGACCCATCGTGTCGGCCGAATCGCGCGGTCTCCACATCCGGTGGATCCCGGACTCGAATCGATGCTCGCCAAGCGCCGGCGGCTGCAAGCCGTTTCCGCGGCGCTTCTGACCGTCGGCAGCACCGTCCTCGTCGGCCTGATCGTCGCGTCGTAGAGGCCGCCTTGCTGGGTCGGACACGAGGGATCGAAACCATCGCAGCGCTGCCCGCCACCGGTGCGGCCGCCGGGAGCTCGCGACCGATCGCCTCGTACGGCCTGCTCTCCGACTGCACACACCGCGGCGCTCGTCGGCAATGACGGGTCGATCGACTGGCTCTGCCTGCCACGGTTCGACGGCCCGGCCGTC
The DNA here is from genome assembly GCA_963722415.1 of Ilumatobacteraceae bacterium. Lineage (GTDB taxonomy): Bacteria > Actinomycetota > Acidimicrobiia > Acidimicrobiales > Ilumatobacteraceae > JALOLG01. Next base: position 182,886 of record CAVRNI010000043.1, read on the forward strand.
TTCGCCCGCATCCTCGACCCCGACGCCGGCCACTGGTCGATCCGTCCCTCGAGCGCGTTCACAACCGAACGTCGCTATCTCCCGAGCTCGCTCGTCATCGACACGACGTTCACGACCGAGACCGGCACGGTCCGGCTGCTCGACGCGCTCGCCTTCGCGGAGGGACAGCGCGGTCACGACCTCGGCCTCGAAGCGCCGCGCGAGCTGCTGCGATCGCTCGTCGGCGTCACGGGCTCGGTCGACGTCGTGATGGAGCTCGCACCGCGCCCCGAGTACGGACTGGTGCGCCCGCTGTTCCGTCAGACTGACGATGGTGGCCGCACGTTCGGCGGCCCGAACCAGATCATCGTTCGTGCCGCGGTACCGACGGAGATCGACGGCAGCACGATGCGCGCCGCGTTCACGGTGGTCGAAGGCGACGAGCTCGGGTTCTCGGTCCGGTGGTCGCCTGCCGAGAGCACCGGCCGCGAGCCGACCCGACCCGACGCTGTCGCGGCCCGTATCGCCGACACCGTCGAGGGGTGGCGGAGCTGGGAGAGCGAGCACGACGTCTACGAGGGAAGGCACCGCGATCTGGTCCTGCTCAGCTCGCGGGTGCTGAAGGGTCTGACGTACCGCCCGACGGGCGCCATCATCGCCGCGCCGACGACGTCGCTCCCCGAGACCGTCGGCGGCGAGCGCAACTGGGACTACCGCTACTCGTGGATCCGCGATGCGAGCCTCACGTTGCAGGCGCTCTACGTCGGCTCGTGCTCCGACGAGGCGGAGAACTTCGTGTCGTTCATGACGAGCTCCGCCGGTGGCTGCGCGGGCGCCGACGACGCGTTGCAGATCATGTACGGCATCGCCGGCGAGCACGACCTCACGGAGCGCACGCTCGAGCACCTGCGCGGCTGGCGGGACTCAGCGCCGGTGCGGGTCGGCAACGGGGCCTGGAACCAGACCCAGCTCGATGTCTACGGCCAGCTCCTCGACGCCATCCACCTCTACCACGAGCAGCTCGGCGAGCTGCATCCGGAGATCCAGCGCTTCGTGGCCGAACTGGCCGACGCGGCCGCCGGCCGGTGGATGGAGAAGGACCAAGGGATGTGGGAGATGCGCGGCGATCCCCGTCACCACCTCTCCTCGAAGGTGCTCTGCTGGACCGCGCTCGACCGGGCCGTGAAGCTGGCGCCGGCACTCGACCAGCACGCCAAGGGCGAGGAGTGGACGGCCGAACGCGACCGCATCCGCGAGGCGATCCTCACCCGCGGCTGGAGCGACGCCAAGCAGGCCTACGCCCAGTCGTTCGACTCCGACGAGCTCGACGCCGCCCAGCTCCTGATGCCACTCGTCGGCTTCCTGCCGGCGACCGACGAGCGCATGCGTTCGACCATCGACGCGATCGCCGAACGAGCTCACGCGCGACGGTCTCGTGTTGCGCTACCTCAACAACGACGGCTTGAACGCCGACGGCCTCACCGGCGAGGAGGGCACGTTCACGATCTGTTCGTTCTGGCTCGCTTCGGCGCTGGCCAAGGCCGGCGAGCTCGAGCGCGCCGAGGCGCTGTTCGACCAGCTCGCCGGTTACGCCAACGACCTCGGGCTGCTCGCCGAGGAGATCGACGTCGCGAGCGGCGAACAGCTCGGCAACTTTCCGCAGGCCTTCAGTCACATCGGGTTGATCACCGCGGCGTGGGAGATCGACAAGGCCCGCGACGGCTCGTCGGCCAAGAGCCGGTCGAGGACGTCGCGCATGTAGGTCAACGCGCGACGGTCGTCGAGGTCTCGGCCGCTTCGCCGTTCGTGCTCCGTGTCGAGTTCGAAGTCGGCCGTGGACTCTCCGGGGTCGCCCGCGAAGCGTGATCTGAGGAGCGAGACGTCGATCGAACCGGTCGACTCGAGGAAGCCGAGGATGCGGCGCCGCCTCCGGCCGGCGGTCGACCCTCACCATCATCCCGACGAACTCGATGCAGGCGAACTTGCCGACGTACACGTTGTCGTTGTCGAGGAGCTCGTCGATGTACGAGCGGAGCATCTCGAAGGCCCGTGACCGGTCACCGCGGCGGAGCGCGGCTCGTGCTTCGAGGGGATTCTTCAGCGTGTGGGTGCGGTCGGGAACGTCGACGCGCGGCCGCGTCCTCGTAGAACTGCGCGGCCTCGTGGTGCCTGCCCTGCGCGGACGCAGAGATGCCGAGGTACGTCAATGCCCACTGCAGGCACGTCGGCGGGCCGTGCGACGCGATACCGCTCGACGAGCGCGGTGACGAGGGCATCGTGTTCCTCCAACCGCCCGGACATCAGCAGCGTCAGCCCGAGCGCGACGAGCTCGTTGACGTCCGCGATGTAGTGCTCGCCCCGCCGGCGCAGCTCGGCCAGCGACTGGGCGGCCGATTCCGCCCGCAACCGTGTAGTCGTTGTCGAGGAAACGCTCGCGCGTAGCGGATCATCGGGTGATCCGGCTCGCCGTATCGGCCGACGAGGCGCTCGTACCCCTCGGTGTCGAGCTTCCGCATGTACCGACGGGCGGCCCAGGTGAGCCCGAAGACGATCAGCTCCTCGTCGTCGGGTGGCGTGATGGCGAGGATCCGTTCGGCCCAGTCGCCGATCTCGCTCCGACTCCGCAGGTACACCTCGGCCGCGACCGGAGCGACGAGATCGCGGGCGAGCCGGCGATCCTCGGTGGCGCACGCCCAGTCGACCGCGGCGCGGAGGTTGGGCCACAGCTCGTCGAGGCGGGCGACGCCCTCGATCTCGGCGGGCCCGGCGAGCAGCTCATGGATCGTGGTGACCTCGTCGAGGCACCACTGCGCATGGCGCGCCGCGATCACGTCGGTGGTGCCGGTCTCCGAGAGGTGCTCGGCTCCGAACTGGCGCATCGTTTCGAGGAGCCGGAAGCGACGGCCGAACGGGCCGGACTCGACGATCAGCATCGACCGGTCGACCAGGTCACCGAGGAGGTCGTCGACGTCGACATGGTCGAGACTCTCGAGATCCAGATTCGTATCGGCGACGATCGCCGCTGCGGCGAGGCGATCGAACGTACCGGCGAAGATCGACAGACATCGGAACATCGCTTGTTGCGGTGGCGTCAGCAGGTCGTACGACCACTGGATGGTCGCCCGCAGCGTCCGATGGCGCTCGACACTGGCCCGCCGGCCGCCGGTCAGCAGCCGCAGACGATCGTCGAGCCGCTCCACCAGATCTGCCGTCGAGAGGTTCCCGGTGCGCGCGGCGGCCAGCTCGATGGCGAGCGGGACACCGTCGAGGCGGCGGCAGATCTCCTCGACGTCGTCCCGGCTGGCGGACGGATCGAACGTCCGCGACGCCGCCGATCGCCCGCTCGTTGAACAGCTCGACGCCCGGCCCCGCCGGTTCGAGGGGTGCGACGACGACGAGCTGCTCGTCACGGAGGCCGAGGCCCTCTCTCGACGTGGCGAGGATCCGCACGTTCGGGCAGCCCTCGGCGACGGCGTGGGCCAGGTCGGCCGCACCGTCGATGACGTGTTCACAGTTGTCCAGGACGAGCAGTGCCCGGCGCGACTGCAGCGCCGCCACGATCGATTCGGTCAACGTCCGCCCCAGGCTCTCCTTCACGTCGAGGACGCTGGCAACCGCGCGCGGCACCTCGCTCGACGAGCCGTTCCCGGCGAGCTCGATGAGCCAGGCGCCGCCACCTCGCCCACCCCCACCCCGGCCTGACGTCGACGTCGGCCCGTTCCGCGGCCGCCAGGGCGAGCCTCGTCTTGCCGATCCCTCCCGGCCCCACGAGCGTCACGATCGGGGAGTTGGCGAGCGCCTCGTGGATGATCTCCAGGTCCTCGTCGCGGCCGATCAGTCGACCCAGGCGACGAGGGAGGTTCCCGCGGCGGCTGTCGTCGGTCCGCAACGGCGGATGGTCGCCGTCGCCGAGTTGGAGGATGCGCTGCTCGGCGACGACACCCTCGAGACGGAACGTCCCGAGATCACGCAGGTTGCTCCCGTCGAGCAGTGCCGACGTCACCCCGGACACCAGCGTCTGGCCGCCATGACCGGCGGCGGCGAGCCGAGCGGCGACGATCAGGGCCGGGCCGAAGTAGCCCTTCCCCCGCTCCTCGGTCTCACCGGTGTGCAGGCCGATCCGGACCCGGATGTCGGACGTCGGCGGGCCACCGTTCGCTGCCGATCGCGGCCTGCAGCTCGGTCGCCCAGGCGACCGCGTCACTGGCGCGATGGAAGGCGACCCGAACGAGTCGCCACCCGTGGCGAAGACGTATCCGCCGTGACGATCGACCGCGGCCGTGACGAGATCGTCATGGCGGGCCATCGCGTCGGCCATCTCGCGGCGGTGCGCCGCCCACAGCCCGGTCGAGTCCTCGACATCGGAGAACCCGAACGTCACCGTCCCGGACGGAACGCCCAGCGCCGAACCCATCGACGACCGGTTGACGCCGAGCTGCTCGTCCTGGCCAAGGATCAGCGACTCCAACTCGCGGAGCCGCGGGCCCGGTTCGACCCCGAGGCCCTCGACGAGGTGCTCGCGGGCCCGGCGATAGGCGGCGAGCGCATCGGCCTGGCGGCCCACCCGGTACAGCGCCGTCATCAACAACGCCCACAGCCCCTCGCGGAACGGGTAGGTCGCCGTCAGCTCGGTCAGCGAGCCGATCACCGCATGCGCGTCGGCCTCGATGCGCCGCCCCAGGTCGGTCTCCACCACCCCGAGGTACTGCTCGACCAGCCCGTCGACCGTCGCCGTCAGGCCGTCGGCGTCGAGCCCGGCGAGGGGAGTGCCCGTCCATTCGGCGAGCGCGGCCTCGGTGTCGTCCACGCCGAGCAGGCGCTGGAAGCGGACGACGTCGACCGAAGCGGCCGTCACGTCCAAGCGATAGGCGACGCCGGTGCGGACGATCGAGTCGGCGCCGAGGCCCTTGCGCAGACGCGTCACGTACGACTGGAGCGTCTTGTCGGCCGTGCGCGGCGGCTCCTCGCCCCACACCAGCCGCACGATGCGCGAGACCGGCACCGCAGATCCCGGCGACAGGGCGAGCACGGCGAGCACCGCCTGGCACTTCGCCGGGCCGACATCGACCGGTTCGCCGTCGTCGGTCGCCGCGGCGACGCCACCGAACAGACGAATCTGCACGTCGACAGCGCTCCCTTCTGCTCTCGAATGGTCCTGCGATTCGATTCGCCAGCGTTTCCACGACCCGAGCCTGCGCCCGGCGCGGTTGCGCCCCATCCGACACCCGGTTGTGTCCTGGTTGAGTCCAGTCTCGACCACCCTCAACCGAAACACAACCCGCCTGCCACCGCCGTCCGACCCGGTTCCGGCACCGTCGGCCACGTGAGACATCCCCAGATCAATCCACAGATCCTTCAGCCCGTCGGTCAGGGCTCGCCCGCATCGGCGCCTGGTGCTACGACCACCGCAAGGCCGCCGTCGGCATCTGGCTGGCCGCCCTGATCGTCATCTTCGGCGCCGCCGCCTCGATCGGCGCCGCCTACGACGCGTCGACCGACATCCCCGACTCCGAGAGCGCCGACGGCTTCGACGTGCTCGAGCAGTACTTCGCCGAGCTCGGCGCCGGCGGCGGATCGGGAACGATCGTCTTCCGCGCCGACCAGGGCGTCGACGATCCCGCCGTCAGGGCCGGCATGGAGGAGCTCTTCGCCACCGTGAACGCCGGGTTCCCCGACGAGAACGGCGAGCCCCAGCACCCCGGCGCCACCGTCGTCTCCCCCTACTCCGAGCAGGGCGCGTCGCAGATCGCCCAGCAGGGTCCGCTGGCCGGCCAGCTCGCCTACGCCCAGGTCAACCTTTCCGCCGATGTCGACGTGACCGAGTCGGCCGCCCTCGGTGAGGCGATCTCCGACCACGCCCCCGCCGTCGAGGGCCTCGAGGTCCTCCCCGGTGGCACGGCGCTCGCCGTCTTCGAACCGCCCGCGACCGAGTTCATCGGCCTCGCCTTCGCCATCGTCGTGCTGATCCTCGCCTTCGGTTCGGTCCTCGCGATGGGTCTGCCCCTCGCCGTCGCCCTCGGCGGAGTCGGGGCGGGGATGGGCCTCATCGTCATCCTCAGCAACGTCTTCAGCATCCCCGACTTCACGACGTTCCTCGGGATCATGATCGGGCTCGGCGTCGGCATCGACTACGCGCTGTTCATCGTCACCCGCTACCGGGAGGGCATCCACGCCGGCCTCTCGCCTCGCGACGCCACCATCACCGCGATGGACACGGCCGGCCGGGCCGTGATCTTCGCCGGCGTCACCGTCGTCGTGTCGCTCCTCGGTCTGCTCCTGATCGGGATCGGGTGGGTCGCCGGGTTGGGCATCGGCGTTGCCGCAACCGTGCTGGTCACGATGATCACGTCGATCACCCTGCTTCCGCCGCTCCTCAGCTTCGCCAGGGGACGGGTCGAGGTCACGCGTTGGCGGGGCCTGATCGTCGCCGGCTTCGTCGCCCTCGCGCTTGTTCGGCATCGGCATCGGCGTCGCCGCGGTGGCCGCCGTCGGAGCTGCACTCGCCGCACTCACCATGCTCGTCAGCTTCGCCTTCCGTCCGCTCCGTGCGCAGGTGCCCCGCCGGACGCCGAAGCCGGTGCGCGAGACGCTCGCCTATCGGTGGAGCCGGACGATCCAGCGCCGCCCGTGGCTCTGGGTCGTCGCCGGCACGATGTTCCTCCTCGTCCTCGCCGCCCCGGTCTTCGGCCTCCGTCTCGGATTCTCCGACGAGGGCAACTACGCCGAGGACACCTACACCCGGCAGGCCTACGATCTCCTCGCCGAGGGGTTCGGCGCCGGCTTCAACGGTCCGTTCATGATCACCGCCGTCCCGGGTGCCGGCGACAGCGACGCTGCCCTCGAAACGCTCCGCACGGCGCTCGCCGAGACCCCAGGTGTTGCGGCGGTCACGCCGGGCTTCCCCAACCGGGCGGTCTCGCCCGACGCGTACCTCTTCAACCTCGTCCCGACCACGGCACCGCAGGACGCAGCCACGGCCGATCTGGTCAAGACACTGCGCGACGACGTGATCCCGGCTGCGATCGCCGGCACCGCGCTCGACGTCAAGGTCACCGGGACGGCAGCCGCCAACATCGACTTCACCGACTTCCTCGCCCGCCGCACGTTCGTCTTCTTCGGCGCCGTCCTGGCGTTGTCGTTCCTGCTCCTGATGGTGGTCTTTCGCTCGCTCCTGGTGCCGCTCAAGGCCGTCGTCATGAACGTCCTGTCGATCGCCGCCGCCTACGGCGTGCTCGTCGCGATCTTCCAGTGGGGCTGGGGAGCCGACCTCATCGGCATCGACAGCGGACCGATCGAGTCGATCGCGCCACTGATGCTCTTCGCCATCGTGTTCGGGCTCTCGATGGACTACGAGGTCTTCCTGCTCTCACGGGTCCGCGAGGAGTACGACAAGACGGGCGACTCCGCCACCGCCGTCGCCGACGGCGTCGCCGCGACCGCCCGGGTCATCACCGCCGCCGCCGCAATCATGGTGGTCGTGTTCGGCTCGTTCGTGTTCGAGGACGACCGGGTCGGGAAGCTGTTCGGCCTCGGCCTGGCACTGGCCGTCCTGCTCGACGCGACCGTCGTCCGCATGCTGCTCGTGCCGGCGACGATGGAGCTCCTCGGCGACAAGAACTGGTGGATCCCCGCGTGGCTCGACCGGATCCTCCCGAGGCTCAACGTCGAGGGCACGGGCCCCGCTCACGACACTCCTCCCGGCGACGACGACTCCGTCGACAGTGTCGACGTGCCCGCACCGGCCGGCGACCGCGAGTTGGTCGACGCATGAGCCCAGCACATGTGGACGATCGACAGGAGAACTCGACCAAGATGACCGAGATGCCAATGGGGAACACGTTGCCAGGGGTGCATTCGATGAGAGCGGTCGTCCATCGCAAGTATGGAACGCCAGAGGTGCTGGCGTTCGCAGGACATCGATCGGCCCGTCGCCGGTGATGGCGAGGTGCTCGTGCGGGTCGAGGCGGCGTCGCTGAACGCACTCGACTGGCACTTCACGACCGGGACTCCCTACGTGATGCGGCTCACGGCCGGGCTGCGGGCGCCGAAGCGCCAGACGCTCGGCGTCGACGTGGCCGGCACGGTCGAAGCCGTCGGCGGCAACGTGACCGCGTTCAAACCGGGTGACGAGGTGTTCGGCGTCGGCAGCGGGAGCTGCGCGGAGTACGTCGTCGCCTCGGCGGACCGGATCGTGCACAAGCCGGCCGAGCTCAGCTTCGAACAGGCCGCTGCCGTCCCCACCGCCGCCGTCACAGCACTGCAGGCGCTGCGCGATCGCGGCAAGGTCGAACCGGGGCACAAGGTGTTGGTGAACGGTGCGGCGGGCGGTGTCGGGACCTACGCCGTACAGATCGCGAAGGCACTCGGCGCCGAGGTGACCGCCGTGTGCAGCACCCGCAACGTCGACACGGTGCGCTCGCTCGGCGCCGACCGCGTCATCGACTACACGACCGAGGACTTCGTCGCCAGCGGTGAGCGGTACGACGTGATGATCGACAACGTCGGGAACCGGTCGCCGGCGAAATGCCGTCGAGTGTTGACACGCAACGGGATCTGCGTCGTCGTCAGCGGGCCGAAGAAGAACAGATTGTTCGGGCCGGTGACCCATCTGATCGGGACGCTCGTCTACTTCATGTTCGTGCGCCAGAAGGCCAAGTCGTTCGTCGCCGACGCGACCACCGAGCCGCTCCTCTACCTCCGCGGGCTCCTCGAGTCCGGCACGATCTCGCCGGTCATCGAGCGGACCTACCCCCTGAGCGAGGCGCCCGACGCGCTGCGCTACCTGGGCACCGCACACGCACGCGGCAAGCTGGTCATCACCGTCTGAGGGCAGTCGCCGTCAGGACACCTGGACGGCGCCGGGCGTGCCGGCGGCGATCTCCCACGTGCTGAGCGGCGCGACGGCCGATGCCGCGTCGAACTGATCGGCCACCGCGCGGTAGGTGGCGCGCCAGTGTTCGGGCGTGACCTCGCAGACCGTGTACCCGCGCCGGGAGTCGAACCACCTGATCTGTGGGTTCGCGGTCAACGCGCCGTTCACCAGTGACGCCACCGTCTCGTCGTCGTCGAAGAACGACGACGAGATGCTCGACGCCATGAACTCGGCGCCCACCACCGGCAACGAGAGGTCGTACGGATCGACCCGCAGGTCGGCCACCACCGCGGCGTGGAAGTCGCCGGTCAGCACGACCAGGTTGTCGGCGCTGGCGCCGACAGCGTCGAGCACCACACGGCGTTCTCCGTCGTAACCGTCCCACGTGTCGACCACCACCACCGGTGGGTCGGCGCCGACCACGGCGTTGCCGCCGAACATGAAGACCTGTTGCGCGATCACGTCCCAGATCGCGGTCGAGGCCGCCACCCCGTCGAGCAGCCACTCACGTTGGGGGGCACCGAGCATCGTCTGCTCCGCCGACGCCGCCAACACGTCGTCACGCACCTGCACCACATCACCGAGGGCCTCCACGAACGGCTCCTCGCGCTGCTGGTCGGCCCGGTACTGACGGGTGTCGAGCACGTGGAAGCGCACGAGGTCACCGTGTGCGAACGAGCGGTAGATGTCGAAGTCGGGCCCGGTCGGTGGGTCGAGGCGCACCGGCATGTGCTCGTACCAGACCTGGTATCCGGCCGCCCGGCGGGCCAGGAATGCGTCGGGTGCGACGTCGAGATCGCTGCTCGCTCCCGCGTAGTCGTTGTCCACCTCGTGGTCGTCCCACGTGACGACCCACGGCACCAGCGCGTGGGCGGCTTGTAACAGCGGGTCGGACTTGTAGACCGCGTAGCGCTCGCGGTACTGCTCGATCGTCTCGCACTCGAAGGTCTGGCCGGTCGTGCGCGCCCTCGGGTCCGTGGCTCCACCAGCGGGATTCTCGTAGATGTAGTCGCCGAGGAACACGAACGCGTCGAGGTCGCCCTGCTCCACGAGGTCGCGGTAGGCGGCGTAGTAGCCCTGCTCCCAGTTCTGGCAGGAGGAGAACGCGAAGCGGAACCGCTCGGGCGTCGTGCCGGGCGCGGCGAACGTGTGGGTGCGCGCCGCCGGCGTCGCGAAATCAGCGACGCGGAACCGGTAGTGGTACTCGGTGTCGGGCTCGAGTCCGGTGACGTCGACGTGCACAGAGTGGCCGAGCGCGGCCACGGCGGCGGCCGATCCGGTGGCGACGATGTCGGTGAGCTCGGCGTCGGTCGCCACCTCCCACTCGACGTCGACGTCGATGTCGGGAAGCGGATCGGCGGGGAGCAGGCGGGTCCACAACACCACGGCGTCGGGGAGCGGGTCACCGGATGCCACGCCGAGCGTGAACGGATCTGACGTGACGACCGGGACGGTCGTGGTCGTCGCAGCAGCCGTCGATGCCGGAGCTGACGTCGACGTCGGTGCAGGGGTCGTGGTCGCCGGGGCGTCGGTGCTCTCCGTTGGCGCCGGCGACGATGCCGGCGCCGACCCGTCGTCGCCATCGTCGCCGCTGCACGCCGCGAGCGCCGCTGCGATCGTGCCCGCGAGGAACCCACGCCGCGTCAGCCGTGCTGCGTCCTCGTCCACCTCGACCCCCGGTCGTCCTCGCGGGCGCACCCGATCGCCGAGAGCGATCGGACGTCCGAAGGGCAGGGTAGAGGATCAGCCGTCGCTGGTGGGCTTCTGCGTCTGTGCTTCCGGCGTCGGAACCTCGGGCGTCGGATCGTCGCCCTTCGATCGGTAGAAGAGGCCGCCGACCTGCTCTCCGATCAGTTCGACGGTGGTCGACACGGCGTCGTTGAGCGACGTCGCCGCCCGCTTGGCTTGCGCCTTCACGTCGTCGTCCCTGGCCACATCGACGGCACGGTCACCGAACTCGCGCCCCGCCGCGAGGAGCTTGTCGATCGATTCGCGGAGCGCGGCGCGGTCGTTCTGCGCACTCGAATCAGCCGCACTCTCGGGGGCGTCGTCCGCACCGGCGGCCTCGTACCGCTCCTTCATCATCCGGCCCAACGTCGAGAAGCCCTCCGCGACATCGTTCCAGGCCTGCTTCATCGGGTCGCTCATGGGGTGCTCCTTTGTCCGTCGTCGACCCGATGATGCCCAATCACATCGATCCGGAACCTCGCGCCCCTCGGGCTGCTCTGTGCGTTCTGGGCTGCTCCCTCGTGCGGCAGCCGAAATCAGCAGCAGCCCAGAAGTGGTCAGGTGCGCCGAAAGGAGCTGTCTGGAACAGGCTTGTATTCACTACAGGTCTGTTCTATGTTTGTCGTGTGACGGTGCGACAGACCGACTCTGCAGGCACGACCCGACGCCGCTACGAATCCCCGCGTCGCCTGCAGAATGCGGCGCAGACGCGGGCGGCAGTGCTCGACGCTGCGATCGGGCTCTTCAGCGAGAACGGGTGGGCGGGGACGGGGATGCGAGACGTCGCTCGCGTCGCCGGCGTGGCGGTGGAAACCGTGTATTCGAACTTCGGGTCGAAGACAGAGCTGTTGCTCGCCGCCATCGACGTATCGGTGGTCGGCGACACCGAGGCGATCCCGCTCGCGGAACGGCCGGAGTTCGCCGCACTCGGTCAAGGCTCACGGCCGGCCCGGGAGCGTGCTGCCGCACGGCTCGTCCGTCAGATTCACGAGCGCACCGCCGGGATCGGCCGGGCGCTGCGGGAGGCGGCGGCGGGCGACGCCGAGTTGGCGAAGCGGTTGGCAGAGGCGGAGGAGCGGCGCCGCATGAACGTCACCCAAGGCGCGCATCTCATCGCCGGAGGTCCGATCACCGACACCACTCGCGACGGGTTGTGGGCCGTGCTCGGAATGGAGGTCTACCAGTTGTTGGTGGTCCGGGCGGGCTGGAGCGCGGACCGTTACGAGGACTGGTTGGGAGACACGATCGGCCGTCTGTTGCGGCCGGTGGGGAAGGGGAAGTGATGAGACGGCTACACGGATGGGCCGGCCGACACGCGGATGATGGGCATCGTCCACGACGCGCTGCGACGCGACCTCGGTCGCGCGATCGATGTGCTCGCGACGGCTCCCTTCCCCGAGGGAGCGCAGCGGATCGCGATCGGCGACCACGTCGGTTGGTTGATGAGGTTCCTCCACGCCCATCACCATGGCGAGGATGCCGGGTTGTGGCCATTGGTGCGAAGCCGCAACCCGCACGCCGCGCAACTGATCGACGACATGGAAGCCGACCATGGCCGCGTCGCCCCCCTCGTCGATTCCTGCGCGACCGCCGCCCACTCCTACGGCAGCGGAACGTCCGACGCGACACGAGTCGCGCTGCTCGAAGCGTTGGAACGTCTGTGCGAGGCGCTCTTCCCGCACCTCGAACGCGAGGAGCACGAGACGATGCCACTCGTCTCGGTCAGCATCACCGCTGCGGAGTGGCACGCCATCGACCAGCAGTACTTCATCAAGCCCAAATCGCTGCCGCAGCTCGGCTTCGAAGGCCATTGGTTGCTCGATGGGCTCGATCCGGAACGCAGCCAACTCGTTGTCCATCAGGTACCGCCGATCTCGCGTCTCGTCCTCGTGCACGGATTCGCCCGTCGCTATCGACGGCACGCGACGGCCTGCTGGGGGCCGGCCCGCGGTGCGTCGGGCTCGCGCTCGACGTCGTACGGCCCGGCCGCGACGTTGCCACGTCGGATCCCGCGTACCGGGCACGTCGACATCGTCGTCGACGCACCGATCGACGCCGTGTGGAACGTCGTGACCGACGTGACCCGCGTCGGCGAATGGAGCCACGAATGCCGTCGCGTCGAATGGCTCGACGGTGCCACCGAAGCGGCGCCAGGGGTGCGCTTTCGCGGCATGAACAAGGCGGGTCCCTGGACGTGGAGCCGCATCAACGAAGTCCTCGTCGTCGACAAACCCCGCACGTTCGCGTGGCGAACCGTGCCCACGCTCCTGTTTCCCGACAGCAGCGAGTGGCGATTCGAGCTCGAGTCCGTCGACGGCGGGACGCGCATCACGCAGTCGTTCGAGGTCATCCGCGCACCGGCCGTGCTCGCGACGCTGTACGCGATCATCGTTCCCACCCATCGCGATCGCACGGCCGGCCTCACCGACGACCTGCGCCGACTCGGCGAGCTCGCGGCCGAGAAGCAAGGACAGAGACTGGTGACGTGAGCGACGTGCGCTGTCGGGTGATCGTGACAGGTCGGGTCCAAGGTGTGTACTTCCGCCACAGCTGCCGCGCGGTCGCACGCGAGCTGGGCGTGAATGGTTGGGTGCGCAACCGCAGCGACGGCACGGTCGAGGTCGTCGCGGAGGGTACCCGTGACGCCGTGAGCGACCTGATCGGGTGGTGTCGCGAAGGGCCGCCGCTCGCCGACATCACGAGCCTCGAGATCATCGACGAGACGCCCGCTGGAGAGCACGACTTCCGCGTCGTGTGATCAGTGGCAGGGTGGATCTGCGGTACAAAGGTCGCCATGGCGAAGCAAGGCGCAATCTCGTGAGAGTGGAGGTCGGAGGGCCTCTCGAACCGCGGCCATCTCGACCGCGGGTGGGTGGCGGTCGTCCGGTCGTGACGGACGAGCTCGTGATCGGCGAATGGAGTCTCTCGGCAGCCGCGTGGACCGACCGCCATCTGCACGAGGAGACGAACTGGGTGCTCGAAGGCGAGCTGCATGTGACCTGCGACGGGCGGCGTGAGGTTGTCGTCCCCGGCAACGCAGTCATCGTTCCCGCTGGCTCGCTCGCCCGCTACGAGGCTCCGATCTACGCCCGGATGCTGTTCGTCTACGGGCCGTCCCGAGATGGCCACGCCATGCTGGACGGACGCTACGAGGAGTTGGATCCGGTCGATCCTTGACGACCCACCATGGTCAGTCTGATCCGGGCGAGTCCATGCCTCTTAGTCTTTGACGAGATCGATTCAGGTCGAGGGGTCCGAGCGCGTGCTGGTGGTCATGGTGTTGGTCGGTGTGGTGATCGGTCTGGTCAGGCCGCGCCGTGTCGCGGTTCGGCGCGCCGCGTGCCGTGGCGGTGGTGTTCGCCGCCGCAGCACTCCAGGTGGCGTCGGTCGCGACGTCCGGGGTGCTGCACGCGGTGTTGCTCGTGGTCAGCGTCTCGCTCGGCGCCCTGTGGCTCGCGCTGCAGCGTCGTCACGTTGCGAGCGTGCTCCTCGGGATCGGTGTCGCGCTGAACGTCGCCGTCGTCGTCGCCAACGGAGGGATGCCGGTCGACCCGGGCGCGTTGGCGAGTGTGGGCCGCCGAGACGTCGATGTGACGCGTGGCTTCCTGTACAAGCACGTGCCGATGACCGAGCGACACGCGGCTGTCGTGGCTGGGGGATCGCATCCCGGTGCCGATCCAGCGCAACGTGATCAGCGTGGGCGACGTGCTGATGGCTGTCGCGATCTGCCTGTGGGTCGCCGACGGCGTCGGTTCGTGGTGGAACGAACGACGTTCAGCCGGCGCCGTGCACCGCGAGCATGGCAGCGGCCCTGGACGCGAGGTCGTCGGAGACAGCGAGTAGTCGGATGTGGCGGAGGATCGCGTCGGTCGGTTCGCCTCGGGCGAGTCCACGGTGGACCTCCACGGCGAGGTCGGGCGCAGGGGCCGACGGCAGCGCACCGGGTGCGGCGATCAGCGCCTTGCAGCCGAGCTGTGAGAGCAGTGTCGGCCAGCCTGCGACGCCGACATCGGCGGGCATGCGCGCACCACCGAGCGCGCAGGACCAGAGCAGCACCGTGCTGGCCACGCGTGCGGATCGAGCGAGCTCGTATCCGTAGAGCGGGCCGTCCGCGCACTCGAGCGTCGAGAGCATCGGGTTGTCACGCCGTAGGTGCCCGTGCGCGCCGACGTGCACGAGATCGTCTGCGGCGAGGGCAGCGAGGATGTTCGCGCTCGTGACGGCCGTGCCGCGAAGCGTCGTCGCTTCCGGCCACACCTGGCTGAGCAGCTCGACCTCCCTCGACGACCCCTCGACGCCGGTCGCCGCGATGGTGACCCGCTGCACGTCCCGGTCGCCGCGTGTCCACATCCAATGTGCGCCCGACCAACAGACGCGTAGTCGACTCTCCGTCAACGACGGGAGGGCCCCGAACGAGACGTCCTCCACGGCGCTGCCGACCGGGATGACGACCACGGGATCCGTCGAGGGGTCCAGGGCGAGCGTGGCGTCGAGGTCGCCTGCGACCTGCTGCCAGTCCGAGCGCCCGAGCCGCATGGTGGACGCGAGTCGGGTGGCGTCGCGCTGCAGTCGATCACGATCGATCTTGGTCACACGAGCGGCGTCGCGGGTGAGGTTCGACGGTCCACGCACCCGCAGGGAGCGCGACGATCCACTCGAGTTGCGTGGTCCCGAGTTCAGCCGCGAGCTCGGCGGCCGTCGGCGGCACGCGCTGTGGCTCGCGCGGACGAAGCCAAACGGGCTCGGCCGACGAGCTCCGCCTCGAGTGCGGACTCCTCGTCGTCGAGCAGCGCGTCGTCGGCGTCGGGGTCGTGCCCGGCCTCGCGGCGGCGCAACCAGACGGATCGGAGCGCGGCGGCCGTCTCGAGCAGCCGCTCGTCGTGCGACGGTGATGACAGGCGGCGCAACCGCTCGAGCCATCGGATCGCGCCCTCGGCGTCCCCGCGATCGAGGAGCGGGGCGAGTGCCACCCTCGTGAGCAGGCGGGTCGACGCCCCCCAGTCACCTCTCAGCTCGTACACCGTTCGCATCGCGTGCCGCGCCTCGTGCTCCTCCCAGGCCGCCTCGAGGCGACGGTCGTCGAACGTGCCGGCCTTCGCCCGATGCGCAAGCGCGGCGGCGACGTGATGATGCACGTCGGATCGAGTCGAGTCGCGCCGGTCGTGCTCGGCGCGCCGGAACAGTCGTTCTGCTTCCTCGCGGTGTCCCGCGAGCAGGGCGATCTCGCCGGCGGCGATGAGGCCGTCGAGGCGGACCGATCGCCACGAATGCGCCTCGACGCTCGCGAGCGCGCTGGACATCGCGTCCATCGTGGCTTGCGCGGCGTCGGCACGTTCGGCGTCACCGAGCTGTTCGACGATCTCTCGGCGGGCGGCGATCTCGATGCCCGCCGCGGCGCCGCACAACGACAGCCGACCCTGCGCCGCCAGAGCGGCGGCGGACGTCGCGGTGAAGTCCAGCGCCGCCTCCCTGTCGCCGAGGTCGAGCGCGATGCGGGCTCGGAGCAGCGACGTCGCGGCCGCCCCGTGGTCGTCGCCGACCACGCGTTGCGCGACCCACGCCTCTTCGGCGAGGTCCGCCGCCTCGGACAGCAAGCCGGCGGCGTGCGCCAACTCGGCTCGGTCGGCGAGCACGACCGGTGGCGCCGTCCACGATGGCTGACTTGCCGCATCGTGCATCAGGCGCCAGCCCTCAGCGAGGTCGCCGGCGCGGGCGGCGATCCAGCCACGGTTGTGCAGGAAGTGCGCGGCGAGCGTCAGCTCGCCGAGCTCTCGACAACGCGTCTCGGCGTCGACCGCGTCAGCTGCGGCCGCTTCGAAGTCGCCCACGTGGGCGTGCGCGAGGGCGCGGTTCATCACGAGCTTGGCGACGGTGAGATGGTCACCGGCGTTCTCGGCTGCGGGCTCGGCTCGTCCGAGCCACACCAGCGCTTCCTCGCTGCGACCGGCCCAGTGCAGGATCAACCCTCGCTGGTACCAGGCGAGCCACGCGCTCGTCACCGAGGAGCGGTTCGGCTGCGTCGAGCGTTCGCAGCGCGAGATCGCTATCGCCCGACGCGGCGAGCATGGCCGCGACGCGCACCCGGAGTGGGCCCGCCTGCTCGTCCGAGCGACGCTCGGCGAGGTCGGCGGCACGTCGGAACAGGGTGAGTGCGTCGGAGATCGTGCCAACTCGGATCGACGCCTCGGCGGCGACGGTGAGC
This sequence comes from Ilumatobacteraceae bacterium, assembly GCA_963722415.1. GTDB lineage: Bacteria > Actinomycetota > Acidimicrobiia > Acidimicrobiales > Ilumatobacteraceae > JALOLG01. The sequence continues at coordinate 199,667 of CAVRNI010000043.1, forward strand.
AGAGCGATCTGCTCGGCGCCCTGTGTGCCGCGCCGGCACGGGTGATGGCTTTCCGGCGGGCCTGTTCAGGGTCCGACGCAGCGAGTTCGGTCAGCGCATCGAGTGAGGGGTCGAGTTCCTCGTCCGTCAGAGCAGCGTCCATGCCGTGCGGACACGACGCCCGTCGACGAGCACGACCTCAACTGATGCCGGGCCGGACTGCGGGGTCACTCGGAAGCAGCCGTTGTCGTCGAGCTCCAGTGGCCGCGAGGATCCGCCCGCGTCGAGCCAGCGTGCGCTCTGGCCGGCCCCTTCGATCCGCCCGGCGACCCTTCGATCGATCGAGTCGACCGTCAAGGACACGGTGAGGGCGTCGAGCCGGTAGAGGTGTTGACGTTCGGCCGTGCCGCCGCGGTGGCTGGCTCGCTGTCCGGCGTCGAGATGCTCCTCGACCTCGGCGATCAGCGCGTCGGTCCGCGCGATCCAGAACGCGTTGACCGCCGCTTCGAGATGCTCGTCGGTGATCTCGCCCGCCAGGGCTTCGCCGAGCTCGGCGAGCAGGAGGTCGGCTGCCTCGTCGTCGAGCAGAACTTCATCCACGTCGCTCACCCGAGTCTCCCTTCCGCGTCCGTGACACGTCACCATGATCCATGAGTTGCACTGAGCTTGGTGAGACAGCGACGGCGCGTCGGACCGATGCTGCCGACCGGTATGTCGACCTGGCTCGAGATCTCGTCGTAGGAGTAGCGAGCGTCTGCGCTCAACATCGCCAGCAGCAGCCGGCATTGTTCGCCCAGGCGGCGGAACGCCGCGCGCAGCTCCCGATGTCGTTCGGCCCTCAAGAGCAGGTCGACGGCGCTGTGGTCGTCGTCGAGATCGAGGCTGCCGAGCAGAACCGCCGGCGGTGGACGTCGCGCACGCTTCGAGACACAGATCGCCTCGCGCCGAGTCGTCGATACCAACCATCCCGGCAACGCCGCCGGCTGGGTGATCCGACCCAGGTGTTCGGCGAGCCGCATCCACGTCGTCTGCGTCACGTCGGCGGCGTCGGCTTCGGACAGCCCGCACGCCCGCGCGGTCGCCCACAACAGCCCGTGGAACTGGGCGACCAGCTCGGACCAGGCCCGTTCGTCACCGTCAGCCGCAGCTTCGAGTAGGGTCCCGACCTGCATAGCACTCTCGGTTGTGGTCACACCCAATCGGTTCATTCCGCGACTCGATGTATCAGCAAGCGACGAGCGCACTCTCCTTGTGTAAGGCCATTGGCGGGGCGACCGACGGAACATTCGCCCAGCAACAGAGGAGTATGCGCAATGGCAGTACGCAGTCTGGGTCGCGTCGCGACCGGAATCGCGGCGCTCGCCGCTGGATGGCTGACCCTGGGAGCCCCGATCATCCCCTGGTGACACAGACGGACCACACGACGCGGTGACGGCACCGTTCGGGTGCCCGGAACACGCGTCAACATAGGGACATCTTGGCAGACGCCGAGACCGGCCCGTTCGAATTTTCTCAACTCGATGTATCAAACGCGCGCGTGCGCCCTCTTCTCGGTTATCTAACCGCGATCGGCCGGAGGGAGTGCGGGAACCGAGAATGAACGACCAGCGCGCATTCGCCGCATAGCCGCGTGCCCCCGACGACGATCTCCGACGCGTACGCGGGGGCGCTTCGGCGCGCCTGCCCGGATGGAGCGCGGATCATGACGCGCGCGAAGGATCCGTCGGCCGTCGACTGCGTGCTGATCGTCGACGACGTCGAGTCCAACGTTCAGCACCTCGAGCTCATACTGCGGATGGCCGGGGCCTCGAGCGTCCACACCGTCACCGACGCCCGGAGCGCCGTCGATCGCTGCCTCGAGGTCCTGCCCGACGTCGTCCTGATGGACCTCGACATGCCGCACGTCGACGGCCACGAGGTGCTCACCTCGGTGCGCCGGGTCCTGCCCGACGAGGGGTTTCTCCCGGTGCTCGTGCTGACGAGCGACACCACGACCCAGGCGCGTGAGCGGGCGCTCGATGCCGGGGTCAACGACTATCTCACCAAGCCCTACGACGACGTCGAGTTCGTCCAGCGGGTCAGGAACCTCCTCACCATGCGAGCGCTCTACCGGACGGTTCACCGCCACAACCTCGAGCTGCAAGCCGAGCTCGACGCGCACGCGGAGGGGCACCGGCGCGTCACCGTCGAGCGCGACCTCCGGCGCGCTCGCGTCGCAGATGTCATCGCTGACGGCGCACTCCGAATGGTGTACCAACCGATCGTCGACCTCGCCGGCGGGCAAACCGTCGGCGTGGAGGCGTTGGCACGATTCGACGGCGATCCGCCACGTTCGCCGGCGGCGTGGTTCGCGGAGGCCGCCGAGGTCGGCTTGGCCATCGAGCTCGATCTCGCCGCGATCGAGGCGTCGCTCGGGGCGCTCGACTGGCTGCCCGACGACGTGTTCCTCTCACTCAACGTGTCGCCGGCGACCGCGATCAGCGGCCGCCTCCACGAGTGCTTACGCGGGGTCCCCAGCAACCGGATCGTCCTCGAGCTGACCGAGCACACCCGGATCGACGACTACGACGTCTTGCGGGCCGCGCTCGACGAGCTGCGCCAAGACGGCGCGCGCATCGCCGTCGACGACGCCGGTGCGGGCTACGCCGGCCTTCAGCAGATCCTTCGCTTGCGGCCGGACATCGTCAAGCTCGACCTCGAGTTCACCCGCACCATCGACGCCGATCCCGTTCGGCGAGCACTCGCCACCTCGCTCGTCACGTTTGGCCGCGACACTGGCGAGTTGATCATCGCCGAGGGCATCGAGACACTCGAGGAGTTCGACACGCTCGGGCGCCTCGGCGTGTGCTGGGGGCAGGGCTTCTATCTCGCCCGGCCCGGCCCGCTGGCCGATCACGGCCCGGTCCACCGCTGACATCGGACCACAGCACCGATCTCGCGCCGAGCATCGACGTCTGGAAGGGATCCGCCGGGTAATTTCCGGACGGACGGCTTCGTCGCCCGATGCTAGGGTTTCTCTGGCTGCTCTTCTCGTCCTGCCACCTGTGGACTGCCAGCAGCTGGGAGCTCACAAATGGTGGATGAGGGCAAGCTGTCCCAGGTGCTCTGCGACTTCGCTCGGACGATGATCACCGAGTCTCCGATGCAGGGGATCGCGGACAGATTGGTCGAAGTGCATCGTCGAGGTGCTCCCGGTCACGAGTGCAGGCGTCACGTTGATCGTCCCGGAGACGGGGTCCCGGTACATCGCTGCGTCTGACGAGTCGGCGTTGCGGTACGAGCAGCTCCAGAGCGACATCCAGGACGGACCGTTTCACGTGGCCCACGCGACGGGCGAGGCCGTCAGGGTTGCGGATCTGCATGACTGACGTGCGTTTCTCGCAGTTCGCCGCGGCGGCAATGCCGACCGGTTTGGCGGCGGTGTTCACGTTCCCGCTGCGCCACGACACCGATCGACTCGGTGCGATGGACCTGTATCGCAACACGACCGGGCCACTCGACCCGCACGACTTCAGCATCGCCCAGACCCTGGCCGACGTCACCGCCGCCTACCTGGTCATGGCCCGCGCCCGTGACGACGCACGCGCCGCTGCCGAGAGCTTCAAGCAGATCGCCTTGCACGACCTGCTCACCGGGTTGCCGAACCGCCAGTTGCTGGAAGACCGGATCGAGAGTGCCGCGCAGCGCGCCCGACGGACTGAGACGTCCGCCGCGATCCTGTTCGTCGACCTCGATCAGTTCAAGCGGGTCAACGACGCCTACGGCCACGACGTGGGCGACGAGTTGCTGGTTGCCATTGCTCGCCGATTGTCGACCTTGATCCGGCCGAGCGACACGCTGGCGCGTATTTCGTGGTGACGAGTTCGTGTTCCTCTGTGAGGACCTCGACAGCCCCGACGACGTCGACCTCATCACGACTCGCATCGCTGACGCGCTGGCGGCCCCCTTCGAGTCGGCCGGTTACGAGATCACGATCACCGCCAGCGTCGGCGTCGCCTACGCCGGGCCGGGCAGGAGAATCTCGACCGACCTCGTCAGCGAGGCCGACAAGGCGATGTACGAGGCAAAGCGCTCACGCAACGTGTCGATTCCCATTGACTGACCCAGTCCGGCGGGCCCGGTCGATCTCGAGCGTCGAGCAGGCCGCGGCGCTGTACGCGGAATGGGCGTCGACCTACGATGCCGACGTCTTCGGCGAGCTCGGGTTCACCGGAAGTGGCCGGATCGCCGAGCTGCTCGTCAGTGTCCTGCCCGACCCGACGCTGCCGGTGATCGATCTGGGTTGCGGTACCGGCGCGGTTGGGCAGCGACTCGCGCAGCTCGGTGTGACCACGGTCGACGGTGTCGACCTGTCACCGGAGATGCTCGCCGTCGCGGCGAACACCGGCGCCTACCGCGGTCTCACGGTGGCCGATCTCCATACGCTCGAAGCTCCGCCCGGCTCGCTCTACGCGGCGTCGGTGAGCGCAGGGACGTTCACCACCGGCCATGTGGGACCTGAGGTCGTGCCGCGACTGCTCGATCTCCTTCGTCCTGACGGCATCGTCGCCTGGGTGATCGCGGAGGCGGTCTGGCCTCAGTTCGAGCCCGTCCTGGCCGCGAGCGAACTCGCCGTCCTGCACCAGGCGGTCGAACCAATCCGGCGAGATGGACCACCGGAGGCGGTGATGTTCGTCGCCCACATGATGGGCGGCAGTGGTGACCGGAGCTGAGGCCTCACGACGCCAGGCGGTAGGTGCACACCTGCACGCCCGTGCCCGCCGTGACGCACCTGACGAGCTGCATCGGTCTGGCCATGCCGTCCTCGGGGAAGATGCGCTTGCCGCCGCCGAGCAGGATCGGCTCGATCATCAGGTTGAGCTCGTCGACCAGGCCCGCGGCGAGCAGGGCCTCGACCAGGCTGGCGCTGCCCCAGATCACCAAGTCGCCACCGGCCTGACCGCGCAGCGCGGCGATGTCGCCGACGGCGTCGTCGGGCGACAGCAACGTCGTGTTGTTCCACGTCAGGTCGTCCTGCGTCAGCGTCCGTGAGGCCACGTACTTCTTGATCGCGTTCATCTGGTCGGCGTACGGGTCGCCCGCGCGGTCCGGCCACGCTGCCGCCATGCCCTGCCACGTGCGCCGGCCGAAGAGCAGCGCCTCGGCCGTCGTCATCCCCTCGCCGATTGCCGTCCCCATCACCTCGGGATCGAAGTACGGCGCCGACCAGCCACCGTGGGCGAAGCCGCCCGCGGGGTCCTCCTCGGCGCCGCCCGGTGCCTGCACAACGCCGTCAAGGCTCATGAACTCGTTCACCACGACTCGCATCGCTCACTCCTCCATGTCTGGTTCCGACTCCCTTTGACCGGACCAGGCTCGCGAACTCATCGCTCCGGCGCGCAGCCCAACTCGTCGTCGCTCGGACGACACGTTGGTTGCGGAGGACGTCAGGCGTCGGCGAGCAGGCGGTAGAGGGCCTTGCGGGCTTCGGTCACGATGCCGGTCGCCTGGGACACCGACTCCGGTGAACCGGTCATGCCCACCTGTTTGGCGGCGAAGTGGAGGTCGCGCACGGCGGTTCGAAGGTCGCCGTGTTCGCTGCGGCTCTCGTCCCAGGGGTAGCCCTGCGATGCGATCCGTTCGTTGGCCTCGTTGCGGCCCGCCTCGGTGATCGCGAAGACGCGCTTGCCGTCTTGGTCAGCCGAGGTGACGAGACCTTGGTCGGCGAGCAACTGCAGCGCCGGGTACACCGAGCCGGGGCTCGGTCGCCACCGGCCGTCGGCCTTTGCCTCGAGCGCCTGGATCAGCTCGTATCCGTGGCCGGGGCCATCGAGCAGGGCGATCAGCAGCGCCACGCGGACGTCGCCGCGACGCATCCGTCCCCGACCTGGTCGGTGCTCCTCGAAGTGCGATGAGTCCCTGCGCCCACCCCGCCTTCGGCGGTTGGCGTCCGTGATCGGCGGCCGGCCACGGCGCCCACCGTGATGATCTGTGGGTTGATGATCTGAGTGTTCGTTCATGACTATCACGATATATCGTGATATGACTTTCGACAACCCACCGAACGAGGCAGGGTCCGCACGTCACCGGCTGGTAGGAATGGGTGTGCTCATCCTGCTGCCGCCGTCGGAGACGAAGACGCCGGTCCGCCGTGGCAAGCCGCTCGACCCGGATGGCCTCTCCTTCCCGCCACTCGCGCCGACCCGCGCCGCCGTGCTCGACGCGCTCATCGACGTCAGTGCCGAGCCAGACGCGACGGCCCGCCTCGGCGTACCGGCGAGCCTGACCGACGTCGTTCGCCGCAACGTGGCGCTTCGTGAGGCACCCACCGCGGCCGCAGAGACGGTCTACTCGGGCGTCCTGTACGACGCGCTGGGGCTGGCCGACCTCGACTCCGCATCCCGGCGCCGGGCGCGCGCATGGATCGTCGTCATCTCGGCGCTGTGGGGCGCCGTTCGGCTCGGCGACCGCATACCGCCGTACCGCCTGAACATGTGTGGTCGCCTACCCGGCGTGGCGCACCTCACCGGAGTGTGGCGGGGACCGCTCGCCGAGGTGCTGCCCGCCGCGGCCGGCCGGGGTGTCGTGGTCGACTGCCGGTCCGCCGAGTACGCCACCGCGTGGCGGCCCACCGGGGCGCTCGCCGAGCGGACCGTCGTCGTCAAGGTGCTCCGCGATCGGGACGGCACTCGCGGCGTCGTCTCCCACAACGCCAAACACACCCGGGGCCTGGTGGTCCGCCGGATCGTCACCGACGCCATCGACCCGCGCCGGCCGGAGGGCGTGGCCGAGGCGCTGTCGGAGCATTTCGAGATCGACCTGCGGCGGCCGGAGCGCGCCGGCCGGACCTGGGAGCTACACGTCGTCGAACCGGCGCTGTGACAGGCCGATTCACGATCGATTCACGGCGGGCTCACCGAGACGGCTCCAACGTCACATCGAGACGTCGTGCTGCCCGACGTGGGCGACGCGCAACTCCCATCGCCAGACGGTTCCCTCGTCGGGGTCGACGACGTCTCCGGCTCGGGCGAATCCGTTCTTGCGGAGTACCGTAGTAGACGGGTTTTCCTCGCCGAGCGTGTGAGCCGTCACGGTGCTGACCCCGGCCGAGCGGGCCCGCTCGACGAGCACGCCGACGACAGCCGTGGCGATGCCGCGGCCCCGACGTGAAGGAGCGATCGCGTACCCCAGCTCGACCTCGCCGTCGCGCGGCTCGCCCTTGAATCCGCCGAAACCGACGAGCGCGCCGTCGACGTCGTCGAAGAACAGGTGCGAACCCCATTCATCTTCCGATCGATCGCGAGCGCCGTGCACGGCCAGAGGCAGAGCCTCCGGGAACCCCACCCAGCCGTCCATGACCGGGATGCCGAAGCGGGACGTGAACACGTGATCGCCGGCCTCGAGGGCTTCGAGCCAGTCGAGGCGTGCGGGAACGACCTGAACCATGAAGCTGATCATGCCGCACGACCGGATCGCCGCGCGTCCAAGGTCGCCTACAGTCGTCGAGATCCGATCACTCGTTTCCTGGGGGAGGGCCGCGGGTCATGAAGGTCAACCTGTTCCAGCAGGTGCCGTATCGGTTCCTTCCGGAAGGCTTCGAGGATCAGGGCATCTCTTCCGTGGTCTCGACGCCGTACGCAGAGCTCGTCGAACCGGCGCGGATGTTCGACTCGTACCGCTGGTTCATGGACGAAGTGCTCGCCGCGATGCGTGCCGGGTTCGATGGGATCGCGGTCACGGAGCACGGGCAGACGTCGTACGACATGATGCCGAACCCCAACCTGCCGGCGGCGGTGTTGGCGAACGCAATACGCACCGAACGGCCCGAGACGGCATTGATCGTCCTGGGTCGCTCGCTCGGCAAGACCCGCGAGCCGCTCCGGATCGCCGAGGAGTACGCGATGCTCGACTGCTTGAGCGGGGGCCGGCTCGTGGCCGGGCTGCCGGTCGGTCTGAGTTACGACGCCAACCTCAACAACGGGATACCGACGGTGGAGACGCGTGAGCGCTACGAGGAGGCGGTCGAGCTCATGTTTCGCTCCTGGACGGCGGAGGAGCCGTTCACGTGGAACGGTCGCTTCTCGCAGTATTCGCTCGTCAACTCGTGGCCGCGTCCGCTGCAGAAGCCGCATCCACCGGTGTGGGTGCCGGGCTCGGGATCGCCGGGCACCATGCAGTGGACGATCGACGAGGACTTCGCGTTCGTCTACCTGGGATGGTTCGGGCCCACGCTCACGGCGCGCCGGATCTTCGATCGATACTGGGAGACCGCCGACAAGAGCGGCGTGCCCCGCAATCCGTACCGGCTGGCGTTCGTCCAGAACGTCGTCGTCGCCGAAACCGACGAGCGTGCCGAGGTGGAGTATGGGCGGTACGTCGCGAACGCGTTCAGGCAGGGCGTCGGAAGCGTCCCACCCCAATACCTGGGGCTACCCGGCTACGTCGACCCGCGCGGCGTCGAGACGTTGCTCCGCGACCCGGGCGATCTGGGGCTGGCAGCCGAGTTGAAGCACGCCAGCTTCGGCCGGCTCGCCGAGGCGAGGTCCGTGATCGCTGGAAGTCCGGCCACGGTGCGCGAGCAGATCCTCGAGTTCGCCAAGGAGTTCCGCATCGGGAACCTGCTGATCATGCTGCAAATGGGCGGGATGCCACACGACCTCACCATGAAGAACATCCATCTCTTCGCGGAGGAGGTGCTCCCGCATCTGCAGAGCCTGTGGACCGACGAGGACTGGGACAACCGATGGTGGCCGACCGGTCTTCCCGCACAGGTGGAGGCGTGAGACGGCGATGGATGGCATGAACATCACGGAACAGATCATCCCGACGTGGGGCTCGCGGCTCGACATGACGGTGCAGGTCGCCGGCGACGGTCCGCCCCTCGTGTACCTGCACGCCGCGGGCGGGATGGTCTGGGATCCCTTTCTCGACCGGCTCTCCGCTGACCACACGATCTACGCGCCGCTGGTACCCGGCACCGTGCCGGGTCAGCAAGGAGGCGATCCGTGAGGTCGCCGACCTGTGGGATCTCGTCCTCGTCTACGAGGAGACGATCAACGCGCTGAACCTCGATCGTCCGCCGGTCATCGGTCAGTCGTTCGGTGGCATGCTCGCCTGCGAGCTGGCAGCCCACTCCCCGACGCTCTTGAGCCGACTGGTGCTGCTCGATCCGATCGGTCTCTGGCTCGACGAACACCCCGTCGCCAACTGGGTGGCGGCCGCGCCCGAGCAGATCCCGGCACTGCTGTTCCATGATCCCGATGGTGATGCGGCGCGTGCCATGTTCACGCCGCCCGAGGATCCCGATGCCGCCGTCGCCGCGATCGTGGGCCTCACGTGGGCGATCGGTTGTACGTCGAAGTTCGTCTGGCCGATCCCCGACAAGGGGCTCGCCAAGCGCATCCACCGAATCGTCGCGCCGACGCTCGTCATCTGGGGGAGGCAAGACGCACTCGTGTCGGTCGCGTATGCAGCCGAGTTCGGAAGGTTGATCGCGGGCAGCCGCGTCGAGATCCTCGACGAGTGCGGGCACATACCGCAGCTCGAGCAACCAGACCGCACGATGTCGTTGGTGAGCGAGTTCCTGGCGTCGCCCAGCCACTCCTGATCGGTCGAACCCTCGGTGTACCCTTGCTGAGTGGACGCCCCGTCTCCGCGGAGGTTGCGTCAGCGGGTGGCTCCTCTCGTTTCGTGGACGCCGCCGACGTCGACCGAGATCGGAGTCGTCGTCAAATCGGCATTGGCCGCTGGTCTGTCGTGGTGGATCGCCGGGCTGGTGACGGGCGTCGGGAATCCGGTGCTCGCTTCGCTGTCGGCGATCGTCGTCGTCCAAGTCTCGGTCCGAGCATCCGTGCGGACGGCGATCCAGCGGAGCGTGGCGGTGGTGCTCGGAGTCCTCCTCGCGTTGGCGATCAGCGATGCGCTCGCGCTCAACAGCGTCACTGTCACCGTTGCTCGTCGCCGTTTCACTCGGGGTTGCCGAGCTCGTACTGCGACTGCCGCCTGCTGCAGCGCGGCAAGTACCGATCAGCGTTCTGGTCGTTCTCGCCGCGGTGAGCGCGAGCAACGAGCGGGAGGCGTGGGATCGAGCGATCGACACGGCGCTCGGCGCTGCCATCGGAGTCGCCGTGTCTCTCGTGCTCCCGGCGTCGCGACTTGTCGACGCTCGACAAACGCTGGATCGGCTCGCGGACAGCGTCGCCGGCGTCCTCGAGTCGATGGGGTCAGGATTGGCGCAGACCTGGTCCACCGAGCAGACCGAGGACTGGCGGAGTCGAGCGCGGGTGAGCCGCGGTCGACTCGTCGACCAAGCAACCGAGGCCGTCGGCAACGGAAGAGAGGCCGCTCGGTGGAACGTGCGAGATCGACGTCACATCGAAGAGCTGACGCGCTTCGAGGAAGTACTGCCCCGCCTCGAACGGACAGCGATCGGCGTGTCGGTCATCTCGCGCGGCCTGGACGATCACGCTCGCATTGCCGGCACGACCCACCCGGCAATGCCCGCGATGGGCGCGCTCCTGATTGCGTTGGCGTCCGCCGTGCGCGCGACGGCGACAAGCGTGCTCGCCACGTCGCACGAGTCCGAGGTCGACGCGTCGCTCGCAGAGATCCGAACGCGGCGGCAGGTGTGCAAGCTGGCCGCATCTCGTCGCGCTCGGCTGGCAATCGAACACGACGACGAGGCCGGCGATGACCCCGCCGAGGGCGAGTGGCTCAACTACGCCGCGTTGCTCGTGCAGGTCGACCGCATCGTCGCCGACCTGAGCGCGCCGATGCCGGCGTGACGGCACGTCCACGCGCGTCGGCGCGTCCCCGTGCCCGAGGTGTTCATGACTGCCATGGATTGTGGGCGTTGCTGATGATCACCTCGTCGATCTGGACGCGGTCCGGCTGGCCCAAGATCCAGATCAGTGTGTTCGCCACGTCCTCGGGCGTCAGCATGCGTTCGAGAACGGTCGATGGCTGGGGATCTCCGGTGAGCTCCCACCAGTTCGTCGCCACGCTGGCCGGGTTGAGCACGTGCAGCCGCACCCCGGTGCCGGCCAACTCATCGCGCAACGCCAGCGAGAAACCTTGCACGCCCCACTTCGCCGCGCAGTAGGCAGTTCGCTTCGCCTCTGCGCCCTTGCCCGCGATCGACGACACGTTCACGATGCGCCCGTCGCCGGCGGCGAGCATCGTCGGGAGGACCGCCCGCGTCATCACGTACAGACCGGTGAGGCAGCTGTCGATCGTCGCGTCCCACACATCCTTCGTGAGCTCGACGAGAGGCTTCGGCGGACCGAAGCCGGCGGCGTTGACCAGCATGTCGATCCGGCCGAAGCGGTCAACCGCGGCGCCGACGGCGGCATGCGCGGTGTCGATGTCGGCGACGTCGCCGACGACCGTCACCGCCTCCCCTCCGTGGGCGATCACGGCATCGGCCACCTCGGCGAGCGGACCCGGACGGCGAGCGACGGCGATGATGCGTCCGTGCCGTTCGGCCAGCGCGAGCGCGATTGCCTTGCCGATTCCACCACTGGCGCCGGTCACGATCGTGACGGCCTGTTCGACGTTCATGTCGACCACCTCGTTGCTCGTCGGTCGTTGCCGAAGCGGAACCTACCGAGGAGCCCATGGGCGAGCGGCGCTCGTGTGTTCGAGCGCTGGAGGTCAGGAGTCGATGCGGCTGCGGCCGCGGGCGTCGGCCCACGACGCCAATGCCAAGAGCGCGTAGACGATCGACAGGGCGATCGGCACCCATTGGTGCTCTGACTCGGTGACCGGGATGAGCACGGCGCAGACGACGGCCGCCCCGAGCAAGAACAACGCCCGCCGGTCCATCAGCCGAAGGGTCCCACGATTGCGTACGTCGCCGTCGCGATCAGCCAGGCGCCCGGGATGGTGAGGATCCATGCCCACACGACCCTTCCGGCCACTGCCCCAACGAACGGCCGAAAGACGGCGGGTGGCACCGACGCCCACGATGGCGCCGGTGATCGTGTGTGTGGTCGACACGGGAATGCCGGCGTGCGACGTGAAGAACAGCGTGGCGGCGGCGGCCGACTCGGCGGCCATCCCGCCGACGGGCTCGAGGCGGGTGATCTTCGAACCCATCGTCTTGACGATCCGCCAGCCACCTGTCAGCGTGCCCAGCCCGATCGCCAAGTGGGCCGAGAGCACAACCCACAACGGCACGTCGGAGCCGGTCGGCAGGTGACCGGACGAGATGAGCACGGCCAGGATCACCCCCATCGTCTTCTGGGCGTCGTTGCCGCCGTGACCGAGGCTGAACGCCGCCGCCGAGAACAACTGCCCGACCCGGAAGCCGCGGTTGAGGCGATCGACGTTGCGGTAGCGGTGGACCGTCCACATCACCCCGATCGTGAGCAACATCGCGAGCGCCAACCCGAGCAGCGGCGACAGGACGATGAACACGCCGATCTTGCGCAGCCCGGACGAGATGAGGACGTCGAATCCTCCCTTGGCGACGGCGGCGCCGGCGATCCCGCCGACGAGGGCGTGCGACGAGCTCGTCGGGAGCCCGAGGAAGAAGGTGGTCAGGTTCCACCCGATCGCTCCGACGAGCCCGGAGAACACCACACCGATCGACAGCACGTCGGGATCGACGACACCGGTGGCGATGGTCGCGGCGACCACCGTGCCGAAGACCAGGAACGCGACGAAGTTGAAGACCGCCGCCCACACGACAGCGAGCCGCGGTGACAGCACCCGCGTCGACACGACGGTAGCGATCGAGTTGGCCGCGTCGTGGAAGCCGTTCACGAAATCGAAGGCGAGCGCGAGCGCGATGACGGCGACGACCGCGAACGTGTCCATCGGGCTCAGGCGTGCTTCAGGACGATGCCCTCGATCACGTCGGAGGCGTCCTCGAGCTCGTCGAGCGCGTTCTCCAACGCCTCGACCACGTCCTTCCAGTACAGCGTGGCCGATGCCTTGAGCTCCCCGGAGTACAGCCTGCGGAGCGCCAGGCGATAGATCGTGTCGCCCTCGGACTCCAACCGGTCGATGGCGTCGAGATGCGGGCGCGTGCCCTTCATCGACTCCAACCGCTCGACGAGGGCGACGGTCTCGTCCGCCATCTGCACGAGGAGATCGGCTTGCAGCTTCAATTCGGGCATCGCGTCGACGTCGCGGGTCCCCAGCTCGAGCCGGTAGCCGACTTCCATGACGTCGTCGACGACGTCGTCGAGCTGCTCGGCGAGCGCGTGGATGTCCTCGCGGTCGAACGGGGTGACGAACGACGTGTTGAGACGCCTCAGGATTTCTCGGATCAGCTCATCGCCGCGCCGTTCGCAGGCGACAACGGCGTCGAGACCACCTTCCGCACCGTCGAGCAGCTCCCGCAACCGGCGAGCGCAGTCGGCCACGTTGGCCGCCGCGTCGTTGAACAGCGAGAAGAACCGATCGTCGGTCGGCAGCAGACGGAACCGCACCAGACCGGCACCGTAGTCCGGTGAACAGACGGTGAACCGAAATGGCGACCGAGATGCGGTCGACCTACGCCTCGAGGTCCTTGTTCTCGGGGACGAACTGGCCGGCGATGAACGTCGCCCCCTGCGGGTCCTTGATCACAGCCAGCTTGGTCCACGGGGCATCGAAGGGGCCGGCGACGACCTCGCCGCCGAGCGATTTCGCCTTGGCCGCGGTGGCGTCGGCATCGTCGACGGCGAACGTGACACTCCAGTGCGCAGGCGTCGTGGAGTCGTCGTCGGCGATCGGATTGAGGGCGGCGACGACGTCGATGAACCCCTCGGGTGCGCCCATCTGCGTCATCTGCTGGCGAAGGCCCGGGTTGGTCTCCTCGAGGTGATCGCCGTAGCCGGGCAGGGTCCACATCACGCCGGCGGCCAACGGCAGGGTCTGCCAACCGAACACGGCGCCGTAGAACGCCTTGGCGCGTTCGGGGTCACGGGTGGCAAGCCCGTTGAAGTTCAGCGAGCCGTGCTCGTTGACGACCTTCGCACCCTTGTGTTCCTTCGCCTGCCAGACGCAGAACGCGGCCCCTTCGGGATCGGTGAGGACCGCCATCCGCCCGAAGTCCATGACGTCGAAGGGCTCGGTCAGCACCCCGCCGCCGGCATCACGGGCCTTTGCCGCGGTCTCGTCGGCATTGTCGACCCAGATGTACGTGTTCCACAGCGCCATCTGCGGAGCGCCCTCGGGGACTGCCCCGACCGCCGCCACGTCGCCGCCACGAATGCGGCCGATGAAGTAGCTGCCGTCCGAGCCTTCAGGCATCGCGTTCTCGAACTCCCACCCGAACAGGCCGCTGTAGAAGGGCAGGGCCGATTCGGGGTCGGGCTGGCTGGTATCGATCCAACAGGGGACGCCGGGGATGTATCCGTCTCGCTCTGACATGGTCGTCTCTCACCTTTCGGTTCGTGTTCTCCGCATCACGGATTCAATCACCGACCCTACGAAGGAAAATCGGTCACGGTGTGGCCGGTTTGAGCTCAGCGTGTCGGCATCGTGATCACAAAGCGTGCACCGCCGCTCGGACTGTCCTCGACGGTGATGCTGCCGTCGTAGCGGGTGATGATGTCGTGGACGATCGCGAGTCCGAGCCCGGCAGCGGCCGGCGCGGCCGGTTCGGGATTCGTCGAGGCGTGCGAAACGTTCGAACACGTCGGTCCGCCGTTCTGGCGGGATGCCGGGGCCGTCGTCGGCGACGATCAGGGTCGCCTGGGTGCCGCGCTCGGTGAGCTCGATGTCGACGGTCGTGTTGGCGTGGCGGCAGGCGTTGTCGATCAGGTTGCGAACGACGCGCCGGAGCTCGTCGGGGTCGCCGAGGACTTGGGCGGCCGAAACCCGGCTGGCGTCGACGGTGATCGCCGAGCGGCTCGACGCTCGGATCTCCTCGAGCACGATGTCGTCGAGGTCGACCGGTTCGGATCGCCGGCTGGGGGTGCCCGCATCGCTCCGGGCGAGCAGGAGGAGGTCCTCGATCATCCGCTGCAACCCAGCGATCTCCTCGAGCTGGCTGCGACGTGTGGCCGCCGCGTCAGCGCCCGCCGGATCGCGCTCGTCGACTTCGAGCTCGGCGCGCATCCGCGTCAGCGGTGTCCGCAGCTCGTGGGACGCGTCGGCGACGAATCGCTGCTGGCGTCGGACCGAGCCGTTCGAGGCGCGCGAGCATCTCGTTCATCGTGACGGCGAGCCGGGCGATCTCGTCGTCGCCGCCCGGTTCGGGCACCCGACGGTCGAGTTCGTCGACACCAATGCCCGCGACCTGAGCGCGGATCCGCTCGACCGGCCGCAACGTCCGACCGACGACCATCCAGACGACCGCAGCCAGGGCGAGGACGGCGAGCGGCACGATCCACGCCAGCGATGTCGTCAATTCCGCAATGCTCTCGTCGACGTCGTCGCGCGCTCCGGCGACGTAGACGGTTCCCTCGCCTCCAGTGGGCATGTCGTAGGAGGCGGATACCACTCGATACGTGTCGCCATCGAACGAGATGTCGCGCCCTTCGTCGTCGTCGCTGGATGCGGGCGGCTCGAATTCGTCGACCCCGCCCGACGAGGCGATCACCTGGCCATCGCCGCCGACGACGACGACGATCCGATCGTCGTCGTCGAGTGTCGGCAGCGGCACCGCCGCTCTCGAGAACGTCGGCCAAGCGCTCGGCCTCCGTCGACAGTGTCTCATCGAGTTGGTCGACCAACCCGGCTCGCTGGCGGGCGACGAGCAACACGCTGGCGACGACCAGCACGACCGCGACCGCGACCGTTGCCAGCGCGGTGACGCGGACCCGAATGGTCCCGAACCACCGTCGGCGCGACTCAGCTGCCATCGCCGTCCATGCGGTAGCCGAGGCCGCGAAGGGTCGTGATGTGGTCGGTGCCGAACGGTTCGTCGACCTTGCGACGCAACCGGCCGACGTGAACCTCGATGATGTTCGGGTCGCCATCGAAATCGAACCCCCACACACCGGACAGGATCTCGTCCTTCGAGACGACCTGACCCGCTCGGCGGGCGAGGAACTCCAAGACGTCGAACTCACGGCGCGTCAGGTCCACCAACACACCGCTCGACCACGCCCGACGTCCGACCGAATCGATGCGCACCGACCCGACGGTCGTCGGGACAGGGTCACGCCCGGCCGAGCGGCGCAGCAACGCGCGGACCCTGGCGACCAGCACTGGAAACGAGAACGGCTTCACCAGATAGTCGTCGGCACCGGTGTCCAGTCCCTCCGCTTCGTCGAGGTCGCCGTCCTTGGCGGTCAACATCAGAATTGGTGTCCACACCCCGGCTGCACGCAGATCCGCGCACAACACGTATCCGTTCCGACGCGGCAACATGATGTCGAGCACGATCAGGTCGTAGGTCCCCTCGGTCGCCTTCCACCACCCGTCATCGCCGTCAGGCGCGACGTCGACGGCGAATCCCTCCCGCTCCAAACCGCGCTTGACCGCCGCCGCGATCTTGTGGTCGTCCTCGACGACGAGCAGCCTCACCGATCCACCTCCGCGATCACAGTCCACTGTCGCACCTGAACGCACCCTGAAGCCGCCGCACCCGCCGTCAGGTTCCCGACAGGATCAGTCGCGCACCATGGTCCCCATGAAGCGAACCACGACCATCATCTCCATCGCCGCCGTCGCCACCGTGTTGGCCGGCGGTGCCACCTACGCCGCCGCCCAGGACACCGGGGACGACGGTTCGGTCACCGGCGACGACGTCGACCGGGCGAGCGCTGCCGCGCTGGCCGAGACCGGTAACGGAACCGTGAGCAGTGTCGAGCTCGACGACGGCGGTTACGAGGTCGAGGTGCGCCTCGCTGACGGGACCGAGGTCGACGTCGACTTGGACGGCGACTTCGCCGTCGTGCACACGAGCACTGACGATCCGGACGACGATTCGGACGACGATTCGGACGACGATCGGACGACGATTCGGACGACGGCTCGGACGGCGACAACGTCCCGGTCGGCGACGCCGAGCGTCAACGGGCGACCGACGCTGCGCTCGCGGAGACTGGCGAAGGCACGGTGACCGACGTCGAAATCGACGACGGCGGCTACGACGTCGAGGTACGTCTGGCGGACGGCACCGAGATCGACGTCGACCTGGACGCCGACTTCGCGGTTGTTCGGACCGAACAGGACGACTGACCAGATCGACCCGGACGCGTGGAGTGTCGAGGAGTGTCGAGGCGTGTCGAGCCCTCGAGATCGGTGGAAAATGGGTGTCCTGAGGAGGTTGGACAATGGACGACATCCGACACCCGGCGATCCGAGGGCTCGTCGAGACGCTGCAAGCCACGCAATCCGACATCGAGACGTTCCTGCCGCTGCACACCCCGGACACGATCATCGTGAACTTCGGTGGCCGGCGCGTGCTCGGTCGTGATGACCTGCGTGAGGCAATGGCCTCCGCGCTCGCCTCACCGCTCGCCGACGTGACGACCACCACCGAGATCCACGACATCCGCTTCGTCCGTCCCGACGTGGCCATCGTCAGCTGCACCAAGCACGTCCACGACGCACGCGACACGACGGACAAGCTCGCGAGCACGGGCAGCCTCACCTACGTCGCCGTCGAGGACGGCGGCGAGTGGCGGATCGCGCTCGCTCAAACGACACCCGTCGCCGGGACCTGACCGCGACCGGTCAGGTTTGTGGGGGTTTACGTCATTCCGTAAACTCGGGCGCTCGCCTCGATGTGAGGGTTGGCCAGCGAACGTGGTGATGGACCGAGGACGACCTGCGCTCGCCCGTCACCGTGACCTGTGGACGCTCGTGAACGAACGGTTCACGGACGCCGACGCCGACGACAAGTGGGCAACGGACGGGATCCGCTGGGGACTGTTCCGTCTGCCCGAAGCCGAGCTCGGACTCGTCGGTGACGTTCGGGGTCTCGACATCGTCGAGCTCGGCTGCGGCACCGCGTTCTTGTCGGCGAGCCTCGCTCGCGCTGGTGCGCGCCCGGTCGCCGTCGACCTGAGCCCGGCCCAACTCGACACCGCCCGGCGATGTCAGCAACACCACAACCTGTTCTTCCCGCTGGTCGAAGCCGACGCCGGCGAGGTCCCATTGCGCAGTGGCATGTTCGACCTCGTGGTCAGCGAGTACGGCGCCGCCCCCTGGCGTGAGCCCGCGGTCTGGCTCCCGGAGGCTGCCCGACTCCTGCGACCGATGGGACGACTGGTGTTCCTGACCCACAGCGTGACGATCGCCCTCTGCGTACCCGAGGAAGGTGGGGTCGCCGGTGACCGGCTGCTGCGCGCCCAACGCGACATCGCCCGGATCGCGTGGCCCGGAGGAGGCATCGAACACCATCCCAGCCACAGTGACTGGATTCACCTTCTGCGAGCCAACGGCTTCGAGATCGACGCCCTTCACGAGCTCTTCCCGCCTCCGGAGACGAACACGCCCGACTTCTACGACATCGTCACCGCCGACTGGGCCGCGCGATGGCCGGCAGAAGACGCGTGGATGGCTCACCGACGCGACACCCTCCGCGCCGTCGATTAGCGAGCAAGACTCGAGGTCGTCGGGACGAGACGACGGGTGTGCGAGGATCCGTGCGCACAACGCGACACCGGAGGACGCATGGCAAGGACAGCGACGGAGCCGACGCGACTCCAGTCGGGCAACCCGGCCCTGAGCGAGAAGTTCATCGAGACCCACCTCACCGCGAGCGCGGCGCGCTCCATGACCGTCGCCGGCGTCAGCGTCAAGACGTTGATCCTGTTGGTCGTGCTCGTCGCGGGTGGTGCCTGGGGATGGGCCAGCGCCACCGAACCGGTCGGCGTCGACCTCGGCAGCGGGTACGCCAACACCACCGTCACCATCCCTGGCGGGTTCTGGCTGGCCAGCTTCGGCGCCTTCCTCCTCGGCATCTCCATCGCCGTCCAGCCCCGGCGGGCGGCACTGCTCGGCGTCCTCTACGCCGTGTGCGAGGGGTTCTGCCTCGGCGCGATCTCGGCGGCCTTCGACGCCCAGACCGACGGCATCGTGGGCGCCGCGGTCCTGTCGACCATGTGCGTGTTCGTCGTCGCCCTGCTCCTGTACATGACCCGCATCATCAAGCCGACCCAGAAGCTGGCGTTCGCCGTCATCGCCGGAATGGGAGGTCTGGCATTGCTCTACACGTTCGTGTTCATCCTGTCGATCTTCGACTGGGGATGGCTCTACAGCGACAGCTTCCGGTCGGTGGGTCTCGTCGTCACGATTCTCGCGATCGTGCTGGCCGCGCTCAGCCTGGTACTCGACTTCGGCACCATCGAAGCCGGTGTCCAGGCCGGAGCACCGAAGGAGTTCGAGTGGTATCTCGGGTTCGGGCTGATGGTCACGCTCGTCTGGCTCTACATCTCGATCCTCAAGCTGCTGGCCATCTTGTCCCGCAACCGCTGATGAGCCATGTCCGCGGCTGAGCTGGGCGCAACACCCTCTGTTCGCAACCGCGTGTTCGCCGCGCCGGCGGATGACCCTCGCGCGAGGCGACCGGCCGACACTGCGACGCTCGTCGTGTCGGTGGTGGTGGTGTGCCTGCTCGGGCGGAGCCATCAGGCGCGCGCCGATGTCGATGTTCGCGTGCTCGATCTGTTCGCGGGTCCGTTGCCGGGATGGCTCAGCGGGATCGCGACGATCGCGTTCATCGTCGGGGGCTTGTACGTCGTCGGGTTGATGATCGGCATCCTCACGATGGGCAAGGGGCGATCGGCGGTCGCTCGCGACATGCTGCTCGCCGCCGCGCTCGCCTTTGCCGCCGCGATCGCGGCCTCGTATGCCTTCGGACCGGAGTTCCCCGACATGCTTCCGGAGCTCGCCGAGCGTGAAGGCTTCCCGTCGTTCCCGGTCGTGCGGCTGGCTGTGGCGGTGGCCGCGATCCGTGTGGCGGGGCCCTACCTGGCGGTGCCGATGCGCCGCGTCGGTCTCCGCCTCGTCGTCGCGATGTCGATTGCTGCGCTCGTGTTGAGCTACGGCACGTTGTCAGCCGTGATCGGCGGCCTGGCGCTTGGCGTCGCCGCCTCGTCGGCCATCCACGTCGTCTTCGGCTCCGGGACGGGCATCCCGAGCCGCGCCCGCATCATCGCCGCCCTCGAGGAGATGCATCTCGACGTCGTCGATGTCGAATACCTCGATCGCCAGCACGCACGCGGGGTCGTCGTTCGCGCACAGGTCGCGGACGGCGACGATCTGCTCGCCAAGGTCTTCGGACGGGATGCGGCCGATGCAGCGTTCGCGACGCGCCTGTGGCGATCGATCTGGTATCGGGATGGCACTCGATCGCTGACTGCGAGCAGCGAGCAGTTGGCCGAACACGAGAGCTTGGTGCTGCTCGTCTGCGAGCGGGCCGGTGTGCCGGCGCACCGCCTGGTTGGCTGGAGCCGGGCGTCGACCGGTGACACCCTGATGGTCGCGTCGATGGCTCGGCGGCACGTTGATGTCGGACATGACCGGCGACGACCTCGACGACGCGACGCTCGATCGGGTGTGGCGTGCCGTCTCCGACCTGCACGCCGCTGGCATCGCCCATGGCGACATCGACGCCAGCCGGATCGTCATCGGCGAGACCGCGGTCCTGCTCGTCGACTTCGAGGCCGCGACCGTTCTGGCTGACGACGTCGCACGACGGCGCGATCGTGCCCAGATGTTGGTCGCGACGTCAGTGGCGGCCGGCGAGGATCGAGCGCTGGCCGCGGCTCGCCGAGTCGTGGGTGACGAGCTGTTGCTGGACGCGTTGCCGATGTTGCAGGCGGCGGTCATGGGGCGCGGGTTGCAGCACGATGCGAGGTCGGCGAAGTTGAAGTTCGGGCGGCTCCGCAGCGAGGCCGCGGAAGCGCTCGGGGTCGAGACCCCCGAGGTCGAGCGGTTGCAGCGGGTGTCGTGGGGCAGCGTCGCCATGGCCGCGCTCACGTTGTTCGCGGCCTACTCGTTGATCTCGGCGTTGACCGACATCGGTATCGACACGATCGTCGAAGAGCTGTCGAACGCGTCGTGGAGCTGGGTGATCGTGGCGCTCGTCTGTGCGCAGCTGACCAACATCGGCGAGTACTTCAGCCTGGCAGGGGTGGTCGGTTCGCCCGTCCCGTTCGGCCCGACGATCATGTTCCGGTACGCGCTGTCGTTCATCTCGCTTGCGGTGCCGGCTGATGCCGGGGCGATCGCGATGAACATCCAGTATCAGCGGAAGTTGGGTGTCCCCGTCGCGGCCGCCGTCGCCCAGGGTCCGCTGCTGACCCTGTTCTCGAAGGGGTTCGACGTCATCTTGCTGCTCGTCTCGGCGAAGTTCATCGGCGAGGCGCTCGACACCGAAGCGGTCGATCTCGGCAAGATCGTCCGGCTGGTGTGCCTCATAGTCGTCGCCGCGATCGTGGCTTGCGTGGTCGTGGTGGCCGTGCCGCGTCTACGCGCCAAGATGCTTCCGCACGTCACCGCGGGCTTCAGTGCCGTGAAGGGCAGCCTGACCGACCCGGCACGGTTGATGAAGATCGTCGGCGGAGTCCTGACTCAGAAGATTCTGTTCGCGCTGACGCTCGCCGCTTCGGTGGCTGCGTTCGACGAGAGCCTGGCGTTCGGTGAAGCGATCTTCGTCAACTGCACGGTGTCGTTGTTCATCGGCCTGGTTCCGGTGCCGGGCGGCATCGGCGTGGCCGAGGCGGCGCTGACCGCCGGGTTGATCGCCGTCGGCGTGCCCGACGAGGTGGCGATCGCGGCGGCAATCACTCACCGAATGGTGACTGCGTACATCCCGCCCGTGTTCGGGTGGTGGTCCTCTCGGTGGCTCGTTGCTCGCGACTACTTGTGACGAAGACGCTGCGGCCGGCAGCGGAGATCCGGCCGCAGCGTCATGTCGACAGCGTCAGGTGTCGGCGGGGACGCGGCCGCCGTAGACGGCGAGACCGTACACGACGAGAAAACCGGCGAGGATGTACATGAGCGACCACACCGGGTAGTACGGCATCCACCAGATCGCCGAGATGGACAGCAAGGCGCCGGCGATGATGCCGATCCAACGCGCGAACTGCGAGCGATACAACACGGCGAACGAGGACAGGATCAAGAGCACACCGACGAGCAGCCACAGCCAGCCGTACGACGACAGGCTCGTACCGAGCATCGCACCCTCGAGCTCATCCGGGACGACGCCGTCGTAGCGAAACGCCCACAGCGCGTCGAAAAGACGCATGATGCCGGCCATGCCGAGGATGGTGCCGGCGAAGAACAACCAGCCGAAGCCGGGCTCCATCACGTCGTTCCGATCGTAGTTCGAGTTCATGACGTACCTCCCTGTCAAAATCCGCATCGGTGAGATGGCGTGCGCCGAGAATATGCGCGACGTCCCAGCTCTCAGGGTGATGCTCACGGTCACGTTGCTGCACGTCAGGGACGTCGCGAGCACGAGCCGATCTGGCGATGATCAGGCGTTCACGTCGGGCGCGTCGTTCCACGCGAAGACGTGGAACTCCCAGGGCGCGAGCTGGACGTACAGCCCGTCGGTCGCGACCTCCGTCCCGTCGCGTACGAACACCCGGTCGCGACAGACGGTCTTCGAGTCTCCACGTCCGATCGGCCAGATCGTTCCATGCGCGGATGGATGCGGGCCGCCGCTGGGGCGTCAGCGAAGTTGATCACGATCAGTGATCGCTGCTCGTCATCGATCCACGACCACGCCAGGAGTTGCGTGGAGCTGGAATCATCCGGCCAACCGCTCGCGCCGCACAATGCCCAGTCGCCACGCCGCAGCGGGGCGGTCGCGCCGATCAACCCGACGTGGAAGCGGCGGAGCTCCTCGTCGCGCGCCTCAGCCGGCCGCCGGCCGAGGAACACTGGGAGCCGCACCCGCCAGCCTTCGAACTGGCCTTCGTGCCACATGGTCGCGCCGGGCAGCGTGGCGATGACGACGGCCGCCGCCCGTTCCTTCGCGGGTTCGAACTCCGTGGCGGCGCGCGGCTCGTCATGGTTCTCGAGAAACCGCACCAGTCGACGTTGGTAGTCGACGTCGGCGTTGAGGTGCCCGCGTATCGCGTCGGGGCCGTCGTGGATCAAGCGGTCGTACAGGCGCTTGTCGTAGCAGTAGTCGAACCCGAGCTGCTGGAGGTCCCACTCCAGATCCCAGTACGCCTCGGCGGCGAAGACGAAGTCCGGATGCACGGCTCGCACCGAACCGATCACCTCGGTCCAGTACTCCCGATCCGGCACGCTGCCGGCGCGCTCTCCCCACGTGCTGGCGAAGACGTCGTTGAGCAGCAACATCGCCATGTCGCAGCGGACACCGTCGGCCTGCTGGCCGATGTCGAGCAGCGTGTCGACGGCGGCCTGCCGCAGGCCGGGCGCGAACCCGTTGAGCTGCGCGACGTCCGGCCACGGCGGGAAGTAGGGGTCGCGGCCACGGGCGATGACCGCGTCCGCCGGTCGCCAGATAGCCCGCTGGATCGCGGGCGAGGTCGTCGGCACTCCCTTGGACGAAGTACTCGGGGTGATCGACGAGCCACGGGTGGTCGGGAGCCACGTGGTTGGGCACGAAGTCGACGAGGAGGCGCACCCCACGCTGGGCGAGCGCAGCTCGGGCGACGGCAAGGCCGCGCCGGCCGCCGAAGCGGGCGTCGACCTCGTAGCGGCGGATGCAGTAGGCCGAGCCGATGACGTCGGCGTCGTCCAGATCGGGGAGGGCGGCGTGGAACGACGCCACCTGGTCGGCCGATTCGAGCGCCAGTTGCACACCGGCCGGGCTGCGCTCCCACACACCCATCAGCCACACGGCGTCGACACCGGGCGGCGTCACCTGCGTCCCACTCGGAGGAGGGGACGTTGGCGAGCGTCGTCGCGACGCCCGCCCGCTCACCGACGTCGTGGAGCCACGCCGCCGTGTTCAGCTCGTAGATGACCGCGTCGGAAGGCCATGCCCTATCTGGGCTTCATTGCGACGGGGCCCGGTACACCAGGTTCCCGCGGAGCGAGGACGACAGCAGGTCCTCCGGTCGGAGGTAGCCGCGCACCTGGATGACGCGGGCGACGAGACCGGTCCATCCCGTCTGGTGGCTGGCACCGAGGCCGGCGCCGTTGTCGCCGTGGAAGTACTCGAAGAACTGCAGCATGTCCTTCCAGTTGGGGTCGGTCTGGAATCGTTCCGACCCTCCGTACACCGGTCGGCGGCCGTCGGCGTCGGGAACGAAGATCGACGACAGCCGCTGGCCGAGTTCGGTCGCCACCTCGAACAGCGTGCACTGGCGTCCCGAACCGGTCGGGCACTCCACCGTGAAGTCGTCGCCGTAGTACGCGTACAGATGCAGCAGGGCGCGCAGGACCAGGAAGTTGACAGGGAACCACACGGGGCCGCGCCAGTTCGAGTTACCGCCGAACATCCCAGTGTCCGATTCGGCCGGCAGGTAGCGGACCTCGTAGGTCTCGCCGTGGACCTCGAGCGAGAACGGATGCTGCTCGTGATAGCGAGACAGCGCCCGCAGGCCGTGCGGGCTCAGGAACTCGTCCTCGTCGAGCATGCGGGCGAGGACCCTGCGCAGCTTGGTCTCGTCGAGCACGGCCAACATGCGCCGCCCGTTGACCCCCGGCTGTGCCGGGCGTCGTGGATGGTGGCGAGCAGCTCCGGCATCGACTCGATCCGGCGTCGCAAGCCGCGCCAGCAGGTCGTCGCCGAGTTGCACTCCCTCGAGCGGAAGGATCGTCGTGGCGCACAGCGGCAGGAGCCCGACCATCGACCGCACCTTGAGCCGCGCCGCGCTTCCGTCGGGCAGGCGGAGCACGTCGTAGAAGAACCCGTCCTCCTCGTCCCAGAGCTCATCCTGGTTGTCGCCGATGCGATCCATCGCGGCGGCGATGAACAGGAAGTGCTCGGCGAACTTCAGCACCATGTCCTCGTAGAGCGGATCGTGCGCGGAGAGCTCGAGCGCGATCCCGAGCATGCACTGCGAGTAGAACGCCATCCACGCCGTGCCGTCCGACTGCTCGAGATGGCCGCCGGTCGGCAGCGGGGCGCTGCGGTCGAACACGCCGATGTTGTCCAAGCCGAGGAACCCGCCCTCGAACACGTTGCGCCCGGTCGGGTCCTTGCGGTTGATCCACCACGTGAAGTTGACGAGCAGCTTCTGGAACGCGCCCTTCAGCCACGCCACGTCGCCCGCGCCGCGCTGCTCGAGCTCGGTCTCGTACACGGCCAGCGTCGCCCACGCGTGCACCGGCGGGTTGACGTCGCTGAAGTTCCACTCGTAGGCCGGCAGCTGTCCGCTCGGGTGGAGGTACAGCTCGCGGAGCATCAGCTCGAGCTGAGCCTTGGCGTCGTCGACGTCGACCATCGCCAGGGCGACCGTGTGGAACGCCAGATCCCACGACGCGTACCACGGGTACTCCCACGTGTCGGGCATCGAGATCACGTCCTCGTTGATCATGTGGAACCAGTCCCGGTTGCGGACGTTCGACGCTGTCCGGATGCCGAAGCGGGTGGACGTGGTGCTCGTCGAGCCAGCGATCGAGATCGAAGCTGTAGAGCTGCTTCCCCCACAGCATCCCGGCCAGGGCCTGGCGCATGACCATCGCCTCGTCGGGTGTCGTCGCCGCCGGCGTGATCGACGCGTAGAACTCGTCGGCGTCGGCGATGCGCGACTCGAACACGCGGTCGACCTCGCCGCTGCCGAGCGCTGGGGCGTCCGCCCGACACAGCCGGAGTTGCACGACACGAACGCCGTTCGGCAGCGAGGTCGAGCACGTAGTGCGCGGCCGCCTTCGTGCCGGTACGGGCCGGGTTGACGGCGCTGTCCTGTCCGTGCACCACGTAGTCGTGGAACGCATCCTTCACGTACGGCGACGCGTTCGGCACGCCCCACAAGCGCTCGGTGTTCGTCTCGTTCTCGGTGAACAGCAGCGCCGGTTCGCCCTCGCAGCGCAACTCGAGCTGGCCCAGGTCGGGGTGCTCTGCGGCGATGACCGCGCCGGCGGCGCCGTCGCGGCGTGGAGCGCGCCCTTCGGCTGATCCATCCACCAGTTGTTGCGGAACCACAGCGAGGGCAGCAGGTGCACCGTCGCCCTGTCGTGGCTGCGGTTGATGAGGGTGATGCGGACGTGCACGTCGTCAGGAGCGCCCTTGGCGTACTCGACGTCGACGTCGACGTAGCGATCATCGTCGAACACGCCGGTGTCGAGCAGCTCGTACTCCAACTCGAGCCGGCTTCGAGCGCGGTTCGTCGCGACGAGATCGGCGTACGGGAACTCGTTGAGCGGGTACCGGTAGCGGTACTTCAGATACGAGCTCGTCGGCGTGGCGTCGAGGTAGAAGTAGTACTCCTTCACGTCCTCACCGTGATTGCCCTCGGAGTTCGTCAAGCCGAACATCCGCTCCTTCAGGATCGGGTCGACCCCGTTCCAGAGCGCGATCCCGAAACACAAGCGCTGGTGGTCGTCGCAGAAGCCGGCGATTCCGTCCTCTCCCCACTTGTAGGCGCGCGAGCGGGCTTGGTCGTGGCTGAAGTAGTTCCACGCGTCGCCGTTGTCGCTGTAGTCCTCGCGCACCGTTCCCCACTGCCGCTCGCTGAGGTACGGACCCCACCGCTTCCAGGGAACACCGGCCTTCGACTGCTCCAAGCGATCCGCTTCGACTCCATGCGCCATCCGGACTCCCATCGTTCGTGTCCGGGCAGATTCAACCAGGTTCGGCAACGACTCCGCCCGGCGATCGCGGCGATCCACGTTCGTTCTCTCGATGTTCACGCCGGCGACACTCGAATTGGTGACCGATCGCCCGTTCGGGCACCGGTGGTTGCCCGTACGGGTACCCGTGGGACCCCCGTCGGGTCGCCGTGATCGGCGACGATGTTGCCATGGCCGAACGGGTCACGCGTCAGCGTTCGCGCGGCAACGACGGGCGTGCACCTTCGCACGCGGGCTCGGTCGACGTCGACCACGTCAACCCCGTCGCCGAACGGATCCTGGAGTTGCAACGTCTCATCGGCAACCGCAACGTCGTTCAGCTCCTGCAGGTGCAGCGGCAGGGTGAGGGCGACGCGGTGGCGACCCTGCCCGGACCGCGCCCGCTGGTCAACGATCCGTTGAGCGGAACGACGTCCGGCGACCTGACGCCACCGACGCCTCGACCGGCGTTGCTGCGCCGGGGCGACCAGGGCCCGATCGTCGAGGAGCTGCAGATTCGGCTGAACGAGGATGGCGCCGACCCGTTGCTCGTGGTCGACGGCGACTTCCAAGGCGCCACCGACACCGCGGTGCGGGCGTTCCAAGGGCGCCACGGCTGCAAGGTCGACGGGCTCGTCGGCCCGCAGACATGGGGGCTCCTCGACGAGCTCGACCGGGCCGACATCGTCGGGCCGCACGACGTGATGGGCGACACGCACAGCGTCACCACGGACGAAGCGGCGGCGGTGGCCGAGGAGATGGTCACCACACCTCCGGCCGCCGGCACGATGACGGACGCCGGCGACGGCGGTGCGTTCGAGCAGGAGGTCTTCGCCGCGCTCGACGAGCTCTACGCCTTCCGTCTGTCGATCGTGGAGACACCGACCACGTCGATGAACGAGGCCGAGGAGATCGCCCGCGTCGCCCAGCGGTTGATCGACGACTTCTACAGCGACGCCATCGTGATGGCCAGCCGGCCGCCGGACCTCGACGAGCGCCATGCCGGTTCGTTCCAGATGCCGATCGCCGACGCGACGACCCGTCAGGTCGACCCATTGTTCGCCCTCGAGTGGGTCAAGCAGGACGTCGAGTTCGCCCGAGAGGAGGACGGCGCGCCGTCGCCTGCCCCTGGCGAGGTGTCGGAGAACCACGAGGTCGACACCCGACGGCCAGTCGATCGCGCCGAGGTGGACCGGGTCGCCGACAAGTACCTGCAGGCCGGGCGGCTGAACACGGTCGTGCTGATGATCCAGTCGTATCCGGCCGAGGCCAGCAGTGGCACGATATTCGTACAGCTCGGCGATCCGAGCTTCGTGGGCCGGCAGGGGAGGTGGGACCTGTTGTCCGGGTTCATGCACGAGTACCTGCACCTCGTCGCCCACCCCGGCTACAACGACGCGGCCGAGACGATGGGCGGCGGCGCGCGGCGGGTGCTGGTCGAGGGCTTCTGCGACTACTTCCGCGAGCAGGCGTGGAACGCGCTGGTTCCGCGGTTCTCGACCGACGACGACCTCCGCCGGCGGGTCGAGGGCACCTTCTTCACCGCGGATCCCGACGAGAGTGCGATCGTGCCGCACAGCACCTACGAAGAGATCGAGAATGCCCGTTCGATCGTCAGCGATCTCGATCGCGTCGATCCCGACGCCGGACCGATCCCGCTTGGTTCAGCGGGTGGCGAGGCCAACGCGCGCGCCGCGTACTTCATGGGTCACGTCGAGCTCCTCGGCATCGGCCCGACGACAACCGGCGACCAGCCGGCCGGCGTGGCGGGTACCTGGACGCCCGACGACGCGGCCGACGACGACATCTACATCGTCGACAATTCCGGGGAGACGGTGCAGGAGGTGCGTGATCGCTCGGGCAGCGCGTCGATCACCAACAGCGACGGCTTCGGGTTCGTCGACCCGACTCACCGCTTCGCCCCCGGCGAGCGCCTCACCGTGCCCGGCGTGCGATACCTGCGGGCGACGACCGATGACACCCGCGGGCAGGTGGCGGGACAGAACGGCATCTCCCAGGAGGCGCTCGAGCGCGCGAACCGCATGCCACCCGGCCCGCCCAACACCCCGATCGCCCGGGGGACCCGACTCCTCATCCCGGTGCACTGATGGGAATCTTCGACGCGGCGCGAACGGGGCAGTGGGACGCATGGAGCGGCGTGCCGGCCGGACTGTCGGCCGGTGACGCGGAGGCCGAGCTCGGGCGGGCCACCGCCGTGCACCGACGGGATGGGATCACCGTCCACGAGCTCGCCGACGGCGTGCGGGTGTGGGTGCGCGACGACGCGGTCGAGCTCGTCGAGATCGACGATCCAGCGGGTGACCCATCCGTGATCGAGGAGCTCGGGCCCGCCGACGTCGAGGAACCGGCCCGCTTCGGCGTGTTCGGATCGGCGACCACCGAGCACGTGTGGCTGGCACGCGGGCTGGTGTTGGTGACCGCGTCGGCGTACGACCACGGACTGCCCGGACCACCCGTCGACACCGCACCCCGACTCGTCCACGTCGAGTTGTTCGTCCCGGGCGAACTGGAGCGGTGGCGCCAGGGGCCCGGCCGCTGGCGCTGGCAACAGCCCCCGCGCCCCCATTGACTCCCAGTCCGACCCGTCCCCACCAGCCCCAGTCGAACTGTTGGCGTTGCTTCGCAGGTGCTGTCGAGTGCGGGTGATCTGTTGCATTTGCGTCGACGCGGGCCGGTGGCGGGCGCCGAGATGCGCGAAAATGTGTCCCCATCGCAGACGGAGGACGGCGTGGCCGCAAAGAAGCAGAGCAGCGCTACATCGAAGAAGACTGCGCCGAAGAAGGCCGCGCCGAAGAAGGCCGCGATGGGAGGAAGAAGCGTGCCGACTACGGCACGCCGATCGGGCCGTTCTTCGAGCAGTTGCCGCCCGACAAGCGCGCGCCGCTCGAGAAGCTGCGCGCCCTCATCGAAGCGACCGTGCCGAACGCCGAATCCGGCCTGAAGTGGGGCGTCCCCTTCTACACACTCGACGGCAAGATCCTGTGCAACCTGGGCGCGTTGAAGAACGAAGTCGCGATGGGCATCTACGCGCCGCCCGAGGCGTTCGACGACCCGAAGGGACAGCTCTCGGGCAAGAGCAACGAGTACCGCGTGCTCAAGGTGAAGAACGAGCGCGAGATCGACGCGGCGAGCGTGAAGCGCTGGCTGAAGGCAGCGGTCGCCGCCGCGACTTGATCGAGGTCGGGTACCGTCGTCGGCATGACGCCGGAGGAGATCGCCGACCTTGCGCACCTGCGCCGGGCGCGCGACCTCATGGACCGCGAGTACGCGCAGCCCCTCGATGTCCCGGCGATGGCGAGTGCCGCGCTGATGTCGCCTGCGCACTTCTCGCGCAAGTTCCGTGCGGCGTATGGCGAGACGCCCTACACGTATCTGATGACGCGACGCATCGAGCGCGCGAAGGCGCTTCTGCGTCAGGGGATGTCGGTCACCGACACCTGCGTCGCCGTCGGTTGCACGTCGCTCGGCTCGTTCAGTTCGCGCTTCACCGAGATCGTCGGCGAGACGCCGTCGCAGTACCGCGCCCGCGACCACGGCGACTTCGAGGTCGTTCCGGCGTGCGTGAGCATGGTCGCGACGCGACCGCGGCGCACCACGGTCACGGTCTGAGCGCTGCCGGGCATCGAGCAGGATCGGAGAAGCACGCGACGAGTCGGTGCTCCTATGGTCGTCGCATGACAGTCACCGTCTCCGCAATGTTCATCCCCGTCAACGACCCCGACGAAGCGCTCGGCTTCTACCGCGACGCGCTCGGCCTCGAGGTCAGCAACGACGTCGCGTCCGACGGCTTCCGCTGGGTCACCGTCGGCGCGCCCGGGGCAGGACGTCGACATCGTCCTGTTCCAGCCGCACGGCGGTCGTTCGCAGGCCGAGGGCGACGCGCTCCTGTCGCTCGTGACGCAGGGATCGCTGCAGGCCGCGATCTTCCGCTCGGACGACCTCGACACCACGTTCGAGAAGGTCCGGGCGTCGGGCGCCGAGGTGCTCCAGGAGCCGGTGTCCCAGCCCTGGGGCGCTCGCGACTGCGCGTTCCGCGACCCGTCGGGCAACCTCGTCCGCATCGCGCAGGCGTGACCGTCGTCCGCCCGGATGACGACCTGGGGAGTCTTCGCCGCCGCCGAACCGGAGCTGGCAGCGTTCGTCGCGGAGCGGCTGCGCGCGGCGCCGTCGTACCTGGCGACCGTGCGGGCGAGCGGCGCGCCGCGGGTCCACCCGGTCACGCCGATCCTCACCGCCGACGGGCTCTATGTGTTCATGGAGCCGACGTCACCAAAGGCCGCCGACCTTCGCGAGCGCGGCTCGTTCGCGCTCCACAACGGCGTGCCGGACAACGCCGGGACCGGCGGCGAGGCGTCGGTGAGCGGCACCGGGCATCCCGTCGACGACGCCGACGTGCGGGCGACGGTCGTCGCCGCCGCCAGCTACGACCCCGACGACCGCTACGTGCTGTTCGAGCTGCGACCGACCGAGGTGCGATGCAACGGCTACGGCGACGTCACGCTGCCCGAGCGTCGACGGTGGCGCGCCGACCCTGATCCCAACTGATGGAGACACGATGAGCAAGGCCAAGAGCGACGGACACGAAGGCGCCCGCGCTGCACGCTGCCGACCGCCACGATCTGATCCGCGTGCACGGCGCCCGCGTGAACAACCTCAAGGACGTCAGCGTCGAGCTCGCCGAAGCGCCGGCTGACGGTGTTCACCGGCGTCTCCGGTTCGGGCAAGAGCTCGCTGGTGTTCGGCACGATCGCCGCCGAGTCGCAGCGGCTGATCAACGAGACCTACAGCGCCTTCGTGCAGGGGTTCATGCCGACGATGGCGCGGCCCGAGGTCGACGTGCTCGACGGGCTGACGACCGCGATCCTCGTCGACCAGGAGCGGATGGGCTCCGACCCCCGCTCCACGGTCGGCACCGCCACCGACGCCAACGCGATGCTGCGCATCCTCTTCAGCCGACTCGGGAAGCCGCACATCGGCTCGCCCCAGGCGTACTCGTTCAACGTTGCCTCGATCTCGGGCGCGGGGGCGGTCACCATCGAGCGCGGCGGCACCACCACGAGGGAGCGGCGGAGCTTCAGCATCACCGGCGGCATGTGCCCACGCTGCGAAGGCCGGGGCTCGGTCACCGACTTCGACCTGTCGCAGCTGTACGACGACAGCAAGTCGCTCAACGAGGGTGCGCTCACGATCCCCGGCTACAGCATGGACGGCTGGTACGGCCGCATCTTCCGCGGCTGCGGCTTCTTCGACCCGGACAAGCCGATCAGCAAGTTCACCAAGAAAGAGCTGCACGACCTGCTCCACAAGGAGCCGACCAAGATCAAGGTCGACGGCATCAACCTGACCTACGCGGGGCTGATCCCGCAGATCCAGAAGTCGTTCCTGTCCAAGGACGTCGACGCGATGCAGCCGCACATCCGGGCGTTCGTGGAGCGGGTGGTGACGTTCACCACCTGTCCCGACTGCGGCGGCACCCGGCTCGCCGAGGCGGCCCGCTCCTCCAAGATCAACAAGATCAACATCGCCGACGCCTGTGCGATGCAGATCAGCGATCTGGCCGAGTGGGTGCGCGGGTCTGGACGAGCCGTCGGTGGCGCCGCTGCTCGCCAAGCTGCAGCACACCCTCGAGTCGTTCGTGGAGATCGGGCTGGGCTACCTCAGCCTCGACCGGCCGTCGGGCACGCTGTCGGGGGGCGAGGCACAGCGCACGAAGATGATCCGCCACCTCGGCTCGTCGCTCACCGACGTCACCTACGTGTTCGACGAGCCCACCACGGGCCTGCACCCGCACGACATCCAGCGGATGAACGACCTGCTGCTGCAGCTGCGGGACAAGGGCAACACCGTGCTGGTCGTCGAGCACAAGCCGGAGACGATCGCGATCGCCGACCACGTCGTCGACCTCGGCCCCGGCGCCGGCACTGCCGGTGGCGAGGTGGTGTTCGAGGGCACCGTCGAGGGGCTGCGGGCCAGCGACACCATCACCGGCCGGCACCTCGACGACCGGGCCACCCTCAAGGAGACGGTGCGGACGCCGACCGGCAGCGCTGGAGGTGCGCGGCGCCAACGCCCACAACCTGCAGGACGTCGATGTCGACATCCCGCTCGGCGTGCTGGTGGTGGTGACCGGCGTGGCCGGGTCGGGGAAGAGCTCGCTGATCCACGGCTCGGTGTCGGGGCGGGACGGCGTGGTGGCGGTCGACCAGACCGCGATCCGTGGCTCGCGGCGGAGCAACCCGGCGACGTACACCGGACTGCTCGACCCGATCCGCAAGGCGTTCGCGAAGGCCAACGGCGTGAAGCCGGCGCTGTTCAGCTCCAACTCCGAGGGCGCCTGCCCCAACTGCAACGGCGCCGGCGTCATCTACACCGACCTCGGGATCATGGAGACCGTCGCCACCACGTGCGAGGTCTGCGAGGGCAAGCGCTTCGACGCGTCGGTGCTCGAGTACCAGTTCGGCGGGAAGGACATCAGCGAGGTGCTGGCGATGCCGGTGACCGAGGCCGAGGAGTTCTTCGGCGCGACGGCGACGCGGCCACGCCGGCCGCGCACAAGATCCTCGATCGGCTCGCCGACGTCGGGCTCGGCTACGTCAGCCTCGGCCAGCCGCTCACGACGCTGTCCGGCGGCGAGCGGCAGCGGCTCAAGCTGGCCACCCACATGGCCGAGAAGGGCGACGTCTACGTCCTCGACGAGCCGACCACCGGCCTCCACCTCGCCGACGTCGAGCAGCTGCTCGGCCTGCTCGACCGGCTCGTCGACTCCGGCAAGTCGGTCATCGTCATCGCCCACCACCAGGCGGTCATGGCGCACGCCGACTGGATCATCGACCTCGGTCCCGGCGCCGGCCACGACGGCGGCCGGATCGTCTTCGAGGGCACACCGGCCGACCTCGTCGCCGCCCGCTCGACCCTCACCGGCGAGCACCTCGCGGCCTACGTCGGCACCTGACAGGGGACGCCCGCCCCGTGGGCGAATCGCGCGGCGAGCTCCCCCATCCGCGTGCGCAGCTGCGCGGGCTCGAGCACGCGGAAGTCGACGTCGAGCATCGCCACGTGCAGGGCGAGATGGTCGAGCTCGTCGGAGCCGGTGGTGAGCAGCGTCGTGTTCTCGTCGATCGCCTCGAGCACGCCGACGGTCGGGGGCACGAGCTCCGCGACGCGCTCGACCGGCGCGTCGAGCTCGATCCGTGCCTGGTGGCGATACGGCGCGGTGCTGATCGAGCGCTGGACGAGCGCCACCGCATCGGGCGGATCAACGACGGCAAAGCGGTGACCGGTGGTCGCCGCCGACTCGATGCGGTCGACGCGCCAGGTTCGCCATTCGGGCTTGCGAGCATCGCGAGCGACCAGATACCAGCGCCGCCCGATGCTGACCACCCGATGGGGGAGCAGACGACGCTCGCTGCCGCGGCCGGCGCGGTCGCGGTATCGAACGGCCAGCTCGTCGGATGCGCGGCAGGCGGCGCTGACCGTGCGCAGGATCGAGCTGTCGACGTCGTCGATCGGTGATGCCACGCGGATCACCGTCGACGAGAGCTCGATGTCGCGACGCAGGTGGGGCGGCACCATCTGCTCGAGCTTGGCGATCGCTCGCTCGGCGGCATCGCCGGCACTCTGCGTCGAGGCCCGCACCAGAACGGCGAGGGCGAACGCCTCGTCGGTGTCGAGCATCAGCGGTGGCACCGCACTGCCGCCCGACCCGAGCCGGTAGCCGCCCGCGACTCCGGGTTCGGACTCGACCGGGTAGCCGAGCTGGCGCAGTCGTTCGACGTCGCGGCGGACGGTTCGCACGGTGACGTCGAGTCGAGCGGCCAGCTCGGGGCCGCTCCACATCGGTCGCGCTTGCAGCGCCGCCAGCACCGCCAACAGCCTCCCCGTGGTCTCGGACACGAGCACGATTCTCGCACGAATGAGGTCAAAGACGGTCCTCATTGCTGGGTACCGTCCGCGGCATGGAAGCAACCACCACCGAGATCGATTGGGGCCACGAGCTCGTCGAGCAGCTCGATTGGCACTGGAACCATCACCTGCGACCACGCCTCGCGGATCTGAGCGACCACGAGTACCTCTGGGAGCCGGTCGCCGGCGGTTGGAGCGTGCGACCGCGCGACGAAGCGGTGTCGCCGATGGCCGCTGGAGCCGGCGACGTGGTCGCCGATTTCGAGTACCCCGAACCCCAGCCGGCACCGTTCACCACGATCGCCTGGCGGATGGGGCACATCTCCATCGGCGTGCTCGGCACCCGCGCCGCCAACCACTTCGGCGAGCCGGGCAGCGTCGAGTACGAGTCGACCGAGTGGCCACTCACCGCCGCTGGCGGGCTGGCCCTGCTCGACCGCCATTACGAGGCGTGGATCGAAGGCGTGCGCTCGCTCGGCGACGACGGCCTGCAGCGTCAGTGCGGTCCCGCCGAGGGCCCGTACGCCGAGTACTCGATGGCGGCGCTGGTGCTGCACATCTCGCGCGAGGTGATCCACCACGGCTCCGAGCTGTGCCTGATCCGCGACCTCTATCGAACAACCGCCGCCGGCAGCGAAGCGGTGGCCGAGACAGCGGGAGCTCGGTCATGAGCCGCGCCGTGCAGATCGTGATCGACTGCCATGACCCGCACACGCTCAACCGCTTCTGGGCGGAGTTGATGGACTACGAGATGGAGGATCACCACGATCAGGTCGAGCAACTGCTCGCCGCCGGCCACGTCTCGGAGGATGACACGATCACGCTCGACGGACGGCGAGCGTTCAGGACGGCGGCGGCCTGCGGAGACGCCGCCGGCTCGGGACCGCGCCTGCTGTTCCAACAGGTGCCCGAGAGCAAGCAGGTGAAGAACCGTGTGCACCTCGACGTGCGCACGGGCGACGATCGCGAGTCAGTGATCGCACGGTGCCTCGAGCTCGGCGCCACCCGTCTGTGGGACGGCGCCGAGGGACCCCACACGTGGGTCACGATGAGCGATCCAGAGGGCAACGAGTTCTGCGTCAGTTGATCGCGCCGGCGTGGTGCGGCACCTGACCGCGTCGCGGCCTTGGCCCAGCCAGGTCTGCATCTTCCCGAGATCGTTGTCAGAGATGTAATCTCCGCCCCTGGTCACGACCACTTGGGTCGTTGAATGGCGACGGAGGCCGCCCACGAGCCAGGATCGCCGTCAATCTCCGAAGCTCCTCGGACGTCGGCAGCGAGTGCGAAGCGCTCGACCGGCTCTTGACCGACGCGCTCGCCGGCCGGAGCGGAGTCGTCGTCCTGCGGGGCGAGGCGGGCGTGGGCAAGAGCGCGTTGCTGGACTACCTGTCCGACCGCGTCACGAGCTGGCACGTCGCGGGGGCCGTGGGCGTCGAGTCGGAGATGGAGCTGGCCTACAGCGGGCTCCATCAGCTCTGCGCGCCGATGCTGGATCGACTCGACGGCCTGCCCGTTCCGCAGCGCGATGCGCTGGCGACGGTGTTCGGACTGAGCGCAGGCCCCGCGCCCGACCGGTTCCTCGTCGGCCTGGCCACGCTGACGCTGTTCGCCGAGGTCGCCGAGCAGCAGCCGCTCGTCTGCATCGTCGACGACGCGCAGTGGCTCGACCACGCCTCCGCCCAGGTTCTCGGTTTCGTCGCCCGCCGCCTGCACGCCGAACGGATCGCGATCGTGTGCGCGGCGCGCACGGACAGCGGCGACGACGTCCTCGCCGGACTCCCCGAGCTGTCCATCCAAGGACTCGGCGACAGCGACGCGCGGGCGCTGCTGCTGGACCACGTGCACGGCCCGCTGGACGCGGCGGTGTGCGACCAGATCGTCACGGAGAGCCACGGCAACCCGCTCGCCCTGCTCGAGCTGCCGCGAACCTGGACCACCCCGCCGAGCTCGCCGGCGGGTTCGGGTTTCCCGGCAGCCAGCCGGTGGCCGGCAAGATCGAACAGAGCTACGCCCAGCGCCTCCTCGAACTCCCCGCCGACACCCGGCTGCTCGTCGTCGCCGCCGCCGCCGAGCCCCTCGGCGACGCTGTGCTCCTCCGCCGTGCCGCCGAGACCCTCGGTCTCGACATGACGGCCGTCGCACCCGGCGGTGGAAGCCGGGCTTGCTCAAGGTCGGGGCGCGCGTCGAGTTCGCGCATCCGCTCGTCCGATCCGCCGCCTACCGCTCGGCGACCGACGACGACCGCCACCGCGTGCATCGCGCCCTCGCCGAAGCGACCGACCCCGAGACCGACCCCGATCGGCGCGCTTGGCACCGCGCCCGCGCCACGCCGGGACCCAGCGAGGAAGTCGCCGCCGAGCTCGAGCGTTCGGCGGGCCGGGCGCAGGCACGCGGCGGGCTCGCCGCCGCGGCCGCGTTCCTCCAACGCTCCGTCGCCCTGACCGACGATCCGGCGCGGCGCGGCGAGCGGGCGCTGGCGGCCGCGCAGGCCAGTCTCCAGGCCGGCGCGTTCGACGCCGCGCTCGGACTGCTCGGCACGGCCGAGGCCGGGCCGCTCGACGACTTCCAACGAGCACGCGTCAACCTGGTGCGGGCCCACGTCGCCTTCGCCTCGGGCTTCGGAAGCGACGCTCCCGCGTTGCTGATGAACGCCGCCAGAGGGCTGGAGCCGTTCGACCTCGATCTGGCTCGCGAGACCTATCTGACCGCGTGGGGCGCGGCGGAGATGGCCGGATCCCTCGGGCGGGGCATCCTGCTCGGAGATCTGCCGCGCCGTCCAGGCGCTTCCTCCGCCGACTGGTGCTCCGCTGCCGCTCGACCTGCTGCTCGACGGGCTCGCGCTGCTGATCACCGACGGCCACGCCGCCGCCGCCCCGAACTTGCAGCGCGCCGCTCACGCGCTCACCAGCATCTCCGCTCGAGGACGTCCTGCGGTGGGGCTGGATGGCGACGTTCGCGAGCAGCCTGGTGTGGGACATCGAGAGCTTTCACGCGATCTCGGCCCGACACGTCCAGCTCGTGCGCGACGCCGGCGCGGTGGCGCAGCTGCCCCTCCACCTCTGGCAGTTGGCGCTGTGCAGCACGTGGACGGGCGACCTCCCGGGTGCGGCCTCGCTTGCGGCGGAGAGCGAGAGCGTCGCGGCGGCGACCGGAAGCCGCATCGCGCCGTACACGTTGTTGAGGCTCCGGGCGCTGCAAGGGAGCGAAGCCGAGTTCTCGGCGTCGCTGGCGAGCGCGACCGAGCTCGCCGCCGCCAAGGGGCAGGGGATATCGACGAGCCGGCACTGGGCGGCACGCCGTCCTGTGGAACGGACTCGGACGCTACGAGGAGGCGGCGTCGGCGGCCCAGGAAGCCGCCTCGGACACCGTCACCCGGAGGCCGGCGATGTGGGCGCTGCCCGAGCTCGTCGAGGCGGCCGCGCGCAGCGGAGACACCGGCGCTCGCGCGCGATGCCCTCGCGCGACTCGACCGCAACGACCCAACCGTGCGACACCGACTTCGCCCGCGGCATCGAAGCGCGCTGCCGGGCGTTGCTCAGCGACGGTGCGGCGGCCGAGGAGCTGTATCGCGAAGCGATCGAGCGGCTGAGCCGTACCCGGCTCCGTCCGGACCTCGCCCGCGCCCACCTGCTCTACGGAGAGTGGCTGCGCCGCGAGGGCCGGCGCGTGGACGCACGCGAGCAGCTGCGAACGAGCCCACGACATGCTCACCGCGATCGGCATGGAGGCGTTCGCCGAGCGCGCCCGCCGGGAGCTGATCGCCACGGGCGAGAAGGTGCGCAAGCACAGCGACGAGAGCCGCAGCCAGCTCACTCCGCAGGAGGAGCAGATCGCCCGCCTCGCCCGCGACGGCTCTGTCGAACCCGGAGATCGGCGCCCAACTGTTCATCAGCGCCCGCACCGTGGAGTGGCACCTGCGCAAGGTCTTCACGAAGCTCGACATCAGCTCTCGCCGGCAGCTGCGGGCCGCTCTCCCCAAGGACAGTCTCGCCCTCGACGGGCGCCTAGCCGTCCTGCGGACCCCGGGCACCCCGGGGGTTGACACCAGGGAGTTCCACGGGCGCACACGGCCTCGCCGACGTTCAAGGTGTGGTGTAACAACCACCCACGCACAAGCCCGTGAGGTCTTGTCAAAGGAGATCGTCATGAACTCGTTCACCGAAGTGTCCATCCCCGAAGGCCCCGGCTCCGTGTCCGGGGCGCCGAACCTCCCGGAAGGGTTCGCCGACACGTTCACGAGCCGGTACATCGACACCGGCGACGTGCGCCTGCACGCCGTGATCGGCGGCGACGGCCCGCCCCTGCTGCTGGTGCACGGCTGGCCCGAGACCTGGTACGCCTGGCGCCTGCTGATGCCGGCGCTGGCCCGGGACTTCACCGTCATCGCCGTCGACCAGCGCGGCATCGGCCTGTCCGACAAGCCCGTCGGACGGGTACGACACCGGCACCCTCGCCGGCGACCTGGTCAAGCTGATGGACGCGCTCGGCCACGAGCGGTTCGCCGTGGTCGGCCACGACACCGGCTTCGCGATCAGCTACGCGCGTGGCCGCCGACTACCCCGACCGGGTCGACCGCGTCGCGCTCGCCGAGATCCCCGGGCCCCCGGCGACGGCCTTCTCACCGCCCGCGTTCGTCCCTGCGGGCGATCAACAACAAGCTGTGGCACATCCCGTTCAACCGGGTCGACACGCTGCCCGAGCAGCTCATCAGCGGACGCGAAGACATCTACTTCGGCTACGAGTTCGCCATCCAGGGTGGGGACCTGCCCGACGATCTGGTCGACTACTACGTCGGCCTCGTCTCCAACCCCGACTCCCTGCGCGGCAGCTTGGGGTTCTACCGGGCGTTCGACGCCACCCTGGCCCAGAACGACGATCGCATCGAGCCGGCGGCTGACGATGCCCGTCCTCGCGATCGGCGGAGCGGGTAGCTACGGACCGCACGTCGCAGAAGTGATGACGTCCCTCGCGGACGACGTGCAGAGCGCGGTCATCGACGGCGCCGGCCACTGGGTCGCCGAGCAGGCTCCCGAGGAGTTGCTGGTCGCGCTGACCGCATTCCTCGCCCCCTATGCCGAAGGATGGTCGGAAGCCCACACGCTGAGTGAGGCGACCGTTCGCTAGGTGACCCGACACAAGCGTCTGGCGATGCAATTCGCTCGACCGGCGACCGAGTGGCTCGACTCCGAGCCACTCGGTCGTTGCGCGATCTGGACGGTCAGCCTGACCGTTCCCGGACCTCGGCGAGCACGACCGCGTTCGGGCTGTTCGTCCCAGGTCGCGGTGAGCCCGATGGCGG
Organism: Ilumatobacteraceae bacterium; assembly: GCA_963722415.1. Taxonomy (GTDB): domain Bacteria; phylum Actinomycetota; class Acidimicrobiia; order Acidimicrobiales; family Ilumatobacteraceae; genus JALOLG01. The sequence continues at coordinate 239,442 of CAVRNI010000043.1, forward strand.
GACGAGGCCCGGGAACGGGGCGACGGAACACGGTCAGCTCGAACCGGTCGTTGCGGAGCACGACGTTGGTTGTGTCATCAGATCCGAGTTCGAAGCGGTCGACCGGTACTCGCTCCTGCGTCCAGCCCCCTCCCTGGATGCGGACCTTGCTCGGCGCGATGTACCAACGGTCGTCGTACACGACCATGCCGAGCGCCTCGCCCTGACCGGTCATGGCGACGCCGGCCAGCATCACGACGAACAGCGGGTCGCGCAGCCCGTCGTACACCCAGCGGGCGCCGAGCACGGAGTGCTGCATCTCGGTGATCAGGGCGTCGTCGGCCCCCTCGAGCGGTTCGTCCCGGTAGGTGAGGGGGACGTGCAGCAGCGTGCCACCGGCGGTGACGAGATGGGTCTCCATACCGACGCGACCGTCGGGGTCGTCGAAGCGGTAGGACCCGATCGCGTCGATCGGAACGTCGGCCGGGGGACCCCACGGTTGCGTCGGGACCCAAGCGGCGATGAGCTCGTCCTTGGTCGGCGTGATGGTTGCTCGGTGGAAGATGGCCATGGCCGGGTGAGCGTAGGTGACGTCGCGCGCTTGGCGGTTCAGGGTTCGATCGTGGCCGGATCGTGCTGCAGGGTCCGGCCGAGGCGGCGGATGAGGATGCCGGCGACGAGGACGGCAGCGCCGGTGATCGTTGCGGCGAGGGGCAGCATGACGGCGAGGGTGAGGCAGCCGGCGAGGCCGACGACGCCGATCCACCGGGGCCAGCGTCGTCGATCATGGGGGAGCGTCAGGCAGGCGGCGTTGGTGATCGCGTAGTAGGTGAGGATGGTGACGCCTGAGAAGCCGATTGCGCCGCGGAAGTCCATCGTCACGGTCAAGACGATGACGACCGCGGTGACGACGGCCTCGGCGCGCACGGGCAGCGATCGTCGTTCATCGATCGTCGCCAACCAAGACGGCAGCTCGCGGCGACGGGCCATCGCGAGCACGGTGCGGGAGACGCCCGGCACGAGGTTGAGCAGGACACCGAGGGCGGCGATGCCGGCGCCGACGCGGACGATGGGGGTGAGCCACTCGAATCGCGAGGTGCTGACGACGAGGCCGAGCGGGGCGTCGCTCGCCGCGACCGCCTCGACTGGCACGGTGGCGAGCAGCGTGACACCCACGGCGGCGTAGATCACGAGCACGCCGGCCAGGGCACGAGGAATCGCCTTGGGAATGGTCGTGGCTGGGTCGCGGACCTCCTCGCCGAGGGTGGCGATGCGGGCGTAGCCGGCAAAGGCGAAGAACAAGAACCCCGCCGCGCGCAACACGCCGGCCGGCGAGGAGTCGATCGGGGTGATGCGCGCGGCCGAGGTCGTCGGACTCGACCACCCGGCGGCGATGACCGCGGCGAGCGCCACGAGTGCGACCGCGAGCAGGCATTTGGTGATGGCGACGGTGCGGGTCAGCCCGCCGAGGTTGACGATCGCCACGGCCGCGACCGCGGCGACACCGACGAGTCGCGCGTGTTCGGGCCACAGGTACGCGCCGGCGGTGAGCGCGAGCGCGACGCACGAGGCGGTCTTGCCGACGACGAACCCCCACCCGGCGAGGTGCCCCCAGAACGCCCCGAGCTCGCGACGGGCGTACACGTAGGTCCCACCCGACTCGGGGTGCACGGCGGCGAGCTGGGCCGAGGAGGTGGCGTTGCAGAACGCGACGACCGCCGCGACCACGAGACCAACGAGGAGTCCGGTGCCGGCAGCGTCCGCGGCCGGGCCCCACGCGCTGAACACCCCGGCGCCGATCATCGAACCAGCGCCGACGGTCACCGCGTCGAGCAGCCCCAGACGTCGCTGCAGCGTCGCTGTCACCGATCCAGATCAGTGCGCGGCGGGCTGGAAGAGCTCGACGACGTTGCCGGACGGATCTTGGAGCAGGATCTGCTTCCCGCCTGGTCCTTCCACGACGTCGTTGCGGAACGACGCGCCGGCGTCGCGGAGCCGTCCGACCTCGGTGTCGACGTCGTCGACGATGAAGTGGATTCGGTTCCAACCTCCGGGCGCGGGAGTCGCACCGTCCGGCATCGGACGGCCCGCCGAGCTCTTGGGGCCGGAGAGCAGCAGACGGAGGTTGCCTCTCTTCACATCGGCAAACGCCGGCGCCGCGCTGGTCAACAGCTCGAAGCCGAGCAGCTCGGTGTAGAACGCGATCGACTCCTCGACGTCATCGACCATGTAGCGGACGTTGATGATCTCATCGTTCGTCATGACTGGATGTCCTCCTCGTCGTTGGCTTGTCTTGGATCAGATGGAACCGGAAGCTGATGCGTGTCGAGAGGTCGGCCGCGGTGCGTTCGAATGCTGCGAACGAGCCGCGGCTGGTTGGGCTCTCGAGCGCCGGGTCAGGAACGCTCCAGTGCACGAGCTCGGGTCGCGAGTGGAACGTGGGACAGACCTCTCGGACGCGATCGCACAGGGTGATCACCGTGTCGAACCGCTGACCGACGAACTCATCGACGTGCTTGGTGCGGTTCGCGCTGATGTCGATTCCACGCTTGCGAAGGACGCGGACCGCCGTCGGATGAAGTGGTTTGGGGTGGCTCCCCGCACTCGCGGCGTCGACCGCTCCGGATGACATGCGCTCCAGGAGCGCCTCGGCCATCTGAGACCGGGCGCTGTTCCCCGTGCAGAGAAACAACACCCGTGGTCGGCGACGACGCGAACCCCCGGTTCGTGCACAGCCAGGTGCGGCAGGTGCGAGGACGAGCGAGGGATGCAGGGCAGTGCCTGCGCTCTGGAGCGCCGCTCGGCAGGCGGTGAGGTCGATCGTGTAGTAGCTGTCGCGCCCATCCGCTGAACTCCGGCGCGCCGTCACGAGTCCTCCGTCGCGGAGCAGACGCAGGTGGTACGACACCAGGTTCTGCGGCTCGTCGACCAGCGCCACCAACTCCTTGACGGCACGGTCGCTCTGCACCAGTTCTCGCAACAACCGCCACCGCAAGGTGTGCGATGCCAGACGTATGAACGCAGGTGGATCGCCAGCAACCGGACGAGCTGTGACGCTCGGCTTCACGCCTCTACGATACCCCGCAGAGCGCCCAATCGAATCAAATCAGTTTGATGTATTTGTCAGATCGCGCTCGAATCACCTTCAGGTTCAGCCGCTCCCGACGTCGGTCCCTGTGCTCACGATGTCGGTGACTGGGCTCACGATGTCACCAGATGCTCGCGCCTCGATTCACACTCGACCGCCGTTGCCGGGATGGGCGACGCCCGGTGCCACGTACCCCGGCAGCGTCCAGGTGACCGTGTGCGGGATCGGTCCGTTGGGGAGCCACGGCTGCTCGTTGTAGGCATCGTCGTTGTGATACCAGCCCTTCTCGACCGTGCCCAGCGCGGCGTCGATCACCCGGTACTGCACCTTCTTGCTGAAGGCTGGCTGCGACTCGGTGAACGCGACCACCACGTCGCCGGGTTCGTAATGGCATCGCTCCTGCAGCGCCGCGATCAGACGCTCGTCGAGGCAGTGACCGTCGCCGAAGTTCCACCCGGTGAGGACGTTGCTCACGAACTCGCCCTCGCGTTGGACCCGGTCGTCGAGTCCGTCGGTGTGGCGCATCAGGGCCGAGATGTGCATGCGCCCCATCGGATGCATCATCCGGAACGCCACCGCCTTCTGGATGAAGATCTCCGAGATCTCCTTGCCGAACAGTGGCTCGATCTGGTCGATCTGGTTGTCGGCGGCCTTCACGATCCGCTGGTTGATCCGGTCCTCCATCGACTTGTCGCGGAACGAGAACGTGGCCGCCGCCCAGTTGCCGGCGTATTGCTTCATCCCGACCAGGAACGACACGTACTGCGGCCGAAGTGCTCCGAGGATGATCGGTGCGAGCGCGACACACACGACGATCGCCAGCAGGACTGGATCCATGTCGCCGACCCCGTACCCCTCACCGGCGGGGAAGTTGGCGAACAGGAACGCGACGACGAACATGAAGAACACGTTCCACTCCAACGGCACTGCCAACGGAATGGTGGAGATGATGAACGTGTGGAGCATCCAGATCGAGATGATCGCGATCCAGGTCATCCACGGCCACGGTGAGAACAACAGCACGAGCGGCATCACCAACTCGCAGGTCGTGCCACCGATGTGGGCCAGGGCATGCGTGAGCTTCGATGGCCGGAGGTCGTTCGGGTAGTCCTTGACCGTTGCCTTGCGGAACCGGTCCGAGGTGACCCACGGCGTGTTCTGGACCATGATCGCCACCGTCGACGAGAAGCCGTGCTGCAGTTTCGAGAAGCCGGCCCCCATCCAGATCACCACGATGCAGATCTTGGCGGCGACGATCATGTCGACGAAGTTGCTGAACAGCCCGAAGTACAGCATCGTCGGGACGTACTGCTCGGAGCGGGCCGACAGGAACACCACCTTGTCCCGGAGACCCATCAACAGGATCAGGCCGCAGTAGGTCACCAGCGCCCACTGGGGCATCACCCCGGCCGATCCCTCGGGCAGCCCGTCGACCTGGTCGCCGGACAGGAACATCATCATGACCAACCAGAACACGATGAGCTTGTAGAGGCCGGTGTCCCACGGCGTCCGCCGGTTGCCTTTGGTGAACGGGACGTGGTTCGGGTACGGGGGGACCCGCAGGGTGTCGTTCTGCCACCAGTACAGGACCCCGCCGATCGGCGGATCGAAGTGGAACGCCAACGGGCCGCACGTCGCGGCCAGGCCCAGGATCTCCAACAGGATCGTCCAGACCATCAGCTTCTGGTACAGGATCGGCTCGTCCCACCAACCGGCGATGTTGTCGAACTCCAGCCCGGCGGTGAAGGCGCCGCAGAAGATCAGCCCGAACAACGCGTAGAAGAAGATCTTCCACACGTAGAAGTTGGCCGTTTGCTTCGGGGTGCCGAAGCCCTGCTCCACCCAGTGGAGCTGCAGCATCTTCATCCGCGGGAAGAACGGGATCGAGGCGAACTCGTCGAGGTCGACTGGGGGAAGTTCTGCGGTGCGATAGCCCATGGGCAGTTACCTCCTCACGCGCTTGGCCCAGGAACGCAGCTGGCGTTCGACGTCGAAGTAGTAGTCATCATCTTCTTCCCTCCTGGTGGAGACGATCTTTCCCGTGAGACGCTCCAGTTCGCGTTCCCGAACCCGCATGCGCTTCCACTGCTTCCTCTTCCGCTTCTGGCGCAGCCGCTCGATGTGGTCTTCCTCGGTCTCCGAGGTGCCCCGCATGTAGGCCTCCTCGATCTCGTCGAGGCGTTGGATCGCCTCGGCGGCGGGGAGCTCGAGCAGGATCTGGCCGCGCGCCATCAGGTACATCCGATCGGCGTACTTCAAGGCCTTGTGGGCATGCTGCTCGACGATCAACGCGCCGGTGCCGTGCACGTCGGCCGCCGTGCGGACCGCGCCGAGCAGACGGTCGACGATCTTCGGTGCCAGTCCGAGCGACAGCTCGTCGGCGAGCAGGATCGACGGATTGCGGCTCAGCGCCCGGGCGAGGGCCAACATCTGTTGCTCGCCGCCGGAGAGCATCCCGCCCCTGACCGACAGTCGCGGTTCCAGCTCCGGGAACAGCGCCAGCGCGCCTTCGATCGAACCGCCACCGAGGCGGAGATTGTCGCGGGCCGACATCTTCGTGAACACCAGCCGTTCCTCGGTGACAAGGCCGATGCCACCGTCGCGGACCCGTTGATGCATCGGCGTGAACGTCGGCACGTTGTTGAACATGACGAGACCGTCGACCGGCGCCAGCTCGCCCGCGATCGTCAGCAGGGTCGTCGTCTTGCCCGCACCGTTCGGTCCGAGCAGGCAGACCACTTCGCCGGGCTGGACCGTGAGGTTGACCGCGCGGACCACCTCTCGACCCAGGTAGCCGGCTTTGAGGTTGCGGGTCTCCAGCAACGAGCTCACGATGCACCGCCTGCAACCGACGCCGGAGACGATGCCGGCTCGTCGTCGGATCCGGCATCGTGTTCGTCGTCGGTCTCGTCGCCGAGATAGGCGGCGATCACAGCCGGGTCGGAGCTGACCTGTTCGGGTGAACCCGACGCGATCAGCTTCCCGAAGTCGAGCACGACCACCTGGTCGCAGACTCCCATCACGAAGTTCATGTCGTGCTCGACGACGAGGATCGCCATGCCCCAGTCGTCGGCCAAGCGGCGGACCACCCGGGACAGTTCCGTGCTCTCGGTCGAGCTCAGGCCGGCTGCCGGCTCATCGAGCAGGAGCACGCTCGGATGCATCGCCACCGCCCTGGCGATGGCCAGCAGCCGCCGTTTCCCGTACGACAGGTCGTGGACATCGCGGTGAAGGTCTTGGTCGAGCTGGAACTCCGCACGGCCCGCACCACCTCCGGTGGGAACGGTGGATTGATCGGCCAGATGAGATCGAACACATACGAGCGGAGATCCTGCGGGTCGGCGGCCACGCTGAGGTTCTCGAACACCGTCGAGTCCTCGAACAGCTCGAGCGACTGGAACGACCGGGCCACACCGGCCCGGGCGCGCCTGACCGGCGGCGCCTTGGACAGGTCGACGTCGTCGAGCCGTACCCGACCCTCGGCCGGCGTGAATCCACTGATGGCGTCGATCAGCGACGTCTTGCCCGCGCCGTTCGGTCCGATCAGGCCGGTGACGGTGCCAGGTTCGAGCCGGTAGCTCACGTCGTGGACGGCGACGACTGCTCCGTACCGCACCGTCAGACCGTCCAAGGTCAGGGTCCGCGGTGGTACTCGTGCGTGGTGGTCGGTGCCCGCCCCGAGATCGGCGACATCGGCGAGCTCGATGGTGTACGGCCGGCCCCACTTCCTCGCCTTCTTGATCAGGCGGGAGATCTTGACCCATTCGGCGGCGACGCCGTCCTTGTAGGCCAACACCGTGAGCAGGATCGCGATGCCACTGATCAGCTGCATCCACCGTCCGACGCCCGGCCACGTCGACTCGAGGATCTCCTGGCTGATCCCCGCCGGTGGCCATGGTGGATCCGACGAACGCGCCCAGCAACTGGCCGACGCCCCCGACCAGTGCGAGGCCGACGTAGGTGATCGAGGTGAAGTTGCTGAACGACTGATAGCTGATGGAACTGAGCCGGAACGCCAGGACGATGCCGCCCAACGCCGCGATCGCCGACGCCAGTGAGAACGCGAACAGCTTGGCCACCATCACGTCGATCCCCAGCGCCGCCGCCGCCCGTTCGTTGGTTCGGACGGCGATCAGTCGCCGGCCGCTGCGGCCACGTCGCACGTTGGCGACCACCACGACCGCCAGCATCGCCATGACCAACACGAAGATCCCGTAGCGCTCCGGGTGATTGATCGATCCGATGTCGTAGCCGAACAGGTCGGGGTTCCCGACCTGAGTGCCCTGCACCCCGCCGGTGTAGTTGCGGTTGTTGAACAGCATCAGCTCGATGGTGGTTCCCAAGCCGAGCGTGACGATCGCCAGGTTGATCCCTCTCGTTCGCACCGCCGGCAGACCGAAGATCAAACCGAGCGGTACCGCGGCGGCGACGCCTGCCAGCAGTCCGAGCAGGAACGGGATGTCGAACACCGCGACCAACCGTCCCGCGACATAGGCGCCGAAGCCCGCGATCGAGTACTGGGCGAGGGAGAGCTGTCCGGCGTACCCGGTCAGCACGACGATCGACAGCAGGACGATCGCCACGCCCAACGACACGGTGATGGCGTCGATCCACTTCGCCTGCTTGGTCAGCATCACGAAGACGACGGCGCCGCAGCCGAACAGCGCCCAGGCCCACGACACCCGACCGTTGCCGAGCATCGGCAGCTGTTGCAGGTAGTGGTCACGCAGGGGCAGCGACCGCCCCCGGAACACGAGGACCACGACGATGACCAGGAACGGGAGCGAAGGTCCGAGGCCCTGCTGATCGGCGAACCGTCCAACCAGCGCCTGGCCGATGCCGAGCGCGAACCCGGCTGCCGTGGCGATCGGAAACGATCGAAAGTCGCCGACCAACGCCGCCGCGAGCGCGGCCAGGATCAGCGCCGTCATCGCCGTCACCTGCAGCGTGATGATGGGGACGACAAGGATCCCGGCCACGGCGGCGATGGCCGACCCCAGCCCCCAGTTCAGCAATGCGATCCGGTTGGCAGACAGCCCGATCGCTGACGCCGAACGCTCGCTCTCCGACACCGCCTCGGTGGCGAGGCCGAACTGGCTCGTCCGATAGAGCATCCACAGACCCAGCGCCGACGCGCTCCCGATGCCGAGCAGGATGAGGCGATCGACCGTGATCCCGACGTCGGCCCACAGCGTCACGCGGTCGGTCGGCAGCCAGCTGGCGACCTGATGAGGGTTGGAGCCGTACCGGAGCACCACCGCCGCCTGGATCGTGACCAGCACACCGAGTGTGGCGATCACTCGGACCAACGAGCTGGCCCGGCGCAACGGTCTCATGATCACCCAGTGGGTGAGCATTCCGAGGAAGGCCGACCAGGCAACGCCGACGATCGCCGAAGCCAGGAACGGCCAACCGTGCTCGTTCTGCAACTCCCACTGCATGAAGACGCCGGCGATGGCCGTTGCGCCGAGTGAGAAGTTCAAGATGCCGGTGCCGCGGTAGATGACGATCAGGCCCTGGGAGGCGAAGGCGTACAACGCGCCGACGCCGAGCCCCAACAGCGCGAATCTGATGACCTCGTTCATCCTGCCCCTCTTGCCAACCCCACTCCCCGTAGCGAAACATCAGAGCGATCCGCGCGTTCGGGATCGTAATGCGCGGTCCCGCCCGGATGGCTCAACCGAACGGTCCCGCCAATGCCCAGTCAATGCCCGGTCAATGCCCGACGGACCGCCGGCCTGTGCGAGTAGCGGAAATCCGATGTCTTGTGGTGAAATGTCGGTGCACACAGCACGGGGGTCGGTGCGCGTCTGCGCCCGACACATCTTCAACTGGGGGAGAGCATGATGTACGCAGTGACCCGCGTTCGGTCGAGACCGGCAGTCGTGGAGGATGCAAGGTGGCGCTGGTCGCCGTCTTCGCGTTGGGTGCCGCGGCGTGCGGCGGCGATGACGACGACGCAGACACCGCCGATTCAGCGACGGACGGGACCGAGGCCTCCACCGGCGAAACGACGCCGGCACGCGACCGAGGCTTCCACCGGCGAAACGTCTGCGAGCACCGACCGGCGATCCGATCAAGATCATGACCGTGACGACGCTCAACGCCGCCGGGCCGGTCTACCCGAACATCGCCAACACCGCCAACGCGTACGCCACGTACATCAACGCGCGCGGCGGGATCGCCGGCCGGCCGCTCGAGGTCACCGTCTGCGACGAGCAGTTCGACCCGGCCATCGCGGCGACGTGCGCTCGGCAGGCGGTCGAGGAGGGCATGGTGTCCGTCGTCGGCTCGTTCTCGTTCTTCGCCGAGAGCATCGTGCCGGTCCTCGCCGAGTCGAACATCACGTGGTTCGGCGAGTGCTGCCCGATCACGCCGTCGGAGCTCACGGACCCGCACTCGTTCCCGATCGGCAACCAGCCGATGTACGCGGTCGGGGCGGTGAAGCGGGCGATCGACGATGGTTGCGAGAACATCAACGCCGTGATCATCGAAGGCGCCGACGCGATCTTCCTCCCGCCGATGCAGAACGCCATCGAGGCGCTCGGCCAGAGCTTCGGCGACGTCATCATCCTGCCGGCGACCGCTCAGGACTACTCGGCCGAGGTGGCCCAGGCCACCACCGGCGCCGACTGCGTGATCGGGATCATCTCCGAGACGCCGTACATCACCTGGAACACCGCCTGGACCCAGTCAGGGCACGGACGCTCGCCAGTACGGTCCACAAGGCAACCTCAACGAGATCTCGGCGGCCGGCAACGAAGAGGCCACCGATGGCGACATCATCGCCGGCATGTACCCGGACATCTCCACCGAGCCGTGGACCGAGTATCGGCTCGCCCTCGACGAAGGTGGCTACGACACCACCGAGCTCGACTACAACAGCCTCGGCGGGATGGGCACGTGGGCTGCGTTCGTGGCCTTCACCCAGATCGCCGAGACCATCGATGGTGACATCACGGCCGAGTCGTTCTTCGAGGCGGCGTCGAACACGTCCGAGCTCGACCTCAACGGCATGGTCCCGGTTCTCGACTTCACCAAGGAGTGGACCGACGGCCTCGAGGGCTACCAGCGGTTGTTCAACCGCAGCGTGGTGTTCAGCACGCTCGAGAACGGCAAGGTCGTTCCCTTGACCACCGAGTTCGAGGACGTCGGCGATCTGGCCACCGGCAAGGCCGGCTGATCGCCCCACCCGACCGCTCATCTCGTGAAGTTTCGGTGCCCTGAGGACGCCGAAACTTCGAGATCGTGATGTCGCCGCGACGGGCGACCTACGAGACCGCTCGATCGATGTCATTCCAGTACCGCGCCCGCACCGCCTTCTTGTCGGGCTTGCCGACCGGGGTGAGCGGGAGGGACTCGACGTAGTCGATCGACTTCGGCGACTGCTGCGAACCCTTCGCGTCCTTCACGAGTTGTTGCAGCTCCCGGGTCAGCTCGTCCGAGGGCGCGTGCCGGGCTGGAGCACGACGACGGCCTTGACCGCCTCGCCCCACTTGTCGTCGGGCACGCCGATGACCATGACCATGCTCACGGCGGGGTGGGTGCTGATCACGTCCTCGACCTCGCGGGGGAACACGTTGAAGCCGCCGGTGATCACCATGTCCTTGGTCCGGTCGACGATGTACAGGTAGCCGTCGTCGTCGAAGCGGCCGACGTCGCCGGTGTGCAACCAGTCGCCCGACAGCGCCTCGGCGGTCTCGTCGGGCAGGTCCTTGTAGCCGGTCATCACCAGCGGACCTCGGGTGCAGATCTCGCCGGACGCTCCGGGCGGCACGGGCTTGTCGTCCGAGTCGAGCAGGGCGACGTGCATCCACGGCACCGGTCGGCCGCACGAGGCGAGGCGCTCGGGATGCGCCGGATCGTGCTCGCCCTTCTTCAGATGGGCGATGACCATCGGCGCCTCGGTCTGCCCGTAGAACTGGTAGAAGATCGGGCCCCAGTCCTCGATCGCCTTGGCAAGCTTGGCCGGGCTCATCGGGGAGGCGCCGTAGAAGATGGTCTCCATCGACGACATGTCGGCCGTCGCATAGCGCGCGTGTCCCTGGAGCGCGTAGAGCATGACGGGGACGATCAGCGTCGCCGTGATGCGATGCTCGGCGACCAGGTCGAAGAACCCGTCGGGAGTGAAGGACTCCATCACGTAGAACGCGCCGCCCGACAGCAGGACGGGCGCGACGAGCGACATCGCGGCGTGCGACAAGCGGCGTGGCGACCGCGATTCGCAACTGCGTCGGGGAACTCCCACTCGGCCATCTGGATCCACGTCATCGCCGCCCACACCCGATGGCTCATCAGCACCCCCTTGGGGCGTCCGGTCGTCCCGCCGGTGTAGACGATCGTGCAGAGATCCTCGGGGCCGACGTCGGGAGCGTCGAGTGGCGCCGGCTCGAACTCGTCAGCGAGTGCGAGATAGTCGTCGCCGACATCGTTGGGTCCGAAGCCGAGCAGCGTGAGATCCGGGTACTGCGCCTTGATCTCGCGTGCGCGCTCGGTGAAGTGGTCGGCGTCGAACACGAGGCATTCGATCTCGGCGTCGCCGATCACATAGGCGTGATCAGCGAGCGAGCCCATCGGATGGAGCGGCGTCAACACGCAGCCGTTGACGAGCGACGCCGTCAGGTTCGTGAGCACCTCCGGACGATTCTTCGACAGCACGGCGAGGCGGGTGCCGCGCGTGACGCCGCGGGCGCGCTGGGCCTGGATCAGCTGGCTGGTCCGGCGGCGGATCTCGGCGTACGTCGCGACCCGGCCGGCGAGATGGATGCACGGGGCGTCGTCCGTGCGCTCCAAGGCTGCGGATGATGAGATGCGGGAGCAACGGCTGGTCGTGGAGCGGCGACGTCACGTGTGTCACAGTAATTCACAGACATCTGATGTCTCCTCGTGGCGCTGGGAGGTTGCCCATGGATCTGTTCGAGGTGATGTCGACGTGCCGCGCCCGTGCGTCGACTGCGGCCCGATCCCGTGCCCGACGCCGTGGTGCGTCGCCTGGTCGAGGCCGCCAACGACGCGCCGTCGGGCCGGAACCTCCAGCGTGCACGTTGGATCGTCGTTCGCGACGCCGAGCAGAGGCGCCACATCGGCGAACTGAATCGGCGGGCGAGCGTTGACCACGCCACCGCCGAGCGGGACGCGGGTCGCGACGTTACCGCACCATGACCGCGAGCGCCGGCAGCGCATGTGGGACGCGGTGCTCTGGCAAGCGGAGCACATGCACGAGGCACCGGTCATCATCGTCGCCTGTTGCATCATGGACGATGCGGAGCAGGATCCCGGCCGGTATGCCAGTTCGATCTGGCCCGGTGTCCAGAACCTGTTGCTGGCGGCCCGGGCGTCGGGACTCGGGGCGGTGCCGACGACCTATGCGCTGGCGTATCGTGACGAGCTCGAGTCGGTGCTCGAGCTACCGGAGCGCGTCCGCGCGCAGGCGGTCATCCCGGTCGGGTTCCCGCGTGGGCAGTTCGGCCCGGTACGGCGGCTCCCGGTCGACGAGGTCATGATGTCCGATCGATGGTCCGGCGAGTTGCCCCCGCCCTGACTCCGTCGGTCCGGTCGTCGCAACGAGTGCCGCGTCAGCAACGACCATGGACAGCGCTGACCGTTGAAACCTCCTCGGCTCTTGGACGAGAATCTGTGTGACGAGTGCGACGAATGGGACCAGCGACATGATCAATGCGCCTCAACGTGATGCCCGCGAGGGAGCGAAGCGAGACGGCCTCGCGGCGGTCGCCATCGTGCTCTTGACCGCGTCGCTCATCGTCTTTGTCGTCAGCAAGATCATCTAGCCCCACTTGATGGCGACGCGACGCATCGCCCGCCCGCAGCAAGCGGCGAGGACGCTCTGGAGGTGGTCATCATTGCTAGCGTTATGCCTGCGCCGAGCTCTCGGAGGCGGGCGGTGATCAGCGCTTGGACGAGGCCGTCAGGGAGTGGGTCGTCGATGGCGAATCGCAATGAGCCCTTCGAGGTCTCATAACCGGCCGTTTCGTCGCGGAGCTCGTCGAGCACTGAACCGCTGTGGGGGAGATAGCTGAGGTGGCTCTTGAACGCTGCGAACCCGGCGACCGCTTGGCCGCGCACCTTGAACGCCGGCGCCCCGTAGGAGATGCATTGGTCCGCGTCGGGGACAACCGCCATGATCGATGTGCGCAGCCGCTCCAACGTGTCCCGCTTGGGCTCATCGAGCCCGGCAAGGTAGGTGTCGATCTCGTCGGCTGACATGACGCCAGTCTCTCGCAGGGTGCGCGTCCAAACCGACATCGGCCGGCTCCGCGGAGCTGACCCCGTCGTTGTGTCGATCTCTCGTCGGTCACGCCCCGGCGGCTTTGCCGGGTTCGGTCTCGGGGAGCAGTCCGGCTTTGCGGGCGGCGAGGACTCGTTTGGGTCCGCTGGCGGGGGACAGACCACGGGCGAGGGCGACGGTGGCGGTCGGTTTCGGGCTTTGGAAGGCGACGGCGAGCAGGTAGATCAAGGCGTCGATGGCGAGCGGGTCGTGATCGCTGTACTTGTCGAGCAGTCCGCGCCAGCTGGTGCCGCCGAGGTACTCGGTCTCCAGTGCTGTCTGGATCGTGTCGCGTAGGGCCATGCGGGCGATGCCGGGGGGCGAGACGTCGTCGCCTCCGGGGAGGGCTGTGCAGCAGATCTTGCGGACGGCGAGTTTGCCAACGGTGGGGGACCATTCGAGCCGGGCCTCGACGTCGTAGGGGAAGGTGTCGGTGACGGTGACGGTGACCGAGGCGGGGATGGTTTCGGTGGGGCCGCCGGGTGGGCCGACGCTGATCCGGCCGCGGCCCGGGGTGATGTCGATGCGCATCTGAGCGACTCTAGCCGCGTTTGTACCAAAGTTGTTGTCAAACCATGGTTGCCATGGTATATTTGTGACCAATGTCCATTGATGACCAGGGTTACCCACAGACCTGGACCTCCACATCCGAACGTCACGAGGAGCGCGATCACGAGCTACGCGGAGCACTCTTCGGGATCGGAGCGTCGGCAGACTTGCTGAGCAACCACCGCCAACAGCTGACCGATCAGCAGCTCGATGAACTGGCGCGAGGGCTTGCAGCTGAGGTACGGCGTGTGCGGACGCTGCTCGATGGACGTGTCGGCGCGCCGAGCACGTTCGATCTCGGTGAGGCGATCGGTCCGGTCATCGCGTGCGCCCGTGCATCCGGGCTCGACGTGCGGTGCTCGGTCCCGAGGGGGATCGATGTCCACGGAATCCGCGACACCACTGCGCAGGTCGTGCTCGGCCTGCTCGACAACGCCGGCAAGCACGCGCCGTCCTCGCCGGTCGAAGTGCGGGCGAGAGAGCTCTGCCGCACGACTGCGCTCTACGTGGAGGACCGCGGGAGCGGGGTCGCCGGCTCCTTGCACGAGCGCGTGTTCGAGCGGGGTGAGTGCCTCGACGACAGCGGCGGTTCGGGCCTCGGCCTCTACGTCGCCCGGCGCCTCATGGCCGAGCAGGGAGGGACGATCGCACGTCCGCTCCCGCCCCGGCGGTGGCTCGACGTTCGTCTTGCACTTCCCGCGTGCGTCGGCTTGCCGGTATCGAACTCGCCGAGGGGGATGCCCCCGGTGCAAGCGGTCGCGATGACGGCGCGAGTGCTCATCGTCGAGGACCACGTCCTCGTCGCCACCGGCCTGATGTTGGCGCTGTCGGCGCGCGGCTGGGAGGTCGAGACGACGGACGGGCCCACTGCGGCCGACGTCATCGACCACGCCCACCGGTTCCAGCCCCGGTGCGTCCTGCTCGACATCGGGCTCGGGGATGCAGTGGGCAGCGGGATCGACCTCATCGCCCCGCTGCGAGCCACGGGGGCCGATGTGGTGATGCTGACTGCCGAAACGCGGCGCGTCGTTCTGGCCTCCTGTCTGGAGGCAGGCGCGGCCGGGTGGATCGGCAAGGACGCGTTCCTGGACGAGGTTGTGGCGAGCCTCACTGATGTGCTCGACGGCACGCCGCTGATCGGCTGTTCTGCTCGTGAGGCGATGATCGACGAACTGCGCATCGAGCGCGCCGGCCAGCGCCGTGCCCTCTCTCCATTCGAGGCGGCTCACGCTGCGGGAAGGTGAAGTCCTCGCCGCGCTGATCGACGGCCTGACCGCCGAGGAGATCGCCGAGACTCAGTACGTCGCGCTGACGACGGTGCGCTCGCAGATCCGGGCGGTGCTGCAAAAGCTTGGCGTGCGTTCGCAACTCGCCGCCGTCGCCCAAGCCAACCGAGTCGGCTGGAAGCCCGGCCGCCGCACGCTCGCCGTCGCCTGATCACGCCTTCCTCGTCCCGCCCGGGCACTGCGTCAAGATTTCGTCAAGTGCGTCAGCATTTCCTCAATTGTGAGGAAGCCGGTCAGCCCAGGATTCCGCAGAGTGAGGGGCGTCTCCTTGCAAAGGGCGGGAGACCATTACAAGGAGAGTCTTCAAATGACGAAGCTTTTTACCAAGGTTCAGAACGCGATCGCCGCTCGCCGCAACGACGAAGAGGGCGCGGCCATGGTCGAGTACGGCCTGCTCGTCGCCGGCATCGCGGTGGTCGCGTGGCGTTGCCGTCGAAGCGCTCGGCATCGAGATCAACGGAGCTGTTCAACGGCATCGATCGTTCTGATGTCCTCACGGGCATGGCGGGAGCGGTCGCCGGTCGGCGATCGCTCCCGCTGCCCGAACTTCATTTTCCGAGACCGACCGAAGGAGGTGTGCCATGAAGAAACCAACACGTGACGACCGTGGCGCAGCCATGGTCGAGTTCGCCATCGTCCTGCCCCTCCTCCTCATGCTCCTCATGGGCATCATCGAGTTCGGTCGGGCCTACAACACACAGATCTCCATCCAGGCCGCGGCGCGCGAAGGCGCCCGCGAACTGGCGCTCCACAAGAGCTCTAGCGACGTCGATGCGCGGGTCCGCGCCGCCGCTCCGTCGGTCACCATCGACTCGATCTCGCAGACGCCGTGCCCCGCGACGGGCGACGGCCAGGCGAAGGTCGTCGTCACCGAGAACTTCACCTTCAGCATCCCCTTCGTGCCCAGCCTCGGCACCAAGACCCTCACCGCGACGGGAGTCATGCGATGCGGTCTCTGACGCGCCACCGCGACGAGGACCGCGGCGCGGTGCTCGTCTGGGTCGCCCTGATGCTGAGTGTTCTGCTCGGCGTCGGCGCCCTCGTCATCGACGCCGGCGCCCTGTACGCCGAGCGGCGCCAGCTGCAGAACGGCGCCGACGCCGCCGCCCTGGCCGTCGCCATGGACTGCGCCAACGGCAACTGCGACCTCGCCGCCGGTCAGGCCGGCGAGTACGCCAACAAGAACGCCAACGACGGCGCCGCCAAGGTCGATTCGGTCTGCGGCGTGGGGCCCGGCCTACCGGCCTGTGCGACGCCGCCCGCCGCAGCCGCGGGCAAGAGCGCCTGGGTGCAGGTGGCCACGTCGACCCGCAAACCGGACAACAGCACCAAGGTCGACTTCGTCCTTGCACCGGTGCTCGACGCCACCAATGTCGGCAGCACGGTCCACGCCTCGGCAGTCGCCACGTGGGGGCCCGTCGCAGGTGCGATCACGCTCCCACTCGCCTACGGCATCTGCGAGCTCGGGCGGCTCGGCATGACGCTCGACCCCCTGTTCATTCCGACCACGCCCGGCATCATCTACCTCCCGGGCACTGAGCCCAAGGACGTCGAGCCGCCGCCGTGCGCCGACACCGCTCCGGGTGGATTCCTCTGGCTGGATGACAACTTCGGTCCGGACGACTGCAACGTCAAGATCACGGTCGGCGACCCGATGAGTAGTGATCCGGGGAAGTCCGAGCCAAAGGCATGCGAAATCGTGTTGCGACCCGGCCTCGAGGTCGTGATCCCGGTCTACGACGTGGTACCAGGCAGCGGCACCAATGCGGCCTACCACATCGTCGGATTTGTCGGTTTCGAGCTGACGGGCTTCGACCTCGTCCATTCCGGCAGACAAGGCCTCGCGAGCTCCGAATGCAAGAGCAATACGCGCTGCCTCAAAGGTGTCTTCAAACCAGCCGTCACTGATGGCGACATCGGCAGCGGGGCCAACTTCGGCGCCACTGCCATCACCATGATCGGCTGACGCCGGTCCCCCTCCCAAGAAAAGAACCCCCATGAAACGCAGAATCATCGGCATCATCGCCGCCATCGCGCTGGCGACTGTGGGCACGTTCGCCCTCGTCTCCTACGTGCAGTCCGCCAAGGACAAGGCCGTCGCCGGCGAGCGACGCACCGCGGTGTACGTGCTGTCGGACGATGTCCCCGCGAACACCCCGCTCGACGAGATCGAGCGGTCGCTCGAGATCGTCGAGGTGCCCGATGACGTGCGCGTCGAGGGCGCGGTGAGCGATCTCGACCTCCTCGACGGCGACCTCGTCGCCGCCGTCGACCTCCAGTCCGGCGAGCAGCTGCTCGCCAGCCGCCTCGTCGCCGGCAGCGAGGTCGCCACGACCGACGTACCGGCCGGGCTGCAAGAGGTGACGATCGCCCTCGATCCCGAGCGTGCCGTCGGCGGCGACCTGGCCGTCGGTGACACCGTCGGTGTCGTGCTGTCGTTCGACCCCTTCGACACCAACGTCATCCGGTTCGATCCGGCGAACCCGTTCCCGGTCGCCGCCCCGAGGCCGCTCCGGCGCCAACGGACGCGCCGGCCGCCGACCAGGAGGACAGCGCGGACTCCTCCGCCAAGACGCCGAACATGACGCACCTCACCTTCCACAAGGTGCTCATCACCCGCGTGCAGTTCGACAAGTCGGACCGCGACGACACCGACACGACTGGATCCGAAGCGGACACGACCCAGACCGACAACCCGATCGACGAGGCGCCCAGCGCCCGAGTGCACGTGACGCTCGCCCTCTCCTCGCCCGAAGTCGAGCAGTTCGTGTTCGCCGCCGAGTTCGGCCACATCTGGCTGACCGCCGAGAACGCCGACGCCGACGAGAACGGCACCCGCATCGTGGACCTCGGCGAGGTCTACGCCACGACCGAGGTACAGCCGTGACGAACGAGACCTTGATCATCGAGGCGTGGAATCCCCCACGCTCCAAGACCTCGTCGCAGGCGGATGCGACGACGGTGGCCGTGCTCGGCGGGGGTCGCTTCCTCGCCGAGCAAGCCGCCGCTGCGATCGGCCCCGACGACCGTCTGCACGTCCAAGCTTGGCGCGATGGAGACGATCGTCTCGACGCCGAGCAGATCGTGCTCCAGCTCAGCGCCGTGGGCGCCAGCGTCGTCTGCGCCGGCGCCGACGTACCGCTCGAGGTCGCCCTCGACGTGGCGGCGATCGTCGACCGCGACCATCCCGAGATGAACGTCATCCTCGTCGCCTCACCCGACGATTCCGTATGGCGCCACGCCCTCCGGGCCGGCGTCCGTGACGTCATCGAGCCGGCACGAATCGACCTCGAGCTCGAGGACGCCATCCGGCGGGCGGTCGAGCGCACGGCCCGGGCACGCCAGCACGCGTCTGCGCCGGCGCCGGCCATGCCGGACGCACCCCCGACCGGCCGCGTGATCGTCGTCCTCTCGCCGAAAGGCGGGTCGGGCAAGACGATGGTGGCCGCCAACCTGGCCGTCGCGCTCGCCCAGACGGTCGAGGCCTCGGTGGCCCTCGTCGACCTCGACGTGCAGTTCGGGGACTCGGCCTCGGCGCTCGGGCTGACGCCCGAACGCACCATCGGTCAGCTGGCGACGATGCCGTCGATCGATTCGACCACGCTCAAGGTGTTCCTGACGCCCCACGAGGCGTCGGGGGCGTTCGTGCTGTGCGGGTCGGCCTCGCCCGAGGAGGGTGACGCCGTGACCGCCGAGCACGCCAGCCGCATCGTCGAGCTGCTCGCCGACGACTTCGATTATCTGATCATCGACACGCCGGCCGGTCTCGACGAGCGGACACTGGCCGTTCTGGAGCAGGCCACCGATGTCGTGTGCGTGACGAGCACGGACGTGTCGAGCATCCGGAGCATGGGCAAGGAGATCGGCGTCCTCGGTCGGCTCGGCCTGATGTCGGTCCGCCGCCACTTCGTCCTCAACCGGGCCGATCGCGCGCGTCGGCATCGAGCTCGCCGACGTCGAGGCCGCCCTCGGCATGCCCACCAACGCCGCCGTGCCGAGCTCGCGCGCCATCCCGTTGTCGATGAACCAGGGGCGCCCGATCGTGATCGACTCGCCGTCCTCGCCGGCCGCCCGTGAGCTGCTGCGCCTCGCGCACCGCATCGAGGGCCGCGACGAGAGCGAGCGCCAGAGCGCGCCTGCCGTGGCGGAGGAACTGACCATGAAACTCTCCGAACGACTCAGCGCGCCGGGCGTCACCGCCGCCCCGACAAACGACCTCACGCCGGCGACGCCGGCATACCATTCGCCGGCAAACCAGTCGCCGGCTCACGCCGTCGCCGAGCTCAAGGCCCGGGCCCACCAGGCGCTCTTCTCCCGCCTCGGCGTCCGGCTGTTCGACTCGACGCTCACGCAGGAGCAACTCCACGCCTACGTCGCCAGCGAGATCGGCGACCTCATGGCCGCCACCACGGCCCCGCTCTCGGCCGGCGAGCGCCAGCGCCTCGTCGAGGACATCCTCCACGACGTGGTCGGCCTCGGCCCGATCGACCGCTTCCTCGCCGACCACACCGTGAGCGAAGTGATGGTGAACTCGACCGCGCCGATCTTCGTCGAGCGCAGCGGCGTCATCGTCGAGACCGACTCCCGGTTCTTCTCCGACGAACACCTGCGCCGCGTCATCGAGCGGATCGTCGCCCAGGTCGGGCGACGCATCGACGAGTCCTCGCCGATGGTCGACGCCCGGCTGGCGGACGGCTCCCGAGTGAACGCGGTCATCCCTCCGCTCTCCGTCGACGGCCCGATGCTCACGATCCGCAAGTTCTCGCACGATCCCCTGCAGGTCGACGACCTCGTCCAGCTCGGGACGCTGACGCCCGAGTTGGCGGACCTGATCTCGGTCTGCGTCCGCGGCGGGCTGAACGTGCTGGTAACAGGAGGAACGGGCACCGGCAAGACAACGATGCTCAACGTCCTGTCGTCGTTCATCCCCGACGGCGATCGGATCGTCACCATCGAGGATGCGGTCGAGCTGCAACTTCGCCAGCGCCACGTCGTCCGACTGGAAAGCCGCCCGCCGAACGTGGAGGGCCGCGGCGAGGTCACGATCCGTGATCTCGTGCGCAACTCCCTGCGCATGCGCCCCGACCGGATCATCGTCGGCGAGGTTCGCGGACCCGAAGCGCTCGACATGTTGCAGGCCATGAACACCGGCCACGACGGCTCGATCTCGACGGTCCACGCCAACTCCCCTCGCGACGCGCTGGCCCGCTTGGAGACGATGGTGCTGATGGCCGGCTTCGAGCTGCCGAGCCGGGCAATCCGGGAGCAGATCGCATCGGCGCTCCACCTCATCATCCACCTCCAGCGGTTCCACGACGGAGGCCGGCGCATCACCCATGTGACCGAGGTCGGCGGCCTGGAGGGCGACGTCATCACCTTGTCCGACCTCTACGCGTTCGATCACAGCGCCGGCATCGGCACTGAGGGCCGCTCGCGTGGCCAGGTCCGGCCCACCGGCATCAGGCCGTCGTTCTCGGATCACCTGTCCGACCTCGGGCTGAGCCTGCCGCCGGAGATGTTCGGAGAGACCGACCTGTTCGCTGCGAGCAGGCGGTGAGCGCGATGCGGAAACTCCTCGCCGGCGCGGCGGTTGTCGTCGCCGCCGTCCTCGCCGTTTCCGGCCCGGCTGGTGCCGTGGCCGACGGTGGGATCGAAATCGTCTCTGCCGACGCGTCGGGGTACCCGACGGTGTCGGCCGTGGTCGCGACACCAGGGGCCCTCGCGGGCGAGGCGTTTACGGCGGATGCGTTCGAAGTGCTCGAAGCGGGAATCCCTGTTCCCGCCGCGGTCGAGCGGATCCCGACCGACGATCTCGAGGTCATGCTCGTGCTCGACACGTCCGGCAGCATGGCCGGCGCACCGATCGAGAGCGAAAAGGCAGCCGCGGGCGAGTTCGTCTCGCTGCTCCCGGCCGAGGTGAGCGTGGGTGTCGTCGCCTACGGATCGACGCCTGTGCTGATCGCCGCGCCGTCGACCGATCGGCAGGCGGTCACAGCCAGCATCGCCCCCTTGCAGGCCGGGACCGACACCGCGCTCTACGACGCCGTCATCTTCGCCGCCGGCCAGTTCACACCGGCGGGCGAACGGCGCAGCATCGTGCTGCTGACCGACGGTGAGGACAACGTCAGCGTCGCCTCAGTCGATGCCGCGCTCGCGGCGGCTGCCGGCGTACCGATCCATGTGATCGAACTGGTCACCGAACGCACTGACCGCCCGACGCTCGAGCAGCTGGCCGCGGCCGCGGGCGGCCTGGTGTCGTCGGCAACGGACCCAGCAGCGCTGACCGATCTGTACCGGCAAGCGGCCGCGACGGTGGCCAACCAGTTCCGCGTCACGTACACGAGCAGCGCCAACGGGCCGGTCGAGCTGACCGTGCGTGCCGCCGCTGCGGATCGCGTCGTCTCGGCGAGCACGACGGTGGAGCTTCCCGGACCTGTGCTCGTCTCCGCCCCGCCGACGACCACCCCGCCGACGACCACCCCGCCGACGACCACCCGCCGGCGACCACCGGCGACATCGTCCCGCCGACTCCGACGACGCCGGTCCCGGTCCGCGCCGCGGCGGCAACGCCGGACCAGCCGAACGGTTCGAGGCTCGGCCTCCTGCTCGGCGGCGCAGCGGTCTACGTGGCGCTGCTGGTGATCACCGCCGTGATCCTCTCCGGCGATCGCCGCCGTCGCGACGTGCGCACCGGACTCGGCCTCGAGCGCGCGCGCCGCCGGCACAAGCGTGACCAAGCTCAAGGACCGCACCGCGGCCGGCGTCGACCGCTTCCTCGAGCGCCGGGACCGGTCGCGATCGGTCGCCAGTTCGTTGGAGGCCGCCGGCATCTCGTTGCGGCCGGGCGAGTTCATCGTGCTCGTCCTCGCCGCGACCGCGGCCGGGGGCCTGCTGACGCTGAGCTTGTTCGGGCTCATCGGCCTGCTGGCCACGCTCGTCATCGCCCCGCTCATCGCCCGCACCGTCCTCACTCGCCGGGCAGCCCGCCGCCGGGCCAGGTTCGCCGAGCAACTGGCCGACAACCTCCAACTGCTCACGAGCAGCCTGAAGAGCGGCTACGGCCTGTTCGCGGCGCTCGACAGCGTCGCCCAAGAGGCCGAGGAACCGTCGCGTGACGAGTTCCGCCGAGTGCTCCTCGAGATCCGCGTCGGCCGCGATGCGAGCGAGGCGCTCGACGCCATGGCAGCGCGAATGGCGAGCAAGGACTTCGAGTGGGTCGTCGGTGCCATCGACATCAATCGAGAGGTCGGCGGCGACCTCGCCCTGACCCTCGACAACGTGGCCGAGACGATCCGCGAGCGCCAGAACCTGGCCCGTCACGTCGACGCGCTCACCGCCGAGGGCCGCCTGTCGACGTACATCCTGATCGCCCTCCCCGTCTTCGTCGCGCTCGTCATGTCGGCGATCAATCCCGGCTACCTCGAGCCGCTGTTCTCGGGCATCGGGCCGGTGCTGCTCGGCGTCGGTGCTGGGATGCTGCTCGCCGGCTGGCTGTGGATGAAGCGGCTGATCCGCGTCGAGTTCTGAGGAAGGAAGTCATGGACATCGCCATCTTGCTGGGCGCCCTCGCGGTCGTCGGCGCGCTGCTCACACTGTGGTGGGCGCTCTCGGGGCCTCGCCACGCCAAAGCCACACTCGACCTCGGCCGCGTCGATCCGGCCACCTACGACCTGCGGGCGGCAACGCTGCAACACGGTGTCGGGACCCGAGCCGTACAGCCACTCCTGGAGCGAGTGGGGCGCTGGGCGCGCAAGTACACGCCGCACGGACGGGTCGCGGCCCTGGAGCAGCGGATCCTCGTAGCAGGGACACCACGCGGCTGGACGACCGAACGGGTGCTGGCGGTGAAGCTCCTGCTCGGCGGGACCGGCGCGGTGCTCGGCGTCCTCCAGCTCAGCGGCTCACCGAGCCTGGCGATGGTCGTGGTCGCCGCCGGGTTGACCCTGTTCGGCTTCTTCGGACCCGACCTGGTCCTCAGCCACAAGGCGACCGACCGCCAGAACGTCATCCGCCGGACGCTTGCCGACACGGTCGACCAAATGGTGATCTCGGTGCGGGCGGGGCTCGGGCTCGACGCAGCCATCGCCCGGGTCGCCCGGACGACGGAAGGCCCGCTGGCTGCTGAGCTCGCGCGCGTCGTTCAAGACACCCGTGCCGGCATCCCCCGCGGCGCGGCCCTGAACACGTTGGCCGAGCGGGTCCGCGTGCCGGAGCTGCGCCAGGTGGTCGTCGCCCTCGCCCAGGCCGAGAAGCTCGGCGTGCCGGTCGCCCAGACCCTGCAGGTCCAAGCCGCCGAGCTGCGCACCAAGCGACGCCAGTATGCCGAAGAGCAGGCCCAGAAGATCCCCGTGAAGATGCTCTTCCCGATGATGATCTTCATCCTGCCGTGCCTGTTCCTCATCGTGCTCGGGCCAGCCGCGATCAACGTCATGCAGACGTTGGGCAACTGACGATGTCGAACTCGCTCCTTGATCGCGTCGAGGCGGGTCCCCAGGTCCGGTCGGCACTTGCCGCGCTGGCCGACCTGCATGAGCGCACGAGCGCACGTTCGCAGCACGCGGTGGTGCTCACCGGATTCGAACCGCTCGACGAGCTGCTCGCAGGAGGGATCCGTCCGGGTGAGCTGATGCTGCTCGGGGGCAAGCCGGGTGTCGGCAAGACGATCGCCTGCCTGCAAGCGGCACGGGCGATGGCGCGGCAAGGGGTCGTCGTGGTCTACCTCTGCTATGAGCATGACGACGTCACGCTGCTGACTCGGCTGCTCTTGTGCGAGCTCGGCGAGATCGTCAGTACAGAGCCAGCCGCACTGGCCGGCAGCGGATGAACTGCAAGCCCGCCTCCGTGACGTCGCGGCCGGCACCATCACGTTGACGGAGGCAGTCGAGTCAGACGCGCTCCTCGAGAAGGCCAGACGTCGCCTGGCGATGTACGCCGACCGCCTCATCTTCGTGACCGGATCAGGAGCCCACACCAACGTTCCCGCACTCAGCGAGATCACCCGGCGCTACGAGGGTCAACCCGTCGCGCTGTTCGTGGACTACGTGCAAAAGGTGCCCGTCTATCCCACCGTTCCCGTCGAGGCCGAGCGCGTCGGGCGCGTCATCGAGAGCCTCAAGGAGCTGGCGCTCGACCAGAAGCTGGTCGTCGTTGCGGTTGCCGCCGCCGACCAAGAGGGGCTCGATGCCCGCCGGCTGCACCTACGCCATTTCCGCGGATCGACGGCGCTCGCCTACGAAGCGGACGCGATCGTCGTCCTCAACGAGAAGCTCGACGTGGTCTCGAGAGTGCATTTCGTCCACTCACCGACGCGGGCCGAGGAGTTCCAACGCCATGTCGTGTTCTCCGTGGAGAAGAACCGCAACGGCACCCCGGACGTCAACCTCGAGTTCGAGAAGGACTTCGCCCACTACCGCTTCCACCCGCGTGGTCGCTGGGTGTCCGAGCGGCTGTGGACGGAAGGATCGATCGAGCAATGAACCTTGGACACGCGCCTCTCGCGCTCGCTTGCGGCTTCGCCGCGCTGCTCGTCGCTCCGTGGTTGACACGGCTGATCCAGCGAGCAATCGCCAAGCGTTCACCGGAGGCTCGCCACGGGAAGCATGCGCAGGCTGCTGTCGCGGCGGTCACCGCGCTTGGCTTCGCCGCGACGGCGCTTCACTTCGGCCCGAGGGCCGAGCTCCCTGTGTATCTCTTCCTCATCGCCGCGCTCGTGGTGCTGTCGTTCGTCGATCTGGCGACCAAGACCCTGCCCCGTCGGCTTGTGCACATGGCCCTGGCGGTCGGCATCGTGCTGCTCACCCCGATCGCCGTCTTCATGGGCGAGCCGCAGCGGGTGCTGTGGGCGACGGTGGGCGCCCTGGGCGCCTTCGCCGTTCTCACTGTGCTGCACGTCGGAGCGCGGGGCGGTCTCGGGTACGGCGACGTCCGCCTCGGAGCCATGCTCGGCTGGTTCGTCGCCTGGGAGGGACTGCGGCACGTCCCCGTCGGGTTGTTCCTCGCATTCGTATCAAGTGCAGTTGTCGGGCTCGCGCTCATTGCGTCTGGTCGCGCGTCACGTCGCACTGCGATTCCATTCGGTCCCTTCCTCGCGATCGGCGGCGTCCTGGCCCTGCTCGGCAGCTCGCACAAGCGCCGCGTAGCGCATGTCTTCCTTCGAGACCCCAACCTGGTCGCGCAGTCCATGGTCGCGCCGCCGCGCCCCGCTGCTGACCCTCGCGCCGACACGCCCCGTCGCGTCCGCCAGCGGGCGGTAGGGGACGCGTCGTGTCCGACGATGCGGCGGGGTTTCCTAGAGTGATGCGGTGCCCCAGCAGGAGCGCCTCCACTGGTCGGCCGAGCAGCGCCGCCGCATCGAGGAGCTGCTCGACGAGTACCGAGCGGCCCTGCATGACTCGCTCAACGACCTGACCGAGGAAGAGGCACGTCGTCAGCTCGTGCCCTCGGAGACGACGCTGCTCGGCCTCGTCCAGCACGTGACCTTCGTCGAGGGCGTGTGGTTCGATCAGGCGGTCACGGGCCGGTCGTACGAGGAGATCGGCATCGCTGGGACCGTCGATGGCTCCTTCCGGCTGCGCCAAGGCGACTCGATTTCGACAGTTCAGGCTGCGTATCGGGATCGCTGGGAAACGTCGCGGACGAACCTCGCCGGACTGCGTAGCGACGAGGTTGTCGACGGGCGAGGAGCACGTCCCGTCTGGGCGCTTCAGCTACAAGTCCTCCGCGAGCTCGCACAGCACGCCGGCCACGCCGACATCCTGCGAGAACAGATTCTCGCAAGTCGCACGCCGGGGTCGTCACTGCCGAGTCGGCGTCCCTGACACAGAGCGACGCCCCACCCCTGAACCGGCGTTCCGGCTGAATCTGGCGGACCTGCTGGAGAAATCGCCGGGTCGACGCCTGGGCGCGCTCGTTCCTCATGCTCCGCGCGAGCCCAAGTCCTGCCGCCTTCATGACGTCCGCCCGGGACACACGCGGGCGTTCCGAGGACCCTTGTGTGACCCTGGACCCTGGCACCTGGGACAGCGGGTCTCTCATCTTGGTGGGCGGAACAGACGTCAAATGCGGACGGAGGAGCCATGCCCGCGAACCAAGAGAGGAGCAGGGGGATGCGAGGAGATCCAGACGTGCGCCTGGTGTGCAGTCCGCATCGATTTCGACTACCTACGCCGATCATCGGGCAGCGACGGCGGCCCGCCACTCGGCCTTGCGCTCAGCCCGCTGCGCGTTTCGCTCCGGGCCTGTTTCCACAGTGGGTGGGTGGCGGCGTGAAGATTCGGGTGGTGGTTGCGGTCGTGGCGATCGTGTCGGCGTGTGGCGGCACGTCGAGTGACGACTCGGTGTCCGGGACCACGACCGCCGGAGTCTGTCGTGGCGTCGACGGTATCGGCGACGACTCCTGCTGTTCCGACCATCGAGGTGACAGCGGCCGTGGTGTCTTCGAGCGAACCCGATGCCGCTTCACTCGAGCCGACCAGTGGAGGGCTTGTGGTCGCGCCGATGTCGTTGACGCCGTCAGGTGCTTTTCCGACGAAGGTCTTGGTCGGTCACGGCGACGGGTTCGTGTCGGTGACTGCTGATGGTTCTGCGGTGGAGGTCGCTTCGAGCGGCGATGGCGTGACGTGGTCGTCGCGGCGTGCCGATCTCGATGTTGGCGGGGTGCAGATGTTGGCGTCGGACGGATCGCGTTTGGCGTTGGTCGGTTGGGACCCGGTTGGCACGGGTGGGGTGTCGATCTGGATGTCGAACGACGACGGCGCGACCTGGACCGCCGGCACCCTGCCCGTTCCCGCGGAGCCGGTGTTCGAGTACGCGTCGTGGATGATCAATGTCGACAGCGTCGCGATCAATGACGGGGTGGCGGTCGCGCTCGGTCGCCTCGTTCAGAATGTGGATTGGCGCGCCTATGCCATCGATCAGCTCGGTGAGGATCACGGTTTTCCCGACCGGGCAAGGTTCGGACGGGTTGAATCTCACTGTCGAGTTCCAAGACGGCTACACGTTGACGGTCGATCCGGCTGAGATCGGTGTGTCTGTGGATTCTCAGTTCGGTGGCTCCGTTGTCGTGTGGGTCGATGATGGCGCTGGGTGGGAACGCTTCGATCGGCCCTTCGGTGCCGTCCCCGGATTCGTCATGTCGCCGAGTGTGGTTCACGGTCCGGCCGGCTTCGCCACCGTGACACAGGCCGCACCTTCGGTCGGCAACCCGGCCAGCCAGTACGTACTGCAGACGTCCCACGATGGACGTTCGTGGTCGTCGAGTCCGCTGCCGGACGCCTTCGCGGGCACGTCCGGTGCGACGCTCGTCGGTGGGCCGGGCGGCTACGTCGCGGTTGGCGACACGGTGTGGTTCCATTCGCCCGACGGGGTGTCGTGGGCAGAGGTGCATCGCTTCGACGTGCCGACGTTGGGGATGGCGATGACACCTTCGTCACGTCCGGTCGGAGGCGGCGCGGGTTACGCCGTGCCGATCATCGGCGGTCGCACAAGTGCCGCCAGCAGGCGGCGGCCAGGCGCCATCGTTCACCGCCCGGGTGTTGTGGTCACCGGACGGCGTGGAGTGGGAGGAAGCGTCGCTGCCCGAGGGTACCTCCGACGTCGCGGTCGCGGTATCGGCACGAACCGTTCTCGTCGAGCCACGCAGCATCGACACCCAGCCGGCCGTGGATCCGTCGGCGCCGACACTTCCCGCAGATGACGCAGCACTGCTCGAAGCGCTCACCCAAGCCTTCTACCCCGAGACGCCGCCGACGTATCCTGACGGCAGCCCGTCGAGATGGCGTCCGTCGGTGACCGAGCCGGAGGCTCGATGCATCGCCGAAGGCCTGATCGGCGGGCTCGGGGTGGGGCGGGTGCGCGAGTTGAATCTGGGTCTGTTCCCGTGGCACCTGCTCGGCTATGCGCTCGGCACACGATTCGAGCTCCACGACGCAGAAGTCGTCGTCGACACGTTCGAAACGTGTTCGCCCACGTGGGAACTGCTCATGATCCTGAGCGCAACATCGGGAACCGAATGGATCAGCGAAGAGTCAGCGGACTGCACCCGTCAACAGCTCAATGATGCCGACGCCCGATCGATCTTCGTCGCCGAGCTCGATCGCGCCTACGACGACAGCGGGACATCCAACCCGAGTCCAGATCTGTCCCACCTCGATCCGTTGCTCGCAGCACTCGAGGAGTGCTTGACGGACCAGGAACTCAATGCTCTCGACTGGAACTGACTGCACCCGACGTGAGAGGGGAACGAGCGTGACCTGCACCACAACCGCAACCGCCGCCAAGGCGTTCGTACAGCAACAGGGGGTGTCGCGATGTCGCTCGCTGTGCTGCTGGCCGCGGCGTGCAGCTCCGACGACGACCCCGCCGTGGGCGCTTCGGGTAAGCCGCTTGGCGCACGGCAATCACCGCACACTTCGTCGGCGTAGGTATTTGTGGTCGATTGTGCCGGCCGCCGCTCTGGTCGCCGCCGCCTGCGGATCCGGTCGCGACGACAGCGGGGCTGACGCCCAATCGGAATCCACCGAGATCCGCTCAACTCCGGCGACGACCACGACGACACCGGCACCCGCGACACCGGCGCCAACCACATCAACCACATCGACCACAACCTCGACCACGTCGACCACCACCTCCACCACCGTCGCCGCCTCCACGACCACCGTCGCCCCGTCCCGCGATCCCGAACAGACCGTCGCCGACTGGATCAGTCATGGTGCCACTACTGAAGAAGTCGAATGCCTCAGCGGCGCGTTGAACACGCAGGGCTGGGACACCGTCGACAACGTCGGCATGTTCCTCCCCATCGCGCTGAACTGCGGCATTGGCCCCGAGCGACTGGCGATCCTCGGTCTCGTCACGAAGCTCTACGGCGAGCCGATCAGTACCCTCGATGTCGGAGACTGCGTCAACGGAACGGGATTCGACGACCCACCGCCGCTGTCCAACCCAGGCGAACTCACCTATGCCGACTGCAACGAACCACACGACCTCGAGGTCTTCTATCTCGAGGTGATCGATCAGTCGCCCAACGCGCCGTATCCAGGCGAGGATGCCGTGAGGATGCTCGCTGACGAGATCTGCCCCGACAACTTCGAGGCATACGTCGGCGTTGACTACGACGAATCACCGCTCGGCTACTTCTACAGCGGTCCGACCGAGGCGCACTGGCAAGCCGGAACATCTAATCGGGGGATCTTCTGCTTCCTCTACGACCCAACCCTCGAGAGTCTCCCTCCGCTGGACCCACAGACCTGACCAATCGATCCACGCAGAACCCCGGCCGTACGCGATGATCGGCCGATGCTGCCACGTGACGCTCATGTGCACACCGAGTGGTCCTGGGATGCACCACACGGTTCGATGGAGGGTGCTTGCGCCCGCGCCGTCGAGCTCGGCCTGCCTTCGGTGGCGTTCACCGACCATGCCGATTTCACCGACTGGCGGGTGTCGTCCGGCGTCGCCGCGTTTCTCGCACGACCTCGGCGGCCAGACCTCCGATGGCGTGTTCTCGCCACCCGCGCTCGACCTCGAGGGCTATCTCGAGTGCCTGCAACGGTGCCGGGAGCGCTACCCGGACCTGCAGATCCTGTCCGGCGTCGAGCTGGGCGAACCACATTGGCATCCCGAGGAGGCCACCGACCTGCTCCGGCGCGGCGGCTTCGACCTCGTCGTCGCCGCCCTGCACTCGCTACCGGGCGAGGAGGGCGGCCACGTCGAGGTGTCCGACGCCTACCACCGGCGAGCGGAGCCGGATGTGCTCCGTGAGTATCTGGCCGAGGCCACGCGGATGATCGAGGCATGGGATGACTTCGATGTTCTTGCCCACATCGACTACGCCGCACGAGCCTGGCCCGCCGAACAGAGCGAATACCGGACCAGCGACTTCGAGGCTGAATACCGTTCGGTGCTGCGCACCCTGGCCAGTAGCGGGCGGGCGCTCGAGGTGAACACGCGTCTGCCGCTCGACCCGATCATCGTCGGCTGGTGGCGGCAGGAAGGCGGCACAGCAATCACCTTCGGCAGCGATGTGCACGACGCGCACTTCCTTGCTCAGGGTTTCGCCGCGGCTGCCGCGGTGGCGGCAGCCAACGGCTACGGTCCGAGAAGCCACCGCGGCGACTTCTGGACGCGGAAATGACCGCGCGCCGAACGGTCGGCCGCACGGTCGGGTGGTCTCGACGATCCCTCGGATCACGCTGGTATCGACGGCGTGGGATGAATGAGCCCGTGGCCGTCGGACGTGGTGCACGACCAGGCGAGCCGTTGACATCGACTTGCACGATTCGCCAGCAAGGGTTTCGTACAACGATCCGTGGCCGACGCGGCCCCTGCCGGGCGATCGGCGATTGATGCCCATCTTCCGGACACGCCGGGTCGAGACCGGCGGTCGGTATCACCGAGTCGATCAGGAGGATTGAACATCCGATAACCGTCGATCGGAGCGGGTGTGGGGTTCACACCTCACCCGTCGTAGAGGCGCCCGACGGGGCAATCGGTCGCGCTCGCGATCGCGAGCGTGTCCGGCGCGAGTCGTGCTGAAGGCTCGGACTGGCGTGGACGATTTCTCGGAGGTCACCGGATCGCCGCTGAACCGGCATACGGGACGCTGGGACCGCGATGTCGATGTGCGTAGGCTCCGGCTGACCGAGCGATGTGGAGGCAATCGACCGTGAGCAGCAGCAGTCCGAGCCGGGCCGTCCTTCCGATTCCCGATGCCCATCAGCCGTATCCGGGCTTGGTCACCTATGACGCGAAGGATCCGGCGACGTCGTTTCCACCGATCCGGCAGACTCGGCCGCCGGCGGGAGCTCCGAACGTGCTGGTGGTCCTCGTCGACGACGCCGGTTTCGCGGCGTCGAGCGCGTTCGGCGGCACGATCGAGACACCGACCGCGGAGCGCCTGGCGGCGGGCGGGCTGCGCTACAACCGGTTCCACACGACGGCGCTGTGTTCGCCGACGCGTCAGGCGCTGCTGACGGGCCGCAACCACCACTCGGTGGGGATGGGTGGCATCACCGAGCTCGCCACGTCGGCTCCTGGCTACACCGGCGTCCGGCCGAACACGGCGGCGCCGCTGGCCGAGACGCTCAAGTTGAACGGCTATTCGACGGCGCAGTTCGGCAAGTGCCATGAGGTGCCGGTGTACGAGACGAGCCCGATGGGGCCGTTCGACGCGTGGCCCACGGGCGGTGGAGGCTTCGAGTACTTCTACGGCTTCATCGGCGGCGAGACCAACCAGTGGTACCCGGCGATCTATGAGGGCACGACGCCGGTGGAACCGTGGGGCAGCCCCGAGGAGGGCTACCACTTCACGGAGGACATGACCGACCACGCCATCTCCTGGGTGCGCCAACAGAAGGCGCTGCTGCCGGACAAGCCGTTCTTCATCTACTTCGCGCCCGGCGCGACCCACGCGCCGCACCAGGCACCGAACGATTGGATCGACCGCTACCGGGGCCGCTTCGACGCCGGGTGGGATGCGTTGCGGGCGGAGATCTTCGAGCGGCAGAAGACGCTCGGCGTGATCCCGGCCGACGCCGAGCTCACCGCCCGGCCCGAGGAGATCCCGGCGTGGGACGACATGGCTGATGAGCTGAAGCCGGTGCTGGCGCGCCAGATGGAGGTGTACGCCGGGTTCATGGCGCACACCGACCACCACGTGGGCCGGCTGATCGACACGATCGAGGACCTCGGTGTGCTCGACGACACCGCTCGTCTATTACATCGTCGGCGACAACGGTGCGTCGGCCGAGGGCACCATCAACGGCACCTTCAACGAGATGCTGATGCTCAACGGCGGCGGCTGCCTTCGAGACCGTCGAGTTCATGGCGTCGAAAGTCGACTTGTTCGGCGGTCCCGAGGCCTACAACCACTACGCGGTCGGCTGGGCGCATGCGATGGATACGCCCTACCAGTGGACGAAGCAGGTCGCCTCGCATTGGGGCGGCACCCGCAACGGCACGATCGTCCACTGGCCCAACGGATTCGCGGCGCGTGGAGAGATCCGCTCGCAGTTCTGCCACGTGATCGACATCGCGCCGACGGTTCTCGAAGCCGCCGGCCTGCCCGCACCGACGTTCGTGCACGGCGTGCAGCAGATGCCGCTGCAGGGCACGAGCATGGCCTACTCGTTCGACGACGCCACCGTCCCCGAACGCCACGACCTCCAGTACTTCGAGATGTTCGTGAACCGCGGGATCTACCACCAGGGCTGGACCGCGTGCACGCGTCACACCACGCCGTGGGTGGTCGCGGCGACCCCGCCGATCGACGACGACGTGTGGGAGCTCTACGGTCCCGACGACTGGACCCAGGCACGCAACATCGCCGACCAGAATCCGGCGAAGCTGGCCGAGCTGCAACGACTCTTCCTCATCGAGGCGGCGAAGTACAACGTGTTGCCCCTCGACGACCGCCGCGTCGAGCGCTTCAACGCCGACCTCGCCGGACGGCCGCAGCTCGATCAAGGGAGCCACACAGCTGCTGTTCGGGGGCATGGGGCGACTGTCGGAGAACTCGGTGCTCGTCATCAAGAACAAGTCGCACGCCGTCACCGCGAACATCACGGTGCCCGACCGCGGTGCCGAAGGTGTGATCATCTCCCAGGGCGGCGCGTTCGCAGGCTGGAGTCTCTACGCCAAGGACGGCAAACCCAAGTACTGCTACAACACGCTCGGACTGATGAGTTCCACCGTCGAAGGCGACCGCGCCGTTGACCCCCGGCGACCACCAGGTCCGGATGGAGTTCGCCTACGACGGCGGCGGCCTCGCCAAGGGCGGCACCGTCACCCTGTACGTCGACGGCGACAAAGTCGGCGAAGGTCGCGTCGAAGCCACCGTTCCCATGGTCTTTTCGGCTGACGAGACCACCGACGTCGGGCGCGACACCGGCACCGGCGTCAGCCCCGACTATCCCACCGGCGACAACCACTTCACCGGACGCATCCACTGGGTGCAGATCGACATCGACGACAAGGCCGAGGACCTCGACCACCTCATCACGCCGGAGGAACGCTTCCGCATCGCCATGGCACGCCAATAGCCGACCCAACGACGACGTCGCGCTCGCCCAGACGACCGCATCGGCAACGGGCGCTCGGATCGGTGGAGGTCGAGTGACAACGTCTGAAACTCGTCGTTGCAGGAACGGCCAGCACGGTGGGATCGACGAGAACGAACCGCTCGATCGGGTCGATGGACGCTTGCGAGCGCACCGATTCGCAGCGCCAGTCCGCTTGTCGGGTGGCAGTAGTCCATCTACGGTGATGACGGCTCGGAGGCCTCGAGGTTGAGCCAGCTCACGCAGTCCAGTAAGCGAAACGGGAGAACGATGACCGATGTAGCCCTCGACGAACTAGGTCCCGTTGACTACCTCGTCGTCGAGTTTCCGGCAGGAGCGAGCAACTTCACCGGCGAGATGGCCAAAGAGCTGCTCGCGCTGGTCGACTCCGGAATCATCCGCGTGATCGACATCCTGATCCTCACCAAGGACGCCGACGGTGCCGTCGAGGCGATGGAGCTCTCCGACGTCGGGGAGCTCGGAGAGCTGCAGGCGCTCGAGGCCCAACTGGCGGAACTGTTGGCCGAGGAGGACGTCGCCCACCTCGCCGCGGCGATGGAGCCAGGGAGCACTGCCGGAGTGCTCATCTGGGAGAACCTCTGGGCTGCGCCGTTCGCATCGGCGGCGCGTCGTTCGGGTGGTCAACTGATCGCCAACGGACGGATCCCGATCCAGGCGATCATCGCCTCCATCGAGGCCGACCAAGCAACTGAGATCGAAGGAGACTGAACATGCCACTCAGACCAGCACGCAGGGGACGAGTCGGTGTCATCGGTGCCCCCGTCGCCAAGACGGCGGTCGTGGCCGCGGCCGTCACTCCTGGCCCGGCGCCGGTCGCCAAGGCGGCGGTCGTGGCCGCGGCCGTCACGCCCGGCCCCGCGCCGGTCGCCAAGACTGCCGTCGTCGCCGCAGCCGTCACACCTGGGCGCCGCCGCCGGATCTAGTGCCGCCACCCGGCCGCATCACCACGACACTGCAAGGCGCCGCCCCTTCGGGACCGACTTGGCAGACCAACGCGCCCCAGGCCGGCCCACCAGCAGCCGGCACCTTCGTTCCATTGCCGACGGCACCTCTCGAGAAGGGGCGGCGAACCGACCCTGAGTGAAGAGCGTTTCTCGCGGGCTGACCAGGCCATCGCGCGATGCATCTCCAGATCACGCCGGCTCGCCACCGGTTCCGCCGCGGCTCGACCCCGCGCCCGCTCGCGAGCGAGTAAGCGGTTGGACGGTCGTGCCATTCGCACCGAACAACCGATCGGTGCTCGTCGCCGCGGACCGTGCCTCGATCAAGTGTCGCGCCCCGAGTCGGCGTTCCGCGTCCGCCCGTCGGGATCGAGCTCGACCATGCCAGGGAGACGACGCCCGACGTGGAGTCGCCGTTGCGACACAGAAGTGCGCGCCCAAATGACACGACAGAATCACGGTGGGCAACAGCTTCGTGGCCGCACCGATCGGCATGTCCTTACGGTCCTCGCGATCGGGAGCGGAGGGCCCGGGACTAACGGCGCTTCGAGGACGCCCAGTCGATTCCCCCACGGGCGCGGTATCGGGCGCGGAAGTTGGACATCGCGTCCCGAACGACCGACTTTCGGGGACAGGCGCTTTGAGGATGCAGAGTGGATCGGTGATCGGCGCGTTCTCGGATGCGCGGTAGTGGATGCCGCATGTCCGGTGCGGCGGTGCTACGCCGTGAGCACGTTGGCGAAGATCTGCCAGGCGAGGGCGCTCTTGGCGATCAGGCTGAGCCAGACGTAGGTGCGCTCGCCGGCGAGGTAGTCGGCCCAGCGGCCGATGCGGCGGTACTGCAGCATCTGGTTGATGGCGAAGCAGTTGAAGAACACGAAGATTGACACGAAGATGCCGTAGACGAAGTTGGGGACTGCGCTGCCGGCGCCGAACAGGTACCAGCCGATGGCGATCCAGGGGACGGCGCCGGCGATGCAGCCGAACACGAACGGCGACCAGTCGACGTCGTCGCCTGGCTCGTTGTGCGTCTCCATCAGCCAGCCGAACAGGATCATCGAGGCGTTGACCCCGAACAGCGCCAGCAGGGCGGCGATGTCGGTGATCCCGGTGACGCCGGCGATGAGCACGATCATCAGCGATGCCGACACCGAGTACTCGACCCAGCGGAAGCGGTTCTGCTGGCGGGCGAGCTCGTCGAGGTAGCGCGGCCATCCCCACGGCGATGCGATGAGCAGGTGGAAGCCGGCCGACAGCAGCGAGAAGGCGGCGACGGCGGGGGCGAGGGGGTAGGAGAACAGCACGTCGAGCCGGTCGGGTGTGACCGGCTCGCCGGGAGGCCCGGAGGCGAAGGTGGCGCTGACGTCGAACCGGACGTCTTCCGCCAGCACGATGAAGAGGACGGCCTGCGCCAGGTGGGCGAGTCCGAAGGTGATGTTGAGCAGGCGGAGGCGACCCGGGTCGATCGGATCGGCGGCGTCGGGAAGTGGGCCGTGTCATGTCAGGGTCGTCAGCAGCTCGCCGATGCTGTGCATCTGCTCGAGTGGGTGGCGCATCGGTCGGTCGGCGCGGACGGTGTAGTGGTTGCGTCGGCCCTGCTTGGTCCGCTCGACGTAGCCCGCCTCAACGAGGTCGTTGACGATGCGGTGCGCCGCCCGCTCGCGGATGCCGACGCGCGCGGCGATGTCGCTGAGCAGGATGTCGGGTTCCCGGGCGATGCACACGAGGACGTGGCCATGGTTGGTGAGCAACGTCCAGTGTCCGGCGTCGGACCGGGGCGCGGCGGGCAAACCGCGCCCCGGCCCCGATCGTGGGAGGGCTCAGGCGGGGAGGAGGACGCCGTCGATCACGTGGATGACGCCGTTGTCGGCCTGGACGTCAGTGGCGACCACGGACACCTCGTTGCCGGCACCGTCGGTCAGCGTGACGGTGCCGTCGTCGGCGACGCCGATGGTGAAGGTGGCGCCGTTGACCGTGGTGACCGCTTCGCCGTCGAGACCGGCGACGTCGGCAGCCAGCACTTCACCGGCACGACGTGGTAGGTGAGGATGTCGGTCAGGTCCCGGTGGGGTCGGCGAGCAGTGTGTCGACGGTCCCGGCGGGCAGTGCGGCGAACGCATCGTCGGTCGGCGCGAACACTGTGAAGGGTCCCTCGCCGCGCAGCGTCTCTTCGAGCCCGGCGGCCTGCACGGCGGCGACGAGCGTCGTGAAGTCACCAGCGCCGACCGCGGTGTCGACGATGTCGGCGCCGCCCGCCGCCGTCCGTCGACGCCATGGCTCCGTGTCGGCCGGCGCCATGCTCGTGGGCGCCTCGGTGTCGGCGGGCGCCACGGTGGTCGGGGTCGCTGGCTCAGCCTCTGGTGGCCGCCGGTCCCTGGGTCGTGGCCGACTCGGCGCCGGCGTCGCTGTCGTCGTCACTGCAGGCACTGGCGACGAGGCCGAGGGCGGCGAGGCGCTGACGAGTCGGCGGGTGCGGCGGTTGGTGAACATGGTTGACTCCTTGTTGTCTAGGGTTTGTCGAGGTCATGTCGAACCATACCGAGCACTGTCATGGTTGGCAACCCTTTTGTCGAATGTTTGTAGAGTGTTTGTGTGGACTCGGAGCGGGCGTGCTCGGCATCGGGGAGCTGAGTCGCCGGGTCGGTGTCAGCGAGCACGTCCTGCGCGCCTGGGAGTCCCGCTACGGGCTGGTGAGGCCGGTGCGTTCGGACGGCGGGTTCCGGCTGTACTCCGAGGATGACGAGCAGCGCGTCCGCCGCATGCAGTTCCACCTCGGGCAGAGGGCTGCGCGCCGCCGAAGCGGCTCGCGCCGCGATCGCCGACGGCCGACCGCTCGCCGGGTCGTCGGCGGCTGCCGCACACGCGCCGGACAGAGCAGCCGGAGCTCTTCGCCCTGCGGGCCGACTTGCGGGCCGCGCTCGACGCCCTCGACGAGCCAGCGGCACAGGCGGTGCTCGATCGGTTGTTGGCCGACTACATGCTCGCCACCACGCTCCGCGACGTGGTCCTGCCATACCTCCAAGAGGTGGGCAATCGCTGGGCCGGCGGAGAGCTCACCGTCATCCAAGAGCACTTCGCCAGCAACGTCATCGGGGGCCGGTCGGCGCGCTCGCCCGAGGGTGGGGCACCGGCTAGGGGCCCCGAGCGGTCCTGGCCTGCCCGCCCGGCGAACTCCACGACCTCCCGCTGCTGATCTTCGGCATCGTCCTCAATCGCAGTGGTTGGCGCGTGGAGTACTTCGGCGCGAACACTCCGATCGGCGAGGTGATCGAGGGCGCACGTCGATCGCCACCCGAGCTCGTCGTCGTGGCCGCCACGGTGCCGGAGCGCCTCGTGGCGATCGGCCACGAGTTGGCGGAGCTCGCCGTCGCGCCGCTGGCGCTCGCCGGCGCCGGTGCCTCACCCGAGGTGGCGGACACAGTCGGGGCGCGGTTGCTCACCGGCGACCCGGTGACCTCCGCACAGCAACAGCTTGCGTGAGACGGGGCGCCGATGCCGTCTTCCCCGCGGGCCGCACTCTCAGGTCGAGTCGGCCTACGTTGCGGACTTCATCGGCTGGACCCGTTCTAACGTTCACGAAATCGTTGCTTCGATCGTCGGCAGGCCAGCAACAACCGGGTCGTGCCTGTCCTCGGCCGGCAGAACCCCGGCAACTGGATACCGAAGGACAGCAGCGAACATAGGAGACCGCGGCTGCCAAGCGCGCGCCGATCGGCATCTCGTTGCTCAGGGGCCAGAGGCCATCCGCCAAGTCCGGCGTTCGTAGGGCAGTGTCGGGCGCGACCTCTCAGCG
>CAVRNI010000044.1:0-47292 GCA_963722415.1 Ilumatobacteraceae bacterium
GGCAGGTGCGGCGCTACCGGGTCCGGGCGCGGATCGACGAGACGTGGACCGACTGGAGCGAGACGTGCTCGTTGGAGATCGGTCTGCTGGATGCGTCCGATTGTCGGGCCACGGCGATCACTCTGGCCGACGACCCAGGTTCACGTCAGCCGTCACCCTCTCCGCTACTCCGCACCGAGTTCGACATCACGGCGTCGGTCGCGTCGGCACGGCTGTACGTGACCTCGTTGGGTGTGTTCCAGATGTTCGTGAACGGCGCAGCGGTTTCCGACAGTTGCTCTCACCGGGTTGGTCCACATACGGGAAGCGGATCGTCGCCAACACCTACGACGTCACCGAGTTGCTGCGAGTCGGAGCGAACTCGCTGGGAGGGGTCCTCGGAGATGGTTGGTATCGCGGACGTCTCGGGTGGAACCCTGGCCGGGACCGGTGCCGACTACGGGACCGAGCTCGGGTTGCTGGCTCAACTCGAGATCACGTATGAGAGTGGCGACACCGTCTCCGTGGTCACGGACGAATCGTGGCGCGCCGCCACCGGCTCCATCCGCAGCGCCGACATCTACGACGGTTGCGACATCGATCTCGGTGACGAACCGGTCGGATGGAACCTCCCCGGATTCGACGACACGTCCTGGAGCCCGGCCCGCGTCGTGCCGATCGACCTCGACGTCGTGGAGCCATGGATCAGCGCTCCGATCCGTCCGATCGAGACGTTCGAGGTTCGACTCTCCACCGGCCCGAATGGGTCACACGGGTCGACGTCGGCCAGAACATCGCCGGCTACCTCGAGATCACGGTTCGCGGAGCGCCCGGATCGGTGGTCACCACCATCACGCCGAGGTCGTCGAAACCGATGGCTCGCTGCACCTCCGTGCGCTGAGATCGGCGAAGGCATCCGACCGATTCGTGCTCGCCGGCACCGATCCGGTGACGTTGTCACCCGCATTCACCTTTCACGGGTTCCGCTACGCCGACATCGCCACCGACGCGGAGATCCTGAATGTGTCAGCCGTCGCGATCAGCAGCGATCTCGCTGGACGCGGTTCGTTCTCGTCGTCGCATGAAACGCTGAACCAGTTCGAATCGAACGTGCGCTGGTCGCAGCGCGACAACTTCGTCGGTGTTCCCACGGACTGCCCTCAACGCGACGAACGACTGGGGTGGACCGGCGACGCCCAGGCCTTCGCCGCCACCGCCGACGTGCTGTTCGACTCGCACCAGTTCTGGCTCAACTGGTTCCGCGATCTGTCGCTCGACCAGACCGACGATGGCGTGTCGAGTGTCGTGCCGGACGTGGTGCTCGACGGTGAACCCCGCGCCGGTCGAGCGGGTTGGGCCGACGCGGCCACCGTGGCGCCATGGGCTGCGTACGAGTCGTACGGGAGCACCGCAGCGCTCGAGCAGCAGATCGACAGCATGGTTCGCTGGGTCGCAACGCTGAGCTCGAAGCGGCACGCCGACGGGCTGCTCGGTGGGGAGTTCCAGTTCGGCGACTGGCTTGATCCCGACGCTCCCGCCGCCGAGCCCTGGAAGGCGAAGACCGATGGTGACTTCTTGGCCAACGCGTTCTTCGCCCATTCGCGCGCGGCTCACCGCCCGCGCCGCGGCCGTGCTCGGACTGTCGGCCGTCGCCTCCGACCACGATGCGCTCGCCGACGAGGTGGTCGGGCT
The DNA here is from genome assembly GCA_963722415.1 of Ilumatobacteraceae bacterium. GTDB lineage: Bacteria > Actinomycetota > Acidimicrobiia > Acidimicrobiales > Ilumatobacteraceae > JALOLG01. The sequence goes on from CAVRNI010000044.1 coordinate 1,672, forward strand.
CACCTGGGCCCGCTGGCGCGATCACGCACTCAGCACGCAGACCGGCTGCGCGGTGGCCATCGAGTTGGGGATCGCACCCGCCGGTGAGCGACCAGCGATCGCGTCGACGCTCGCGACGTTGGTCGGTGACGCCGACGGGGCCGTGTCGACGGGCTTCCTCGGCACGCCGCTGGTGCTCCCCGCCCTGCTCGCGATTTGGGCACTTCGACGCGGCGTACCTGATGTTGTTACGGACCGGCGTGAGGTCGTGGCTCTATCAGGTCGCGAATGGGGCGACCACGGTGTGGGAGCGCTGGGACGCGATCATGCCCGACGGGTCGATCCACGACGGAAGCATGACGCCACTGAACGACGCGGAGCAGGTCGAGGGCCATGAGCCACACATGTTGTCGTTCAACCACTACGCCTACGGCGCCGTCATCGACTGGGTGTACCGCAACGTCGGTGGTGTCGCACCGGACGTCGACGCGCCCGGATACCGCCGCGTGATTCTCGCTCCGCACCCGTGTTCCGAGGTCACGTCCGCGTCGACCGAGATTTCCACGGGTCTCGGGACCGTGGCCTTCGATTGGCGGCTCGACGGCGACGCACTGCGAGCGAGCGTGACCCTGCCCTTCGGCAGCACCGGCTTGCTCATTGCGCCGGTCACGGATCGATCGACCGTCACCGTCGACGGGACGTCGACGTCGGCAGAGTCGACCATCGGTCACGGAACGCACGACGTCCTGGTCACCAATCCAGCGATCGCCAGACGGGGTGAGTCATGAAATCAAAGATCACCAACGAGCAGATCGAGAGCTATCGCGCCAACGGGTTCGTCGTCATCGAGGATTTCCTCGACGACGACGAACTCGAGATCTGGCGGTCCACGGTGGCCAAGGCGGTCGCCGCTCGGCGCGGCAGGCGATTCCACGACGACACGGTGATGTCGGGCGAGTTCCCGGCCGACGAGCAGTCCGAGTTCTACGACCGGGTCTTCGATCAACTGGTCAATCTGTGGCAAACGGATGAAGCGATGCGCGACCTGATCCTCGATCCACGCATCGGACGCATGGCGGCCGAGCTGGCCGGGGTCGATGGAGTCAGGGTCTGGCACGATCAGGCCCTGATCAAGCGGCCGTATGCCAACCCGACTGCCTTCCATCTCGATGTGCCGTACTGGTCGTTCACGTCGCGGGACGCGATCTCGATCTGGATCGCGCTGGACGACGCGACGGAGGCCAACGGGTGCCTGTACTTCTTCCCCGGCTCCCATCTCGAGACGACCACCGAAAATGTGAAGATCGGTCAGAACGTCGGGGCCATCTTCGATGTGTATCCGCAGTTCGCCGATCGACCTGCGGCGAGTGGTGCGATGGGCGCGGGAAGCTGTTCGTTCCACAGTGGCCTGACGGTCCACGGTGCCGGGGCCAACATGACGAACGGTCTGCGTCGCGCCATGACATGCGCGTTCATGCCGGATGGCGCGGTCTTCAACGGGCAGCAGAACATCCTGTCCGACGCCCAGATCGGCCGATTGCACGTGGGCGATCGCCTCGACGACCCCGCCCAGAATCCCGTCGTGTACTCACGAACGCCGCCCGTCTCGCCATAGACGGCTCGAGCCCCGCAGGGGTTCTACTACGTGATCGAGGAGGCTCGGACGACGAGCTCGGGACGGAAGACGACCTGCTGGTGGGTATGGTCGGTGCCTGCCGCGCTCTCGGCCAGCAGCAGCTCGGCCGCCGTGCGGCCCAGCAGTTCACGTGGCTGGCGGACCGAGCTGAGCGGTACGGCCGCGGCGCCGGCGAACTCGATGTCGTCGTAGCCGACGATCGCCAACTCGCCGGGCACGTCCATGCCCATCAGCGTCATCTGCTGGAGCAGACCGAGTGCGACGAGGTCGTTCGCACAGAACGCCGCCGTCGGCCGCCGAGCGCGGGGTAGGCCGCTCAGCCGCTCGCCGGCTCGCCGGCCCTCGGCGACGTTGAGGGTCGTCGTCTCGATCACCGACAGCGACTCTGCCGGACGCCCGAGTGACGCCAGCGCCCGGCGCGAGCCCTCGAGCCGGTCGGCCACCTGCACGGTGTGCATCGGACCACCGATGAACGCGATCCGCTGGTGCCCTTGCTCGCACAGGTGAATCACGGCCAGCTCGCCGCCTTCGACGTCGTCGACACCGACGCTGCACCACGCGGCATCCGGGCTGCGGTCGACGAGGACCACCGGCATGCCGCGGCGGGCATGGACCGCGAGCCGCGACGTCTCATGCGTGACGGGCGTGATCAGGATGCCGCGCACGCGTTGCTCGAGCAGCAGGTCGAGATAATCGGCCTCGCGCGCCGAGTCGCCGTCGCTGTTACAGATGTACAGCGCCACGCCAGCGGCCCGAGCGACCTGCTCGATGCCTTTCGCCACGTCCATGAAGAAGGGGTTCGACGCGTCGAGCACGACGTAGGCGACGGTTCGACTGTGCCCGGCCCGCAGCTGCCGGCCGGATTCGTTGCGAACGAATCCGAGTTCCTCGATCGCCCGCAAGACCTTGCTGCGCGTCGGTTCGCTGACCCTGTCGGGGCGGTTCAAGACGTTGGAGACGGTGCCCACCGACACGCCGGCACGGGCAGCGACGTGCTTGATCCCGGTTGAATCCCGCACCCGCCCGCCTTCCTGACCGCTTGAATCGGTTCAAAGACTAGACCCGCGCCATGTCCTCGGCTGGAGGTTTCGTGCGAGGTTGATGTTGGAGGGTTCAGGTCGCCGCCCCAGCCGGTTCGCCGGTCGGCGTCGCACGCAGTCACGATCTCGCACCTCGATGCCGTGGCCCTTCGTCGGTCGCTCGGTCGGCCGGGAACTGGAGGGTCCGGGGCCCCGCGTCGGCGTCAGGCTTCGGGCTCACCCGCCGCGGCGATCTGTACGTCGTGGCGAGCAGCGCACGCAGATCACCGACACGCATCTGCGTGCCGAGGTGCTCAGGGGCGAACCGGCGGAGGTCCTTCAACCCCGTTCCGGTGAGCACTGCGACAGGGCGGTCGGACGCTTTCAGGCGACCCGCATCGACGTCGTTCATGATGGCGGCGACCGCAAGCGCGGCGGCGGGTTCGACGAAGATGCCCTCGCGGCGCGTCAGCAGGAGCTGGGCGTCCCACGCTGCTCGGTCGGTGACGATGCAGCCCCACCCACCGGTGCGTCGCACGGCCTCCGCGGCGAGCAGCCCGTCGGGAGGGGCCGCGAGTTGCAGGCCCGAGATCTCCGACACGCACACGTCGATGCGGGGCTCGGGCAGCTCTCGTTCGAGGTGGCGTGCGATCGGCGCACACCCGGCCGGCTGCGCGCACACCAGCTTCGGGGAGCGTGCTGTGGCTCGCGCCAGGCCGCGAGCCACAGCGACGAGGAGGCCACCGCCGCCCGTCGGCACGTACACGTGCGTGAACGAACCCTGGTCAGCGAGCTCGTGCCCGATCGCCTCCGCTCCGGCCATGCCGTCCGGGTTGTACCGGTAGGCGGTGATGGCGAGCTTGAGCTCGTACTCGAGCGCCAGCCCGCCGATCTCGTCCATCTCGGTCAGGCCCAGTTCGGTCATCGGCAGCAGTACCGTGCGATACGGCACGATCGATTGGAGCTTCTCCTGTGGCGCGTCGGCGGCGATGCACAGGAACCCCGGCAATCCCGCCCGGGCGCCGTACGCCGACATTGCTGCACCACCGTTGCCCGACGAGGTGCCGACCCAACCCCTGGCGCCGCGCCGGAGCGCATCACGCATCGTCGCCGACGCGATCCGGTCCTTGTAGGACCCGGTGGGATTCATCCACTCCGCCTTCGCCCACACTCCGGGAACGCCGCAGTGCGATGCGATGGCACCCAGTTCGAGCACAGGCGTCCCACCCTCTCCCAGCGACAGACGATCCGACGTCGTCATCGGTCGTCACCCGCCGAGGCGACGATGCACACCGTGTCGCCGGCCGAGACCCGCGCATCACGACGGAGCAGCATCACGACTCCAGCGTTCGGAGCGATGACGTCGGCGAGGTGGGTTCCGGCCACATCGACGATCCGTGCGATGACGTCGCCGAGCCGGACGGCGTCGCCGACGCGGTTGCACACTACGAGGTAGCCCGCCGACGGGGCCAGGATCCCCGCATCGGTGTTGCCTGCTCCGCGAACGTGGACGGGTTCGTGCGACCGGGGTGGGGCGTCGGCCAGCATCCCGAGGAGGTGGAGCACCCGGCGGACACCGTCGATGTAGCCCTGCAGTTCGCCGTCGCGGATCGACAGGCCTCCGTGTCCCTCGACGTAGATCGCAGGAATGCCGAGCTCGACGGCGGCGGTCAACGACCGACCCGGCTCGGGTACGCCGTCGTGCCGCCAGGTGAATCGCGCTGCGAACGCGTCGGCGTACCGCTCGTGACTCGATGCCGTTGTCACCGTCGCCGTGATAGCCGCACAGGAACGGCATCGCGAAGCCCGACCCTGCGGAGTGGAGATCGACCAGGAGATCCGAGCCCCGGATGAGATGCTCGGTGATGGCGTGCGCTACCTGCTCGGTCGCACTGCCGTCGGCTCGACCGGGGAACACGCGAGCAAGGTCGGCCCCGTCGATCGGACTTCGCCGAGTTCGCGCCGTCCACGCCGCGGGGTGCGCCGGCGCGGCGACGCGGACGGTGCCGCGGACGAGCGTCGGTCTGCAGCATTCGTCCGATCGCGGTGGCGGCGATGACGCCCTCGTACTCGTCGCCGTGCACGCCTCCGAGCACGGCGACGGTCGGTCCGGGTGACGGACCGCGGATCACCGTCACGTCTGGGAGCTCCGCGTGCATCGTGCGAGCCGCCGAGGGTGCCGCGACGGTCCCGACACGCGTTGAGTGCCGAGTCCGGCCGATGCCGAACGATCATGTAGGACGTGTTGCCTACGCGGACGAGTCGACGTGCGTGAACCCGGCGCGCAGAAGGCTGACCGTCGAGGTCAGGTGGCCACGCATGGCATCGGCTGCCGCATTGTGGTCGCCGACTGCCAGCAGGCCGATGATCTCGCGGTGCTCTTCGTCACCGGCGTCGTCACGGACGTCGACGGACAAGCGCTGGTACCGTTCCGCGTGCATCCAGAGCTGCTCGATCATCCTCAGCAGGCGCGGCGAGTTGCACCGGCGGTAGATCAGGAAGTGCAGGTCTCGGTTGAGTGCCACGACCTTGTTCGCCTCGTTGCGATTGTTCGCGATCCGAATTCGGGCGACCTTGTCACGTAGGAGCTCGATGCCGCGCTCGTCGAACGGGCGGGCGCGACGGACCGCCTGACTCTCGAGTTCGATCCGCAGCTCGTAGAGCTCTTCCAAATCGGCGAGCGAGAGCGAGGTCACCCATGCCCCACGGTTGTGGCGGAAGGTGACGAACCCTTCCGACTCGAGGATGCGCATGGCTTCGCGGACCGGGATGAAGCTGGTACCGCAGCGCTCGCCGATTGCCCTGGGGAGGAGCTTGGTGTCGTGGGGGTACTCGCCTTCGATGATGCCCTGTCGGATGTGCTCGACGGCATAGTCGACGGAGCTGTCTCCGTAGATACCCCGAGAAGCACCGCCGGCGACCGGCGTCGTAGACCTCGCCATGGCGAGAAATATATACTATCTGGATGGGTCGATGCTGCGGGGACGCGCCCTCGCCATGGGCCGGTCGAGGCGCCGTGATGCACCCGGTTGCCGCCCGAACGATCGTCGTGCGAGACGTTCCGCCGTGCACGTGATCCGCTCGGGACCGTTCGTGGTCGAACTCGACGAACGGCTGGGCGGAGAGATCACCCGGATTCAGCATGACGATCGCGAGCTCCTCGCATCGTACGACTGGGCATCGCCGGTGCGCGTCTCTCGGAGCGCCACCTACGGTGACCCGAAACTCGACTGGCTCTCGGAGTACCGCGGCGGTTGGCAGTTGCTCATCCCGAACGCCGGGGCGGCGTGCGTCGTCGACGGGGTCCCGCTGCCGTTCCACGGCGAGTGGTCGCGAACCCATGTCACGGTGACCGAGCGTGCCGCCGACCACATCGTCATGGCCGCCGGGACGCGCTTACCGCTCGTCGTCGAGCGCGAGGTGCGCGTCGAGGCGCGACCTGACCGGGTGCTCGTTCGGACCACCGTCTCCAATCCATCGGACCGAGTCGTCGCGTTCGTCTGGGGTGAGCATCCCGCGTTCGCTGTGGAGGACGGTGACGAGATCGACCTGCCACCCGCCCGGGTGCTCGCGGCCGACGGCACCGCCGTCGGAGACTGGCCGTCGATCTCGGATGGCGGGCGGCTCGATCGTGTCGACGCCACTCGTCCCACCGAATCGGTGCACTTCGTGGTCGGTCTCGCCGAGGGATGGGCGGCGCTCCGCCGTCGGAACGGAGGAGTTGCCCTCGCGTGGGACGTCAAGGACTTCCCCGCCGTCTGGTTGTGGCACGAGATCGCGAGCCCCGGCTTCCCGTTCTACGGGCGGTCGTCGCTCGTCGCCATCGAGCCCGCATCGAGTTGGCCCGGCAACGGGCTGGGCAGTGCCATCGCACACGGCCAAGCGCTGACGCTCCAGCCCGGCGACACACGTTCCACGACCGTGGCGGTCATCCCGTTCGAGATATCGGGGCAACCGCTCTCGGGTGCCACCGTCGACGGTCGGCTCGACTTCGCGCCATGACGACGGCGAGGTTCGACCGCGCGAACAAAGGGGTCCCGTTCACCCGCCGCGATGCGACCGGGTGGAATCTCTTCGGCGACGACGCGACGTTCCCGGCCGCGGTGCTCCTCGAGTCGGCGCTGAAGCGCAACAGCGCGTCGCTGTCCGACTACTGCTGGCGGAACGGCGTCTCGCTCGCGCCACACGGCAAGACGACGATGTCTCCTGAGCTGTTCGCGCTGCAGCTCGCGCGACGGGGCATGGGCGATCACCGCGGCGAACGTGCATCAGGCACGAGTGATGCGCGACAGCGGCGTCCCTCGCGTCCTGATCGCGAACGAGGTCACCGCACCCGGCGACATCGCCTGGCTCGCGACGCAGGTCGACGCCGGCTTCCCGATCGTGTGCTACGTCGACTCGGTCGCCGGGGTGCATCTGCTGCAGGAGGGGTTCGGCCCGGCACGGCGTCACCGATCGCCTTGGCGTGCTGATCGAGCTCGGCGTGGTCGGCGGCCGCACCGGGGCGAGGTCCACGGAGGAGGCCTTGCTGGTCGCTCGCGCGGCGGCCGCCTCGCCGGTGCTACGCGTCGCGGGTGTGTCGGGCTTCGAGGGGATCCTCGGCTCGGTCGAGGGCGTGAGCGCGGAGGCACGCGTCGACGCGTTTCTGAGCGGGCTCGTGGCGCTGGCAGAGGCGATCCTCGACGAGGGCCTGGTGACCGACGGCGACGAGTTCGTCGTGAGCGCCGGCGGCAGCGTCTTCTTCGACCGGGTCGTCGCCATCCTGAAGCAAGTCCGTTCACCGATGCCGGTTCGGGTCGTCGTGAGGAGTGGCTGCTACATCAGCCACGACGACGGCGTCATCGACGAACTCTCACCGCTCGGCGCGCAGCCGCGAGTGGACGGTGACGTCCTTCGCGCCGCGCTCGATGTCTGGGCACCCGTGCTGTCGCGACCCGAACCCACACAATTGCTCGTCGGGGCGGGCAAGCGCGACGTCTCCACCGACGGTTTGTTGCCCGTCGCGAAGAAGTGGGTGCGGCGCGGTACGCGCGAGGTGCGTCCGTTCGACGCGCGTCCACGTGCGGTGAGAGTCGACGATCAGCACGCGTACCTGGACATCGAACCGACGTGCGAGGTCGCAGTGGGGGACTACGTGGGACTGGGCATCTCCCACCCGTGCACCACCTTCGACAAGTGGAGGGTGATCTGGGTCGTCGACGATGCCTACGACGTCGTCGACGTCGTCACCACCCGTTTCTGAAGGGCTGCGTGCGCCGCACTACCGGCCAGGCTCGTACGCCGCCTCCGGTTCGAAGGGGAACATCGGTCGTCGCCGGTGCCGGTACGCCAGAGCGGACAGGTCAGCGCTCGTGCAGCCGGGCGTGTTGAGTTGGATCATCTCGGCGGCGATCGGCTCATAGGCCCCGCGCGGTGACTGCACGCCCTTGGCGACGATGATCTGCAGGCGCTCGGGGTCGAGCCCGACACTCGTCAGCTCGGCGCGGCTGGTGTTGCCCATCGGTCGCGATGTCAACAGCACGAAGTGGCCGTCGTCGGTCTCGAGCAGCGCACGCGGACCGGCGTCGAAGAACCGGAAGCCACCGTGCGTGACGCCGGTGTCCTCGAACTTGCCGTCGTCGAGATGGCGCACGCGTGCCGTGACGGCGACCGGCGCGCCGTGCAGGTTGTCGGTTCGCCCGCCGACCATCAGTTCGACCGATGCCGCGGTGCCCTTGCTCACGCACTCCTGCACCGCAGCGGGATCGCACAGCGAGTGGAACAGGTTGCGCACCCCCAGCCGTTGTGCAGCAGACAGCACGTGGGTCGAGTCGGCCGGGCTCCCACCTCCGACGTTGTCTCCGACGTCGAGCAGCACGACAGGTCGAGCCGTCGACTCTGCTGCACGCAGCAGCGCTGCGTCGACGTCGACGGCAGCGCCCACGAACTCCTCGCGCAGCGACCATGCTTCGCCCGCGAGCTTTCCCACGACATCCGCGGCGAGCGCTTCATCGCCGTCGGTGACGGCGATGAACGACATCCCCATCTCAGGGACGTCCGCGTACGGGAACCCCTCGACGACGCTCACCGAGAGCACCCCGGCGAGCGCCGCGAGCTCGGACGCCCGATCGATCAGCTGGCGCATCGGCCAGTCGTCGGTGCCCTGCCGCAGGATGCCGATGACGAGCGGCGGTGTCTCGATCGCCATGACCGGCCGGATGGATCCGGCCGCGGTGGCCAGCGCGAGGTCGGCGACCTCCCGAGCCCGCTGCCGGGCGTCGACATGCGGGTTCGTGAGGTAGGTGTTGAGCACGTCGCACTCGTGCAACATGCGGCGCGACACATTCGCGTGCATGTCGAGCGCGACGCCGATCACGACGTCGGGGCCCACGATGGCGCGGACACGGGAGATGATCTCGCCGTCGGCGTCGAGCTGGTGCGAAGCCACCGCCGCGCCGTGCAGCGCGAGGAGGACGACATCCCACGGGCCGTTGTCGACGAGGGCGTCGATCATGCGCCTGACGAGGTGCTCGAACGCTTCCTCGGTGATCGTCCCCATCGGGTTCAAGTCGGCGTGGATGAGGGGCGTGCACTCGACACCCTCGCGGTGCCGCAGCTCGAGGAACCCCGCCATCGTTGCCTGAGAACTGCCGTATCGGTCGACGATCTCGTCGCCCTCGGTGACTCCGCCCGCCAGCCACCGATCGAGGGATGCGGGCACCGGCGCGAAGGTGTTGGACTCGTGGTGGAAGCCCAGCACCGCGACACGGAGCGGGCGCGTGCGGCGTCGTCATGACACGCGTCGCAGCACGGTCCCCGGCCGGTGCTCGGTCAGTGCGCAGTCCTCCAGGGCAAGGGTTCCATTGACCATCACATGGCTGATCCCAAGTGGTGCGTTCGCCGGCTGCTCGAAGGTCGCCTGGTCGGCCACGGTCGCAGGATCGAAGAGCACGAGATCGGCGAACATGCCGACCTCGACGGAGCCGCGATCGCTGATTCCGAGTCGTCGAGCCGGCTCCGACGTCATCTTGCGGATCGCATCAGGCAACTCCAGGACCGCGCCGTCACGCACGTAGCGACCCAGGACCCGAGGGAACGTCCCGAAGCTCCGTGGGTGCGGCTTGGCCGACGCCTGTTCGAGTGGGATCGCGTTGCCATCCGAACCGATCACGCCCAACGGATGGCGCAGGAACGACGAGACGTCCTCCTCGGTCCGATAGAAGAGCACCACCTGGATCTCGTTGCCGTACTCCTCGCACAGCCTCAGCGTGAGCTCGTCAGGTGGCACGCGGAGGGCGTCGGCGGCCTCGGCCAGCGTCTGTCCGACGAGCGCGCCGTCAGTGGTGCTCGACACCACGAACCGGTCCCACAGCCACGGAATGCCGTTGAACCATCCTTCGGTCATCTCTGCGAGCGCGCGTCGACGCTCGCCCGGGTCGGCGAGGCGGCGGCGCATCTCCTCCGTTCCACCCTCCTGAACCCACGGGGGCAGGTACTGCGTGAGCGAGGACGACGATGCGTCGTACGGGTAGACGTCGAACGCGATGTCGACGCCGTCGGCGCGCGCCCGCTCGAACATCCCGAGCAGTTCGTGCCCGGTGCCCCAGCGTTCCGGTCGGTTGATCGCGAGGTGGCTGAACTCGACCATGACGCCGGTCGTTCGGCCGACGTCGATCGCCTCGGCGACGGCGTCACGTTCGTCTCTCCCGACGGCGCGGGCATGCGTCGCGTAGAGCGCTTCGTGCCGCTTGAGGACCTCGGCAAGTGCCACCACCTCGTCGAAGTCGCCGTACGCGCTCGGCACGTGCGTGAGTCCGGTGCTCATGCCGAACGCGCCCTGTGACAGCGACTCGTCGAGATCGCCGAGCATCCGGCTGAGTTCGGCTGGCGACGGGGGCCGTGCGTCGACGCCCATCGCGGCGACGCGGAGGGTGCCGTGCCCGGCGAGCGCAGCGACGTTCAGCGCGATGCCTTCGCTCTCGAGCGCACCTGCGTACCCATCGAGGTCGGTCCACCACGGACGGACCGGAGCGGTGGCACGGGCGAGATGGTCGGCGTGCAGGTCGAGTCGTGACGGCTCGATCGGGAACGCCGAGAACGAGCAGTTGCCGACGACCTCCGTCGTGACTCCCTGTCGGAGCTTGCTCTCGCCGGCGCCGTCGACGAGCAGCGTGAGGTCGGAGTGGGTGTGGATGTCGATGAACCCCGGGCACAACACGGCACCGTGCGCGTCGATCACGCGAGCGGCATCTCGTTGGGAATCGTCCGCCGTGGTGTCGTCGCCGATCCACGCGATCCGGCGGTCAGCGATCCCGACGTGCCCGGCACGCGCCGGAGCCCCCGATCCGTCGACGATCACGGCGTTGAGGAAGAGGACGTCGTACATCGTCGCTGCCCACCCGCTCAGGCCCGGACGACCCGCCGACCACGTGTCGTTGCCACGTCGGTCACAGCCGTACTCTATAAAGTTCGTGTGCCCGTGTCGACGTCGGAACGTAGAGGAGTTGCTTGCGATGAGCGAGGAGCCCGATCCCATCGCGACGGCGGATGCTCGCCGTCGCGGCTGGATGCAGATCACCACCGACGTCTCCAGCCACCTGCCGTTCTCGGCGGCCGTCGAGGCCAACGGCTTCGTGTTCGTGTCGGGGCAAGCCTCGGTCGACCACACCGGCGCGATCGTCTCAGGTAGCTTCGAAGAGGAGATGCGACGGTCGATGCAGAACGTGATCGACGTGCTGCGATCGGCCGGGCTGACGTTGGAGAACGTCGTTCGAGTCACCAGCTACGTCCACGCACCCGCCGACGTCCCGCTCTACAACGAGCTCTACCTCGAGTACTTCTCGCGGCCGTATCCCGCGCGGACGACCATCACCAGTTGCCTGTCGCCCGCCCTGAAGTTCGAGGTCGACGTGGTCGCCGTGCGACCGACGTCGTGAGGGGCGCACTGCCCGGCGCTAGCAGCGGTGGCCTTCCGTAGCGTGCATCATCCCGCGTATGTAGCCGTACGCGAAGAGACGCCCGAGCATGGTGTAACCGGGTTCGCCGTCGTCCTCGCCGAGCATCTGGGGCACGTGGTCGGGGCGGATGGGACCATCGAAGCCGACCTCGCGATACGCGCGCATCGCCTCCGCCATGTCGGTCTGGCCGTTGTCCTGCCAGGTCTCCCGGAAGTCGTCCGCCGTGCCGACCACGTCGCGGAAATGCACGTATGCGATGTGGGGTCCCAATCGCCGAATCGTCGCCGGGACATCGATCCCCATCTCCGAGAACGTCCCCTGGCAGAACGTGATCTTGTTGCACGGTGAGGGGACCAACTCGACGAGCCGTTCGAAGCCTGCGACGTCGTGCATGATTCGATCGTTGCCGAGGAGTTGGGGGAGCGGTGGATCGTCCGGGTGCATCGCCATCACGACTCCGGACTCCTCCGCGACCGGGACGATCTCCTCGAGGAAGTGCCGCAGGTTGTTCCAGAGCTCCGGTCGCTTGGCGCCGGGTTCCAACTCCGCCGAGAACGGCGCACGTCCGGGGATGCGTGCGTGCTCGAGATCCCGCAGGCGGAACGCCGTGGTCTTCGCACCACAGCGCTCGGGGGCGTCGATCGAGGTGCGGATCCAGTCGGTGCCCGCCATGAAGTTGTAGCAGACCAGACCGATGCCGAGGCCGCCGAGGTGGCGGACGAGCGCCTTCATGGCGTTCACGTCGGCTCCGTCGTCGGTGCCGAGCTTGATCCGATCGATCGGGAGATAGCCCTCGACGGCGCCGATCTCCATCCCGAACGACCGGATGCGCGCCTGGAGTCGGTCGAACTCGGACAGGTCAGGCCCCGGGTACCGCACGACGACTTGCTCGACGCCGCATTGCGCGGCGAGCGTCAGGTTGTCGTCCGACAACGGGGTGAGCACCGATGCGAGCTTCATCGTGCGAGCCCCCGAATCGCCACGGCCGGTCAGAAGACGATCAGGCCGCGTGCCTGCTCGCCCGCGGCGAGGGATCGGAACGCCTCGTCGGCTTCGTCGAGGTCGTACCGCTTGGTGACGAGCTCCGAGATCTTGATCCGTCCTGCCATCGCCAACTCGACCAATTCCGGGAAGGCGACCAACGGGTTCCACGTGCCGTAGCGCGACCCGACGATGCGGCGCTCGCCCCCCATGAGCAGCCACGGATCGACCGGGAACGTGGCGCCGGAATCCGGCAGGCCGAGGACGACCTCGATGCCCTGCTTGGCCAGGATCGTGAGGCCCTGCTCCATCGCCTTGATGCTGCCGACGGCGACGATGGTGGCATCGACCCCGTGGCCGGTCAGCTTCTGGATCTCCGCTTCGAGGTCTTGACGAGTCGTGTTGATGGTGTGCGTCGCACCGAACTCGCGGGCCAGCTCCAGTTTCGAGTCGAGCACGTCGACCCCGATGATCGGGTACGCGCCCGTCGCGACCGCACCCTGGATCGCGTTGAGTCCGACACCGCCGCAACCGAACACGGCGACGCTCTGCCCGGCACGCAAGGCCGCGCTGTTGACAGCGGAACCGAAGCCGGTTGCCACCGAGCAACCGATCAGGGCGGCGTCTTCCAGCGGGAAGTCCTTGCGGATCTTCACGGCGGCCGGTTCGGGGACGACGATGTACGAGCCGTACGTCGCCGGGCCGTAGTGGTACACGTCGTTGCCGTCGTGGTGGAAGAGCGTCACGTCCCCGTTCACCATGCCGATCGCCGGTGTGTTGAGGCACAGCGCCGGATAGCCGAGGTTGCAGTACTTGCAGGCGCCACATGTCGGCGCCCACGAGATCACCACGTGGTCGCCCTGCTGCAGCTGCGTCACGCCGGGCCCGACGGCGTCGACGACACCGGAGCCCTCGTCGCCGAGCACGATCGGCACCGGGATGCCGGTGTGCGAGCCGTCGTACGCGTGGAGGCAGCTGTGGCAGACGCCGCTTGCGACCATCTTGACGCGCACTTCGCCGAACCGCGGTTCGTCGAGCTCGAGCTCCATCATTTGCATCTGCTCGCGCGGCTTGATGAGTACCGGCGCAGTGATCAACATGAGAGGCCCCTCCGAGTTCGTGCGGCCGGGTGACGTGCGATCGCACCGTTGGGCGGTCGCCGGGGTGCGGCGACACCGGTCCGCTCCGAACTTTATAGCAGAATGCGACCGTCAGTCATGCCCCGCGAACAGGTCGAGGTTTCATGAAGCATCCGTCGGTCGCAGAGGTCGCCGTCGACTGCCGGTCGCTCCTCGGCGAAGGGGTCACGTGGGATGCCGACACGGCGACCCTGTTGTGGGTCGACGTCGATCAGCAGCAGTTCCATCGGCTCGACGCGGACGGACACCACGACATCACGCAGTTGGCGCGGGCCGCCAGTGTCGTCGTCCCCCGAGTTGGCGGCGGGTACGTCGCGGTCGTGGGCCTCGACGTCGTGACGATGGACAACGGCGGACGATTCGGCTCCCTGATCGCCACCTTGCCGCCGGACGGGGACGGCCGCGCCAACGACGGGCGGTGCGATCCTCACGGCCGCCTCTGGGTGGGAACGGTCGACCGGTCCGGCGCTCGCCGTGCGCAGCTGTTCCGAGTCGACGAGTCGGGCGACACCGTCGCCGTCCTCGCTGATCGGGCACTGTCGAACGGCATCGACTGGAGCCCGGACGGGCTGCGGTGCTACCACGCCGACTCGTTGTTACGACGGATCGACGAGCTGAGGCTCGACGAGCGCGGCGACGTCCGCGACGTCCGCGAGTTCGCCCGGTTCTCGGCAATGCCGGACGGCCTGAGCGTCGACGAGGAGGGCGGCGTCTGGGTCGCGCTCTGGGACGGTGGTGTGGTGCAGCGCTTCACCGCCGACGGGCGGCTCGATCGGACGGTGTCGGTGCCAGGAGGGTGGATCACGAACTGCGCCTTCGGCGGGCCCGAGCTGCGCACGCTGTACATCACCACCGCACGGGTCGACCTCGACGCCGACGTGCAGCAGCGACAGCCACACGCCGGTTCCCTGTTCGCCGTCGAGGTCGCATGTCGCCGGCAGGGGGTACACGCCGTTCGGGACGCCGTCGCGCCCGTGACGGTCGAGCTCAGGCACAGACGGGCGCGTCGGCGCTCCAACGGTTGAACGGCCGGTCGTCGCCGGCGTCGGCGAGTTGCTCGCGTGCAGCCATCCACAAACGCGACCACTCGGCGGGATCTCGAAGCTCGGACTCCGGCGCGCGGCGGCTCCGGGCGACGAAGCCGGGGAACGCGTCGCGGCCGGTGGGCTGCCCGATCGGGTTGTACCGCAGGTCGAAGCTGATCCGGACTTCGTCGCTCAGATTAGGGAGCGAGTTGTGCAACGTCAGCTTGTGGACGAACAGCAGGTCGCCGGGATCCATCGGGATCGGGGTCGCCCCGTCGCGCGGCCCGATGTGTTCGGGGACCTGGAGGCCTCCCGGGCCGGCGGGGCAGTGCGCCATCAGCCCCCGGCGGTGCGAGCCGGGTACGACCTGGAGGCAGCCGTGCTCGACCCCTACGTGCGTGAGCGGGAACCACACCGTCAGCATCTGCGTGTCGTCGGCTTCCGGCAGCACGACGCCGTTGTCCTGGTGCCAGTTCGTGGCTCCCATCTTCAACGCGCCGGTCACGGAGTCGCGTGCCTCGCGAGACTCCGGAGCCTTGATACGCACGTGCTGCACCGGGTTCGAGTAGATCTCGGGTCCGATGAAGCCTTCGACCAGATCGAGCACGTCGGGACACCGCAGCATGTCGAACACCGCCGGACCGTGCCACATCGGGGTGTCGTGTCGAACGCCGGCCTGCGGCAACGAGAAGTCGAAGAACTGGGCGTTGGTCTCGTTGGACTCGGCGCAGATCTCCACGAATCGTTCGCCGAACGGCAGGTCGTCGTACAGGCTGGTGATCCGTGCTGCGACGAGCAGGTGTTCAGCCAGACGATCGAGCACCGATTCGTACTCGCGCAGGATCGGCGCGATGTAGCGGTCCGGGTCGAGCGCGCCACGGACGACGACATACCCCTCCCGCTCGAAGTGATCCTGCTGCGATCGGGACAAAATGGTGGTCATCCGTCAGCCGAATCTCGGTCCAGGCTCGCTGCGTGCGCGGCATGGAGCAGGGCACGTGTGTAGTCCGACTCGGGCGCGCCGAGCACTGCGTCGGTGGGTCCGGACTCGACGATGATTCCCTCGCGCATGACGATGATCTCGGCGCACATCCGGCAGACCACACCGATGTCGTGTGACACCATCACCAGGGTGAGACCGAGCTCCTCACGGAGGTCCATCAGGAGGTTGAGGACCTGCGCCTGTACCGAGACGTCGAGTGCGCTGACCGGCTCGTCGGCGTACAGGACCGTCGGGTTCACGGACAGCGATCGCGCGATCCCGATGCGTTGAAGCTGTCCTCCCGAGAGCTGGTGCGGGAATCGTGGGAGGACCTCGCGCCCGAGGCCCACACGCTCCAGCCATGTGACGAGCTCGGCGTCTTGCGGAGTGCGATCCTGCAACGCCCGCATCGGCTCACTCAACGACCGTCGCACGGTCATCCTCGGATCCAACGACCGGCGCGGGTTCTGGAACACGATCTGGTTGCGACGACGCAGCTCCAAGGCGTCTCGACCCTTGAGCTCGGAGATGTCGCTACCGTCGAAGCGCACCGTGCCGCGTTGGTGACGCAGCAGACCGCACATGACACGGATGAGTGTCGACTTGCCAGAACCCGACTCACCAACGACGCCGAGGGTTGATTGGGGCTCGGACGTCGAGCGAGATGTCCTTGAGCGTCCAGCCTTCGTTGTTCGCGCCGAGACGGGCCCGGGGGTAGTAGAACGACATGCCGCTGACTTCGACGAGTGACATGACGGTCATCCGTCCACGGCAGGATTCCAACACGAGTACCGGTGGTCGCTCCCCACCGTCACCGGTTCGGGCGTGGCCGTGCAGGGCCCCGTCGCGTACACGCAGCGATTCCGGAACCGGCAGCCAGTGGGGAAGTTGCCGACTGCGGGCACCGAGCCGGGGATGGTCTGTAACCGCTGCCCGATGAATGCCGAGAACTTGCCGTCCTTCGGCATCCCGGGGTTCGCCGCGAGCAACGCGTTGGTGTACCGGTGCTTCGGATTCGCGATCACGTCCTCGACCCAACCCGTCTCGACGACGTGCCCGCCGTAGATCACCGCGACGCGGTCGCACACGAAGCGGATCACCCCGAGGTCGTGGCTGACGAACAGGACGCTCATCTTGCGTTGCTCGCTCAATGAGATGAGCAGCCGGAGGATCTCCTCCTGGACGGTGACGTCGAGCGCCGTCGTTGGTTCGTCGGCGATGAGCAGTTCGGGGTCGGCTGCGATCGCCGCGGCGATCATCACTCGTTGCTGCTGGCCGCCAGAGAGCTGATGCGGGTACCGACGCACCAGTGCCGCAGGGTCGGGCAACTGGACCTGCTCGAGCAGTTCGATGACCTTGTCGGCAACGGCTGGCCTTCTTGAGCTTCGTGTGGAGGCGGATGGCTTCGGAGACCTGCCGTCCGATCCGCATCATGGGGTTCAGCGAGCGAGCCGGGTCCTGGAACACGAATCCGATCTTCCGGCCGCGGATCTCGGAGAGCTGGCGGTCGTCCATCGTGAGCAGCTCGCGACCGGCGAACCGGACGGAGCCGGACACCTTGGCTTCGTCGGGGAGGAGCCCGGCGATGGCCGTTGCCGTCATTGTCTTGCCGGATCCGGATTCGCCGACGAGCCCGAGACGGGTGCCGGGCTCGAGCACGAGCCGGTCGATGTGGATGATCTCGCGTCCGTCGATCCGCACCCGCAGGTCGTCGAGCTCGAGCATCAGGAGAGCCCACTTCGCGATTGCTGCGGATCGAGCACAGTCCGCAGGCCGTCACCGAGCAGGTTGAACCCGAGCGCGGTGAGGACGATGGCCAGCCCAGGGAAGAACATGAGGTATGGAGCCGCTTCGAGCAGTGACTGCGTCTCGTTGAGGAACCGTCCCCATGAGGAGGTCGGTGGCTGGACGCCGACGCCGAGGTAGGCCAGCGCCGCTTCGATGAGAATCGCGGCCGCGAACATGACGGAAGCGAGCACGATCAGGAGTGGGCTGATGTTGGGGAGCACGTGCCGCCGCATCACGTACGACCTGCGTCGCCCGTACCCGTAGGCCGCCTCGACGAAGTCGAGGGCGAGCACTTGGCGCGCCGGGCCGACCGTGACACGAGCGGCGACCGGCACCTGCCAAATGATGATCGCGATCGTCGCGGTGGTGTTGCCGGCCCCCAACTTGGCGGCCAGGACGAGGGCGATCAGGATGCCCGGGAACGCGAGCCCGACGTCGACGAGGCGCATCAACGGACCTTGCACGCGGCGATGCGACCCGGCGATGATGAGCCCGATCGTGGCGCCGACGACCATCGCGACGACCGTGGAAACGACGCTCACATACAGGGAATTCCGCGCGCCCGAGCATGAGCTCGGTGACGACGTCGCGCCCCGCTCGATCCGTGCCCAACGGGAATCCCGGGGTACCCGGGCTCGCCAGACGGTTCGTCAGGTTCAGCTGATTCGGCGGGTACGGAGTCCACACGAACGACACCAGAGCCACGAGTACGAACAGCGACACCAGCGTTCCACCGATGTAGAGCGTGATCGGCCAACGACGTAGGCGCCGTCCCAACGATCTCCGCTCGGTCGGAGTGGGCGGTGTCCCCGCGTCGGCGTCGATCGGCTGTATCTCAATCACGGGCGGCCTCTTTGTCTCGGATTCGCGGGTCGAGGAAGCCATACGAGATGTCGACCAAGAAGTTGAGGATCAGGATGATCATCATGATCACCAGTGCCAGCGACTGCACCACGAGGATCTCGCGACCGAGCGTCGCGGTGACGATCAGACGACCGATACCCGGGATCACGAAGACGTTCTCCACGACAACCACGCCGGCGATCAAGAAACCGAACTGCAGAGCTGCCACGGTGACCAACGGGATCGATGCGTTGCGCACCCCGTGCACGAGCGCAGCACCACGCCGGGTACGGCCCGCGGCCCTCGCCGACCGGATCAAGTCCTCGTTCATCACATCGATCATCGCCGTGCGGACGTACCGCGTGCACACCGACGTGACGCCCAGGCTCAGCGCCATCACGGGAAGAATCACCGAGCGAATCGACTCGATGGGGTCCTCGGTGAAGGGTACGTATCCACCCGTGGGCAGCCACCCCAGCCGCACCCCGAACACGAGAACCAACAACAGACCGGCCCAGAACGCGGGGATCGAGATGCCGATTTGAGTGAAGACGTCGACAACTCCACCGCGGACCTTCTTGACGTTGATCGCCGAGTAGGTGCCGAGCACCAACGAGAGTGGAATGGCGACGAGCAGCGTGCCGATCGTGAGCATGAGCGTGGGGCCCATGCGACGCAAGATCTCGTCGGAGATGTCGTACCCGCTGCCGTACGAGGTTCCGAGGTCGCCCGTCACGACCCCCCGGAGCCAGTCCAGGTATTGCACGACCAACGGCCGGTCCAGACCGAGCTCCTCGCGCATGAACTCCACGTCGCCCGGACCGGCCTCACGACCGAGCAGCACCGTCACGATGTCGCCGCCGAGCATGTTGACGAGGGCGAACACAGCGATCGACCCCACGAGCGCCGCAAACGCCAACGTGAACAGTGAGCGGAGTATGTAGCGGATCATGAGTCTCTCCTGCATCGTTGCATGCAGATCGTCAATGACCGTCTAGCGGCGTGATGCCGACCGTCGACACACATGGTGGTCGAGCGCTAGCACACCGAACCACCACACCAGAGGGGGCTAGCTCTGCATGACGGCGCGAGTGGGGGATCGCGCCGTCATGCTGTGTCGCTAGTCGGACCAACGCGCCGAGCGAACGTCGACGGCGTTGTTGATTCGAACTTCCTGGATCCCCTCGAGATCGCCACGCATGATCTGCGGCACCCTCGGTGCAGCGATGACCGTGACCCACGCCAGATCGGCGAAGGTCTTCACCAGGTCGGACATGGCGGCGAGGTACTCGTCATTGTCCGTGAAGGAGTCTGCAACGGCCAGCTGGTCCTCGAACTCGGGGATACACAGTTCGGAGCTCTTGCCCAACGGCTCGCGGCCGCCCTTGCAGCCGTACTGGAGGATGTTGGCCGAGTCACGGATCTCGCTCATCCCGTAGTCGCCCTGCGCCCATGTCGTGTCCAGCCACGTAGTGAGTTCCTGGCTACGGCTGTTGACCGTGATGCCCACTGCTCCGAGCTGCTGCGTCAGCACTTCCATCGTGAATGGATGCGACGCCACATTGGCGAACGGGTAGTCGACCTCGAGGTCCTCGTAGCCGGCTTCCGCCAGCAGCGCCTTGGACGCGTCCGGGTCGTACGGGTACGGGCAGTAGTCGCTGTTGTAGGGCTCTGCGTACGGCACGACCATCAAGCAGGTCGGGTCGGCATAGCCGTCGTACACCTCGATCGCTTCGTCGCGGTTGATCGCGTGGGCGAACGCCTGGCGGACCCGAATGTCCTGGAACGCCTCCTCGTTCACGTTGAGCCACATGTACGAGACCTCACCAGCGCTCTCGAAGAGACCTTGAAGTTGTCATCCTCGGAGAACGTGGCGACGCGTTCGATGCCCTCGGCGAGCACCGCGGTGACGAAGTCGTACTCACCGGCTAGCAGACCGTTGAGGGCTGCCGTCTCATCGTCGACGAAGCGCCAGTCGATGACCTCGAAATAGGGCTTCTCGCCCCAGTAGTCCTCGAAACGGGTCAACGTGAGGCTCGTGTCAGGCTTGTAGTCGCTGAACACGTAACGGACCGGTGCCGATCATCACCTGTTGGCGTCGTTGTCTTCGAGGGAGTTCTCGGGAACGACGTAGCCGGCAGAG
This sequence comes from Ilumatobacteraceae bacterium, assembly GCA_963722415.1. Lineage (GTDB taxonomy): Bacteria > Actinomycetota > Acidimicrobiia > Acidimicrobiales > Ilumatobacteraceae > JALOLG01. Next base: position 22,143 of record CAVRNI010000044.1, read on the forward strand.
ATGCCCATCTCCTTCGAGAACGACGCACTCGGTTGACTCAGCATGATCTCCACGGTGCGGCGTCCAGTCGCTTCGACCTCGTCACGTTGGTGTGGCCGCGCTCAGCTTGCTCAGCGGCGACTCGGCGTTCTTCTTCATCGAGTACACGACGTCGGCCGAGTCGAGATCGGAGCCGTCATGGAACTTGGCCTCGCGGATCGTGAACGTGTACGTCAGGCCGTCTTCGCTGATCGACCACTCCTCGGCGAGCATCGGGACGATGCTCCCGTCGAGGCTTCACCTCGACGAGCGCTTCCTGAACATTATAGAACGTCGGCACACGCAGGGCGTTGGCGCCGACCTCCCAGTAGTTCCAGCTCGCCGGCTCCTGCGGCAGCGTCGCGATCAGCGTCTCGACTTCCCGTCGTCCGCTGCGCCGGTGTCGGCGGTGGCGGTGTCGGCGGTGGCGGTGTCGTCGTCGCAGCGGTGTCATCTGCGCGCAGCCGTGTCGTCTGTCGCAGCGGTGTCGGCGCTGTCGGTGTCGGCGGTGACGGTGTCGTCCGCTGCGCTGTCGTCGTCGTCGCCGCCGCAGGCAGCGAGCGAGCGTGGCAGCGAGAGCGAGAGCGAGTCGGCGGCGACCTTGCCCGCGGGTCCTTCGAGATGCCTTCATGGTCCCCCTTGAGAAGTGGGTTCCCAAGCTTATAGCATTCGTACTATAGGTTGCAGCGAGAGCGCAAGGGTCACTCCGGAGGGCTCCCTCGCCGGTCGTGCGGCCAGATCGGGGCTCAAGAACAGGAAGGAGCGATGGCATGACCGACGGGAAGAACCTGTTCGACCTCAGCGGCCACACGGCGCTGGTCACCGGGGGTGGCTACGGTCTCGGACGCGGGCTCGTCCACGGCCTCGCCGCCCACGGTGCGACGGTGATCGGCCTCGCCCGCAGCGAGCGCGCGCTCGCCGACACCTTCTGCGACGCTCGGGGCCGCCGCACCGCTACATCGTCGGCGACCTCACCTCCGACGAGGTGTACGAGCGAGCTCGACGAGATCGCCGAGCCGATCGACATCCTGGTCAACAACGCCGGCGGCGACCCCCACACGAAGCCGTGGGGGCAGCAGACGACGCAGGAGTGGCGCGACACCTACGAGATCAACGTCATCGCCGCCGAACGGCTGTGCAAGCCTGCTCACCCCGAAGATGGTGCAGCGTGGGTGGGGGCGCGTCATCAACATCTCGTCCGATCTACGGTTCGATCGGTCAGAACCCCGACAACACCGGGCGGAACGCCGGCGCCGGCGCCTACACCGCGGCCAAGCACGGCCTCATCGGACTGACGAACTATCTCGCCTGCCAGCTCGGCCGCACCGGCGTCACGGTCAACACGTTGAGCCCCGGCATGATCACGTGGACGGAGACCCCGGACGGGGAGCCCGAGTTGTGGGAGCAGCTGGCCGCGCAGACGCCGGTCGGTCGGAACAGCCTGCCGGAGGACTACGTCACCTCGGTGGTCTTCCTCGCGTCGGAAGGTTCGTCGCTTCGTCCACGGGGCGAACCTCATCGTCGACGGTGGTTGGAGCGTCTGGTGACCGCCTCGTCGGGGTCGACCCCCCGGCGGCTCGACGGTCGCACCAGCGCTCGATCACGGGAGCGTCGTGGGGGATCGGTGCGGCCGTCGCCCGAGCCTTCGCGGATGAGGGCGCGAGCGTCGTCGTCAGCTCGTACCCCGACGAGCAGATGGAGCGTGTCGCCGACGACGTCGTCGCGTCCATCACCGCCGCAGGGGGCCGCGCGATCCGGTTGTCCGCCGACGTCACCTCGCGCGCGGAGATCGACGAGGTCATCGCCACCACGCAGCGCGAGTTCGGCGACATCGACGTGCTGGTCACGAACGCCGCGTACTCGAACCGCCTCCCGTGGCACAGCATCTCGGAGGAGCAGTGGGACCACACCCTCGCCGTCAACCTCCGAGGTGCGTTCCTGTGCGCCCAGGCGTGCTACGAGGGCATGTTGCGCCGGGGCGGCGGCAGCATCATCACCGTCACGAGCGTGACCGTCAACCTCGGCATGGCCGGGCTGCTCGACTACGTGTCGTCGAAGGCCGGACTCATCGGGTTCACCCGCGCCCTCGCCCGTGAGGTGGGCAAGGACGGGATCCGGGTGAACAGCGTGATGCCCGGTGCGATCCGCACCGAGCAGGAGATCGAACTGGGTTTCGACGAAGCGGAGCTCGAGGCGCTGTCCGCCGAACGGCAGTGCATCCCGCGGCGCGGGTTCGCGGACGACCTGACGGGAGCGTTCGTCTTCCTGGCCTCCGACGAGAGCAGCTTCGTCTCCGGGCAGGTCATCAACGTCGACGGCGGCTGGGTCCACTACTGAGGTCGCGTGCGACGCCCACACCAGCCCATACGCATCGCGTTGATTCACCTGATGCAGGAGACCGACACGTTCAACCCGGTGCCGACCACGCTCGCCGACTTCGAGAAGGTCGCCCTGCTCGAGGGCGAGGCGATGCTCAGCCGGTTCGATCCGTGCGGGCCGATCGCCGGCTACCTCGCGGCCGTTCGGGATAGCGGCCTGGACGTTCGCACGATGCCCGTGCTGCGGGCCGATGCGCAATCGGGCGGGCGACTGAGCCGAGCGACGCTCGACGGGCTCTGCGGCCGCATCCGCGTGCGATTGCAGGAGTCGTTGCCCGTCGATGGGCTGGTCGTCCTGCTGCACGGTGCGGCATCGGCCGACGGCGTGGACGACGTGGAAGGACACGTGCTGGCCATGATCCGCGAGGTGGTGGGGCGCTCCGTTCCGCTGGCGCTCATGCTGGACCACCATGCCAACGTCACGACCGAGATGATCGAGCACTCCGACGTCCTGATGGCGTTCCGCACCCAGCCGCACGACCCGTTCGAAACGGCGCGCGACCTCACCCGTCTCGCACTGCGTCACATCTCGGGAGAGGTGCATCCGACCGTGGCGTGGCGGAAGCTCCCGATGATCACGCACCAGGAGCAGTACCTGACGGCGCGCGGCCCGATGAAGGAGTGGTTCGACCGGGCACGGAGCATGGAGCACGACGGGCGTGCACTGTCCGTCTCGCTGTTCCCGATGCAGCCCTGGCTCGACGTCGAAGAAGCCGGGTGGTCGGTCGTGGTGGTCAGCGACGACGATCGACCGGCGGCAGAGGCGCTCGCCGACGAGTTGGGTGACCTCGCATGGGGCATGAGGCTCCGCTTCCTGGAGCAGGAGAGCTACGGCACCCACGAGGCGATCGCGTTCGCCGACGACGCCGGTCGCGGCACGGTCCTGCTGAGCGACACGGGCGATTCGGTCCTCGGGGGATCGCCTGGTGACAGCACGGTGATCCTCGATGCGCTCCTGCAGACGCCGCTCAGCCACAACGCACTGGTGCCCGTCACCGATCCCGTGGCGGCGCGCCGGTTGAGCGAGCACCGCGACGGTGACCGCGTCAGCATCGACCTCGGTGGTTGGTCGAACTCGTTCTCCTCGCCGGTGCCCGTCATCGGAACGCGACGCGCTGCGGGCGACGGACCCGTCTCGCTTGCGGGCCTGCCACAGGGCTCGGTCGACATGGGGAAGGCGGCGATCGTGGAGATCGGCGACGTGACCGTGCTCGTGACCGAGTACCCCGGCGTCGGCGGCATCCACCCGGGTGTCTACCGCAACCTGGGCGTCGAGCCCAGCGAGTACAAGATGATCGTGATGAAGACCGCCTCCAACTTCCAGTACATGAAGGAGATCACGACGACGTTCGTCCGCGTCGCGACTCCAGGTCCGACGCAGTCGGACGTGACGTCCCTGCCGTGGTCCCGCATTCCGCGCCCGATGTTCCCGCTGGATCCGCTGGAAACGTGGCGATCATGAGCCAGGTCGAGGGAACACCGGTCTCGTTGCGAACGCAGCGGTGGTACGAAGGGTCGTCGCGCGACAACTACATCCACCGCAGCTGGATGAAGCGCGGCCTGCCGGACGACGTGTTCTCCGGCAAGCCGATGATCGGCATCTGCAACTCGGCGTCCGATCTCACGCCCTGCAATCAACACCTCGACGACCTCGCCGAGCACGTCAAGCGCGGGGTCTGGGAAGCGGGCGGCGTGCCACTCGAGTTCCCGGTGACCTCGCTGGGCGAGACCTTGATCCAGCCGACCGCGATGTTGCTGCGCAACCTGATGGCGATGGACGTCGAGGAGTCGTTGCGATGCAATCCGCTCGACGGCGTCGTGCTGCTGTCGGGCTGCGACAAGACCACGCCGGCGATGCTGATGGGGGCCGCGTCAGTGGACCTCCCGGCGATCATGCTGACCGGTGGGCCGATGCTGACGGGGCGTCACCACGGCAAGCCCCTCGGCTCCGCGACCGACATGTGGCGCATGAGCGAGGACGTCCGCGCCGGATTGATGAGCGCCGAGGAGTTCGTCGCGACCGAGTCCTCGATGACGCGGAGCGCGGGGCACTGCAACCCGATGGGGACGGCGTCGACGATGGCGTCGATGGCAGAGGCGCTCGGGATGACGCTTCCGCAGAGCGCCGCCCTCCCGGCTCCGGACACGCGACGCAGGCGACTCGCTCATCTCACCGGTCGGCGAGTCGTCCAGATGGTCCGGGAGGACCTGAGACCGAGCAGCATCCTCACGATGGAGGCGTTCGAGAACGCCATCCGCGTGCTGTCCGCGATCGGCGGGTCGACCAATGCGGTGATCCACCTGCTCGCCCTCGCCGGACGCGTCGGCGTCCCGCTCACACTCGACGACATCGACCGTGTCGGCTCGCGCTTGCCGCTCCTCGTCGACATCATGCCGGCCGGGTCACGGCTCATGGAGGACTTCTTCGAAGCCGGCGGACTGCCGGCCCTCCTCCGCGAGCTCGAGCCGTTGCTGCACGTCGACGCGCTGACGGTGTCGGGGACGCCGATCCGTGCGTCGTGGGACGGCTGCATGACCAGCGACCCGACGATGATCCGTTCGTTGGACGACCCACTGATCGCTGAGGCGGGAATCGCCGTCCTTCGCGGGAACCTCTGCCCGCACGGTGCGGTGGTGAAGCCGTCGGCTGCATCACCGGAGTTGCTGGAGCACACCGGCCCGGCCTTCGTGTTCGACTCGATCGAGGACTTCAAGGCGCGCATCGACGAGCCCGACCTCGACGTCACGCCCGACAGCGTGCTCGTGCTCCGGGGCTGCGGCCCGCGTGGTTACCCGGGCATGCCCGAGGTCGGCAACATGCCGATCCCAGCGCGACTGCTGACAGCGGGAGTGCGCGACATGGTGCGCATCAGCGACGCGAGGATGAGTGGGACGGCGTTCGGCACGACCGTGCTGCACGTCGCGCCGGAGTCGGCGGCTGGAGGGCCACTGGGGGACGTGCGGACGGGTGACTTGATCACGCTCGACGTGCGAGGTCGACGACTGACCCTCCACGTGAACGACGACGAGCTGGCGCGCCGTCGCAGTGCCCGGCAGCCGGAACCACCGGTCGCCACGCGCGGATGGACGCGCCTGTACGTCGACCACGTACTCCAGGCCGATCAGGGGTGCGACCTCGACTTCCTGGTCGGCTCGTCGGGCTCCGAGGTGACCCGCGAGAGCCACTGACGTTCGCCCGCCCCGGAGCGTCACCGGCGCAAGCCCGATCAGATCGTCGCGAGCGCGGCGGACGTGCGCTCGATCGTCGCGTCGATGACCGCATCATCGTCCGCGGTCGACACGAAGCACATCCCGCGACTCGTCGGTCGGACACCGCAATCCTGGAGCGCGTCGAGGAATCGCATGAGCAGCGGTTGGTCGGACTGCTCCACGTACTGAGCGAGGGAGCGAATCGTGTCTCGCGCCCCGAATCGGAACTGGAACAGCGAGCCGCCCATGTGGTCGATGGTGAGACCCTTTGGCGCTCCGATCGAGCGCAGCTCGTCGACGAGTCGGGTCGTGCGCTGTTCGAGCTCCGGATACGGATCCGTCTCGACGAGGATCCGCAGCGTCTCCACACCGGCGGCGACGGAGAGCACGCTCGCGTTGTAGGTGCCGGAGTGGTTCACCTCGCCGCGACCCACGGCGCTCAGGAGCTCCTGGGTCGTCCCCAGCACCGCCATCGGGTACCCGGACGCCACCGCCTTGGCGTACAGCGTGATGTCACCCTGGATGCCGAGGCGGCCTTGCGCCCCGGTCAGGCCGAGTCGGAAGCCGGTGATCACCTCGTCGATCACGAGCAACGCTCCGTGGCGCCGGCACAGTTCGCGGACACCCTCCAGGTAGCCCGGGGCGGGTGGGATCAACCCGGTGTTGCACATCACCGGCTCCATGAGCACGCATGCGATCTCCTCGGTGCTCAACACCTGCTCCACGACGGCGAGGTCGTTCCACTCGCAGATGATCACCTCGTCGGAAGCGGCGACCGACTGCCCCAATCCGACCGGGGGGTGGCCGAACGGTTCCGGCACGGGTCCGGCGCCGACCAGGAGCGGGTCGAGCCATCCGTGGTAGTGGCCGACGAACCGGAGCACCTCGCGCGCGCCCGGTGACAGCCCCGCGATGCGCACGGCGAGCAGGTCCATCTCCGATCCCGTGAGTCCGATCCGGATGCTCTCGATCCACGGCACGGCGGCGACGAGACGTTCGCCGAACTCCGCTTCGAACTCGTTCTGTCCGGCGAAGCACTGGCCGACCTCGAGCGCTTGCCGTACGGCAGCGAGGACCGCGTGGGTGATTGTGCCCCAGGAGCATCGGGCCCATGCCGCCGGCATAGTCGATGTACTCGTTCCCGTCGACGTCCCACAGGTGCGCGCCGGCGGCGCGCTCGAACGTGAGCGGCGCCGGGCGACTCGCGAGCCGAACGTTCGAGTTGACGCCACCGGCGATGACACGCGAGCGCCGGGCGTGCTCCTCGATGCTCCTCGCGTACCGAGTCGACGTGGCCGAGTTGGTGATCACCGATCGCACCGCTCCCCCTGGCAGCGGGGCCGGCTGCCGTCGGCCGAACTCTATAATGTTCGCCGACGAGGGGTCAACGTGCGAGCCCGCGGCGATCTCATCCCTCCGGAGGCAGGCAGACGAGGGTTTCGACGGTGCCTGTGAAACTCAACGGTCCCGCACCGAATGGCACAACCCACGTCTCCCCTCGTTGAACGGGTTCCGAGCCACCGTCCCAACCGAGTCGACCGGAACCCTGGGTGACGACGAGAACTGCGAAGCTCGGCTGGTCGAGTTCGACACGGTCCGAACATCTGACGAGGCGGGCGGAAAAGAACGTGCTCGCCTCAGGCGGGAAGAGGTCGAATACCGTTCCGCCACTTTGACGCGAGGATTCCACCCGAGCTGGAACAAGCTCGGAGATCCGCTCACCCCGATATCCACCGAGATCGAAGCACGAGAGCCGCGACCTCCCAGCCGAGACCAAGAGTTGCTTGATCTTCGGTGACCCCGAAGTTCTCGTACTCGGCGAGCACCGAGAACGACGTCGGCTCTTGGAGTTCTGTCAAGGTCACGCCCGGGCCGATCGAGTGGGGAAGTCCCGCCTTGACGAAGTACACCTGGCCGCGCTCGACGTCGAATTCATTCATTGCCGAGAGCATGGCGGCTACGTCGTGACCCTCGATCCAACGCCGAAGCGTTGCGCGATCGATGTCCTCCCGCAGGCCGAGCCAAACCTTGGCACCAGGAGTTGCGTCCATGATGATCCAGCCCTCGGTCTTACCAAAGACACTCTCGAGGTTTCTCGCCGCGAACGACCGAGTGGGGTGGCAATGCACGGGGAGGCGCTCACCGGCATCGAGGAGCTTGACCAGCAGTCCACTCTCGCCTCCGAACCGCTCGAACAGGTTCCGGCCCAGCCACCCGTGGGGGTCACGGTCGACGAGGTCGCGGAGGCTTTCGGACTCGACCGTCACGGACAAACCAGTGTCACGAGAAACATCGGCACCCAGCAACGACTGCGGCAGCCGCGTCAACGAGCCGACCCAGTCCTCCGGCCCGCGGAAGCCTCCAGGTTCCACCCGAAACCTGTCGATACCGTCGCCACCCTTGTAGTAGACGGGTACCCGATTGTCGGGCATTCTTCGCGGTGCGAGCACGTTCTACAACCCTTCCCAGAGCCGGCCGAGCCAACCTGTGTCCTCTGTTGCGCCGGGTGTTCGATCTCAGCCTTTGACAAATTGACCGACGCCATCTCCGGTGACGTCGCGGTAACGGACTTTCTCACAGACGGGGTTTCCGTTCACCTCGGTGTCCTTGGTGGGCGGCGCAGAGTCCGCCGCCGGCGTGGGCGACGGGTGCCGTAGCTTTCGTCGATGGTCGTCGAAGTCGATGCCGTGGTGCCCACCGATCTGGGCGAGCTCCACGCCGTCATCCGCATTGCTGACGCGGATCGGCCGCTACCGGGCGTGGTGTTGGTCGACGGCTCGGGCGACGGCGCGCGGGATGAGTGGGGCGGTTGGCCCGAGTGGATCGCCGATGCCGGCGCCGTCGTACTGCGCCACGACAAGCCCGGCTGTGGCGGATCGCCTGGGCACTGGACCGCCCAGTCGATTGACGACCGAGCGCGTGAGAGCTTGGCGGCACTCGACGTCCTGCGGCGGCATCCGGCTGTCGCCGGACAACCGGTCGGTTTCTACGGCGTCAGCCAGGGCGGGTGGGTGGCGCTGCTGGCGGCAGCGACGAGTGACGAGGTCGGCTTCGTGATCTCGCACTCGGGTCCGGGCGTCAGCCCAGCGGTGCAGGAGCGCGGCCGCCTGGAGACGGAGCTGCGAGTGCTGGGGTTGGAGAGCGCCGACTTGGACGAAGCGATGGGTTGGGTCGACGAACGCGCCGAGCGTCTGCGGCGCGGCGAGCCGGTCGAGTCGATCCTCGCGCGCCAGGCCGAGCTGTCGGATCGCGAGTGGCACTCGACGGTCGCCTTCGCCTACGACGATCCGGCGAAGCTGGCATTCATCGGTCGCATTCTCGACTTCGATCCGGTGTCGGTGTTGCGGTCGGTCACCTGCCCGACGTTGGCGATGTTCGGCGGCGGTGACACGCAGGTCGACACGTGGGAGAGCGCCGAGCTGTTCGCCCGTCATCTCCCGCGATCGGTGGAGAACGGCTTGGTGGTGTTCCCCCTCGCCGACCACGGCCTGTTCATCGCGGAGCGTCATCCGGACGTCGCCCGCAAGACGCAACTCGCCCCCGGCTACCTCGCGCTCCTCGAATCGTTCCTGGCGGCCCAAACCAGGTAGCGCTGCCAGACACGAGTTCCGGGGTGGAGAGGGCCACGAGCAGAGTCACCGCCAGATGGCGAAGACCTTGTTGCTGTTGAAGCAGTGGGTTTCGACGAAGGTGCTCCATTCCAACGTGAGGCCAAGTTCCTGCACGGCACCCATCGCGGTGAACCAGTTGAGCAGCTCCTGTTGGCCGGCATGCTCGATGTCAGCCAAGGTGGCCGCCAACCACGCGTCCTGGTCGCCGGCGACGAGTGCGTCGTAGAGGTCGCGGTCGGCGGGGGTGTCGGGCCGTAGTCGATACGTGTGGTCGACCAGGAAGGCGTGCGACCACGACGAGGAGGCAATCGGCGCGACGCGGTGACCCGACGACGCGAACGCGCGTGCGACGGCGGCGCCGAGGGCATGGAGGCGCTGTGGTGACGGCGAGGGTGGGTCGGGGCGGATGTCGTCGGCCATCGATGTCATGAAACCCTTGGCGCCCACCACCTTGCGGCCGTAGCAATTGAGTGGCATGGGGATGACCGGCCACTCGAACCCGATGCGGTCGTAGTCGAGGTACAGCACCGTGTTCAAGAACGCGTGGGCAAGGCCCGGGTGGTGCAGCGGGCGGTAGGCGTAGGCGACGTCGAAGTCGCTTCCGATCAGCTCCTCGACGAGCCACCGGCCGGTCTCGTGAGCGCCGCGGATCGTGCGCACGAGGTCGCTCGGCTCACCCCACACGTTGGTCTTGCCGGCCATCATCGCCGACTCGGCGGCCTGGGCCCACGGGCGCACCTCGATGTCGTCGTAGCACAGCACCGAGAACGGGGGAATGAGGTCGTCCTGAAAGTTCTCGTGCTGGTCGTCGCCCCACACGAGCACGACGTCGGGGTCGAACTCGTCGAGTGAGGCGCGCACGCGGCGCAACCCGTCGACCAACGCGGCCCGGTGAGTGGCGGCCGAGGCGACGGCCTCGTCGTCGCCCCATTCGGCGCGCATCGCCGCGGGCCACGACGCTGGATCCTTCACCGCCTCGGGGATGCCCGGATCCTGCAGCGTTCGACGCAGGATGCCGGCCATGTCGGCGTCGAGCATCGACAACGGGGGATAGTGCGTCACTCCGACCACCATCACGTCACCCATCGGCAGTCACCAGGCGTGCTGCGCCGCGACGCGACGACGTGTGGCCTTCGTCGATCACGGCAGCCCTCGTCGCATTACCTATTCTCGCAGGAGCACGTCACACAATCAGTGCTCGCCTACTTGGTTGAGGGACCGCCGCTGATGGGAAGTCGCCGATCCGATTGCTCAGCGAAGGGCTGCCGCAACGGCACGGGCGACCTGGGCGCATCGTTCAGCACGCTCGACCGCGTGCGTGGCGACTCCGGGGGCGACATCATCGGGCTCGTACTCGGCTTTCGTCTTGAGCGGCAGTAGCCGCCGAAGCTCTTTCTCGACCTTCGCGCCGTCGGGACCCGCTTGACGGAGCAACGAGAGCACCTGATCGTGATCGTCTGCGGCGGCTCGTTCGCCGAGGCGAGCACCGCAGACGGCGTCCGCAGCATTGATCCCCGCATGAATCGCCAAGCTGGTCGCTGCGATGTACCGGCCAGCGAGCACCTCGCTCGCTGCGGCGTCTGCGAACTCGTCGGCTTTGCCTGCATACGCTCGAACCTGTGCACTCGATACCGGTTTGGTTCGGGTCGGCCTAGGCATCGACGCGGTCGAGTAGTTCATCGATCGCGAGTCCGTGCACCGCGATTCCGTCTCGCATGACGTCGCGCCACAGCGTCGTGTCGCTGGCGAGCCGCGTGCGCACTTCGGTGTGGCCGACCTCGAGAACCTGGACGCGGTTGCCGGTGATGGCCCGGGCTTCGTTGCGCCAACGTTCGACAGCGGACGCCCAGACATCGTCGTCGTCGGCGACGTCATCGGGTCGCACGACGACTACGTCGACATCACTTTGTTCGTCAGCCTCGCCCCGTGCGAATGATCCGAACACGATGATGGTGACGGGTGACAGGGGAAGTGAGTTCGCCGCCGCGCCGATGCGACTGAGGGCGGCATCCCGTGACCGAGCGAGGTTGACCACCGCCTGTGCTGCGACGTTTTCGCGGACCAGCCGGAACTGCGACGAGGGTGGCACCTCGCGCCGTTCGACGAGACCGAGCTCGACGAGGCCGGGCATGACGCGTGACGCCTGAGCCACGCTGACGTCTGCGAGCCGAGCCAGGGTGCTGAGGTTGAGCTCAGCGGTGGTCTCCGCGAGCACCGCAAGCACTCGACCCTGGGCCCCCGGGATCACTGCCTGCACGGGATGAACGAAGTTCACGTGCCGACTCTACGGCATATCGATCAGAAATGAAACGAATATTGTAAAAATGATGGTATCCGAACGCCACCAACTGGAAGGCCCGGAAACACTGCGTTTCCGGGCCTTCTGGTAGGCGATCAGGGGCAGTCGACGGCGGGGTTCCAGGCGGCGAGCTCGCCGGCGGGGTTCTTCTTCCACACCCAGGCATGGAGGTCGTAGTGGACGGGCATGCCGGGTTCGTGGCCCTCCATCGGTCCCTCGAACGGTTCTCCGAACAGGGTCGGTCGGTCCTCGTCGGTGGCGACGTCGCCGTCGGCGTCGGCTCGGAGGTACTCGATGGCGGCGAGGCGGGGTCGGCCGTTGCGGTCGGGCGCGTAGACCAGAACCTCGGGCATCGTCGGATCGATGTTGGTGTCGCCAACGAGCTGTGGATGGACGTAGTGGTAGCCCATGCCGCCCACGCCGGGGAGCTCGACACACACGTCAGTCGGCAGGTAGCCGGCGGCGACCGCGGCGGCGGGGTCGCGGTAGTCGGCGGTGGCCTCGACGATCACTTTGCGTTGGGCGGCGGTGAGGGCGCCCGACGGGTCGGGTCGTCCGTGGGCGGAGGCGGCGATCGCGGTGCCGGTGATGGCAGCGGCGACGGTCAGGCCGAAGACGGTGGTCCGCCGGATCCTGCGGGTCGTGATGGTGCGGGACTGGTTGTTCATTGGGTTCTCCTTGCGGTGTTGGGTTGGGTTGGGTTGTGGTGATGGGTTGTGACGAGTCGGTGGCGGTATTCGCCGGCCAGCTCGTAGAGCGCCGAGGCGCCATCGCCGTGAAGGACGAACCGTGCATCACGGCCAAGGTGGGAGGGGTGCGAGTGGGCGAACGGCCTTGACGGGACGGCGTCACGAGACCACGACGGCGTGGGGCCCGAATCGCGTGCGACCCGAGCGAGAAGGAGGCCGTTCACGGCGTCCTCGCAGACGGCGACGGGCAGGCGGTGGAGGGATCGCCCGCGGGGTTCAACGTGTGCTGGTACCGGCCGTCGACTGCGTCGTCGGGGTTCAACGTGTGTTGGTACCGGCCGTCGACTGCGTCGTCGGGGTTCAGCGTGTGTTGGTACCGGCCGTCGATCGCGTCGTCGGGGTTCAACGTGTGTTGGTACCGGCCGTCGATCGCGTCGTCGGGGTTCCAGGTGTGCTGGTAGCGGTCGTCGACGATGACGCGGGCGTGCCAGGTCTGGCAGGCCGGCGTCTCGTCGCCTGCGCCGGACACCGTGCCTCCGATGGCGGTGACGGCGACGGCGGCGAGGGCGAGAGTGGCGATCCGTTGTGTGGTGGAGCGTGTCATGGGTTCGTTGCCTTTCTTGCGGTGGGATGTTCGTGATGATGTGTCGTCACGCCGCGACACCCACTCGGGCGGCGACGGTGATGGCGTCGGCGAGATCCAGGTACTCCTCGACCTCGCTCGTCGACGACTGCAGGTCGAGGATCACTTGCCGAGCGCCGATCTCGAGCGCCCCGCGCACGTCCGCCGCGATCTGGTCGACCGAGCCGTGGTACGTGGGACGATCCGCTCCGAGCGGCACCAACGAGTGATGCACGTTGGCGCGCACGACCATCGAGAGCTGGTCTGGGTCGCGTCCCGCAGCCTCGGCGGCCGCGAGGACCACGCCCCACATGGCCGCCGTCGTCGGGAGGTCGAGCCCGGCGGGGGTCCAGCCGTTCGCACGACGTCCCGCCCGCTCGAGTCCTGCGGGCGTGTACGCGGCGAGCAGGATCGGTGGCCGGGGCTGCTGGACCGGTCTCGGCCGGAAGCTCGAGGGGCGCGACTCGGAAGTCGCGGCCCTCGTAGCTGACGGCTTCGACGCCCGGTCGCCACAGCGCCTCGAGCGCATCGAGGAGGTCGTCCTGTCGGCTCGCCAGCTCGCGCTGTGGCACGCCGACGGCGTCGTACTCGTCGGCCGACCACCCGAGGCCGAGCCCGACGTCGAGCCGGCCCCGGCTCATCACGTCCAGCGATGCCAGCGACCGGGCGAGCAGCGCCGGCCGGTACCACGGCGCGACCAGCACGTTGGTGCCGAGCCGGATCGTGGTCGTCGACGCGGCGACGGTCGCCAGGGTGACGAGCGGGTCGAGCGCGACGGCCATCGCCGCGGGCAGCAAGCCTTCAGGGTTGCCGGGATACGCGGAACGGGGTGCCACGGGGGCGAGGAGACGGTCGAGCGCCCACAGCGAGGCGTACCCGCGCTCCTCGGCCCCGACGGCCATGGCGACGACGTGGTCAGGGCCGGCGAAGTGCCCGATCTGGGCGATGGCGAGTCCGATCTCCATGGCGCTCGCCTCACGCCCCGACGCCGACCAGCGCGGTGTCGTCGTCGTCTGTGTGGATGGTGTCGGCGCCGTTGCCGTCGCTCGCGGTCGTGGCGGCGAGCAGGATGGCGTCGAGGTCGGCTTGCCCCGGCAGCGGGGCCATCGGGACCGTCGGGAGCTCGCGCAGGAAGGCCATCGCCTCCTGGAACCGGTCGCCCTGCAGCCGCGCCATGTGGCCGCCGGCCACCGCGGTGGGGTGGAGCCGGGCGATCTCGTCGACGGTCTCGACGAACTGCGCCGGATCGGTCATCGCCACCCACGGGCTGATCATCTGGGCGAAGAACGTGAAGCTGTCCCTCCACATCTCGTAGGGGACGTCGTCGGACTCGGTGACGTGGCCGGGCAGGAGGGACGCGAAGCTGTCGACCGCCCAGTAGACGCCGGTCTTGGAGTCGTACAGGCCGCGGGTCGTGGGCGAGTCGAAGATCGGCGGACGCACGGCGACGAGCGTCCGATCGCCGGCGTCGAAGGACTCGCCGGGGTTGACCCACCGCATGCGGTCGAGCGGCAGCTCCATCGCGCGCGACGGTCCGTTCGACGGTGAACCAGTTGGTGACGAGCGTGGCCTTCGGGCAGGCGTCGAGGACGGCCGTCAGGTTGCCGATGTGGTCGTGATCGTCGTGGGACAGGAAGACCCAGCGGACGTCGGCCGGGTCGACGATGGAGAACGCGGCCTCCATCCACTCGTACCGGGACAGCTCGTTGCCGGTGTCGACGATCACCGGCTCGGCACCGGTGATGACCATCGAGTTGAGCGAGACGTACGTGCCGGGCGGTCCGGGCACGAGCTCGGGGATCACGAAGGTGTCGGGCGCCACGCGGTACGGGGCGTTGACGCCGACTGGCGAGGGGGCGGGGAGGGTGACGTGTACATCGGGTGTCCTTTCGCTTGGGTCTGACGACCATCGGTAGCGACGACTCTCGATGAACGGCCTGCTCCAGGCCATGAAGGTCACCCACATGTCGCCCACAGTTCCGCCACGTGCGCGACGGCGACGTGTGACGGTGTGGGCTCAGTCCGTGAACCACCCCCAGACCGCCGCCGGATCGAGGGCGGCTCCCTCGTCCCACAGCTCGGCGAACCGGGCCGCGCCGACCCGGGCGACGAGCGCGTCCGAGCGCCGCGTCGTCAGCGCGGTCAGGTACGGCACCGGAACAGCGCCCAGCCGCCGGCGGTGCGCGGCGACGAATCCGAGGGCGCGGCCGGCCAACTCGGTCTCGCCGATCGCGGTCCACGCCGCGGAGAGCGCCTCCAGGGACCACACGAGCCCGTTCTCATCGCCCAGCTTGAGCCGCCGCCGAATCGCCTGCTCGTGAATCGGCACGGCCCAGCGCGGATGGCCGGCCATGGTGAGCACCGACGCCAGGTTGTCGTCGACCCAGCTGAGCGTGAAGAAGTTGCCGTGCTCGGTGAGCAGGCGGCGGCTGCGGCGGCACAGGCGGAACGCCTCTCGTAGCTCACCGATCTCGACGGTCGTCAGGCTCAGGTTGTTGAGCACGATCGCCACGAGCCGCTCGTCGCCGTGCGTCTCGCACATGTCGAGCGCCTGGCGGAACAGCGCATCCGCCGCGCTCGAACTCCGCTCGGTCGAGGGCGATCACACCGCGGTTGTTGAGGCACGACGCCATGCCGGGCTCGTCGCCGGCCGACTCGTACAGGGCGACGGCCCGCTCGAGCTCCACCTCGGCGGCGTCGAGATTCCCGAGGCAGCGATTCATCACGCCCAAGGCCTTCTGAGCCTTGCCGCGGCTGGCGGCGGTACCGCCCGGCCGCGCCAACGCGTCGCTCAGCCACGCCACGCCCTCGCTCCATCGGGATCGGATGTCCCAGAACCGCTGCAGGCCGCCGACGAGACGCAGACCCGTATCGATGGCGTCATCGGTGCCCTGCGCGGCCAGCCGCCGCCTGACAGCTCGCAGGTTCGGCAGCTCCCGGTCGAGCAGGTCGAGCCACTCGCCCTGGTCCGGTCCGAACAAGGCCGGCTCGGCTCGCTCGACCAGATCGACGGCCCACTCGGTGAGTCGCTCGCGGGCGAGCTCGGCACCGTCGGATTCGTCCAGCTTGTGGCGGGCGAACTGGCGCGTGGTCTCGAACATCTCGATCCGGATGCCGGGGCCGGAACCGGCCGGCTCGACGCCGATCAGGTGCGCTTCGGCCAGGATCTGCACGAGGTCGAAGAACGTCGGCGTCGAGGTGGGCGGCAATCCCCACACCGCCATCGCCGCCTCGGTCGACGCTCCGGTTGCGAACACACCGAGCGCGGCGAACGCCTCCTGCGCCGCCGGCGGCAGGAGCCGGAAGCTCCACTCCAGGGCGGCGCGCATGCTCCGGTGTTGCGTGGGGGCGTCGCTGCGACCGCTGCTGAGCAGGTCCAGGACCTGGTCGAGGTGCCGGAGCATCTCGGTCGGGGCCACGATCCGGGATCGAGCCGCCGCCAGTTCGATCGCCAGCGGCAGACCGTCGAGCCGGATGCAGAGCTCGGCGACCGCGGCGAGGTCGTCGGCACCCTGGCCGTCGCCGAACCCGGTCGCCGCGGCGCGCTCGAGGAAGAGGCGCACGCCCGGCCGGTTGGCCGGGTCGTCGCTGCTGCCGTCGAGGGCGCGGGCCACGAATCGCACCTCGCCGGCGATCCGCAGCGGGACCCGGCTGGTTGCGACGATGCGCACGTCGGGACAGGATCGCATCAAGGTTGCGACGTCGCCGGCGGCGTCCGGTATCTGCTCCATGTTGTCGAGCACGAGCGTGAGTGAGAGCGGCGCCAGGTGTTCGACGAGCGACTGCAGGTGGGTCCGCGTCGGTCCGTGCTCCACACCCAACGCATCACCGACGGTCGCCGCGAGCAGCGTGGCATCGCTCAGCGATGCCAGCGCGACGAACGCGACTGGACCGTCGAGGCGCTGCGCCATCTCCAGCGCCAGGCGGGTCTTGCCGACGCCTCCCGGCCCGATGAGGGTGACCAGCCGGTTGCGGCGATCGCCCACCAGCGCCAGGAGCTCATCGAGGCTCGAGCCGTCGTCCACGAACGAATCGAGCGCGAGAGGCGGGCGCGCCCGGGGAGTGACGGGAGACGGTGCATCGGCGGGCTCGACGTCCGGGCGGGCCTGCCGTTCGAACGCGACCCGCTCCTCACCCGCGAGTCCGAGGCCATCGGCCAACGCGACCGCGGTGTGGAGTCGAGGTCGCGCGTTGACCCCGCGTTCGAGGTCACTGATCGCGCGGGTGCTGACGAACGCCCGAGCCGCGAGCTCCTCCTGGCTCAGCCCGGCCTGGCGGCGATGACGCCGAAGCATCGCTCCGAACGTCGCATCCCCGGCCACGGTCGGGAGTGTAAATCCGGCCCTCCGACTCAGGCGCGGAGGAAGGCGAGAACGGCCAGGACGCGACGATGCTGGTCGGCGGAGTCGTACAGGTTGAGTTTCTGGAAGATCTGGGTGACGTGGGCCTCGACCGTCCGTTCACTGAGGATGATCCGCGCGGCGATGGCGCGGTTGCTGAGCCCTTCGGCGAGGAGCGAGAGGACCTCCTGCTCCCGCGCCGTCAGAGTGGCCAACGGTCCTTCGCGACGGCGCCGTCCGATCATCCGCGACACGATCGTGGGATCGATGACGGTTTCTCCGTCGGCAAGTCTCCGGAGGGCGTCGACGAGGACCGCACCGTCGAAGATGCGCTCCTTCAGGATGTAGCCGACGCGCTCGGGCTGATCCTCGATCAGCCGCATCGCATAGCTCGGTTCGATGTACTGCGAGAGCACGAGAACGCCGACCCTTGGGTGCTCAGTGCGGATCCGCTTGGCGGCGACGAGTCCTTCGTCGGTGTGCGTCGGTGGCATGCGGATGTCGACGACCGCGACGTCGGGCTCCTTCAGCTCGACTTCACGGAGCAATCCGTCGGCGTCGGTGGTCTGAGCCACGACATCGATCCCGGCGTCGCGAAGCACGTGGGCGATTCCCTCGCGGACGAGCATCACGTCGTCGGCGATCACGACGCGCATGGGATCTCCGCCTGGAGGCCGTTCGATTCCGTCAACAGTGTTCCGCCGATGGCGCCGACTCGGTCGGCCAGGTGGACCACGTCAGAGAAGACGTCGATCCGATCGGGCGTCACGTCGACGATGACGTGATCGTCACGACGGGTGATCCAGACCGTTGCACCCGTCGCGTCAGCCTGCGACGCGGCCTGAAGTCCGTCGACGACGACCGCGTACACGGCCGTTTCGACGGGGGCCGACAGGCGCTCGGTGACCGTGCAGTGCACGTCGACCGGGATCGGCACCGTCTCGGCGAGCGAGGTGACGGCGGCACCGATCCCCGCCTGGCTGAGCACGGCTGGGAAGATCCCGTGGGCAAGCTCACGCAACTCGGCGAGCGCCTGCGCGACCTCGCTCGACGCCCAGTCCAACAACTCGACCACACGCTCGCCTCCGTTTGTCGCGGCTGCCGCACGCGCCCGTCGCAGATCGTAGGAGAGGCCGAGCAGGCTCTGCTGAGCACCGTCGTGGAGGTTTCGTTCCAGCACGCGTCGGCGCTCGTCGCCGGCTTCGACGATGCGTTCCCGGGACTCCTTGAGGTCGTTCATCTGGGCGAGCACTTCGGCTTGGAGGCGCTCGTTGTCGAGCGCGAGGCGCAGGTCCGAGCCCAGTACCCGCTCCAGCTCGGCCGCGTCAGTGGCGTGGCTGATCACCGCGATTCGTTGATCGTTGCGTACCACGGGCGTCGCGGTGGTCCTACCGATCGAAGAGGGTTCGGGAACCGGGTGTCCCTGGGCGTCGCCGTAGCGACCGACGCCGGGAAGCCAATACGCGACGCGTAAGGTTCGGATCTCGCGTTGCGTACGCCAGCGCCGATTCGAGCATGCCAACCGCAGGCGCGTCGTCCAGTTCGGCGACGGCGCGCGCTACCGCCCGCCGGACCCGTCGCGAGTACAGGGGCGACCACATCAGACCAGCGGCGATCAGCAATGTCGCCGTGCACTGGGCGAGGAACACGATAGCGAAGCTCGAAGCGCTCGGATCCTCGAAACCTCGGCGCAGCGTCAGCAGTGAGTGTGCCACCGTCGCCAGACCAAGGAGGACACCGCCGGTCAACACGATCCCAGAGCGACGACGGGTACTGGGGAGCGACCACCGCAACAGACAAATCGCGATGAGCGAGACCGCGGCACAGACGGTGACCCACAGGTTCGCCGTGTGCACCATGCGCGCCAGTCGCGGCCGGGCATCGATGAGGAAGAGGCTGGTCGTGCAATCGGTCCAGCAGTGTGGATCCAGATACGGGTCACGGATGAGCGCCAGCACCACCGCACCCAACCCGAGCAGCGCATAGGTCGATCCGACGACAATCGCGGTCACCCGGGATCTCGACGGCATGACCGTAACGACCACGAGGTGCAGCAGCACCGGGAACACCAACGACGCGGCGAGCATCGCGGAGGCCCTGACGAGAGTCGGGCCGCCCTCCCAACCTTCCCACGCCGGCGCGAACCAGAGGAACCCGGCGACGACCGACAGTGCACCGACGAGCGGTCGGCGGCGACCCGTGATCAGACCAGCCGCGATCAACCCGAGCCCGGTAGTCACGAACAGCGTCGCGGCCCATTCGTATCGGCCGGCGTAGGTGGTGAATGCTCCCGATCCGTGGGCGATCGCCCAGACGGTGATCGCGCAGATCAGCCCAAACAACGGCACGCCGAGCCCGACGAGACTCGGTGCAGACCGCGAAGAGGCTGCCACACCGAGGATTCTCGCTCGGTCGAGGGCCCGGCGACTCCGTGCTAGCCACAGTCAGCGCAGAACCAGCCCCGATGTCAGGAACATGGGGTGCGCGTAGCGTGGCGCTTGCCATCGGCAAAGGAGGTGGGCATGTTCGACCAAGACTTCGCCCGATCCCGCGCCGGCGGCCTACGTGTGATGTCCGCCGTCATCGTGCTCCTGTTGTCCGGATGCGCGAGCGCGGCATCCTCGGGCGGCGACGACAAGGCCGGCGGATCCGCCGATCCTGTTGTTCTCGAACTGGCCAACACGTCGTTCGGCCTCGCCCGTCATCCCGCGGTTCAGTACTTCGTGGACCGAGTCGAGGAGCTGTCGGATGGCGCGCTCCACATCGATGTCGCCGACGGGTGGGGAAACAACTCCGCAGACGCCGAACAGCAAGTCGTGCGTGACGTCACCGCCGGAACGATCGAGCTCGGCTCGGTCGGCACCAGGTCTTCGACACCGTCGGCATCAACGGGTTCCGGGCCTTGACCGCGCCGATGCTGATCGACAGCTACCCGCTCCAGCAGGCGGTGCTCGACAGCGACATTCCCGCCGAGATGCTCGACGGGCTCGACGAGATCCGCCTCGACGGGATCGCCGTGCTCGGCGACGGCTTGCGCAAGCCGATCGCCGTCGCCGAACCGCTGCTCGGCCCGGCCGACTATGCGGGGATCACGTTCGAGGCGTTTCGTTCGCAGGACCACGCCGACGCCATCAAGGCTCTTGGCGCGGCTCCGATCGATGTCCTGCCCGAGGCGGGCGCTCCGCAACGGAGACATCGACGGGTTCGAGAAGGGCCTGCGCATCTACGACATCAACGGATGCATATCTCGCTCCGTATGTGACAGCCAACGTCAACCTGTGGCCGCACACGCTGGTGCTGATCGTCAACCCGCAGACGATGGCCGACCTCACCGCAACACAACGAAACTGGCTGATCGAGGCCGCGTTCCGACGCGGCGTCACGCTCGACCGATCTCTCCGACGACGACTCCGACCTCGTCGTCGGTTGTGCGAGGCCGGCGCCCGTTTCGCCGACGCCTCGGACAGCGACCTGGCGGCGATGCGACAGGCCTTCGCCCCCGAGTACACGAACATCGACAGCGACCCGACCACGAAGCGCTTCATCGAGCAGATCGAGGCGCTGAAGCAGACCACGGATCCAGGACCCGGGCTCGACATCCCCGCGGGCTGCACCGGCCCGGCCGCCGACACACCGATAACGAGGGTCAATCGTGCGCTGCGACGGGACCGTCGGGCGACGGCGATCGACGGCACGTACCGCTGGACGATCACCGCGCCGATGCCCTTGCTCATGGGACCCCGAGCGACAAGCGCCGCAGGTGCTGGCGACGTATCCGTCGACGTTCACGATGACGATGGGCGATGGAACGTGGCATCTCCGTCACCGGGCTGTCGACGGCGATTGGGATGACGGTGGCGGGTCGTACACCGTCGAGGGCGACCAGGTCGTGTTCGACTGGCACGGCAGCCTGTTGACGTTCACCTTCACGGTCGACGCCGACGGCTCGTTGCACCTCGAGCCGCAACCTCCGATGGATCCCGGCGACCAGTTCATCTGGACGACCAATCCGTGGACGAAGATCGCCGACGATGATGGGTCCAGCGACGCGGCGGCCGCGAAGCCGGCTGGACGGCACATACCGGTGGACGATCACCAGAGACGACGCGCTCGTCCACGGACTGCCGGGCGACAAGAAGCCGGAGAACCTGGCGACGTTCCCGTGGGTGTTCACGATGACGATGAACGCTGGAACATGGGAACTCCGGCACCGAGACGCCGAGGGTGAGTCGGACGACGATGGATGGGTCGTACACGGTCGACGGCGATCAGATCGCGTTCGATTGGCAGACCGAGGGCTACACGCAGACGTATACGTACTCGGTCGACGACGACGGTTCGTTACACCTCGATCCGCAACCACCGATCAACCCCGGCGACCAGTCGGTCTGGGCAACCAACCCGTGGGACAAGATCGACTGACCTCACCCTGGCGTGTCGTCGAGCGGCAACTCGGCGACGAGGAGCGTGCCGCCCGAACGGGGACTGGTGATGTCGAGCGTGCCGCCGAGGGCCTCAACCCGGTCGATCAGGTGGCGGAGACCAGTCCCGGCTGCCGGGTCGGCTCCCGCCGCGCCGTCGTCGCTCACTTCGACCCGCACGAGTCGACCACGGACCGACACCGCGACGGACGCCGATGCCGCGGCGGCGTGCTTGTCGACGTTGGCGAGCGCCTCGGAGCAGACGAAGTAGACGACCGCCTCTAATTCGACCGGCAGATCCCGTCCGCTCACCGAGACTCGGGCGGCGGTGACGCTCCGGGCCGCAAGTGCGTCGAGCGCACCTTCGAGTCCGGCGTCCGAGAGCAGCCGCGGATGCAGCCCGGCGGCGAGCATTCGCAACTCGTCGAGCGTCTCTGCGAGCTGGTCCGCGACCTCGGCGAGCGGCTCGATCATCGGCTGCCACCGGGCGTCCGGCGACGTTCGAGTTCGAGTTGGCGCGCCAGGTTCTCCAGCCGGCGTTCAGCGCCGTCGCGCAGGCGGCGCTCCAAGCGGCGGTGCTCCTCGTCGCCGGCCGTGACGATCCGCGTCCGGGACGCGTCCAATTCGAGAATCTGGGCACGCACCTCGGCCTGCAGGCGGGCGTTGGCCGAGGCGAGCCGCGCCGCCGTGGCGATGGACTCGATGAGCCCAGTGTCGTCGAGCAGCGACGGATCATGGACGAGCACCCCGATCGGGTCGGCGATCCCACCGATCGATGTGGTGGCGCGGCCCGAACCTGTGCTCGGCAGCGTCAGCGGGCGGCCGGACGAGTCGACGTATCCCTCCGTTACGGCCGACCAGTAGCCGACTTCGAGACTCGGATCGCCCAGCGCCCGAGCCAACCCATCGCGGAGCCGATCGGATCGTTCCTCGCCGAGCTCGACCACCAAGTCGGCGACCATCGCCCGGTCCAAGGATCGGGACATGACACCGCTGGCGAGCGCGACGCGGCCCCGCACAGGACGGCTTGGTACGCGAGCAACGAGACGTCATCGGCGGCGTCGCTCGGAGAACGCCAACCTGGCCACCGCGCCTCCTGCCACGACCGCCCGATCGCGGTCGCCACCCACATCGCCAGCAATCGAGCCCTCCGTTCCCGGGCGACCGCACGGGCGTGCAGCCAGACGCCGACACCGATCAGGACCACGCCGAGCACGACCGATACCCGCTCATTCGCCCATACCGGTTCCACGACCGCGGCCGCATACCCACCCGCCACCGCGATGCGCTCCGCCCGCGTCCGCGTCCCCCGCTGGGGTAGGTGAGTACGGCGTGCACGAGCGGTCCCCGGTGCAGGTAGAACCCATGCCCCGCCACCCACGCCACGGCCGCCAACTCGGAGTTCTCGAAGTTGCCGAGGAACCAGCAAAACCCCGACGCGCAGAGCAGCGGACCGATGCGACTCTCGGGGCGGCGATCCCACGCGACGAGGCCGCATCCGATCAAGGACCAGCCGGTGAGCAGATCGGGTATCCACTTCGTGGGTTCCGTGAACCCGTAGAACGCCGACTCAGCCGCGAGTCCGACCGCAAGACCCGCCGGCCACAACCACCACCGGATCCTCTCGCCGGGCTTCCTCATCCGACGAGCCGGTTGATCGCCTCTGCCGACAACGCGTTCTTGGCGATGAAGCCAGCCACCGGCGCACGCTCGACGCGATCACCGTAGGCATTGGCGTCCCGACTGGAGATGAGGATCACGACCGGCGATACGGGTTCAACGGAGAGCTGGTCGGCAACATCGAATCCGTCCCGTCCGGGCAGTTGGATGTCGAGCAGGATGATCGCCGGGCGCAGCGCCGCGATCGCGGCGAGTGCAGAGTTCCCGTCGGCCGCTTCGCCGACCACATCGAACCCGACGGATTCGAGGAGCGCTCGCGCCGACGCCCGAAAGCGCCCGTGGTCGTCGACGATCAAAACAGTCGGCCGCACGACCGCGAGCGTTACACAACTGGTGCGCCACAACATCGGGGCTAGCACGCGAGTGGCAGCCGCAGCCGCATGCGAGCGGGCCTCGATGCGCCCAAGGCACGCCCAGGCGCACGATCGGAAGCAACCGATCAAAGGAGACGCGCGATGCGTGCACTGAACAGATACTCGATGGTTCTCGGCCTTGTCGTGGTGCTCCTCGCCGCGGCATGCGGCAGTGACCCCAAACTTCCGAGTCGACTGATGCCGCGGCCGAAGCTCCGACGGCAGCTGCGACGACGGGGACGGAGGTCGAGACGACAGCGGGGCCGCCGACCGTGCAATCAACCGCTCCGGACGACGCGGGCGGTGCGACCGAAGCAACGTACGCGAGCACGACGTTCGAGGTGCCCTTCGACCTCACAGTGCCGACCTGGCTGTCCGCCGCACCCCGCGAGGAACAGCCCAACTTCGTCACATGGCAAGCCCCCGACACCGACCGGGCGGTGAGATTTCTCATCCCCGTGAACGTGTACCCGCCGGATGGCACCGGCACGACTCCGCCACCGGAGGACTACGTCGCCTACCTGCTCAGCCAAGCCGACTACGGCGCCCACTTCGCCGAGATGACCGAAACGACCGTCGATGGTCGGCCGGCGACGGTCGTGACCGCGACCGTCGACGACAGCCTCGACGGTTCGCTCGGCTGCCCGGAGGAAGCTATGTCGGCGGGGGACTGCTTCGGCCTCCAACCCGACTTCATCCTGCGGATCGCCGTGATCGACACGGGTGACAGGACCCTCCTCGTCTGGCTGCGGAACGAGGCGGCCGCGGCGGTCGACATGACGACAGAAATCGAGTCGTTCGAGCAGTTCCTGATGGGCGTCCGCTTCAGCGAGCGGGTCGTCGAGCCACCGCCGGCGACGGTGGTTCCGGAGGCAACTCCACTCGACGGCACCTACAGCCGGACGATCACCAGGGACGATGCCCTCGCCCACGGCACCCCTGGCGACACGCAGCCCGAGGTGCTGGCGACGTATCCGTCGACGTTCACGATGACGATGGGTGATGGAACGTGGCACCTCCGTCACCGGGCTGTCGACGGTGATTGGGATGACGGTGGCGGGTCCTACACCGTCGAGGTCGATCAGATCGTGTTCGACTGGCATGGCACTCCGTTGACGTTCACCTTCACCGTTGACGGGGACGGCACGTTGCACCTCGAGCCGCAACCTCCGATGGACACCGGCGACCAGTTCATCTGGGCGACGAACCCGTGGGCGAGGATCGACGCGGTAACGCCACTGGATGGCACGTACGGGTGGACGATCACTGCCGAAGATGCCATGGCCCATGGGCTGCCGGGCGACAAGAAGCCGGAGAACCTGGTGACGTTCCCGTGGGTGTTCACGATGACGATGAACGCTGGAACATGGGAACTCCGGCACCGAGACGCCGACGGTGAGTCGGACGACGGCGGTGGGTCGTACACGGTCGACGGCGATCAGATCGTGTTCGATTGGCAGACCGAGGGCTACACGCAGACGTATACGTACTCGGTCGACGACGACGGTTCGTTGCACCTCGATCCGCAA
>CAVRNI010000045.1:0-165135 GCA_963722415.1 Ilumatobacteraceae bacterium
TCGGCAAGGAGATCAGCATGGAGGACACGCGCCTCACGCTGGCCGGCCTCCCCGACCGACTCGCCGAGCATCCCGACACGGTCATCGTGCTGACGAACATGTTCTACGCCGAGGCGCCGAGCCTGTACCCGCGCTCACCCGCCAACCAGGCGAAGGTCCAGTGGTGGGACGTCCCGCTGGACGGCAACTACGCGTACGACTACCACCAGCAGATCTCGGGTCTCGAGCACATCCTCGAGACCGGGTGGCAGACGACGAGCTCCAAGAGCGGCAACCCGGTGTACGCCACACCGTCGGTGCTCGTGCTGTACCGAGCCGATCGTGCGTTCGCGCTGCACGACATCATCCCGCGCAACATCGGCGCGCCGCAGGAGTTCGACTACGACCTGGTGCTGGCCGCCCAGCCCTACCGGTCGCGCGACGGACGCCGAGCCCAAGGTGCGCACCGTGCTCGCGCCGCTCGCCCGCGCGTTGGCACCGAACGGACGGCTCGTCGTCGTGCAGTCGACCGGCCACGACCCGGGGATGGAGATCGTGCGGCGCATCTGGCCGGACGACGAACCGTTCGCGACCCCGCGCAACCTCCTCATCCAGGAGCTCGACCGGCAGCTCAACGGCGATGACGGTCCGCCGGCGTACTCGTTCGACGGGATGAGCGACGCGCTGGCGCTGTTCACGTACCACCTGCACGCGATGCCGAGCGAGGTCACCAACCGGCTGAGCACGTCGACCGCGTTGGCCGCGTGGAACGCCGCCGTGTACGTCGCCCAGATCGAGGACGAGCGTGTGACCGAGGTGATGCAACACGGTGAGTACCTGAAGGCGACCAAGGACGTCGTGCTCAAACACGGCGGGCTGTGGTTCCAGGACGAGTCCTTCGTCGTCGTCCGCAACGACGCCTGACGCCTGACGCCGAACCCCGGTTTGTGTCACCGACATCGGCGAGGATCGCCGGTTGCGGTGACACAAACATCGAAATTGGGATGGTGCGGGGCTGCTACTGGTCCGGTTCGATCGGGTTCTCGCCGGCGACGATGCGGTCGAAGCGGTCCTGCATGTTGGCGATGCTGGCGGGATGGGTGATCACGTAGAACCGGTTGGTGCGGATCGCGTCGCAGACCAGGCCGGCGACCTCGTCGGGCTCCATCGCCGTCATCACCTGTTGCTTGCGGCGGTCCTTGTACTCGGCGATCTGGGCCATCTGTTCGGTGGTCAACTCGTAGGCGAGACGCTCGGGCAGGTTGCGTGACGCGGTGGAGATGTTGGTGCGCACCCAGCTCGGGCACAGCACCGACACGCCGACGTTCGATCCCTCGGCGTCGAGCTCGAACTTGAGCGTCTCGCTGAGCGCCAGCACGGCGGCCTTCGACGCGTTGTACGGCGCCATGCTGGGCAGGTGGTACAACGCCGACACCGACGCGGTGTTGACGATGTGACCCTCGTCCTGCAAGCGGAGGTGCGGCAAGAACGCGTGCAACCCGTGGATGACGCCCCACAGGTTCACACCGAGCACCCACTCGAAGTCCCGCAAGGGCAACTCGTGGAACGGCAGCCCACGGCTGCCGACACCGGCGTTGTTGCACAACACGTGCACCGCGCCGAAGCGATCGAGCGTCCGCGCCGCGAGTGACTCGACCTCTTGGAACACCGACGTGTCGGTCGGTGCGGCGATGACCTCGGCACCCGTCGCGGCCAGCTCGTCGACCGCGGCCTGGAGCGCGTTGCGCTCGACGTCGGCCATCACGACCCGCATCCCCTCGGCGGCGAAGCGCTCCGCCATCCCGAGACCGATCCCCGACGCGGCGCCGGTGACGACCGCGACCCTTCCGCGGAGCTCCTGCATCAGCTCACTCGCGCAGCAGGTAGGCGGAGTGCAGGAGGTCCGGGTTCTCGGTCAGCTCCTGGGCCGTGCCGGAGTAGCGGACGCGGGCGCTCTCCATCACGTAGGCGGTGGTGGCGAGCCCGAGCGCCACGTGCGCGAACTGCTCGATCAGCAGCACGCCGACCCCCGCCGCGGCGATGCTCTCGATCGTCGGGACGAGGCGCTTGATCACGATCGGTGCGAGTCCCAGCGACATCTCGTCGACGAGGAGCACCTTGGGGTGCGACACCAGCCCTTGGGCGAGCACCAGCATCTGCTGTTGTCCACCGGAGAGCGTGCTTCCGAGCTGGTTGAAGCGCATCCCGAGCTCGGGAAACAGCGACATCGCGTACTCGATGCCGGCCACGCTGTCGGCCTTCGAGAGCGAGAACGTCGACACCTGCAGGTTGTCGGCCACCGAAAGCTCCGGGAGCAGCTTGCGACCTTCCGGCACCACCGAGATACCGGCGGCGCGCACCTTGTCGGGGCGGCGGTGGGTGACGTCGACACCGTCGATCGACACGGTCCCATGGGTGGTGCGCAGCAGCCCCGCGACTCCGAGCGCGAGGCTCGACTTGCCGGCGCCGTTGGGGCCGAGGATCGCAGTGACTTCGCCGAGCGGAGCAGTGATCGACACCTCCCGAACGACCGTGTGCCCGCCACGGGCAACGGAGACCTGATCGATCACGAGACCGGTCACTCGAGCTCCTCCTGGCCGAGGTAGGCCTTCAGCACCTCGGGATCGCGGAGCACGTCGTCGGTCGGACCCGACGACAGCAGCCGTCCGAAGTCGAGCACGGCGGTCCACTCACAGCACGCCCTGACGAGGCTCATGTCGTGCTCGACGAGCACGACCATCGCCCCGACCTGCTCGTGGATCGCGCTGATGACCGCGCCGAGGTGTTCGGTCTCGGCTTCCGGGAGGCCGGCGCCCGGCTCGTCGAGCAGCACTGCTCTGGGACCGCCGACGACCGCCCGCGCCACCTCGACGAGTCGGCGTTGCCGTGGCGACAGGGAACCGACCTTGGCGAACGCCACGTCGCCGAGCCCGACGAACGCAATCGCCTCGAGTACCGCCGAGCGGCGCTCGGCGCGCATCTTGGTGGTGTGCTCGTGCACGGTGAGCACGTTGTCGTACACCGTCAGGGCCTCGATCGCCTGCTCCGTCTGGAACGTTCGCCGGACACCCCACCGGGCGCGTTCGTAGTCCGACAGCACGAGCAGGTCGTCGCCGAACGCGGCGACGCGCCCGGCCGCGGGGCGTACGAATCCGGACAGCACGTTCAGGAACGTCGTCTTGCCGGCACCGTTCGGACCGATCAGGCCGCACGTTCCGCTCGGGAAGGTGACGCTCATCTGATCGATCGACATGACGCCGCCGAATCGGACCGTCAGGTCCTCGACCTCGATCACCGTGCGATCACCGTGCGCTCACTCCTTGATCCCCG
Source organism: Ilumatobacteraceae bacterium (assembly GCA_963722415.1). Classification (GTDB taxonomy): domain Bacteria; phylum Actinomycetota; class Acidimicrobiia; order Acidimicrobiales; family Ilumatobacteraceae; genus JALOLG01. Next base: position 3,310 of record CAVRNI010000045.1, read on the forward strand.
CCTTGTCGAGCTGCCAGCTCGTGATCAACAAGTTGGCGAGCAGACCGACGCCGAAGAGGATCAGGCTCCAGTTGGACGAGAATCCCCATTTCTGCAGCAGCTCAGGGAGGACGGCGGCGAGGAGCCCGGCCACCAGGCCACCCCACAGCGTTGCCACACCACCCATCACGACGACGGCCATCAGGATGATGTTCTGCTCGACCGTGAACGTGAACGTCGACGGTGAACCGACATGCCCCGCGAGCAGCGCACCGGCACAGCCGGTCATGAACGACGCGAGGGCCCAGGCCCACAGCTTGTACGTCACGGTGTTGACGCCGGCCGCCAAGGCCGCCGCCTCACTCTGGCGGATCGAAGCCCAGGCCCGGCCGGGTTTGCTGATCAGGTGGGCACCGGCGAGCGCGAACAGGACCACCGCAGTCACGAGGACGTAGCGGTAGTAGCCATAGTCGGTCAGAGCAGCATCGGGCCGGCGCATCTGGCGACTGTTGGCAACCTCGATCACCACGCCCCTGAACCCGGGCCCACCGCTCGGGAACTTGGTGTTGGCGAGGATGATCAGGAAGGCGGCAGCCGCCATCAGTGTGACCAATGCCAGATACAGGCCATGCAGCCGCAGCGCCGGCAGGCCGAGCAACGTCCCGATCACCGCCGTGATCAGCCCGGCGACGAGGATCAGCACCGGATACGGCCAGTCGGTGGCGAAGCCGAGTCGCATCGTGACCCACGTGCCGACTCCGTAGAGCGCGACCTGGCCGAGAGCGACGAGACCGACCCGCCCGTACAACATGCCGGTCGCGCCGGCGACGATCGCAAGGATCGCGGCGCTCGTGAAGTTCTTCACCCAGAACGTCGACGTCACTGCGGGCAGCACGAACATCGCGACCAGGAAGATCACGACCGCGATGGCCGCCTGGATCGCGGCCCGCCGGCCGAACCGGCTGGGGACGACGATCGCCGCGGCCTCCGACGACGAGGCCTCCACGGTGGTCATCGCGTCTCCCGACCGGAGATGATGACGGTGCGTTTCCGTGCGAACCACAGCACGGCGATGATCGCGAACACGTACGGGGTCGTCTTGCGGTACTGCGAGGGCCAATCCCAGTTGGATGCGTTCAACTCGGCCTCGACGATGCCGATCACGAACGCCGCGAAGAACCCAACCCACAGCCGCGTCATCTGGGCGATGAGCACCGGGGCGAGGGCCGGGATCACGAAGAACGTCATCGTGCCCATGTCGAGCGAGCCGAACAGGTCCGTGAGGAGCAGTCCGACGACTCCGCACAGCACCCCGGAGCCGAGCCAGGCGACCGTCTCGACGCGGCGGACCGGGACGCCGAGCAACGAGGCGATCTCACGATCATTGGCGATGGCGCGCATCGCCGTGCCGGTCTTCGTAGCGCGCAGGAACACCGTCACGCCGAAGACCACGGCCAGGGCGAACAGGATCGCGACGACCTGTGTCCAGGTGACGCGGGAATCGAAGATCTCGAACCGTCGGGTGCCGGTCGGGAGCCGGAACACCCGGGCATCCTGGCTGCGCCACAGGTTGAACATCAGACCCAGCAAGATCAGCGCGAAGCCCAGTGTGCCGAGCATCTTGCCGAGCGGATCGCGGTTGGCAAAGCGCGGTGCGAGCACCACGCCGTAGAAGAGCGTGAGCGCCGTCGCGACGACGATGCACACGATGTAGGCGAGCCAGTCGGGGCACCAGTCGGTCTTCTCGATCAGGTGCCAGGTGATGTTGGCGCCCATCGCACCGATCGCACCGAAAGCGAAGTTGAGCACGCCGGTTGTCCGGTACAGGACCAGCAGCCCTGTACCGGACATGGCATACACCGCTCCGAACGCCAGTCCCGAGATGAGGAACGGGAACAGCTGTGATGTGTCGAACATCAGCGGTTCGTTGCGGTGGTCGTCATCTGTCGGTCGAAACTGGACGTGGACGTTGTCAGTCGGCGAAGGCGCCGAGCCCGAGCTCCTCCTCGGCGGCCCGCGTCTGGATCAGCGGTTCGTCGAGCGCAGCGATCTCGAAGCAGTCCTCGAACGGAACCATCTTGCCGAGGCCCGAATCGGGCACCACCGTGATGTCCCAGTTGTTGGGGATGTGCAACGGCAGGTCGCCGTAGTACCAGGGCTTGCACCAGATGTCGGACTCGACCTTCGTGAGTCCGACGATCGCCGCGTTGACGGCTTCCGGCGTGTAGTCCGCGCCCTCGCCCATCGACAGCAGCGCGGTCACGAAGATCCGCCCGGTGAGGAAGCCCATCTGGCCGAAGCTGCTGAGCGGCGAGTCCGGCGCGTAGTCGGCCGACACCTGGTTGTAGAGCCGCGTGTCGGGGCCGTCGAAGTCGGTCGGCTGGAACTCGGCGTTGATCAGCAACTTGCCGTCCCAGTCAGAACCGACCGCGGCCGCGACGGAGCTGTCGTTGGCCGGCGTCGCGCTGCCCCAGACGACATCGTCGATGACGCCCTGGTTCTCGGCTGCCACCATCAGCTTGATCATCTCCGGCGGCGTGAAGGTCAGCGTCACGCCACCGCCCTCGCCGGCCTTGCTGACGATGTCGAGGATCGCCGTGTCGGCGTCGGTGATCGGGAGCTCGAGGAACACCGCCTCGTAGTCCATGCCCTCCTCGGCGGCGAGCGCCTCGACGCCTGTGCTGTTGTACTCGGAGCCGGGGGCGATGCCGGTGACGGCGACCATCTTGCCGGTGGCGCCGGCGCGTACCACGGCCTGAGCGGCGCCGAGCGCGCTGTAGTGCGGGCCCATGTTGACCGCCGCCATGTTCGGCAGGCCGAAGCACTCGGCCGGCACGCCGGCGATGATGGCGTAGAAGCCCTGCTCCTCGTAGTACGGCCCGTTCACCGGGCAGTCGAGGATGCTCGTGCTGGAGACCATGGCGACGACGCCGTCGCTCTCGATCAGCTTGGCGGCGGCGGCCGAAGCCTTCTGCGGATCGAGCTCGTCGTTCTCGACGATCAGCTCCACGGGACGGCCGAAGATTCCACCGTTGGCGTTGACGCAGTCGAAGTAGGCGGCCGCCAGATTGCTGATGTCGGTGAAGTCGATGCCGGGGATCGACGTCATCACGGCGCCGGCCTTGATCGGCTCGCCGGTCGCTTCCTCACCGTTGCCGAGACCGCAGACGCTCTCGCCGTCGGCGTCGCGCTGCGCGGCGACGTCGGCGCCTGCGCTGGGCGCCTCGGTGTCCTCCGACGGTGCCTCCGTGGCCTCCGACGGAGCCTCGGTCTCCTCGGACGGAGCCTCCGTGGCCTCCGACGGAGCCTCGGTCTCCTCGGACGGAGCCTCGGTCTCCTCCGACGGTGCCTCGGTCTCCGGAGCGGCGTCATCGTCGTCGCCTCCGCAGGCGGCGACGAGCAGTGCTGCAGCAGCACTGAGCGCCATCAATCGGCGAAACTTCATGTGGTCCCCCTTGTGTCGGTCCGTCATCATTGAAGTGAGGATCGGAACCTGCGGTAACGCCCGTACGACGTCCCGTGCAGCACCTTACGCGTCGGAACGCGGGCCCCACTGTGTTGTGCGCTTGTTCTTTCGCGCGCTCGATCGTCCCCCGGTCGAGCGCAGGCGAAAGGTAGTTCGACCGGCGATGCTTGAGCAAACAATCGTTCCTGCGTTGCGAACGTCGGGAGGTGTCGGGCGGCACCGGATCGACCACCATGGCGACGAACCGCCAGGTGCCACTCGAGCGAATGGATGATCGATGAAGACCAGTACCGACCGCATCCTCACGACCCACGTCGGCAGCCTTGCCAGGCCGACCGAGCTGCTCGACACGATGAAGGAGAAGGAGAACGGGCGGGCCTACGACCCGTCCGTTTTCGACCAGCAGGTCGCCGACGCAGTCGCCGACCGTGTGCGGCGTCAGGTCGAGAGCGGCATCGACATCGTCGCCGATGGCGAGATGAGCAAGGTCAGCTTCATCGGCTACGTCAAGGACCGCCTCGGCGGCTTCGAGGTCGACATGGGCCCCTCGAAGATGGCCCCGTCATGGCAGGCCGAGTTCGACCAGTTCCCCGAGTACTACACGGAGTACTTCAAGAAGTACTCCTCAGCGGTCGCACCGCTGCGCCGGATCATCTGCAAGAGCCCGATCACCTACATCGGTCACGAGTTGCTGCAGAAGGACATCGCCAACCTCAAGGCAGCCGTCGAGGGCCTCGACGTCACCGAGGTGTTCATGCCGTCGTCGGGTCCGAGCGGGTTCGGGCGCAACGCCTTCTACGACAGCCACGAGGAGTATCTCGGCGCCGTCGCCGAGGCGATGCGCGAGGAGTATCTCGGCATCGTCGACGCCGGCTTCGTGCTCCAGGTCGACGATCCGTGGCTGATCGACACCCTGTCGGATCCGGCCCGCACGGTCGAGGAGCGCGACCAGGCCGCCAACGCCCACGTCGACGCCGTGAACCACGCGTTGCGCGACATCCCGACCGATCGCGTACGTCACCACACCTGCTACGGCCTCAACCACGGGCCGCGTCTCACCGACATCGCCCTGCGTGACGCGGTTCCGTACATGCTGCGCATCAACGCCGGCGCCTACTCGTTCGAAGTCGCCAACCCGCGCCACATGCACGAGTACAGGATCTGGGAGGACGTCAAGCTGCCCGACGACAAGGTCCTCATCCCGGGCCTCATCGGACACGCCAACAACTACGTCGAGCACCCGGAGCTGATCGCCGAGTACATCGTGCGGTACGCCGACCTGGTCGGCCGCGAGCGGGTCATCGCCGGCGCCGACTGCGGGTTCTCGTCACGCGCGTCGTACGCGCCCGAGGTGCATCCGACCGTCGTCTGGCCCAAGTTCACCGCCCTGTCCCAAGGCGCGGAAATGGCCTCCCAGCAGCTCTGGAAATAGACCGCACCACCTGTTTGTGTCACCGACATCGGCGAAGATCGCCGAATCCGGTGACACAAACCGGGTTTGGGGCCTACTCGAGACTCCGGCCGTCGAGGTAGACGATGCCGTGCGTGCCGTCGACGGTGATCGTCTGACCGGTCTGGATGACCGTCGTGCCGACCTGCGAGCCGACGACGGCGGGGACGTCGAACTCGCGGGCGACGATCGCGCAGTGGCTGAGCACGCCGCCGACGTCGGAGACGATCGCGCCGGCGATCGAGAACAACGGCACCCACGGGGGCAACGTCATCTCGCACACCATCACCTCGCCCTCCTCGAGGTCGCCGGCCTCGCTGAGCGAGCGGACGACGCGAGCCGTGCCGGTGTACACGCCGGGTGAACCGGCGACGGCGCGGATGAGGTTGGGGTCGGGGTTCTCGTCGGGCGGCGTGACGCCGAGCAGCCGGACGACGAGCGCATCCATGAACGGATCGACTGCGTCGCCGGGTTCCGGCATCGGCGGCGGCGTGCCGAGCATGACCGGGGCCGACACCTCCGAGGCCCGTGCGATCGACGCCTTGCGCTCGGCAACGATCGCCTTGCGGTCTCCACCGTTCTGCATCGCATCGACGGCCTCGTCGCGGTACAGGAAGAACACGTCGTCGCCCTCGGCGATGACACCCTTCTCGGCCAGCCGCTGCCCGAACGCGCGTGTGAACCGGCGGAACAACCCGACACCGAGCTGATCGATGTAGAACGCGTGGTCCTCGGTGAGCGGGAAGCTGTACTGAGCCGCCTCGTAGAGGTTCTCGAACTTCGCGAGCGTCTCGGGATCGTCGGCGAGCTTGGCGCGAGCCTTGGCCATCAACTCCTCGCGGAGCTTCACGCCACGCTGGTAGAGGATCTCGGGAGCATCGCTGTCGGGGAGGCCCATGAACGAGGCGATGCTGGAAAGCGCGATCGACGGGTCCTCGCGCCACGGGATGTCGGCGAGGTCGTACACCGCGTCGCTGCGCCAGCCGTACTCGTGCAGGTACTCGTCGAGCTTGACCTTGAACGCGCGGCCGTCCTCTGAGTCCTCGAGCTTGGCCGCGACCTGCTTCGGATCGTTGTTCTCGAACAGCTCGGTGAGCGTCGGGCTGGCCTTGGCGATGTTGCGCAGCTCCCACATGCCACGGCTGGCATCGACGGAGCGGGTGTGGAACCCCTGCAACGCCTGGTAGGCCTCGGTCGGGTCGTCGGGCTGCATCACCTCGGCGTACAGGTCGCAGAACGCGCTCGACGACAGCAACACGAAGTTGATGTGGCCGTGGATCCACCACATGTACCGCATGTGCTCGGTCATCTCGTCGAGCTTGGCGAGCAGCTCCTCGTCGGACATTCCGGAGTAGTCGGCCTCCTTCTCGGCGTAGTTCTTGGCGATCAGCTCCGGCTTCCACTCCTCCTCCCACCGCTTGCCGACGCCCGGCACCTTGGTGGCCAGCTTGTCGTGGTACCGGGTCATCCGATCGGCGATCTCGGCCTCGTCGGGGAGCGGGTGGAAGCTGACGTAGAAGAAGTGGTTGATGTCCTTGTACGACACCATCACCGGGCAGTCGTATTCGTCCTGCGCCTTGGTGAACCCCTCCGTCAGGGTCTCGACGATCAGGTCGAACGACAGCGGGTGCACCGGCCGCGGCGAGTGCATCTTGTCGAGGTTCCAGAAGCCCGGGAGCTCGTCAGGTCCCGGGAATGTCACTTGGTCGGCCGTGATCGTCACTGTCGGATCCCCCTCGAACTGTGAGATGTCTTGCGGTCGCAAGTAAGCGCCCCGCTGGGCCGCAGACTAGCTGCCACTGGCGCGCGTCGGCCATTGGGGCGTGCCGCACACGGGAACGCACGGCGCAGGTGCCGCGAACGGGCGAGATCCGTGGCGCAACCTGGCCAACGGGTTGTCTAGCCCAGCAGCGCTCCGACTTCGTCGACCACGACCTGGGCGGTGTCACGAGGATCCTCGGTGATCACGAGGCGACCTTCGGTCGACAACGTTGCCTGCTCCCGTTGCGTCGCCTGGCGAAGGGCGTCGAGCGCTTGGATCTCGGCGACGGTGAGGGGCGGATCACTGTTCTCGGATGCCGAGACCGGGTCGCCCGGGAGGTCGGCGATCACGACGAGGGGCAGGTCCCCGAAGCCACCGATGGCGGCGACCTGAGCCGAGCTCTCGTCGACGAACCGCAGCTCGGGGTCGTCGCGGCGGCTTTGCTCGAACTTGTCGAAGGCGTCGGCGGGCAGCAACGGACGGACCCGGTCGTAGAAGTCGGCGCTCACGGCGTTGACGAGCACGAGCCCGACCACCTGCTCGTCGTAGGCGGCGGTGAACATCTGGGCGTAGAGACCCCCGAGCCCTCTACCGACCATCACGAACGGACCGTGTTCGCCGATCTGGTCCAACGCCTGGTGGAGGTCGCTGGCCACCGTCGCGGCCGGACCGGCCTGGCCGGCCTCTTCCGGGTCGGCGACGCCGACACGGTCGGAGGCACAGACTCGGGTGTGGCGCGCCAGGCGAGCCTCGACGAGCGCCCACGATCCGGCGCCGTACGATCCGTCCGCCTCCAGAACGACGGTCGGGCTGCCGACTCCCGAGCAGCGCAGGTACATCGTGCCTGAGCTCACGTCGACTGCCCGGGCGATGTCCGGTCGGGACGCTGCTTCGAGCGGCATCGCTGGATCGATGCGCAACACCTCGACGTCACGGTGCGGGACCAGCCACACCGAGTCGTGGCCGACCGCCAGCCCGCCGGGGGTGTCGCCGATCGGTGACGTGGCCACCAACTCGGCCGTGCCGGTGTCGATGACCGACACGGTGCCGTCGCGTTGGTTCGTCACCCACAGGGCTGTGCCCGTGGCGGCCAGCGAGTGGATACCTCGCCCGGTCGCGATCGTCGCGGTGACACGCGCCGTCGTCGGGTCGATGCGCACGACCCAACCGGCGGCCTCGACGCCGGCACCGTTCACACCGACCCACACCGCACCGTCGGTGGCGACCACCGTCCGCGGCTCGCCGCCAACGTCGATCACATCGGACACACGTCGTTGGTCGATGTCGACGCGACTGACCAAGGTCGTGCCGCGGTGGGCGACCCAGAGGCTGTTCCCACTGATCGCGGCGAAGCCGGGCGGGCCATCGAGTGAGATCTCGGCTGTCACCGATGCCGTCGCAGGGTCGATCAGCAGCGCGCGACCCCCACCGTCGCGGTCCGCGATCGCCCACAGCGCGTCCCCGTCCGCCACCAACGCGGGTTGGCTGTCGAAGACCAGGCGAGCGGTCAACGCCCCGGTCTCGGGGTCGAGGCGTACCACCTCGTTGGGGTCGTAGCGGCTCAACCACAGCCACCCGCCGGCCGCGGTGACACCCTCGACGTGACTGGGGATCGGATACGTCGCGACCACCTGGTCCGTCGCCGGATCGATTCGATACAACTCCTCGTCGAACACCGACGTCACCCACACTGCGTCGTCCGTGACCGCGACACCTTTGACCCCGTAACGCCGACCGATGGGGATCTCGGTCACTGCCGTCGGCTCCGACCCGACCTCGACGAGGCGCTCAGCTGGGTCATGGCGGACCCACACGACCGCGCCCGCAACCGCCACCGCGCCGACGGCGACAGCGGTCGCGAGCCGCACACCGGACCGACGCCACATCGGCGTCGCGCGGAGCGGCTCGGGCATCCCACCGCGGTTCGACACGGGTGCCTCGTCGGCCCATTCCCGCAGAGTGGAGCGGACGCGCTCGATGAGTTCGTCGTCCGTCATCGTCATCGTTCGATCACCTTCCGCAGGTCCTGCACTGCGCGGTGCAGGAGCGACTTGACCGCTGGGACCGAACAGCCGAGCAGATCGGCGATGTCGACCTCAGCCAGGTCTTCGTAATAGCGCAGCACGATCGCCGCGCGTTGACGACCGGGGAGCGCCGTGATCGCATCGCGCAGCTCATCCGGGGCGTCCTCGGCCGTGTCGACCGCCGCCGTGCGATGGCGGCGCTCCAGCACCCGCCGTCGCTGATGGTTGCGGCAGGCGTTGACGACCGCGGCGCGCAGATAGGCCACCGGATTGTCGACGCGATGCCATCTCGCCTGCACCCGAAGAAACGCGTCCTGCACCAACTCCTCGGCCGCCGGGTCGCCCGCCGTGAGGAGATGCGCGAGCCGCACCATCGGCGCGTACGAGCCCCGATACAGATCAACGAACCGCGTCGGCCAGATCTCAGCCGGCTCCGCCCGTGTGAACGAGTCATCGCCTCCGTCGGTCACCGAGGCGATCCTCATACCTGTATGACACCTGACAGTGTCCCGCGGTCGCGTTCTCGTTGTCACGTACCGGCCGAACGGAGCTGCCCACGGCTATCGTCCCAGACCTGTGTGCCAGGCGGCCGACGCTCTTCGCCGCGCCGAACCGCTCGTGTCGGCGCCGATGCCCGACTGGCGCGAGATCCTGGCCCGCCGCCGCCCGCCCCGACGTACGGACGCCCCGAACCGCGTCGTCACGCTCGGCACCGGCGGCGGCTCCAACCCCAAGGCCACTCGATGCGGTTTCTCCAACGCCGTGGTCGTCGGTGACGCGGCGTATCTCGTCGACGCCGGCGAAGGTGTGCACACCCAGCTGTGGCGCGCCGGGCTGACGATGAACCCGGGCTTCCGGCGCCAGTTCGCCCGGCCGGTCGTGCGCGGCGTGTTCGTCACCCATCTCCACGCCGACCACATCGTCGACCTCGCCAACCTGTTCGTCGGGAGCTGGCCGCCGCACGTGGTCGACCTGATCGGGCCCGGACCGGCTGGTCTCCCGATCCCGATGTTCCCGCCCGACGCCGAGCGGCCGCTGCCGCTGCCCGACGAGCCGACGCCGGGCCTGCGCTCGTTCGTCGACCATCAGCTGCGGTCGTTCGCGTACAACATCAACGTCCGCGTGCTCGACGAGGGACGCTCACCGCTTCCCGACTCGATCCGGGTGCGCGAGATCAACGTCGCCGGCCGCGACAGCGAGGCGACCGACCTGATCCTCGACGTCACCGCGTCCGCCGCGTCGCCGGCCGACGCGGCACCGGCGATGGAGCCGGTCGAGGTGTTCCGTGACGACGAGCACGGTGTCGTCGTCTCGGCCGCCTTGGTGCAGCACGCGCCCGTCTTCCCGGCGTTCGGCTATCGGTTCGACACGCCGACCGGGTCGGTGGCGTTCTCGGGTGACACCGGCGAGTGCGAGAACGTCGTGCGACTTGCCAAGGACGCCGACGTGCTCGTCCACGAGGTGATCGACCTGCCGAGCCTCGAGGCGCGGATGACCCACCTGCCCAACTTCGAGTCGGTGCGCAACCACCTGGCGAGCTCGCACTCGACCCCGGAGCAGGTCGGCCGCGTCGCGACGGCGGCCGGGGTCCGCACACTCGTGCTCTCCCACCTCGTACCCGGCGACGTCGAGATCGCCGAGGACGAGTGGGAAGCCGCCGTGCGCCCCCACTTCGCCGGCGAGATCGTCTGCGGCGTCGACCTCGACGAGTTCGCATCGAATGGTCGGCTGACCTCCGCTGCGCTTCGGCGCCCTCGAGCGGCTCGTCCATCGCCGCCGACGAAGTGATCGCGTGATCGGAACGGTTCAGCCGTGACCGAGTGCATGAAGGCGAGGGTGCGGTCGAAGATGGCGTGGACGGCCGCGTCGTCGCAGCCCTCGAAGAAGTGTTCGGCGCCGTCGACCGACTCGAGCTCGACCCTGCAACCGCCGGCGACGAGCGCGTCGCGCAATCGAACGCTCTGGTCGTGCGGCGCCATCGTGTCGGCAGTGCCGTGTTGGAGGAAGAACGGCGGCGCGTCGGGCCGGACCTGCGACGTCGGGCTCGCGGCACGGGCCTGATCGAGCCGTTCGCCGATCGGACCGCCGAGGAAGTAGGCGGGGAACGACGTCGCATCATCGGGATCGAGCGACGCCAGATCGGTCAACGGGTACCAGCACACGACGCCGCGGACTGTGCCCGGCTCCGAGTTGAGGCCGACGGACGCGGCGAGGAAGCCGCCACCTGACTGGCCCCACACGACGATGCGCGCCGGATCGCCGCCGAACTCCTCGGCGTGCTCGCGTACCCACGCGAGCGCGTCGGTTGTGTCGTCGACGGCCGCCGGGTACAGCGCCTCACCGCTGAAGCGGTAGTCGTTGGCGACCACGACGAATCCGGCCTCCACGATCCGCTCGAAGAAGCCGGGCGTCCACGCACGGGTCTCGCGCGGTGTGCGCTGGCGGCTGCTCACGCGCCAGCCACCACCGTGGACGTACAGCACCACGGGGCGCGGACCCGTCGCCGTCGCCGGTCGGTGCACGTCGAGCTCGAGGGCCCGGAAGCCCTCCTTCTCGGCGTAGATGATCGCCCGGTCAACCACAACGCTCATCGCTCGCCCCTCATTCGGCCCTCCCAATCCGGAACAGCGTCGCAGAGCCGGAGTACGTTCGCTGCCGATGACAGCCCTCACTGATGCCCAGGTCTCGGCGACGGCCGAGGCGTTGTTCAACGCCGAGCTGACGAACGTGCCGATCGAGCCGGTCTCGATCACCTATCCCGACGCCGACATCGCCGACGCCTACCGGATCTCGCAGGCCGTCACCGACTTGAAGGTCGCCGCCGGGCGACTGGTGAAGGGACACAAGATCGGGCTGACGTCGAAGGCGATGCGCTCGCTGAGCGGGGCCACCGAGCCCGACTACGGCACGCTGTTCGACGACTGGTTCGTGCTCGAGGGCTCGACGGTGCCGCGCAGCCGGATGAACCGGCCACTCGTCGAAGTCGAGATCTCGTTCGTGCTCAAGGAGCCGTTGCGGGGGCCCGGTGTGAACGCCGCGGACGTCATCCGGGCGACCGACTTCATCCTCCCGTCGATCGAGATCGTCGATCTGCGCCAGGGCCCGGCGCGTGGCACCAACATGCTCGTCGACTCGATCAGTGACGCCGCGGCGTGCGGCCTGGTGGTGCTCGGAGGGCGACCGGCGAAGCTGACCGATCTCGACATCCGGCGCGTCGGCGCCTCGTTGTCGATCAACGGCACGATCGAGGAGAGCGGCGTCGCCTCGGCTGTGATGGGCAACCCGATCAATGCCGTGGCGTGGCTCGCCAACAAGCTGCACGAGTACGGCGTCACTCCCGAGCCCGGACATGTCATCCTGTCCGGCTCGTTCATCAAGGCGATCCCGTTCAAGCCCGGCGACAGCGTGGTGGCGCTGTTCGATCACCTCGGCGAGGTGACGTTCACCGCCGAATGATGCGACGAACGATTCGGCGGCTCGTCAATCGTCGACGTACGCCAGGAAGTCGCATTGCACGATCGATGTCCCGGCCGCCAGCTGGGTGTGGCGGGCCGGGAGTGAATCGAGGTCGGGGAAGTGCTGCTGCCACGGCGTGTTGATCGCGTTGCGGTACGACAGGTCAGGCACGTAGAACGTCATCTTCACGACGTGACGCCACTCGGCCCCGGCTCCGGCGAGCATCTCGCCGACGTGGTGGAACAGGTTGGCGAGTTGGGCGTCGACGTCGTCGGGGATCGATCTCCTCGCCCGGGTCGCGACCGACGATGACGCTCGACGCGATGAACGGTCCGATCCGCGATGCCGCCGGGATGGGATTGCTGTGACGGAACGAGTCGACGTTGATCGAACGGCGTGTCATGTCAGGCCTCCTTCTGCGTTCGGATGGTCGCGATTCGCCAGCCAGGCGTCGAACTCGGGGCGGCGCTTGTCCGACACCGGGAACGCACCGATCGTGCTGTCGCCGGCGGCGACGACCTCGAACGCCCATTCCTCCTCCAGCTCCTGCTGGTAGGCGTCGGTGGCCACCTCCTCGACGAGGGCGGCGGGGATCACGACCGCGCCCTCCTCGTCGCCGACGATGACGTCACCGGGCATCACCGTGACGCCCGCGCACACGATCGGGATCTGGTGGTCGAGCGGGATGTGGAGACGCGAGAGCGTGCGCCGCGTGCGAGGAGCCGTGGTACACGGGGATGTCGAGCCGGCGGATCGCCGGCGTGTCACGTAGCGCACCGTCGGTGATCACGCCGGCGGCTCCGAGTTGCAACGCCCGCATCGCGAAGATGTCGCCGATCGTGCCGGCGTCGGGTTCGCCGCGGGCCTCGATCACGAGCACCTCGTCGGGCTGGAGGCCCTCGATCGCCCGCCGTTGCGCGTTCTGGCCGGCGAGCAGCGTCGATCGGAGGTCTTCGCGCATCGGCACGTAGCGAAGCGTGTGGGCGATGCCGACCATGCGCTGACCTTCCTTGATGGGGCGCAGCCCGCTCAAGAACGTCGACCGGATGCCGCGGTTCTGCAGCTGGCCGGTCAGCGTGGCCGTCGACACGGCGTTGAGCTTGGCCTTCAATTCGTCGGTGAGTGTGATCGGGTCGGATGCTGGCACGGCGCCATCATCGCTCACACGCTGGCTGTCGGCGCGACCGACGTTCCGCAATCGGGAACGCTGTCACTCGCGGGCCCGGCACCCTCACGCGTCGTCGGCGTCCCCTATCGTGCGGACCCGAAGCCGCGAGCCCGCAGGAGGTGACGGCCACAGGAGGTAGTGGAGGGATGGGCAGCATTCTGGGCAACCGGGTCCTGCGAGTCGAGGACCCGCGGATGCTCACGGTCGGCGGCACGTACGTCGAAGACGTCGAGTTCGCCGACGCGCTCTTTCTCACGTACGTGCGGTCGCCCGTCGCCCACGCGGTGATCGGCACGATCGACTTCGCCGACGCGCTCGCGCTGCCCGGCGTCGTCGCCATCTTCACCGGCGCCGACGTGGCGGCCGGGATCGGCCGCGCCGGACACGTCAACCCGATGTTCCACGAGGCGATGCGGCGGCCGTTCGTGGCCGACGAACGCGTCCACTACGTCGGTCAGCCCGTCGTTGCGATCGTGTCGGAGACCCGCGGCGTCGGGATGGACGCCGTCGATCTCGTCACCGTGGACTACGACGAGTTGCCGGTCGTGATCGACCCGGAGGTGTCGCGACGCGACGAGGTGCTGCTCCATCCCGGCGCGGGCACGAACGTCGTTCATCGGGTGGCGACGCCGGCGCCTGCCGACTTCGAGGGCTGCGAAGTGGTCGTCGAGGCCCGGATCGTCAACCAACGGCTGACGGCGGCGCCGATCGAGGGCCGCTCCGGCGCCGCCTACTGGACCGACGACGGACGTCTCGTGCACTACGCCGCCTGCCAGGGACCACATCTCACCCGCGACTCGCTCGCCGCCGCATACGGCCTCGAGAAGTCACAGGTGCGCGTCGTGACGCCCGACGTCGGTGGCGGCTTCGGCGCCAAGTCGCGGACCTATCCGGAGGAGTTGGCCCTCGGCTTCTACGCGCGCGCCGTCGGCCGGCCGGTGCGCTGGACCGAGACCCGCTCCGAGAACATGATGGCGATGCCGCACGGGCGCAGCCAGGTGCAGCACGCACGAATGGGCGGGACCCGCGACGGCCAGGTCACGGCCTACCAGCTCGACGTCGTGCAGGACGCCGGCGCCTTCCCGTTGACCGGCGCGATCCTGCACACGATGACGATGCGGATGGCGACCGGCTGCTACCACATCCCCAACGTCGGGTTCAGCGGCGAGTCGGTCGTCACCAACACGTCGTCGATCACTGCCTACCGAGGTGCCGGACGGCCCGAGGCGGCGGTCGCGATCGAGCGCATGATCGACCTGTTCGCCAACGAGATCGGCATGGATCCTGCCGACGTCAGGCGACGCAACCTGGTGCCGCGGTTCCTCGAGCCGTACACGACCGGCATCGGGACCGCCTACGACGTCGGCGACTACCCGGAGGCCCTCGAGCGGGTCCTCGTCGCCGCCGGCTACGACGACCTCCGAGCCGAGCAGTCGCGTCGACGCGCGGCCGGCGATCCGGTCGAGCTCGGCATCGGCATCTCCGTCTACGTCGAGGTCACGGCCGGCGGACCGCAGACCGAGTTCGGTGCGGTCGAGGTGGGTGCGGACGGTCGTCTCACCGTGCGTTCGGGATCGACGCCGTTCGGCCAGGGACACGACACGACGTGGGCGATGATCGTCGCCGACCGCACGGGTGTGCCGATGGAGCACATCACCGTGATCCACGGCGACACCGACCAGGTGCGCTCGGGAGGGCTCACGGTGGGATCGCGCTCGGTCCAGATGGGCGGCTCGGCGATCGCCACGGCGACCGACGCCTTGATCGAACAGGCACGCGAGCGCGCCGCCGGCCTGCTCGAGGCAGCTGTCGACGACATCGTGCTCGACGTCGCGTCCGGGCGGTTCCACGTCGCGGGAACACCCGCCCGTGACCTCGGGTGGGCCGACCTCGGCGCCAACGGCGACAACCCGCTGGCGGCCGACACGGACTTCGAGTCCAACGGCGGCACGTTCCCGTTCGGCGCCCACATCGCGGTCGTCGAGGTCGACACCGAGACCGGCAACGCCCGGTTGATCCGCCACATCGCCGTCGACGACGCCGGCACGCTGATCAACCCGCTCCTCGCCGAAGGCCAGGTGCACGGCGGCATCGCCCAAGGCGTGGCGCAGGCGTTGCTCGAGCACATCCACTACGACCCCGATGGCCAGCCGAAGACCACCAACTTCGCCGAGTACCTCGTGGTGTCGGCGGCCGAGCTGCCGTCGTTCGAGGTGTCGCACATGGAGACTCCGACGTGGATGAACCCGCTCGGCGCCAAGGGAGTTGGCGAATCGGGCACGATCGGCGCCATCCCGTCCGTGTACAACGCGGTGGTCGACGCCGTGTCGGCGCGGGGCGTGCGCCATATGGAAACGCCCCTCACGCCCGAGCGCATCTGGCGCGCCCTCGATGGAGCAGGATGAGGGCAGTGCAATACGATCACCTGTTCACATCAGTGTTCACGTCGGCGTTGACTGTCAGACCGGGGAGGTTCGCATGAGCGGCCCACACATCAACCATCTCGTGCTCAACGTGCGCGACATCGAGGCGTCGCACCGCTTCTACACCGAGATGCTCGGATTCGAGCAGTGCGGCGAACTGACCCACACGATGACGATGCGGTTCTACCGCGGCAGCGAGGACACGCACCACGACTTCGCGCTCGTGCAGGTCGAGGATCCGTCGAGCCTCGGGCCGGTGCCCGACTGGTCGATGGCTCCCCTCGAGGTCGGCGTCAACCACATCGCGATCGGCTACCCCGACCGCGAGTCGTGGCTCGAGCGGATCCGCCACCTCAAGGAGAACGGCGTCGAGTTCAAGGTGCGCGGCAACCACGGCATGACGCACTCGGCGTACATCGCCGATCCCGACGGGTACGGCCTCGAGGTGCTCTACAACGTCCCCTCGGAGGCCTGGCAGGACGACGTCGACGCGGCGCTGAACTACTTCGAGTACCTCCCGGTCGACGGCGATGAGACGTTCGAGGACCGCACCGACTACCAGCGCTTCGGTCCAGGCCAGCCGGCCCCCGCCGGCATCCCCGACAAGCTCGTCGTCCGGATCGACTAGCAGGAACGCTGAAACCCCACCGTTCTGTCTGCTTCAGATTGCCCGTGGCGTCATCTGGAGCAGACAGGTCGGAGGTTCAGGAGGCGGCGGGGCCGACCGGCTGATCTCCGGCGACCGTCGTGCGGTGCAGCAGGCGCCGGCTGCCGTCGTAGTCGTTGATGGCGAGGTGGAGCAGGCACCGGTTGTCCCAAATCGCGAGGGTTCCGCTGGTCCAGTGGAGCCGACAGGTGAACTCGGCTTTCGTCGCGTGGTCGAAGAGGTGCTCGAGGAGCGGTCGTGACTCCTCGACGGTCATGTCCTCGAAGCGCTGCGTGTACACCGGGTTCACGAACAGCGCCCGCTTTCCGGTGACTGGATGCACGCGCACCACCGGATGCACGACCTCGCGGTCGGCGGACGGGTCGTTGCGCGTCATCACGACGGATCGGCTGACGGCGCTGGTGTCTGGTCCCTGCGTTCCGTGCGGCCACGCCGTCTGGATGGCCTGCAGTGGGTCGAGCAGGCGCTTCATCCCCGTCGAGAGCGTGTCGTAGGCGGCGTACTGGCTGGACCACAACGTGTCGCCGCCGAACTCGGGTACCTCCAGCGCGTAGAGCAGCGTCAGGCTGGGCGGCTCGTCGAGGAACGAGAAGTCGGAATGCCAGGTACCGCCGAACGTGGAGATGTTGCGCTCGTCGGGCTCCTTCAGCACGGCCACGACATCCGGGTGGTCGGCGAGCGGCGTGATGTACGGCACCCGGAGGACGGCGCCGAACCGTCGGGTCAGCTCCACCTGCTGCTCGGGTGTCAGATGTTGGTCGCGCACGAACAGCACGGCGTGGTCGGCGAGCGCTTCGGTCACGAGTGCCATCGTCTCGGGTGACGGGTCGAGCAGATCGACGCCGAGGACCTCCGCCCCGCAGTTCGGCGCGACCGGACGGATCGTCGCGTGCTTCATACGACGGCCAGTATGGCCCTCGCTCGAACGACCGGACCGCCGGGCAGTTCGGGCCCACAGGTACGAGTTGCCCGAGAACACCCGCCCGTTCCGCGGCCTGCTCCCGTGGCTGCCGCTGCACCTGCATGGCGTACGCGTCGACGTCCTCGACCGCATGCTCGACCTGGCCGTCGAAGCCGCGGACCTTCTCCGGAGCATCCCAGGGATCGACGTTCCCGCGAGCCCGAATTGTCCATCACACTGTTCCGCGCCTCCAGCGACGACGCGACGCAACGAATCCTCGACGCGCTCAACCGGTCCGGTCGGTTCCACGTGTCGAGCACCACGCTCGACGGGCACGTCACGATCCGGCTCGCGTTCCTCCACCCCCGCACCGACCGGGCGATGCTCGAGGACCTGGTGGATCTGGTGCGACGGACGGGCCGGTAGATTTCGCGAAAGTCCGTTCGAGATGTCCATCGGCGGCCAACCCGTTCGTCCTTCCTGTGTGCCGGAAGGTCCGGCCGGATGAGAGGAGCGAACATGCCCACCTACGTTGCACTGATCTACGGCGAGGATGCCGACTGGATGGACGAGGCCCACCGCGACCAGATGGCGGAGTACGGCGAATTCGGACAAGCGGCGGAGAAGGTCATCGTCGGAGGCCACGCACTGCAGCCCACGAGCACGGCGACCACCGTGCGCGTCCAGGGCGGCAAGGGTGGCGACGTCGTCACCAGCGACGGTCCGTTCGCCGAGACGAAAGAGGTGCTCGGCGGGTTCTACGCGCTCGAGTGCGCCGATCTCGACGAGGCGATCCGCTGGGCGGCCCAGATCCCCGGCGCCTGGCGGGGTTCGGTCGAGGTCCGTCCGATCCTCGACCTGGGACCAGGCTGATTCACCCGCCTGACAGGCTCGCCGAGACGATCCGGGTCGAGCGTGGGCGGGTCCTCGCCTCGCTGACCCGGGCGCTCGGCAGCCTCGATCTCGCCGAGGACGCCGTGCAGGACGCGGCCGTCGCGGCACTGGAGCGATGGCCGCGCGACGGCGTCCCTGACGACCCGCGCGCCTGGCTGACCGTGGTGGCGCGCAACCGCGCCCTCGACCGCCTGCGTCGCGAAGCCAAGCGGTCAGGGAAGGAGGCGACGACCATGGACCCGTTCGGCGGCGAGCCGTCGCCGCTGCCCGATTCCGTCGTGCGCGACGACCAGCTCCGCCTGATCTTCACGTGCTGCCATCCGGCGCTGGCCCTCGAGGCGCGGGTGGCGCTCAGCCTCCGCACGCTGTGCGGCTTGTCGACGGCCGAGATCGCGCGGGCCCTCCTGGTACCCGAGGCGACGATGGCCAAGCGCCTGGTGCGGGCCAAAGCGAAGATCGTCGGCGCCCACATTCCGTACCGGGTCCCGGCCGACCACGAGCTGCCGGATCGGCTGGCGGGGGTTCTCGCGGTCGTCTACCTCGTGTTCACCGAGGGCCACACGGCGACGAGCGGCGAGCACCTCGTGCGATTCGATCTGTGCGACGAAGCCGTGCGCCTCGCCCGCTTGCTGCGCGACCTGCTGCCGGACGAGGGTGAGGTCGCCGGATTGCTCGCCCTGCTGGTGCTCAGCGACGCCCGCCGGGCGACGCGGGTCGACGCAGCCGGTGACCTCGTCCTGCTCGCCGACCAAGACCGCGCCCGCTGGGACAGCGCGGCGATCGGCGAAGGTTCCGCTCTCGTCGCCGAGGCGTTGCGCCGTTCCGCCGGCTCGCCCGGGCCGTATCTGCTGCAGGCGGCGATCGCCGCGTGCCACGCGACCAGCCCGACGTTCGAGGCCACCGACTGGGAGCAGATCGCCGAGCTCTATCGACTGCTGGAGGCGCGCGCACCGTCGCCGGTCGTGACGCTGAACCGGGCCGTCGCCGTGGCCGAGCGTGACGGTCCCGCAGCCGGGCTGGAGGTCGTCGACGCGATCGACGGACTCGAGCACTTCCACCTGTGGCACGCGACCCGGGCCGATCTGCTCCGGCGACTCGGCCGCATCGACGAGAGCGCGGCGGCCTACCGCGCCGCCCTCGACTGCGAGGCATCGGCGGCCGAACGCCGCTTCCTCGACCGTCGTCTTGCCGAGGTCTCGGCTGCGTTGTGACTCGGATTCCGGGACGATCCGCAGCCGAGATCGGCAGGCCCGAGCGAACCGCCCGCTAGAACACCGGGAAGACGTCGATCGCTCGCCGTTCGTCGCGGGCGAGGGCGTGCACCACCGCCCAGTCTCCGTGCAGCATCCGCGCGATGCCGATCAGGACGTCGATGACGATGGCGGTGCCGTCCTCGCTGGTGTCGGGGCGGGGCACGCCGACGCTTGCCGCGACGTCGTCGAGATGCACGAGCACCTCGATCAGCCGGGTGCGGCAGAAGTCGTCGAGGGACAGCATCCGACCGCCGAGCGCGGCCACCAGCCGGTCGGGCGGTTCCTCGGCCAACCGGATTCGCAGCGACGCCGCCACGTCCGCACAACGCGTCGCGACCTCACCAGGACCAGCCGTCGCCTCGGTGGCGGACACCTCCTTGATCCGCTCGTGGATCGGCGAGTCGATCGCCGCGTGGAAGTACGTCACCGGCGTGAGGAGCGCGCCGTCGGGTCGAGCTGCCGGGTCGGTGCGGTCGAGGTAGGCGAGTACCGACCCGGCGGCGCGCACGAGATGGGCGCACAGCGCACCGACGGTCATGCCGGCCAGCGCGCTGGGCTCGTCCCAGCGGGCGGCGACCTCGTCGCGCCTGATCATCGCCGCGGCCGCCTCGACGGCCTCGATCACGAGCCCCCGCACCCGCTTGGACTCGATGGCCACCTCGGCGTCGGTCTCCGGCGAGCTCATGCGGCCGAGCGTACCCACGGGGGTCGTACGGCGTCTCGAGCCTGCGGGCACCCAGAGTTGGGCGCTCAGATGGGTTGGGCAGACCCGAACACGAACGCCCGCGTGGCGCGGATCTCGGCACGCCATCCTTCTGCGTCGATGAGCGATTGGAGCTCGTCGGGCTCGTACATCACCTTCACGACGCGGAACTCGGAGCCGTCACTGAGGCGCCGCAGATGCAGGTCGGGGCTGTACTCCACGACGTACGGATCCTTCGGCCGAGGCTCCAGGTCGGCGCGGTTGTCGATGAGGAACACCCGACCGCCGGGTGCCAAGCACGTGCGTACCAGCGTCCAGAACGCGGCGAAGCGGGTCCGCGGCACATGCGAGATCCAGAACGAGAAGAACACCACGTCGTAGGACCGCGTCGGTTCCCACTCGAACAGGTCGGCGACCACGTACTCGACATCGGGGCGTGCAACGCGTGCACGGTTGAGGGCGAGCGTCTCGGGCGAGGAGTCGACCACCGTGAGACGATCCGCCGTCTCGGCGAGCCGTGCGGTCCACCAGCCCGTGCCGCCCGCCAGCTCCAACACGTCGCCCGTCGCACCGAACGCCGTCAGCGCCGCTTCGACGCTGACCACCTGCTCCTGCCACTCGCGAGTCTCGCCCGCTCCCCGGTCGTAGCGGCCCTCGCGTCGCCACCACTCGTCGTACTCGGGCGCCCGTGCCCGATAGAACGAGCGCTGCTCCGCGAGCAGGTCGTCGTCATCCATCGTGACCAGCCCTAGCCACCGCCGTACGTGGACACGTAGCCGCCGTCGGGATGCAGGATCGATCCGGTGAAGTAGCTCGACTCGTCGGAGCACAGGAACAGCGCGCACTGCGCGACGTCGAGCGGCGTCCCGTACCGTCCGAGCGCGACCTGCTCGAGGCGCTTCTCGCGCCACTCGCGCTCGGCGACGGGATCGTCGCCGACCGCCGACCTGACCATGTTGGCGAACAGCTCGGTCTCGACATACCCCGGCCCGATCGCGTTGACCCGGATCCCCGCCGGTCCGAGCTCGTGCGCCAAGCACCTGGTCAGCATCCACACCGCCGCCTTCGACACCGAGTAGGCACCCGCTGTCGGTCGCTTGGCGGCGATCGACGCCAGCGTCACCATCGACCCGCCGTGTCCCGCCTCCACCATCAACTGGGCAGCGCGTTGGCAGGTCAGGAACACACCGCGCACGTTGACGTCGTAGACGACGTCGAAGTGCTCGATGTCGAGGTCGAGCATCGAACGGAACGAACCGGACTGTCCCGGCGGCCCGCCAAGGCCGGCGGACGCCACGACAGAGTCGATTCCGCCCATCCACGCGGCGGCGGCGTCGATGCCGTCGCGAACCGCGGACACGTCGCGCACGTCCATCTGTTGGTAGCTCGCTTGGCCGCCGGCCGCCACGATGCGCTCGACCACGGATGCCGCCGCACCGGCCGCCGCATCGAGGTCGGCGATGACGACCTTGGCTCCCTCGGCCGCGAAGAGCTCGGCCGTCGCCGCCCCGAGGCCGTTCGCGCCGCCGGTGATCAATGCCCGGCGGCCGTTCAGTCGGCTCGACATCGCCGCCTCAGCTCCAGAGCCGGGTCGTGGCGATCTGGGCGCCCTCGACGAGGGCCTCGAACTTCGCCCAGACGACGTCGGGGTGCACCTCCGGGGTGAACGTCGCTCGGGACGAGAACCCGCAGTCGGCACCGGCGATGACCCGCTCGCGGCCCACGATGCCGGCGTACGCCTCGATCATGTCGGCGATCAGCACCGGGTGTTCGACGTAGTTCGTCGCGTGGCCGAGCAGGCCCGGGATCAGACACGCGTCGTCCGGTAGGTCGACGTCCTCCCACGCCCTCCACTCGTGCTGATGGCGAGGGTTCGCCACCTCGAACGAGTAGGCGCCCGCGTCGATCTTCATCATCCATGGGATCGCCGTCGCGAGCGGGATGTCGGTGAGGCGCGGACCGTGGTTGAGCCCGTAGCAGATGTGGTGGCGGATCGAATCGCGCGGGATTCCCCGCAGCGATTCGTTGAGCACGTCGATGTGCTCCTGCGCACCGCGCTGCTTCGTGTCGTCATCGGTGGTCGGATCGGACAGGATCTCCATCAGCCACGGGTCGTCGATCTGCAACACGAACCCGGCGTCGACGATGGCGAGGTACTCGACGCGCATCGCTTCACCGACCGCCGCCAGGTACTCGCCGTGTGACGCGTAGTGCTCGTTCCGGCCGAAACCGCTCGGGCCCGACGACGGCATGAACGCCTCGAGCGCCGGGTCGTCGGCGAGCGCCGCGTTCAGGTTGGCGATGTCGGTCTTGAGCTGGTCCTGACCGACGTAGCTGACCGGTCCGGTGCACACGAGCTGCTTGAGCCGGGCGACGGCACCCGAGTACTTCTTGAGGTACTCGTTGTAGAAGCCGGGAAAGTCGGCGATCTCCTTGCGCCACGACGCCGGCAGGATCATGTCGCCATCGTCCTCCGTGAACCCACCGAGACGGTCCTTGACGTAGGTGAGGAAGCTCACCTTGCCCATCTCGCCGTCGGTGACGACGTCGAGTCCGCACTCGACCTGACGGTGCACGCGGTCGGCGACGGCATCGCGCACCTGACGATCGAACGCGGCGTGGTCGTAGGGCTGGCCGGCCTCCTTGTCGCGCATCATCTCGAGCAACTCGATCGGTCGTGCCAGGCTCCCCACGTGGGTGGTGAGGATCCGCTCCGTGCTGCGGTGCATGT
Organism: Ilumatobacteraceae bacterium; assembly: GCA_963722415.1. GTDB lineage: Bacteria > Actinomycetota > Acidimicrobiia > Acidimicrobiales > Ilumatobacteraceae > JALOLG01. The sequence continues at coordinate 26,187 of CAVRNI010000045.1, forward strand.
TCGTCTCCCCTCGACGCCGTTGTCGGGCCAATGCCTCGGACGTGTGGAGGTTGCCACATGGTCCGTGCGTCAGCCCATACTCCGTTGTCCGGTGGCGAACGCCGAGCCGACCGCCGCGCCGGTCGCCGCCTAGGGTGCTGCCGCTGTGGAGCACGTCGACGACTACATGGAAGTCGCGGTCGCCGCCGCCCGGGCCGGCGGTGCGGTGCTGGTCGAAGGGCTGCAACGACCGAAGGAGATCGAGCTCAAGAGCGAGCGGTCGTCGATCGTCACGTGGGCCGACGTCACGTCGCAGGCGGCGGTCTTCGACATCATCGGCGAAGCGTTCCCGGGTCACGCGATCCTCGGCGAGGAAGGCATCGGTGGAGTTGCCGGGTCGGATCACACGTGGATCGTCGATCCCCTCGATGGCACGTCGAACTACGCCCATGGGCTGCCGTTCGCGTGCGTCTCGGTGGCGCTGCGCGATCCGGACGGCGTCGTGGTGGGCGCGATCTTCGAGCCGTTCCGTGGCGAGCTGTTCACCGCTGCTCGCGGACGTGGTGCGTGGCTCGGCGACAGTGCGCATCACGGTGAGGACGGTGGTGTGCGTCTCGCGGTGTCGTCAGCCGACTCGCTGTCACGGGCGCTCGTGTGCACCGGCCTCCAGTCGGACGATCCGGACCAGATCGAGGCCTACGGGCGGCGGATCGTCGCCCTCTACTCGACCGCCCGCGGGACGCGCGCGCTCGGTTCGCCGGCGCTGTGCCTGGCGTACATCGCGGCCGGCCGCATCGATGCCTTCCTGGAACGCGACGCGACGTACGCGTGGGACGTCGCCACGGGCGCGCTGTTGATCACCGAAGCCGGCGGTCGTTGCGAAGACCTCGACGGCGGACCGCTCAACCTCGGCATCGGTGTCGCCAACGTGCTCGGCTCCAACGGCCACATCCACGACGAGCTCGCCCACCTCATCGCCACCACCGACCACCCGTCCACCTCCTGAGCACCTGCGTTCGCTGAGCGAACGTTGCCGAAGGCGACCGCGATGCACCCTTCACGCTGGGGCTGAAATCAGACCCACCAACTAGGGTCGGCGACGAGAAAAGGGGGCTCCTATGGCAGAGGTCGTGCCGGTCGATCAATTCCTCGAGTGGTATCCGGGGTGGAAGCCGGAACACATCGACAACCCGTGGTTGCGGTTGAAATCCGGCCCGTTCACGAAGGCCGACGAGGACCGGTTCTGGTTCGTCGACTTCCACTGGCCGCGTGGGTTCTCGCCGTTGGGCTTCACGTTCGTCACCGATGCGGCCTGGTCGACCCAGCTCGCCGCCCACCAGCTGCCGTTGCCACCCGCCGGTGGGCTCGTCCAGCGGATGGGCGGACCATTCCTCTACGAGGGCGAGGTGCCCGTCACGTCCGAGTGGGAGATCGGCTACCGAGCCGCTCGGATCGGCAAGAACATGCCGCGCTTCCTGCAGAACTTCGATGCCATCTGGGACGAACGGAAGTGGGAGCTCGACCTCGGGCTCGGCTACTTCGAGAGCTATGACTTCGCCGGCAAGTCGCTCGCCGACCTCGGCCAGTTCATGCGCGACGCGCGCACGTTCCAGAGCCGCGCGTGGGAGATCCACTTCGAGATCATGTACCCGCTGCTCGCGATCTACCTCCAGCTCTACGGGGTGTGCGCCGAGAACGGAATCGACCCCGGCTCGATCGCCAAGATGTTGCAGGGCCGCGACTCCAAGATCATGGAGACCGACCGCGCGATGTGGAATCTCGCCGACGAGGCCAAGTGGCTCGAGATCACCCCCCACTTCGAGCACGAACCCGAAGCGATCCGCGCCGCGCTCACCGCCGCCGGTGGCAACGCCTCGATCTGGCTGAGCAAGTTCGACGACTTCCTGGGGCTCTACGGCTGGCGTACCGAGGGCATCGCCGACATCAACATCCCGTCGTGGAACGAGAACCAGGCCTCACCGCTCGGACAGATCCGCAACTTCATCGGGATGGACGAACGCCACGACTTCGACAAGTCCCTCGAGTCGTCCCACCACGAGCGCGAGGAGGCGATCGACGACGCCCGCTCGAAGTTGTCGGGCGACTCACTGGGCGCGTTCAACGAGTTGCTGGCGATCAACAGCGTCGCCAACTTCGCGTGGTGGAACGAGGAACACAACTACTACATCGACCTGCGCGCTTCGATCCCGATGCGGCGTGGCGCGCTCGGCCATCGCGGCCGCAGTCGGAGCCGACACCTACGACGACTCACTGTTCCTCTTCTTCCGCGAGCTCGAAGAGGTCTGTGCAGGGACCAAGCAGTGGAAGGACCTGCAGTCGATCGCCACCGCCCGTCACGAGTACTACGACCACTACCAGGAGCTGCGCCCGACGATTCCGAAGGTCGTCGGGACGCTGCCCGACAAGGTCGAAGATCCCGTCCTGATCGAGATCTTCGGCATGCACAAGCACTACTTCGACGGGTTGAAGGCCGACGCCCACACGACCGTGCTCAATGGCTTCCCGGCGTCGCAAGGGGTCGTGAAGGGGAAGGCCAGGGTGATGGTCTCGGCGATGGAGCTGTTCGACCTGGAGGAAGGCGAGATCCTCGTCACCGAGGCCACGTCACCCAACTGGACCCCCGCGTTCGCGATCATCGCCGCCTGCGTGTGCGACGGCGGCGGTTCACTCACCCATGCCGCGACCGTCAGCCGCGAGTACGGCATCCCGTGCGTCGTCGGCACGTCGGTGGCGACGCTGCGCATCAACACGGGTGACGTCATCGAGGTCGACGGCACGAAGGGCACCGTCACCATCCTCGAGCGCGCCGCGGGCTGACCGTTGTGACCGTCGCCGGGAAGCGGATCGTCGTCACCGGCGGCGCCCGCGGCATCGGCGCCGAACTCGCGGCCGAGCTCCGGTCGCGCGGCGCCGACGTCGTCACGGCCGACATCAGCGACGGTGCCGATGTGCAGTGCGACGTCAGCGACGAGACCGCCGTCGACACCGCGTTCTCGGAGCTCGGCTCGCTCGACGGGCTGGTCAACAACGCGGGCCTGCTCGTGAGCCGCAAGACCCACGACCAGATCCCGCTCGACGAGTGGGATCGCATGTTCGCCGTCAACGTCAAGGGGGCGTTCCTGTGCTCGCGGGCGGCGGTGCGAGGGATGAACGACGGCGGCAGCATCGTCAACGTCGCGTCCGAGACGGCGTTCACCGGCTCGCACGGATTCGCCCACTACGTGGCATCGAAGGGCGCCGTGGTGTCGCTCACCCGCGCCCTCGCCAACGAGCTCGGGGGACGCGGGATCCGCGTCAACTGCGTCGCCCCCGGGTTCACGCCGACGCCGGGATCGGGCGTGCTCGGCACGTACGACCCGGCGCGCACGCCCCTCGGCCGGGTCATGCAGCCGTCCGACCTGCTCGGCACGTTCTGTTACCTCTTGTCGGACGACGCGTCGTTCGTGTCGGGTCAGACGATCCTCGTCAACGGCGGGCGAGTGCCGCACTGAACGAAGCGAGCGCTGGAGCTACCATGGACGACTACGCAGATCTCGACGCCACCGCACTCGGCGAGCTCGTGCGGCGCGGCGACGTGAAGCCGATCGAGCTGGTCGACGCCGCGATCGCCCGCACGGAACGGCTGAATCCCGCACTCAACGCGGTGATCCATCGACAGTTCGAGCGAGCGCGGCGCGACGCGGCCGACGCACCGCTCGACGGCCCCTTCCCCGGCGTGCCGTTCCTGCTCAAGGACTGCAAGGCACGTGAGGCCGGTGAGCCGTACCACATGGGGGTGCGCACGTTGCGCGACCTCGACTTCCGGCCGCGCACCGACAGCGCATTGGCCCTGCGGTTCCGCTCGACCGGGCTGGTCCCGATCGGCCGTACGAACACGCCCGAGATGGCGCTGATGGGAACCACCGAACCGGTGCTGTACGGGCCGACCCACAACCCGTGGGACCTCGACCGGTCACCAGGTGGCTCATCGGGCGGATCGGCGGCGGCGGTCGCGGCGCGCATCGTGCCCGCGGCCCACGCCAACGACATCTCCGGATCGATCCGCATCCCGGCCGCGATGTGTGGTCTCGTCGGGCTGAAGCCGACCCGCGGCCGGGCGCTGACGAGCGACGTCATCGATCCACCGGTCGGGATGAACACCGAGGGTGTCGTGTCACGCTCGGTGCGGGACACCGCCGCGCTCGTCGATGCGATCACGGCGACGTCGCCGTGGTGGCCGGCGCCGCCGCTCCCTGGACCGCTCGTCGACGAGCTGGCACGTGCCTGCGAACCGCTCCGGATCGGGCTCTGGACGACGGCGTTCAACGGTGCCGAGGTCGACCCGGGATGCGCGGCCGCGGCCGAGATGTGCGCGGCCACCCTCGAGTCGATGGGACATCACGTCGACGTGGCCGCACCACCGGAGCTCTCGAGCGACGAGCTGTGGGAAGCCGCTCACCTGGCGATGGCCGCGAGCGCAGCCGCCGAGGCCGCGGCGTGGACCGACCGGATCGGCCGTCCGCTCGGCGTCGACGACCTCGAGCCTCGGTCGTGGGCGATGGTCGTCGGATGGCGCTGGGATGTCGGCACCGGAGTTGCTCTCGGTGATCCACACGCTGCAGCGGATGAGCGCCGGCGCGCTGAGATGGTGGGACGACTACGACGTCCTCGTCACGCCGACGACGGCCGGGCCGGCGTCGCCGCTCGGCGAGTATCTCCGGTCGTACGTGTCCGGGCTCGGCAGCGCGTTCACCCGCCCGATCAACGTCACCGGCCAGCCCGCCATCTCGCTCCCCCTCGGATGGCCGGACGACGGCCTGCCGCGAGGTGTCCAACTCGTCGGAGGGTACGGCCGCGAGGACACGCTGATCCGGCTCAGCGCCCGCTTGGAGGAGGCACTGCCATGGTCACACCGCATCCCGGAGGTCGCCCGATGAGCACGTACGAGACTGGAAGATGGACGTCGCCGGCCGGGCTCGGCTTGGCGTACCGCGAGAGTGGACGGCGCGACGGTCCACCACTGCTGTTCCTGCATGGCCTGTCGGCGAGCTCGGCCACCTACGACGAGGCGCGCACATCGGTCGACGCCACGCACCGCGTGTTCAGCCTCGACTTCCGCGGGCACGGCGATTCCGATCGCGCGCCTGGCACCTACCAAGTCCCCAACTACGGGGCCGACGTCGCCGCGTTCATCGAGTGGATCGGTCAGCCGGTAGCGCTCGCCGGCCACTCACTCGGCGGTGCCGTCGCGACGTATCTCGCCGGCGCGAGGTCAGACCTCGTCGCCGGCGCGCTGCTCGAAGATCCACCGCTGTACCACGGTGACCGCGAGTTCTTCGCGACCACGATCTTCCCGAAGGTCTTCGAGATGATGCGCGACACGATGCGTCGCCTCCACGACGAGGGGGCGGGACGCGACGAGGTTCGCGCCATGCTCCTCGCCCAACCGACGGTGACCGGCGGTGACCTCGCCGCCGAGGCGACACCCGCCACCATCGAGAGCCGCGTCGACGCGTTCCTCGCCTGCGATCCGTCGGTGTTCGACCCGGCGATCACGGGCGACGCGATCGGTGGCTGGGATCCGGATACGCCGATCCCGGATTCGGTGCCACTCACGTTGCTGCGGGCCGATGCCAGCCTGCACCCGGCGTTTCTCCCCGGTGACGAGGCAAGGTTCCTGCGCGCCGCGCCACACACGCGGATCGTCGAGATCGTCGGCGCACCCCACGGCATCCACGCCTTCGCGGCATCGACCGACCAGTACCTGGCTGAGCTCCACTCGCTCCTCGGGCGCGCCAACGCCCGATAACCGGCGACGCCAAGTCGCGAGCGTCGGGTGGTGAGTACCGTAAGGGGCATGATCGTCGCCGTGGTCCGCTTCCCGCTCGACCCGCCGTTCTCGTCAGCCGAGGCGGCGGCCACGTTCGAGGCGAGTGCCCCGAACTACCAAGACGTTCCCGGGCTGCTGCGCAAGCACTACCTGCTCGGCGACGAGGGACGCGTCGGCGGTGGCGTGTACATCTGGGAGAGCCGGGCCGCCGCCGAATCGCTCTACGACGACGCCTGGCGCGCCCGGATCGAGCAGCGGTACGGCAGTCCGCCGACGATCGAGTTCTTCGACAGCCCGGTCACCGTCGATCCCGACCACGTCGAGGTGGGTTAGGACGCGATGCCTCGTCCCGGCACGCTTGCCAACGGCGAACGGCCGGCGCTGCAGTCGGTCACCATCGCGCTCGACATCATCGACGCCTTGGCCGACAACCGCGAGCTCGGGCTGAGCGAACTGGCGCGCCGGGTCGGAATCGCCAAGAGCACCGCCCACCGGACCTGTTCGGTGCTGGTCGGTCGGGGACTGCTGCGGCGTACACCGGCCGGCACCTACCAACTCGGACTGCGCTTCGTCGAGTACGGCCAGCTCGCAGTGGTCCGCTCGGTGGTGGGTGACCGCGCCCTGCCGATGCTCGTCGAGCTGCGCAACGCGCTCGGCGAGACGGTCCAGATCGGCGTCCCCGACGGTGGAGACGTGGTCTATGTCGAGCGCGTCGAGGGTGTGCACGCGCTGCGCTACATCGACGGCAACCCTCGGCGCGCCCCGGTGCACCGTTCGAGCGCCGGCAAGGTGCTCGCCGCCTACATCCCCGAAGTGCTCGAAGCGAGGCTGCGCGCCGGCCTCCCACCGAGCACCGGCTACACGATCGTCGTGCCCGACGTGTTCCGTCAGGAGCTGGCCACGATCTGCAAGCGCGGCTACGCCCGCAGCATCGACGAGACCGAGCTCGGGATGTCGTCGCTCGCCGTGCCGATCCGCGCCCATGTCGAGGGACCCGTCGTCGCTGCGATCTCGATGGTCGGGCCGACGGCACGCATCGCCGGATCGGCCGAGTCACGCCACGTCGCGACGTTGACGGCCGCCGCCCGCCAGCTCACGGCGAGCCTCGCGTCCGGTGAGTACCGGCTGTCGTCGCGTCGCCGTCGCTGACCGACACCTGACCCGCAAACCCTCCGATCTGTCTGCCTCAGATGAGCCCACGGGCAATCTGAAGCAGACAGTTCCGAACACCTCGGGCGTCACCACGGATGGACGGAGCCGTCCCATTGCAGGAACGTGCCGCTCTGCTCCATCGTCAACGCGTCGACCAGGTCGACGATTTGGACGGCGGCGTCACCAGGATCGAGGTCGGCACCGGGGCCGGACATCGCGGTGCGGAGGTACCCAGGATGGATGGCGACCGCGATCACACCGTCGTCGCGCAGTCGCCACGCGAGCTTGACCGTGATCATGTTGAGCGCCGCCTTCGATGCGCCGTAGCCGACGTCGCGGCCCATGGTCGAGCTGACCACCATCGAGCCGATCTGCGACGAGATGTTGACGATGCGCGGCCGGCCCGACCGACGTAGCGCCGGCAAGAGTCCGCGGGCCAGAAGCATCGGGCCGAGCGCGTTGATTCGCACCTCGCCCATGAAGTGCTCGGGCGAGAGCTGGAGGACGTCGCGTTCGTCGTCGGCAGCGCCCAGACCCGCGGCTGTGAGGCCGGCGTTGTTGACGAGCACGTCGATCGCGTTCGCCGCCGACGGCCGCGACGAAGTCGGCGATCGAACGCTCGTCGCCGGTGTCGACGGCATGGATGTGGTCGGTGACGGTCCGCAGCTCGTCGGCCCTGTCCGGCGTCCGGCAACCACCGATGACCGTGTGGCCGCGAGCCGCGAAGGCCTTGGCCAACTCGAGACCGAGGCCCCGGTTGGCGCCGGTGATCACGACCGTGTCCATCACGTGGTCGCAGTGCGCCGGAAGTACGCGTGCCACTCGATGACGAGGTCACCGTTCATCGTCCAGAACTCTCCTCCTGAGCCGCGCACGTGCTCGCCGTCGGAGGTCGTGTACGACGAGTCCCACTCGACGCCGATCGTGTCGCCCTGCGCCGCACGGAGCGTCTTCGACAGCCGCTGGTCGCGTCGATCGGTGGGGCGGCCGATCCCGAGCGTCTCGACGTGGAAACGTCGCGCCTCGGCATGGCCGATCGCCACTCGTTCGCCGTTCCAGTAGATGACGATCTCGGGGTGGAACAGCTGCATGATCGCGTCGAGGTCCTGCGCCTGGTAGGCCTGCTCGGCAGCACGCACGAGCCGCCACGCACGGGTCTCGGGGTCGATGCGCAGCAACTGGCGGGTGAGGTCGAACGCCGTTCGCTTGTCGGCCGGATCGACGAGCACGCCGGTCATGCCGACGTCGCGCGCACCCTCGACGCACGCGGTTGCGTTGTCGAGGAACACGACCTCGGCCGGGTCGACGCCGAGGATCTGCGCCGTGCGCACGTACGACTCGGCGAGCGGCTTGGGCTGGCCGAACTCGCGGGCATCGACGAACGCGTCGAGCGACTGGAACTCCGGGCGGGAGTCGAAGAACTCCTTGCCGGCGATGCCGACGCCGTCGTTGGTGAGCACCGCGACCTTGAAGCCGGCCTCGCGGGCGTCGTTCATCAACGTCACCGCTTCCGGGTCGGAGAACCGCTCCGGCACCGTCGTCGCCACGTCGCGGTGCATCAGCTTCCAGTCGTCGTACCCGTGCGCGGCCGCGACCTCGTCCCAATAGCCGATGATGTCGATCTCGCCCGCCACGTGGCGGCGCCAGATCGGATCGCCGTCCGGGTCGAGGGGTCCGCGGCCCAGACCGGACCGCCCCGTGCGTTGCTCGAAGTCGTCGAACGAGTTCCAGAGCGGATCCGTGACGACATCACCGATGTCGAGAACGAGCGCCTTGTACATCAGGCTCAGGTCTCGACCAGTTCCACGAACCGCCACGACGCGTTCGGCGCGAGGCCGGCGAGCTCGCGCCCGCAGGCCTGTACGACCGGCGGCGACGACGTGACGTGCTGCGTGCCGGCGTGGACGTCGCGCAGCAGCCGCTGCAACGTCCCCCTCCGCAACGACGTGGTGCCGGCCGAGAGGTAGACGAAGTTGGCGATGTCGTGCAGCGAGGCGGTCAGGTGGGTGAGCGCCAATCGGATCAGCGTGTGCTGCCGGACGCTGATCTGCTCACCCTTGGCCATCGAGTCCTCGACGTCGCGCCACGCCTCGAACACGAACGCCTGCGCGGCACGGAACGTCCCTTCGGCCTTGGCGTACCCGTCGTGGAACGCGTCGCTGTCGACCAGCGCACCGGCCCGGCCCGTCTTCTCGCGAGCCATCGACGCCAGCTCGTCGAGCATCCGCCGGCCGACCCCCAACGCCCATCCCGAGTGGCAGATCGTCGCGAAGCCGATGATCCCGATGTGGTACAGGTCGCCGCCACGCTTCGGCGTCTCGGTGACGGCGAAGTGGGAGAAGCCCTCTGGCACGAACACGTCGCGCATCGTGTAGTCGATGCTTCCCGTGCCGCGCAGCCCGATGACGTCCCAGTTGTCGATCAGCGTCGCCTTCTCGACGGGCACGACGAAGATCCGCGGCTCGCCTGTCTCCTCGATGATGGCGAGCGTGTGGATGTGGCTTCCGTGCTTGATGCCGGAGGCGAAGCTCCAGTCGCCGGTGAGGAGGTAGCCGCCCTCGGTCGTCTTGGCGACTCCCGGGCGCGTGCCCTGGCCGGCGATGACGGGCACGCGCTCGGCGCCGACGAAGATCTCCTCGACCGCTTCGTCGGCGAGGTACGCGGCGCCGGTCCCGATCGACAAGCAGGCGGCCATCAGCACCCATCCGGCCGACGCGTCGCCGTACGAGACGTTGGCGATCACCTCGAGCGAGTCGATCGGGTGGAGCTCCGACCCCCCGAGCTTCTCGGGCACCCACATCGCGAACAGGCGGTCGTTGTGGAGGGCGTCGACGACGGGCGGCGCCAGCTCACCCTTGTCGTCGGCGAACTCCGCGTACTCGTCGACGAGCGGTACCAGCGCCCGCGCCCGTTCGGCCAGGACGGATCCGGCGGTCAGCGTTGCACCGAGTTCCACGTTGTTGACTCCTCTTGTCGTTCGAATGATCCGTTCTGTCTGCTTCATACGGCCGATCTCGCGGTCTGAAGCAGACAGTTCGGGGGGTTGTCGGTCAGCTGAAGAACTCGGCGATGGTGGTGACGGCGTCCGGGGACTCGTCGAGGACGAGGTGGCCGGCATCGGGGAACGTCTTCACGGTCGCGTCGGGGAGCAGTGCGCCCCAGTGCGGCGCCAGCGCAGGTGGGACGAGACGGTCCTCGTCGCCCCAGATCACCATCGTCGGGATGTTGACGCGGCCGAGCCAACGCGGGATGACGCGGTCGAAGGGGTGCTCCCAGAACAGGAGCGCCGTCGTGCGCGTCTCGCGATAGCGGTCGACGGTGAAATCGACGTCGTGCGGATCGGCTGGCAGGTGCTTGGCGATCGTGTCGAAGCGGTGCACCAGACGGCCGACGACCTCCTCGGGCTTCAGCGTGAACAGGTCGTCGATCGGCACCTCGGGCACCTTCAAGCCCGCCGGGCAGCACAGCACGAGGCGGCGCAGCCGATGCTGCTGCTCGATCGCGAAGCGCGCCGCCAGCAATCCCCCGAGCGACAAGCCGACGAGATTGACGTCGCGGACGAGCCCGAGCTGGTCGAACAGCTCGGTGTAGTGCAGCACGAGGTCGTGCACGCTCTGCAGGTCGTCGTAGTCGCCCGACTCGCCGTACCCGGGATGGAACGGCATCAACACGCGGAACTCCTCCGCCCATGCCGACGCGAACTCGGCGCCGTGGAACGTGCCCGCGCCGTGGAAGTAGACGAGCGGTGGCGAGAGCGGGTCACCGAGGGCGAGCACGACCGACGTGGTGCCGTTGACGTCGAGCTCGATGCGTTCGATCGTCTCGGCGCTCATGCCGGCACCACCTTGCGCGAACGGAGGCGCGGGATGACCTCTTCGGCGAAGAGCGTCGTGCTCTTCACCACCTTCCAGTTCGGCATGTCGCCGAGTGCGATGTTGAGGTTCACACGCGTCGTCTTCGCCTCCTCGACCCAGTTGGCGATGGCGTCGGCGACCTTCTCGGGTGTGCCGGCCACGATCCGGTTGATCTCCAGCAACGAATCCCAGTCGGCCGACCCGTGCACGTCGGCCGATGTGATCCGGCGGCGGAACTCGGGCACCGTGACGTAGCCGGGCGGGTTGAGGTAGCGCGGCGTGGTTCGTAGCGCGGTCTCGAAGAAGTACATGACGTGCGGCATGAACTCCTCCTCGGCCTTCTCGTCGGTCTCGGCGACGTAGGCGAAGATGCCGATCGTCACCTTGTCGTCGGTGACTTCGTGACCGTGGTGGGCGAGGCGGTCGCGGTAGTGGTCGAACACCTTCAGCTGCATCGTCGTCGGGATGAACACGACCGAGTAGCCGAAGCCGTACTCGGCGGCCAGTTCGAGCGTCTCCGACGAGCCGGCGCCGACGATGTACGCCGGCGGGTGCGGCTGCTGGATCGGCTTGGGCCATGGGTTGAGGTAGCGGTACGTGTAGAAGTCGCCGGCGAACGACTGCGGACCGTCTTCGGTCCAGCACTTGAGGATCACATCGAGCGACTCACGGAACCGCGCCCGCGCCGTCGCCGGGTTCACGGCGTTGGCCCAGTACTCCATGCCGGTGCCGAGCGGGAAGGCGACGTCGAGGCGACCGCCCGACATCACGTCGAGCATCGCGTACTCCTCGGCCACCCGGTTGGGGTACTCGAAGTTCGGTGGGGTGCCGAACACGCTGATCCGCGACGTCGTCTGGGGGATCAATGCGGCCGCCGTCAGGTTGGGCGCCGGGTTCATCGTGTACTGCGTGTTGTGGTGCTCGTTGAGCACGAGACCGTCGAAGCCGAGCTTGTCGGCGAGCAACATCTCGGACAGGTAGCGCTGGTAGAGGACGTGCCCGGCCTTCGGGTCGTAGTTGGAGTTCGAGTAGTCGACCCAGAGCGATTCCTTGTCGGCGGCGTTGGCCGGCAGGTCGGTGTACGGGAAGAAGTGGAAGTAGTGGAATTCCGCCCGGTCGATGTAGCTCATTGATCCTCCGTCATCGTGAGTGCCCGTCGAGGTGTCGCCGCAAGAGTGCCGCAACCTCGTCGGGTGCGTCCCATTCGACGAGGTGGCCGGCGCCGGCGATCACCTCGCCGCCACCCCACCGCTCGATCAACCCTGGCACGAGCAACTCGTCCTGATCCCCCCAGATGACGAGCTTGGGGCAGCGGATGCGGTGGATCCGCTTCGCCACACCCCGGTCGCCGAGCGGCCACAGCAGGCTGGCGGAGGCGATGTCGGAGAGATAGCGCGGCGACGGGAGCCTCTTCCTCGCCCTTGTGGCCGAAGCGATCGTCGAACGCATCGGGGACACCCTTGGCGAACAGGTGACCCATCCGTTCGGCGGCGGGGACGGCGTACAGATCGAAGCCGGGCGTGTCGCCGTCGTTGATGCCGAACGGCGCCAGCAGCGTCAGCGACGTCACCATCTCGGGCCGCATCGCCGCCAGCTCGGCGGCGATCATCCCGCCGAGCGACGCGCCGACCACTGGGCACGGCAGCGCGCCGGTTGCGTCGAGCGCGTCCCAGAACACGGTGAGCCAGTCGAGGTACTCGTCGGGTGCGACGAAGCCCGACTCACCGTCGAACCCGCCGACCGACGGCACGACGATCTCCCAGCCGTCGGCTTCGAGGGCGCGCAGCGCGGGCGAGACCTCGGGGTGGCCGGCGATCCCCCACAGGTAGACGAGCCGTCGGTCTGATCTCAGCGGGCATTTTCGGGCCACCACGGGTCGGGGTACTCGGCGAAGATCGTGCGCAGTCCGGGAGCGACCTTGTCGGCGAACAGCCGCGTGTTGTAGCGGGTGAGCTCGTCGCTCATGTTGCCGAACTGGAGCATCGCGCACAGGTGTCCGATGCGGAGCTCCTTGCACGCTTCCTCGAGCTTCTCGCGGACCGTGTCGGGGCTGCCGATCACGACGTAGCCGTTGTCGACCATCTCGTCCCACGTGAGGTCGTGCTTGGCCTGTTTCGCTCGCGAGGCCTGGCGGACCTGCGACTTGTAACGGGCTCGCACGGACGCCTCGGTGACGTAACCGGGCGGGTCGGTGAAACCCGGGTAGACGTGCAAGGAGCGGTTGAAGAAGTACTCCGCCGGCTCGCGGTACATCGCGTAGGCCTCGGCATCGGTGTCGGCGACGCCGATGAACTGCGTGACGGCGAGGCGGTGCGGGTTGTCGTCCTTGCCGTGTGCCTCGACTCGTCGCCAGTACCCGGCGACGGTCTCGCGGACCATCTTGTAGCCGTAGTAGGTGAGGGCGCCGTAGACGTAGTCGTTCTCGGCGCAGAAGTCCCACGTCTCGACCGAGCCACCGCCAGGGATCCACACGGGTGGGTGCGGCTTCTGCCACGGTCGGGGGACGGGGTTCACGTAGCGCAACTGGTTGAAGCGACCGTTGAAGGCGAACGGCTCGGTGGCCTGCCAGGCCTTCATGATCAACTCGATGCCCTCGTAGTACTTCGGCCGCAGCTGGCTCGGGTTGACGCTGTACGAGTACGCCGTGTCCATCGGCGTGCCGACCGGGAATCCGGCGATCAGGCGACCGTGCGAGAAGAGGTCGATCATCGCGAACTCCTCGGCGATCCGGATCGGCGGGTTGTAGAGCGCCACCGAGTTGCCGAGCACGGTGATCGCCGCATCCGACGTGCGGCTGGCGAGGATCGAGGCGATGAGGTTCGGCGACGGCATCAGCCCGTAGCCGTTGTTGTGGTGCTCGTTGACGCAGATGCCGTCGAAGCCGCATTCGTCGGCGTAGACCAACTGGTCGATGTACGTGCTGTACGTGTCGGCCATCACCTTGGCATCGAACAACGCCGGGTCGAGATCGACCCACACGCTGCGGTGGCGCCGGTTGAAGTCCTCCGGAAGGTCCGGATAGGGCATCAGATGGAACCACATCATCTTCATAGAGGACATGATCGCCGCTCGACGACCCGCCGTCCACGTCTGAACCCGACACAGATCATGTCGCGTTCGATAACGTTCCGATGGTGGCGAACGGCGTCGACCTGCGCCGCCTGCGGTACTTCGTGGCCGTGGCGGAGGAATGCCACTTCGGGCGCGCCGCGGCCCGCCTGCACATGTCGACACCACCGCTGTCGCAACGCATCCGCGAGCTCGAGTCCGAGCTCGGCCTGCAGCTGTTCGAACGGACGTCCCGGCGCGTCGAGTTGACGCCGGTCGGCGAGCGGCTGCTCGGCGAGGCCCGGCTCGTGCTCGGCGCGGCGGAAGGCTTCGATCGACTCGCTTCCGAGTTGGCGTCGGTGCCGTCGGACATCGGTCTCGGCTTCTGTCACGGCAGCGAGGGCGGCGCGATGACCGCCTTGCGGCGGATGATCGACCAGCAGCCGGAGGTCGCCGTGCGCCCGGCGGCGATGACGTCGCTCAACATCTTCGAGGCATTGCGGAACGGGCGGATCTCGGTGGGCATCGTGCGCGGTCCGGTCACGGACCCGGACGTCATCGCGTCCGTCCCGCTCGCCGAGGTCCCCGTGGATCACGTCGTCGTGCCGCCGGACCATCGCCTCGCGCAGTACGACCGCGTCGATGTCAGCGATCTCGATGGCGAACCGGTGCTGATCGTCGAGCGCGAGGACGCACCGCGAGCGCACGACGAGATCGCCCACTACTTCGCCGGGCTCGGCATCCGCCCACGCTGGGTCACCCATGGCGCGACACAGATCGAACGGGTCTACGACATGGTGTCCGTCGGGGCCGGCATCGGCTGGCTCAACACCTGGCAGGCCGAGCGCGACTCAGGCCGGACCGATGTCGCGATCCGGCCGCTGGTTCCCGTCGGCATGCACGACGTGTTCCGCATCGCGTGGCGCGCCGGTGACACCAGCCCGGCCACCGCGATGTGCGTGCGAGTCCTCCTCGAGACCTGCGGCGCCTGAGACTCCCACCCCAACCCTCGTTCTGTCTGCTTCAGATTGCCCGTGGCGTCATCTGAAGCAGACAGAACGGGGGGTTTTCAGAGGCGGACGACGGCGCGGGCGACCTCGCCGGAGGCGAGGGCGCGGAAACCTTCGTTGACCTCGTCGAGGGTCAGGGTGCGGGAGACCATCGATTCGAGATCGAGCAGGCCGCGCCGCCACAGCTCGACGTAGCGGGGGATGTCGACCTGCGGCTGCCCGCCGCCCATGTACACCCCCCGCAGCGACTTGCCCCGGCGGAAGTGGATGGCGGGAACCGTGATCTCGGCGTCATCGGACATGACGCCGACCACGTACGCGGTGCGGCCGGGGGCAGTCATGTCCAATGCCATCGCGACCGTGGCGGGACGCCCGACGACCTCGAAGGCGTGGTCGACACCGACCGCGGTGAGGCCGCGCACGGCCTCGACAGGGTCGACAGCCGACGCGTCGACGAGATCGGTCGCGCCGAGCTCACCGGCGAGCGGCAGCTTCTGCGGATTGGCGTCGATCGCCACGATCCGGGCCGCACCGGCGATGCGGGCGCCCTGGATCACGTTGAGCCCGACGCCACCGCATCCGATCACGGCGACGGTGTCGCCCGGCTTGACCTGCGCGACGTGGAACACCGCGCCGAGACCGGTGACCACGGCGCAACCGAGGAGGGCCGCGAGTTCGACGGGCACGTCGCTCGGTATCGCGATGACACCCCGTCCGTCCATCAGGACACGCTCGGCGAGCGCGCCGACGCCCGCCATCGCCGTCACCGCCGTGCCGTCGAGCGTGGTGAGCCGGGGCCGCTCGCCGGCGCCGCGCCTGATCGCCTCCGGCCGAGTGCACAGGCCGGGCGCACCGCGCTGGCACGACGGGCACGCGCCGCAACCGGCCAGCAGGCAGGTGACGACACGGTCCCCCACGGAGATCGACTGGACGGCGGAGCCGACCGCCTCGGCCACGCCCGCCGCCTCATGGCCCAACACTTGCGGGCCGCGGTCGGACGAGCGTGCCGTCGAGGTAGTGCAGGTCGCTGTGACACAGTCCGCACGCCTCGATCCGGATCACGACCTCGTGCGGGCCGGGCGCGTCGTGCTCGATCTCGTCGATGACGAGGTCGTCGGCGCCGTCGTGGAGGATCGCCGCCCGCATCGGCAGACCGTCAGGCCGCGCGGTCGAGCACGAAGTCGAACGTCGTCGCCAACTCGCCGTTCTCGTCGGGCGCGAACGTCGCGATCAAGCTCTCGCGAACGCCGAACACGGCGTCGTCGTGGAGATAGTCGCTCTCGACGTCGAACACGTGCGTGATGAGGTCCTTGTAACCGGGTGCCTTCAGCCACACGTGCGTGTGGCCGGGGCGCATCCAGTTGCGGGCGTTGGCCTTGAGCAGCATGCCGACCGGCCCGTCGTACGGGATGGGGTACGGCACGGGGCGAATCGGTCCGGATCTCGTAGCTGCCGTCGTCGTCGGTGCGGTAGATGCCGCGCAGGTTCTCGGGGGTCTGCTCCTTCGGCTGCTGCACCGGCGTAGAAACCGTGCGACGCGTTCTGCCAGCAGTCGAGCACGGCACCCGCGATCGGCTTGCCGTCGACATCGGTCACGGTGCCGCGGATCACGACGCGGTCGCCCTCGTCGGGATCGACGAGCATCGACTCGCCCTTGGCGCGCTCGGGTGACCCCGGCACGTAGAACGGTCCGAGCACGGTGTTCTCGGTGCTGCCGTCGATCCCGCTGTACGTCAGCATCTCCACGAGCGTCGAGACACCGAGCGTGTCGGAGAGCAGGATCCACTCCTGTCGCGTGTCGTCGCACATCTGCCCGGTCGCGGTCAGGAACTTGATCGCCTCGAACCACTCGTCGCGTTGCAGGTTGATCTCCCGCACGAACGCGTGGAGGTGCCGCACGGCGGCTTCCATGACTTCTTTGAGTCGCTCGTTCGGAGCGCCGGCGTACCGGGCGAGCACTTCCTCGACGAGCTCGTCGGGAGCTGACATTGGTGATCCTCCTCGTCGGTCGGCGATCAGAGCGCCGGGCTAGAAGCTACGGGAGCCCGTGTCAGCGGCGTTCGCCAGGCGGTATCACGACCAGCGACGACCTCACCAGCTGGCACCCTCGACCGCGTCCCAACAGCGGCGGGTGAGCTCGGCGCCGGCGAAGTAGGCGGCGCGCGCCGACCGGCGCTTCTCGTCGGTGTCGAGGTAGCGCTCGGCGAACTCGCCGACGTGGCCGCCGTGCTCCTCGTCGACGGTGATGTGGATCGTGTGGAACGCGTAGTCGTCGGGCTGTAGCACGTCGGTGTAGTGCTCCCGGAAGCCCTTGACCGCCCTGATGTAGGCGTCGGGGATCTGGTTCTCGATACCGAGGATCGCGCCGAACTGGAACTCGTGCCAGGGACGCTGGTGGGCGAGGTTGTAGAGCAGGCTCTCGGACGCGACGGCCGCGACGTTCGGCGTGGCTTCGGTGATGACGCTGTCGGGCGCGCCGAGCGCGCGGGTGAACTCGAACAACCAATGCAGGTGGCTGTGGCCCGACTTCGACTGGGTGCCCAGCACCTCTTCGCTGATGTTCTCGATCAGTGCATCGGTCATCTCGTACGGCACCCGCGCCAACCAGATCGAGAGGAACCGACGGGTGTGGTACGTGACGCCCCAGTAGTGCTGCGCGCGCCCATCCGACGAGCTCCTGCGGCGTCGCATCGCCGGACGCGACCCGCTCGACCCAGTCCGCCTTGTCGAGCGTGCGACCCGACGCGAACAGTTCCTCGCGCATGTCCTTCACGAACGCCTCACCGTCGAAGCTCATGCCGGAATCCCCCTCGATCTCATGATCTGGTGTGATCACGCGGCCGATCGTCGGCCGCTCCGTCGCGACGTTGCATCGCGACCTTGTCATGCCGTCGACCACCGGGGAAGCGTGCCGTTGCACAAAGTCGAACGATCCGCCGATGGCCGGTCGCGACGGTCGTCGCCAAGGACCGAATGCCCTACACCGTGGGCAGCGTCACGGGTGTGGCGTCCACGAGCGGGCTGACGTCGGCTCGCACGGTCGCCGGCGCGTCATTCTGGATCGAGGAATAGGTGATCGAACGCAACGTCGTGCCGTCGAACTCGAGCGCGACATCGACCGGGCCGTCGCCGGCGAGTGACAGTGCCGACGCCGGGTACGTGCCGGTCAGAACGGTGGGACCGTTCCCGTACGACGTGACGACGATGCTCGTGGGGCTGCGCAGGGCGCCCACCGGGTCGACCGCGGGTGCCGGCTGATCGAGCTCGGCCCAGCTGCCGTCGGCGAAGACCCACGTGCCCTCCGGCGTGATGGCATAGGAGACCGTTGAACCACCGGTGGTGACGTTGACCCGGGTCCCCTCACCGACCCGGTCGCCGTCGGCGGTCACCGCGACGACGTCGTTCACGGTCGCGGTGGTCACGAAGTGGTAGCCACCCGCGATCGCGTCGAACGCCGCGGTCAGCAGTGCGAGTGGGTCGGGTGGAGGAGCCGTCGTGGTCGGCGCTTCGGTGGCAACCGGCACGACCGGCGCCGCGGTGACCAACGAAACGCCAGTGCTCGACGGGACGGTGTCGATCGCGGGGTCGCTCGACGTGACGATTCCCGGCAACGTCGAGAGCGGGGTCGCGCTCGAGGTGGTCTTGTCGTCACTGCACCCGGCGACAAGGCTGATGACGAACCAGAGCGCGAGTGCCGCCGACTTGGCTGGCAGCACTCGCGCCCTGGCGAACGAGTCGGCTGGCGACCCGTTGTATTCAGTCCTCGCCACGGTCGTGGCGGTGGTCCCCGCGTCCTTCGCCGTCGTCACGCCAGCCCCCGTCGCGGGAGCCATCGCCCTGACGTCGACCACGGTGGTCACCGTCGTGATCGTCGTCGCCGGTGTCGGCGTCGGGGTCGATCGGCGTGTTGACGGACGGATCGGCGGCGTCGCAGCGAATGCGGTCGCTGGCCCCGACCTGGAGCTCGCCGTCGTTGTCACGAACCTTGATGCGAACACGCTCGCCGGTGGCGAAACGAACCTTCACGCTGCGATTGTCCGACGAGATCTCGGCACCGTCAGGTGTGACGCTGACGTCAGTGATCGAGCCGTCCTCAGCGACGGTGTAGTCGATGGTCGCGTTCGTCCCGTCGCACAGCATGCCGCTCCACGAGTGGGCGCCGACCGTCGGGCCGTCGGGGATCTCGGCGCCCTTGACGCGAGAAAGACCGATGCTCAACTTGGCGGATGTGTGCTCTTCACCGGTGCGGAGCGCGACCTTGATCGACAACGTCCGCGACTGGCCGGAGTCGGAGAACCGGATCACGACCGATGCCCACCGCGTGTTCGCCACCGTGCTTGTCGCCGGCGTCGTAGTTGACGTCACCGACGACGAACTCGAGGGGTGATGTGACCACGACGTCTGTGATGTCCGGCGAGCCATCTTCACGGGCGCCGACCGTGAAGTCGACGGTCGTCGGCTGGCCGTTGTCGAAGATGTCGCCCGACCAATGGCCAGGCCCGCTGACATCAGCCAGATCGGCCGCGCGCGCTTCGATGCGCTCGCCGCCGTGCTTGGCCTTCACCTTCACGCTCACGCCTTCGACTTCGTTGACGAACATGACCTTGTTCGGCTTGACGGTCGTCGCCGTGAAGTCGCCGGGCTGGTTGAGTGAGACGTCGACGAGATTGCCACCGGGGTCGACGTTGATGTCGACCACGAGCGGGGCGCCGAACAGCGGAAGCGTCACCGCCGACGAAGCGGCGACGACGGGCTCGGGGGCGACGACGGGCTCAGGGGCGGCCGTCGTTTCGGTCGGCGCCGGCGGGTCGTCTGCCGAGGCCTGGGCGCCGAAGGCAAAGATGCCCACGACCGCCACACCGACGGCACGTGCCGCGGTCACGCTGATCCTGGATCGGTTGCTCATTGTTTCACTCCTATGACACCCTGGGGTGACTCGGTGCTGGCGTCACACCAGGTTGACAGAACATTCGTCAAATGTCACGGCTTGACCGTAATGAGACCGTAATGTTGACGCTGGGCGGTCAGTTGACCGAGATCCTCACTATGAGTCGGCGCGCAACGCGGCCAGCAGATGGCGGAGCGTGTCGCCGTCGCCGGTGCCGGCCACAGGGATCGAGAACTCGATCCGGTCGACCCGCGTGCCGTACCGCTCGCGGAGTTGATCGGCGATCGTGGCGTGGGTTCCGACCGTCGCGACAGTGGTCAGCATCTCGTCGTCGACGAGCGCCGCCAGCTCGTCCCAACGGTGCGCCTTCGACAGGGTCGCCGCCCGGTCGGCGTGCTCCCCCCACTCATGAAGGTCGAACACGCGCCGGTACGCCGGAGTCGACAGGTAGAACGCGACGCGCTCCCGGACGATCTCCTTCACACGGGCGAGCAAGGCGTCATCGGGCGCGGTGGCGACGAGGGGCTTCATGCAGTACTCGATCGCCGACAGATCCCGGCCGGCCGCGGCCGCACCCCGCTCGACCGCTGGTTTGACGCGCTCGTCGATGAAGCGGGTCGTGCAGATCGGGTGGAGGCGAACACCGTCGGCAACCTCGCCGGCGACGGCGCACATGTTGGGTCCGATCGCCGCGACGTGAATGGGGATGTCGGGGTGCTCGATCGGACCGGGATCGAAGAGCGGCACCATCAAGCTGAGGTCGTAGCGCTCGCTCTCGAACCGCAGCGGTTCGCCGGCCTGCCATGACCGCCACACCGCCCGGATCGCACCGACCGTGTCGCGCATCCATGGCGCCGGCGCGTGCCACTCCATCCCGAACCGTCGCCGGACATGCCCTCTGACCTGAGTGCCGAGGCCGAGCGTGAACCGGCCACCCGAGAGGTGCTGCAGCGTCCACGCCGACATCGCGGTGACGGTCGGGCTTCTCGGGAACGCCATCGCCACCGACGTCGCGAGTCCGATGCGGGTGGTGGTCGATGCGCCGAGGGCGAGCAGCTGGTACGGATCCCACTTCGTCTCTTCGACGAGCACGGTGTCGAGCCCGAGCGCCTCCGCCTGCGCGGCGCCCGCCGCGAAGGCCACCGGGTCGAGTGGTACGTCCGGCTCACGGAGCCCTGGGTCGAGCTTGCCGAGGGGCAGCAACGACTCGATCTTCACGAACCGGCCTTGCTTGATTGATTCGGGCCGGATGGGGTCGGCGCCACGACCGTCGCGTAGGCGCGCACGGTGAACGTGCCTGCACCCTCGATCTTCGGCGGCACAGCCGTGAATCGGAACGGCCCCTCGGGCAGTGACGCAAGGCCGGCGAGGTGCTCGATGATCGGGATGCCTGCCGCCAACAGGATCGAGTGCACCGGCCGCTCGCCGGTCGAGGTGCCGTCGATGTTCAACGAGTCGATCCCGACGCACGCGACGTCGGCGGCGACGAGGGCCTCGGCAGTGGCTGCCGAGAGATGCGGATGGTCCTGCATGTACTGCGCGGTGCCGAAGTGCACGGAGTGGTCGGTTCGCACCAGGACCGCATGTCCGGCGAGCCCGGCCAGCTCGTCGGCGGTCAGGTCGATCGTCACGATGCCGCGGCGGTCGAGACAGACGGCGGGCACATCGGCGACCCGCTCGAGTGGGAGGGCGGCGAGATCGTGACCGTCCGCGTACCGGTGGAACGGCACGTCGAGATACGTGCCGGT
The DNA here is from genome assembly GCA_963722415.1 of Ilumatobacteraceae bacterium. GTDB lineage: Bacteria > Actinomycetota > Acidimicrobiia > Acidimicrobiales > Ilumatobacteraceae > JALOLG01. The sequence goes on from CAVRNI010000045.1 coordinate 47,696, forward strand.
GTTCGTGCACATCGTGATGAGGCCGATGTGGAACGTCGTGCCTGGTGCGTACAGGAGCTCGGCGGCTTCGCGCGACAGGTGTGTCCCGATGACGGGGGTGGGCAACCCGGGATACGTCTCCATCCCCTCGGTGATCCGATGGCTGAGATCGATCAGCTGTGTTCCGGCGTTCGTGGCTCCCATGCTCGGTGACGGTAGTCCCACCCGCCGCGGCATCGAATCGGCGTGATTGAATCGGCGGATGGCAGAGCGCAGGGCGACGACCACGGACGCGGCGACGCCGACGATCGAAGCGCTCGACGTGTCCGACCGCGGCCTCGACGTGCGCTGGAACGACGGCCACGCGTCCCTGTACCCGTGGCTGTGGCTGCGCGACCACGCCCACGACGAGACGACGCTGCACCCCGTCACCCAGCAACGGCAGTTGTTCACGGCCGGGGTCGCGCGCGACCAGCGAGGAATCGGCGCGCAGGTGCTCGGCGACGACGTCTCGGTGACGTGGAACGACGACACGCCGCCCTCGCGCCTGCCGATCGAGTTCCTCGCCCGATTCCGCCAGCCGCGGTCCGCACGCGCGGCAGTCGACGTCGAGCGCGTGCTCTGGGATGCCGACGTCATCGCCGAGCAGTGGCCGACCGTGCCGTACGAATCCGTGATCGACAGCGACGACGGTGTCGCGGCGTGGCTGGTCCGCGTCGCCACCTATGGGTTCTGCATCGTCGAGGGGACACCCGCGACGGTCGAGGCCAGCCAGCGGTTGATCCGCCGCGTCGGCTACATCCGCGAGACGATCTTCGGTGGCTTCTGGGACTTTCAGGCCGACCTCGCCAAGGCCGACACCGCGTACACGAACCTCGAGTTGCTCCCGCACACCGACGGCACGTACTCCCATGACGCACCCGGGCTCCAGCTCCTCCACTGCCTCGCCTTCGACGGCACGGGCGGCGAGTCGACGATGGTCGACGGGTTCCGGATCGCCGACGAGCTGCGACGTGACGAGCCCGATCACTACGAGGTGCTCGCGTCGGTCGCCGTCCCGGGGCAGTACATCGGCGACGGTTCGCACCTCGTCGCGGCGCGGCCGGTGTTCCGTCACGACGACACCGGCGTCCTGGTGCAGGTGTCGTTCAACAACGCCGACCGGGCTCCGTTCTTGTTGCCCGCCGACGAGATGAACCGTTTCTACGACGCGATGCGCGCCTTCGAGACACGCGCCAACGACCACCGGCTGCAGTGGCGGCGTGTGCTGACGCCCGGATCGGCGATGCTCTTCGACAACTGGCGCGTCCTGCACGGCCGCACGTCGTACACCGGTCATCGCCACCTGTGCGGCGGCTACGTGAACCGTGAGGACTTCGAGAGCCGTCTTCGCTTGACGCTGGCGCGCTGAACGTCAGTCGCCTAGCCGTGGGCCGCGGTGCTCACGACCATGCCCACGAGGAAGGCGGCAACGAGTCCGACACCGACCGCGATGGCGAAACGCCGTTTCGACGGGTGACTCAGGAAGATCGGGACCGCGACGACGAGCGCCGTGCCGAACGCCGCCATCCCGAACACGTCGTCCTCGAGCAGTGGCGGTCGCTCGGCGGGACATCTCCCCCCGAACGCGTCGCAACTTCCCGCGACCCTGGCGATCAGGATCATCCCCAGGCCGATGACCACGGCGACGCCGATCGTCGCGCCAGAAAGCAGTTGCAGCCACAGCCGCGGCCGCTCAGCGGAGCGGACCTCGGTCATTCGTCGACCATAACGTCGCCCGGGCAGAAGCGGTCGGCGACCCGTCCGGCACGCTGACGCGTGGGCCTACCCGGTGCCGGTGCGCAGCCGAGCGAGCATCTCCCACAGACTCGCGTCGAACGTCGACAGGGCCGGCCGTGACTCGGGGTCGGCCTTCTCGCCGAGCCGGGCGACGACGAGCCCGAGCTCCTGCGAGATGTACAGCTTCTGGTCGGCCTTGCCGAGCGCGGCCACGAGATCGGCGGGGGCGGTGGGGATCAGCGATCCCGAGCGCGCACGAGGTGCCGGGCCGGGCAGCATGAACGAGTCCTGACCGTTCAGCCACCAGAGGTACCCGTACGAGTGGTTGAACGGCTGGCTGGGCGCGAACGAATCGTCGAGCCAGCCAGCAGGGAGGCCGGGCTGCGACGCATCGAGCACGACCTGCCCGATCGCGACGAGGTCCTTGACGGTCGCTCGCATCCCGATCGGGGCGGCTTCGTCGGTGCGCCGTTCGTAGAACACCGCGGTGTCGGCGCGGGCCACATCGAAGAGCCACTCGTTGGCGAGGTCGTCGACGTCGCGACCGGTGGTGACCTCGAGGACCGCGAAGAGCTGCGCGAAGGCACCGCTGTACAGCCAGCCGGTGCCCGGCGGCGTCACCACCGCGAGGCCGTCGTCGAGGCCGCTCGTCATCGTCAACAGGTGGCGAACGGTGATGCCAGATGTCTGGCCGTGCGGGGTCCAGCCCGACCCGAGCACGTCGTCGACGAGCGTGTCGATGCCGATGATCCCGTCGCCGATCGCGCGGCCGACCAGCAACGACAACACGCTCTTCTGCGCCGACGCGATGTCGCGGGCGTACGCGTCGTCGGTGCGATACCACTGGTGCACCGTCACGCCACCTTCCACGATCGCGAACGCCTCGCTGTTCGTGACCGCCAGGAACTCGTCGAGCTCATCGAACTCGGCCGACGCCCAGGGCGGCGTCGACGGCGGGGACGTCGTCGGGGGCGAGGCTGACGTCGAGGGCGGTGCTGAAGGGGAGGGTGCGGTCGACGAACCCGTCGTCGAATCGGTCGTCGAGGACTGGGTGCGGTCGGCACGACACCCGATGAGCAGGCCCCCGAGCGCGGCACCGCCGGCGGCACGCAGGACGGCCCGACGTGAGTACATGACAGACGACTACCGCAGAGAGGTAAGAAACGTCTGTGACCGGTCACACGATCGGCCCACGCGCTTCACTCATTCCTCGGCCGCCGAGGTGGTGCCACTCGGATTTGTCCGGCGGCAATTGCGAGCGCCGACGTGGCGATCCAGATGTCCCCCGCCGTGAGACCGAGCCGTTGGAACAAGCCCGTCGGCAGGCTCGTCGTCGTGAGTACGAGCGCGACACCTGCCACGGCACCCGCGACCACGCCGAGCCCGCCGAGCACACGGTGTCCTTGCTCCCAGAGGGGGCGCGCCGCAAGGAGCGGGGTCGCGGCGAGCGTGACGTAGCCGATTCCGGCAAACACGCCATGCCACGTGTCGACCGTGGCGGAACGATCGAGCGGCAACGCAGCGACCCCCAGGGTCGCGACGCCGGTGGCGGCGGCGGTGAGCCACGCTGCCCCACGGACGACGCGGCGCAGCGCCAGGGAGTACACGGGGAGCGCAACGCCGAAGGCGACGAAGCCGGCGGTCATCAACGCTCGGGTGTCGGCACCGACCGCGGCGAGGCGGCTGATCGCGTCGTCGATCGACGAGTACTCACGGTTGGTGACAGCTGCGCCGATCGACCACACGCCGATGAACGCGGCGGGCCCGACCACCCCCGCGAGTGCAGCCACGCGCGTCCTCGGCGACGGCTTGGGCGCTGCCTGGCTGCCCACCGCACGCCGCGTCACGACGCGCAACGGATACAGGTCCGCGCACTCGGCAACGCGAGCAGGCGCTCGACGGCGATCGCGATCACCGCAGACCGCGCACGTCTGGAGTGTTCCGTCGTCGATGCGCTCGAGCGCACCGTCGAGCGCGACGAGATCGTCGCGAGCCTGGCGGAGCAACGCCGACACCTGGGCGCGCTCGTAGGCGATCGTCGCGCCCTCGGGGTCGTGCTCGTCGTCCGTCGACGTCAGCTCGGCCGCGTCGACGATGCCGGCGAAGCTTCGTTCGAGGTTCGCGATCTGGTCCATCGTGCGAGCCCGTTCGATCTCGATCGCCGTCCGCAGGCGCTCGACGTCGTCCATGAAGGCAGCCTGACACAGCGGGTTCAGGAGGTCAGCGCCCTGAGGGCAGCCAGCCTGCGGGCCGCGTAGTCGGGCCTCGACCGTCCATGCATTGATCGTCTCCCAGGCGTGCGACAACACGGTGGCACGTCGGTGCGTCTCGTCGTCGAGCACGAGGACCCCGAGTCCCGACAGATCGAGCCAGCTCACGTCGACGCGGCTCTCGTCCCAGTCCAGAAACCAGACTCGACCCGAGTCGCTGATCCGAACGTTCGGTGCGCCGGGATCGCCATGAACGACCGACATGGGAGCGTCGTCGAACTCGTCGAACGCGCTGATGACGAGATCGCGCACATCGACTGGGAGCAACGAGACATCGGTATCGACGCTGCGCAGCTGTGTTCGAAGCTGCGTCACCGAGCAGCATCCCGGACGTTGAGCGATGTGTTGGGTCACCCGATGCAGGCGCTGCAGTTCGTCTGCTACGAGTCGCCAGTCGTCCGCACCCACCGGTGTTCGTCCTTCAACCCAACGTTGAACGACCACACCATTGACCTCGAGCTCACCAGTCCGGGTGGGCTCAGCCGCGGCGATGCCAAACCCGAACTGAGTCAACTCGCGGAGTAGATCCAGTTCCCATCGCAGCGAGTCGCGGGATCGGCGGCTCTGGCGGACGACGACACGCTCGCCGTCGAGTCGCCCGAACCAAACCTCGTTTCGATGACCGCCACCGAGGCGGTCGCGGAGTTCGAGCCCCGGCCACGCACCAAGGTGCGACAACACGGCCGAACCGTACGTGATCCGAAGAGACGTCGGACCCGGTCACGGCACCGCAACAAGAAAATGTACGAATTCTCGGTTGCAGCAGGTTGACAGATGAGTCGAACATATGTACGATTAGAGACATGTTCGAGAAGGGGATTCGGACAACCGTCGAAGCGCTGTTGGAGCTCGACCCGGCCGTGTGCGACCGCAGCGAACTGGGCCGCATTGTCGAGTTAAGCGCACGGGTGCGCGGGTGGGTCGACGCGATCGACGTCTCCGTGGCCCGACGTGTCGCGTCGGACGCCACGCCGGGTGTCGACGCCTCCCCTGCCGAGGTCCTGGGTCGCTGTGGTCGGCGCTCCCGCAAGGAAGCCAAGGCTGCCGCCGATCGTGCCGCGGTGTGCGACCAGCTTCCGTCGTTCGAAGATGCGCTCGCCGATGGCACGGTCAGCGCCGGCCATGTCGACGCGCTCGCGAATGCAACCCGCCATCTCGACGATGCCGCCAGATCGGAGCTGGCGACGCTCGAAGCCGACCTGCTGGCCGCCGCATCGCGCGACACGATCGCCGAGTTCGAGAAGGACTGCCGCGACCTCGCTCGGCTGCTCACCGGTGACGGCGGTGTCGGCGAGCTCGACCGCCAGAAGGCGAACTCGACGGTGCGGCGGTGGATCGACAAGGTCACCGGGATGTGGCACCTCCACGCCGAGGTCGATCCCGAAACCGGAGCCAAGCTCTGGACCGCGATCGACGCCCAGCTCGACTCCGTCAAGCAACGCGACGGCAACGGCGAGGTCGCCCTGGAGAAGCTCACCGTGATCGCCCTCGTCGAGGTCGTCGGTGCGACGCCGGCGAGCAACGGCGAACGCCGAGTGCCAGAGGTGTGCGTGCACGTCGACCTGCCGACGCTCGCCGATGGTCTGCACGCCTCGTCGATCTGTGAGACCTCGAACGGCATCCCGCTGCCGGTCGACACGATCCGCCGGTTGTGCTGCGAGGCAGCCATCATCCCGATCGTGTTGGGAGCCGACGGTGAAGCGCTCGCTGTCGGGCGCGAACAGCGCGTCGCCAACCGCGCCCAACGCCGAGCGTTGCGTGCGATGTACCGCACCTGCGCCCATCCGCATTGCGACATCGCGTTCGACCATTGTCAGATCCACCACGTCGTTCCGTGGGAGCGATTCGGCCTCACCGACTTGGAAAATCTGCTGCCTCTGAGGCTGTCGCACGAACCTATGGAGCGCTTGGCGCATAGTTCTGCTTGCTGGCGTGGCGGCGGATGCCGGTCAGGCGAGCTGGGTGTTGCGGAGTTTGAGGAGATTGTGGGCTGTGCAGATCAGCCGCCATCGCTGCGCACCAGCGAGGTCCGCGGAGGGTGAATTTGCGGATACCGAGGTTGCTTTGATGTTGCCGAAGACGGTTCGATGGTCTGACGCTGCGTTTGCGTGTAGAGCATCGGCTTGTCGGGTTGAGCGAGCTTGTAGTCCATGGCTTTCGGGCGATCGATGGGCTCGGTGACTGTGTCCGTGGAGATGCGCGAGCATCGTTTTGACCCGAGTTATTCGAGACGCACAGAGTGCGTCGCTGGCGGCACGTTTGGAGATCTCGCCGGCGAGCGACGCGTTCGATCGACAGGAATCCACTCCTGGGGTTCGGGTTCGGCGCTGTCGGTGAGGCGTTGCCCGTCGCGTCCGAAGTAGCGCTTGGTCATGTCGCGCACCCAGGTGTAGGAGACGCCGAGAATCGCGCCGGCCTTGACGTTGGGAGAGCTCGCCGCGGTTGACCTTGGCCAGGACTGCGAGCTTGTCGTCGTCGGGCTTGTCGGCCGTGCGCCACGAGGACTTCCTGGTCGCGATCAACACCTCGGCACCGACGTCGGTGGTGCCGTTGGCAGCGGTCCAGTAGCCCGGCGTCGGCCACGAACGCGCCGACACCGCCGTGGTGGCCCGGCCTCGGTGAGGTTCTCGGTCACCGCAGTGGCCATCGGCACGAAGTGGGGCTGATCGTTGGTCGTGGCGGTGACCTCGGCTGCGACCACGATCTGGTCAGGCGTGTCGCGGCCGCTTGAGCGTTGTAGCCCTGCAGCACACCTTGCGAGGCAGTGGGCGATGATCCGCGAGTGCGGATCGGTCGTGTTCGCCCGGCGCGGTCGCGCTCGCCGCGCCGTGTCCGCGCGACGGTTTCGGGCCGGTCAGTTTGCGGCCCAGCTCGGCCTCCTTGCGTGGCACGCTCGGCCATCCGGGTCTCGTAAGTCCCGCGCTTTCTGACGATCGAGCTCATCCAGGGCAGCGCGGATCCGATCCCGACGATCTCGGCCGCCGGCCCACTCGACCGGCAAGCTCCCGCCCCGCGTGCGATCACCGAATCAGCGTCGTCCTCGGCCGGCGATCAGTCGGCTTCGAGCCTCAGCCAGGATCTCCACGGACGCCAGCTGCTTCGCGGTCGCGGTTGGCGAAGAACGACGCATCCGCAGCGATCTTCGTCCCGTCGATCGCGACCACACCGGCGTCGACCAGACCGGCCTTCACGCACAACCCCAACACCTGGCCGAACAACCCAGCGATCGCGTCTTGATGACGGCGCCGGAACCGGGCCAGCGTGGCGTGATCAGGACTGCTGATTCGGCCGCCAACACCCGATACGCCACATCCTCAACCAGACGCCGCTCGATCCGCCGCGAGGACCGCTCGCCGGTGCAGTAGGCGTAGAGCAGCACCGCCAGCATCATCGCCGGGTCATACACCGCGCCGCTGCGACCATCGACGCGATACGCGGCATAGAACGCAGCCAGATCCAGCTCGACGACCACATCAAGCACGAAGAACGCCAGATGATCCTCAGGCAGCCACTCCTTCACCGACGGCGGCATCAGAAACAGCTGCTCGAGATCGCCCGACGCACGTTCACGGCCACGACCTATCGTCGCCCGCAAACCCAAACGCGGGTGGGATAGTCGGGATTCGTGCGACAGCCTCCTCTGTGCTCGAAGCATCACCACCTCGTGCACGAAGGGCGATGGCGCCTCACGCTGCAACCCGACCGCACGATCACCCTCCAACGGCCGGACGGCTCGCACTACTACACGGGTCGCACCATCGACCGACGTGCCAACCCGCGAACAACCGGCGGGGTTCACGACCTGCGACCCGCCCGACCACCCGGATCACCGATCACCACCGCTGCCTGACGAGGTGGCGCGGCGGTTGAGTTGCTCTGCGACGCTCAGCCGAAGCTGGCGGCCTTGACGACGAAGCGTTGGTGGGTTCCTTCGGAGAGGAGCTTGTCGCCGCTCGTGACCCGCGTCGCGAACTCCAGACGCCGGCGGTCGACCTCGGTGAGCTCGCAGGTGACGACGACATCGTCGCCCGCCGCGGCGGACGCGGCGTGGCTCACGCACACGTGCGTGCCGACCGTGGTCTCGCCGTCGTCGAGGTGCAGCTGGGCGGTCTGCAGGCAGGTGGCCTCGATGAGCTGGACCATGCTGGGCGTCGAGAGCACCTTCATCGGCAGGTGGGGCGGCGACATGTCGGCGGTGACGGTGTAGGTGGCGGTACCCGCCACGCCTGACTGCAACGACGGCTTCATGGACATCCCTTCGCTGGTGACGGAGCGAGCGTACGGGCCTGGCAGCATCGGCGCATGAGCACAGGATCCTTTCGCATCGCCGCCGTCCAGGCCGCACCGGTGTTCGGCGATGCCACGGCCTCGACCGCCAAGGCCTGTGACCTGATCGCCGAAGCCGCGTCGCTCGGCGCCTCGATCGCCGGCTTCAGTGAGACGTGGCTGCCTGGCTACTGCCGGTTCGTCAACGCGCCGCTGGGTGCGCCCGAGAAGCGTCATCTCCAAGCGCTGTACATCGAGTCGGCGATCGACGTGCCCGGCCCCGAGACCGACCAGCTCTGCGCGGCGGCCCGCGAGTCCGGCATCGACGTCGCGATCGGGGTGGTCGAGCGCGACCCGCTCACCCGCGGCTCGGTCTATTGCGCGCTCCTGTTCATCAGCGCCGACGGCGAGATCATCGGCAAGCACCGCAAGCTGAAGCCGACCTACGCCGAGCGGACGGCGTGGGCCGAAGGCGACGGGAGCGGGCTGCGGGCGATGCAGCGCCCGTACGCCCGGATCAGCGGGCTCAACTGCTGGGAGCACAACATGGTGCTGCCGGCCTACGCGCTGATGGCCGACGGCACGCAGGTCCACGTCGCGGCGTTCCCCGGCTACGAGACGGCGCCGCCGGCCAAATCGGGCACCCGCCAGCTCCTCCTGTCGCGCGCGTTCGCATCGCAGGCCGCCGCCTACACGATCCTCGCCGGCGGGGTGCTGCGACCCTCCGACGTGGCGGACCCCGACATGCGCGCCGCGGTCGCGATGCTGCCGCCGCTCACCGGCGACAGCTACATCATCGATCCGTTCGGCGACGTGATCGCCGGCCCGATCGAGGGCGAGGGGATCCTCGTCGCCGAGGCGTCGCTCGACCAGGTGCGTGAAGCCAAGGCGATCTGCGACGCCGCCGGGCACTACTCGCGGCCCGACATCCTGCAACTCGTCGTCAACCGCCAGCCGGCGGCGCGTGTGATCGAACGGTCCTGATCCGCGAGACTCGCAGGCATGGGTGCACGAACCGGACACGAGATCCTGGCCCGCCTGAAGGAACGTCCGCCCGCGCTCTGGGTCGAGGGCGAGCAGGTCGCCGATCCGACGACCCACCCGCGCACCGCCAACATCGCCCAGTCGCTGGCCGCGCTGTACGACCTGCAACTCCGACCCGATCTCATCGACGTGATGACGTACGTCGAGCCGTCGACCGGTGAGCGTGTCGGCCTGAGCTTCATCGTGCCGAGATCGAAGGAGGATCTCGCCCGCCGCTCGGCGATGAACAAGGTGTGGGCCGACGCCACGTTGGGCTTCATGGGTCGCACCCCCGACTACCTCAACGTCAACGTGATGGCGGCCGGCATGGCGGGCGACTACTTCTCGCAATGCGACCCCCGGTTCGGCCCGAACGCGCTCGCCTACTTCCTCCACGTCCGCGATCACGACCTGACACTGACCCACGCGCTCACCAACCCGCAGGTCGACCGATCGAAGTCGGCGAGCCAGCTCGACGATCCGTACATCGCCCTCGGCGTCGTCCGCGAGACCGCCGACGGGATCATCGTCCGCGGCGCGCGGATGCTCGCCACGCTGCCGATCTCCGACGAGATCCTGATCTTCCCGTCGACGGTGCTGAAGGGCGGCGACGACCTGAAGCCGTACGCCCTCGCGTTCGCGATCCCGAACGACACGCCCGGGCTCTCGTTCCAGTGCCGCGAACCGCTCGACGTCGGTCGCAGCCACGCCGACCATCCGCTCGGCTCACGGTTCGACGAGATGGACGCGATGGTGTTCTTCGACGACGTGCTCGTGCCGTGGGAGCGCGTGTTCCTGATGAACGACGTCGAGCTCGCCAACCAGGCGTACGCGAAGACGGGTGCCGTGCTCCACATGGCGCACCAGGTCGTCAACCTCAAGATCTCCAAGACCGAGGCCTTCCTCGGGGTGATGCAGTCGATCGTCGACATGATCGGCACGGGCGGGTACCAGCACGTGCAAGAGATGGTGGCCGAGGTCGTGATCGTGCTCGAGATCATGAAGGCCCTCAAGGTCGCCTCCGAGGCCGGCGCCACGCTCAACGAGTACGGCGTGATGACGCCGGCGCGTGGCCCGCTCGACGCCGCCCGCAACTACTTCCCCGGCGTCTACCAGCGGATGGTCGAGATCATGCAGCTGATCTCGTCGAGCGGGATGATCATGATCCCGACCGAGGACGACCGGACCGGGCCGCGGGCAGCTGACATCCGCAAGTACCTCGGCTCGGCCGGCGGCTCGTCCGACGACCGGGTGCGCCTGTTCCGGTTGGCGTGGGACATGACGATCTCGGGTTTCGGCGGCCGCCAGTCCCTGTACGAACGGTTCTTCTTCGGCGATCCGGTGCGCATGCGCCAGGCCCTCTTCACCGTGTACGACCGCAGCGCCTACGTCGACCGAGTGCACCGCTTCGTCGCCGGCAGCGACCAGGTCCTGCCGCCCGTCAGCGGTCGTTGAGCGGTTTGGTCACCAAAGCGGCCATCACACCTGGTTCGCCGGTGACCAAGGCGGGTTCGACCGGAGGGTCGCGGTCGCTGAACCACGACGGCGTGCACAACGTCGGCAGTTCGATCTCGACGCCGCGGCCGCGGTAGGTGAGCACCGCGTGCTCGCGGTCGGCGTAGACCTTGATGCGCACGTCCTCGACGTTCTGCGGCTCACCCGGATCGTGGCCGACGGCGCTCGCCGCGAGGGCGCGGATCGGGCCGGAGTGCCCGCAGATGTAGAGCTTCAGGTTCGCCGGGCCCTTGTTGAGCTCGGCGACGATGCCGTACCACTGACGGCGCACGACGATCGCCGGCGGTTCGGTGTAGAGCATCGGCGTCGACAGCCACGACGTGATCGGGTCGCCGCCGGCCGCCTGGATCTTGTAGAAGCGATCGAGCTCGACCATCCATCCCGGCCGGTCGCCCGTCGAACGTCGTTCGTGCTCCTCGCGCAGCAACGCCATGTCCTGGAAGGCGGCCGTGACGTCCATCTCGACGCCGCCGCGCCAGAACTGGAAGTTGCGGAACTCGTCGTTCGGCTGCGGGCCCTCGACCGTCACGCCGCCGATGCCGTAGCGGCTGAGCGCCTGCTCGACGCCGCTGCGCAACGACTCGGCGGTCTCCGTCGCGCGTGCCGTCGGCGCGTGGACGATCCGGACCGTGTCGCCTTCCTTCAGACCCTTGGCGAGATCCTGGCCCTTGCGGTGCGATTGCCACTGGCCGAGCGCCGTCAGCCCGCCATCGGTCACGTACCCCTGGGTCTGACCGTGGCGGATGAGCCGGACGTCGACCGCCGTGGCGAGGCGGGCACGGAACTGCTCGGGGAACTGGAGCTCGCGCGGCGCCACGGTCTCGCTGGCGAACGCAACGGTGCGTCCGGGTGGCGCATCCGGCTGCGCCATCTCGGTGATCGCCCGCTGCGTCGCCCGGGCGCGGGCCCGCGCCATGAACGGCGGCTCGTCGCGCTCAGCCGGCTGCTCGAGCAACGCCCGGGCGCGCCGTTCCTGGGCGCGCAGCAGGTAGGCGGGGGCGTCGTCACGTGAGGTCGGTGCGGCCATGGCGCTTGGCGTGCGTCTCGGTGTCAGCTGTGGATCGTGACGAACGACTCGACGATGCGGTTCTCGTAGTAGAAGAGCGCCTTGCCGAGCTGGTCCTCGGTCCAGGTGATCACGTCCCAGTCGGGGTCGACGTGGTAACCGCCCGAGAAGACCTCGTTGCGGTTGCCGACCGGATCGAAGAAGTAGATCGTGTGGCCGCGGGTGATGCCGTGCCGGGTCGGCCCGACGTCGATGTCGATGCCGTTGAGGCGCAGGATGTCGGCGGCGCGCCCGACGTCGGACCAGCTGTCGAGCCAGAACGAGAAGTGGTGCAACCCGCCGTTGGTGCCGCGGGTGAACGCCACGTCGTGCGGCGAGCGCGACCGCTCGAGGAACGCGATCAGCTGGTGACCCTCGTTGCTGACGAGTTGCTCGGTGAGGCGGAAGCCGAGCGCCTCCTGCATGAAGTGCGCGACGTCGCCGACATGCTCAGTGGTCAGAAGACAATGGTCGAGCCGGGGCGGGGCGATGCCGACGAGGTCCATCGGCATCGGCGGCGGGTTGAACAACGGCAGCCCGTTGCCGACCTTCTCCATCTTGGCGTAGATCTCCATGATGTGACCGCTGGGCGTGTCGAAGCGGATCGCGTCGCCCATCGCCCGCTCGGTCTCCGGTGCCAGTCGTTGCACGGTGCAGCCGTAGCGCTCGAGCGTCGTCTCGTAGCCGGCGAGATCCTCGACCGACTCGGTCTTCCAGCCGATGTGCTCGACGCCGTAGCGCGACGCTTCGGTCAGGATCACCGAGTGGTGGTCGTGCTCGTCCCAGCCCTTCAGGTACACGTGACCCTCGTCGCGCTCGACCTCGCGCAGTCCGAGGACCTCGGTGTAGTAGCCGACGCACAGCTCGAGGTCGGGGACGCGCACTTCGATGTGACCGAGACGGAAGATGCCCATGCGCATCGATCTTGGACCCCCGAACGCGGTCAGCGATAGCTCTCCGTTCCAGATTGTGCAACGATTCAGTTGCGCCGCGCGGCGGTCCACCTGCATCGTCGCAGCACCAGCCGCAATCGTTGAGATGGGGGTCGCCATGGCATTCGACGGTGAACAGTTCGTCGCGGATCTGCGCAAGGAGCTGATCGAGTCGGGTCGCACGCTCGACAAGGCGGTGTGGGTCGAGCGCGTCGTGCAGGGAGAGGCCAAACCCGAAGAGCTCGTCGGGTGGGCGCGCCAGCACTACTGGGGAGTGACGTACCACACCCGCCGGGTGCTGTCGGCGTGGGTGACCAAGATCCCCTACGAGATGACCGACAGCGTGATCGAGAACATCGCCGAGGAGGTCCTCGGCACGCAGTCGAAGACCGGCCTCAGCCACATCCACTGGCTGTTCGAGTTCACACGCGCGCTCGGCGCACCCGACGAGGCGATCACGCATGCGGTGCCCAACGTCGAGGCCGTGGCGTGCGAGAGCTTCCTCTACAACATCGCCCTGCAACGCCCGTGGTACGAGGTGCCGTTCGGCGGCATCCTCGCCATCGAGAACCAGATCCCGGCCGCCTACATCCGCGTCGTGCAGGGGTTCCGGGAGCACTACACCGACATCCTCGACCCTGACGACTACGCGTTCCACACGATCCACATCACCGTCGACGAGGAGCACGGCGGTCATGTCGGCGAGTTCGCCGAGCGGTACCTCGACACCGAGGAGAAGCGTCGCTCGGCACGCGGCGCATATGTCGCGGGCGCCGAGCTCACGCGCCGCTGCTGGGACGCGTTCGAGGGCGTCACCTGGTGAATCGGCGGAGGTGACGACGGGGCGTGGGCGAGGCCCGATCCGGACCGAAGTCGTATTCGACCGTCACCAAGGCGACCGACGTCCTGTCGTCGTTCAGCTTCGCCGAGCCCGTGCTCGGCGTCTCGGAACTGGCCCGCCGGCTCGGCATGGGCAAGTCGACCGTCTACCGGCTGCTGACCACGCTCGTCCGGGCGGGGTGGGTCGAACAGACCCCTGACAGCCGCTACCGCCTGAGCCTCAAGGTCTACGAGCTCGGCCAACAGGTGGTCGCCGGGCTCGACCTGCGCGACGTCGCCCACACGCCGCTGGAGGTGCTGCGCACGCAGACCGGTCTCACGACCCACGTCGCGGTGCTCTCGGTGCCCGACGTCGTCTACGTCGACCGCTTCGAGAGCCCGGGCATGGTCGCGGTGTCGGCGCGGCTCGGCCGTCGCCGGCCCGCCCACGGATCGTCGGCGGGCAAGTGCCTGCTGGCGTTCGGCGAGCGCGCCCAGGTCGACGCCGTCGTGCAGGCTGGGCTCACGCGCCTCGGACCGCGGACCATCAGGTCGCGCTCGTCGCTCGAACGCGCGCTGGCCGAGGTGCGTCGCGTCGGCCACGCGGTCAGTGTCGAGGAGTCGGCGGCCGGCATGTCGTCGATCGCCGCCCCGGTGTTCGACGCGACCGGAGCCTGCACGGCGGCAGTGGCGGTATCGGGTCCGCCGTTCGCGCTGCCGGAGGAGGACCACCCCCGCATCGTCCGCATGGTCGTCGCCACGGCCGCCGAGATCTCGCGAGGGCTGACGGCGCGCCAGCGAGCGTGAGCCGTGCTGGCGCGCCCGACCCGGGACGCGCAACATCCCGGACGGACCGCACGTGGCGGCCCATCCGGGATGCGTCGGGTCACCTCACTCGCCGGAAGGCGTGCTTGTCGATCCAGTGGGCGACGTTCTTGCCCATCGTCGCGGCCTGCTCATCGGCGGTACGGAAGTGGATGCCCAAGTACACGCGGGCGTCGATCGTGTCCTCGATGACATCCGTGAAGCGCTTGTACACCCGCGTCACGTTCGGCTCGGTCGGGACGTTGACGACGCTGAAGGTCATCCTGTCCCTGCCGAAGAAGGCCTTGGCGGTGTGCATCATCGCCGCGCTGACGCAGTTGTAGCCGGACGGGTGGTCCGGATACGGCGGCGTGCCGGACGGCGGGGGGAAGAACGGCGCCCATGCGGTGTCGCCGGCCGTCCTGCGGTTGCCGTCGTCGTCGCCCTCGTGGATGGCGGTGATCGGACGCCAGAAGCCGAACGCCTCCTTGTCGCTCCAGCAGTTGATCAGCGTGTCCGCCGTTGCGATGTTCAACATCGCGAAGAGACGGGCTTCTTCGACGAGGCTCAGGCCGCGATCTTCGGCGATCACACGGAACGTGCGGTTGAACAACTCGATGGGATGGACGACGTAGAAGAGGGCGACCGCGGTCTGCTCGTCCGTACGTGGACTGCCAACGGCTCCGAGATCCTTCACCTCGTTGTATTCCTTGGCGTAGGCACGGCTCCTGATGTCGAGCGGGCCCCTCGACCGGAACTGCGACGCGCTCCGGAGCACGAACGGCTTGACGTTGGCCACCCAGGCGAACGGGTCGTTGACCATGCCAGGTGGGGTCGGGCGCCATTCGCCGGCCGCCGTCGCCTTCGGTGAACGAGAATGGGACGTACCGGCCGTCGCCGGTTCTCGCGGCGAGCATCGCGGCGGCTGCGGCAGCGCCGGCCGCGATCCCGTCGGTCTTGGCGGCATCGTCGGGAATGCCTGCAAGCGCTTCGGCATACAGCGTCGTCGAGTCGATCGATGACCACCTGCGGCAACGCCGGCACGGGCGCGATTCCGAGGCCGACGAGCACATCGTGCGCGGCCGTGGCAACGGCGGCGTCCTTCGACGCTGACGGCGACGCGGCTGGAAGCCCGGCGAGATACGGCTGACGGCCGCCGTCGATGGAGTTGACGGCGTCATACACCGCCCCCTGCACCATCGCCAGATGAAGCGCCGAGACCGGTGGCGTCTGACCGGCACCGGGAATCGGCGCCGTGGGCGCGTTGATCAGCGCGTTCACGGCGTGCAGGTTCCAGTCACGAACCACGCCGGAGTTGGCTCCGGGTCGTGGTGCCCGGAGTCGTTGTGCGCTGACGCAGCACCCCGGCTCCGACAAGCGGAGTCAGGGCGAGCGCGATCAGCGCCACCAAGGCAGTCAGTAGGCCGCCCCGGCGTACCGACGTGTCAGGGCTGAGTCGGAACATGACGACCTCCCCTCTGTGCAGAGCATGAACCCGCCGTGCCGTGATGGCAGGGCTGGAGTTCGAGTGGTCGATGGTTGTCGGTGGTTGTCATGCCGCCCAGCAAACGGCATGCGACTTAGAACGGACTTGGCCGGCTTACGTTCTGGGCTGCTGATCCAGTCGGGTGCCGAAAAATGTGGCAGCCCAGATCGTGGGGACCGGCTAGACCGCGAACATCGATCGGCGCGGTGCCGGTGTCTCGATGACCACGCCGTCGAGCGACGCCGACGTCATCTGGCACAGCCGGGCCTCGACGCCGTCGACCTTCGACTCACACGATCCGCACAAACCCATCTCGCAACCGCGACGGGGACGCGGGTGCCGGGCGACGTCGCGGATGGTGCGCAGCGCCGACAGGTCGGGCCACGCATCGACGCAGAACTCCTCGCCGTCGACGGTGAAGCTCACCTTCAGCGCCGTCGGGTCGAGATCGATGGGCATCCAGGAACGGTACGCATGGTGGGCTGTCGGCGACCATGATCGCGTTGCTCGATGTCGAACGACCCGCGCACGGGGCGGTGCACAATGGTGAACGCCGACGCTCGTCAGCCAGCGCCGATCGAGCATGATGCGCTGGGCGTGGTGCAACATGCCCGTGCCGCTACGCCCACCGCTCGAAGGGGTGCTCGATGACGATCGCGGATGACCGCCGGACCACGGCCGACTTCTCCCTGCGCGACCGGTACACCGCCGAGGAAGGTCAGATCCTCGCCACGGGGATCCAGGCGCTCGTACGTCTCCCGATCGACCTGATGCGCGGCGACCGCCGCGCCGGGCATCGAACGGCGGCGTTCATCGCCGGCTACCAGGGATCACCGCTCGGCGGCTACGACCGCGAGCTCGCGTCGCAGGCCGACATCCTGGGCGCCCTCGACATCGTGCACCGCCCGGCGGTCAACGAGGAGTTGGGGGCGACGGCGGTGATGGGCAGCCAGCTGTCGATGACGTTCGCCTCGCACTCCTACGACGGCGTCGCCGGGATCTGGTACGGGAAGTCGCCCGGCCTCGATCGTGCGGGCGACGCGATCCGTCACGGCAACTACGCCGGCACCGGCCCGCTGAGCGGCGTGCTCGCCCTCGTCGGTGACGACCCGGCCTGCAAGTCGTCGACGCTCCCCTCGCGTTCGGACGTGACACTCGCCGGGCTCGACCTCCCGATCGTGTACCCCGGCACGATCCAAGACGTCATCGATCTCGGTCTGCACGGGTTCGCCTTGTCGCGGGCATCGGGTTCGTGGGTGTCGATGAAGATCGTCACGTCCGTCGCCGACGCCTCCGGCCTCGCCACGGTCGCACCCGACCGCGTGCGACCGACGATCCCGATCATCGAAGTCGACGGTGGCGTGTGGCAGCCGACGCTCACGTACCGCATCGGTCCCCCGCACTCCCTCGTCGTCGAGCAGGAGCTCGCCGGGCACCGGTGGGAGATGATCACCCGCTACGTCGCCGAGAACGATCTCAACCCAATGGTCGTCGACCCACCCGACGCGTGGCTCGGCATCGTGGCGTCGGGGCACATCGCCGAGATGGTGATGGAAGCGCTGCGCATCCTCGGGCTCGACGAGCACGCGCTCCACGACCTCGGCGTACGCGTGTTGAAGCTCGGTGTGCTCAATCCGCTCGACCAGGGTTCGACGCGACGGCTGGCGGCCGGCACCGCGACGGTGCTCGTGGTCGAGGACAAGCTCGAGTGGCTCGAGACTCGTGTCCGCGCCGCGCTCTACGGCAGCGGCTCGTCGCCGGCGGTCGTCGGCAAGAAGGACGCCACCGGCCAGGCGCTCGTGCCCGCGACGGGCGCGCTCACCGCCGACTCGCTCGTCGAACCCCTGCGACGCATCCTCCTCGAACGGATCGGTTCGGAACGTCTCGCCCAACCGAAGGTGGTCGAGTCGTTCAAGCTCGTGCTCGGCGCGGAGGCGCAGCGAACTCCGTTCTTCTGCTCCGGCTGTCCTCACAACACCGGATTGCTCGTACCGGACGGGTCACTCGTCGGCGCCGGCATCGGCTGCCACGGCATGGTCAGCATGATCGGCCGGCCCCAGACGGGCGAGGTCGTCAGCATCACGGCGATGGGCGGCGAGGGCGCGCAGTGGGTGGGCCTGGCACCGTTCGTCGGAGATCGTCACATGTTCCAGAACATGGGCGATGGCACGTTCTTCCACTCCGGCCAACTGGCGATCCAGTACGCGGTGTCGGCGGGCGCGAACATCACGTTCAAGATCCTGTACAACGCGGCGGTGGCGATGACCGGCGGCCAGGACGCCGCCGGCGTACGACCGGTGCCCGATGTCGCGGCGATGCTGCTGGCCGAGGGTGTCAAGCGGGTCGTCATCACGACCGACGACCCGGGCAAGTACCGCGGCGTCAGCGTTCCCCGCGGCGTCGACGTGATGCACCGCGATCGCATCGTCGAGGCCCAGGAGCAGTTGCGCGCCATCGACGGTGTGACCGTGCTCATCCACGATCAGCAATGCGCGGCCGAGAAGCGCCGGGAGCGCAAGCGCGGTCGTGTGAAGCAGGCCAGCTTCCGGGTCATGATCGACGAGCGGGTGTGCGAGGGCTGCGGCGACTGTGGCGTCAAGTCGAACTGCCTCTCGCTCCATTCGATCGACACGGAGTTCGGCCGCAAGACGGTCGTCGACCAGGCCAGCTGCAACATCGACGCCAGCTGCCTCAAGGGTGACTGCCCCGCCTTCGTGACGGTGGCTGCCGACAGCATCACCGGCCGATCGACTGGTGCCGCGAACCGACCCCTCGATCCGGCATCGCTGCCCGATCCGGCGCACCTGCCGGCGTCGGCCACGATTCGGATGCCGGGCATCGGCGGCACGGGCGTGGTGACCGTCAGCCAGGTGCTCGCCACCGCGGCGAAGTTGGTGGGGAAGCCGGCGAGCTCGGTCGACCAGACCGGCCTCAGCCAGAAGGCCGGTCCGGTCGTGTCGACACTGTCGATCGGTGAGCCGACGCCGGGACGGGTCGACGTGCTGCTGGCGTTCGACCCGCTGTCGTCGGCGACACGCGCGAACCTGGGCGGCCTCGACCCGGCGACGAGCGTCGCCATCGTCTCGACGAGCGTGGCGCCGACCGGGCGGATGATCGGCAAGGTCGCGTCGATGGGGATCGACCTCGACCCGGTCAAAGCCGAGATCGATGCCCGCACGATGAGCTCGAGCAACCGCTACCTCGACGCCGCGGGCCTCACGACCGGGCTGTTCGGCAACTCGGTGACGGCGAACGTGTTCGTCGTCGGCGTCGCCTATCAGGCCGGCCTGATCCCGCTGCCGGCCGACTCGATCGAGCAGGCGATCGAGCTCAACGGCGCCGCCGTCGAGGCCAATCAAACCGCTTTCAGGTGGGGCCGGTCGTGGTTCGTCGACCCGGAGGCGGTCGAGCGACAGGCCGATCGCACGAGACCGCGCCGCAGATGTGAAGCGGTTCGACGTCGGCACGTTCGACGATCCGGAGCTCCAGCGGTTGGTCGAGATCCGGGCGGCCGACCTCGTCGTCTACCAGAACGCCAGGTACGCGCAAGCGCTACGTCGCGAACGTCCGCGAGGTCGCCGCGGCCGAGAACGCGGCCGCTGGTGACGGTTCGTTCAGCCGTTCGGTCGCCCGCCAGCTCCACCGGCTGATGGCGTACAAGGACGAGTACGAGGTCGCCCGCCTGCTGCTCGACGGGGGCGCACAGGTCAGCGAAGTGTTCGGCGACGGCGCCAAGGCGACATGGAACCTGCACCCGCCCGCGCTGCGATCGATGGGACTCAAGCGCAAGATCAAGTTCCGCCCCTGGACCGCGCCGGCGATGAAGGGTCTGCGTTCGATGAAGCGCCTGCGCGGCACACCGCTCGACCCGTTCGGCCGGGCCGAGATGCGCAGGACGGAGCGCGCCCTCATCGACGAGTACGTCGCGCTCGTGCGGTCGCTGCTGCCCACCCTGGCCACCGACCATGCACGAGCGGTGTCGATCGCCGGGCTCGCCGATCAGATCCGGGGCTTCGAGTCGGTGAAGATGCGCAACGTCGAGCAGTACCGCGAGGCGGTCGCGGCGGCCACGCGCGAGCCCTGAATCAAGGGCGAAGTCTGACCGCAGCGCGCCGATGTGAACGCGCTGCGGCCAGGGTTCCGACCTAGGGGCGGACTTCGAGCACCAGGTTGGTCGCGCTGTCGACGACATCGCGGAAGCGTGTGAATCCGGCCGCCTCCATCACGGCACGGAGGCGGGCCGGTCCGGCCTGAGCGCCGAGGCAGGCGCCCACCGGCTGCGCCCGCGACGCCGGGGTGCAGATCAGCGTCGACGCCGAGTAGAAGATGCGACCGAGCAGGTGGAGGTTGTCCTCGAGTCGGTCGGCCGCGCGCGGCTCGACCAGCAGCCACGTGCCGTCGGGGGCCATGCGGCTCCGGATGTGGCGTGCGACTCCGACCGGATCGCCCATGTCGTGCAAGGCGTCGAAGATGCACACCAGGTCGTACTCGGCGCCACCGAAGTCGTCGCCGGCGGCGACCTCGAAACGGACACGGTCGGTCAATCCCGCCTCGGCGGCCCGCTGCCTCGCCGTCTCGATCGAGGCCTCGTGGTAGTCGAAGCCGGTGATGGTCGCCTGCGGGAAGGCCTTGGCGAGCTCGATCGTCGAGGCGCCGTGTCCGCATCCGATGTCGGCGACGCGTCCGCCGGCCTCGAGCTTGGCGACGACCCCGTCGAGCGCCGGCACCCAGGATGTGACGAGTTGGCTGACGTAGGCGGGCCGGAAGAACCGCTCGGTGCCGACGAACAGGTCGTGGTGGTGCTCGTGCCATCCGACGCCCTCGCCGGTGCGGAAGCGGGCGGTCAACGTGGCCTCGTCCTTGTGGACCGACGAGGCGACCGCCATGCCACCCACGAGGAAGGCCGGGCTCGATTCGTCGGCGAGGCACATGGCCTGCGCTTCGTCGAGGTGGAACGTGCCGTCCGTGGGGTCGTAGTGGCAGTACTCGCTGGCGGCCTGCGCCGAGAGCCATTCGCGGACGTACCGCGGATCGGTGCCGGTGCGCTCGGCAAGTGTCTCGGGTGTCGTCGATCCGAGCTCGGCGAGCGCCCGGTAGAGCCCGAGCTTGTCGCCGAGCACGACGGTCCCCGCATGCAAGACCGCGGCGAGGTCGCCGAGAAACCTCCCGGCGAACTCCTCGACGGCCGCTGCCGTGTCCGGTGTCGTGTCTGTTGTCGTATCTGTTGCTGTCACTCCCACTCTCCCTTTCGGTTGTCCGGCTGCTCGCCGGAACGTGTCTGATGCAGGACACGATCCGGGAGCGACCCTGCAGGAACCCTCGGTGCGCGTCGGCGGGCGCTGCAGGAGTTCTGCAGGGCACGTCGCCGACGGTGATCGCATGCAGCAAGCTGGAGTCGTGGTCGGCACCGTCGAGCTCAGCGGTCGGCCGGTCGCCGAATCCGTCGATGAGTTGCTCGCGGGCGCACGTCGCCTCGGTACGTTCAGCTCGTCCGACGCCCGCTCGCCCGCCCCGTTCGAGCATGTCGAGGTCGACGGCGAACGGTGCGTCGTCAAGTTCGTTCACGTCGATCATGACTTCGGGATGCGAACTGCCGGCGACGTCGGATGCCTGCCTCGGCGCGTGTGGGAGGTCGGGCTGATGGACGTTGCCCCTGATCTCATCGATCACGCCACGCTCGGCGCGGCGCGCTGGGGTCGCAACGGTTGGGGTGTCGCGCTGCTCATGCGTGACGTGTCCGACGCGCTCATCCCTGCCGGCGACGAACCGGTCGCCGAGGCCGTGCACGCCGCGCTCGTCGACCACCTCGCCGGTCTGTCGGCGCGGTGCTGGGGTTGGCGTGACGACCTCGACCTGCTCCCCGTTGGTCGGCGCTGGGAGTTCTTCTCCCCGCAGATGATCGCCGGCGAGCGGGCCCTCGGTTTCCCCGAGGCCGTCCCGCGGATCGCCGACGACGGATGGCGCGCGTTCGCCGAGCGCGCGCCGCACGATGTCGTCACCGTCATCGATGAGCTGCGCACCGATTCGAGCGGTCTCGTCACCGCGCTGGCGTCGACGCCCAGCACGTTCGTCCACGGCGACTGGAAGTTCGGCAACCTCGGCCACGCGGCGGACGGCCGCACGGTGCTGCTCGACTGGGCGTGGGTCGGTGAGGGGTACGCATGCCACGAGCTGACGTGGTACCTCGCCCTGAACCGGGCCCGACTGCCCCTCGGGCACAGCAAGGAGTCGACGATCGACGACTTCCGGGCCGCCCTCGAACGTCACGGCATCACGACAGCCGGCTGGTTCGATCGACAGCTCGGGCTCTGCCTGCTCGGCGCACTCGTCCAGTTCGGCTGGGAGAAGGCGCTCGGCGACGACACCGAGCTCGGATGGTGGTGCGAGCGTGCCCGCGCCGGGGTGGATCTCCTATGACGGCTCGGCACGCCTTGGATTCGCGCGGCGGGGTCGCCGATGCGTACTCGGCTGCAGGTGAAGCGTGGCGCGACGGCCCGACACGGATCTACGACGTCATGGCGCGCGAGCAAGTGGCGTCCGCCCGGATATCGCTCGCCGGCGCTGCCGTGCTCGATCTCGGGGCCGGCACGGGGGCGGCCAGCCGGGCCGCGGCGAGCGCCGGCGCCCGATCCGTCACCGCGGTCGACGTGGCGTCCGGGATGCTCATGGTCGACCGCGATCGGCGGCCGCCCGCCGTGGTCGGTGACGCCTTGCAGCTGCCGTTCGCCGACGGAGTCTTCGACATCGTGATCGCAGCGTTCTCCCTGAATCACGTCGACGACCCCGTGACCGCCCTCGGTGAGGCGTCACGTGTCACACGCGCCGGTGGCCGGGTGTTGTCGTCGTCGTACGCCGACGACGACGCCCATCCCGTGAAGGGGATCGTCGACGGCGTCGCCGCCCGCTGGGGTTGGAGCCCGGGCGAGTGGTACCGGTGGGTCCATGCACAGGCCGTGCCGCGGCTGGCGACGGCCGACCGGGTCCGCGACGCGGCTGCCGCAGCAGGCCTGACCGAGATCGTGGTCGAGCCACGGTCAGTGGCGTTCGCCGACCTGGCACCGGCCGAGATGGTCCGCTGGCGACTCGGCATGCCGCAGCTCGCCGGGTTCGTGGCCGGACTCGGGCCCGATGCGCAGCGCACACTCGAGGCTGAGGCGATCGCCGCCCTCGGATCGGACCCGCCCGTCCTCGAGCGATCGGTGCTGTTCCTGACCGGCGCGCGTTGCTACTCCAGCACGCGTGCCGATCCGCGCAGTAAGGCTGCCGCCGTACGGTCCCGCGGCACGAATCAATTCGGCCGCTTGGTGGCCGGCGCGTCGGGTCCACGCGTCGACATCGAAATGCCGTCCCAGGTCCGCCGTCAGCCACCACGCCTCGAGCGCCGCGCACCGGCCGAGCGCGTCGACGGTCGCGCCGATCGCATCGAGGTCGTGCGACCCACCGGACAGCGCGACGACGGCCTCGGCGAGCACGACATAGCGGAGCGCTCTCCGCTCGCGGGCGTCCGTCGCGACGTCGGACGCCAGCGCCGCCGCGCCCTCTCGGTCGCCGTCGACGAGCGCCAGCCGCGCCCGCAGCAGCCCCAACCGGTGACGCTGGTGCCACGCCATCGTGCCGTGCCAGTCGCCGATCGCTTCCATCCGGGCGAGCAGATCAGCGGCCCCGGCGGGATCACCAACGCTCAGACGGCCTTCCGTC
This sequence comes from Ilumatobacteraceae bacterium, assembly GCA_963722415.1. Lineage (GTDB taxonomy): Bacteria > Actinomycetota > Acidimicrobiia > Acidimicrobiales > Ilumatobacteraceae > JALOLG01. The sequence continues at coordinate 71,312 of CAVRNI010000045.1, forward strand.
AGGTCGAGGTGGGCGACCCAGTAGGCCTCGACCATGGCGTCGGTCGCCGGCTCACCGTCGGGCCCCGACGTGTGCTCGAGCGCCGCCCGGTTCGAGTCGTCGGCCTGATCGGGGAGGTTGGCGTTGCGCAGGAGGTACCCCCGGATGTTGCGCGCCGGCCCGACGAAGCGCGACCCGAGCACTCCCGAGCGCTCGATGAGACGATCCAGCTCGTCGAGCGAATCGAACGCGTCGGCGAGCCGGCCGAGGTGGGCGAGCGCCAGCGTCCGCGACCAGCGGGCGTGGAGCGGTGCAAACGGGTGCGGGCCCGGCGGGCTGCGCAATGCGTGCTCGACGTGGGCGAGCGCCTCTGCCGGCCGTCCGGCATGGAGCAACGCGTTGGCGTGCCAGACGTCGGCGACCTGCCGCGTCTCCGGCGGACCTCCCTCGGCCTCGACGTACCGGTCGAGCGCACCAGCGAGATCGCCGGCACCGTGACGCACCCTGGCCGACAACACCAGGCAACCGCCGCCGGCGGCGGTGTCGCCGGCAACCGCGATCCCCTCCTCGGCGAACGTCCCGGCCAGCGTCGTAGTCGCGCCGGTAGTACGCGACCCAGCCCGGCCATCTCGAGCGCAGGCGCGCCGGCGCCGGCCTCGAGAGCCATCGCCGCGTCGGCACTGGCGCCGGCGAGATCGAGACGCGACATGCGGATGCGTGCTCTCGCCACCAATGTCGCCGGATCGGCGTCGAGGGCGAAGGCGTCCGACAGCAGGCCGTCCGCGGTGTCGAGGTCGTAGCGACCGGCGGCGCGCTCGGCGGCCTCGACGAGCGAGCGGGCGGCCAACTCGTCGTCGCCACCGCGCCGGGCATGGAACGCGACGGCCAACGGATCCGACCGCCGGCGGGCGGTCATCGCCCGGGCGACTTCGCGATGCACGAGCGCACGGCGGGGACTCGTCATCGAGGCCTCGACGCCGGCGCGGATCAACTCGTGGCGGAATCTGAATCCGGCTTCGCTCTCGACGAGCAATCCGGCTGTTGCCGCCGCGTTCGAGATCGTCGAGCACACCGACGGTCGGCGAACGCTGCACCGATGCCAGGAGATCGACGTCGATCTCGGGACCGATCGCGGCGGCGGTGCGGATGGTCGCACCGGCGTCGCCCAGCGTCGTGAGCTCTCGATCAACCGCGTCGCGGATCGACGACGGGACATCGTCGTCGGTCAGCGCGGCGATCATCGCGTGGAGCAGCAGCGGGTGCCCGCCGCTGCGCTCGTGCAGAGCGTCCGCCCGTTCCTCGCCCGCGAGCTCGCGCGTCGCGGCCAGATCGAGCGGGCCGAGCGGCAACACGACCTCATCGGCGACGCCGGGACCGCCTCGACGCCGCGTCACGACGATCAACAGGCGACGTGCACGGTGGATCGCCCACCCCAGCCAGGCCAGCGTCGAGGACTCGGTGAGGTGGTGGAGGTCCTCGATGACGAGCACCGTGGAGCGCGGACCGGCGAGCACCTCGAGCGCCCGCAGCACCGCCCCGAACAGCTGACCCTGACGGCTCTCGGCACCGGCCGTCACCGTCGGCGCGGCTGCCGAGTGCCCGATCCCGACCGTCGTCGCCAGCGTCGCCGCCTCGTCGGACGTCAACTCGTCGAGCGCACCCGGCCCGGCCATGCGGACGGCCGCGGCGACCGCGTCGGCGACCGCGGCGAGTGGGAGGTCGCGGCCCAGCTCGTCACATCGACCCTCCGCCACGAACACCCGGTTGCGGTCGAGACCGCTCAGCCACGCCCCCACGAGGGTCGACTTGCCGATCCCACCCTCGCCCTCGACGGCGACGATCGTCGACCGCCCGGCGCCGACGTCGTCGAGGAAGAGATCGAGCCGGGCCAGCTCCGCGCCGCGCCCAGGCAGGGCGACCCGCGGCGACGGAGCGGACGGTGCGACGGGCGCTTCGTTGTCGAGCAGCAGTTGCGTGTGGAGCCGTTCGGTCTCGGCGCTCGGCGACACGCCGAGCTCGTCGGCGAACCGCGCCCTCGCTCTGGCGTACGCGGCGAGCGCGGCCGCCGTGCTCCCCGACGATGCATGCGCCCGCATCAGCATCCGGAGCACGTCCTCGTCGAACGGATGCTCGGCGAGCACGACTTCCGCCTGGGCGACGACCGCTGCCCAGTCACCGGTCGCGAACGTCGCCTCGATCTTGATCCGGCGGGCCGCTGCGATCCGCGTCTCGCAACGTTGGCGGGCCACGTCCGCCCACTCGGCATCCTCGTCGGGGAGCAGCGGACCGCGGACCAGTGCGAGCGCGGCATCGGCAGCGGCACGGGCGACCGCGAGCCGGCCGTCGGACTGCGCGTCGGACGCCTCGTCGACCCGACGATCGATCTCGTCGATGTCGAGCCAGGCTGCCGCGAGGGCGTACCCGCCGGATCGGTGGATCAGGTGGTCGGCACCGAGCACGCCCCGCAGCCGCGACACGAGCACTCCGACCTGCTCGGCGGGCTTCGCCGGAAGCTCGAGCCCCCACAGCACGTCGGCCGCCCGATCCACCGGCACGACCTCGCCGCGCGCGACGGCGAGCAACTTGAGCAGCGTGCGGGCCTTACGGCTCCCGAGGTCACGTTCGGCGATCCCATCGACGGAGAGCCCGCCCAGGAGCCTGATCCGCAGCTCGGTGTTCACGGTGCTCCGTCGTCCGCCGGAGCCTTCAGCTCGTGATACGCCAGTCGCACCGCGAAGATCTGACGCAACTCGTCGGCGACGTCGATGCGGAACTCCTCGCGGTAGGTCTGATCGGTCACCAGGTACACGGTGAAGGCGAGGCCGCTGAACGCGGCGAGGAACGCGGCGACGCGCAGCAACTCCTGCGTCAGGGCGAACGTCGACGCGCCGAGGGAGAACTCGAACAGCACGTCGGGTTCGGCGCCGATCCACGCCGTCACCGTGTCGGGGTGGACGGCGACGAAGCCGAGCAGCACGAAGAACGCCCACACGACAGACGACACGACGGTGATCTGCACGGCCTGGGTCGTGAGCGCGAGCACCAGCATGTTCGTGCGCTGACCACGATTGAGCGGCGGTTCCGTCGGGTCGCCGTGATCGGGCAGCACGACCGCGTCCGCCGGCGTCCCGGCGAGGAACGGGCGCACGCTCGGCCAGTCGTCGAACCGCTCGATGGCCGCGATGTCGCCGGGCGCCCGCGTCAGGAGGAAGCCGCCGCCGGCGAGGACGAACACGAGCAGCGTGGCGACGAACGACACGCCCTTCAGCCGCGACATCATCTGCCACGTCTCGCTCGTCAGGAACACGGCAACGGTGATCAGGAGCAACAGCGGCACCGCGCGCGATGTGATCGAGCCGAGCAGGCGGAGCTGATCAGTGATCCGGCCGAGTACGAAGCGGCTGATCGACACCACCCCGTAGCTCGTGGCGATGTACACGACGGCAAGGGTGGCCAGGCCGACGGCGATCGTGCCGATCGCGCCGACGACGCTGCGCTCGACGACGATGGCGACGGTCAGCGGAACGACGACGAACAACACCAACTCGGGCGGGCCCACGTGCTCGGGCCGTTCGAACAGACCACGTCCGAGCACGCGGTTGACGCCGATCAACAGCGCGAGTGCGGCGGCGATCCCACCGGCCACGAGCAAGGCCGACCAGCCGGCGCCGAACTCGCTCTCGAGCCCCAACTCGGTGGCGATCCCGGCCACGAACAGAATGACGAGGACGGGGAAGGCACGGGTCCACACGTTGGTCGTCGCCCGGTAGTCGTCGATGAACTGCGGGACACCCCGCCGGACGAACCAGCGCTCGATCGCCTCGCGATCCGCGCTCGTCGTCACGGATGTCGGAGGCTACTCCCCGGCCGAGTCACCGGGGCGTTGAGCGCGCCGTCGGGAACGCCGCTCGACGACGCGGCTACGATCGCCGACGATCCCGGGGGAAAGAGGTGTCCATGGAAGGTTGGTTGATCGAGGACCAGCAAGGGTTGAGCGCGCTCGACGGCCCGATCACACGAGACGTCACGAGGGAGCCGCTGCCAGGGCCCATCGCGCTCCGGCTCCACGACATCGTGATCCACAGCAACAAGCGATGGTTCGACTTCCTCGGAGGCGCGGACATCCGGGTCGACGTGCTCGCCGTGCAGGGCAACGTGCTCGACGACGATCCCAAGAGCTTCTACACGCCCACGACCGTGCGATTCGGAGGGATCGGTGACGAGTCGACGGTGCCGCTCGACGAGCACGGCCTGCTGGCCTACTACGGCTGGCCGAAGCACTTCCTCGACATCTCCGTCCTGGTGTCGCGCGACACCACGCGCGCCGATGACTTGGCCACGCTGTTGCAGGAGCAGGCGGCCTCCCCCGAGTTCACGAACGCTGCCACTTCGATTCTTGCCCTCGCCACGGGTGCCGGTGCGCTCGCCGTCAAGAACGCGGTGTCGGTGGCGGGAACGCTCGGCGGCCTCGCCTACAAGATCCTGCGCCAGGTCAGTGGCAACACGATCGGCGTGTACCGGGGGAACCGGTTGGAGCATCCCCATCGCTTCGGCCTCGGCCGCAACCCGGCGGAGGGCCTCTATCGGGTCCAACAACTCTCGCTGTGGTACGACGTCCTCACCGCCGCCGAGGAGGCCGAAACCGGTTCCTGAGCGCCGGGTGCGTCCGGCACGAGCTCGATCCCTGCTCGGTCAGCGGGATCGAACGAATCCAGCCATCATCCGCAGGGCGCGCACGCGGTCGGACAGCGTGTGAGCACCTGACGGCTCGAACATGTAGAGGGCGCGGAGCGCATCGAGTCGCGGTCAGCTGACCCGTCCCGGAACCACCACCGTCGGCGCCGGAGACGGTGACCGACCACTTCGCGGATCGCGCACCACCACGACCCCGATGCGGATGTGTTGGGCAGCGTCGTCGACATCACGATCCGGACGTCCTCGTCATCGACGCGGATGGTTGCCTCGATCTCGACCAACCGGCCGGCGTCGACCGCGGTCACCGTGGCCGAGCCGCCGACGAACGGTCGGTAGCCCCATCTCGGGGTGTCGATGCCGCCGACGACGTCGACGCCCTTGGCCGGGTCGGCGACGAACGCCTGCAGGTCCGACACCTCGACGATGGTGGACGCGACGAAGCGGCTGCGGTCGCCGTGGGGAGTCGAGATCGATCCTCGAACCCGCAGGCTGATCCGGCATCCGAGTGGGGCCACGCGCATCTGCGTGGCGGTGACGTCGAGCGGCACTCCGGCCGCTGATCGTGTGTCGAGGTACCTCCACGCGTCGCGATATCCCATCGCGACGAGCGCTTCGGCGCTGATGCGGCCGGCGACGAAATCGGGATCCAAGGGCAGCGGCAGATCGGGCTTGACGACGTGCAGCACGATCGGTTCGGTGCTGCCCATCACCTCCTCACCGTTCGCGCGACGGGCGTTGATGGTGGCGATCTGGTCGAGCTCGGCGAACAGCGCACCGTTGGCCGACAGCTCGATCATGTGCACGTACTGCTCGAGCGGACCCGTGCCCCACAGGGGCGTGTTCCCGATGCACCAGATCAGCCACAGCTCGGTGCAGCCGCGGCGTACCGCCTCGAGCAGGTTGGCGTCCTTGATCCAGACGGCGTCGGTCCAGGTCCGGCCGCCGCTCGGCACGGCCGGAAGGAAGATCGGAAGTGACACGCCCGCGATCATCCGGTCGAGATCGATCTCGTCGTGCGGTATCGCAACGCAGGTCTTGCTGTCGAAGTCGGCGACGTTGAACGTGCCGCTCATGCCTGTGTGATCGCGGATCGCGGCGACATCGACGCCGAGGTGCGGGAGCACACCCGTGCGGACTCCATCGGGTCCGCCGAAGGCCGACCAGTTCGTCGGGAAGCGGGCGTAGCTGCGGAGCGGGAGGAACGAGATGAAGCGCCGCACGCGCAGCGACCTCCAGCGCCGGCCGAGCTCATTCGGTCGAACGCCAGACATCAGCATGCCGAGGGTGAAGATCCCACCCGAGGTGCCGTCGCCGTGGGCGAACCTGAGGCCGGCCTCGTCGAGGGCCTGGACCACACCGGCCTGCCATGCGACGCGGATCCCGCCGCCCGCCAGCACCAGCGCCCGCTGTGGTTCGCTGGGCACGAGGGTCAGGCGTCCTCGAGCATGACGGCCGCGATCAGACCCGCCGCGGAGGCGTCGAATGCGGCGAGTGCGAGCGCCTGCTTGCCGAATCGCTTCGAACGGACACCGCACCAGACCGCGATCGCCGCACCGATCTTGGCCGCCAACGCCCACCGCAGCGCGACGCTCCCGGCACCCGTACGTTTCGAGGCCGAGGCGCGGGCGCCGTCGACGAGCAACCCCCCGGACACGGCCATGAACATGCCGATGATCCGGAACAGGAACGGTGACGGTTCCGATCGCCCGGCGCCCAGGATGCACAGCACCAGCCGGGGTACGGCGATCAGCCCGAGTCCGGAGACGGCCGTCGCGGCACCGACCGCGATCGCGGCCTTGTGGAGCGGGTCCACCTCCGGCTCGAGCTCCGAATCCGGATGCGCCGCGAACACGCGGTTCATCCCGTGCCTTCGAGCCGCTTGGGCGGAGGACCTTCGGATGCGAGGCGCCCGGAGGCGGCCGGCGGATCGAGCCACTCGGTGCTGTTCGGGAGGTCGTACACGGAATCGAGCCCGTCACCACCCCACCGTTCGTCGGTACCGACCGCTTTCGACGACGTGATGAACCACGACTCGAAGTGATCGTCGAGCACACCTTTCGAATGCGGAAGGCACGCGGTGAACAGTGCCTTGCTCGACATGTCGAGCGTTCGCAGGGGATCCATCCGGGGATGATCTCCGATGAGCAGCTGCGCCTTTGCGAATGGCCCGACCGCGACCTCGGCCCGATCCGTGAAGTAGATCGATGACTTCATCAGCATTCCGCGGAACTGGCACCAGTTCACCGCGGCCATCTTGTTGAGCGGAATCTTTGGTCCGTGCGGCCGGTCGACGGTGATCCGCATGCACAGTTTGCCGTCGAGGTCGTACTGGCTCGACATGGAGTGCGCGTCGACCTGAAAGTCGAGGTTGGCTTGATGCTTGGGCATCCCCCAGATGCCCTTCCCACCCTTCACAGAGATCAGTGAGCTGACGGGAAGATCCCACACATATTGACCGGTGCCGGCGTGCTTCATGCGCACGACCGATCCGATCAGACCGCGGGGCTTGGCACCCTTTGTGCACGCGAGTGCAATGCTGTACTCGACATATCGGCCGATATCGGTCGTGCGATAGTCGATGACGGTGACGATGAACAGCCCACGACCGTTGGGCAGCCGGAGGGCGTGCAATTCGTTGCCGGGCAGGAGCGCTTGCGCGGCGTCGCCATCGCAGGTGAAGCCGGCCATCAACGCCGGTGAGTCCTCCGAGTTCACCGGCAGCACGAACGGGATGCCGTCGACGCGCGCGTGGCGCCCCGCTTGTTGGGTCTGGCGTTTGGGAATGCTCATGCCGACAACTCCTGCAGGATCTGGGGCAAGCACATCGACGTGCGCGCGCTCGCCGAAGAACATGTCGAGGTGGCCGTAGTTCGGCACGACATGCAGCGCGTGATAGCCGGGCCGGTGTCCTTCGAGGAACTCGAAGGTCGCTTCCTGACTCTCCGGCAGGAAGCACTTGTTGTCGCGTCCGGCGAACAGCACGAATCGAGCGTCGGTTTGCGGAGGGCCCGACGCGAACGAGCGCGGCAACTGCGGGAGGTCGTCGACGCTCACCATGTGTCCACGGCGGACGCTCTCGGCCATCTGCGTGAAGAACGCGATCGACACGTCGGCGAACTCGCCGGCGATCCAGTCATGGATCTCGTCGGACAGGTTCTCGTGCGACCACAGGCACGGGTAGCCGACGCCGTAGGTGAAGCTGACCAGCCGGCAGACGATGTTGTCGCACTCGTGGTGGGTCAGCCGTACGACCCCGACCACGACCTTGGCGAGCAGGTTCGGCGCGTCCAGACCCCATCGGGGGCTGAGGTACGACGTGAGCTTTCCCACGGCCGGCGTGAAGGTCTGGATCTTGGCGTTCGAGATGCCGGGAATCCGCGGGTGCAACGAGACCGCGTTCGACACGATCGTCGTCACCTCGGGCAGCAGGCCGGCGGCCGCCGACATCGCAAAGCTGGTCGAGCCCTGACAGTGCACGACGGCTTTCACCGAGTCGGCCCCTGTCTCGGCCACGACGGTGCGGATCAGTGCCGGGTGGTCGTAGACCGCAGCCTCGTCGAGCGTCCATTGGGTGGGCGGCAGGTCGATGCTGGCGCGCCAGTTCTCGAGCCACACGTCCCAACCGTCGTCGACCAGCATGTCGACCAGCGTCCGTCTGGCCCGGCGGCCGGAAGATGTTGGCGCGCACGCCGGCGCCGTGTACCAACACGACGGGGCCGCGGGTCGCCGGCCGCTCACCGGTCACGTGGTGGAGGTTGAGCACCGTGCCATCGTCGGCGGTCACCGGAATGACGTCGGTGTGCGTCGTTGTCACGGGAGTCCTCCAGATCGGGCTATCTGTCGCGGCCGCGATAGGTGCGCCACAGGGCAGTCATGAACATTCCACCGAACCGTGTGACGCCGCCGGCCGTGCCGCGGAAGGTGGTGAGTTGGCGGGCGAAATCGCGCGTCCGGATCACGAGGATGCCACGCGCCCGGATGAGCTCCGGATCGTCGGGGACCGGACGGCCGTCGGCGGCGCGGGGCGCCTCCTCCACGTGGCCCGTCAGGAGATTGACGAAGAGGGACGTCGTGTCCTTCCACACGTCGAGTCCCGGGTCGTCACCGACGTCCTTGAAGCCGTTCATCGTCAGCGGGTTGCCCGCAACGTCGCGGAACCAGAGGCGGTAGCGCATCGTGAGCCTGCCGTCGGCGAACCCGGGTGCGAAGAGGTTGAACTCACCGCGTTCGACCGGCATGTTCGTGCCGGACAGCGGTGGACATCGGACCCATCCGATCGCCGGAGCGGTGTGGTCAGGATCTTCTGCGAACCGGTCGAGATCGGAGACCGAGATCGTGAGGTGGAACATGAACGGGCAGGTGGACGCGATCCCCTGCTCCCAACCTTCCCGATGGGTCTCGGCGCCGAAGCCGAGCGCCCCGTGCATCTCCTCGGTGAATCGAACGGTCGCCGGCTTCTTCATGCCGGGACTGCCGTCTCTGCGTGCATCTGCTCGCACATCCAGCGGGAGAACGCGGCGATCGTCAGCGACGGGTTGGCGCCGACGGGTCCCGGCATCACGGCACCGTCGGCCACGTACAGGCCCGGCACCCCGTGCACCTGTCCGAACCTGTCGACCACGCCCTGATCCGGGTCGTTGCTCATCGGGCTCCCGCCCAGCGAGTGGACGGTGATCACCCGGTTGAGGAGGTAGTGCGGGTTCACCTCCATGTGACCGCGAAGCGCATCGCTGACCTTTCTCATCTGGGACTGCACGTGATCGAAGTAGCGCAACGATGTCTTGGTCGTCCACGTGCTGTCCATCCATTTGGAGTTTCCGTCGTTCAGGAACAGACGACCGTCGGGGACATCGCGGCCCATCGCCAGGAGGGGCAGCGACGATTTCGACAGCACACCCTCACCGAGCAGCCGTGAGAGCTCACCCGAGAGCAGCGTCTTGCGCTGACCGGTGAACCGCTCCTTGATGCGCGGCGTACGTGAACAGCGCGGTGCGCCGGACGGTCGCACTCAACTGCGTCGACTCGACCAACCACTGCATGAACGCCGGGAAGCCGGCGTCCTCGAGGTACATCCCGAAATCGTCGGGCGAGCTCGTGTCGACGTTGTCCGGCCAGCGGATGTACGACGAGATGACGGGGCCCTTCGATCCTTCGAGCGGGAACGGCGCGCCGTCGCGTTCGGACTTGAGGATGAACCCGAGGAGATCGCCGTTCCCGCAGAAGCGTGTGCCGAGCGCGGGAGAGGCGATGCCGAGCGCCGCCCGGTTGCGAAGGAGGAGATAGGTCGAACCGATCGCACCCGCGGCGACGACGACACGGCGCGTCCGAAGAACACGCGGCCACAACGCGTCGGTGTCGGTCTTGCGCCCTTCCCGATCGGGATGGTGCACGATGAAGTCGACCTCGAAGCCGCCGGGCGCTCGGCGCAGCGCGGTCACCTCCGACCGGATGGAGATCACCGCACCGCGGTGGGCGGCCGCCGACACGTAGGTGTGATCGAGCGTGTTCTTCGCCCCGTCGTTGCATCCGACATCGCACTCGCCACACAGCCGGCACGTCCGGCGTGCCTTCCCGCCGTCGCCGAAGATGTTCGGGTACTCGTTGGTCTCCAGCGGCTCACCGGGGTTGAACGAGCCACCCGGACCGACGAAGCGCACGGCCAGCGGCGCCTTCTGGAACGCGTGCTGCATCCCGATCTGGCGCGCCGCGTCGCGGAGCGCCTCCGCCTTCGGGATGTGTGCCCCGTCGGGAAACTCCTGAACGTCGAGGAACTTCTCCACGGCCTTGTAGTGCGGCGCGAGGTTCTCGTACGAGATCGGCCACTCCTCGATCACGCCCTTGCGGTACGGATGGTGCTGCACGAACCAGCTCGGATCCTTGCGCAACATCACGTTGGCGTAGATCAGCGAACCGCCGCCGAGTCCGCTCGCGGTCGAGCGCGTCGATCCCCTTGAACGACCACACGTTGAACATCCCGTGCAAGCCTTCGCTCGGATCCCACAGGTTGTGCGCCATCTCCGACGGCGTGCGGGCGAACGACCCCGGCGGAAAGGCCTTGCCGCGTTCGAGGAGGCAGACCCGAAGCCCCCGCAACGTCAATTCGTAGGCTGCGACCGACCCACCGAAGCCCGAGCCGATGACCACCACGTCGAAGTCGTCGTCGTCGAAGTCGCCCACGAACATCGGACGAACAGTACTGCCTGCCAGATGGGCCCCGCGAAGCGTTGGCGGGACCTCGGCGGCCCACCAATAGCGAGAATCGCGAACGGGGCGGAGAGCTACGATCTGCTCGACCCGAGGAGGTCATGCCGAGTATTTGCCCTACTGTTCCGCAAAGTCAGTCAGCGTTGAGCTGCGAACTCCGTGGCGTTCGATGATGGCGGTGAGTGTCGACGACGATCGGGCCGGTGACGCGGCGGTGGGCGGTGACCGACAAGGCGTAGCGGGAGTGGTCATCGATCCAGCACAGGATCTCGGCGTCAGTGCCGTCAGCGAGGCGGTGGTGGGTGAAGTCGGCCTGCCAGCACCATTGGGTAGGTCGGCCTGGAATCGGATGTACGAGGACTTGGGCACGACCCTCGTGTGTCACCATCGGTCGCTTCGGTGTAGGCGAAGCCGCGAAGTGTTGCAAGTCCAACCGGGGCGCAGGGCGGCCCGAGACAGATCACCCGCGATCGCGGACGCCGTCACACGTTCGCGTTGAAATGGCGGCGTGGGCAGGGGGCTATGGTCATCCAACGCCCGCTGTTGGTTGGGGGACGAGATGAACAGTCAGCTGATCGAGGTGGGCATCGGTCTGGTGCTCGCTTTCCTCGTCGTATCACTGGCGGCGTCGTCGTTCGTGGAGATGCCGTCGACGCGCGCCGCCCGGGAGGCGGGAGGCGGGACGATCATCGACCTGGAGATGGTGGAGAAGGGTCGTTCGATGCTCGGTCCGCCCACGGCGGCTGACTCTTTGGCGGCAGAGGCTGCGGCCGATGACGAGACACCCCCGGCGCCATGATTAGTCGGTGGCTGATCGCCAACAACGTCTTCTTGCTGCTGTGCACCTCGATGTACCTGGGCACGGGTTGGTCACTCGTGTTCTTCTTCTTCCCCATCGCCCCCAAGCTCCGCACCGACACGTACTACCAACAGTTCGTGCCGCAGGTGCAGGCTGCGACCAAGTTCTTCACTGTGATGACGACGCTCATGATCGCTTCCGGAACGGTGATGTTGGTCGCCGAGCCGGATTCGTCGTACATCTGGATCCCGATCGTCGTCCTTGGTGGGGTGATCGCGGCAACGGCACTCACCGTGTTCTTCATCCTGCCGGACAACAAGAAGATGAAGGCCGGCATCACGGACGAGGCCGAACTGCAGATCATCCTCAGACGCTGGATGGCGCGGAACCGCATCCGGGTCGGCCTGTGGACCATCCAGTGGTCGGCGATGGCGTTCTGGTTCGCGGCCAAGCTGGCGAACCAGGATGGCTAGATGGCGGACACGACGCCGGACGAGCGGGCGAGCGGGCCGAAGCGGTTCTTGCGGCCTGCCTCGCTGTTCTTCTACTACGCATATGTGGTGACCGTGGTCGTCGCAGGTGCATGGGGAATGGTCGGCGCTCGTGTCGACTTCCCCGTCCTCATGAGCCAACCGCTCGCACCGCTCGACAAGCACGGCGCGGTCAACGTGTTGAGCCAGTACCGCTTCCTGCGCGGGTTGGAGTTGGGTTTCGGAATCTTTGCGGTGCGCTTCCGCGGTCGCGTCTACGCCGAGCGAACCTTCAACGCGGTCTTCCTGACCACGATGGGACTCGGCATCCTCGGCCGAGTGTTCGGTCTCGTGATCGACGGGCTGCCGTCGGCTCTGATGCTGAGCTTTCTCATCGTCGAAGTCGTGGGGATCGTCCTCATCTTCGCTGACACCCGCGTCGTGAATCGGACGTCGATCGACAGCACGATGACGTCTCGATCGTTGATCGCAGGCGCGGTCGGGCAGCAGTCATCGGCCCACTCTCCGTGAACTGAACTGACGCACCGCCGAGCGATGAACTGAAGGTGATCGATTGTCGGCTTCGGTGACGTCGGAGACGCCCCCAACGCTCGGCCGGCAACTCGGCTCATTGGACTCGAAGCATCACGACCTCCGACGGGCCGCAAGCCCTGCGTAATACAGCAACCGCTGCATCACCCGGTACGTCTTGCTGCCGGGCTGCGCCCGTGACGATCGCCTCCGCCATCGCAGCCGGACTCGGCAGCGAGCGGACGTCGACGCTTCGTCGGCCGCGGGCGACATTTCGTCGTGCACGCGTCTTCGATCGGACTGGTGATCCTTTCCTGCTTCGCGCCGCACCCTGAGCGAGGCGCAATCTCGAGCCCGCACCACTACGACATCCATGGCCTGCTTGTCTGAGTGTCCTCGAACGACCACGACATCGAGTCGGCTATCGCCTCCCGCCTGTCGTCGTTCGTTACATCATGTGGGCGGCGACCGTCTGGTACATCATTGCCAAGGGCGACTTCCCCGACGCCGTCTAAGTTTCCATCCGATGGAGTACACGCCCGACGCGCGCCCGACGTCGCTCGAGGAACTGCAGTTCGAGCAGCGCTCGGCGGTTCGCTGGTTCAGTCCAGGTGTGCTCGCCCGCTCGGGCATCAAGGTGGTGCTCTCCAGCGCGTTCGGCGACTACCTCGACAAACGCGAACTGCAGACGGCGTTCCCGGCCGGTCTCACGTTCGATTCGCAGCGCCGAGGCCGAGCTCTGGTTCGACTTCATCGCCGACAGCGGCGACGGGTTCGACGCCACGTACTCCGTGGCGTGGGCAGCATCTCAGCGTGCGCTCACGGTGCGCGCCGACGCCACCGCGAATCGTGACGCGCCGACCGGTGAACAGCTCACGCTCCCACGCGGCCAGGTCGTGATCTTCGGCGGCGACGAGGTGTATCCGGTAGCCAGGGTCGAGGACTACCAGGATCGGTTCGTCGGCCCGTACAAGGCGGCGCTGCCATGGACCGATCCTCCCACCGCGTCCACCGCGTCCGACGCGCCCGGCGCGCACCCACGACTGCTCGCGATCCCCGGCAACCACGACTGGTACGACGGGCTGACCGGGTTCATCCGCGTGTTCGGGCAGCAGTCGTGGATCGGCGGCCGCCAGTCCGTTCAGACACGCAGTTACTTCGCGGCCGCCCTCCCGGCGCGCTGGTGGCTCTGGGGCATCGACATCCAGTCCGACGCGTACCTCGACTCGGCGCAGATCCGTTACTTCCGCGACGTCGGTACCAAGATCGCCGCCGGCGATCGGCTGATCCTGTGCACGGCAAAGCCGAGTTGGGCCGAAGGCCACGAACCGGACGCGTACCGCAACCTCGCCTATGTCGAACGCAACCTCGTGCCCGACCATTGCGAGGCGGTGCTGATGATCTCGGGTGACTCGCACCACTACGCCCGCTATCGCTCCGACACGGGTCGCGAGAAGATCACCGCGGGTGGAGGCGGGGCGTTCTTGTCGGCCACCCACACATTGCAGAAGGAGGTCGACGTCCCGACCGCCCCGGACGGCGACCTCTCGAGGCACGAGCTACAGCGGTGCTACCCCGATGCGCGGACGTCGAGTCGGCTCGCCTGGCGGGCGCTGGCGCTGCCGTTCCGGAACCCGTCGTTCATGTGGGTTCCCGGGATCCTCCACGTCCTGCTGTTCATGGCCAACCAGTTCGGGCTGAGGAGCGTGCAGAACGGATCGTCGGACTTCGAGACCGCCGCCGGCAACTGGTCGTGGCTGGATCTCGCACTGGGACGCCTGCGCAACCCGCTGACCCTCGTCGTCATCCTCACGTTGTTCGCGCTGTTGACCGGCTTCGCCAAACCGCCGGCGTCGATTCGGGCGCGGTGGGCCAAACTCGCGACGCGGCTGGGAATGGGCGGCTTCCACACCATCCTCCAACTCGCCACGGCGGCGACGGTCGCGTATGCCGCGACTCGCCTGCTCGGGTTCGCGGACGGGTTCGCGTACGTCGTCCTGGTGGTCCTGTTCATCGCGGTCGTGGGAGCCGTGTGCGGCGCCATCGCGCTCGGCCTGTACCTCGTCCTCGCGCTGTGCGCTGCTCGGGACACACCAGACCGAGGTCTTCTCGGCGATCCGCGAGGAGGGCTACAAGAACTTCCTCCGCCTCCACATCGCGCCCGATGGATCGCTCACGGTGTACGCACTCGGCATCGACCGAGTGGTGAAGGATTGGGACCTCGACCCCGACAATCCCGACAACGAGGCGTCGTACCTGAAGCCACGCGGCGACACGTCGATCGACGTCCGACTCATCGACCAGACATCGTTCGATCGGAGCTCGCCGTAGGCAGGTTCACGTCAACGGGCGGTCGCTGACGACCGTCGGGCGGCTCGGTCGTCAGCGTGGCGACAGCACGACGACCGGGATCTCGCGGTCGGTCTTGCGCTGGTAGCCGGCGTAGT
Organism: Ilumatobacteraceae bacterium; assembly: GCA_963722415.1. GTDB lineage: Bacteria > Actinomycetota > Acidimicrobiia > Acidimicrobiales > Ilumatobacteraceae > JALOLG01. The sequence goes on from CAVRNI010000045.1 coordinate 86,437, forward strand.
TGTCGTGCTCGGCGGTCAGCGCGTCCCAGAGCCGGACCCGCTCGGCGTCCTCGGCGACCCGGGCGCGCATCAGGCGCTTCGAACCGTCGATCTCGACCTCGACGTCGGGGTTGGCGACGAGGTTGAGATACCAGGCCGGGTGGCGGTCGTCGCCGCCGAACGAGGCGACGAGGATCATGTCGTCACCCTCCACCAGCGGGCTGGTCAGCATCGTCGTGCGGCGTTCGCCCGACTTGCGTCCCACCGTCGTGAGCTTGAGCACCGGCATGCCCATCGTCTTGCCTCCGACCTTGCCATGCGACAGGTCGTACGCAGCGCGGTGCAACCGTGTCATGACCTTGAAGAGGAGATCCTTGGGCTCGGGCACGAGTCCATCGTATGACGACCGGCTGGCGGCGTATGCCAGGCTGATCGTGCCGGTCGACGGGCTCGACCGGCAGTGTTCGACCGGAGGGTCTCGCGATGCCACGTACCGATCTGCTGCCTGCCGCCGAGCGGATCCTCAAGCCGATCCAGCAGTTCTCGCGGGGCTGGATGCTCGATCGATCCACCGCCGAGTACGGCGTCGTCGCTCGGGTTCCACACCGGTGAGGAGTACTGGATCGTCGGCCGAGCCGGCGCGCTGGGCGACGTCGATCCCGAGGTCGCCGCCGCCGCGCTCGCGTTCATCGCCCCGTCAGCCGTGCGCGAGGCGTGGGAGCACGTCCCCTCGGGGATGACACCGCGCGGGGTCACCGAACGTACGCGGCGCGCTGCACGGGCTGGGGCACGGACGCGCTCGCGCCGTTCGATCCGGACCGCATGGAGCGTCTCGACACGCTCGGCCGGCGGATCGCGGATGGGGCGAGCGCTTCGCTGGGAGTGCTGTTCGCCGCCTGGCGGTCCGTCGCCCAACCCGACGACGTCGGTGGCCGCGCCACGCTCACGATGCAGGTCTTGCGGGAGATGCGCGGCGCCGCGCACATCATCGCCATCCAGGCCTGCGGCCTCACCCCCCTCGACGCGATCCTGGCGTCGCCGGCGCCGGCGCCCCGATCCGGTGTGCCGTGGGCCGAGAACATGGGGTGGAGTGGGCCGTTCCGCGACCCCGAGGAGGTGCGTGCTTCCCGGCTCGAAGCCGAGCGGCTGACCACCGAGATCATCGCCGCCCACCTCGCCGTCCTCTCCCCCGACGAGCTCGCCGACTTCGCCGAGCTCGTCGACACCACCCGCAACAGCATCGACATGTAGCGCCCCGCCGTTCTGTCTGCGCCAAACCGCGCCACCGGCAATCTGAAGCAGACAGAACGGGGGTTGTCGCGGGTCACGTAGCCTCGCGGGCATGCAGGTGACCGTGCTCGGAGCCGGGTCGTGGGGGACGACGATGGCGACGTTGCTCGCCGGCCGTCACCCGACGCTGCTGTGGGCGCGCAACCCCGACACGGCCGAGGAGATCGAGCGCGAGCACACGAACGCCTCGTACCTGCCGGGTTTCCGCCTGCCGGAGCAGCTGCTGGCGACGGCCGATCTCGAAAAGGCCGTCGCCCATGCCGAGCTCCTGATCGTCGGGGTGCCGACGACGGCCGTGCGCTCGACGCTCGAGCTGGCGCGGGCGTGGATCCACCCGTGGATCCCGGTGGTCAGCCTGGCCAAGGGGCTCGAACAGGAATCGCTGCTCCGCATGACGCAGGTCATCGCCGACGTGCTGCCGGGTCACCCGGCGGCCGCCCTCACCGGGCCCAACATCGCCCGCGAGATCATGAGTGGCCAGGCGGCGGCGAGCGTGATCGCGACGCCCGACCTCGCCGTGGCGCGGGCCCTGCAGCACGTGATGCGCCGCGGTGTCTTCCGCATCTACACCAACCACGACGTCGTCGGCTGTGAGCTGGGCGGCGCGCTGAAGAACGTCGTGGCGATCGCCTGCGGCATCGCGCAAGGCCTCGGCGTCGGCGACAACACCCGCTCGATGGTGATGACGCGCGGGTTGGCCGAGCTCACCCGGCTCGGCGTGGCGATGGGTGGCGAGGCGGTCACGTTCGCCGGGCTGGCGGGCATGGGCGACCTCGTGACGACGTGCATCAGCCCGCACAGCCGCAACCGCACGGTCGGCGAGCAGCTCGGCGCCGGCCGCACGCTCGACGAGATCACGTCGGCGATGAACATGGTCGCCGAGGGGCTGAAGACCGCCGTGACCGCGCACGAGCTGGCCGAGCGGTACGAGCTCGACCTACCGGTGCACGACGCGATCTACCGGGTCGTGACCGGCGAGATGGATGCCGGCAACGCCTACCGCGGCCTGCGCCGCCCCGCCGGCCACGAAGCCGAGCCCGGCTGATCGCACCGACCCGGCTGACGACCGCCTCGACTACTCGAACGGGGGGACCTGTTCGCCGGTCAGGCGGCGCACGATCTCGGCGCCGATCGGCAGGGCGGCGGTCGCGGCCGGTGACGGCGCGTTCAGCACGTGCAGGACCGCCGGGTCGTTCTGCACGAACAGGAAGTCGTCGACCAGCCCACCGTCGCGGCGCACGGCCTGGGCGCGCACCCCGGCTCCGGCTCGCTCGAGGTCGCTCGCTTGGATGTCCGGGAACATCCGCTGGAGCTGTTTGACCATCGCCTTGGGCGAGAGTGACCGGTGCACCTCGCCGAGCCCGTAGCGCCAGTGCTTCTTCGCCAGCCGGAGCAGACCCGGGTAGGCGAGTGTTCGCGCCAGCTCGCGCACCTTCACGACCCGCCACGAGTACCCCTCGCGCGCCAGCGCGAGCACGGCGTTGGGTCCGACGTGGACGTGGCCGTCGATCCCCCGCGTGGCGTGGACGCCGAGGAACGGGAACGCCGGGTCGGGGACTGGGTAGACCAGGCCGCGGACCAGGTCGGCGGCCGGTGCGCGCACGTTCGAGTACTCGCCGCGGAACGGGATGATCCGCATCTCCGGATCGGCGCCCGATGCTGTCGCCAGATCGTCGCAGCGGAGACCCGCGCACGCGACGGCCTGACGCTGCGAGCAGCTCGCCCCACGGACCGCGCACGACCACGTCGTCGCCATGGCGGCCGAGGGCGTCGACCGGATGGCCGGTCAGGATGTCGACGCCCGATTCGCCGAGCAGCTTGCCGAGTTGTTCGGTGACGAGCCGGAAGTCGCAGATCCCGGTCGAGGGCACGTGCAACGCGGCGATCGCACGAACGTGCGGCTCGTGGTGAGCGAGCTCGGCGACGGTCAGCTCGTTGACCTCGACACCGTTGAGGGTGCCGCGGCGGGCGAGCTCTGCCATGCGCGGCAGCTCGTCCTCGGACGTGGCGACGACGACCTTGCCGCACACCTCGTAGGGCAGGTCGTAGCGACGACAGAACGCGACCGTCTCGCGATTGCCCTGCACCGCGAGCCTCGCCTTGAGGCTGCCGGGTGCGTAGTACAACCCGGAATGGATGACGTTCGAGTTGTTGCCGGACTGGTGCGTCCCGAGCGCGGCTTCCTTCTCGACCACGGCGATCCGGCGCGCCGGGTCGGCGCGCTGCAACGCGAAGGCGGTCGCCAGCCCGACGATCCCACCACCGACAACGACGACGTCGTAGCGCCGAGTGCTGCTGTTCATGCCCCCATCATCGGTTGCGGGCGAAGGCCGATGTGCGATCGAGCCACGCGACGAGCTCGTCCGGCGGCAGCCCTGGGCTCCAGAGGTACCCCTGGCCGAGCTCGCAGCCGTACTGGCGGAGGGCCTCGAGCTGGACCTCGGTCTCGACACCCTCGGCGATCGCGGTGAGGTCGAGTGCCGACGCGAGGCTGAGGATCATCCGCACGATCGACGTGTCGTTCGGGTCGGTGCCGAGCCCGTCGACGAAGGACCGGTCGATCTTCAGCACGTCGATCGGCAGCTGCTTGAGGTACGTGAGCGATGAGTAACCGGTGCCGAAGTCGTCGATCGCCAGCCTGACCCCCATGTCGCGCAGTGCCTGCAGCGTGTTGATCGAGCGGTCGTCGTCGAGGATCAGGGCGGTCTCGGTGATCTCGAGGTGGAGGCGGGCCGGCTCGATGCCGGCTTCGGCGAGCGCGGCGCGGATCGTGCCCGACGAGCGACGGCGTCGCGAGCTGTCGGGTCGAGACGTTCACCGTCATCCACAGATCGTCGGTACCGAGGTCGCGGTCCCACATCGCGAGCTGGCTGACGGCCTCGTCGATGACCCATGCGCCGATCTCGACGATGCTGCCCGTGTCCTCGGCGACGGGGATGAAGTCAGCCGGGCTGACACTGCCCAGCACCGGGTGGTCCCACCGCAGCAGCGCCTCGAAACCGACGGGCGCCCCGTCGGCCAGCGCGACGACCGGCTGGTAGACGAGCCGGAACTCGGTTCGGTCGAGCGCGTGGCGCAGCGAGTTCTCCCACTCCAGGCGGCGGGTGGCCCGCTCCCGCAACGTCTCGTCGAACACCGTGGTCCGCGACCGGCCGCCGTCCTTGGCCTCGTACATCGCGGAGTCGGCGTCACGGAGGAGCGTCTCGCTGGTGTCGCGATCGGTGGCGTGGGCGACGCCGACGCTCGCCGTGAGGAACAGCTCGTACCCATTGACGGCGATCGCCCGTTCGAACACGGCGTGGACCCGCGCTGCCAGTGCGGCGGTGTCGATGCGATTCGGTTCGCAATGCAGGAGCACGAACTCGTCCCCGCCGAAGCGGGCGATGAACTCGTCCGGGAACGCGGCGGCCAGCCGTTGCGCGGCGGCACGCAGCACCTCGTCACCGGTCTGATGCCCGATCCCGTCGTTGATGACCTTGAACCGGTCGAGGTCGATGAACAGGACGACCACCGCATCGCCATGCAGCTCGCGGCGTTGCAGGTACTCGTCGAGGCGGTTGACGAGGAGCAGGCGGTTCGGGAGATCGGTCAACGGATCGTGCAACGCCAGCCGGGCGAGCTCGCTCTCGGCGAGCTTGCGTTCGGTGATGTCGGTCGACACGCCGACGACGGCGAGGAACGCTCCGGCAGCGTCGTACACCGGGGTCGTCGTCATGAACACCTGGAGCGCGTTCGATCCTTGCAACGGATCCACAGATCACCCGACCAGGTGTCGCCCCGGGCGATGCATGCGGCCATCTCGAGCATCTGGGCTTCGCTGTCGATGGGCGGCACGACGCTGCTGGACGAACCGACCGATGACCTCGTCGCGGGTCCACCCGTACATCCGCGTCGCCGCCTTGTTCCAGAACAGGATCCGTCCCTTGCGGTCGGTGCCGACGATGGCCTGCCCGGCGGCGTCGAGCAGGTCGGCCTGGAACCGGATCGAGTCCTCGGCAACGCGGCGGACGGTGACGTCACGATGGTTGATGACGATGCCGCCGACCGCCGGGTCGTCGAGGTGGTTGGTCATGCTGAACTCGAGCCAGAGGTCCTCGCCGGGGACGGCGTGCACCCTGACATCGGCGTGGAACGTCTCGCCGGGTCGGGCGAGGGCGTTCGCCAACACGCCGTTCATGATCTGGTGGTCGGTCTCGTCGAGAAGGGCGAACGTCATCCGGCCGTTGCCGTCGACGAGCGCGGATGCGGCGGTCGTCGGCGGGTTCGCCTCGAGCACCATCCCATCTGGGTCGACGATGTGGTAGCCCTCGGCGGCGTTGGCGAGCACCAGCTGGTGGCGGTGTTCGGCCGTCGCCGCGGCGCGCTGGGCCGACAACTTGTCGGTGACGTCGCGCACCGTCGACACCACGGCGTAGGGCGCCGTCGTCGCCGGTGCGGATCAGCGGGCGGGCGTCGATCTCGATCCACTTCAGCGCTCCACCCGGCACGCGCATGCCGAACACCTCGCCGACCGTCGGCTTGCCGGACGTGATGCACCGGCGGCCCGGACGGTCGTCGGCGGCCACCGCGACCCCATGCTCGTCGACGATGTCCCACGCGAGTCCGGCGGTGTTCATCCCGGTCAGCTGTTCCAGGTCCAAGCCGAGGATCTTGGCGGCGGCGCTGTTGACGGTCAGCATCTTGCCCAGGCGATCCTGGACGAACACGCCTTCGCTGAGCGCCTCGACGACACGGCGGTAGTGGTTGCGGCTCCACAGGAGATCGGATTCCGACTCATCGTGCGGGCTCGGCACGCCGGCGACCGCGCTCGAACCCCCGGCCGAGATGTCAGTCGCGATGGACGGGTAAGGGACGACGCGCTCCTGCTCGCTGTCCATCGTGTCGATCTCCATGCCGTCCGGTACGGACGCACACGCCCGCTGGCGTTCCGTATCGGCCGGTCGCCGCGCCGCCTTGACGAGGCCGCGCGATATAACGCCCGCGCGGGTGGTGCGGCGCCGTCCTCGGCGGCTCACCGACCGGCCGCGGCGGCGAAACCGTCTGAGAACTGCGTTTCGTAGAGATCGGCGTAGCGGCCACCGGCGGCGAGCAACTGGGCGTGCGTGCCACGTTCCGTGACGCGGCCGTCGTCGATGACGAGGATCACATCGGCGGCCCTGATCGTCGAGAGCCGGTGGGCGATCACGAGTGCGGTCCGGCCGTCGAGCGCGGCGGCCAGTGCTTCCTGGACCGCGACCTCGGACTGCGAGTCGAGGTGGGCGGTGGCCTCGTCGAGGATCACGACCCGCGGCCGGGCCAGCAGCAGCCGGGCGATCGTGAGTCGCTGGCGCTCTCCGCCGGAGAGCCTGTAGCCCCGCTCGCCGACGACCGTGTCGAGCCCGTCGGGCAGCGAGCGCACGAGGTCACCGAGGCGTGCGTTGTCGATCGCCTCCCACACCTCTTCGTCGGTCGCGTCCGGCGCGGCATAGCGCAAGTTGGCCCGGATCGAGTCATGGAACAGGTGCCCGTCCTGGGTGACCACACCGACGGTCCGCCGGATCGAGTCGAACGAGAGGTCGCGCACGTCGCGCCCGGCCAGCCGCACCGCACCCGTGCCGACGTCGTAGAGCCGGGGCACGAGCGAGGCGAGCGTCGACTTGCCGGCACCGGACGACCCGACGAGGGCAACCGTCTGGCCGGCCTCGACCCGGAAGGACACACCGTGCAGCACCTCCTCGCCGGCGCGGTCGTCGAGCACGGCGACCTCCTCCAGCGATGCGAGTGACACCTGCTGCGCCGAGGGATAGCCGAAGTGGACGTCGTCGAACTCGACCGTCACCGGCCCGTCGGGTACCGGCACCGCGTCGGGACGTTCGACGATCATCGGCTCGATGTCGAGCACCTCGAAGACGCGCTCGAAGCTGACGAGCGCCGTCACGATGTCGAGGCGGGCGGTGGCCAGCGCGGTCAGCGGGGCGTAGAGGCGGTTCAGGAGCAGCGCCATCGTGACGACCGTGCCGGGATCGAGGTCTCCCTGCAGTGCGAGGTATCCGCCGAGCCCGTAGATCAGCGCCTGCGCCAGCCCCGACACGAGCGTCAGCGAGCGGAGGAACACCTCCATCGCCATCGCCGACCGGACTCCGATGTCGTTGACGCGTTGCGCCCGCCGGGCGAACTCGTCCGCCTCGTGGGCGGGTCGTCCGAACAGCTTGACCAGGGTCGCGCCGGGCGCCGAGAAACGTTCGGTCATCTGCGACGTCATGGCCGCGTTGTGCTCGGTCGCCTCACGTTCGAGTGCACCGACCTTGGCACCAACCCGGCGCGCGGGGATCACGAACACCGGGAGCAACACGAGCGCCAGCACCGTGATCTGCCACGACAGGCTCAGCATGACGACGACCGTCAGGACGAGAGCGATGACGTTGGTCACGACGCCCGACAACGCCGACGTGAACGCCCGTTGGGCGCCGATCACGTCGTTGTTCAACCGGCTGACGAGGGCGCCGGTGTGGGTGCGGGTGAAGAACGCGATCGGCATGCTCTGCACGTGCTCGAACACGCGTCGGCGGAGGTCGAGGATGAGTCCCTCGCCGAGTCGCGACGACTGCTGCCGTTCGAGGAGTCCGACGACCGAGTCGACGACGGCGACCGCCCCGATCAACACGGCCAACCCGATCACGGTGGCGGTCGCGTGCCGCTCGACGATGGCGTTGACCGCGCGTCCCGCCAACACGGGGCCGGCGACGCCGAGCACCGCGGATCCCGTCGCGAGGACGAGGAAGGCGATGATCGTACGCAGGTGCGGTCTGGCGAACGCGGCGACCCGCCGCACCGTCTCGCGGCTCACTCTTCGACGATGCTTGCCGTCTTGCTGCATCGCGCTCTCGAGCGCCATCCACATGCTGACGTCGGTCACGTCTTCACCCTTCTCTCGTCCTCGAGATCACCGTAACTGTTAAAGTTGACTTGAAGTCAAGGGGTTTCGGACGTACCGTGCGACAGATGAGGACTGACCTGACGATCGGCGCCGTCTCCGATCGGACCGGGGTCGCACCTTCGGCGCTCCGCTACTACGAGGCGGAGGATCTGATCCACGCCACCCGGTCATCCGGTGGGCAACGACGCTACGCACGCGACACCCTGCGGCGCGTCTCGTTCGTGCGTGTCGCCCAGCAGGTCGGCCTGAGCCTCGACGAGATCCGGGTGGCGCTCGCGTCGCTGCCTGCCAACCGGACGCCGAACCACAAGGACTGGGAACGGCTGTCGACGTCGTGGCGTCCCCGTCTCGACGCCCAGATCCGGATGCTCGAGCGGTTGCGCGATCGGCTCGACGGCTGCATCGGTTGTGGCTGCCTCTCGCTCGGCTTCTGCAAGCTCGCCAACCCGGACGACGAGGCCGCGTCGCGCGGCCCCGGGCCCCGCTTCATCGTCGAGGACGAGCTCGATTGAGCTCGGGTCATCGGGCAGGCGGGTGCCACAACGGCGGCTGGGTGGTGATCCGCGCCAGCCGCGAGTCGACGGTGCCGAACCGCTCGTTCGCGGCGGCCCAGTCGTCGTACGCCGCCGAGATCTCGTCGCGGGTACGGGCGACGAAGTTCCACCACATCAGCAACGGCTGATCGAGGGGGATCCCGCCGATCAACAGTCCGCGGCCGGTGGCAGTGACGGACAGCGCCAGCTCGTCGCGCCCCATCCCGAGGTAGGCGAGTCCGCCCGGCCCGATCTCACGGCCCCCGACACTCACCGCGCCGTCGGCGAGCACCAACGCGTACTCGGCCGCCGGGTCGAGCGGCACCACGCTCGTGCCGCGGCGCAGATCGAGCTCGACGCCGACGTGGTCGCTGTCACGCCGAGCGGGCGATGTGACGTCGTCGAGTTGGCCGACGATCACCTGTGCCGGCGCCGTGTTCGAGCTCGAGCGAGGGAAGGTCGGCATGGTGCTCGAAGGCCGGCGGCCCGTGGCGTGTGGTGTCGGGTTGCGCAACCCACAACTGCATGCCGTGGAGCACACCTCGATAGCGCCCGGTTGCCTCCTCGGCGTGCGAGACGCCATGGCCGGCGGTCATCAGGTTCAGCTGCCCGGGCCGGATCAGCTGCTCCGACCCGAGGCTGTCGCGGTGGAGGATCTCACCGTCGAACAACCAGGTGACGGTCTGCAGCCCGATGTGGGGATGCGGTCCGATGTCGACCCCGTGCTGCTCGGTCACCAGCGCCGGCCCCATGTGATCCACGAAGCACCACGCCCCGACACTTCGCCGCGTCCGTCGCGGAGCGCGCGGCGAACCTGCATGTCGCCGACCAGTGCGTCGTGGCTGGGCATGAACTCGACGCACGGATGGTCCTCGGGAGGCGTCGACGCCGGTTCGGGCGGCGCGTCGACCGGAGTGACGGGGCCGCTCACGACGCCGGCACCGCAACCGATGGCATTGGAGCATGCTAGGGGTGCCGGCCCTCGGCGATGGCAGCCACGATCGGGCTGTGGGGCGCAGGCCGGCCCGTGCCAACATCGACCGCTCACGACTGAAAGAACGGTGCGGTCATGGACGATCTGGACGGCAAGACAGCGGTCATCACCGGGGCCGCGTCCGGCATCGGGCTCGGCTTGGCAGTTCGGTTCGGGCAGGCCGGGATGAACGTCGTGCTGGCCGACGTCGAGGAGCCCGCGCTCGCCGACGCGGTCGCCGCCGTCGAGGCGACAGGCGCCGCGGCGCTCGGACGGCGCGTCGACGTCCGTCACGTCGACGAGGTCGACGGGCTGCTCGACGCCGCGGTCGAGCGCTTCGGTCGGGTCCATCTGGTGTGCAACAACGCCGGGATCGCCGGCCCGTTCGGCAAGACGTCGTGGGAACTGTCGGCCCAGGATTGGGAATGGGTGATCGGCGTCGACCTGTGGGGAGTGATCAACGGGGTCAGGGTCTTCGCCCCCCATCTGGTGGCACACGGTGACGGCCACATCGTGAACACCGCGTCGCTGGCCGGTCTCACCACCGGAACGGTCGTACCGGCCTCGTACCACACGGCGAAACACGGCGTCGTCGCGCTCTCGGAGTGCCTGTTCGGTGAGCTCGCACAGCGCGCGCCCGGCGTCGGTGTGACCGTGCTGTGCCCCGGTTTCGTGAAGACCCGCATCAACGAGAACGATCGCAACCGGCCCGAGGATCTGGCGCCGTCCCCGTTCGAGCCCGAGAGCCCGCGTTCGGTCGAGATACGGACCGCGATGGCCGAGATGACGCTGACCGGGCTCGAACCGGCACAGGTGGCCGACCTGGTGCACGACGCGGTGATCGCGCGCCAGTTCTACATCCACACCGACCCGGCGGCGATGCCGTTCATCCGCGCCCGCCACGACGCGATCGAGACGACGACCGACCCGCCCGCCGGAGAGCTCGGCTGACCCGAACCCACCCCAACTGTCTGCTTCAAATGGCCCGTTCGCGTCATCTGAAGCAGACAGGACGAGGGAAGTCGGAGGAGCCGGCCGGCCGGGTCAGGCCAGGGCGGCCGCGACGGCGGCTTCGGCGTGGAGGCGCGTCGTCGGGAAGTAGGCGACATCGACGTCGTCGGGACCGACGAGCAGTTCGATCTCGGTGCACCCGGCGATCACGCCCGTGGCGCCGCGGGCCAGCAAGCGGTCGATCACGTCGAGATACGCCTGCTTCGACGCGGCGCTGACGATGCCGCGCACCAGCTCGTCGTAGACCACGTCGTGGACCGTCGTTCGATCGGGCTCGTCGGGCACGAGCACGTCGAGACCGTGCCCGGCGAGACGCCCCCGATAGAAGTCGCGTTCCATCGTGTAGCGGGTGCCGAGCAGGGCGACCGTCGAGACGCCGGCCTCGAGCACCGCCGCCGCCGTCGTGTCGGCGAGATGGAGGAACTCGACGTCGATCGCAGCCTCGATGGCGGGGGCGACCGCGTGCATCGTGTTCGTGCACAACACGATGATCTCGGCACCGGCGTCCTGGAGATGACGGGCGTCGCCGGCCAGCAGCGCCCCGGCGCCCGCCCAGTCGTCCGCCTCCTGGAGCGCCTCGATGACCGCGAAGTCGTAGCTGCGGATCACGAGGTCGGCCGAATGGGTCCCGCCGAGGCGGGCGCGCACTCCCTCGTTGATCATCCGCTCATATTCGATCGAGCTCTCCCAACTCATCCCGCCCAGCAGACCGATCGTCTTCATGGTCATGAATTCTCCCGCACCCAGCCCTGCGCGTGCGCTGACCAGGCAATGAGGAGAACCTCACCCGGTCCGAACGGCCCGGAAAGCGAGAGTCCAGCGAACAGACAGCGGGTTCATCGACGATGAACACGTGAACCATCCCCCCTTCAACCAGGCGCGACACGAGCCGACACCCACCCGCGAGGACCGCCAACGGGCCGAGATCCTCGACAGCATCGAAGCCGGGCGCCTGCAGCACGCCGCCGATCTCGCCCACGAGCACCTCGCCGAGTTCCCGGGCGACCGATCGGTCCGATCAGCGGTCACGGCCGCGCTCGACCAGAGCCCCGATCAGCACGTCCGACGACGTGTCGCCGAGTTCGCGCCCAATCGAGTTCCCAACCCCCAGGTTTGTGTCACCGATACCGGCGACGTACGCCGATGTCGGTGACACAAACCGCTGCGTTGATGGTCAGACCGGCGGGCGGGGGATCGGGTGGCGTTGCTCGTAGGCCCTCGCGGCGCGCAGGACGAGGGCGTCGGCGAACATCGGCCCGACGAATTGCAGGCCGATCGGCAACCCCTCACTCGTGAGCCCGCACGGGATCGTGCACGCCGGCTGCTGCGTCAGGTTGAACGGGTACGAGAACGGCGTCCATCCGAGCATCGACACCGGGTCCATCGGCGTGTGCCCGGCCGGACGCGCCTCGAACGCCGGCACCGCGACCGCCGGCGTGACGAGCAGATCGAAGTGCTGCATGAACTGGCGCATGTGCGATCCCAGCTCACCGCGCCGCTGGTTGAGCCGTTGGACGTCGAGGTTGGTGAGCTGGGAACCGAGCGCCGCCTCGGCGGCGAAGTCGGGGTCGGTCACGGCGTGCTGTTGCGGGCTGAGCTGGTTCCACAGCGTCCAGGCGCCCGTGAACCACAGCCCGGTCGTGATCTCCAACGGGTCGGCGAACCCCGGGTCGACGGCCTCGACGTGGGCGCCGAGCTCGACCAACTCGTCCGCCGCCGCGGCGACGGCGGCGGCGACCTGCGGGTCGACGTTGCCGGCGTAGCCGAGCGTCGGCGAGAAGGCGACGCGGAGACCGGCGATGCCGTCGTCGAGACCGTCGAGGTAGTCGGTGGCGTCCGCCGGCAGTGACGTCCAGTCCCTGGCGTCGGGTTGCTTGAGCACGTTCATCATCAGCGCCGCGTCGGCCACGCTCATCGTGTGCGGCCCGAGGTGCGACACCGTCCCGAACGGCGACAGCGGGAACGCCGGCACGCGGCCGAAGCTCGGCTTGAGCCCGAAGTTGCCGCAGAACGCGGCCGGGATGCGCACCGATCCGGCGCCGTCGGTGCCGACGCTGAGCGGGCCCAGCCCGGCGGCCACGGCGGCTGCCGTACCGCCGGACGAGCCGCCGGGCGTCTTCGACGTGTCCCACGGGTTGCGCGTGATGCCGGTGAGCAACGAGTTGGTCTCGCCCTTGCAGCCGAACTCGGGCGTCGTCGTCTTGCCGACCAGCACGGCTCCGGCCTCGCGCAGCCGTGCGGTGGCCGGGGCATCGACGTCCCATGGCTGGTCGGGGTCGACGGTGTGGCTGCCGCGTCGCGTCGGCCAGCCGCGGGTGAGGATCAGGTCCTTGATCGACGTCGGGACGCCGTCGAGCGGACCGATCGGCTCGCCGCGCCGCCAGCGCGCCTCGCTGGCGGCGGCCGACTCCATCGCCGTCGTCGTGGGCGACGAGGCAGAACGCGTTGAGTTGCGGGATCGAGCGTGTCGATCCGCTCGAGCACTGCCCGCGTCGCCTCGACCGGGGACGCGTCGCCGCGCCGGTACAGCTCCAACAGCTCGGTGGCCGAGCATTGCGTGAGATCGGTCGGCGTCGCCATGACCCATGATCGCACCGCCCACCCCCGTTCTGTCTGCGTCAGATGCAGCGACGAGCGCGATCTGAAGCAGACAGAACGGGATGTCGGCGAGGTGAACGCACGGTGGCGGGCGAGGGAACGAACGGTGAACGTCGCGCTACAGTCGGGCCGATGCTCAGTTATCTCGATCCCGGCACCGGCAGCATGATCATGGCTGCGTTCGCGGGTGGTTTCGCCGGTCTCTTCGTGCTCATCAAGATGTACTGGCATCGCTTCCTCGGGATGTTCTCGAAGAAGCACCGCGTCCAGGCCGAAGAGGCGCGGGCCGAGCTCGTCACCGAGGCCGACGCCGACGTCTGACCACGACCGACGTCACACCGCTGCGATCCCGTCCCCTCGATGAACGTCTCCTCCGTGAATGGTGCGCCGAGCTGACCCCGGGTCCTTCCGGGACCCGATGTCGCGCGTGTTCGTCGACGACGACGGCGTGTGGCGGGGCTTGTCGAACGAGGCCCTCGCCGACTACGAGAGGCTCGCCGCATCCACGTTCTTCCGCGACGCAATGGCGCGGGGCGACATCGTCGGCACCGAGCGGGTCGACGACGTAGTCGTTGCCAGGCGAGTGGGCCGCGGTGCTCCGGCACGATCGCATCGACGTGCTGTCGTACCCGTACGAGTGGCCGTTCGAGATGCTGCGCGACGCCGCGCTGCTGCAGCTCTCGCTCACCCGCGGCGCGCTCACCGAGAAGCTGATCACCAAGGACGCGTCGCCGTACAACGTGCAGTTCGTCGGCACGCAAGCCGGTCTTCATCGATATCGGCTCGTTCGAGCGGCTGCGCGGCGGCGAGCCGTGGCCCGGCTATCGCCAGTTCTGCGAGCTGTTCCTGAACCCACTGCTCGTCCAGGCGTTGCGCGACGTGCCGTTCCAGCCGTTGCTCCGCGGCAACATCCACGGCATCTCGCCGACGATCGCCGCCGAGTTGCTGCGCGGCGAGGGGCGCTTCACGAAGGGCGTGTTCACCCACGTCAAGTTGCACGCCAGGGCCGAGCGCAAGTACGCCGACGCCGACCGCGAGCGCGACGTCAAGGCCGAGCTGCAGCGGGCCGGGTTCGGCCCCGGCCTGATCGACGCCCAGCTGAAGAACCTCGAGAAGGCGATCACCGGGCTGAAGTGGGGCAAGCAGGAGTCGACGTGGTCGGACTACGCCGACCGGGCGCACTACGACGACCAGGATCTGCGGCGCCAAGGAGCGGTTCGTCGCCGCCGCCGTCGAGGCCCGGTCACCCGGGCGGGTGCTCGACCTCGGCGCCAACGACGGCCACTTCTCCCGGCTCGCGCTCCAGGCCGGCGCCGCGTCCGTCGTCGCCGTCGACTCCGACGATCTCGTCGTCGATCGCCTCTATCGCGACCTCCGGCGCGAGGGTGAGCGACGTGTGCTCCCCCTCGTGCTCGATCTGTCCGACCCGTCGCCGGGTCTCGGCTGGCGGTCGCGGGAGCGCCTGCCGTTCGTCGAGCGCATCCGGCCCGATCTCGTGCTGTGCCTGGCCGTCGTCCACCACCTGGCGCTCACCAACACCGTCCCGCTCGACGAGATCGTCGCCTTCCTCGCCGACTTCGGCGCCCCGCTCGTCGTCGAGTTCCCCCACCACGACGATGTGATGGCGTCGCGCCTGCTGGCCCGCAAACGCGCGGGCGTGTTCGATGCCTACAACCGTGAGAACTGGGAACGCGCCCTGCGGTCGCGGTTCACGGTGCTGTCGTCCGAGACCCTCGCCGGCGGCACCCGCACCCTGTACCACTGCGAGGCGTCCTGCGATGAGCCGGCTGCGATCACCCGGCTCGACCGTCGCTGTGATGCAGGGTGACCTCGTCGCCGTCGCGGGTGACCTCGTACAGCGCCACGTCGTTGCGACCGGCGACGTAGAGGTCGGCGACGTAGCCGGTGAACGCCCAGCCGTCTCCGCTGCGCCGGTACCCGCCGACCACACCGGCGATCGTCCCGTTCACCGCGGCGACCAGCTCGGGTGGTTCCGACGACCCGCCTGTCACCGTTCCGGCGAGCACGAACGGCAACTCGCCGTCGTCGGTCGGCAGGGCGTCGAACAGGTCGGCCTGGTCGAGCGCTGGCCCGTCGCTCGCTCGGGTCACCGATCTCGAGATCGGCGACGTCGGTGCCGACGAGGTCGCCGTTGTCGCCGACCGCGGCCAGCGCCATCCAGTCGTCGCCGTACGGGAAGTCCTCGCGCCGCCGTTCGGCGATCGCGATCGCGGCGTCGACGTCGGTGGACACCTTCGGCTCGGTGTGGGCCGTGCTCCCGTCGTAGAGGGAGTGGCCGTCGAACTCCCAGTCGACCTCGGCCCCGAGGACGTCGACGATCGACGGGAGCACGTCGAGGTTCTGGACGCTGTCGTCACGGATCTCGCCTTCGACCTGGCCGGGAACCTTGATGAACAGCGGCACGCGATACACCTCCTCGCGGTTGGCGTCGGTGACCTTCATGCGGCCGATGTCGGGCGGCGTGAGGTTGGTGCCGTGGTCGGACGTCACGACGAGCAGCGTGTCCGACCACGCCGGCGTGGCCCGCAGGTGGTCGACGAGCTCACCGACGAGCGTGTCGGCGGCACCGACCTGCATGCTGTGGAGCTGGTACTCCATGCGGGCCGCGAAGTCGTAGCCGGGTGCGTCCGGGTCGGTGATGAGCTCGGGCGAGAACGACGTCCCGACGCCGGTGCGCGACAGGACCCACGGGCGGTGGGGCAGGGCGACGTGGACGAAGTGCAGGGCCGGCGATCCGTCGATGGCGTCGGTCATGTCGCGGAGCACTCCCGCCTGGCCGAGCGGGCTGCGCTCGTCGGCATCGAGCCCCTGCCACTTCGCGTACGCCTTCTCGATGAGTGACTTGTCCCCCGACGCGTCGGCCGCGGCGCCCGCCTCCTGGCGCACCAGCTCGTCCGTGCGTCGGCCGCGTCGTCCTCGGCGCCGTACGCACCCCACGAGTTGTCGATGGCGGGCAGGTCGTCGCGCAGCGCCTCGGGGAGCACCCGGTGGCCGTACACCACCGAGGCGTCCTCGATCGCCTGGCTGAGCGGCTGGCGCGGCGGCGGCTCGCACACCGTCGGCGGGCACAGGTCGGTCACCGACTCGTAGCGGTGGACCGGCACCGTCCGTGGCCGAGCAACGTGAACAGGTTGCGCGGATGGTCACCCCACGTCGGCAGGTCGTCGTCGTCACCCAACGTGCCGTCGAGGATCGACGGCACGGCGCGGTGGGTCAGGTTGTACTGGCTCGACGCGTTGCGGAACCACGTGCTCACCGACGCCAGCTCGGCGAAGCCGGGGTAGCGCTCCTCGTTCAGCGAGCCGTCGGCGCGCATGAGGGTCGCGGCCGCGAACTCGTCGAGCACGATCACGACGACCGGGCCGCGGAGCGCCGGCACGGAGACGTCGCCCGACGTCGCCGGACGACCCACCGGCGACCAACTCCGACGTCGGGCTGAGGAAGAGGAACGAGCCGAGGAAGAGCACGTTGGCGACGGCGAGGTACGAGACGAACAGCTGGGTGCCGCGGGTGCGGAGCACGAGCACGACCACTCCCGCGCCGACGAGCAGCGCCAACACCGCCACGAGGACGATCTGATCGAGCCCCAACGTCCGCAACAGCGCGAGACCGAACGCCGTCGCCAAGGCGGTCACCACGACCGTGACGAACACGATCGTGCCGAGCGTGCGGTTGACCAACGATGCGCGAGCGCCGTGGCGGCGATGCCGACGAGGGGCGGGACCAGTGCGATCAGCAGCGCGAACCACACGATCTGGGCCCGGCTGTAGTTGCCGGCGACGAAGAACTCCGGGTTCTGTCCGAACAGGTCGAGCAACGGCTGGGTGACCGCCAGACCGCTCAGACCCAGGATGATGAAGGCGCGTGTGCGCATCTCCGCTCGTCACCGCTGGGGCCACCGCGTCGCAAGCTACCGGCGGGCGGGCTCACGCGGTCGTTCACCACCATCCCTGGCGTTTCGTCCAGCGGAGCAACACCCCGCTGATGGCAGCCATCGCGAGCAGGACGACGAAGAGATGTCTCCAATGGGTGGAGTCGTTGACGATGACGTTCATCCCGTAGATCGACGCCACCGCCGTCACCGGCAAGGTGACCGCGGCGAGCACCGCCAACCGCTCCATCGCGATCGTCATCTTCGTCGCCGTTCGGGTCTGGTAGTAGTCGATGACCCCGGCGAGGAACTCGCGCTCGCCGTCACCGATCTGGCGGACCCGTTCGAAGCGATCCGAGAGATCCGACATCAGCTCGCGGTCGTCGAACGCCGGGGTGTCGGTGACGCTCGCCATGCGCCCGAAGACCTCGTGCGCGTGACCGGCCATCGTTCGAACGGTCACGAGCTCGTGCCGGAGCAGGAACATCCGCTCGAGCAGCTGTTCGGGGCGCCGCAGGTCGTCGCTCATCACGTCGTTCTCGAGGTCGGCCACCTTGCTGGCGATGGTCCCGAGCGTGTCGCGGTGCTCGCGTGCGAGCCCCGAGATCAACGCGTGCGACAACTCGGACGGCGTCTTGGGGAGCAGGCGTCCGGCGTCGACACGAGCCCGCAGCGCGTCGGTGTCGCGAGTGACTTCGGTCGGATCCACATCGGGGTTGTGGGGTCCGTGCAGCGTGACCACGGCGTCGCTGCGGATGAACTGCTCGAGCTGGAGCAGATGGACGTGGCCGGCGCGGCCGATCAGGGGCCGGTGCACGACGACGAACCAGTGGTCGGGATAGCCGTGGAACGTCGGCAGGTGGCTGCGGTGACGGCACGCCTCGATCGCCTGCGGATGGAACCCGAACTCGTCGCGCAGCAGCCGTCGCGGCCGTCTCGTCACACGCATCGAGATCGAGCCAGACGAAACCGTCGCGGCGTCCGCGCCACTCGGCGAGATCGTCGGCGTCGCCGACCTCGGTCCCGCCCGGCGTCAGGTATCGCACGTGCATCGTGGCCCCCCACAAACGTTAGCCAACGTCGGCCGTGTGCGCGCGGCGGAGATCGTCGCTCGCCTCGATAGCGTGGCCTTCCCCGCGTCCCAACTACCGCCGAGCTGGTCGCCTTTGCATCGGAGTCGACATGACCGCTCGAACGCCACGTCCGGGCGGCCGCCACGACCAAGACATCACGGCACGGCCGGATGAGCGCCCACTGGAACCGGGCGTTCGCCATGCTGCTCGGCCTGTCGTTGACGACGGCGGCGTCTGAGCGTCGTGGTGGTCCAGCAGATCGAGTCGACGTTCGTGTCGGCGACTGATGAGGTCAGCCGGGAGACGGCCAGCTACGACCGGATCGTCGGTGCGCTCACCCGCGAGAGCGCGGCCGCCCACCTGCGTCCTCGACTTCGGCTCGCCGGTGATCGCCGGATTTCCTCGCCGCCGACGAGGCGACGGACGCCGCCCTGGTCGACGCTCTCGCCACATACGACGAGAGACGAAGAGCTGCGATCCTCGTGAGCGAGGCACGTGCACAGTGGGACGCGGCATACATCGTCGATTCGCGTCCTCGCTGCCGACGATGCCGCCGCCGATGCGTTCGCGGCCGACACCGGCCGCAGCGGCGACATCGCCCACGGGGAGCTCGCCCAGCGAGACCGATGCCATCAGCGTCGACCGCCAAGTCGCTCGACCAGTTCTCGCGCGGTGCCCTCGAGGACACCTCGCCGACGCCCGCGCCACGAAGATCGAAGCTGCTGATCCTGCTCGGCGCGATCTTCGCCCTCTCCGTCGGCGCCACCATCATGTACGCCCGCCGGATGGCCAGGAACGTCGTGCGACCGATCCAGACACTCTGGGAGTCGGCTGACCGCTTCGGTGCCGGCGAGTTCGACCATCGCGTCGAGATGCACAGCGACGACGAGATCGGCGAGCTCGCCGAGCGCTTCAACGTGATGGCCGACACGATCGCGTCGACGCATCTGCACCTCGTCGTCCAGGCCCACCACGACGTGCTCACCGGCCTCGTCAATCGCGCCGGCTTCATGGGCCGCCTCGACGCCGCGGTCGATCCGGCGCGCACCGAGGCCGGGTCGGTCAGCCTGATGTTCATCGACCTCGACGACTTCAAGCACGTCAACGACGATCTCGGCCACGCCGCCGGCGACGAGCTGTTGCGGCAGGTCGCCGACCGGCTACGCGGTGCCGCCCGCGCGAACGATGTCGTGTGTCGCCTCGGCGGCGACGAGTTCGCCATCCTGATCGCCAGCCCGACCGGCGACGACGTCGCGGTCGACATGGCCAACCGGATCCTCACCGTTCTCGAGCAGCCGTTCTCCATTCACGGCGCGCTGATCCGCATCGGAGCCAGCATCGGCATCGCCGTCGCAGCGGAACGCGACCTACAGCGGCGACTACCTGCTCCGCGCCGCCGACATCGCGATGTACGCCTCCAAGGGTCAGGGCAAGCATCGCTGGCAGATGTTCAACCCGCACGTCCACGGCCCGATCGAGGAAATCGCGCCCGCGATCAGCCTCGCCGGCCTGCCGACCGGCGATCTCGATCCCTCGCCCACGACCTGACCTTCGCCTGGCAGATCGCTAGGTTCGGCTGGATGGGGACACAGCTGGAAGGCAAGGTCGCACTGGTCGCCGGGGCGTCCCGCGGCGCGGGACGAGGCATCGCGGTGCAACTCGGCGCGGCCGGCGCGACGGTGTACGCCACCGGGCGGACGAGCGGCTCTGATCGGTCGGAGATGAACCGGCCGGAGACGATCGAGGAGACCGCCGCGCTCGTCGACGAGGCCGGCGGCCACGGGATCGCCGTCCGGGTCGACCATCTCGTGCCGGATGAGGTGCGTGCGTTGGTCGAGCGCATCCGCACCGAACAGGGGGCCCTGCACATCCTGGTGAACGACATCTGGGGCGCCACCCAGATGGAATGGAACAAGACGGTCTGGGAGTCATCGTTGGAGTACGGGCTGCACACCATGCGCCTCGCCGTCGACACACACGCGATCACGAGCCATTTCGCGATCCCGCTGCTGATCGAGACGCCGGGCGGCCTGGTGGTCGAGGTGACCGACGGGACCGACGAGTACAACGCCGCCAACTACCGGGTCTCGTTCTTCTACGACTTGGCGAAGGCGGCGGTCAATCGGATGGCGTTCGCGCTGGCGCACGAGTTGAAGCCCCACGGCGCGACGGCGGTATCGCTCACTCCGGGTTGGCTCCGATCCGAGGCCATGCTCGACGCGTACGGCGTCGCCGAGTCGAACTGGCGTGACGCGACCAAGGTGTCACCGCATTTCGCGATCTCCGAGAGTCCGGCGTTCGTCGGTCGAGCCGTCGCGGCCCTCGCCCAGGATCCCGACGTGTCGCGCTGGAACGGAACGTCGCTGTCCAGCGGGCAATTGGCCAAGGTGTACGGCTTCACCGATCTCGACGGCAGCCAACCCGACGCGTGGAGATACGTCACCGAGGTGCAGGACGCCGGCAAGCCGGCCGACACGACCGGCTACCGCTGAACGGTTGGCACGTGGTCGCGGGGTTCGCAGATGCGGGCTAGTGCGGCCGCGTCGGCCCGGTCTCGGGTGACTCGCCGGTCTCGACGAGGGTCGCGGCGACCTCGCGGAGCTTGATGTTCATGTGCTGGGACGCGCGGCGCAACACGTCGAATGCCTGGTCGGCCGTGATGCGTTCGCGCTCCATCAGGATTCCCTGCGCCTGTCCGACCAACTCACGTGTACGGAGCGCCTCGATGAGATTCCCGGTCCGCTTCTCGTCGGAGGCTCGTTCCTCGGCGGAGTCGAGCGCGAGGCGGGCGAGGGTGGCGAACAACTGCCCCTGCGCGCGGTCGGTGGCGCCGAACGCGGCGGGGAGCCGGGAGTAGAGGTTGAGCGCGCTCGGGCGAGCCGGCGGACAGGGAGTAGGCGATCACGCTGCGGATGCCCGCTTCCACGGCGAGCGGTCCGAAGTTCGGCCAACGCGGGTCGTCGAGCAGATCGTCGGCATAGACCGTCAAGCCTCGAGTCGCCGCGTCGAGACACGGCCCCTCGTTGACGTCGATCTGCATCTGAGCGACGACGACCACGAACGGCGCGGCTGGCGGCGGCAGTGGTCACCTCGCCGGTTGTCGACGAGCAGGATTCCAGCCGCCTCGCAGCCGTCGACGGCGCGCTCGGCGAGGTCGACGATCCGCTGCAGCGTGCCACGAACGCTGCCCGCCGCGAACAGCGCGAGCGCCACCTCGGACACGCTGCTGTCGAGGTCGACGAACTCCTCGGCTCCCGGCACATCTCCATTTCATCACGATCCGTGGTTCCCATGCGCCTCGGCGTCACAACTGGTAGGTTGAGAGGGCTTTCGACAGCGAGGGTTCCTCGAGGCGCACGCTTGGCCGGCGCTCGGTATCAGAAGGTGGCCTGATGCAAAGTCCTCCGCTGTCGACGATGCGGATCGTCGAGGCGCCGTCCAGGGGTCTGCTGTGACCACCGTGCGGTCGCACCCCTCTGCCGCGTTCGAGATCACCGTCGGGTTCCACGTCGATCAGGTGATCGTCGTCGTGCGCGGCGATGTCGACGTGCTCGCGGCACCCACACTCGGCGCGATGTTGGACGTTCTCGTCGATCAAGGCCATCCGCACGTCGTCCTCGACTGCGCCGCGGTCGCGTTCATGGACGCGGCCGGCCTCGGGGTCATCGCCAAGAGCTCGGCCCGCCTGGCCGAGTCGGGCCGAATGCTCACCTTGCGCGCGGCACCGGCCCAGACCCGGCGGATCCTCGACATCACCGGCATGAATGGGCTCATACGGCTCGAGGCGTCCGATCCGAACATCGCCGTCCTGGGCGCCGAGCAACGGTCCGCCGACCGCCCCGTCGTGGTCGCCACCGACCGCGCCGGTCTCTCCGCCGACCTCGCCCGCGTCGGCGCCAAGCCGAACGAGCGCGACGATCGACGCCGCGCTCCGTCTTGTCACGCTCCTGGCCGGAGCGACCGTCGAGGGCGCCGACGGTGTCAGCGTCACTCTCGAGCGAAACGGCCGCCTGTCCACGGTGGCGTCGACCAACGACACCGTGCGGCTGATGGATGACCATCAGTACGCGACCGGTGAGGGTCCGTGCCTCGCGGCGGCCGCACAGGGTCATTGGTTCCACAGCGAGTCGTTGGCCGAGGAAGACCGCTGGCCGGCGTTCGTGCCGCGCGCCATCGAGGAAGGCATCGCCAGCATCCTCTCGACACCACTCATGACCGCCGAGCGGGCGGTGGGCGCGCTCAACATCTACTCCACCACCGACCGGGCGTTCGGACCGCGCCAGCAGGAACTGGCGGCGTTGTTCGCGTCGCAGGCTTCGGGAATCCTCGTCGACGGCGGCGCCGACGCCGCCGATGCGAAGTTGGGCGAGCGCATCTTGGAGGGATTGCACGCCCGGCAGATGATCGCCAGGGCGGAAGGGGTGCTGATGGCTCGCGACCACCTCAGCGCCGAGCGCGCCACCGCCACGCTCCACCGGGCGGCCCGGGCGGCAGAAGAGGCCGTCCTGAAGCACGCAACCGAGATCGTCGCCTCGACCCAGAGCCTGCCCGGCCCGGATCCGTGAGGCGCCCCCGTGGCTGAGGCGATCGACGTCCTCGAGCAGGCTCGCCGGGATGTCGGGCTCTCCATCGCCGACCTGTGGTTGCGCTATTTCACGCTCGGCGGAATGAGCACAGCGCTCGAGGTGGAAGCGATCCTGTACGGCGCGCTCCTCGCCAACGACCACGACCGCGACGTCATCGCCGTCGCGCTCAACGAGCGCTTCGCCGAACTGGGCGGCGACCATCCGGTGCCGTACACGGGAGACGACGAACGAGGATCGCTGACTCGCAGCTCCCTGCCCACATCGCCTTGGTCACCGTCTTCCGCGTGGCACGCGGAGGTTCGTGACCAAGGCGACGGAGGGGGCAGGGGCAGGGGCGCCGATCAGTCCGGATCGGGCACGGCGCACAGCAACTCGTGGACCTCGGGATCCGACAGCCGCCAGAAGTAGCGGCGGGCGATCAACAGGTGGTCGTCGAGTTGCGCCAGCTCACACCACTCGCCGTGGTCGAGCCAGATGCCGTACTGCTCGGCGGCGAAGCGCCAGAAGGCGAGCTCGGAAGCCGACTGCGCCGGCCGTTCGGCGCACACCGTCGTTCCCTCGCCACGGCTGATCGGAGGTCTGCGTTCTGGATCGATTCAGTCATGGTTCTCACTGTACTCTGGATCGATTCAGAGGGCAAGCCTCGACGGGTGATTAAGCTGGCGGTGTGACACGTGACCGGGCGACGCTGAGCCACGATCGCCGAACGTCTCGGAGTGTCCCGGAGCACGGTGTCGAACGCCTACAACCGCCCCGACCAGCTCAGCCGCGAGCTGCGCGAACGGATCCTCGCCGCGGCCGACGAGCTCGGGCTACGCGGGGCCCGACCCCGCCGCCCGGCTGCTCCGTCGCGGTCGGGTCGGCGCGATCGGTCTGGTCCAGCACTCGTTGCGCTACTCCATCGGCGACACCGCCAACCGGATGCTGCTCGACGGCGTGGCCGAGGTGTGCGAGGACGAAGGCCTGGCCCTCGTGCTCATCGACCGCCGCTCCCCGCAACCGGACCGGCCGGACGTCCTGCGCAACGCGCTGGTCGACGGCGTGATCATTCACTGCGATGCGCTCGACGCCGACCGCCTCAAGCTGATCGAGGACCGTCAGCTGCCCACCGTGGTGCTCGACGCCGAGGCGATCGGCGACGGTCTCAGCGTCGGAATCGACGACGAGGGTGGTGCGAGCGCGGCAGCCCAGCACATCGTCGATCTCGGACACCGGCGCGTCGCGGTGCTCTCCCTCGACAGCAACAATCCCGTGAAATCCCACCTCGTCAGCGAAGCGAGGCGGCGCGGCTACCTCGGTCCCGCTCGACGCGCCGGCTGCGACACGACGGTCGAGGCGGCCGGTGGTCTCGACTGGGACGAGTTCGCGAGCATGGTCCGGGGATTGCTCCGACGCCAGCCGATGCCGACGGCCATCCTCGCGATGTCCGACGACATCGCCGCCGGAGTGGTGCGGGTCGCCGACGCGCTCGGCGTCGCGATTCCCGACCAGCTGTCGGTCGTCGGGTTCGACGACACACCGGTCGCCAGCGGGGCGGTGCCTCCGCTGACCACCGTGCGCCAGAACCACGCCGCCAAGGGTCGCCTGGCCGCCCGGATGCTGCTCGGCCAGATCGAGGCCAAGCGGATCCGGCTGCCGGTCGAGCTGGTGGTGCGGGGTTCGACGGCACCGCCGGCGCGAGGCTCGCTCGGTTCAGGTCTGACGCCTCGCCTCAGCCGCCGTGACCCGGTTGGTGTCGTGGTGGTCGTGTCGGGCGTAGTGCTGGGCGAGGGCGTCGCCACCGAAGTCCGATTCGAGGTCGCGCCACACCGTGTGGACGTGGTTGACGCCGCGCTGGGTGTTGTCGTATTCGGCGAGCAGGCGCCGGCCCTGGACCCGGTAGTAGTGGGGCTGGCCGGGCTCGATGCCACCCGCCCAGGCGAACGACAGCTCGTCGAGATCGTCGTCGGCCCGGTACTTCTCGATCTCCGCGTCCGCCAGTTCGTCGGGGATCCGGTGCACGTAGACGTCGAGGAGGGCACGCAGGAGCTGGCGTTGGTCGGGCCCGAGGTCGGCGGCGGGGATGCCCTTCGGTGCCGCGGTGAAGCGGACCGCGGCGAGGTGCTCGGGCCGCAGCCCGGAGTTCCGCTCGGCCGCCTGCTGGACCGCCTCCATGCGTCGCGCCGAGGTCACCGTCGAAGCGGCGTCGCCAGATGTCGGTGATCGGCAGCGGGTCGTCGCCCTCGGACACCCGGGGCCGATTCGCGGTCACGAGGTCGAACGGCGCGACCGGAGACAGGATCGCGGTGGCGCGCTGTGCGTCGTCGAGCGAGTGGACGAGCTCCCTGGCGAGATCCTCGGCACCGGCGAGCGGCCGTAGCAGGTGCGGGCCGAGCAGCGGCGACGATGCCGGGTCGGCGCCGAGGAAGCACGGTGACGATCCGACCACCTCGCCGTCGACGATGGTGTGGTTGATCGAGACGTGGTGCCCCCCGAACCGCCACGCCCACGTCCCGTCCTCGTCGGGAACGCCGAACACGCGCACGTAGTAGAGCCCCGGGTCGCGGCCCCGCTCGCGCTCGAACTCGGAGACGAAGCCTTCGACCGCGTCGAGCACGTTCTCCAAACCGATGATCGTCGACACCGTCACGTACCCCGCGCGTGACAGGCCCGTGCCGACGAGCTGCATCGCGCGGCGTTGCTGAGCCGGCCGCATGGCCGACAGCGGCAGGCCGCCGTGGTCGGTCGGGGTGTAGTACCAGAGACGGCGTTCGTCGTCGGCCGGGAACGGCCAGCCGGCGAGTGCGCGCTGCTCGGCGTCGAGCGAGTCGAGCAACCCCGCCGCCGCCTCGCTCATGCGCCGAGCGACCTCGCGCCGGGCGTTCATCGACCCGGCTCCCGAAGGCCGAAGATGAGCTCGGGATCGCGCGGGTCCCACGTGCCGGTCACCTGGGAATGGTTGCCGATGCGGCGAGTCCGTGCGAGCAGCTGGCGACCGAGCTCCATCTGCTCCCACTCGAAGGCGACGAGTGCCTCGGGCACGGAGTCATTGTGCGTGAGCGCCTCGACGAGTGCCCAGGCGTCGGCGGCGGCCTTGGCGGTGCCGGCCGCGGCGTGCGGGCGAACCACCCACGCCGCGTCGCCGATGAGGCAGGTCCGACCGAACGCCATGCGCGGTACCGCCACGTCGTAGATCACCTGCAGGAACGGTTGCTCGACGCCCGTGACGACAGCGGCGAGGAGGCGCGGGAGACGGGCCCTGGCAGTCGCCCGGACCTCGGCGATGTGATCGGCGCGGGCGGTCCCCGGTGGGAGCGACAGCTCGCGTCGCTCGCCGTCGACGTCGGTGAGCACATCATCGAGATCATCGCCCGCCAAGTAGTTGCGATACCAGACGTAGTTGATGAGCCGGTGACCGGGCTCGACCGATCCGTCGAGTCCCGGGATCGGATACACGAGGATGTGACTGTTCGCGAACACGTGGTACGTGATGGCGTCGACGAGCGCCGCGGCATCTGCGGGCTCGAGCTGTGATTCTGGCACCATGCCGCGCCATGCCACGTAGCCGGCGTACTCGCGAGTGGCCTCCGGGATCAGTTGGCTGCGGAAGCCCGACCCGATCCCGTCGGCACACACCAACAAGTCGACGCGTTCGGGGGCGTGCTCGGCGAAGTGGACCACCACGTGATCGTCCGCAGGCGTCCGCCCGGTCGCCTCGTGTCCGAGCAGATACCGGTCGTGGCCGAAGCAGGCCAGCAGCGAACGGTAGATCGTGTTCCACGAGCTGAACCGGTATGGCTGGGCGATGTCGTGGGTGACGGTTCCGTCGCGCGCGAGGTACCGGATGCGCTCGGTGGAGATGCTGATGGCGTCGAGGTCGACGGCGGCACGCTCGACGAGATAGCGGGCGCTGTCGGGGAGGAAACCGATCCCCGCGCCGCGCTGTTCCAGCACGGTGCCAGAGCGTTCGTGGATGGTGACGTCGAATCCGGCATCGCGCAGGACGAGCGCAGCCGTCAGCCCGCCCAACGACCCCCCGATGACTGCGACCCGGCCGGACGTCACCATCTGTACGTCATGGCCTGTTGATCACGGCGTGCCGAACGTGGCGACCCGGTCGACGTCGCACTCGAACAGGATCCGCCGCTCGTCGATCGACGGATCCCGCAACCCGTACGGGGGGTCGCTGCTCGTGTACTTCGTCCAGATCCGGTCGACGTGTTCGGTGACCCGCGGACCCTCCACGGGATCGTCCTCGGAGATCTCGCGGGCGATGGTGCACTTGATGCTCACCCAGTGGTAGGCGTTCTTCGGGTTGACGAGCAGGAACGACAACTGGTCGTTGTTGCGGATCCACTCGACCTTCTTGCGGTGGCTGGCGACGTTCAAGAGCACCTGGCTCCCCTCGTAGCTGAACCACATCGGTGTCATGTTCACCCGACCGTCGTTCCCGATCAGCCCGAGGACGCACGCGATCGGCTCGTCGAGGAGTTGCTTGTAGGTCGGATCGAGCTCATCGAGTGACTCGATCGTGCTGTGCGACCCGACCGTGAACTGGCCGGGCTGCAGACCCGCCGAGACGTCGAGGAACTTGGCGACGGTGATGGACATGGTGGTGTACCCCCTCGCTGTGATTCTGCCAGCTACCGTGCGGCGCATCGACTCGAAGCCACGTTCACGGCGAGCGATGGCGCTCGATCTCGTGTCGGCGTGGCGCGATGCCGGGACGTCGCTGGTGTTCGGCGTTCCAGGCGGTGGTTCGAACCTCGACGTCGTCGGCACGGTGCACGAGTGCGGCATGCGCTTCGTGCTCACCCACACCGAGACGGCGGCCGCCGTCATGGCTGGTGTCGTCGGTGAGCTGACCGGTGCGCCCGGCGCGTGCGTCGTCACGCGTGGTCCGGGGATCGCGAGTGCCGTCAACGGCGTCGCGCAGGCGTGGCTCGACCGGCAGCCGATGGTGCTGGTCGCCGACTGCGTCGGCGCGTCCGAGCGCGACCGCGTCTCCCATCAGCGCATCGACCAACTCGCCCTGATGGCGCCGGTGACGCTCGCGTCGGTTGCGTTCGGCGGCGAGTCGCACGAGCTGCCGCGTGCGATCGTCGCCCGCGTCCTCGGCCCGCGGCCGGGCCCCGTCCACGTCGACTTCGATCCGTCGGCACCGTCAGGCACCCTGACCCGAGCGCCGGTGGGCGAGGCCCGAGGCGACCTCGGACACGTGCGCGACGTGCTCGGCGAGGCGCGGCGCCCGGTCGTCGTCGCCGGCGTCGGCACGCGGGCTCACGGGCGCGCCGTGGCGCACGACGTCGCGCTCGCGCTGGCCGAGCTCGGCCGCCGGACCAACGTCCCGATCCTCACCACGTACAAGGCGCGGGGCATCGTCAGCGACCGCGCCGAGTTCAGCGCCGGCGTGATGACCGGGGCGACGATCGAAGGCGCCGGTGCTGGACGCGGCCGACCTCGATCATCGGGGTGGGGCTCGATCCGGTCGAGCTGATACCGGCTCCGTGGGCGTACCGCGCCGGAGTCGTGCTCATCGGCTCGTGGCCGATCGACGACAGCTCGTTCTTCGGATCGGGGCTGCACGGCGAGGTGGTCGGCGGCGCCACTGACCTTGCCGAGCTCGTGCACGAGCTCGCCGACGTGCTGTCGACGACCTGGGCCACGCGATGCCGGGCAGCAGTTCCGGCGCGCCGCGCTCGACGAGTTGGCCGCCGCGGTGCCGGCCGCGGCCGGCGCGCTGACGCCCCTCGACGTCGTGCGGATCGCGCGTGCCGCCGCACCGGCATCGACGATCGCCACCGTCGACGCCGGAGCGCACATGCTGCTCGCGGTCCCGTTCTGGGAGGTCGACGAGCCGGGGACCATGCTGATCTCGAACGGCCTGGCGACGATGGGCTTTGCGCTCCCGGCGGCGATCGCCGCGGCGTTGGTCGAACCCGATCGCCACGTGATGTGTTTCACGGGCGATGGCGGACTGGGCATGACACTCGCCGAGCTCGAGACACTGTCCCGTCTCGACCTGCCGGTCGTCGTGGTCGTGTTCAACGACTCCACACTGAGCCTGATCGCGGCGAAACAGTCGCCGGAAGGTCACGGCGGTGGCGACGCTGTCCGCTACCGCACCACCGACTTCGCGGCCATCGCCCGCGGCTGCGGCATGTGGGCCGAATCGGTCGACGATGTCGACACGTTCGACGAGCAGATCCGCGCCGCGCTCGCCCGTCGTGGTCCCGCATTGCTCGACGTGGCCGTCGACCCATCGGGATATCCGGCCGTGCTCGACGCGGTGCGCGGGCCGCGCGGCTGAGACCACAGGAGCCTTGGCGAAAGTTGCGCATTGCTCAACGGTGAGCCGGGCGTGACAATCGGACCTGGAGGTTCGATGGACGGCGACAAATGGACACCGAGCGACATACCCGACCAGACGGGCCGCGTCGCGGTGATCACCGGAGCGAACACCGGACTGGGCCTGGCGACGGCCGGTGCGCTCGCCGCACACGGCGCCTCCGTGGTGCTCGCCGTCCGCAACGTCGACAAGGGCAAGGCTGCCGCGGCACGCATCACGACCGACAGTCCCGGTGCGGACGTCACGATCCGGCAACTGGACCTGTCGGCGTTGGAGTCGGTACGCGAGGCGGCCGACGACCTGCGGGCGACCTACGCCACGATCGACTTGTTGATCAACAACGCCGGCGTCATGTACACGCCCCGCAGCACCACGGCGGACGGCTTCGAGTTGCAGTTCGGCACCAACCACCTCGGTCACTTCGCGTTCACCGGACTGCTGCTCGAGCGCATGGTCGCCGTCGCTGGTTCGCGCGTCGTCACCGTGAGCAGCATCGGACACCGCATCCGCGCTCGGATCGACTTCGACGATCTGCAGTCGACGCGCGGCTACAGCCGGGTCGCGGCCTACGGGCAGTCGAAGCTGGCGAACCTGTTGTTCACCTACGAACTGCAGCGCCGGCTCGCGAGTGCCGGCTCCTCCACGATCGCGGTCGCCGCGCACCCCGGCGTCACGAGCACCGAGCTCGTCCGCAACTCGCCGGTCGTGTTGCGCGCGCTCAACGCCGTCTTCGGCTCGTTCGTCACCCAGAGCGCCGAGATGGGTGCGTTGCCGACGTTGCGTGCGGCGACCGACCCGGCCGTCGTCGGCGGCCAGTACTACGGACCCGACCGGTTCCGCGAGCTCCAGGGACATCCGACGCTGGTCGAATCGAGCGCACAGTCACACGACGCCGACGCCCAGCGTCGGCTGTGGGCTGCCTCGGAAGACCTCACCGGCGTCACCTACCCCGTCTGAAAGCCGCGGTCCCATGCCCGACACCGTTCCACACGAGACCGTTCCACACGGCAACAGCGGACCCCGCCTGCAGCTCGTCCTGGGAGACATCACGACGCAGGACACCGACGCCATCGTGAACGCCGCCAACTCGTCACTGCTCGGTGGTGGTGGCGTCGACGGAGCGATCCATCGGGCGGCCGGGCCGGAGCTGGTGCAGCGCTGCCGCCAACTCGGCGGTTGCAAGACCGGTCAGGCCAAGGTCACGCCCGGTTTCCGCCTCGTCGCTCGATGGATCATCCACACCGTCGGTCCCGTGTGGCGGGGCGGCGACCAGGGCGAGCCCGAGCTCCTGGCTTCGTGTTACCGCGAGTCCCTCGCCCAGGCCGACCTGATCGGTGCCCGATCGGTCGCCTTCCCCGCCATCTCGACCGGCGTATACGGCTACCCCGTCCACCTGGCCGCGGCGACCGCCGTTGCGACGGTGCGATCGGCGGCGACGTCGGTCGAGGAGGTCAGGTTCGTGTGCTTCGACCAGGCGACGTGGAGTGCCTACGAAGCGATTCTCGGAACCGGCGGCGCTCCAGTGGAGCACCGCGCCAGCGACGTGTGACACTGTGCGGTGGTTGCGCCGAGCAACCATCGGACTGTGTCGGAGGTCCCCGAATGACGACAGGCAACGGGTCAGACGCTGGTGTGCCAGATGTCGATGTTGTGGTTGGCGGAGCCGGCTTCGCCGGGCTCTACCTCCTCCACCGGCTTGCGGGGACTGGGGTTCTCGACGAAGGCGTTCGAGTCCGCCGACGACGTCGGTGGCACGTGGTACTGGAACCGCTATCCCGGCGCCCGCTGCGACATCCCGACCACCGACTACACCTACAGCTTCGATCCCGCCCTCGAGAGCGAGTGGACGTGGTCGGAGAAGTACGCGACGCAACCCGAGATCCTGCGCTACGCCCAGTACGTCGCCGACAAGTACGACCTCCGACGCGACATCCAGTTCGAGACCCGCATCGAGTCGGCCGACGTGGGACGACGCCGCGTCGCTGTGGCGCGTCCGCACCGACCGCGGCGACGAGGTCAGCTGCCGCCACCTCGTGATGGCGAGCGGTTGCCTGTCGATGCCGAAGGCGGCCGACATCGAGGGGGCCGAGCGGTTCGCCGGCGAGGTGTACTTCACGAGCACGTGGCCGCACGAGGGTGTCGACTTCACCGGCAAGCGCGTGGCGGTCATCGGCACCGGCTCGTCGGGCATCCAGTCGATCCCGCTCATCGCCGAGCAGGCCGCACAGCTCACGGTGTTCCAACGAACCCCCAACTTCTCGGTGCCGGCGCACAACGGCCCGGTGCGGCCCGAGAAGCGGGCACCGCTGGAGGCCGATCGTGACGAGTACCGCGAGCAGGCGAAATGGTCGCGGGGCGGCATTCCGTTCCCGATCGTACGAGTTCGGCGCCCTGCAGCTGTCGGAGGAGGATCGGCTGGCGCGACTCGACGCCGCGTGGGAGGCCGGCGAGCTGTTCGAGATCATCGGCGTCTTCAACGACGTGCTGATCAACCGGACCGCCAACGAGGTCGTGGCCGACTACATCCGGGACAGGATCCGATCGATCGTGAACGATCCCGAGACGGCCGAGGCGCTGTGCCCGAGCGATCACCCCTTCGCCACCAAGCGGCCGTGTCTCGACACCAACTACTTCGCCACGTACAACCTGCCGCACGTCCGCCTCGTCGACCTGCGCAAGCACCCGATCGCGACGATCACCGAGAGCGGCATCGACACCGTCGACGAAGCATTCGAGTTCGACGCCATCGTGTACGCCACCGGGTTCGACGCGATGACGGGCGCCCTCGTCTCGGTCGACATCACCGGACGCGACGGCGTGACGCTGAAGGAGAAGTGGGCCCACGGGCCCACCACCTACCTCGGTCTCACCACGGTCGGCTTCCCGAACTTCTTCACCATCACCGGCCCGGGCAGCCCCTCGGTGCTGTCGAACATGATGGTGTCGATCGAGCAACACGTCGACTGGGTCGCCGACTGCCTCGACGACATGCGCGAGCACGGCGACACGACGATCGAGCCCACCGAAACGGCGGAAGCCGGTTGGGTGCAGCACGTGAACGACTGCGCCGACATCACCCTCTACCCCACCGCCAACTCGTGGTACATGGGTGCCAACGTGCCCGGCAAGCCGCGGGTGTTCCTGCCGTACGTGGGCGGTGTCGATGTCTACCGGGCGGCGTGCGACGAGGTCAGGGGCAACGACTACTTCGGGTTCCGCCTCACCGGCCCCGACGGGTCACGCTGCAACGACGGCGTGGTGCGCCGGCTCCAGCCCGACGTGATGATGGTGCTCGACCTGATGGCCGGGATGGGCCTGCCGCCGCTCGAGTCGATGTCGGTCGACGACGCACGGGCGTTCGTCGTCGCCATGGGTGCGCAGAGCCCGCCGGGGCCTGACGTCGGCGAGATCGTCGACGGCGTCCTCCCCGGTGCCGCCGGTGACCTGGCGTACCGCCTCTACCGACCGCCGAGCGACGGACCGCACCCGATCGTCGCCTACTTCCACGGCGGCGGCTGGGTGCTCGGGGGCTCACGACTCCGACGATCCGCTGTGCCGCGACCTGTGCGTGCGTTCGGACGCGGTCATCGTGTCCGTCGACTACCGCCACGCGCCGGAGGATCGCTTCCCGGCCGCCGTCGACGACGGATTCGCGGCCGTCAAGTGGATCGCCGACCACGCCGTGGAGCTCGGCGGCGTGCCGGGCCAGCTCGCCGTGTGCGGATGGAGCGCCGGTGCCAACATCGCCGCCGTCGCCTGCCAGCGGGCGCGTGACGCCGGCGGGCCCGACATCGTCGGTCAGGTGCTGCTCACGCCGGTGACCGACTGCGACATGACCCGCGGGTCGTACGTCGAGAACGCCGACGGCTACGTGCTCACCACACCGCTGATGCAGTGGTTCTGGGACCACTACGCCGATCCCGACGATCGCCAGCACCCGCACGCGTCGCCGCTGCGCGCCGACGATCTCTCCAACCTCCCACCGGCGTTGGTGGTGACGAGCGAGTTCGACCCGCTCCGCGACGAGGGAATCGCCTACGCCGAGGCGATGGCCGCCGCCGGCGTACCGGTGCGCCACCTGTCGGCCCGCGGCCACACCCACACGTCGCTGACGATGGTCGATGTGATCCTGTCGGGTGCAGGGGTGCGAGCCGAGATCGCCGATGCGCTCCGGCAGTTCTTCGGAGCGTCGGTTCCGGCCTAGCGGCACCCGTCCACGCCACGGCTCCGGGCAACACGCATCGTCGGCCGTCACCGCACGTCACGTCGCGGCACGAGTCGGCCGCGCCGTGGGCGCTCCGGCTCGATGCGCGGACGACGGCTGCCGTGCCTGATGGCCAGCTGCCGCTCGATGCGGACGATGTCGTAGACGGTCATACCGTTCATAGCGTTGCTCGCTCCTTGCTCGATCATGGGGGTCGTACTGGGAGGAAGCCTCAGGTCGTGGCATTCCCCGGGCCTTCCCGCTGACTCCTCGGGTCGTCGTGCCATGGTGCGGCCACGCCGAGCGGCCGTGCTCGGAGACGGGGTGGAGATCGGCTGGAATCCCGGCGAACGTGCCGCGCACGCTGATCTCCACGAACCCTCCACATCGCCTCCAAGCACGCGCGAAGCCCTTTCCGTACCGTGCCGAGGAGCTTGCCGATGCGGAAGTCGCAGGGAAGAACGGGAGAAGGCCTGCTTCGTACCGTCGCCACACCCGATCACAGCAAGCCACCCACAACCAACAGGGAGAACCGAAAATGACCATGACCGACAACCCGATGCGCAACGGCGTAGACACCGCAACGCTGTTCGCCACGATCGACGCCGTCCGGGCGACGCCCGAGATCGCCAAGTTCCAGTTCCGTGCCAGCAACACGCTGGGTGAACGGCACCCACAACCAGTCCACCCTCCACGGCTTCTACGGGGCCACCCAGGAGATGACGCACAAGCAGCCGTTCACCTTCGACGCCGACCACCCGGCCGTGCTCGTCGGCGCGGACAACGGCCCGACACCCGTGGAGTTCCTGCTCCACGCCATCGCCGCCTGTCTGACCTCTGGCCTCGCCAACATCGCCGCCGCCCGTGGCGTGAACCTCGACTCGGTCGAGTCGACCGTCGAAGGCGACATCGACCTGCTCGGCATCCTCGGGCTGTCCGACGAGGTCCGCAACGGCTACCAGCAGATCCGCGTCAGCTTCAAGCTCCGTGGTGACGATCCCGAGAAGCTCAAGTCGGTCGTCGAGCAGTCGCGCAAGCGGTCCGCCGTCTACGACGTCCTGACCAACGGCGTCCCGGTCGACATCTCGGTCGACGCCGGTTGACCCTCGTCCGCGGACGCGCCCGGCCGGCGACCGGCCGGGCGCCGCGGACACCCCACACAACCTCACCGAACCCGCCCCCCAAGGAACCGAAATGCCCACCACCCACACCCTCGTCATCGGCGCCGGCCAGGCCGGCTTGGCCACGAGCCGGTGCCTCACCGAGGCCGGCATCGATCACGTCGTGCTCGAACGGGGCCACACCGCCGAGCGCTGGCGCAGCCATCGCTGGGACTCGCTGCGTCTGCTCACACCGAACTGGGCCAGCCGGCTCCCCGGATGGTCCTATCGGGGTCCACACCCCGACGGCTACATGACCGCCGTCGACCTGGCCGCCTACCTCACGGCCTACGCCGGTTCGTTCGACGCGCCGATCGAAGAAGGGCACGATGTTCGCGAGCTCGTCGGCGCCGACAACGGCTTCACCGTGCGCACCTCCGACACGTCGTGGTCAGCCCACAACGTCGTGATGGCCACCGGCTGGTGCGACCGTCCACGCGTTCCCCGGTTCGCGGAACGGCTCGACCGAACGGTCACCCAGATCACCCCGAGCACGTACGCCAACCCGGATCTGCTGCCGGACGGGCGGGTGCTCGTCGTCGGCGCTTCAGCGACCGGGGTTCAGATCGCCGACGAGCTCGCCCGCGCCGGCCGGGACGTCGTGCTGGCGGTCGGCCGTCACAACCGCGTTCCTCGCCGCTACCGCGGGATGGACATCTGGTGGTGGCTCGACCAGATCGGCACGTTCGCACGGACCATCGACGACGTGGGCGACCCGTCCGAGGCGCGCCACGAAGGCGCGCTGCAGCTCGTCGGCCGCGAGGACCACCGCGACGTCGACCTCCCCGCGCTCGAGCGGCTCGGGGTCCGCCTCACCGGCCGGCTCACCGGCGTCGATGGTGACGACCTGACGTTCGCCGACGACCTGCGGGACACCACGGCCGCCGCCGACGAGCGTCTCCGCCGCCTGCTGGTGCGCATCGACCACCACATCGACGCCACCGGCCTCGACCCGCGAGGTCCTCCCCGCCGACACGCCCGCCCGGCTCCGCGCGGCCGAACCGATCACGCGTCTCCACGCCCGGCGCGATGGCATCGCGTCGGTCATCTGGGCCACGGGCTACCGCCGTGCCTACCCGTGGCTGCGGGTCCCGGTCCTCGACCCGCACGGCGAGATCGTCCAGCGGCGCGGCGTCACGCCCGTCACCGGCCTCTACGTGGTCGGGCAGCGCGTTCAGCACCGACGCGACTCGAACTTCATCGACGGCGTGCGCCACGACGCGTCGTTCGTGGCCCGCCACATCGCCGGCCGAGTCGACCGCCACCCCACCGCGCCATTCGCTGAGCCACGAGGACGCGCCATGACCGAGCATTCCACTCACGACGTCGTCGTCGTCGGGGCCCGCGCCGCCGGCGCCGCCACCGCGATGCTCCTCGCCCGCGCGGGTCTCGACGTCCTCGTCGTCGACCGCAGCCGCTACGGGTCCGACACCCTGTCGACCCATGCCCTGATGCGCACGGGCGTCGTGCAGCTCCACCGCTGGGGACTCCTCGACGACATCATCGCCGCCGGCACCCCCGCGGTGCGTTCGACCACGTTCAAGTTCGCCGACGAGGAGGTGCGGATCACCATCAAGCCCTCGCACGGCGTCGACGCCCTCTACGCGCCGCGCCGTACGGTGCTCGATCCGATCCTCGTCGACGCCGCTCGCGCTGCCGGCGCCTCGTTCGCCTACGGCACGAGCATCACGGACGTCGTCCGCGACCGCACCGGTCGGGTGGTGGGCGTCGACGGGCCGCGACGGCCGCGGACGTGCGGTGCGACACACCGCCCGCTGGATCGTGGGTGCCGACGGCCTGCGCTCGGTCGTCGCCGACGCGGTCGGGTCGACGATCGAGCGGCGAGGCACTGGGGCCACCGCCGTCGTGTACGGCTACTCGTCCGGGCTCGTGACGGACAGCTACCACTGGATCTTCCGGCCGGAGGCGTGCGCCGGTCTCATTCCGACGAACGGCGATCGCACGTGCGTGTTCGCGGCGTCGACGCCGGCTCGAGTCGGCCGGGGTGGCCCGGATGCGCTCCATGCCGATCGTTCGCGCCGCCGAGCCCGAGCTCGCGCGACCGGCTCGTGTCGGCCACGCCACTCACTGGCGTGCGCACGTTCGGCGGGCTGCCCGGCTACATGCGAGTGCCGTGGGGACCGGGCTGGGCGCTCGTCGGTGATGCGGCGTACTGGAAGGACCCGCTCGGCGCGCATGGGCTCACCGATGCGCTCCGCGACGCCGAGATCCTCGCCAGGGCGATCATCGCCGTCACGCTCGGCGACGCCGCTGAGTCCGATGCCCTCGACGATTACCACCGGACCCGCAATCGCTTGTCGCTCCCGCTGTTCGACGTCGTCGACACGATCGCCACGATGCGCTGGACCGATGCCGAGATCCCAGAGCTGCTCCGGCAGCTCAGCTCGACCATGAGTGACGAGGTCGAGTTCGTCGCCAGGCTCGACGACGAACCAGCCGTCAGCGGAGCACCGCGATGACCGCCTTTCCGTCGACGACCCACCTCGCCGCCGCGCTGCGCGATCTGCCGAGCAGCCTGCCCTACACGCGCCTCTTCGGCGCTCACTTCAACTCCCATTTCGTCGGTGACGACGAGACCAGCCGGCTGCGCCGCCCAGGGCGTCTGGAGCGTGAACTGGAGCGGCGCTGAACACGGCTCGACGCACAGCTCGACGTGCGCGATGGGCACTCAGTGTCGTTCGGACGCGCGATCGGCCAGCGCGCGGAACCCGGCGGGCCGCACGATGCCGTAGTCGAACAGCGCCGTGCGCGCCGTCTGCTCCCGCCCACGGTGCATCGCGGCCGTCATCGTTTCGGCGTCGAGCTGGTCGCGCAGCAACCGGTCGAGGACGGCGCGGTAGAGCACGTAGAGCGCCGTCGCGTTGAACCGGTCGTGGATCGCGGTCCCGAGCAGTTCGGCGGCGGCCTCGAACCGGCCGGCGCAGATCTCCGCGTAGGCGATGACCAGCACGCAGTCGGCATCGGCGTGGAAACCCTCGCGGTCGGCGAGGGCGAGGGTGCGGCCCAGGATGGAACGGACGTCGCCGCCGTCGATGACGTCGCACATCGCGGTCGAGAACGAGGTCAGCCACGTCTCGACGATGCCCGTGCGGTCGAGGAACTCCTGCTGGAGACCCATCCACCGCCGCGCCACGGCGACGTCGCGTTCGGCCAGCCCCAACATCCAACCCGCCCAGTGGAGGATGAAGCGGTCGTACCCGTCGTCCGACGCCACCCGGTCGAGCCTCGTCACGGCCGCGCGGACGTCGTCGTCCTGACCCGCGGCCAGGTCGGCGACGGCGAAGAACGCCCCGATCAACGTGATGAGGCGCGTGTCGCCCGACTGGTGAGCGAGATCGAGCGCGGCGCCGAGACGGTGCTTGGCGTGTTCGGCGTCGGTGAGGTGCGCCGAGCGCGGCGTAGTGCGCCGCGACGCACGCCCCGGCGGGATCGCCGGCGCTCACGACGAGGGCCTCGGCCGATGCCGCGGCGCCGAACATCTGGCGGTAGTCACCTCGTCCCTGGCCGATGTCGGCGCGGAGGAGGTGCACCCACAGCTCGTCGTCGACCGACAGCTCGCGATCCAGCAACTCGGCGATCCATGTGTCGCCCTCGACACAACCCAACGCCTGGCGCCAGAGGAACGATGCGCCGATGGCGATCTCGACCGCGTCGTCGACGCTGTCCGCGCTGCGAGGCTGAGCCGGAACGCCTGTCGCGCGTCCTCCAGATCGGTGCGGTACTGCGCGCCGAGGCGCGCCGACAACCACCGGTCCAGGCGCGACGACGACCCGATCCGCTCCCGCACGTGGCGCCGGTGCCGCTCGAAGGCCGGCGCCGTCTCCCCGGCTTCGTCCAGACGGTCCCTGCCGAAGACCCGGATCGTCTCGAGCAGCCGGTAGCGACCCGACCCGGGCAGGCGCACGACGAGGCTCTTGTCGACCAGCTGACCGAACACGGTGACGGCCGCGGTGTTCGGCAGCGGAGGGGCGGATGCCTCCACGGCGTCGACGTCGAACGACGACGGGAAGACGCTGAGGTGCCGGAGCAGGCATTGCTCGTTCGCGTCGAGGAGGCGGTAGCTCCAGTCGATGGCCGTCTCCATCGTGGCGTGCCGCGGCGCGTCGACCGCGGCGGAGCCCCACAGCAATGCGAGTCGATCGTCGAGGCGCCGGTTCAACTCGTCGAGGTCGAACCGGCGGAGCTGTCCGGCCGCCAACTCGAGCGCCAGCGGGACATCGTCGAGGCGGCGACACAGCTCGACCACCGCCGGGTCTGCCGGGTCCCACTGCACGCGGGGCTCGGCCGCTCGGGCGCGCTCGACGAACAGCGCCGGCCCGGCATCGTGGAGCGGGCCGAGCGGCCAGACGTGCTCACCGACGACACCGAGCGGCTCGCGGCTGGTGGCGAGGACGTGCGCCGCATCGCCGTTCTCCAGCATCCGGTCGACGAGGGCGGCGGCGCGCTCGAGCACGTGCTCGCAGTTGTCGAGCACGAGCAGGACGGGTCGGTTGGCCAGGAGATCGGCGACGCGCTCGATCGTCTCCGAGGCGGCGCCCTCCACGCCGGCGGCCTCGGCCACCGCTCTCGTCACGTCCGCTTGTGGCGGCACCGGCGAGAGATCGACGAACACGACGCCGTCGGCGTAGTCCGCGTGGAGGCGCCCGGCGACCGCAACGGCGACGGTCGTCTTGCCGATGCCGCCCGATCCGGTGATCGTCACCAGGCGAGCCGCCGCGGATCCGCTCGACGACGCTCGCGATGTCGCCGTCGCGACCGATGGGCGCGTTGCGGAGTCGCGGGAGCGCAGGCCGGATGCGGCCGGGATCGGTACGCACATCGGCCACGAAGTGATACCCACGGGCGTGGACCGTCTTGATGACGCGCTGCGCCTGCCCGTCGTCGCCGACCGCCCGCCGGGCGGCCTTGACCCGCGACGTGAGGGCCGACTCCGACACGAAGCGGTCGCCCCAGATGGCGTCGAGCAACTCCTCCTTCGACACGACCCGGTCGCGGTTGACGATCAGGTAGCGGAGCATTTCGAACACCTGGGGCTCGACGTGTACGGGCCCTGCCGGCCCGGTGAGCGTGTACACCTTGTCGTCCAGCTGGAACTCTCCGAACTCGAAGCGCACGGAGCCATCGTCCCACAGCGTGCTGAAGCGCCACGCCGTCCAGGCACCGATAGCATGGGACTGCCCCTCCGGAACTCCCCTGAGGCTCCGTTCGCCGGAAGGGATGAGATGTCCGGAATCTTCGAGGTCTTCGTCGACGATGCCGGGAAGTACCGGTTCCAGCTGAGATCCTCGGCCGGAGAGATCATCGCCCTCAGCGATGCATACGCCTCGCGGAGCGGCGTGGAGATGGCGATCGAATCGGTGCGCCACACTGCACTCACCGCGTTCGTCGACGACCGAACCGACCGCCCGAGCGGCTAGCGCCCTGGGCGGCTGAGTTCCCCGCGTGCCTCGGCACGGACGGTGGTAGCGTCTCACGCAAGTCGGTTGAGCAACCCGCAGGGTCGATCCCGACGAACGACGCGTTGCGAAGGTGGTAGGTATGCCCGGAGCCTCACAGCGCCGAATCGATTCCCACCAGATCGACGCTCGTCAACGTCGGGAGCTCGCCAGCGGTCGCCGAGCGGGGGCGTCCCCCTCGCCCGGTCTGGCACAGGCCCCGCGGGAGGGTGGGGGCCCCTCCCGGGAGCCTGTGCCGAGGGCACTCGAGTTCAACGACGACCAACCGCGACCCGGGCCAGGTGCGACGCACGCCCGCTCGGACGAGCTGCGCGCCCTGTCGCCCGCCGACTACAAGGTGGTCGAGAACCGGCTCCGGCGGATGGCCGACCGACAGAGCCTTCAGCTCGTGAAGTCGCGACGTCGCGACCGCACGGCCCCGGAGCATGGCAGGTACATGCTGGTCGACAGCTTGTCGGCCGCGGTGCCCGCCGGCGGCAACTGGAGTCTCGATCTTGCCGAGGTCGAGCAGATCCTGCTCTCGACGGGTCCCACGGCGCGACGGTCGAACGAACGCAACTGCCCGAAGTGCGCGGCACCGACCTATTCGCTGAACGGGCTCGTGGCCGGCGCCCTGATCGACGATCGGGAGTGCCCGGACTGCGGGCACTCGTTCATCGCCGACCCGTGAGGGATCGGTAGGAGGCTGGGCTCGGTCACTGCCGTTGGCGGAGGCGGAACCGTTGGATCTTGCCGGTCTGCGTCTTGGGCAGCGCATCGGTGAACACGATCGAGCGCGGGTACTTGTACGGCGCGATCGCGGCCCGCACGTGCTCCTGCAGCGTCACGATCGTCGCCTCTGAGGCGTCGACGCCGTCGACGAGCACGACGTGCGCCTGCACGATCTGACCACGCGACTCGTCGGGCACCCCGATCACCGCGCACTCGAGGACGTCGGGATGTGAGAGCAGCGTGGCCTCGACCTCGGGCCCGGCGATGTTGTACCCCGCCGAGATGATCATGTCGTCCGAGCGGGCGGCGAAGTGGAAGTAGCCGTCGTCGTCCTGCACGAACGAGTCGCCCGTCAGGTTCCAACCCTCACGTACGTAGATGCGCTGACGAGGATCGGCGAGATAGCGGCAGCCGGTGGGACCACGCACCGCCAACCGGCCCACCGTGTTGCGCGGCACCTCCTGCATCTCGTCGTCGACGACCTTGGCCACGTAGCCACGGACCGGCGTGCCGGTGCATGCCGGCTTGGAGTCACCGAACCGGTTGGAGATGAAGATGTGCAGCAGCTCGGTCGCACCGATGCCGTCGAGCATCG
The DNA here is from genome assembly GCA_963722415.1 of Ilumatobacteraceae bacterium. GTDB lineage: Bacteria > Actinomycetota > Acidimicrobiia > Acidimicrobiales > Ilumatobacteraceae > JALOLG01. Next base: position 127,763 of record CAVRNI010000045.1, read on the forward strand.
GCTTGCCCGTCTTGTGCATCCACGCCTCGTAGACCGGAGCGGGAAGCGTCTCGCCGGCCGAGACGGCGGCGCGCAGCGACGACAGGTCTGCCCCTTCGTCCATCGCGGCCAGCATCGCCCGGTACGCCGTGGGAGCGGTGAAGCACACCGTGGCCTTGTAGGTCTGGATGATGTCGACCATGTTCGCCGGCGACGCGTTCTCGAGCAGCGTGGCAGCCGCGCCGAAGCGCAACGGGAACACCGCCAGGCCGCCGAGACCGAACGTGAACGCGAGCGGCGGCGAGCCGACGAACACGTCCTCGTGCGTGACCCCGAGCACCTCGTTCGCATAGCTGTCGGCGATGATCAGCAGGTCGCGATGGAAGTGCATCGTCGCCTTCGGTTCGCCCGTGGTCCCCGACGTGAAGCCGAGCAGCGCGACGTCGTCGCGGCCGGTCCGCACGGCCTCATACGTCACCGACTTGTCGAGCGCCGCCCGGTCGAGCTCGGCATCGTGGTTGGCGGTGCCGTCGAACCCGATCACCTTGGTGAGGAAGCGGCTCTCCTTGGCGCAGGCGACCAGCTCGTCCATCAACCGTGTGTCGCACAGCGCGATGGCGACCTCGGCCTTGTCGACGATCTGCGCCAGCTCGCCCGCCCGCAGCATCGGCATCGTGTTCACGACGACCGCACCGGCCTTCGTCGCCGCCAGCCAGCACGCGACCATGGCCGGGTTGTTGGCCGACCGGATGAGCACACGATGGCCGGGCTGCACGCCGTAGTCCTCGACGAGCGCATGCGCCAGGCGGTTGGTCCAGTCGGAGAGCTCCTTGTAGGTGCGCCGCCGCCCGTTGCCGATCAGCGCGGTGTGGTCGCCGAGGCCCTGCTCGACCAAGCGGTCGGTCAGCTCCACTGCGGCGTTGAGGTGCTCCGGGTAGTCGAAGCCGTCGAGCAACAGCTCGGGCCACTCGTCGAACGGCGGAAGGTTGTCGCGCGCGAACGTGTCGACATGAGCCGACGGGCCCAGCTTCATTCCGGCACCACCGCCGTCGCCTCGATCTCGACCTTCGCCCGCTGCTCGACCAGCGCCACCACCTGCACCAGCGCCATCGCCGGGAAGTGCTTGCCGATGATCTCGCGGTACACCCCTCCCAGCTCCCTCTGGCGCGCCAGGTACTCGTCGCGATCGGTCACGTACCACGTCAGCCGCACGAGGTGCTCGGGACCGGCCCCACCAACGGCCAGCACCTCGACGATGTTGCGCAACGCCTGCGCCGCCTGCTCGATGAAGTCGTCGCTCTCGAACTCCTGCTGGCCGTTCCAACCGATCATGCCGCCGAGGAACAGCATCCGACCGGACGCGACGACCCCGTTCGAGTATCCGAGGGCCGGCTTCCAGTCCGTGGGGGTGATGAATTCGTGCGGGCTCATCGGTCGCCGCCTTTCGTGGGGGTCATTCGTTGCAGGAGCTCTTCGAGAGCGTCGAGATCGGACGTGGAGACGCCCGAGAACAGCGAGTCGACGTGCGCCTCGTGGTCGACGGCCAGTTGCTCGAAGTGCCGCCTGCCTGCGTCGGTCAGCGCCACGTGGACGACCCGCCGGTCAGCGGCCGACGGCGTGCGGGTGACCAGCCCGTCGTTCTCGAGCCGGTCGACCACGGCCGTCGTGTTGCCGTTGGACACGAGGAGCAGCCGCGACAGCTCGGTCATCGTCAGGTCGCCGTTCGATCGGTGCAACGCGGCCATCACATCGAATCGCGGCAGTGTCGAGCCGTGCTCGACGCGCAAGAACTCGCGCAACTGCGCCTCGGTGAACCGTGTGACGCGCAGCAGCCGGAGCCACAACCGCAGGCGTCGCTTCGACAACGGATCGGTCACAGCTCACCGCCGGCGATCGCGATGGCCTGCCCGTTGATCGCCTCGGACCCGGGCCCGCACAGCCACAGCGCGGCGGCCGTCACCTCGGCCGGCTCGATCAGGCGGCCCAGCGGGTTCGTGCGCGTGAGCGCCTTGCAGCGCATCGGCACTGCTCCTGCCGGTCGACTCGACGATGTTGGCGATGGTTCGTTCGGTCATCTCGGTGTTCAGGTAGCCGGGGCACAACGCGTTCGCCGTGATCCCCGTGCCGGCCACCTCCTGCGCCACCGCACGGGTCAAGCCGACCGCTGCGTGCTTGGCCTGCCGAGTAGGCCGAGGCGTACGAGTAGCCCTTCAAGCCGGCTGTCGAGGCGACGGTGATCAGCCGCCCCCAGCCGCGTCCTTCCAGCTGGCGCAGACCCTCGCGCAGGGTGAGGAACACGCCGGTGGCGTTGACGGCCAGCATCCGCTGCCACATGTCGAAGGTCTGTCCTGGTGAGAGGTGCGCTCTCCGCTGCTCCTGCGTTGGCGACGACGATGTCGACCGGTCCGGCCTCGGCGAACACCCTGACCACGTCGCCTTCGTCGGTGACGTCGGCCGACGATCGGGGTGATACGCGGATCGGTGGCCGCCACGGCGTCCAGCGGCTCGCGGCGGCGTCCGACGACGACCACGTCGGCGCCGGCGGCGGCGAACCCGCGCGCCAGGTCGGCACCCACGCCCGTGCCACCGCCCGTGATCAGCACACGCCGCGTGTCGAGCGTCATGCGCGGATGGCTTCCTGTGCTCGGGCGGCCAGGCGCAGCGCCTGGTCGCGACCCTGCAGATAGGGAAGCGGCCACTCCACGTCGGCGTCGCCCAACGCCAACGCGGCGCGCAGCGTCCAGTACGGATCGGCGAGGTGCGGGCGGGCGAGGCAGACCAGGTCGGCTCGCCCTGCCATCAGGATCGAGTTGGCGTGGTCGGGTTCGTAGATGTTGCCCACCGCCATCGTGGCGATGCCCGCCTCGTTGCGGATCCGGTCGGAGAACGGTGTCTGGAACATCCGCCCGTACACGGGCTGGGCGTCGACCGACGTCTGGCCCGCCGACACGTCGAGGATGTCGGCACCCGCCCGCGAGAACATCCGGGCGATCTCCACCGCCTCGTCAGGTGTGACGCCTCGATCGCCGATCCAGTCGTTGGCCGAGATCCTGACCGACATCGGCTTGTCGTCCGGCCACACGGCACGCATCGCGGTGAACACCTCGAGCGGGAACCGCATCCGTCCGTCGAGGTCGCCGCCGTACTCGTCGAGGCGTTCGTTGGACACCGGCGAGATGAACGACGAGATCAGATAGCCGTGAGCGGCGTGCAGTTCGATCATGTCGAAGCCGGCGCGCTGCACCATCTGTGTCGACGCCACGAACTGCGCCGTCACCGCGTCCATGTCGGCGCGGTCCATCTCCTTGGGGATCGCGCTGAGCGATGACCACGGGATGGCGGAGGCCGACATCACCGGCCAGTTGCCGTCGATCAGCGGCGTGTCGATCTGCTCCCAACCGAGCTGCGTCGAGCCCTTACGGCCCGAGTGGCCGACCTGGCAGCAGATCTTGGCGTTGGTCTCGGCGTGGACGAAGTCGGTGAGTCGCTTCCACGCCACCTCGTGCTCGGGTGCGTACAGGCCGGTGCAGCCCGGCGTGATGCGACCCTCCGGCGACACGCACGTCATCTCGGTGTAGACCAGCCCGGCACCACCCTTGGCCCGCTCGGCGTAGTGGACGAAGTGCCAGTCGGTGGGGCAACCGTCGACCGCCTTGTACTGCGCCATCGGCGACACGACGACGCGGTTGGCGAGCTCGATCCCGCGCAGCTGGAACGGCGCGAACATCGGCGCCCGGCCGGGCTTGCCGCCGGCCTGCGCCTGGAACCAGTCCTCCGCCGATCGCAACCATTCCGGATCGCGCAGCCGCAGGTTCTCGTGCGAGATCCGCTGCGATCGGGTGAGCAACGAGTAGTTGAACTGCACCGGGTCGAGGTCGAGGTAGCGCTCGACCTGCTCGAACCACTCGAGGCTGTTGCGCGCCGCCGACTGCAGACGCAGGACCTCGATCCGCCGCTCGTCCTGATAGCGCTCGAACGCCGCTTCCATCGTCGGCTCGCTGTGCAGGTAGTCGGCGAGGGCGATGGCGCTGTCGAACGCCAACCGTGAGCCGGACCCGACCGAGAAGTGCGCGGTCGCCGCGGCGTCGCCCATCAGCACCACGTTCTCGTGATGCCACTGCTCGCAGATCACGCGCGGGAAGTTCATCCACACCGCCGAGCCGCGCAGGTGGCTGGCGTTCGACATCAACGCGTGGCCACCGAGATGCTCGGCGAAGACGCGCTCGCAGGTGGCGATCGTCTCCTCCTTCGTCATCTGCTCGAAGCCCCACGCGTCCCATGTCTGCTGCGTGCACTCGACGATCACCGTCGCCGTGTCGGCATCGAACTGGTAGGCGTGGATCCACATCCAGCCGTGCTCGGTCTCTTCGAAGATGAACGTGAACGCGTCGTCGAACTTCTGGTGCGTGCCGAGCCAGATGAACTTGCACAGGCGGTTGTCGACGTCGGGGCGGAACACGTCGCGGTACTCCTGGCGCACGAGGGAGTTGATGCCGTCGCACGCCACGACGAGGTCGTAGTCGCGGCGGTGCTCCTCGGCCGTCGTGAACGGCGTCTGGAACCGCATGTCGACGCCCAACTCGCGGGCCCGGTCCTGCAGGATCTGCAGCATCAGCATGCGGCCGATGCCCGCGAAGCCGTGACCGCCCGAAACGGTTCGCACGCCTCGATGGATCACGGCGATGTCGTCCCAGTAGGCGAAGTGCTCACGGATCGCGGCGGTGCTCTTCGGGTCGTTGCGCTCCATGTTGCCGAGTGCGTCGTCGGACAGCACGACGCCCCACCCGAACGTGGCGTCGCACGCGTTGCGTTCGAGCAGGGTCACGTCATGGGAGGGGTCGCGGAGCTTCATCGAGATCGCGAAGTAGAGGCCGGCCGGACCACCACCCAGGCAGAGAACCTTCATCGCATCGCTTCCCACGCCCCTCGGTCGAACAGCGCCGGCCAAGTGTGCCATCAGCCGGAAAGTATTTCAAGCTCGAAACAATTTCCGCGCAGGGCTGCTGCTCACACGTTGGCCTGCAACATCGAGAGCTCGGCGAGACCGTGCCATTCTGCCACCGCGTCCCGGTACGGCTTCCAGTGGTCGTAGATCGTCTTGAAGTCGGCGTCGGAGGCCATCTCCTCGAGCAGGCTCTCGGATTCCTCGCGGGCCGCCTGCATCACGTCGTCGGGGAACGGACGTGTCTCGGCGCCGTCCGCCCTGATCTGGGCCAACGCCTCCGGCTGCACGGCGTCGTAGTAGCCCATCGTGCGGACGTAGGAGAGCTCCCCGCGAACTGGAGCGCCTGCTGGTAGGCGGGCGGCAGGTCGTTGTACATCTCGAGGTTGACGAACACGTCGAGACTGGCGCCCGGTTCCCACCAACCCGGGTAGTAGTAGAAGCTCCCGGCCTCGCCGAGCCCGAGCACGTTGTCATCGAGGGGTCCCACGAACTCGGCGGCGTCGATGGCGTTGGTCTGCAACGCCTGGGCGATCTCACCGCCTGCCAGCACCTGGGTGGTGACCCCGAGCCGGGACATCACCTCACCACCGAGACCGGGAATCCGCATCACGAGCCCCTGCAGGTCGGCCAGCGAGTTGATCTCCTTGTTGAAGAAACCACCCATCTGGCAACCGGTGCTTCCGGCCGGGAAGTTGATGACCCCATGCTTCGCGTAGAACTCGCGGGTGACGTCGAGGCCGGTGCGGCCATCGGCGTCGTGGTAGTGGTACAGCCACGCGTATTGCTGCCGGCAGGTGAGCCCGAACGGCACGGCCGTGGTGAACGCGAACGCGTTGCTCTTGCCGAGGTAGTAGTACGACGCCGTGTGGCCGGACTGCACGGCGCCCGACTGCAGGACGTCGATCACCTCGAGCGGTCCGGCCAGCTCACCCGCCTGCTTGGCGGAGATGTTGAACCGCCCGCCCGTCATCTGGCTCACGACCTGGGTGAATCCGACCGCGCCGGATCCGTTGTCGGGAGTGCCGAACAACGACGTGAGCCCGGCCGGCCAACTCGTCGTCATGTCCCACTCGAGCTCGGGCAGGTCGTCGGCCACGACGATGTCGACGGCATCGGTCGGTTGACTCGGCGCGGCAGTGCCGCCAGTGGTGCCACCGCCGTCGTCCCGCCGGCCGTCCCCTCGCTCACGGTGTCGTCGTCGTCGCCGGAGCATGCTCCGAGCAAGACACCGCCGGCGAGCGCGGCGCCGGCGGCACCGAGGAAACTCCGCCGGTCGACGACGGGTGGGGCCTGGGTTTCGTGGTTGCGGTGCATGTGGATCCTCTCTTGCTGTGAGTCGGCCTGTTGGTTGGTCGTCAACGTGGGCGCGCCGTCAGACGAGCACCGTGACGATGGACGGGAACAACAGCACCAGCACGAGAGCGATGATCTGGAGCGCCATGAACGGCAGCGCGCCCTTGTGGATGCTCGACGTCTTGACTTCCGGTGGAGCGACGCCCTGGAGATAGAACAGCGAGAACCCGACCGGCGGTGAGATGAACGCGATGTTGAGGTTGATCGCCATCAGCACGGCGAACCAGATGAACTCGTTCTCGCTGAAACCGAGCGCGATCATCGCCGGCACGAAGATCGGCACGACGATGAACGTGATCTCGAGGAACTCGAGGTTGATGCCGAGGAGGAAGACCGCGATCATCGCCACGATCACGAAGCCCCACTTGCCGCCGCCGACGCCCGAGAGCCACTCGGTCGCTTGCTGCTGACCGCCGAGGCGTTCGAACACCATCGCGAAGAACGATGACGAGAACAGGAGGGTCATCACCAGGATCACGATCCTCGAGGTCGCCTCGGCGGAGTCGCGCAGCATCTTCCAGCTGAGTCGCCGGTTGCCCGCGGCGAGCACCAAGGCACCCAGGGCGCCGACCGCCCCAGATTCGGACGGAGTGGCGATCCCGCCGAAGATCGCGTACAGCACGGCGGCGATCAGCAGCAATGGTGGTACGGCGGCGACGATCACCTCGCGCACGAGCGCCCTTCCAGAGAACGTGCGCTCGCTGCGCGGCATGGCCGGCGCCCGCTGCGGGTAACGCAACGCGACGTAGACCACGTACAGCATGTACAGACCCGAGAGCAGCAGTCCCGGGAGGAACGCCCCCCGAAACAAGCGGAGGACCGAGATCTGCATCTGCTGGGCGAGCAGGATCAACACGATGCTCGGTGGGATCAACTGGGCGAGCGTGCCGGACGCGACGATCACCCCGGTCGCGAGCTTTTGGTCGTAGCCGTACTTGAGCATCGTCGGGAGCGACAGCAGACCCATCACGATCACCGTCGCGGCGACCACGCCGGTGGCGGCGGCAAGCATCGTGCCGACGACGATCACGGCCAGCGCGACTCCGCCGCGGAGATTCCCCATGATCAGCCCGATCGAGCGCAACAACCGTTCGGCAACGCCCGATTTCTCGAGAATCGCACCCATCAGCACGAAGAACGGCACCGCGAGGAGCGTCTGGTCCGACAACGTCGGGTACCACCGTGACGGCATGAGGTTGCGTCGAGCTCGGCTCGAACTCACCGGTGAGGTCGCCGATGAACGAGAAGAACAACGCCGTCCCGGCGAAGCAGAACGCGACGTTGTAGCCGAACAACAGCAGCGTCAGGAACACCGCGAACATCGCGAATGCGAGGAAGACGCCGAGGTCCACGGTCAGGTCCTCACTCGATCCTCGCCGGCGCCTCGGGCTCTTCGACCACGCCCTCGTCGACGAGCCGCGCGAGTACAAACCCGGCCTTGATGATCTCAGCGATCACCTGCAGGCCCCACAGAACGAAGCCGACCACGAGCATCGCCTTGATCGGTCCGACCGGAAGACCATCGGGATTGCTCGACTCCTCCCACGTCGTCCACACCTTCCACGTGTCCCACGTGCCGTCGAAGTTGCGTCCGAGGGCGGACATCGCGAACGGCCACACCACCCGGACCGCCATCACGCAGAACGGGAGCAGCAGGCACAGGTGCAGCACGAGGTCGAGGAGCGCCTTGCGGCGGGCGGAGTAGTTGACGTACCAGAAGTCGACCCGTGGGTTGACCTTCTCTTTGATGCCGTACGGGAACCCGACGAGGAACAGCACGCCGAACATCTGCCATTGCGCGTCGATCCAAAGGTTGGACACGAGGGTGGAATCCGTCGCTCGACCCCAGTAGCGAAGGATCACGTTCAAGATGCCGACGACGAAGATCGCAAGCACCAGATACCGGGCGAGCCAGCCGGCTCCGTCGGCGATCCGCTCGATCAGCCGCCGCACGAGGTCGAGCGCCCGGGCGAATGCCGGTGCATCGTCTCGCAGGCGCGGACTCGATGGCTTGACGTCCCCTCGAATCGCGTCCTCGAACACGTCGATCGAGGCAATCGCTTCCGGCTCGTGAGCGGCCTCGCGGTTCGTGCGATCGTCACTCATGGAAGTGTCGAGTCTTTCGCCTCCCCCACCCCGCGTAGGTTGTAGCACGTTTGCGGGGCCCATCGAGTCGGCCTCGCCGAGTGCGAGGATCGGGCGTGGTGGAACGCAACTGGGCTGGCAACGTCGAGTACGGCGCGGCAACGGTCGATCGGCCCACGACAGTGGACGAACTTCGCGAGATGGTCGTGCGATCGCCGCGCATCCGCGTCCTGGGAAGCCGGCACTCGTTCAACACGATCGCCGACGCAGAACAGATGATCAGCCTCGACGCGCTTGCCGACCAGGTGGTCGTCGACACCGCCTCCGGGACCGTCGAGGTGAACCCGGCGATGACGTATGGCCGCCTCGCCCCGATCCTGCACCAGCACGGACTGGCATTGCACAACCTCGCATCCCTCCCGCACATCTCCGTCGGCGGCGCGATCGCCACGGGAACGCACGGCTCGGGCGACCGCGTGGGGAACCTCGCGACCGCGGTGAGCGCCATCGACATCCTTCGCTCCGACGGCACGATCGCCCACCTGGAACGGGGCGACACCGACTTCGACGGCGCGGTCGTCGGGCTGGGAGCGCTTGGCGTCGTCGTCCGCGTGCGCCTGGATGTCGAACCGGAGTACCAGATCGCCCAGCACGTCTACGAAGGGTTGGCGTGGGACGAGCTGGCAGCGCGCTTCGACGAGATCACGGGCGCCGGCTACAGCGTCAGCCTGTTCACCACGTGGCGATCGCACGTCGACCAGCTGTGGATCAAACAACGTCTGCCATCTGAACCCATCGCCACGTTCGCGGGAGCACGACCAGCCATCGCCGACGTCCATCCCGTGCCCGGCATGTCAGCCGAGAACTGCACGCCACAACTCGGCGTGCCAGGGCTGTGGTCGGACCGGCTCCCTCATTTCAAGATGGGTTTCACTCCGAGCGCCGGTGACGAGTTGCAGTCCGAGCTGCTGCTGCCGCGCGACGCAGCGCTCGACGCGGTCGAGGTCGTGCGGGGGTACGCCGACGAGATGGCACCGCATCTGCTGATCAGCGAGATCCGGACGGTCGCCGCCGACACGTTCTGGATGAGCCCGCAGTACGAACGTGAGACGGTTGCGTTCCACTTCACCTGGCGACCGCACGCGCCCGACGTCGCGCGACTCGTGACCCGCCTCGAAACGGCGCTCGGTCGCTTCGAACCCCGTCCGCACTGGGGAAAGATCTTCGACGTCGACGGTGGAACGCTCGCGCCGCGGTACCCGCGTCACGCCGACTTCGTCGAGCTCGTCAACCGCTTCGACCCACGCGGCGCGTTCCGCAACACCTGGCTCGAACGCCACGTCCTGACGTGAGCGTGCCAACCCGGAACAAGGAGACCAACGGATGAGTGGTGTGCTCGAGGTCTGCTCGATCCTCGTCGTCGGATGGGTCGCAGGAGCTGAGTCCGGATCGTGGAGCTGCGTTCAACCGCTCGTCGGGCGGCTGCCCTACGAGCAGCAGATCAGGATCGAACAGGGCATGTTGCGCACGTTCGGTCGGATCATGCCGATCCTCATGCCGCTGAGTGGGATCCTCGCCGTCGCCCTTGCCATCGCCGATTGACCACTGACTGACACCGGTTAATCACCCAGACGGGTGAATCTGCGACCCGCAGGTGGCGGTTGGATGTCGGAATCATTACAGTTCTGTGATGGCGGACACCGAAGGAAACGTTCGATCGCGGCCCTCTGCCCGATCGCGAGAGAGGAATCCCGTGTCCGCATCACCCCGTGTCAAGCGCCGCGTCGGCGTCGTGCTCACTGCCACCCTGCTCGCGATCGGCGCCCCGTTCGTCGCCAACATCGGCAGTGCCGAAGCCGCCGAGGTCGCCGCCGCCGGCTTCGTCACCTCGGCCAAGGTCGACCGCCCGCAGGCAACCGTGGGCCAGTCCGTCACCGTCACGGTGTCCGTGAAGTCGGACACCACCCGCCGGGCGCTGATCGATCTCGAGATCTACGACCGAACGGGTCGCAAGGTGTCCCAGAAGGCCTGGGACAACGTGTCGTTCACCGCCGGCCAGACACGCCAACTGACCTCAGCGTGGGCCACTGGTGGTCTCGCCGCCGGCGCCTACACCGCCAAGGTCGGCGTGTTCGGAGTCGGTTGGAACCCGTTCATCCATTGGAACGACCAGGCCGCCACCGTGACGCTCACCACGACGGCACCCACGACCACGACGACGACCGCACCCACCACGACGACGCGGCCGCCGAGCACCACCACGACCGCACCCACCACCACGACCACGCGGCCGACCACCACCACGTCGACCACGACCACGCGACCACGACACGACAACCACGACGACCGCACCCACCACCACGACGACGGCTCCGCCATCCGGCAGGTTCGCGACGTTGCCGGTTGGTGCCGCCCTGCCCTCCGGTGCCCAGTGCGCCGCCCGGGTGCGCTCGGCGACTGAGATCCGTCCCGAGAACAACTCGACCAACAGCAACCGCGGCAGCCGCGCCAACGCCAACACCCGCAACGACTGGTCGGGCTTCAACCGCGTCGACGGCGACTTCGCCGGCACCACCGACCAGATCATCCAATGGGCCGCCTGCAAGTGGGGCATCGACGAAGACATCGTCCGCGCCCAGATCATCAAGGAGTCGTACTGGTACCAGTCGGCCGTCGGCGACAACGGTGAGTCGTTCGGGCTCGGCCAGGTGCGCACCACCGCCCACCAGTCGGCGTTCCAGTACTCGGTCAACGCCCGCACGTCGTCGGCGTACAACCTCGACTACACCTACGCCTCGTGGCGGGCCTGCTACGAGGGCGCCTACGGCTGGCTCAACACCGTCGAGCACAACGGCACCTACGCGGCGGGCGACGTGTGGGGATGCATCGGGGTGTGGTTCAGCGGTCGCTGGTACATCAACACCGACGCCTACCTCAACCAGAGCGGCGACAGCGTGCGCTGGCACTACAACAACAAGACCTGGCTGACGTCAACGTTCATCAATGGCTGATTGAGCCGGCTCACAGCACGCCGGAGCGGTGCACGTCTGGTCGCCGGCTGGCGGCTGATTGACCCCGGCCGGCTCTAGCCACGCACAGGGGCGTTGGCGTTGCAACCGAGCATGTAGCGCAGGCGGGGCGAGAAGGCCGCCGCCTGCGCAGCGTCGATCGGCGTGCGCAGATCGACGAACGGCTTCACCCACGATCGGCCGTACTGGATGATCACACCGCTGCGCGCACCGTCGGTCACGTTGGCGCCGTGACGATGCCAGGTCTGCGACAACCACATCGCCACGGAGCCGGCCGGCCCTTCGAGCACGGTCTCGTTGCCGAGCACTTCCTGTCCGCGGGGCGGCTTGCGCTGGGTGTGGTTGCTGCCGGTCGCCACGTGCGTCGCACCGTTGTCGGTCGAGAAGTCGTCGAGCATCCAGGCGGTCTGGATGCTCAGCGTGAAGTTCGGCAACGGCTCGGCGATCTGGGTGAGTGGGGAGTCGACGTGCCACCCGGCGCTGTTGGTGTTGGGCCCGACGTGGTTCAGGCTCATGTCGAGAACGATGAGGTCGCGGCCGAGCTCCTGCTCGATGACCGACAGCACGAGCGGGTGCTCGACGAGTGGAGCGAACGCGACGTCCTTGTTGATGAGGTTGAAGATCCGCTGCGAGCGGCCGTCGTCGAACAACGACGGGATGTGGATGAAGCTGATGCACACCTCCTCGGCGGGCACCGGCCAGGGCGTGTCGAACTCGTCGAGCTGCCGGCGACGGATGCGGCGCTTGAGGCGCTCTGTCTCGTCGTCGCCCATGCGCCACAACGTGAAGTCGAGATCGGCGACCTGATCCACGGAGACGTCGCTGTCGCCGGGGTCGGCCGGGTGCGCGCGCTCACGCTCGAGGATCCGCTCGACACGATCGCGTAGATCGGCGGCCATCGACTTCGGGATCAGGTTCTCGATGACGACGTGACCGTCGGCGTTGAGCCGCTCCACGATCTCCGGCGTTCGGAGCGTCGTCATCAGGTGATTAGATCACCCGGTGACCCGCATCGCCATCAGCCCTGTCACGTGGGGCGTCGACTTCGCCGACGCGCCGAACAACCCACCATGGGAGAAGGTGCTCGACGAGATCGAGCAGTCGGGAGTGGGTGCCCTCGAGCTCGGACCCGTCGGGTATCTGCCCGAGGAACCCGAGCGGCTCCGCGACATCCTGTCGAGTCGCTCATTGACCTCCGTCGGGTCGTTCATCTTCGACGACCTGCACGATCCGAGTCAGGCCGACCGGATCCTCACGCTCGCCGAACGCGCCAGCCTGGCGATCGCCGCGTCGGGTGGAGGGGTGCTCGTGATCATCGATCGACCCGACGACGTGCGCGTTCGCACAGCCGGCCGATCCGCGGTCGCGCCGCGACTCGACGACGATCGTTGGCGCTCGATGCTCGATCAGATCACGCGGGTCAGCGACGTTGCCCACCGTCACGGGCTGCGACCGGTCGTCCACCCTCACGCCGGGGGCTACATCGAGTTCGAGGACGAGGTCGAGCGCCTCGTGGAGGACATGGATGTCGATCTGTGCATCGACACCGGTCACTTCGCGTACGCCCGCATCGATCCGGTGGCGGCGATCGAGCGCTACGCCGGTCGCATCGGCCACATGCATCTCAAGGACATCCGACCGGACGTTCTCGCCCGGGTGGATGCCGAGGGGCTCAGTTTCTGGGAAGCCATCGAGGCCGGGATCTTCTGCCCGCTGGGAGAGGGTCTCGTCGACCTCAGCGCAGTGCTCGACGCCCTCGACGCCGCCCACTTCGACGGGTACGCGACGATCGAACAGGACCGCGTACCAGGCACCGGAGAAGCACTCGACGATGTCCGCCAGAGCCTGGCCGTGCTCGCCCACGTCAGCCGTGGATGAACGCAGGTGACGTCATCTGAGGTCGTGAGGATCGGCATCGTCGGTTCCGGCTACATCGCCGGCGCCCACAGCGCCGCCTATCGAACGGTTGCCGGCACGTTCCCGGACGCGCCGCGGGACGTGCAACTCATCGCCGCCGCCGACCTCGATCCGCAGCGTGCCCTCGGACTCGCGAACGGTTGGGGCTGGCGACGCAGCCATGCCGACTGGCGCGAGATCACCCGCGCCGACGACATCGACGTGGTCGACATCTGCGTTCCGAACGCGTTTCACGCCGAGGTCGCGTGCGATGCGCTCGCCCACGGCAAGCACGTCATCTGCGAGAAGCCGATCGCCGACCGATGGGAACGCGCTCGCGACATGGTCCTCGCCGCCGCCGAGGCGCGACGAGTCGCGCAGGTCTGTTTCTACTACCGCCTGTGGCCGGCGATCAGCTGGGCCCAACAGCTGATCGAGTCGGGCGAGCTCGGAGCCGTCCGCCACTTTCGTGGATGGATGCTGCAGGACTACGCCGCTGACCCGAGCCACGACCTCGGCTGGCGGGCGAGACCCGCCGACGCCGGTGCCGGTGCGTTGGGCGACCTCGGCTCACACATCATCGACATCGCCCGTCACCTGTGCGGTGAGATCACCGCCGTGTCGGCGACCACCCGTGAGCTCGTCGATCGCGATCGGCCGACTCCCGGGGTCGACGACCTCGTCTCGATGATCGTCGACTTCGAGGGCGGTGCGGGAGGTGTCATCGAGGCCAGCTGGGCGTTGCGCGGGCACAGCTGCGACCTCGGGTTCGATCTCGTGTGCGAGCGCGGTGCCGTGCGCTTCTCGTGGGAGCGATTCAACGAGCTCGGCATCCTCGCCGGTGACGTGTCGGATCCGACCAACGGCTACCGATCGGTCCTGATCGGTCGCGGTCAACCCGACGTCGACCGCTTCGTCTCCGTGCCCGGGCAGGGCATGGGATACCGAGACGCGTTCACCATCGGTGTCTCGCGTGCACTCGGAGCGATCGCCCGCGGCGAGACCGCCGCGTCGCCGACGTTCCAGGATGGCCTCGCCGTCGCGCTCGTCGTCGACGCTGCCCAGCGCTCCGCTGCGCAGCGCAGCTGGGCGGACGTTCGTCGAACCGCCGACGCCATCGGCACCGCCTGATCGGCGGGTGTCGGTCGTGGTGACACTCCCGGACGTCGTGTCGGTTCTCGTCGCCGGCGGAGGTCCGGCCGGGCTCGCCGCCGCACTCGAGCTCGGGCAGCGCGGCATCGACGTCGTCGTGCTCGAGCCGCGCGTCGAGGTGTCGCTCGATCGGCCGCGGGCGAAGACGACGAGCGTGCGGACCATGGAGCACCTCCGACGCTGGGGCATCGCGAACCGGTTGCGCGACGTTGCACCGCTGCCCGTCGCGTGGTCCCACGATGCCGTGTTCGCCACCTCACTCCTCGGCCGCGAGATCACCCGCTTCCATGACTGCTTCGGTCTCGCCGCACAACGATGCGACGATTTCGCCGAGGCCGGCCAGCAGGTTCCCCAACCCCTCGTCGAACGCGTGCTTCGTGAGGCCGTGGCGCTCGAGCCGACCGTCACGCTGGCCACGGGCTGGTCGCTGACCGGTCTCGACGAGACGGACGACAACGTCACGGTGGACGCCGCTGACCGGAACGGTTCCACGCACCGGTTCGTCGCCGGCTATGTGCTCGGTTGCGATGGAAGCACGGGCCCGACGCGTCGGGCGATCGGTGTGTCCTACGAGGGCAGCACCGACAGCAGGACGAACTTCAACATGGTGTTCCGCGCGCCGGGATTGGCCGAGCGGGTCCCGCACGGGCCCGCCATCCACTACTGGGTCCTCGATCCGGACGTCCCCGGCCTCGTCGGACGCATGGACCTCGTCGACACCTGGTGGGCGATGGCGATGGGGGTCGACGCCGAAACCGGCCACGCCGACCCGATCCGGCTGGTCCGGACCCTCATCGGTCCGGGCGCCGGCGACATCGAGATCGTGATCGTGTCGACGGATCCGTGGACCGCGCGGATGCTCAATGCGAATGCCTACGGCACCCGCCGTGTGTTCCTCGTCGGTGACGCCGCCCACCTCAACCCGCCGTGGGGCGGCCACGGGTTCAACACCGCAGTGGGCGACGCGGTGAACATCGGCTGGAAGCTCGCCGCCGTGCTGCAGGGCTGGGGCGGCGAGGCCCTCCTCGACAGCTACGAACGGGAACGCAAACCGATCGCCCAACAGACCATCGACCTCGCGACCGCCAACATGAGCCAGCTCTCGACGAACTTCGCCGATCCGCGCCTCACCGATCCCGGACTCGAAGGGGATGCGGCCCGAGCCGACATCGCCGCCCGCGTCCAGGTCGCGAAGCACGGCGAGTTCCACAGTCTCGGGCTCGTGCTCGGATACCAGTACGCCGACTCGCCTGTCGTCGTCACCGACGGCACGTCCGAGTCGCAGCTCGACCCATCGCACTACGAACCCACGGCGCGACCCGGTGCTCGGCTACCGCATCGATGGCTCCCCGACGGACGGTCCGTCTACGACGCGCTCGGGCCGGGTCTGACGCTGTTGCTCCTCGATCCCGAAGCCGATCCGTCTCCGTTCGTCGTCGCCGCGTCGGCCCGGGAAACGCCGTTGCACGTTGTCGACCTGTGCCTGCTCGGATGCACGCCAACCGATCTCGCCGAGCGATACGGCGCCACGATGCTCGTGGTGCGACCCGACCAACATGTCGCGTGGCGGTGGGCGGGAACGTCGGTCGACGACTCGGCCGCTCGACGCGTGCTCGAACACGTGACCGGCCATTGACATCACCGCCATCCGCGCCGACCACCTAACGTGCAACGTGATGGCGTCCGAACCGGAAGCGACCACGCGGGAGCCCACCGTGGCATCGGATGCGGACAGCGCGTTGCGCTTCGACCACGTCTCCATGGTCTTCCCGGATGGCACGCACGCCGTCGACGACGTCACGTTGGCCGTCACGCCCGGGGAGTTCGTCACCATCGTCGGACCATCGGGGTGCGGGAAGTCGACCCTCCTGCGCATCGCGTCCGGCCTGGAGACCAGCACGAGCGGCTCGATCTCCGTCCCGCGGGAGAGCCTGGGGTACGTGTTCCAGGACGCCACGCTCCTGCCCTGGCGCACCGCGGCCAGCAATGTCGAGCTCCTCGCCGAGCTCCGCGGCATGCCGAAGTCGCAGCGCCAGAAAGCGGTCGCGAGCACCATCGATCTCGTCGGGCTCGGCGGCTTCGAGGAGAAGTATCCGAAGCAGCTGTCCGGTGGGATGAGAATGCGGGCCTCGCTCGCCCGCTCACTCGTCCTGCAGCCACGTGTGTTCCTGTTCGACGAGCCGTTCGGCGCGCTGGACGAGATCACCCGCGAACGGCTGAACGACGAGCTGCTCCGGCTGTTCCAGCACGAGGGCTTCGCCGCGCTGTTCATCACGCACTCCGTCAGCGAGGCGGTGTACCTCTCCACCCGAGTCGCGGTGATGTCGCCACGGCCCGGCCGGCTCGTGAAGGAGTTCCCCGTGCCGTTCGCGTACCCGCGCACGCAGGATCTCCGCTACGAGCCCGAGTTCGCCGCCCTGTCCGGTGAGATCTCCCGCGCCCTTCGCGACGCGCACGCATGAGCCCGGCGGTGGCCGGTCACCCCATCCACTGACCGCCGTTGACGTCGATCGTGGCGCCCGTGATGTACCGGGCTTCGTCGCTGCACAGGTAGGCGATGGTCGCGGCGAGGTCGCTCGGTCGTCCCGGTCCACGGTCGCCACCCGGTTGCATCGAGAGAATCCGATGGCGCCGTTCCGCGTCGAGCGCGGTCCACATCGGCGAGTCGTGCGGACCGGGCGCGACGGCGTTGGCGGTGACGCCGTCGGCGGCGTGCTCGCGGGCGAGGAAGCGGGCGAGGGTGAGCAGTCCGCCTTTGGACGCGGCGTAGGCGGGGCCGGACAACGCTGACCCGCCGAAACGGCCGTTGACCGACGCCACGAGGACGATGCGGCCCCAACCTGCTCGCCGCATGCCGCTGACGACCTCACGCCCGCACAGGTAGGCCGAGGTCAGGTTGACGTCGATGATGCGCCGCCACGTCGCCGGCGCCTCGTCCTCGATCCCACCCACGCCCGTGACACCGGCGGCGTGCACGAGGATCAGCGGTTCCCCGATGCGCTCGCGCACACTCGGCGAACGCGGTCGAGACCGCGGCGTCGTCGGTGACATCGCAGGCGACGACGTCGTCGCCGCCGCGTAGATCGATCCCGAGCACCGGATGGCCGGCGCCGCGCAGCCGATCGATCACCGCCGCACCGATCGCCCCAGCGCCGCCGACCACGACCGCCGGACGCCCCGCCGCGTCTGCGCCGTCCGCCGCGGGCTCGGCGATCAGTGCAGCTCCTTGGGCGTGTCGGGGTCTGCCTCCCACTCGGCCCACGACCCGTCGTACACGGCGACGTCGCCGAAGCCGGCCAACCGGTACGCCAGCGCCGTACCCGTGGCGGCGACACCGCCACCGCAATAGGTGATGACAGGCCGGTCGTCGCGCGGGGCCAGACCGGCTGCATCGATGCGGGCGCGCGCCGCGGCGGGCTCCATCCAGTGCTCGCCGTCGGCCAGGAATCCCAGGCCCGTCAGCCGGAGCGAACCCGGGATGTGGCCACTGGCGGCCGCATGGGCCTTGTCCATCCGAGCATCGGCGAGCACGCCTGTTCGCCGGCCGGCGACCACGTCGAGCACGTCGGCCTTGCTGGCGTATCGCTCCTGCCGGAACTGCGGAGTGAACTTCGCGGGTGGATGCCGGGGGACGTCGGTGACGATCGGACGGCCCTCGTGACGCCACGCCGTGATACCTCCGTCGAGCACCGCCACCGCGTCGTGGCCGTACACCCGCAGCGCCCACCACACCCGCGCCGCGACGGGGACATGGTGGTCGTCGTAGGTCACGACGTAGTGCTCGTCACCGACCCCCGCCGCCTCCATCGCCTTGGCGAACCGATCGGCCGGCGCGAGCATCGACGCCGGCCGTCCAGGATCCGCGAGCTGCGTGTCCCAGCGCAGGTGAACTGCACCGGGAATGTGGCCGGCGCGGTACTCGTCGTCCCCGCAACGGTCGTCGAAGGGCCTCAGGTACCAGCGGCAGTCGATCACTCGCACGAGCGGGTCGTCGATGTGTTCGGCGAGCCACGCGGTGCTCACGAGCGGCTCCGGTCCCACTCGGCGAATGATAAGACAACCCCATGCGAGCCGTGGGTTTCGGCCTGTCGCTGTCGAACGAAGACCACGCCGCATCCACGTTGGCGCTGTGCCGCCGTGCGGACGCGGCGGGCTTCGACGAGGTCTCCCTGCCAGAGAGTCGCCAGCACCGAGCCGTCTTCTCCATGGCTGCGGCCGCGATGGCAACCACTCGCCACATCCGGATCAGGATCGGGGTCGCCAACCCCGTGACGCGACACCCCGCCATCCTCGCGATGGAGGCCGCGACCCTCGCCGAGATCGGCGGCCCCGAGCGGCTGGCGTTCGGCGTCGGTGCCGCGGTGTGGACGATGCGCGATCTCGGCTACGAACCCGACGGCTGGCGCCCGTACACGAACACCGTCGAGACAGTGCGGGCGCTGCGGCGCTGGCTCGATGGTCAGGATCTCGGCTTCACCCCGACGACGTTCGCGGCACGCCCGGACACCCGCCTCGACTTCGTCCCACCGCGCGGCATTCGCGTCGATGTGGGCGCGGTGAGCGGGCGGATGATGGAGGCTGCCGGCGAGTTCGCCGACGGTGTGCAGCTCGGCGCGCTCGTCAGCCCTGACTACACCCGGTGGGCGCGCGAGCGGCTCGACGCCGGCGCCGCACGCGCCGGTCGGCCGGCGAGCGACCTGCTCGTGTCCTCGAACGTATTGGTCAGCGTCGGCGACGACCGTGCCGTACGCGCGGAGCGCCGTCCGCGAGGTCCTCGCCTACTACCTGTCGCGCGTGGAGGGCGTGGTGATCGATACGTCCGGCGCCGATCCGGAGAACGTGGCCGCCGTCCGCGAGGCCGTCCGGACCTCGGGTGTGCCGGCAGGAGCGGCGCGCGTGTCCGAGCAGGTGATCGACACGTTCGCAGCTGCAGGAACCTCCGACGAGGTCACCGAGGCGCTCCGGCGTTGGGTCGCGGCCGGTATCGACCTGCCCCTCGCCTGGCACACCCTCGGCCCCGACCGGGACCGCGCCCTCGAACTGCTCGCCGGCCCGATCCGCGCCGCCCTCGTCGACTGAGCGCGCCCGGACATGCGGCGACAACGTCAGCCGACGGGAACCTCGTGGGAGACGTGCCAGGGGGCCATCCGGCGCCCGAGCCACCCGAACGCCGCGAACGTCACGACGCCGAGGGCACAGCAGACCGCGATCGTCGCGTAGAGCTGCGCGTACTGGGAGGTGCCGCTCTTGGTGTACTTGTCGAGCAACTGACCGAGGCCCTGATCGCCGACGCGAAAGAAGTACTCGCCGATGATCGCGCCGATCACCGACAGACCGGCGGCGATCCGAAAACCGACGAACATCGCCGGGACCGCCCCCGGGAGCTCCAGCTTGCGGAAGCGGATCCAGCGCGAGGCGCCGTTCGCCGTGAAGAGGTCGTGATGTGTCGCTTCGCCCGAGACGAGGCCGAAGAACGTGTTCGAGATGATCGGGAACAGGGCGATGATCACGCACACGATGATGCGCGAGCGGAAACCTTCCTTCACGAAGAGGATGTCGTTCTTGGCCCAGAGATCGAGCAGGGGGACGATCGCGAGGATCGGCACGGTCTGCAGGACGATCGCCCACGGGTAGAACGAACGCTCGATCCACTTCGCCTGGCTCATCAGGGCGCCGCACACGACGCCGAGCACCATCGCGATGAGGAGACCCACCGCAGCTTCCTTGGCCGTGACGAGCAGGGCGCGGAAGATGTCGCCCCTGGCGTCGGCGTCGGCGAACCCCTTGACCCACACGTCGTGCGGCGCCGGCAACAGGAACCGTTCGCGGTCGGAGAGCGCGAACTGCCGGAGGAGGTACCACACGCCGAAGAAGATCAGCAACGAAACGAGCGTCGACGCGATCAGCACCCGGTTCGCCCGCGCCCGCCCGGAGGCGGGCTGGGACCCGCCGGTCCCACGGTCGGTGAGCCCGCCGGGCACACGGCCCGGCGGGTCATCCTCGAGGGGGACCGGTGGAGGGTCGACGACGTACACCTTGCTGAATAATGCTGAATTACTCGGGGTGCGTTACTCGCTCACTGACCCAACGAGATCGAGGTGTCGATGAACTCGTTGGTGACCACCTGATCGCACGACGTGTCGGCGGGGACGGTGACACCCTTCGCTTCGAACACCGGGAGCAGCTTCTCGATCAGGCCGTCGACCCGCTCGCAATCGAAGTCGCCGATCGTCGTGTTGCCGGCGTCGCTGACCAACTCGAGATCGAGCATCCTCTGCACGGCGTCGGCGTTCCCGGCTGCCGTCAGCGTCCAGAACGTGTCCAACTCCGTGACGATCTCCACGAACTTCTCGTTCATCGGCTCGGGATCCTTCACGTAGTCGACGAGCGACTGCTGGAAGATCGGCACGAGCTTGGCGAGGCAGTCCTTGCTCTCGGTCAGCGCCTCGGGCTTCACCGAAAGGGCCGACTGGTAGATGTCGAAGCCGGTGTCGTGGATCAGCAGGTACTCCACTGGCTTGTTCCACTCGGGGATGTCGTTCTCGTACTTGTAGATCTCGTTGGTGGCGAAACCCTGTTGCACGAGGTTCTGCTCAGCGACGAAGCGACCGGGACTGCCGTCGTAGGATCCGTCGATCTGGTTGGGATCGAGCCTTCCCGTCTCGAGCAGGTAGTCCATGTACGCCGCGCCTTCGAAGTAGAGCACGGTCGCCCCCGACTCCTTCACGTCCTCGATCGTCGCAACGTCGGGATAGGCAACCGGGTCCCACATCAGGATCTGGGGGCCGATGTCGTAGCTCGCGAACACGCTCATCAGCGGCTGCTCGGCACCGGCGTTGCGGATCACATCGCCGGTGTCGGCGTAGCCGGCGAAGATCGACGGATCGGCGTAGATCTGTTGTGCCGGCGGCGCGAAGCTGATGTACGGGCCACCCGCACGGATCTCCAGCGTGATGCCCGTGTTGGCGAGCGGCCCGGAGTACGTCCCCTTCGTCGCGTCGACCGTGCCTCCGGTGCCGATCGCCTGGTAGGTGTAGCCATGGTCCGGCTCCGGGAACCAGTCGGTCTGGATCACGAGCGGATCGGGGCAGATGCCGGTGAGGTCCACGTCGTACACGCTGCTGCCGCCCGCGTCTCCCCCGTCGCGCCCGGCGCTTCCGTGCTGGCCGTGCTGTCCGTGCTGTCCGTGCTGTCCGTGCTGTCGGTGCTGGCCGTGCTGTCGGTGCTGTCGGTGCTGTCCGCCTCGTCGTCGTCGCCGCACGCCGTGGCGACAATCGTCAGCGCGGCCACGGCGGTGATGATTCGGGCCTTGTTCCTGATGTGCACTGGTCCTCCCCTTGGTTGGTTTCGATCTAGGCGTTGGCGTCGAGAGGGCGGTCGACGAACGGCGCCCGTTGGGACGGTCGCGACGCCGACAGTGGGCGCACGGGACGCTGGGCCGTGTCGCTCCAGTTCTTCGTGACCTGCGTGCCGATGGCGGTCACGATCGTGAACAGCGCGACGCCGAGCAGGCACGAGAAGAACAGCGCCGTGATCACGAGATGCGTGCGCTGCTGGCTCTGGTAGACGCTGAGCTGTCGGCCGAGCCCCGCCGCGGCAGGATCGCCGGCCCTGAAGAAGAACTCGCCGACGATGGCACCGATCACCGACAGACCGGCGGAGATCCGCAGGCCGGAGAAGATCGCCGGCAACGCGGCGGGGAACTGCAGCTTGCGCAGGCGCGTCCACCGACTCGCCCGGTGCAACGTGAAGAGATCGTGCTGCGGCCCGGTCGCCGACTTCAGCCCGAACAGGGTGTTGGCGATGATCGGGAACATGGAGATCATCACGCAGATGACGATCCGGCTGTTGGTCGAGAAGCCCATCTTGAGACCGATGATCGGCGCGATCGCGACGAGCGGGATCGTCTGCAGGATCACGGCGTACGGGTAGACGGTGCGCTCGAGCCACATCGCCTGGCTCATCACGATCGCGACGAGCGTGCCGATGACGAACGCGATGACGAGGCCGGTCACGGCGACCGCCGTCGTGCGGGCCAGGCCCTCGAGGATCGGTTGCAGACGATCCCACTCGAGGAAGCCGCGCGACACGACATCCTGGGGCGGCGGCAGGAAGGCGCGCTGGTCCCTGCGGAGGAGTCGGTAGGTGACCAACAACCAGACACCGACGACAGCCGCCGCGACGGCGAGCGGCGGCAGCACGAAGTGCACGAAGCGCGAGACGAGTCGAGCCGGCGTCGCAGACTTCTGGGGCATCGCCGTCGGCGCGGTGTCCGCCGCGGTCGCCAACTCGGTCATCGTCTGGCGACCTCGTCGAGGAGCACGGCCTTGCTGATCTTGCCCGTCGGCGTCATCGGCATCGCCTCGATGACCTCAACGCGCAGACCAGGCACGACCGAGGGTGCCGACGTGCGGACGAAGTCCTCGAGCGCATCGGCCTCGACGTCGCGGTCGGGATGCAGGGTGACGAAGGCCAACGGGCGGTGCCCGCCCTGGCCGTCGGGCACACCGATCAGCGCGGCGTCCCGCACCGCGTCGTGGGTGAGCAGCACTTCCTCGACGTCACGCGGATACCAGTGCGCACCGTCGACGAGGAGACGCTCGGACAGGCGTCCCCTCATGAACACGTAGCCCTCCGCATCCATCACCCCGACGTCACCCGTGTGCAACCAGCCGCCGCGGAGCGTCTCGTCCGTCTTCTCCGGGCGGTTCCAATATCGCGCCATGAACCCGCCACGTAGGCAGATCTCGCCGATGACGCCGACCGGAACCTCCTCGCCGTCGTCGTCGAGGACGCGGACCTCCTTGTCCGGCAACGGGCGGCCGCACGACGCCACCCGTTCCGTCGTCACCGGGTCGTCCGGCGCCCAGAGCCCGACGAACCCGCCGAGCTCGCTCTGGCCGTAGCTCTCGCACAGCGGCAAGCCGAGCCGGTCTCGCCATGCGTGCTTGAGGTCGGGTGGGACGGGTCCACCCCCTGACAGCCCGAGACGGAGGCGGGATGGCGCCCCACCTCGGCGAGCGCTCTCGTCGAGCAGGTCGCGAAGCACGGTCGGGTTCCCCGCCAACACAGTGGCCGCGAGCCGGTCGGCCGCGTCCCAACCCGTTTCTGGGGCCCAGCGGCTCATCACACACGCCGTCCCCCCGACATGCAGCACCGGGAGCAGGTTGGCGACCAGCTGGTAGGAGCTCGAGAGCGCGGTCGGGCCGAGGCTGACATCGTCACCACGCATGCGCAGGCGCTCCGCGATGCAGCGCGTCGCGCGCATCGTCGGCTCGTGCGCGAGGCACGCGCCCTTCGGCGGCCCTGATGTGCCCGACGTGTACGAGAGGTGGGCGAGGTCGGTGTCCGCTGTCCGGTCCGGTGGCGGCGCAGGCGCCCCACTGACCATCTCCTCCCAACCGATCGCTCCCTCCTGCGCCCCGTCGAAGCACACGTAGTGCTCCACCGAAGGAAGGTTGGGGCGGTGGCGGTCGACCGTCGCGAAGTGGTCGCCGGTGTAGATGAGCACCCGCGGCGTCGCATCGTTCACGTAGTAGTCGAGCTCGTCCGCGTACTGCAGGTTGACGAGTGCGCTGATCGCGCCGAGGCGCCACGCTCCGAACATCGCCGCGAGATAGTCGAGGCCGTTGTGAGCGAAGATGCCGACCCGGTCGCCGTGGCCGACACCGAGGGCCGCGAGTCCACCGGCCACGCGCTCGACTGTCGCCACGGCATCGGCGTAGCTGAGGCTCTTGTCGCGCTCCACCCAATGAAACGCGCGTCGATCTGGCGTCCGGCGCGCGCCGTCATAGAGAAGATCGAAAGCTCGCAGGGCTGCCCCCGTTGTTGGAGATCGGGCCCCCATTCTGACATGACCGGTTCGATTCGCGTTTCGGCCGTGTGAATCGTGCGCGGAAGGCTGGGTCACTCCCTGTCAATGCGTGTGGCCTCAATGCGTGTGGCCTGGGCAATGTTCGGTGTGGTAGGAGAGGGATGTGCCGGCTACGGACGACGAATCCGGTCAGGACGTCGTGCACGACGCCGGCGTGAGCATGGTGACGGAGGACGGCGTCACACTCGTCTCCGACGTGTGGCGCCCCGCGGGCGCCGGGCCGTGGCCGGTCCTGCTCCAGCGCCTCCCGTACGGACGGGCGGTGGCCTCGACGCCGGTGCTGCCCCATCCGAGTTGGTTCGCCCGCCGCGGCTTCGTCGTCGTGGTCCAGGACTGTCGTGGTCGCGGAGACTCGGATGGGACGTTCACGCCGTTCGTCGACGAGGCCCGAGACGGTGCGGCGACCATCGAATGGGCGGCCGCGCTCCCGTTCAGCGACGGCCGGGTGGCGACGTACGGCTTCTCGTACCAGGGGTTGGCGCAGCTGTACGCCGCGGCGCAGCGCCCGCCGTCGCTGCGGGGCATCGCGGCGATGATGTGCTGTCCCGACCCCTACGAAGGCTGGACGTACGAGGGCGGCTGCCTACGGCTCCCGTTCGTCGCATTCTGGAGCGCGCAACTCGCCGGCCAGGAGCATCGGCGCGGTCCGGATCGCTACGACGTCGGGTCGTTGCCGGTCAGCGCGGCGCTCGGCGACGACCCACCGCGTTGGTTCACCGAATGGCTGGAGCACCCCAGCGACGATGCGTACTGGGCCGAGCGCCGGCCGGACCTCTCCATGATCGACGTTCCCGTCTTCACCGTCCTCGGCTACTTCGACGACTTCTCGTCGGGCACGGCCCGGATCATCGACGCCCTCGACGCGGAGGCGGTGTGCGGACCGTGGACCCACATGCCCTGGGGATCCCGCCACGGCGGCGCGGAGCTGGGCGACGAGGCGAGTCCGGCGATCGTCTCCGAACGCCTCGTCGCCTTCTTCGACCGGGTGTTCGACCGCGAGCAGCGACCGAGTCGTGAACGATCCGCGCGGTGACGTATCTCAGCGTCGGATCGGGTTGGCGGACGGCGAGCACGTGGCCACCGCCGGGCCGGGTCGAGTGCTGGACGGCGACGAGCGATGGGAACGCCAACTCGCGCCACGGCGACGGGCGCCTCGTACGTGGCGACGCCGATCCCGGTCCCCCCGACGTGCTGGTGGTCGAGCCCCTCGTGCCGTACCCGGGCGACGCGGTGGACCTTCAGGACGAGGCCGCGGCGGAGGATCGACGCGACGTGCTCTGCTACACGAGCGACGTCCTGGCCGACGCGCTCGACCTGGCCGGCAGTGCAGTGACGACGATCGTCGCGACGTGCGATCGCCCGCTTCACGACCTCGTGGCCACGCTCGTCCTGGTCGCGCCGGATGGCTCGTCACGCGCACTCGCGTGCGGAGCCCGTCGATGCCGGCCAGACCCGGACAACGCGTCGACCGAGCACACGATCGAGCTGCGCCCGATCGCCTGGCGGTGCCCCGCCGGCACGCGGCTGCGGCTGGATGTCTCCGGTGCCCGCTTCCCCGCCTTCGATCGGAACCCACAGTCGGACGTCGCACCGGCGCACGCGCGGGCAGAAGATACTGTCGTGGCCACGATCACGGTGCAGAGCGTGCGGCTCGATCTCCCGATCGACCTCGGCCCCGGCGGGTCGATGTAGCTGGAGCACGCGAGATCAAGGAGGCAGCGTGCAGGAGAGCTTGCAGCACGGCGTGTTCCTGTTCGGCTGCGTCGAGATGGACGACGCCGGGGCGGGGCCTCCTGCACCGACCGATCGGCGCTACACGCAGGAGCAGATGTGGCATGCGGCGACGCGCATGCTCGACATGGGCGTGAAGGCGGAGGAGGTCGGATTCGACACCTTCTGGCTGACCGAGCACCACTTCCAGCACGAGGGCTACGAGGTCATCCCCAACGGCGTGCTGTTCGGTGCGGTCCTCGCGGAGCGAACGTCACGCATCAAGATCGGCGCCCTCTTCCACATCGTCCCGCAGTGGCATCCGCTGCGCTTCGCCGAGGACTTCTCGACGATGCACAACCTCTCAGGGGGCCGAGGAGTCCTGGGCGTCGGCCGCGGCACGGTCCCCAGGGAGGCGCAACCGCTCGGCACCAAGGTCGGGTCGTTCGACAACCCGGACCAGGTCGAGGCCGATCGCATCAACCGGGAGATGATGGACGAGGCGATGGACGTGATCCTCGCCGCCATGGCGAACGAGTCATTCAGCTACCACGGTTCCCACTGGGACCTTCCGCCGCCGGGGATCCCCGACCGTGGCGGGCAGGTCGAGCAGCTGACACTGGTTCCGCGCCCGCTCTACCCGTTCGAGATCTGGCAGGCCATCACCTCCCCGCCGACGCTCGAGCACGTGCCCGCCCGCGGCTTCGGCGGCGTGTTCTGGTTGCTCCATCACGAGTTCGTCCGCAGCCGGTGGGAGCGCTTCGCCGAGATCTACGACGCGCACCACAGCACTGCTCTCTCGCCCGGGGAGAAGCGCCAGCTCGTGCTCAACATCCGCGTCGAGGACACCCATGAGCAGGCGTGGGAACGGGCCCGCACGGGTCACGACGAGTTCTGGAAGTTCCTCGGTCCCTATGGGTGGTCCAAGGGGTACATGGGCGCCGACGGCAAGCCGGCCCCGCCGGGACTGATCCCGACCCTCGAGGAGTCTGTCGAACAGAAGGTCTGGATCATCGGGAGCCCCGAGGAGGTGGCCGAGGGAATCGCCGGCTACCGCGACGCGCTGTCGATGAGCCGCCTGACCGTGTTCCCGCAGTGCCCCGGTGACAGCTACGCCGACGCCGAGGAGCAGATGAGCCGGTACATGCAAGAGGTCGTACCGCTCCTCTGATCGGCGTCTGCAGACGCCTGACGTCGTCGCCCGCCGGCTCAGTGACACGGTCGCCGCGAGCTCAGCTCGGCGGCCGGCCGAAATCGAACCTGGCGATTTCGGCCAGCGCCTCGCCGAAGGCGTGCACCGCGCCGTCGAAAAGGATCTTGCCGCGCTCGGCCGTCGCGCCGGTGGGATCGCCGATCAGCCCAGATGGACCGAAGTCGTTGGAGAGCCAGCCGAACGAGACGGTGCCGCCGAAGCGCACGTGACGGTTGGCGGCGAGCGACTCCGGCACGTTGCGGAACCCGGCCGCGAGATCGACCAGCTCCGGACGCAGGTGCAGCATGAGCGAGGTCTCCTCGAGGCCGCCGTGGATGCCCATTCCCAGCTCCTCTTCCGGGCTCGCGCCGCCATGGTCGGGCGGCAGGCTGGGATGGGCGAGAAAGGTCTGCAGCCCGAACTGGAGGCGGAGCTCGCGGCATGCGGTGTTGAGCAGCGAGGAGTTGCCGCCGTGGCCGTTGAGGAACACCAGCCGGCGCGCCGGCGTCGCGGCAACGCAACGGCCGACGTCCTCCAGCACGCTCAACAACGTTCGCGCCGACAGCCAGAACGTGCCCGCCGACCATGCGTGCTCATTGGACTTCGTGAACGCCAACGGCGGGAGCAGCCACGCATCGACCTTCGCGCCCACATCGGACACCGTCGCCGCGGCGACCGCCTCGGCGATGACGCTGTCGGTGTTGAACGGCAGGTGCGGCCCGTGCTGCTCGGTGGCCCCGATCGGGAGCACGAGGATCGAGCCCTCGTCCAGCTCGGAAGCCACGCTCGGCGCGCGCAGCTCCGCCAAGGCTCGGCGCTGCTCCGTCACGTTCGCACGTTACCCCGTCGTGCGGGTCGGATGACCGTGCCCAAGTTCGCGGCGTTCTCGAGACGGTCTATGCTGCGCGCCTTCGATCGACATGCTCTTCCTGTACCGGCCCCGCGAAACCTGGATGCCATTCTCCGGTCCGCGCAATCGGACCAACCAGGCCGCCTACAACCGGCAGTTGCAGCAGAAGTTCGAATCGACCCGTCGCGTTGCGCCTCCCGTGCCCGCGCCAGCCCCACGTGACCTGATCGCCGACCTGAAAGAACTGGCAGCGCTGCACGAGTCCGGTGTGCTGACCGACGCCGAGTTCGAGGCGACCAAGACCACGCTGCTGCGACGATGACGTCGAACCACGACCGGGCGACGACGCTGGTACGCGCGCTGCACGCCGCGATCGACCGCGACCGGCAGACATTGCAGGAAGTTCTCACCGATGACGTCCGAGCGTGGAGCCCCGCGCTGTCGACGGCATCCCTCGACGAGCTGCTCGACGAGCTCGATCGGCGCGACGGCGCGTTCGCCGACGTCGAGTTGCACGTCACCGCCCTCGACGTCGGCGGTGATCATGCGTGCGTCGAGTGGACCGTCGAGATGACTCACAGTGGCCCCATCGTCCTCGCCGACGGCATGAACATCGAGTCGTCCGGTCTCCGCGTCGCGTTGCACGGGATCACGGTCGCCGAGTTCATCGGTGACCGGATCTGCTCGCTCCGCCAGTACTGGGACGAGCTCACCGTCCTCGAGCAACTCGGTGCCCTGACGCGCCACGCCGAGCCGTAACGTCAGCCGCGTCATCGATCATTCGCGGAACTTGACTTCCGACGCGACGGGCGTCGACGATTGTTGTTCCGTTCCGGGCCGTCGGTCAGGACAGCGGGCCGGGTGGCTCCTCATGAGGAGCGCGAATCGGGGGCGAAAGGATCGACATGGCCGTCATGACCGAGCAGGACGCGATCGACGTCGGACACGCAGTCACACGGATGTGGTGGCTGTTCCTCGTGACGGGGATCGCCTGGGTGATCGTGTCGTTCATCGTGCTGGGGTTCGATCCGACGACGCCGGCGACGATCGGCTACCTGGCGGGCTTCGTGCTCATCGCGGCTGGTGTCAACGAGCTCGTCGAGATCCCGTTCGCCGAGGCATGGAAATGGGTGCACGCCGTGCTGGGCGTGGTTTTCGTCGTCACCGGGATCATGGCCTTGATGTCGCCGTTCCAGACGTTCGGCACCTTGGCCCTGCTGGTCGGCTGGTACCTCCTCATCAAGGGCGTCTTCACCCTCATCTTCAGCATCCTCGCCCGCCACCAGCTGGAGCTGTGGGGACTCGGCCTGGCGGCCGGGATCGCGCAGATCTTCATCGGCGTGTGGGCCATCGGCTACCCCGGACGGTCGGCCTGGTTGCTGGTGCTGTGGGTCGGCCTCGGCGCCCTGATGCACGGCATCACCCAGATCGTGTTGGCCTTCCAGCTCCGCGGCGCCCGTCCCGCGGTCGCCTAGCCCTCGCACGACCCGAACCACGATCAAGGACACTCCATGACCAAGCCCCGGATCATCATCGCCGCCCTCGCCGCTGCCGTGCTCCTCATCTCTGGTTGCAGCCAGAAGTACGCGGCCGAACGCGACGGCAAGAAGCTCGGCGAAGCGGTCTGTGATCTCCGCGACGCCGACAGCCCGGCCGAAGCCGACGAAGCGCTCGCCGACATCAACGAGCAGTTCGACGACCTCGCCGGCAAGTACGCCTTCTACACCGCGGAAGACCGGGCCGACATTCAGAACAACCTGGCCGACTTCTACGAACACGTCATCCAAGGCCAACCTGAGCTCGTCCAGCAGGATCTGACGGTGCTCGAGCGCAGCGCCGACAACATCGCCGACGACGTCAACGAGACCTCGAGCGCCGCCTGGGAAGGAGTGCTGGAAGGACTCGCCGACTGCACCCAGTAGCCCGCGGTGACCGGCCCGGTCAGTGCACGAGGAAGTTGCCGAACTGCCAGGGGTCGTCGAGATCCAGCCTGTCGGCGGCGTCGCCGAAGTTGGGGAACAAGTCGAGTGCGCGACGCGTCTGGAGCGGCGTCCATTCGATCGCATCGGAGTGGCAGGTTCCGAGGTACTTGCGGGCCACCGCCAGCACCGGCTCCCATGGAAGCTCGTCGGGCACGCGCACGCCGGCGTCGGGGTGGTCGATCATCCACGTGACGGCGGCGACGATCGAGGCGGCGACCTGCATCGTCGTGGCGTTCTGTCCCGGAACGAGCGCTCGCGCCTCCTGGATCGACAGCAGGGAGCCGGTCCACCATCCGGTGTAGTCGTGGCCGAGCAGCAGGACGCCGAGCTGATCCTCGCCGTCGACGATCTCGTCGTTCATGATGCGCTGATGGGGTTGCATCTCCCAACGCCGCATGCGCAGCTCGTGGACGCTGGTGATCGCCACGTCGGCCGGGCAGTAGGCGTAGTGCACGGTCGGCCGGTACACCGGTTCACCGGCGGGGCCGTCGGGACCCCACACCGTGAGGTGGTCGCTCATCGTGAACGCTTCACCGTGGCGGATCACCATGCCGATCGTCTCGCCGCACGGCACCCACGAGCGCACCCACGTCTCCATTCCCGGTTGCGCGAGACAGATCTGGTTGCGCGGGCCGAACCCGCGGTGCACGTACGCGTTCGGCTGGCAACCGTTTCTCGTGGGTTCCCCAACCGAGCTCGGCTGGTGCGACACCTTCCTCGTAGAAGCCTTCAACCGACCACGTGTTCACGAACTCGTCGACCAGTTTGGGTCGATCGGCGATCTGCGTGTCGCGCTCGGCGATGTGGATGACCTTGGTGCCCGACAGCATCGCCAGTTCGTTGAACCGCTCAGCCGCGAGTGCTTCCTCGAGCGCGGCTGTCCGTTCGCCCGCTCGGGACTCGGAGAGCAGCCGGGTGGCGATCTCGGTCAGCGCCTGCTTGGCGAAGTGACTCACGAGGCCCGGGTTGGCGCCGTGCTCGACGACGGCGGTCGGGCCGTCGTTCGTTCCCCACCGCGAGATCATCCGTCGAAGGTCCATGTGACGCACGTACAGCGTGCGGTCCAGCGGGTGGACGGACTGCATGTGGTCATATGGATTCCACACCTCGACCGACGTGTTCAGGTAGCGCACGCCGTGGTCGCGGCACCATTGCAGGATCGTCGTTGCGTCGATGTTCCACGCCAGATCGAGCAGCAGGTCACCTTCGCCGACGCGTGCCGACAGGAAGCTGTCGAGGTTCTCCGGGGTGACACGGTCCTGTTCGTAGGCGACGCCGAGCGCCAGAACTTCGGCAACGCGGGCGCGGTTGTCGACGAAGTCGACGACGGTGACGTGTGCCGGATCGAGCTCGAGGTCACGAATCAGGAGGGGGAGGGTGCACTGGCTCACCGAGCCGCACCCGAGGACGAGCACGCGCCCCGGACGGCGAGCAGCCATCAGACGCGGATCGCCTTGCTGTCGACGGTCAGATAACGACGATCGATCATGGCCATCGCCGAGAAGACGGGGGGCACGACCTGGCCGATCCGCACGGTGCCGACGGCGCCGAGCAGCCGATACGCCTCGGGGAGCGTGAACCCGTGGTCATCGCGGAGCCGCGCCGCGAGGTCGTCGTAGGCGGCGCGGACGAGGTCCTCGAGATGGCCGGGACCGGGGGCCACGCTGCCGAGCCGCTCCGCGCTGTTGATCTGAGGAAGGCCCGGGTACGCGGCCGCATCGGCACCGAGGTTCGAGATGCGGAGCGTGACGTCGGCCTGCGTCTCGATGGCCGAGCGATGGATCTCGGCATCACCTTGCGCGAGGTGGGCGTCGCCGAGCGACAACATCCCGCCGGCGACATTGGCCCTCAGCACCACGGTGCACCCGGCGCACAGCTCCGGCATGTCGACGTTGCCGAGCATGTCGTCGCGCTGCAGGAATGCCTTCACCGGCTCGCCGACCGGCGCCACGCCGAGGGTCCCCACGAACGGCCGATACGGAACGCGTACGGGGCCACGATGGGTGGGGATCTCCACCATGTCACCCCGACGATGACAGATCGTCGTCTCGGCTTCGAACGACGGGTCGAGCGTGGACGTGGTGTTCATGTACCCGAAGCCCGTGACGGGCGCACCGATCACGTCGAGCACCTCGATCGCGAGGAGGTCTCCTGGAACCACGCCGTCGACCGCGATCGGCCCGGTCACCGGGTTGGCGCCACCGATCCGCTCCATCACCTGGGCCAACGTCGTGTACACCACATCCGCACCGGTGATCGTTCCGCAGTGGGCGTCCTGGGTCTCGACCACCACGGTGTCGCCCGAAGCAATCGTCAGCGCGGGGGCCGCGGCGGCGTCGAAGTAGAAGCTGTTCGTGTCTCTCGTCAACCGTTGGATGGCCGTTCCTCCACGATGCATGTCGGCGGTGTCGATCGTCAGTCTTCGGCTACGGGGTGGCCTTGGCGAACATGCTTGCACTCATGGCGATCGCGTCATGCAGAGGTGTCGGTTGGGGGCCTCCGGCGCGCTGGAACCACTCGGTCGCATCCGCGCCTTCGACCACCGGGAGCGGTGTGGTTCCGGAGGTGATCTGGTCGAACCCGGTGACCGACGGTGGTGATCTCGACGAACTCGGCGACGGTGACGCTGTGACCCGCCAGGTTGAAGGTGGGGGCACCGTCGAGCTCGACGCGAGCGGCGTGGATGAACGCGGCCGCGACGTCGCGGGCGAACTGGAAGTCGAGGGAGCCCCCGAAGTCGATGTGGAACGCTTCGCGCCGCACCGCCTTCTCGATGCCGACGCTCGGTAGTGACGTCATGCCCTGGTCACGGCCGGGGCCGAACACGGTGTGCGGACGCAGTCCGACGCTGCGCACGTGGTGCTCGTTCCAATAGACCTTGGCGAGATCCTCGTTGGCCACCTTGTAGACGCCGTAGAGCGTGGTGGGCTGTCGCGGCGCGTCGGCCGGGATGATGCGATCGGCGTAGTCGGCGGATGTGCCGAACACCGCGATGCTGCTCGCCAACGCGACCTGGGTGATGCCGTGCTGTCTGGCGGCCTCGAACACGTTGACCGTGCCCGTGACGTTCACCGCCGCGCCCGCCGCAGGGTCCGCTCGGCAGAACGGGATCTGCAGCGCGGCGAGGTGGATGACGTGGGTCGCTCCCTCGGCGGCGTCGAGCACGTCGCGCTGCACCGTGAGGTCGCCGATCCTGGGTTCGACATCCGGCATGCTGCCGTCGTTGATCAGGCGGTGGCGGTGCTCGTCGGTGCTCTTGTCGAAGACCACCACCTCGGTGCCCTCGTCGCACAGCAGCTTCACCACCCACGCACCGAGGCAGCCGTTGGCACCGGTCACCAACACACGGTCGCTCATCAGTACGTCGCCCGTCCGCCGGAGATGTCGTAGCACGCGCCCGTGGAGAAGCTGCACTCTTCGGAGCTCAGCCAGGCGACGAGTGCAGCGACCTCCTCGGCCGAGCCCGTGCGAGACATGGGGATCTTGGAGATCATGTACTGCAGCACCTCCGGGGTGTTGTCCGCGTTCATCTCGGTGGCGATCACCGCCGGCGCGATCGCGTTGACGAGCACGCCGGTCGTGGCGAGCTCCTTGCCGACCGACTTGGTGAGGCCGATCACCGCCGCCTTCGACGCCGAGTATGCCGACAGGTTCGGGTTGCCCTCCTTGCCGGCGATGCTCGCGATGTTCACGATCCGCCCCCATCCTTCGTCGGTCATGCCGGGGATGAACGTCCGCATCACGTTGAAGATCCCGGTCAGGTTGACGTCGATCGTCTGCCGCCACTCGGCGTCGGAGACCTCCCACATCGGCTTGTTCGGGCCCACGATGCCGGCACTGTTGATCAGGATGTCGACATGACCGAACCGGTCGCGCAGCGCGTCGACCGCGACGCTGTCGCTCACGTCAGCGGGAGCGACGTCGTCGTACTGGTCGCGCACGGCGTCCATCGATGCGGCGGTGAGATCGACACCGAACACCCGACAGCCCTCGTCCTTGAGTCGTCGGCCACATGCCAGACCGATGCCGCGGGCGGCGCCGGTGACCAGCGCGGTGCGTTGCACAGACGCGAACATTATAGGATCACACGGTACGGGTGAACCGCCGCACGGGTCAACCGTGCGCTGCTGCACGTCCACGTGGCAGGAGTACTTAGCATTCACCGCATGTGTACGACCGGGGTCCTGCGGTTCGCCGACGGTAGCTACGCGCTGTTCAAGAACAAGGACTTCGGCCGCGCCCACCTCGACGACCGGATCTGGCTCGATGCCGATGTCTTCGGCGTGCTCGGCATGACCACCTGGGCGGGCGACGATCCTGCGAGCGACGAGTACTCGGGCTTCTCGATCGGCGCCAATCGCGATGGCCTGTTGTGCTGCGACTCGAACGTGGTGACGCTCGACGGGCTCGTCAACTACGACGTGATGACCGAAGTGGCGCTGCGTCACGGCACCGATGTGGCGTCGGCCGCCGACGCGGTCCGCGCCGCATGCGTCTCGGCGCCGACGTCATGGGGGAACCTCGTGCTGATCGACGCGACCAGCGCGGCGAGCATCGAGATCCGCGGCCAGGAGGTGGCCGTCGTCCCGCTCGAGGGCCCGACCGCCCGCACGAACCACCACGTCGTGCTCGGTCACCACGAGCTCCAGGAGGACCACGTCACCACGGACCTGCGGCTGGCGTCGGCCCAGCGCCGCATCGCCACCGCCGAGGCGCTGGGCGACGTGTATCGAGTTGCTGGCGTCGCACGACGACGGTGGCACCGGCGTGTGCAACCACCACGCGTCGCTCACCACGGTCTACAGCTACGTGTTGAGCTGCCGTGCGGGACGGACCACCCTGCACGTGGTGCAGGGGCAGCCGTGTTCGGGTGGCGAACGCGTGGAGCTCGACATCCCGTTCGGTGAGCACGCCAGCTTCGAGTCGGTCGAGCGGTTCCTTCAGGCCTATCCGTCCGCCACGAAGCAGAACGCTGCGTTCGTGTCGTAGCCATTGCCGGCGGCGGTCAATGCGTGGCCGTCGGATCGACTGGGAACGGCACGACGTCGCAGCGCTCGAACGTCAGCCGCGTCAGTCGAGGCGTCGCAGCTCCGGGCACGTCGGCGACCACCGCGGTCGCGGCCGAGGCCGGGAAGTTCGCCGATGTAGTCGGTGCACGACCGAACGACCAGGACGTCGATGTCGTACGGGTCGAGTCCGGCGTGGCGCCATGTGCCCGGGTCGGCCGACCATGCCGGCAGTTCGGTGAGCAACAACTGCATGGAGCCCCGCCGGACGACGGCGAAGCGACCCATCGACACGGTGATCCCGGTGTACCCGACGCCGGTGAGCGGGTAGTCGCCGTCGCCGACCCGGACCACCTCGGCGTCGACTCGGACGGGACCGCTCCACCGGGGGTCGAGCGAGCCGCCGACGCGTAGCGACACCGAGGCTCCGACACCCGCTTCGTGGCAGGCCGACACCGAAGGAGCATCGACGATCGTCGCCAGCACCGTTCGGTCCGATCGCCAGCCGGCCAGCGCGTGGAGCATCGCCGGACCGTCGCCGGTCGCCCCGGCAGTCGGCGCGTCGGCCGACTCGGTGATGATGAACGGCCGGACGTCGCTCTCCGATGCTCGAGCCAGCGCGTCGGCGGGCGCAAGCAGCCGCTCCACCACGAACTCGTGCCGGCGGTCCCACACCATCCGCGTGATCGCGTGCGCCAGTTCGTGGGCGGCGCGATGGTCATCGTTGGCGACCACCACCGTCGTGAACCCGATACCGGGTGCGTCGAGCCACGGTTGCGTCGGGAACACGCTCACGTCGACGATCGACCGGCTGGCGGTGGCGAGCGTCTCGTCGAGCACATCGCCGAGAATGCCGGCGGGGATGCGCAGGCTCTCGTCGGGGAAGATCGCCGGACACGTCGCGACGGCCACCGTCGGCACCAGCTCGCCGCTCATGACGGCACACAGCAGCGCGGCGGCTCGACGCCCGGTGTCGGCGTGATCGACATGCGGGTTCGTCCGGTAGCCGGTGACCACCTGGGCGAGCTCGACCAACTCGGCTGTCGCGTTGGCGTGCAGGTCGAGGCTGAGCGCGATCGGTGTGTGATCGCCGACCTCCTCGCGGATCGCCTGGAGCAGGCGCTGGTCGCCACATGGCTCCGTGGTGCTGCTGAGTGCACCGTGCAAGCACACGATCAGTCCGTCGATCACGTCGGTGTCGCGGAGCGCCGCGATGACAAGGTCGCGCAGGCGCGAGAACGACGCATCGTCGAGCGGGCCCGATGGCATCGCGTGCGCATAGAGCAACGGCACGACGGTTGCGCCGCGCCGTCGCGATCCTCACACGCGCCCGCGAACTCGCTGTTCGCGCCGGCGAGACGGACGTCGGCCTCACGCCCGGTGAGGATGGTGAACTGACCGAGGTCCCCCGGGCGAACGGCGAACGAGTTGCTCTCCTGCTGAACGAGAAGGACGCCGATGTGCTCGCCGCGCTCGAAGCGGAGGCGCTCGAGTCGCCGCCGCGGGACACGTTCCTTGCGTGCATCGCCGTTGCGATTATAATAATCTGGCGTCGGGTGCTCCCGGCGGAAGTCCAGATCTTCGTTGCGTTGCAGTACGTCGGGCACAGGGATTTTCACTGGCCACACGGGGGAGACACCATGAACTCACAAGGCAGCCAAGACGACGCGGTCAGGGGAGCTTCCGAGCTCGTCGCGCAATATCAGAACCGGCTGATCAGCCGACGCCAGTTCGGCACGGGCCTGCTCCGCCTGGGCATCGGCGCCTCGGCCGCCAGGTGATCCTGGTCGCGTGCGGCGGCGACGACGACGACGCGGGTGACGACGGCGGCGGCGATTCCGTCGCCGGGTCGACCGATACCGGCTCCACCGAGGCCCCCGGCTCCACCGAGGCCGCCGGCGAGCCGAAGGTCGGCGGGCTCCGAGAGGGCTACAACCGCGACGTCTCCAAGCACGACCCCATCACCACCAACTGGTACGACCCGGCATTCAGCGCGATCTACGAGACCATCGTGACCGACGGCCTCGAGGGCGACACCGTGCCGCAGTTCGCCACCGCGCTCACGATCTCCGAGGACGGACTCACCTACACGTGGGACATCCCGGAAGGTCGCGTCAGCCACAGCGGCGGTGCGATGGGTGCCGCGCAGGTCGCCGAGGTGCTCCAGACGATCAAGGACGTCAGCTTCATCGGTGGCGTGTCGACGGTGCCGTTCGAGGGCTACTCGGCCGAGGGCAACCAGGTCATCCTGAAGATGAAGAACGCCTGGTTGGGTGCGATCAACCCGCACAAGACCGGCTACTGGGCGCTCCTCAACATC